>CAWESH010000011.1:0-135583 GCA_963811675.1 uncultured Actinomycetes bacterium | reverse complement strand
ATCTCGTGCTGGGTATGGAGGTCGAGCTGTCAGACGGCACCGTGGCTCGCTCGGGCGGCCGAGTGGTCAAGAGCGTCGCGGGGTACGACCTGCCCAAGCTGTTCACCGGCGCGCATGGGCGGCTGGGACGCATCCGAGAGCTGACGGTGCGCCTGCACCCTGTCCCGCAGGCCACGGCCACGGTGGTATGTGACCGGGTCGATGTGCTCTCGCTGGAGCCGCTGGCGCCGGCATGCGTGGAGTACTCGTGGCCACCGGAGGCGATCATGGTGCGCTTCGAGAGCCCGGTTGCCACCGTGCTTGCTGAGCGCATGCAGGCGGACACCGGGGGCGAGTTGGTGGTCGACGACGAGCAGCTTTGGGCTGAGTATCGCGAGGCGGCGGCCGGCCTCTCGTCCCGGCGGGTGCTGCCGGCCGATGCTCCCTTCGAGATCGAGCGGTTGCAGCGTGCCGGCGCGACGCGCGTGCTCGGCCGGATCGCCCGTGGGCACCTGCTGAGCGATGCGCTGCTGCCTGCCGATGTCGAGCTGACCCCGCTCGAGCAACGCGTAACGGCGGCCTACGGTGGCTGAGACCAGCACCCGCGAGCTGCTCGACGCGTGTGTCCACTGCGGCTTCTGCCTGCCGGCCTGCCCCACCTATGACCTGTGGGGCCAGGAGCAGGATTCGCCCCGCGGGCGGATCCTCTTGATGGACATGGTCGAGCGGGGCGAGCTGGCGATGGATGACTCGGTCGCGGTTCACATCGATCGTTGCCTGGGGTGTCTGGCCTGTGTTCCGGCCTGTCCCAGCGGCGTGCGCTACGACCTGCTGATCGAGCGCACGCGGGCCCGGCGCAGGGTGGAGGCGCCGGTGACTCCCCGAAACCGGGTGATCGACACGCTGGTCTCGGCGGTGTTTACACGGCCGCGACTGTTGCGGGCGCTGTCGCTGCCGTTGGCGGCGGGGATCCGGCCGATGGCCCTCGCACCGCGCGTGTCGCTGGCCGATCTGCGCGCCCGCCCGCCGCGCTACACCCCGGCTCGCGGTCAGCTGAAGCAGTCGGCGGCGCTCTTGGAGGGCTGTGTGCAGAGCGTCTATTTCGGCCGGGTCAATGCCGCCGCGGTGGCCACACTTGCGGCGGACGGGTGCGAATGTGTGGTGCCCCAAGGCCAGGGTTGCTGCGGTGCCCTGGCGCTGCATTCCGGTCGCGAGGCCGAGGCGCGGCGACGGGCCGAGGCGACGGTCGCGACGTTCGCCGGCCACGAGCGCGTGGTGGTGACCGCCGCCGGCTGCGGCTCGGCGATGAAGGGCTACGGCGAGCTTCTGGGCACGCCGGAGGCGCGGCGGTTCTCGGCGGCGGTGCGCGACGTCAACGAGCTACTGGCCGAACTCGGCCCGCGGGCGGTGCGCGCACCACGACCTGCCACTCGGGTGGTGTATCAGGACGCCTGTCACCTCAACCACGGGCAGGGCATTGCGGCCGAGCCGCGTGCGCTTCTGGCCGGCATCCCGGGTGTGGAGCTGGTCGAGATCGAGCGGCCGGACATGTGCTGCGGCTCGGCGGGGGTGTACAACCTCACCCAGCCGGCGGCGGCCAAGGAGCTCGGCCTGCGCAAGGCCCGCTCGATCATCGCCGCCGAGCCCGACGTGATCGCCACCGCCAATCCCGGCTGCGCGCTACAGCTGGCCGCCTCGCTGCGGCAACTCGGCCATGGCGACATCCCCATCGTCCACCCCACCGAACTTCTGGCAGATGCTCTGGGGTGAATAACGGTGCCAGGCACCGTTATTCACCCCAGGCGTCCTGAGTGAAGAATTGGTGCCGGGCACCAATTATTCACCAGTCGCAATCGAGCACCCAGCGCCCACGACGCCGGCGAGAGCGGATCGCCCAATCGAACCGCCCGCGTTTGATGGCCCATGCGACCACCAGCCTTCGCCCATCCAGGACGCAGTCAGGACGAGCGTGGGCTTGCCGGGCCTGACCGCAAGCGCCGCGGCGTGGTCGCCGCGTGGCGATCTCCGTGTCTCGCCGAACTCGTACCCCTCGGGCAGGTTGACCCGCAGCGCCTCGTCGGCGGTCTCGAACTTCGGCGGCGGCTCCCATGCCGGCTCGTCTCCCGCCGGCGGCGGATCCCAGACGCAGTCGAGCTTCCACTCGCCGTCCTCTAGCCGTGGCGTCACGAACACGCCAAGCGTCGGCCCGCCCTGGTCGAACGCGGCAACCTCGATCTGGGTCGGCACCATGTCGGTCGAGCAGGTGTGGCGGATGTAACCGCAGTTTCCGTGATACCCCGATATCAGCTGTGCTCGCCCGTCGTCCCCCACCACAACGAAGACGAGAAAGCCCGAGTCCGGTGATGCGTCGCGGGTTGCGATTTCAGCGCCAGTGATCCCCGCGTACATCGCCTGGTCGAACTCGATCATGCTCTCGTAGTCGGCGCCAGGCGGCGGACATCCCAGCGACACTCAGCTCCCACGCCCTGTCGCCACGACGACGGCGGGCCTCAAAGAGGACGCCCAAACTCGGCTCAAAGGCCTCCGGATTGGATGTCAGTGTCCATCCTCGCGTACTTCCGCGTCCGTCCAAGTCCCATCTGCCGCCGGTTCGCCTGATAGCACGACCGCCACATCTCCCGGCGTCCCCGAGACCGCAACAGCCGCGATCGCAGCCGTCCGGAGATAGTCGCGCGCGACGCCCTGAGCGGCATGCCCTCAGGAAGACCATCGAGCGGATCGCCCACTTCAACCTCGCATACAGGCCCAGTCGCTGACTAATCGTCTCTCTGACGACGAGGCCATCGCGAAGCCTACGAACGAATTCCTGCCGCCGCGAGCGCGACGCAGAAGAATGCTTTCCACACGAGTCGATCCTTCTCCTCGGGTCAGCTCGTGTGGCCGAGACAGACGATTTTCAGCCAGTATGTATATCACTCTCGTGAATAAAAGGTGCCTGGCACCTTTATTCACGCGTGAGCTTGAAGGTTGCGACCAGGCGCTTTGAGTTCTTGGGCGGTGGCGGCCAAGTGCGCGAGCGGAGGCCGACGTCTCCTCGGTCGCTGCCGAGGTCTCCTGCGCGGAGGCTGACACCCGCTCGGTCGATGACGAGGTCTGCTTCCCCACGGCGGCGATCTCGGCGACCGCGTTCGACGATATGGACGATCCGCTCGGTGACCTGCTCGACCTGAGAGCCGATCCGTTCGAACGCGTCGCGTGCCTCCTCGACCACCGCGACGCTGTTCTGGGTCTTGGTCGCGCCGTTCTTCGACCGCATTCACCGTGCGGTGCGTCTCGGCTTGGATGTCGTCGATCAGCGCGGAAATCTTGGTGGTGGCCAGTTGCGACTCCTCGGCCAGCTTCCGCACCTCCTCGGCGACCACCGCGAAGCCGCGGCCCTGCTCGCCCGCGCGCGCCGCCTCGATGGCGGCGTTCAGCGCCAGCAGATTGGTCTGTGAGGCGATGCTGGTGATCGTCTCGACGATCCCGCCGATCTGACCGGTCTTCTCGGCCAGCTCACGGATCGCGTCTGGTGACCGACCCGGTCGAGTCGCGCACCGCGTCCATCGCCTCGGTGTCGCCTGCTGCGACGCCGCCACTCCATCGAGTGCGACCCGGCGTGCCTCGCCGACCTGCGATGCGGTCTCCTGCGCCGATTGGCGTGCCGCGTCCACCATCCGCACCTGCGTTCGGCTCCGGCAGCGACATCCCCGATCGAGGTGGCGATCCCGCCCGAGCGATCGGCCGGCCTCCTCGCTGGCGGACGGCCATCTGGTCGGACGCCGCCGAGACGGTCGTCGACGCGTTTTGCACCTGGCCGATCAGCGCCGGTCAAGCTGGTGGTCATCACCGTGAACGCCTTGCCCAGCCGGTCTCCGTCGGACGCGGCATCGATCCGCGTGGTCAGATCGCCTCGCGCGATCTGCTCGGCACCCGCCGGCGAGTCGTTTGAGGTACCCCACCATCGTCTCGAACGCAGCTCGCGACCTGGCCGATCTCGTCGTTACTGCGAATGTCGATCGACTGATCGACGTCGCCGTGCGCGATCGCCCGGGCAGCAAGCGTGATCTGCCTCATGCCGGTCACGATCATCCGGGTCACGGCCGCGATCAGGTAGGCCGCGAGCAGCAAGCACGAGCGCGGCGATCAGAAAGCTCTGCTCGAGCTGTCCGTTGATGCCCGCGGCGCGTTTGTGCAGGAGTCGATCGAGCACCACCGGGTAGGCGTCGGTGAACGACGACGCGTCGGATGGCAACCGCCTGCTCCGGCGGCTCACACCCGTGGCCGGCAGCCGGCTTGCCCTGGTGCCGGCCCGAAGCGAGCGGTCGAGCACGTGCGAGCGAGTGCGAGAGCCTGGCGACCGGCGCGCCCACCTCGTGTGCGGCCGTCGAGTCGTGGGTCGAGCTTCGCACGAATGCGACGTCGCTTTGAGCGCCACGAGTGAATCCTCGAGGTCAGTGCGAGCGGACGACAGCTCGACCGCCAGGTCGAGCTCGGCGCGACCGCCGTGCGGCGACTCGGCCGCGATCTGCGAGGACGCTCGCGTGGCAACGTCGAGAATCACCGGCACGCGCAAGAGCCACGCGTCCATCGCGGAGTAGGAGTCGAGATCGGGGTCGAGGATCAGCTTCGAGTCGTTCAGCATCTCGGTCAGCATCGCGTTGATCTGTGTCAGCGCGGCGTCCGCGGCGCCGACCTCTGCCGCGCGGGTCAGAGCCGGCCGGCGCGCGCCGCGAACGCGGTTACTGCCGCCCGGGCGCGCGCCACTCCGGTCGCCAACCCGAACCCGCCGGGGTCGTGCGCGACCACCGAGTCGAGTGCGCGCACCTGCGCCGCGATTCCGGCGCGGGCCGAAGCCGCGGCGCCGGCCTGCGACCGGTCACCAAGCGCCAGCCGCACGTTGGCGCTGCGCAGCTCGACGGTGGACGCCATCAGCTTCATCAGGGCGTTGCGTACGTCGACTCCGGTGCCTTCCGACGCCGCGAACGAGGTCTGTGCCGTCATCCCCGACCAGTAGCCCAACTCCCAGCACCACGCTCGGCACCAGCAGGACGACGCACACCAGTGCGATCTTCCAGAGCATCGCGAACCTTCCCGCCAGTTTACGCCCGGCGCGAGAACGGCTTCGAGAAATGGGTGCACGCCGGGGTATTCGGCCGCCGACCCCGCCAAACTGAGACTCGCGGTCGCGCGAGTGGTCAGTCGGTGTAGCCGAGCGAGAACGCCACGCCGGCCAAGAGGCAGGCGCTGGCGACGCCCCACCACTCGAACGGGATGCCCTCGATCCCGTCCACTGCGAACACCACCACCACGGCGGCCAGAATGCCGCCGGCGATGATCCACATGGCCGTTCGGTCTGCGTTCATGCGACGCTCAGAATATCACTCGCGTCAGCCGGCCAGATCGGCGTAGCGCTTGCCGCCGAACTCGGCTTGGAGCTCGTCGTCGTGATCGTCTGCAGAGTGCGCCACCACATCGATCGCCTGCTCGAATTCGGTCAGGTCGAGGTCATCGCCCAGCACCACGTGCTGGAACCACACCTCTCGCCGGGAGGGCACGTACAGAAACGATCCAAACGGCGTTGACGTCTCCAGCGGGAGCAGTCGCAAGGCCAGCTCGTCGCTCAGGTCGATGTCGGAAAGCACCGGCGAGGAGGCGCGCACGGCGGTCGAGTCGTCCAGCACCGGCAGCACGTCCACGAACACCCGGGCGCTGCCGAACGGGCCGTGGAAGCCCCAGTCGGGATGATGCTCGAACCCGCCGTAGTGCTCCTCCAAGAACTTCTGCACCCGCCGGGTGGTGAAGTCCACGTGGTATTCGGCGTCGCGACGGCGGGCGGCGGGTGTGTGGGGAGGCGGGGGTGGGGTGCCCTCTGACAGCAGTGCCTTCAGCCGAGGCCCAAATGCCGATGCGCCCCAGCCCACGCACCACACCGAGGCCTGCACTTCGACCGTCGCCATGGTCGAGCCGGCCATGATCGCGTGCTCGATCCGCACAGCACCGTCGGAGTGGGCGAACCGGCCCAGCACCAGCTCGCCGTTCTCGATCAGGAGCGTCCGAGCGACCGCCGCGGTCAGCTCGGGCACCTCCAGCACGTCGGCGCGGGCGTGGACGTATGGGGCGCCGTCGGTCTCGCGCACGTCCACCGTCACCACCGGTCCCTTGATGCCGATCTCGCCGCGCCACACATGGTCGCCGGGCTCCGATGCGACAAACGCGTTTGCCAGGGCGTGCCTGACGGATTGCGCGTTGACCTCGATCACTCGTTCGTCCACCGGGGAAGCCTAGATGATTGGTCGATATCATTAGGCGGATGCCTCGGCCGCCTCGCGATTTATGGGTGTCCGTCACCGTCTTTGCCTGGATCGCGGTGGCTGCCACCATCGACCACAACGCCGGGATCTGGCTGCAGCGCTCGGTCGGCGTGGTCACCTGGGTGCTCCTGATCGCGCCTGCTGTGGGGTGAGCCGCGCCGCAGCCGCGCCCAGGTCGCGGTGGTGATCCTGGTGGCGACCGCGCTCGAGTACACCGCCTCGCCGGGCCTGGGGGTGTACACCTACCGCCTGCACAACGTGCCCATGTACGTGCCGCCCGGCCACGGCTTGGTGTATCTGGCGGCACTCTGCATCGGCCGCTCGGTGCTGGCCGAGCGCTACCGCAGACAGTTCATCTACGGCGTGCTGCTGGTCTGCGGCGCGTGGGCGTTCTGGGGGCTCGCGCTGGCCCCCCGCACGGGATGTGCTGGGAGCGATCATGTACCTCTTCCTGGTGCGGTTTCTGCTGGTCGGCCGCCAGCCGCTGGTGTACGCCGGCGCGTTTGTCGTCACCAGCTACCTCGAGCTGGTGGGCACCAACCTGGGAGCGTGGACGTGGGCCGTCCACGGTCCCGGCGGGATAATCCCGCAGGGCAACCCGCCCAGCGGCATCCCCGGGGGGTACTGCTTCCTGGACGCCGCCGGGCTCGCGCTGGCGCCGCTGCTGTTATTGGGGTTCGATCGGTTGCCGCGAGGTCTATGGAGATCGCCGCCGAGGCCGGCGCTGGATGAATCGGTCTGAACTCGAAAAGGTGCTGGAGCTGGCCGAGCGGCGCGATGCCGTGGCCGAGGCAGCTCGAGCGGGTGCGGCAGCTGGAGGTCGAGATCGAGCGCGACGTCGCAGTGGAGCTGGCGGTACCCGATCTGATCGCCGTGGTCGAGCAGCGCACCGCCGCGATCGCCGCGATCGCCCGCGAGCTGGAGCGAGAGTGGGCCGCTCAGGGCCCGCTGGTCGTGCTGTGGACGCGCGCGGCCGAGCAGCTGCAGCTGGCCGAGTCGGCCGGTGTCGATCCCGAGCCGTACCGCGCCGAGGTGGCCGCCGCCGAGCGTCGGGTCGAGAGCGCCCGGCTCGAGACGCGTGACCATCGTGAGCTGCTGGAAGCTGAGCGCAGCCACGTTGATGACGGTGATCGAACGCCTGCCGGTCGAGATGGAGCCGCCGATCGAGCTACGCGACGATGCTCGCCCCGAGGCGCTGCGCCGCGACGCGCTGGCGCTGATCGAGACCGGCGACCTGGCCCGCGAACTGCTGCAGCACGAGCGCGAACGGGCGGCCGCCAGCCTGGCTGTGGCTCGCGCCGAGCTTGTCGCGCAGCGGATCAGCGCAGGATCTCGAGCGCGAGATCGCCGAGCATCAACGCGCGTCTCCCGGCCGAGGTCGAGCTGCCCGCGAACGCTCCGCCGTCGATGGAGATGCGGCTGCGACGAGTCGGCATCGCGGTCACCGCCGGCACCCGCGAGTGACCGCTGACACGTCGGGGCTGCTCGAGCCGTCGCACGCGCTGTCACTCGACGAAGCGCTGGCGCGAGCCGGTCTCAGCGATCCGGTGATCGCTGTCTGGCGATCGTCCCCGGCGGTGATCGTCGGCCGTTTTCAACGCGTCGACTGGGAGATCGACGCCGCGGCCTGCGCCGCCCGCGGGGTGAAGGTGTGGCGGCGCTTCACCGGCGGCGGCACCGTCTACCTCGACCCCGGTGTGGTGTGTGCGGCGCTGGTGCTGCCGGCGTCGCACCCTGCCGCGAGCGCCGGGGTGCCGGACATGTACTCGCCGTTTCTGGACGGGATGGTGGCGGCCTGCCGCGACCTCGGCGTGGACGCCGAGCGCGACTCCCGCACCGTGCGGGTCGGCGGGCGCAAGGTCACCGGGATCGCCGCCCACCGAAACCGGAGCGCCACGCTGGTGCACGGGACGCTGCTGGTCGACGCCGACCTGGACGCACTGGTGGCCTGCATCGCCGGGCCGCGCGAGCGGGGAGCTTGGACGGAGCGCCGCGACCCTCCCCGAGCCGTCCCGACCGGGTGGTCAACATCGGTGCCGCTGCGATCGCCGCCGAGGCAGCCATTCTGGGTGCGTTCCCCGAGGCGCTGCCGATTGTGGCCGAGCAGCTCGAGCCTCGGTTGGCCGCGCTGGCGGCGGAGCTTCGCGAATCCCGCTACGACCATCGCGACTGGCACGCCGGCCCGTGGAAGACGGTCATGCCGGCGCCGGTGGCCGCGGTGCTCGGCGGGGGATAGGCTGCCTCCATGGAAACCAAGGTCTTCACCTACACGCACCGAACTCGAGTGGACTCGGCGGTCGGCGTTCAGTGGCGCGTGCCGGCGGGCGCTCCGAGATCGTGGTCGCACCGCCGGTCGACTTCCCGTCGGGCGACGACGCCGAATGGAGTCCCGAGCACCTGTTCCTGGCGTCGCTGCAGTCGTGCACGATGCTCTCGTTCGTTGCCCACTGCGCCCATCACGGGCTCGAGATCGTG
The DNA here is from genome assembly GCA_963811675.1 of uncultured Actinomycetes bacterium. GTDB lineage: Bacteria > Actinomycetota > Thermoleophilia > Gaiellales > JAICJC01 > CAVPTL01. The sequence goes on along the minus strand of CAWESH010000011.1, from coordinate 126,815 downwards.
AGCTACGAGTCGAAGGCCGAGGGCACGCTGGAGCGCCGCGAGGAAGACCGTCGCTACGCCTTCGTGGGCGTGAACGTGGTCGTGCTTGCGACCATGGCCGGGGGCCACGCAGCCGCCGCCCGTGAGCTGACCGGCAAGGCCGAGCGTGACTGTTTCATCTCGGCGTCCACCACAGCCGAGGTGCACACCGACTGGCGCGTGATCGAGTAGCTGTCGGCCGAGTCGGTTAGGTGAGGCCCTGGCGGGCCTCGCGAACGAGGGTCACCGCCTCGGGGAAGATCATGCGCACCGCATCGCGAACGGCGGTTGCCTGCTCGCTGGGGGTGCCGGTGAGTTCCATCCGGCCGATCGCCGCCACCGTGATGCCGACCGCCAGGTTGATCGCCTGGTCGGCGAACGCGACCTTCTGGCCCTGCTGCGCCTGCTCCATGAAGGAGGCCATCTGGCGCTGCAGCTCCTCGGGGTCGCCGAACATGTCTCCGAATCCAAAGTCACTCATGGTCAGCGCAGAATAGCTGGCCGGGGCTCAGGCATGGTCGGCGTACACACCGTCGAGCACAGTGGACGGGTCGGGCTGGGGGCTGGCTTCGGCCTCTGCGACACCCTGGTCGATCATGGCGCGCACCTCCGCCTCGATCGCGACATGCTCGTCGTCGCTGAGATCCTCGTTCAGCTCGAGCCAGGCCCGGTATCGTGTGACCGGATCCTTGTCCGCGTACTCGGCCAGCAGCTCGCGGGGCACGTATGAGGCGTCGTCGTGCACCGCGTGGCCTTCCATCCGCAGCGTCACCAGCTCGAGCACCGTGGGCCCCCCGCCCATGCGCGCCTTCTCGATCGCGCGCATGCCCTCGCGGTACACGGTGAGCACGTCGGTGCCGTCCACCACGATGCCTTCGAACCCGTACGCCGGGCCGCGATCGGCCAGGTGCTCGCAGGCGTACTGGAGCCGGTTGGGCGTCGAGTAGGCGTACTGGTTGTTATCGATCACGTACACGATCGGCAGCTTTCGCACGCCCGCCAGGTTCATCGCCTCGTGCATGTCGCCGCGGGCCGAGGCCCCGTCGCCACACCAGCCCAGCGCGACCCGATCCTCGCCGCGCAGCTGAAATGCCAGCGCGATTCCGGTGATCACGGTGATCATCGCCGGCAGGTGGCTGACGCCCGCGAGCAGGCCGACGCCCGGCCCGAAGTCGTTTGATCTCAGGTTGGAGTCACGACCGCCGGTGGCCCCTCCGACGCGCCCCATGAACTGGCAGAAGATGGCCGCCGGCTTGACTCCGCGGACGACGTGCACGCCCAGGTTTCGGTGCAGCGGAGATGCCACGTCCAACTCGCCCATGGCGCTGGCCATGCCGATCGACGCACCCTCGTTGCCGCGGCCGGTGTAGTAGCTGCCGGGCAGCTTGCCGGCCTTGAACAGCAGGTTGCCGCGCTCCTCGATCATGCGGGTCGCCAGCATGTCGCGGTACATGCCGATCAACGCCGCTCGGTCGAGCCCGAGGTCGCGGGTCTCGTCCTGGGAGAGCAGGGGCTCGGCTTGGCGTACCGTGGACACGTGCGATCAGAATACCCGGGCGGCCTGTCAGCGCCGCCGATTGGCGTGGGCGGCGAGTCGCGTCAGCCGCTGATCCCAGTCGGCGCCGACGCTCGCCATCCACGTCGCAGCCTCGGTCAGCGGCTCGGGGGTGAACCGGTAGCGAGTCTCCCGCCCGGCCCGCTCGGGCTCGGCCAGGCCGGCGTCGTGCAGCACCGCCAGGTGCTTGGCGACTGCCTGGCGTGAGATCGGCAGCTCACGCGCCAGCTCGGTGGCGGTGACGCTGTCGCGCCCGGCCAGCAGCGAGACGACCTGCAGCCTGGTGGGGTCGGACAGCGCCGCGAACGTGGGGCCGACCTCGTGGCTCACGCCGCCAGTGCCAGCAAGCGCGCTTCTGCAGTCTCGGAGATGCGGATCCGGGTGCCGTCGGGGAGCGGGTCGAGCTCGATCTCGACGGTGGTCTCGACGCCGTCGGTGTCCCACGTGTACACCAGCCGCTGGGGCGGCTCGACCGTGACCACGGTGCCGTGTCGCTCGCGGCCGTCGTCGTCGCGCACGAACACGTCGCCGCCCTCGCGCAGATCGAGCTCCACGTCGGGGGCCAGCCACCGTTCCAGCTCGGCGGGATCGGTCACCGTCTCCCACGCGCGCTCGGGCTCCAGTGGCACGTCCACGCTTCGTTCCACCCGCTGGTCGTCGCTCATGGCCGCTCCTTGGTTGGATGATTCGCAACTCGTGGGTTGCACCATAGCTCTACTCCAGGCCGGTGCGACGCCCGTTGGTGGCGGTGCGGGCCGCGACCACCTCGTCGATCAGGCCGTAGTCGCGGGCCTGCTCTGCGGTCATGAAGTTGTCGCGCTGGGTGTCGTCGTGGATCTGGTCGACGCCGCGGCCGGTGTCGGCCGCCAGGATCTCCTCCATCCGGCGCTGCAGCTGCAGGATCTCGCGCGCGCGGATCTCGATGTCGGTGGCCTGGCCTTCGAAGCCGGTGGTGTGGCCCTGGTGGATCATGATCTTGGAGTTGGCGAGCGCCAGCCGCTTGCCCTTGGTGCCGCCGGCCAGCAGGATCGCTCCCATCGACATCGCCATGCCGAAGCAGATGGTCTGGATCTGGGGGCGGATGAAGCGCATCGTGTCGTAGATCGCAAGCCCCGAGTAGACGTCGCCGCCGGGTGAGTTGATGTACACCGAGATGTCCTTGTCGGGATCGTCCGACTCCAGGTGGATCAGCTGGGCCACGATCAGGTTGGCGACGTCGGCGGTCACCGGTGTGCCGAGAAAGATGATGCGGTCGTTGAGCAGTCGCGAGTAGATGTCGAACGAGCGCTCGCCGCGCGATGTCTGCTCGACGACCATGGGGACGAGGGGTGACATGGAGTGCCTCCTGCGGTGATGTGCAACTGAATGGTTGCGATAGTACACGCAACCGTATGGTTGCACAAATTGAGCTAGCCGAATTACCGCGATCCGGCGAGGGCCGTGGGTTGCGGGCCGGCCGACGGCATTGGTGTCCCTCCCCCCAGGAGCCTCAATGCCGAATCTCCGATACCCGATCGCGGCGCTCATCGCCGCCCTTGTGCTCGCCGCCACCGCCTGCGGTGGTCACTCACGGCGCCGCCCCTGATCAGGCCGTCGGTGATGCAACCGCCAAGCACCTGCTGATCCGGGGCTTTGAGGCAGCTCGCGCAGTCGCGGTCGACGACCACCTCTGCCGTGGGTGCTACCTGGACGAGACCGACGAGATCACCGAGGAGATGAACGGGCGCAGCGGTGGGCAGTACGCCATCGCGTTCACGCCCTTCGGCGCCCACCTACCGGGCGTCGTCTACCTCGACACCGTCGGGGCGAGCAGGCTCACTCGCCGACACATCACCCTCTACTCGCGCACGTCCAACGGCACCGTGTGGCGGCTCGATGCGGGCCGCGGCGCACCCCAGCTGACCGTCGCCGAGTAGCCACCGCGAAGGAGCTCACGTGAATCTCGTTTCCCGCACGACGGCAGTAGTTGCCCTCGTCATCGTCCTGGCCGTGGCCGCCACTGCCGGCCTCGCGCTCAACTCCGCCGGGGCGGCGTCCACCATCTCGCCCGGCCACCCCGTGCATCGGCGCTGTCTCGCCCCACACCTATCAGCACGTGATCCTGATCATGGAGGAAAACCACTCCTACAAGCAGGTGATCGGGCCGGCGAAGTATCAGACCGCGCTGGCGGGCCGATGCGGACTGGCGTCCAACCACTACGCGATCACCTACCCCAGCCTGCCCAACTACGTCGCCCTCACCAGCGGGGCCGTCCCGTCCAACATCGCCGGGCGCGACTGCACCCCGAGTGGCGGATGCGTCACCGCCAGTCCGTCGATCTTCACCCAGTCGGGCTCGTGGAAGGTGTATGCCGAGTCGATGCCCACGCCGTGCAGTCGCCAGAACACGCCAGATGGTCTGTACGTGCCACGCCACACGGCCGCCCCCTACTTCTCCGGGGTGGTGGCGTGCGCCCAGAAGGATGTGCCGCTGGGCACGCCGTCCGCGGGAGCGCTGCACGACGATCTGGCGTCCGGTGCGCTGCCCCGGTTCGCGCTGATCGCCCCCAACACCACCGACGACGCCCACGGCGGCTGCCTCACCTGCGCCGACAACTGGCTGGCGCGGTGGATGCCGGCGATCATCAACTCCCGCGCCTACCAGTCCGGGTCAACGGCGGTCTTCATCACCTACGACTCGGACAACGGCGGGTCGCAAAACCACGTTGCGACCATCGTGGTGGCGCCCGCAGTACCCAAGGGCACCGTCGTCGAGACCCGCTTCACGCACTACTCGCTGCTGCGCACGAGGAGGACATCCTGGGGATCGCCGGCCACCTCGGCGGCGCGGCAACAGCTCCCAGCATGGCCGCCGGGTTCCACCTGCGGTGAGTCGTGATGTGACCGGCAACGTGTGCCGGGTTCCGGCGGCTGCAAGGCGGCGCGCTGCGGTGTCCTCGGTCGCGCCCATACCCCAGGGTATTGGCGCTCCCTGCGTCCTGGCATCGCTTGCCTTTCGCTCGCCGCGACGCCAGCAACGTCACCGGTCACATCACGGCGCTACACGCCGAGCCGATCGATCAGATACGCGGAGCGCTCGCTCAGCAGGTCGAGCTGGTCGGCGCTGAGGTCGACGTCGCTGTGTGCCACGAGCAGCGCTCCGCCGTACTCCTCGCTCTGCTCGGCTTCGACCAGCAGCTCCTCCTGGTCGAGGCACCAGGCCACGAACTCGTCGTCGAACAGGTCGCGCACCTGGTCGTCGGGGATCGATCGAGCCACCCGCACCCGGAAGCGCTTGTCGAAGGCGGGGTCGATGTGGCGCACCTTGTGGTCCTGGTGATCGAAGATCCGGGTGTAGCAGTCCTCCTCGGGCACCTCCACCGGGTGGATCGTCAGGCGTCCCCAGCCGAGCGCGTCGACGTCGGCCACCAGCACCGTGAACATGACGCTGTCGACGTCGGAGACGCCCACCACCTCGAGGCCCTCGAACATGCCTGATGAGGCGATCACGAGCTCGCCGATCACTGAGGAGCGGCCGTTGAGGTCACCCGCGTGGGCGTCCACGACGGTGTCGGACAGGCCGGTGCGAAGCAGCGGCGTGCGACCGGCGAGGGCGGCCTCGGTGGGTTCGAGCTCGTGCGCCTCGGCCCACGTCTCGAGCGTCGTTGCCTGATCGTCGGGAGCGCTCATCGCGGTGAGCCTAACCGACCGCCGCCGAATCCGGCGCGGTCTGGTGAATAAAAGGTGCCAGGCACCTTTTATTCATCCAGGGCGCGGAGGATGATGCAGCCGTTGTGGCCGCCCAGGCCCATCGAGTTGGACACCGCGGTTCGCACCGGTCGTCTCGCGGGCGGTGTGCGGGACGTAGTCGAGGTCGCATTCGGGATCGGGCGTGTCCAGGTTGATCGTCGGCGGGATCACGCCGTTGTGGATCGTGAGCGCGGTCGCGACCGCCTCGATCGCGCCGGCGGCGCCAAAGCTGTGCCCGGTCATCGACTTGATCGACGACACCGCGAGCTTGTAGGCGTGGTCGCCAAACACGGTCTTGATGGCCCGCGTCTCGGCCGGGTCGTTGTAGGGCGTGCCGGTGCCGTGGGCGTTGATGTAGTCGATCTCCTCCGGCGCGATTCCCGAACGCTCGAGCGCCGCCCGCATCATCTCGATCACGCCGATCGAGTCGGGGTGGGGGGTGGCCACGTGGTAGGCGTCGTTGGAGACGCCGTAGCCGACCACCTCGCAGTAGATCTCGGCACCGCGGGCGCGGGCGTGTTCGAGCTCCTCGACCACCAGTGCAGCTGCGCCCTCGGCCAGCACGAAGCCCGATCGGTTGGCGTCAAACGGCCGGGAGGCCCGCTCCGGCTCGCCGCCGTTGGCGAGTGCGCGCATGGCGCAGAAGCCGGCCAGCACCACCGGCATCAGCACCGCTTCGGTGCCGCCGGCGATGATCACGTCGGCCTGGTCGCGTTTGATCACCTCGGCCGCGTCGCCCACCGCGTTGGTCCCGGTCGCGCACGCGCCCACAATCGCGTAGTTGACACCGCGGGCGCCGATCGCGGTGGCCACGTGGCTGGTGGTGGTGTCGGGCAGCATGTTGGCGATCCAGTGGGGCGAGACCCGTGTCGGACCGCGCTCGTCGAGCACGCGCTGCTGATCGAGGGTGTACTCCATCCCGCCCACGCAGCTCCCCAGGATCACTCCGGTGCGGCCGGGTGCGTCGACCTTCAGCTCCGCGTCTGCGATCGCTTCAGTCGCGGCCGCCATGCCGAGATGCACGTCGCGCCCGGTGCGCCGGATCTCCTTGGGCCCCATCGCCACCGTCGGATCGAACTCCTTGACCTCGCCCGCGATGTCGACCGGATAGGGCTCGGTATCAAACCGCGTGATGCGGGTGATACCGCTCTTGCCGGCCACGAGATTTGCCCAGCTCGTCGGCACATCGTTCCCGACGGGGGTGACCGCTCCGAGCCCGGTGATTACTGCGCGTCGCATATGCAACTGACGGCAAACCCGTTCCCCGGGTTGCGTTCGGTCAAGCCCGCACCTGGCCGTCGCCACGGACGACGTACTTCGTCGTGGTCAGTTCGTTGAGCGCCACCGGGCCGCGGGCGTGCAGCCGTGACGTGGAGATCCCCATCTCGGCACCCATCCCGTACTCGCCGCCGTCGGTGAACCGGGTGGAAGCGTTGACGTACACCGCCGCGGCGTCGACCTCGGTCACGAAACCGCTCGGCTGCCGTCGGAGTCGGCGGTCACGATCGCCTCCGAGTGACCGGTGCCGTAGGTGGCGATGTGGTCGAGCGCCTCATCCAGTGAGTCGACCGTGCGCACGGCCATCTTCATGTCCAGAAACTCGGTCGCCCACGCCTGCTCGCCTTCGACGATCTCGACGCCCTCAGCGCGCAGCCCTGCGGTGATCGCCTCCATCAGCTCGGGCCGGTCGCGGTGCACCAGCAGCGTCTCGGCCGAGTTGCACACGCCCGGGCGCTGGATCTTCGCGTTGACGGCGATCGCCTCGGCCATGGCGGCGTCGGCGGTCGCGTCGACGTAGACGTGATTGTTGCCGCCCGCGGCGGCCAGCACCGGGATGCGGGAGTTGTCGAGCAGGAAGTGCTTGAGCTCCTCGCCTCCGCGCGGGATCACCACGTCGGCCGCCCCGGGGTGGGAGATGAACTCGCGCAGGCGGTCGCGGTCGGGCTCCATCTCCTGCACCGCGTCGACCGGCAGCCCGCTGCTCTCCACGGCCGCGCGCACCAGGTCGATCAGCACCCGGTTGGTGTGCGATGCCATTCGAGAACCCCTCAAAATGCAGGCATTTCCCGACTTGAGCACGAGTGCCGCCGCGTCAGTCGTGACGTTGGGCCGGGCCTCGTAGATGATCGCCACCACGCCCAGCGGCACCCGCAGCTTCTCGATCACCAGGCCGTTGTCGCGCTCGACCCGGCTGAGTACGGTGCCGATCGGGTCGGGCAGCGCCTTGACGGCTCGCACCCCGTCGGCCAGCCCGGCGATCCGGTCGGGCGTGAGCGTCAGCCGGTCGACGATGGCAGGCGGCTGATCGGTCGCGGCGGCGACGTCGAGGCGATTGGCGGCCTCGATCTCGCCGGCATCCCGTTCGATCGCCACGGCGATCGCCTCCAACGCGGCGTCGCGCCGGCGGGCGGTCACCGACGCCATCAGGCGGGCGGCGGTGCGAGCGTTGGTGGTGAGGTCGGGAGCCATGATCGTCATAGCACCACAAGATTATCGCGGTGCACCACTTCGCCCGCGCCACGTACCCCGATCGCCGCTCGTACATCGGCCGCCGCGCGGCTGGCAATTCCGACCGCAAACGGGTCGCCGTCGGGGCCGATCAGCTCGACCGCGTCGCCCGCGGCGAACCCGCCGTCGACGTCCGTTACCCCCACCGCCAGCAGGCTGGTGCCCTTGGCCGACACCGCCCGCTGGGCGCCCGCGTCCACCTCCACCCGCCCGCGCACCGGCTTGCCGTACCGCACCCACAGCTTGTAGGCCGAAAGCGGGCTGGGCTCGGCGCTGAAGCGCGTGCCGACCGGGCGTCCGGCCGCTGCTTCTGCGACCACGCCGGGAGTGCGACCGTTGGCGATCACCACCGCAACCCCGCCCGACCGGGCCATCTCGGCGGCGACCACCTTGGAGCGCATGCCGCCCGAGCCCCAGCCGGTTCCGGCGCGCCGCAGCTCGAGCGTTTGCAGCATGCGCGTGATCGGTGACGTCGTCCAGCCGCTGGGCGCCGGGCCTGGTCGGGTCGCGGTCATACAGTCCGTCGGTGTCGGTCAGGAGCACCAGCAGGCGGGCGCGCAGCAACACCGCCACCTGAGCGGCCAGGGCGTCGTTGTCTCCGAAGGTGATCTCGTCCGTGGCGGTCGAGTCGTTCTCGTTGACGACCGGCACCATCTGCCACCGCAGCAGTGTCTCCAATGTCCCGCGGGCGTTCACGTACCCGTCGCGGCGGTGCACGTCGCCCGACGTCAAAAGCACCTGGGCGGCGGCGACCCCGTGCTTTCGCAGCGCGGACTCCCAGCGTCGCTGCAGCACCGCCTGTCCCACCGCCGATGCGGCCTGCAGTTCGTGCAGGCGGCCGGGGCGGGCGGTGCGGCCGAGCGTCCCCAGCCCCAACGCGATCGCACCGGAGCTGACCAGCACCACCGGTGTCCCGCCGGCCCGCAGCTCGGCCACCTGCGCGGCGACGGCGGCGAACACCCGTGCCCGAGGGCGGCCGCGGGGATCCACCAGCGTGGTCGATCCGAGTTTGACGATCACCGCTCTGCGAGCCATGCACCCGATGATACGGGGGGGTGGCGCACGATAGCGCCGGTGCGATACACTTGGTGCCGTGTCGAGCGACTCGCACGCACATCGTCAACGGCTTACGGCTCAGACGCTGGAGCGCATGCGCGAGGGTATCCGCAAGCGCGCCGAGGCTCTGGGGCGCGACCACGAGCAACGGTTCGCCGAAGTTGGCCGGATGGTGGCCGATAACAGGCTCGAGCGGGGCATGTCGCAGCAGGAACTCGCCGTGTTGTGCGGTACCACCCAGTCCGCCATTGCACGTCTCGAACGCGGCGGCCGGCCCCCGAAGCTGGATACGTTGATGAGGATTGCAGACGCGCTCGACGCTGAGCTGCTCCTCGAGATGCGGTTACGACCGCAGGAAATCGAAGGAGACCGGTAATGGCTGTGACCTTGCGCGACTTCATGTCGTCCGACGACGTGCTCACCATCGAGGCCGAGGCCACGCTGGGAGCGGCCGCGCGCAAGATGCGCCAGCGCAACGTCGGTGCCGCGGTCGTGGTCGACGGCGAGGGTGCCGTTACCGGGATCTTCACAGAGCGCGATCTGCTGCGGGCGATCGCCGACAGCCGGCATCCCGACGTCGGCCAGGTGCAGTCGTACATGACCACCGACCCGATCACGCTGCCGTCGGATCATCTGCCCAGCGAGGCGGCCAGGATCATGTCCGAGGGCAAGTTCCGGCACATCCCCGTGGTGGACGAAGGCCGGCTGGTGGGTGTCGTCTCGATCCGCGATCTGATGCAGGCGGGTCTGCGGATTCAGTCCGCCGACGCCCACATCGGCAGCGATTTTCCCTGATCCGGCATGCGGCTCACGCCGCGCGCTATTCATCACGACGGGGGACGCGGCGGAGGTCGCCGTAACCCACTCTGAGTGCAGCTCCCCGGCCTCCGTTTTCCCGATCGCTTCGACGCACCACTGGTGCGAAGGGCCCGGACTCGGTACCGACGGAGCGTTCGCCTGATCTGAGGTGGTGCTGTCTCGCCGTACGCGTCGCTCCGCGCTGTTTGGGACGACAACGTCGAGCGATCTCCGGCGAAGGGCGCAGGCCCCGCCCACCGGCGGCGCCACCTCAGATCCTGGCAGCTCAATCCGACTCGGCCGCTGCGCCGTAGAGACCTGTGTATGACTGTTCTCGTCTCAACCCAAAGCGGCCGATCGTTGCGTGCCCCTGCGCGGTCGTGGACTACCCTTGCGGAGGTGGATTACGTACCGCTCACCGACGAGCAGCTGCTTGCCCGCGTCGCCGATGAACGCGATGGCGCCGCCTTCGATGAGCTGTATCGTCGCTACAGCCGCGCGGTGTACTCGCAGGTGGTGCGGGTGGTACGCGACGCCGCCCTCGGCGAGGACGTGGTACAGGAAACATTCGCCGCGGTGTGGCGGGCGGCACGGTCGTATCGAAGCGAGCGCGGCAGCGCCACCGCGTGGCTCTACACGATCGCTCGCAATGCCGCCGTGGACTCCGTCAGATCGCGCCGGGCGACGGTGGTCGGCGACCCGCCCGACATGCCCGACAGTGGGCCGGGCCCCGAGGATCAGACGGTCGCCGAGTTGGAGGCGTTTCGGGTGCACGCCGCCGTTGACGAGCTGCCTGAGCGGGAGCGCGAGGTGATCGAGTTGGCCTATTTCCACGGTTTGTCGCAGAGTCAGGTGGCGCAGCGGCTGGAGCTGCCGCTGGGCACGGTCAAGACGCGCACCCGAGCCGGCCTGTCGCGGCTTGCTGAACGACTCGAAGTCGAGCGGGTGATGACGTGAGCGATGACCGAGATCTAACTCGAGTCGAGGATCTGCTGCGATCGGTGCCGACGCCGTCGGAGGTGCCTCCGCGGTACGCCTCGATCGCCAAGGCGGCGGCGCTGGGTGGGGAGCCGGCCGCCGAGGTGGTGGGATCGCCTCGGCGCGCCTCGCGCTCACCGCGGCGACTGCTGGCCGCCGCTGCGGTGCTGGCCGGGGCGGTGGCGGTCACGCTCGCGATCGGTGTCAACGGCACCCGCTCGCCGAGCAGCGTCCAGGCCACCGTGGCGCTTTCCGCCGGCAGCCCGCAGTTTGCCGACGCCTCGGGCACGCTGGAACTCGGAAAGGCCGACGGCGCGATGCGCGCCGCGGTGCTCAAGGTCGATCACCTGCCCCCGGCGCCGGCCGGTCAGTACTACGAGATGTGGTTCTCGAATGGTGGCGACTCGGTCGGGTTGATGGCGTTCAATACCGAAGCCGACGGCACCGTGACTGTGCACAGTGCCGTGCCCACGGGGATGGCGTGGACGAGCTGCTGGGTCTCGCTGGAGCGAGAACACAACGGCAAAACCGTGCTGCAGCCCGTTTTGCGGTCGACCTAGCGATCGCCTGGGCGCAGTTCGATTCACCCTTCAGGGGGTACACGGATCATCGAATCCGCGCATCAATGAGTGAGCCTTGTGACCCCCACGTTCAAGGAGCCTCCCCTGTGAAGTACCGAGTTGTACGTTCTACGTACCTGCTGGCTATGCTCGTCGCGTTTGTGCTCGCGTCGGGTGCCGCCAGCAAGCTGGGTCATTGACCCTCGTGGCTGAATGACGTCCCGCGACGGCTCGTAAGAGCCCAGCGGGGCGTCATCGACCTACCACCCCCGCTCTACAGGGTCTGGCGCAGGGTGCCGATGAGCTTTCGGAGGATTTTCGGCCCCCCTAATCCCCAGCCTCCTCCAGGTCATGAGCCGACCGTTGCGGATCTATATCGCGTGCGTCAGCGCCGTTTTTTGGATCGGCATCGCCGCCGTGCTCATAACCGGGCGTCCCGAGCCGGTGGGTGGGCTGATCATGCTGGCGCCGCTGTTCGGGCTCGCGATCATGATCGAGGCGGTGCTGGTACGGCTGGACAAGAACTCGATCTCGTTCTCGGCCACCGCGCACGTGGCCGCGGCGATCGTCTTCGGGCCGGTCGCGGCGGCGCTGATCGCGGCCTGGGCGGTGATCGTGGTGGACGGCGTGCGGCTGGCGCCGCGCTGGAACATCCTGTTCAACTCCGCCATGTTCGGGTCGGCCATCTGGGTCGCCGGCGAGGCCTATCTGTTGGTGGGCGGGCACACCGGTTCGGCCATCGACGCCGACGACGCGTTGCCGCTGATCGTGCTGATCGGGACGCGGCTTCTGATCAACGAGCTGATCTTCTCCGGGGCGGAGTGGCTGTCGTCGGGGCGGCGATTCATCCAGGTGTTCTGGGACGGCGTGCGGGGGGCGTGCGCCTCCGGAGTCGCTGAGGGTTGTCTGGGCGTGTTGGTGGCGTATGGGTACAGCCGCGAGACGTGGGTGGTGCTGCTCTTCATCGCCCCGCTGCTGGCACTGCTGTACCAGGCCAGCGCCGGGTTCGAGCGGCTCAAGGGCGAAACCACCAACGTGCTGAACACCTTCGCCGGAGTGATCGACGAGCGCGATCCGTCGACCGCCAGGCACTCACGCCGGGTGGCCGACTACGTCAGCAGGTTCGCCGCAGCGATTCAGCTGGGTGAGCGTGAGAGCGAGCGGCTGGTGGCGGCGGCGCGGTTCCATGATCTGGGCAAGGTCGCGGTCGACGTGGCCACGCTCTCCAAGTCGGCGCGGCTGAGCGCGGCCGAGCTGCGTGCGATCAGGCGCCATCCACGGCTGTCGGCGCGGCTGCTCACACCCTTCCACTTCGCGCGTGAGATGGCGCTCTACGCAGAGCTTCACCATGAGCGGTACGACGGCAACGGGTACTACTCCGTGTCGCAGCGAAACATCCCGGTGGAAGCCCACGTGCTGATCGTGGCCGACAGCTTCGACGCGATGACCTCGGCCCGGGCCTACCGGCCGGCGCTGAGTAACTCCGAGGCGGTGCAGGAGCTGCGGGACAAGGCCGGGACACAGTTTCATCCGCTGGTGGCCAACGCCTTCGCGGCCATGATCGAGGGCGAGGAGCTGCCCCGCGCGATGGGGCGCCATCAGCTCGCCGCGCTGCGGGCCGAGTTCTCGCGGGTGGCGACGGTCGACCTGCGGTGGATGCGGACGCTGCTGCGACCCGGCCCGGTGGCGGTTGCGCTGGCGGGCGCCGTGCTGATCCTCCTGGGAGTCCCCGACACCCCCCAATGGCTGATCGCAGTACTGGCCGCCGCCGGACTGGCCGCGACCAGTTGGACCGTGTCGAGCGGCGCCCGCGGCCGCCGCCGCGGAGGGCGCGCGCTGCGCGCGCTGGATGACGGCGTCCCGGCGTCCAAGGCGCTCGCCGCCGGCGGGGTCAAGGGACGGGTGCTGTGGCTGGAGTGGAGCGACGACGCCGACTGCTACAAGGCGCAGTTCGACCATGAGGATCCCCCGTCGGCGTCGGTCGTCGCCGAGATCTGCAAGCGGGCCGTGCGTCCCAACGCCGAGGCGGTCGGAGACCAACTGGCCGACGGTACCTGGATCACGCTCTCGCCGGGCGGCGACGATCTCCCGCGGCTGGCGGTTGCGGGGAGGCGGCGCCTGAGCCCGTTCGAGCGTTCGCTGCTGACCCTGGTGGCCGAGCGCACCAACCCGACGGCGGTGACGTCGCGCACCCTCGACCTGATTCACGGCGACCAGCGCGGAGACGATTCGGGTACCACACCGGCCGTGATCCTGATCGACCTGGCCACCTTCGAACACGTTCGGCTGGTGGCGGGCCACCTGACCGCCGAGCGGGTTGTGGGCGATGCGATCGCGCGACTGCAGACAGTGCTGCGCGCGGGCGACGAGATGCTGACCCTCAGCGAGGATCGGTTTGCGGTGATCACCTCGGTGCCCGACCAGGCCAACCTGGACGCGATCTGTGAGCGCCTGCGCGAGATCGTCAGCGACGTGCCCGTGCCGCGTCGGGCAACGCAGATCCGGCCGCGGATCCGGTCTGCGCTGGGCGTTGCCGCGATGGCCCATCCCGATTTCGCATCGGTGGTGGCGCAGGCCAGACCTGCATCAGACGGCGAGCGGGCGGCGAGCTGAGGTGATTATCGGGGTCGCTCTGATCCTCGGCTTGATTGGCGCCTGGGCGCTCGGCGCCGACCTTTCGCGGCTCTCCAGCCTGCGCTTCCGCGGGGAGTGGCTGGTGTTCTTGGCGCTGGCGATTCAGGTGGTGCTGTTCACCGGAGGCGGGCACGGCATCCCTGACCGCTACGACGCGGTGGTGCATCTCACCAGCTACCTGCTGCTGCTCCTGTTCGTCGCGCTCAACCTGCGTATCTCGGGGTTCTGGATGATGGGCGTGGGACTTCTCAGCAACGTGATCGCGATCTTCGCGAACGGCGGCAGCATGCCGGTCACGCTCGAGGCGTGGCGGGCGAGCGGCGCCGATCCAGCGATCCTGCAGCGTGAGGGTGTGGTCGCCAACAACGTGCTGGCCGGGCCGCATACCCACCTGGCATGGTTGGGCGACATCTTCGCCATCCCATCGGTGGTGCCGCTGGCAAACGCGGTGTCGATCGGCGACGTGCTGATCGTGTTGGGCACGGTGGCGTTCGTGTACCGATCGTGCTCTGACCTGCCGCCGTTTGGGACAAGAGTGCTTCATCCGCTGTCGCACGCGGGCTTTCGGCGGGTGATGGCGGGGCGGATCACATCGAAGCTCGGCGACTGGCTGACGCAGGCCGCGATCGTGACGTGGATCTTCGCCGAGACGCGCTCGACCACCGCGGTGGGCGTGTTTCTGATCACCCGGATGCTGGGAGCGACTGTCGGCGGAATCTTGTCGGCGCCGCTTTTGACCCGGCTCGAGGGCTTCCGGGTGCTGTCGCTGGTCGAGCTGTTCCGCGGCCTGATTACGCTCGCCATCATCCCCCTGGCCGTCACCGACCAGATCTGGCCGGTGGTGGCGCTGGCGTGCGTCTCCTCGCTCCTGTCGGCGGCCACCAGCCCCAGCGCGGCCGGCTTGATCCCGGAGGTGCTGCCGGGCGAGCTGGTGCAGGCGGGGAACGCTCTGCACGGTGTCGGTCGGAACCTGACGCTGGTGATCGGTGCGGGGCTGGGTGGGTTCCTTGTGGCCCGGTTTGGCATCGGCGTCGCCATGTCGGTCGATCTGGTCACCTTCGTGGCGTCCGGATTGCTGTACTGGACGTATGCGACCGCCACCGGGGCGTCCGAGCCCGAGCCCGTCAGCCAACGGCCGGGGGCCAACCGGCGGGAGCTGGTGAAGATCATGCTTTCCAGCCGGGTGGTGCTGGGCCTGACGGTGTCCTTCACGGTTGCGACGGCCGCTTTCGGCATCTTCAACGTATCTCTGCCACAGCTGTTCGAGTCACAGCTAGGGGAGCCTGACGCGTACGGGTATGCACTGGCGATGCTGGGCGTGGGGTTTCTCTGCAGCGAGCTGCTGACGGGATTCATGCAGCGTGAGAGCGTCGCTCGGCGGTCGATCTTCCTCTCGTTTCTGACCACCGCTGGATTGATGTTCACGATTTCGCATTCAACGGTCACCGCCACGGCGTTTCTGGTGCTGTTTCTGGTGGGTGCCACGGACGGCATCACCGAGGTGGTGTACGACACGCTGATCCAGCTGCATGTGCGCCGTGATCTGCGGGCGGGCGTGTTCGCTGTGGCCGAGTCGGTGCAGAACCTGGGCATGGTCGCGGGCATGGCGGCGGCCCCGGTGCTGGTGTCGCTGTACTCGGCCGCGGCGGCCGTCCAGATCGCCGCCGTGGGGTGCGTGTGCGGTGGTGTGCTTGCGGGCGTCGCCCTGATCCGCCGGACAAGCGGCAGCGACCTGCTGTACGTCCCCGACCACGCCGCGGTGGAGACCAACCGGGCTGCGATCGGTGGGGCCGCCGGAGCGCCGGTTCCGCCGGCGACTCCCGATGTTGAGGGGTTGCCGGCCGAGCAGCCTGCGGTGGTGCCGGTCACGGCCCCTGTGCTCGCGCCGGTTCCCGAGCCGGCATCGGACACAGCAGCTCCCAAGCGGATCGTGGCGGCAGTCGCGATGAACGGTGTCGTGGGGCCGCTCGAACTGGTCGCGCCGTCCGGGCACCGGCGATGGCTGCGGGAAATGGTCGAGGACGGCCCGGTGGTGTTGGTGCTGACGGTAGCTGCACAGGACGCCGACCGCGACGCGGTGGTGCTTGACCTGCGTGAGGCGGGAGTGGCGACCACGGTGGTCAGCCGCGATGGGGCCGGTCACACGTTCACCTGCGGGCTCGCCTTCGACGCGCTCTCGGCCGAGCACGGGGGAGTGTTCCTGATCGACCACGGCTGCCGCCTTCGACTGGCGTTTGCCGCCACCGAACCGGGTGAGTGGATTCCGGCTTCGATGGTGCTCAGCCGGCTGCGCCGGCTCGCCGCGGCCTAGGATCCGCACGACCAGGTGTGATAAAACGTCGTTATGGCCGACGTCAGCGCTCCTGCAAACCCGGTCCGGGCACGTGTTCCCGGAGGCCAGTCGGCGCGGCTGAGCGAGTGGGGAGTCGACTCCGAGTACGGCCTTCTGCGCGACGTGTTGCTGGGCTCGCCCGAGTCGTTTCGCTGGCTGGGGGAGGAGAACGCCCAGTACAGCGCGCTGGTGCGCGAGACGCTGCGCCGCGGCTACACCTTTGACCGCGACCTGGCTTTGCGCCAGCACGCCGAGATGGTGGACTGCTATCGCCAGGCCGGCGTCAACGTCCACCTGATGGACGCCCGCGACGAGATTCCCTATGGCGTGTATGCGCGCGACTCGAATGTGATGACGCCGTTTGGCCTGATCATCACCCAGCTGGCCAGCCCGCGGCGGCGCGGTGAGTACGCCGAGGCGCTGCGGTTTGCGTTGGATCACGAGGTGCCGGTGTATGACCTGGTGTCGGCCGGTAACTTTGAGGGTGGCGACTTCAACATGCTCGAGCCGGGCGTCGTCCTGATCGGCTATACGGGCATGCGCGGCGAGGAGGTGGCTGCCCGCCAGGTCGGTGGCTGGATGACCGACGAGGGCCTGGAGGTCAAGTTCGCGCCGATCGACGAGTATTTCGTCCACATCGATCTGATGGTGTGCATGCTGGCCGAGAAGCTGGCGGCGGTGTGTCTCGACACGACCGACCCCGACATCGTCCGCTGGATCGAGGGCAGGGGCATCGAGATCGTCCCGGTGGGTTTTCGCGAGACGATGGCGCTGGGCTGCAACGTGGTCGCCCTGGGCGGCGATCGGGTGCTTTCGACCACCGCGGCACCCGAGCTGAACGCACGGCTGCGTGCGCTTGGCTTCGAGGTGTACGACCCGGATATGAGCCAGTTTCAGCTGGCCGGCGGTGGGGTGCACTGCATGTGCCAGCCGCTGCGCCGCGACCCGGGCTGAGCTACTCCGGCGGTTCGGAGCCGGCCCCGCGCTGCTCGTCCAGGCGGCCGGCTCTGATCGTCTTGGCCATCTTCTTGGACGCGTCGCGATAAAGCGACCCGTCTTCGAACTGGATCACGGGGTAGAACTTCTGGCCGGTGAGTTCCTCGACCCGCTGGCGCTTGTTGCGGTTGAGCGGTCCGAGCACGGCCTCATACTCGATGCCCTGATCCTTGAGCGCACTCTCCACCCGCCAGCAGTGGTGGTTTCGGATCTTCAGCCAGGTGACATCGCATCGGTAGAGCTTGACCGCCATCGTCGCAGCCTAGTGCCTACGATGACCTCGTGAGGATCTGGGATGTCGACCCCGCCCTACTGTGTCGCAGCCACCTGCTGGGCGAGCATCGCGAGCTGCACGCGATCTGGACGATCCTGAGCGAGGATCGCCGCGGATACCGCAGCCACCCCGAGACGATTCGCTGGGAGGGCAAGCTGGCGGCGCTCTCTCGCCGGCACGACGATCTGGTGGCCGAGATGGCGGCATCGCGGCTTCAACCACCACTCCCCGCTCGATCGCCGCCTGGCCACGGGCGCGGATGTGCAGACTGAGTTCGTCGACCCGCCGGAGCGCCAGCTGGAACTGCTCGCAGCCAAGCCGTGTCCCTGTCCGCTGCGGCCTGGGAACTCGGCTTAGTCGATATACTTCCGCTCCTCGTGGGGCTATAGCTCAGTTGGGAGAGCGCCTGGATCGCACCCAGGAGGTCAGCGGTTCGAATCCGCTTAGCTCCATATCGTCTCGGGGGTGCGGCCGGTAAGGCCGCACCCCCGAGACGATGGGTTTAATGGTTTGGCCCACTATCCACCTGGGTGCGATCCAGGCGGGAGCCTGGATCAAGGGGTCTGCTATTTAGCAGGCCCCGTGACGGAGCTGTCAGGGGAGCGCAGCGACCTTGACAGTGGAGTCCAGGAGGTCAGCGGTTCGAATCCGCTTAGCTCCATAGTGTCTGGGGAGGCCCTGAATGGGCCGGCCCGAGCACTGATTGCGTTGTGTGGGCCGGGCTTTGGGCCTCTAGACCACCTGGGTGCGATCCAGGCGGGAGCCTGGATCAAGGGGTCTGCTATCCAGCAGATCCCGCCACGAAGCTGTCAAGGGAGCGCAGCGACCTTGACGGCGAAGTCCAGGAGGTCAGCGGTTCGAATCCGCTTAGCTCCATATCGACGATGGATTTCCAACCGGACAACCATTCGCGATGGTCGATGACCGCCAATAGCATGGGTGCTATGGAAAGAAGAGCCTCGACTCCGAGGACGTGATGCTCGGCGTGTGTGTCGCCAAGTCGTCGCTACTTGGCAAGTCAGAATCGTGTCCGCGGGCGGGGCGGAGCCAGAGTCCGGCGTGGCTCGGTTGGAGCGTTTCGGTGGCAACGCCGATCACCTCGGTGCAGAGCGCGTCGAGGTCGATTTGTTCGCGTAGGCGCTCGTTGAAGGCTTCGAGCGTTCGAGTTGAGTTGTACTTGCGGCGGTAGAAGCGGTGATCGACGGTGCGTTGGATGCGGGTTCGCAGTGGTTGGAACGCGGCGGCGACGGCGAGGGTGGAGAGCGTGACTGCCAGGGCGCTGGATTGGCCGGTGATGGAGCGGAACATCCAGGTAGTCAGTGAGATACCGCCCAGGTAGACCACTGCCAGTGTCGCTGCCAGCGCCGCGTACACGAGCGTTTTTCGGATGATCACATCGATCTCGTACAAGCGATAGCGCAGGATCGCGATACCCACCGACGCCGGGACGAGCCACAGCACGCAGAGGAACACGAAATCCGGCAATGTGGCGCCGGTGATTCCTTCGATTACGGTCGTGATCACCGCAAACCCGACGAGGAAGCAGACGGCGACGACGAACCAGCGCAACTGTGCACGCTCGACCAGATTGCCACGGCGATACCGAACGACCACCGCCGCGACTCCGGCGGCGACCAGAATCGGAAGCGCAATGATTGCCACCTGCAGGTACTGCAACTGGTCGATCCCAATCGGCTTATGGAACCGCTCCAGCGGCGAGTCGAGTCGGCCCGGGGAGAGCAGCGCACCCGTCCAAAGACAGACGAACGACACCCCACCCACCCAGGCGATCGGCCGCCACCGGGGACTCGGCAGATGACCGTCGGGAAACAGCAGAAACACAAACATGGCAAACAACGTCAGCCCCACCACCCAGGCCCACCCCAAAGCCCCGGCCCAAACCCCGCCGGGAAGTGCCCCAGGGTTAGTGTTGAGCGCATACTCCGCGTAGGCGAGGAAGAAGTTTCCCGCCATCATCAACAACGGCGAGGCGCAAAAGAGCCAGCCAACCGTGTTCCCCAGGTCGCGCCGCACGATCAACACCCCGATTGTGGCCATGCTCTGAAACACGACCACCACCACCGCGAGCGTCACGACCAACTCCCAGCCCGACACATTGTCCCGCTTGTATGGGTCAGTTCCCCAGTTCGCTACGACAAACCCGATGAACCCCACTTCGAACAGCAGCGTCAACCACCACGACACCCAGGCCAGCCACACGATCCACGAGCCCACCGGGTACCCCCGGCTGCGAATGATGGCATCAGGCTGCACACGGCCATCGTTGCAAACCAAGCGTCCCGCAAACGTTACGGATGACTCTTGCCTGACAGACTCCCTGGGTCAGGTGATTACTCGAAACAGCTGCCAACTGTCGGGGACGCCCTTCAGCTGGTGTTTTCCGGCGTCTTGGAACGTGAGTCCTGACCCAGCCACGATGTCCCGCACTGTTTGAGAGACGATCACCTCCGAAGCGTTGGCTTTCGCGCCGACTCTCGCTCCGATCGCAACGGCGATTCCTCCGACGTCGTCGCCGAGGATCTCGCACTCCCCCGTGTGT
The DNA here is from genome assembly GCA_963811675.1 of uncultured Actinomycetes bacterium. Taxonomy (GTDB): domain Bacteria; phylum Actinomycetota; class Thermoleophilia; order Gaiellales; family JAICJC01; genus CAVPTL01. The sequence goes on along the minus strand of CAWESH010000011.1, from coordinate 106,817 downwards.
AGGCCGGCGCGTATCTCGATGCCGAGGCGGCTAACGGCCTCCACGCTTGAAGTTGCCGCCCTGATCGCTCGGGCCGGCCCGTCGAACGTGGCGAGAAACCCGTCGCCCATGGTCTTGATCTCGCGTCCTTGATAGCGAGCGATCTGGCCTCGAACAATCCGGTCGTGCTCGTCGACGACCTCGCGCCAGCGCCTGTCACCCATCTCGGCTGCTTTTGCCGTTGAATCGACAATGTCGGTAAATAGCACTGTGCAGAGGACGCGCGACAGCTCGGCCTCTTCGTCTTGGACTGCGCCGATGAACTCTTCCAGCGACACCACCAGCGCCTCGACGTCGCCGGCCCAGGGGAGGTGGTCGTCGCCAGCAAGCGCGACGTGTTTGCAGCCTGGAATCAGCTTTGCGGTGTAGCCGTCGGGCGGTGGGCCGGGATCGCCCTCCCGAGCGATCTCCAGGGCCGGCACACGGATCGTCGGCAGGATCGCACGCACGTCGATCTCGTGGTTCATCCGGGCGAGAGTTTCGCCGGCACCGGGACTCGCCCCCATGCGCACGATCGTGGCGATGAACGCGACCTCTCGCTCGTCGCCGGCCAGACTCGGCGCCGCCCACGACCGCAGCCCATCGACGGCCCACGCGCTTGTACCCCACCGAGCGCGATCATCGGCGATCTCCGCCTCAAGCTGTTCGTCGGTGTTCCCCCAAGGAAAGTCGGATGCCCACGCATACCGCGGTGTTGCGCCATAGGCGATCAGCGCCACCGTCCGCTCAGGGTAGGTCGCTGCGAACAGCATCGCCATCGGCCCTCCCTCGGACAGGCCAAAGATGACCGCACGCTCCGATCCAGCCGCATCCATCACCGCCAGCACATCGATCATCCGCGTTTCCAGGTCAGGGTAATAGTCGGGAGCCACCCGATCCGACATCCCCGTGCCTCGCTTATCGAACAGGATCAACCGGTAGGACGATGCGAGCCGACGATATAACCGCGCCAGCGGAGGGTGCGTCCACGCGAACTCGACATGCGACACGAACCCGGGAATCCACACAAAATCCACCGAACCGGTGCCGACAACCTGGTATGCGATCGAAACACCGTCAGTGGTCTCCGCATAGCGGGTCTGAGGAACCTCCACCTCACTCCGCCAACCGGTAGTGGCGCGAGCCGCTCGGGAAACCCCCGAGCGATCTGGGAACGTCCATGCCCATCGCGCAGGCATCCCGGGGGACCGTGCGATTCCTGACCGTCGGCATCAGGGCCAGCATATCCACCGAGGGGTGATGCTTGTCCAACTATTTTGCTCGCATTCCCAGAGCCTCAGGCTGCTGACTCTGGGGCCGAGTAGTCGAAGGTGGCTTCGTAGCCGCATCGGCCGGTGTAGGTGAACTGGAAGTGTTGGTCGTGGACGTCGAGGAGTTCGGCAATGACCTCGCGGCCGGTGCGGTCGTGGCCGGGAATGATGCATGTCACCGGGCTCTGCGTCTGATAGGGGCCGGCGACTCTGACCGTGACGGCAGAGCCGGCTTTGAACCAGCCGCGTCCCGGGGTGTGGTCGATCTCGATTCGGCTGGGCACCACCGCGAGCATGTTGCTCGGCTTGAACGCCCATGGGAACTGGCTCAGTGGCGTGCCGCCCAGTCGACCGGAGAAGACGTCGGCGAGCGCCGCTTGCCGGCGCTCATCTCCGCGCTCGTCGACGTGAAGTACCCACGACCACGGTGAGCCCGGCTCGTCATCGCTATACCACGACACGAACACCGCACACAACGATGCTAGATCGAGGCCGTACACACTGCCCTCGGTGATCTTCCACGACAGCGCCCCGGTACAGAAGCCGTAGGTCGATCGTCCACCGGAGACGCCGTCGATGCGCCGACACGGACAGATCGCGTCGCAGTTGCACACCTCCAGATACGTACCTCGGATGCGCCACGCGGTCGCCGTCTGGGACGAGTCGGTCACATCGATCCTGCCGGCGTCGGCGTGGGGTGCATCCCGGGAACGATCCCGGGATACCACGGCACCAGCAATCCCACAACGATCGGGGCGAGCCCTGCGGACACCGCCACTTGCGGGCCGTAGCGCCGTGTCCTTTCTTCCGATGAGTGCGCGGTGTCTACGCGCGTGTGGGGGCGCCGATTGTCAGCGGGATCTCATAGTGCTGGACTGACTCGATGGTGGTCGCGCTGGACTGGGTTCCCTGCTTTCGCAGTTCGTCCGCTTTGGCGACGCTGGCGTTGAGCGCGTCCTCGCTGTCCCAGATCGTGATCGAAAGGGCCTTGCCCGACTCGCGGTCGACCATGAAGTAGGCATGGGAGAACCCGTCCACCTGGTCCAGCGCGTCTGAGACGCTCTGGAAGCCTTCGACCAATCGTTGAGGGTCATTTGCCTGGTAGCTGCTGACTCGCGCATGCATCACCGACTCCCTTCCTTGGACGAATCCCCACCATCTCACCTCGAAGCACTGGTTGCAACTGATACTTTCCCTTCCTGGCGTCGTCTGCCTCGCTGCGCATGCGCCTTCGCGGCTAGCATCACTGTCCGGATCGGTACGGATTGAAGCGAGGTGGTTGATGAGAGCAGTCGTCTATTCGCAGACCGGTGGGCCTGATGTCATGCAGCTCGTTGATCGGCCCGTACCCGAGCCGGAGCCTGGGGAGGTTCGCGTTCGCGTATCGGTGTCTGGTGTGAATCCGACCGACTGGAAGGCCCGACGCGGGAGCGACGCCGGCAAGCCCGTCGATCCGGCGGTCGTCCCGAACCAGGACGGGGCCGGTACGGTCGATGCCGTCGGTGAGGGCGTCGACCCGTCGCGTGTCGGCGAGCGGGTGTGGCTGTGGGAAGCCGCCTGGCAACGGGCCAACGGAACCGCGCAGGAATATGTCGCCTTGCCCGCGCGTCAGGCTGTGCCGCTGGCCGACGGTGTGTCGTTCGACGTGGGCGCCAGTCTTGGCATACCCGCGCTGACCGCACACATCTGCCTCACCTCCTCGGAGTTCGCACCGCGGCGCCTCAAGCCGGATGCTCTCGCCGCGCAGACGGTGCTGGTTGCCGGTGGTGCGGGTGCGGTCGGTCACGCCGCGATCCAGCTCGCGCGGTGGGCCGGGGCGCGAGTGATCGCGACGGTCAGCGGCGACGAGAAGGCGGAGCTGGCTCGTGCGGCTGGGGCCGATCACATTGTCAACTACCGCGCCCCGACGCCGCCGCGGAGTCCTCCGCATCGCCCCAGACGGGGTCGACGTGATCGTCGAGGTGGCGGCCGCGGCGAATGCCGCGCTCGACGCCGCCGTACTGGCGGCCAACGGCACCGTCACCCCCTATGCCACGGACGGTGGCGGCCGACCTCGGCATCTCGGTCGGAGAGCTGATGGGGCGAAACGTTCGCTACCAGTTCGTCCTCGTCTACACGGTGCCGGCGGAGGTCAAGGATGCCGCCGTCGCCGACGTGTCGGCGGCAGCCGCGGACGGCGCACTGGCGGTGGGAGCCGATGCCGGACTTCCGTTGCACCGTTTCACCCTGGACGAAACCTCCAGCCGCCCACCGGGCCGTCGAACACGGCGCCGTCGGCAAGGTCCTGATCGACGTCGCCTAGCTCGATCCTCGTACCGTCACCCAGACGTCGTTCGCGTCCGCCGTCACCCCGGTCGGCGGGTACGGGAGGCTGATTCGTTTCACGGCGTTCGTCTTCGGATCGATGCGCCAGAGCGCGTGGTCCTCCGGCGTTGTCGCCCAGACGGCACCTGCGCCTGCCGCAACGGTCCAAACGCAGGAGATCTTGGGGCACGCGGGGTTGCGCACCGGGAGGGAGATCGAATGGGGACGGACAGGTCCGACCGCGGAGACGCGCACCACCTGTGGCTTCGACCAGTCTCCGACCCACACGACGTCACCGTCGACCACAGGGGAGACGGGGTTGATCGCGACGTCCGTCGAAGGTCTTGGCGGCTCCCGTTGCCGGGTTCAGTCGCATCAGGCTTCCTTCGTTGAAGTTCACGATCCAGAGGTCGCCGTACCCCTCCGACCACGCCAGCCCTCCCGCCTGCCGTCCGAGGTGGATGGTCTGCTGGGCACCTGTTTGCGGATCGACCTGCGTGAGCATGTCTCTGTTCTGATCGCCGCCGCCGGATACCCAGAGTGAGCCGCCGCCGTAGGCACGCCCCCGGTAGAAGCCCGTACCTCCCGGAACGGGCCACGTCGCCTCGAACTTGAGCGTCTTGGCGTCGATTCGCTGCACGTTGTCGCGTTGCTCGGTTTTCGGCGGGTAGCAGTTGACCACCCAGACGTCGCCGGACGGATCGGCGGTCAGCCCGCACGGTGCCAGCCCTCCACCGACGACGACTGTGTCGCCTGTCGACGGGTCGACCCGAGTCAGCGTGCGATCACCGGAGTTCGTTATGCCGCTCGCGGCCGAGTCGCGGAGGATGTCGTTCGTGACCCAGAGGTAGCCGCCGGATGAGATCACGAGGTCGGGCGCGTCGCCCACCTGCGCGACTTGGGTCGCCTTCAGCGTCTTCGGGTCGATCCTGACGAGGCTGTTCGGCAGCAGCTTCTGGGTTGCCCCGCCGCCGACTGCGAAGGCGATCGCCGCTGCAACGAGTACGGCGAGAGAGACGGCGACCACGCGGCAAGTATCCGGCGTCGGCGCGGCTGGTGCGGCTCCTTGATCGCGCTCAGCTTTGAGCGGTGGGAACTCGGTCTTGCAGCCCGTCGATGTCGAGCTGGAACAACGGCTCGGGCCGGTCGACGTGCTCGAGCCGGTAGGTGCCGAGCGGCCGCACGCTGACGTCGCCGACCTCGCCCTCGACCAGTTCGCGCGTCGCGTTGGAGAGCAGCACTTGGCCGCCGTGGCCGACGGCGCCGATCCGCGCCGCCTTGTGCATCCCGAGTCCGACGTCGCGCTCCTCGCCGACGGCGGGCTCGCCTGTGTGGAGGCCCATGCGTACGCATACCTGCACCCCATCCGGCCACGGGTGTTGGATGAGCGCCCGCTGCGCGATGCCTGCGGCTGCGAGAGCTGACTTGGCGCGGGCAAAGGCGAAGAGCAACGAGTCTCCCCGGTTTTCGACCTCGCGCCCCTCGCACCGCTGGACCGCGTCTCTGAGGATCCGCTGATGTTGCTCGAGCACTTCGCCGTAGCGCTCCCCGAGCTGGCTGCGCAGCCGTGTGGAACCGTCGATGTCGGTGTACAGGAACGTGACCGTGCCGACCGGGAGACGGCGGCGCGCCGGCGCCCCGAGTGTGGCGTCGTGGCTGAGGATCTGCCGTTCCAGCTCGGCGAGGAAGGGGCTGGGCTCGAGACCGAGCTCGTCGTGCAGAGCCTGCCGACCGCGCCTGTACACGTCGAGTGCGTCTGCGTGGCGGCCGGAGCGGTAGAGCGCGACCATGAGCTGGCCGCGGAGCTGTTCGCGAAGGGGGTGTTCGGCGACGAGTTTCTCGAGTTCAGGCACCAGCGCGGCGTGGTGACCGAGCTCCAGCTCCGCGCTCGATCCGCTGCTCGGTCGCGGCCAGGCGGAGCTCCTCCAACCGGGCGATCTCAAGCTGGGCCCACTCCTCATACTCGAACTCCTCGAACGCCCGTCCGCGCCACAGCGCCAGCGCCCGTTCCAAGGTGAGAATCGCCTCGTCCGCGTCCTGCTCGGAAGCGAGCCTGGTGAGTCGCTCGAACTCCTTGGCGTCGGTGTCGGTCGCCATCAGCACGTAGCCCGAGCCCCTCGTCAGGATGGTGTCGGCGGTCAGCGAGCGTCGAAGCTGCGACACGTACCCCTGCAGCGCCTTCTGTGCGGTGGGCGGTGGCCGACCTGACCACAACTCGTCGATCAGCCGCTCCGAGGAGACAAGCTCGTTGGCATGCACGAGCAGGAGTGCGAGCAGGCCACGTTGACGGCCGCTCCCCAAGCGCAGCGTCGTCCCGTCTTCTTGAACCTCGAGCGGCCCGAGGATGAGGAAGCTGAACGCCACCGTGAGACCGAGGCTAGCGCACTCACAACCCGCCTGCAAGCAGGGGTTTTTTACCGTTCCCTTACCGCCAGCATCACCGCCCCATGACCGCCCGGCGCGAGCCTGTCCGTCGTCGGCAAGTAGCAGACACCCCACTCATTCGGTGAGGAGAAGAGATGAACAGACAGATACTTCGGACCGCAGTTCGTCGCGACGGGCTTCGCCGCCGCGACCGTGGCGGCCTCACTCCTGGCGATCGGCTGCAGCGGGGCGTCGGGCGCGAGCGCTTCCACGGCCGGCGGATCGAGCGCAGTTGCAACGACAACGATCTCGCAGAAGTTGCCCGCTCCACTCGGCCGCAGTGACGCTCCCTTGTCGGCCGGCCTGCACGTGCTCGACCTGGTCGCGCTCGAAACCGCCCACACCGGGCCCGCCCACCTGCCGAAGATCGCCATCACCGCCCCCGGCGGGTGGAGTAGCTACCACGGCTACGCGCTTGCCTGACAGGTACGGTTCGTGAATCCGGTCGCCGTGTCCCCGGCAACGGTCGGTGGATCGCCTACTCGACCGCTCCCCGATCGAGAGGCGTAAGCACAGACATCCTTCACGGCAGTGACGTGTTCATGACCAGAGTGGGCGACCAGCCGAAGCTCGTGGCGAGCAGGGGCAGCAGCCACATCTGGAACATCTGTCCGGCCTTCTCCCAGGATGGGAAGATGCTCGCGTTCGCGAGAATTGCACCCGGCAGTTCGGCGATCGTCGTCGTCCGCGTCGCACGTGACGGCCCGATCGGCCCATCAAGGGCGATTCTGAGGCTGCCGGACCATTGGGCACGCTGCCCGAGATGGTCGTCGGATAGCTCCCGATTGGCGTATCTGGACAAGAGCGGAAAGGTCGTCGTGCGTGGTCTCGACGGCTCAAGGCTGCGGTGGGCGAACGGCGATCCCCGGGCACGTGACTTCGTTCGGCCCAAGCCTCTCCCGTCGCCCACGGGAAAATTGACTGCGACGCTGGGCAACGGCGGGGTTCTCGTATCGCGGCCAGACGGCTCCGGTAGCAGGGCCATCGAAGACAACCCGTCCAGCTACGCGATCGGGGGATGGTCTCCGGATGGGCGCAAGCTGCTGCTTCTGCGAGACATCGGCGGAGGCTTCACGATGCGCGCGGTCTCCGTCTATCCGCCGTTCATCTCGACCACAGTCGTGGCCGAGGCTATCGTGAACGGCGCTCGATCGTGGCCCGGCTACGGTGACGTCTCTTGGCAGCCGATCCCGTGACCCCGGCTCGCGGCGTGGCTCTCCTCTGCCGCTTAAAAGTACAACACAGATGGGGGCTTGTTTCAAGTCGGAACCGTGGGGCACAATGGCCGGTTGGAGGTCAGAACCCACGGAGACCGGAGGTGGCGAGATGCTGGTGTTGTTTTTGGCGGGGAGTGGTCGGTGATGGACGCCGACGTGATCATCGTGGGTGCCGGCCCGACCGGCCTGATGCTCGCTCTCGAGCTGCGTCTGGCCGGAGTGCGACCGCTGGTGCTGGAGCGGCAGCCGCAGATCCGAGACACTGCCAAGGCCGGCGGTCTCAGTGGCCAGATCGTGGAGCTTTTGCGCTACCGCGGCCTGCTGGAGCGATTCGAAGCAGCCGGCACCGGTCCCATCCCCGCTCTGCGATTGCCGTTCGGCGGTGTGCATGTGGACTTCACACGCTCTGGCCGATCCCCCGATGCAGCTGGTGCTGCTCCCACAACCGCGAGCTCGAGAGCGTGCTGGAGGAACTCGCCGGCGAGTTCGGCGCCGAGATCCGCCGCGGACATGAGCTGGTCGGGCTGAGCCAGGATGACGCCACGGTGACCGCGGACGTGCGCGGATCGGACGGGCAGTATCGGGTGACCGCCCGGTATCTGATTGGCTGTGACGGCGCGCGCAGCCGGGTGCGCGAGATGGCCGGCATCCCGTTCCCCGGCACCACCTACCCGGAGGTTCAGCGGCTCGCCCAGGTCACCGTGCCCGAGTCGGTGACCGTGCTCGAGAACGGCGACATCGAGGTCGAGGGAGTGGGCAGGATCCCCTTCGGCTACACACCAACCGAGCGCGGTGTGTTCGCCGTCGGGTCGACCGACCCGACGCTCCTGGGGCTCTACACCAGCGAGGATGAGACCGCCGACTACGACGACGACGAGCCGATGACCGTGGCCGAGCTGCGCGACAGCATCCGCCGCGTGCTCGGCGTGGATCTGCCCTTGGGAGAGCCGACCCGGCTGACGCGCTTCACCTTTCATGCTCGACAGGTCGAGCGGTACCGCGACGGGCGGATCCTGGTGGCCGGCGACGCCGCTCACCTATTCCCCGCCGGAGGCGTGGCCCTCAACGCCGGCATGATCGACAGCGTCAACCTCGGCTGGAAGCTGGCTGCCGCCATCCAGGGCTGGGCGCCGGCCGGGCTGCTGGACACCTACCACGACGAACGCCACATCGCCGGCGAGCGCACGCTGCTCCACACCCGCGCCCAAATGGCACTGCGGCGCGGACATGACCCGGCTGCCGAGGCGCTGCGCGAGCTCTTCCTGGAGCTCGTCACCGACGAGCAGCCGTTGCGGCGCATCGGCGCTCTCATCGCCGGCACCGACATCCGCTACCCGGTGCCCGGCCCCGACCACCACGCCCTGGCCGGCACCTTGGCACCCGACCTCACCCTGCACTCCGACCAGGGCACAACCAGCGTCGCCGGGCTCATGCACACTGCACGACCCGTGCTCCTCGACCTCGCCGACCGCTCCGACCTCCGCGAGACGGCGCGCCCCTGGCAGCATCGCCTCGACATCCACACAGCCAAAACCGATCAACGACCAGCCGACGCGATGCTGATCCGCCCGGACGCCTACGTCGCCTGGGCGGCGACCATCGACGAACCCGCAGACACTGCCACGCTCGCGCTCCGAGAAGCACTCGCATACTGGTTCGGCGAGCCCTCCTGATCGGTCTTCAGAAATGACGATCGGCTGCCGTTGATGCGGTCGATCTCACGCTGGCCGTAGACTCGCAGCGTGCTCACGTGCCCCCACTGCGGTCAGGAGAACCCTGAGTCGAATCGATTCTGCGGGGGGTGCGCAGCGGTGCTCGAAGGCGGGGCAGACCAGGCCCGCGAGGTGCGAAAGACTGTCACCATCGTGTTTTGCGACCTGGTCGGATCGACTGCGCTGGGCGAACGCACCGATCCCGAGCTGCTGCGCGAGCTGATGTCGAACTACCACGCGACGCTGCGCGTGATCCTCGAACGGCATGGCGGCACGGTGGAGAAGTTCGTCGGGGATGCGGCCATGGCGGTGTTCGGAGTCCCCACCGTGCACGAGGACGACGCGGAGCGGGCGGTGCGCGCGGCGATCGAGATGCGGCAGGCGGTGGTGCCGCTCGGCCTCAGCGTCAGAATGGGTATCAGCACCGGCGAGGTGGCCGCCGGAACCGGCGAGACGCTTGTGACGGGTGATGCGGTCAACGTCGCGGCGCGGTTCGAGCAAGCCGCCGAACCCGGGGAGATCCTCATCGGTATCCAGACCGAGCGGCTGGTCAGCGGACTGGTTCGGGTGGAGGCGATTGCGCCGCTCCAGCTGAAAGGCAAGGCCGAGGTCGTCCCGGCCTTCCGCTTGATCGAGGTGCTGCCGGAGGTGCCTGCATTCACCGCTCCGATCGATGCGCCCTTCGTCGGTCGCGCCGAGGAGCTGGCAGTGTTGCGAGCCGCGTGCGTACAGGCGGTGGAGGAGCAGGTGCCTCAGCTCTGTACGATCGTCGGCCCTCCTGGAATCGGCAAATCGAGGATCGTGCGCGAGTTCCTGGCAGGGGAGCGGGGCCGGGCCCGGATCGTGATCGGACGCTGCCTTCCGTACGGCGAAGGCATCACCTACTGGCCGCTCGGGGAGATCGTCCGACAGGTCGGCGGCGATCAGCCACGCGCCGCGATCGCAGAGATTGTCGGCGGTGCCGAAGGGGCGTTGGTGGCCGACCGCTTGGCCGGTGCGATCTCGCTGGGGCCCGCGGGCGGCTCGCCCGAGGAGATCTCCTGGGCGGCTCGTAAGCTGGTCGAGGCACTCGCTCAGGATGGGCCGGTGATTGCGGTGGTCGATGACATCCACTGGGCCGAGCCGGCGCTGCTCGACCTGCTCGAATACGTCGCCACCTTCGCCACAGGCGTACCGCTGCTGATGCTCTGCACCGCCCGGCCGGACCTGTTCGAGTCGCGCCCAAGCTGGTCGAATCCGCGGAGAGACGCGGCGCTCGTCAGCCTCGAACCGCTGGACGTACACGAAGCCGAGTCGCTGATCGACGCGCTGGAGGAGATGGATCAGCCGACCCGCTCGCGGATTGTCGCGGCGGCTGAGGGAAACCCGCTGTTTGTCGAACAGTTCCTGGCGATGCGGGCCGAGGGCCACGATGGTGAGCTGGTGATCCCTCCGACTGTGCACGCACTGCTCTCGGCGCGGCTTGATCGGCTCGATCCCGCGGAGCGCGCGGTGATCGAGCGCGCATCGGTGGAGGGCCGGCTGTTTCACCGCGGCGCCGTCACCGAGATGCTCCCGGCCGGGGCGCGAACGGCCGTGGGGTCGCACCTGATCTCGTTGGTGCGCAAGGAGTTCATCCGCCCGGACGCGGCCATCTTTGCGGGCGACGACGGTTTCCGGTTCGGTCACGTGCTGATCCGCGATGCCGCCTACGAGTCGATCCCGAAACGACTCCGAGCCGAACTGCACGAGCGGTTTGCGGCCTGGTTCGAGGCCAAGCTCGGCGACCAAACAGCCCAGTACGACGAGATCCTGGGCTTCCATCTCGAGCGTGCTCACCGCTACCTGGCCGATCTCGGATCCCCCGCAGAGGCGCTCGCCGAGCGGGCTGCGGCCAGGCTGGGAGCGGCGGGCACCCGCGCACTCGACCGGGGCGACATGGACGGCGCCGGAAACCTGCTCGAACGGGCCGTCACGCTGCTGGACGAGTACGACCCGCTGCGGATCGAACTCGAGGTCGAGCTGGGAGAGGCATGGCTCGAGAGCGGGCGGTTGAGCGAGGCCGAGACGCTGCTGGAAGGCACGGTTGCCCGAGCCGCCCGCACCGGTGATCGTTGCTGGAGGCGAGATCCACGGTTGGGCTCGCCCTGGTTCGGATTCAAACCGAAAGCAGTGTCGAGCACCGGGCAATCCGCGCCGAGCTCGAGCCGCTGGTGGGCGTGTTCGAGGTCGCCGGCGACGACCGGGGCTGCCGCGGATGTGCTTCGGCTGCTGGGCCGGCTGGCCACGTGGTCATTCGAGTACGCCGAGGCCGAAGAAATCCAGCAGCGGGCGCTCGCGCATGCCCGCGCGGCTGGGGACGAACGGCGTCAGGCGGGCATCATGAGGCTGATCGTGTCCGACGCATTGTGGGGGCCTGAGCCCGTCACCCCCGCCCTCGCGCGCTGCCGGGCGATCCTGGAGGACACGAACAATCGCCGGGTTCAGGCGAACTGCCTGGTGCGGATCGGGGGCCTCGAGGGTCTCGCCGGCCGCTTCGATGCTGCTCGCGAGACGATCGCCGACGCCCGGGCGCTGATGGACGATCTGGGCCTGCGGCACCTCAAGGCGCACAGTTCGGACGTCGCCGTGCTGGTCGAGATGCTGGCGGGTGACTACGAGGCGGCCGAAGCCGAAGCGCAGGTCGCCTACGCCGCGCTCGAGCAGATGGGGGATCGCACCTATCAGAACTCGGAGGCCCATCTGATTGCCCAAGCACTCGAGGCCCAGGGACGGGTGGACGACGCCGAGCGATGGCTCGAACGCTCCTACGGAACAGACGACTCGGATCCCGACTCCCTCACGCTCCGAGCACAGATACTGGCTCGACGGGGCCTGCTGGAGGACGCCGAGCGGCTCGCTCGATCCGCGCTCGCGATCGGCCGTGAGCCGAGTGTCCCGCAGTTCGCTGACCCCCGCTTTACCCTGGCTCAGATTCTCGCCCGCACCGGTGCGAACGGTGCTGCCCGCGAGCAGGCTGAGCGCTGCCTGCGTCGGTACGAGGCGAAGGGCATCGTCCCGCTGATGGAGCGGGTGCGCGCGCTGATCGCCACGCTCCCGCCGGCGGAGTAAACCACGGCAGCCCACCACGGTCGGGAGCCGTCGAGTGCTTCAAGCGGGGGTGACGAAACCCGACCGTGATGGAGTCCCTCGGCCCGTGATCGGGGGGATGGGGCCTGTGGGAACGAGTCGACACTACGCCTTGCGACGGTCGGACGCAAAACATTGCACCCAAACTGGCGGCACCTCCCTACCCGCGGGGCGAGCACGGTGCGTGAGATCTGTGCGGAGACCTCCTTGGTTAGGCGACGAACAAGAGCATGACCACCAGCTTGAGAAGTACCAGGGCCGCCGATCCCAGCGCCCACAACCGAAGTTGCGCTCTGCGGGCCGGCACCTGCTCGTCGCTGAGCCTGGCCAGGGCGATGATCACGGCCGCGACATCGCCGAAGGGCACCAGCAGCGTCAGCAGCACCCCCGCCGCGATCGCTCCACCGCCGTAGCCTCCGGTCTCGCCAGTCGTCACCGCCCCGGGCCGGCTGCTCGCGGGTGGGCGTGGCAGACCGGCAAGTGTCAGTTCCAGGTCTCCGATGGTGCGGGCGTGCTCGGCGGCCTCCACCCGCTGGGCCAGCTCTTCGACTGTCAACCGGCCTTCGACGCGCGCCTGCTGGAGGCGGGCAACCACCCGCCCACGGTCCTCGTCGGATGCCAGGATCAACTCATCGCTCACAGCCCAAGTCTTGCACGCTCGGGCGGCGTCCTCTAGAGTCAATACTGATCGAGCGCTCAGTCAGGAATGGGAGGAGGGCGGGTGAGGTGAAGGTACTGCTGTTCGGACTGGACTGCGCCATGGGTGAGCGCTGGGCTGCATACGCCGCCGCCGGCGAGCTTCCCGTCGCCAAGCAGTTGCTTCACGATGGCGCCCACGCCCCCAACTGCCTCTCGCCGCTCCCCACCCTGACCACCACCAACTGGACCACGCTTGCCACCGGCGCCTGGCCCGGCACCCACGGGATCACCGACTTCAACATGCACAAGCCGGGCGATCCGCTCGACCACACTCCTCAGGCCTTCGATTCGTCGAACTGTCAGGCCGAGTACATCTGGAACGCGGCGGCCCGCGCGGGCAAGCGCACGGTATTGGTCAACTACCCCAGCTCGTGGCCCCCCGTGCTCGACCACGGCGTCCAGGTCGGAGGCGCGGGCTGTGAGGTGACCGACTGGCGGATCGGGTTACCCGCCGAGGATCGCAAGGTCTCGCTGGCTGCCGAGCAGCTGTTCTCGACCGCGGGTGAGCCGCTCTGCACGCCGGTTGCCTGGGACGCGGAGTCCAACGGGTTCGTGCTGGAGATGGACTACGCCGACTCGCTCTGGCCGATCGAGGAACGGATCGTGCTGCAGGCACATGTGGACGACCTGGAGGGGCAACCGCGGCTTCGGGTCGGCGTGGCGGGTGATCCGACCACCGTCACGCTCGGTCGCGGCGAATGGAGCCAAACGCTGGCATGCGACGTCACCGCCGGCGGGCGGCGACACCACGCGGTGTTTCGCGTGAAGCTGCTCGACCTGGATCCTGCACGGCGGCTGCTTCGCCTGTTCGTCACCGATCTGTGCAGCGTGGATGGGCTTGAGCATCCGGACGGGGCGCTGGGTGACATCGCCTCGATCGACGGCCTGCCACTGGCCAGCGTGGGGTTTGACGCGCTCACCCTGGGGTGGATCGACCTGGAAACGATGCTGGAGCTGCACGAGATCAACATCACGTGGCTCGAGCAGGCATCGCTGCGGCTGCTCGCAGCGCAGGACTGGGACATGTTCTTCATCCACTTCCACGCGGTGGACTGGTTCTACCACCTCGCCTCCGCCCATCTCAGTGACACGGTCGAGCTCGACCCCGGCAAGCGCACGGCCTACGACGCCGCCGAGCTTCGGATCTACCAGGCCATGGACGCTGCGATCGGTTCGATTCTCAGCAGCGTGTCCGATCCGCGGCTGGCGGTGGTCGTCTCCGACCACGGTGCCACCGCCTTGGCGGAGCACGTGCCAACCCAGCAGATCTTGGAGCGGGCCGGGTTGCTGACGCTGACCGAAGACGTCAGCCTGGAGGCCGAGCGCGGGTACATGCAGCCGCTGACGGTGGACTGGAGCAAGACACTGGCGGTGCCGCAGCGGTCTTGTTGGGTGTATGTCAACCTCCAGGGGCGCGATCCCGACGGGATCGTGCCGGCCGATCAGTACGCCGCCGTGCAGGACAGGATCGTCGACGCACTGCTCGCATATCGCGATCCGGCAACCGGGCTGTGCCCGTACTCGCTGGTGCTGCGAAAGCAGGATGCGCGCATCCTGGGTCTCCACGGAGACCGCATCGGCGATGTGGTGTTCGCCGTGCGCGAGGAGTTCTCAGACGAGCATGGGCAGATTCTCGGAACAGCGAACCCGCCGGGGTTCAGCTCCATGCCGTGCACCCTGGTGATCAGCGGCCCGGGCGTGAAGCAGGGCGTCTCGATCGACCGCACCGTGTGGCTGACCGACGTCGTGCCGACCATCTGCCACATCGCCAGGCTCCCCATCCCGCGTGATGCCGAGGGCGCCGTGGTCTACCAGATGTTGGAGCGGCCAGACGGTCTGCTGGATGACCACGATGACGCCGTCGACCGGCTGGATCGCCTCACCAACACGATCCGCCGGCGGCAGGCTCTCACCCACCAGCCGTACGGCTGACCACCCCGGCTAGGACGTCTGGTGGGGTGAGGTGTAGTAGCACTTGCAGTACGCCCAGAGCTGGGGCTGGAACCCTGCCCAGCCGTCGCTGTGGGCGGTGATCAAATTGGTGTTGACCAGCTGGATGTAGGGGCGCTTGTCGGCGATATACGCCTCCAGCTGCCACACCAGCTTCTGCCGCGGCTTGAACTTGATGGTGACCGCCTGTTTGTCGTACATGGCGTCATAGGTGGGATCGTCCATGCCGGTGTCGGAGTTGTTTCCCCACTGGGCCTTGGTGACCACCGACAGGTTGAAGTTGGGGTCGATGTAGGGATGCCAGTACCACGTGAACATGTCGGCTTTGGTGTACTGGTAGTTGGCCGCTGTGATGGTGTCAAACGCGGCGCTGACATCGCCCCCGGCGACCTCGTTGATCTTCACACCGATCTTCTTGTACCCGGTCTGGAGGATGTCGAACTGACGGTCGCCGTTGAAGTCCAGGTCATTGGGCACGATCAGGTCATAGTTCATCTCGTGGGCGGGCTGGGCGTATTGGCCGGTGGTGGCCGGCACCTGGCGGATGCCGTCGGCGCCCTTGGGATAGCCCAGCGAGTCGAGCATCTGGTTGGCCTTGTCGGGGTCGTAGGGGAGAGGCTTCACGGCCGGGTTGAGCCAGCCTGACGGGCCCGACCAGGCCGACAAGATGTTCGCCCACGGTTCAGCGTGGCCGCCGAAGACCACGTTGACCAGCTGCTGGCGCGGGGTGGCGTACTCGAACGCCTCTTTGACGGTCGTGTTCAAGAGCTCGCGGTTCTTGGGCTTCTTGGGGTTGGAGTTGAACCCGAGGTTGGTCACCTCGCTACCGGCCTCGTTCACCACCGTGCCGTCGTGCGCATTCTCCAGCGTGCTGGCGACCGTATAGGGCACCTGATCGATGAAGTCCAAATCGCCCTGTTGGAACGCTGCGATCATCGAGGTCGGGTTGGTGTAGTAGGTCAACGCCACCGCTTCGGCATGAGACTTGGGGCCGTAGAAGTAGGGGTTGGGCTGGAACACGGTGGTACCCGTCTTCTGGTACTTGGTGACGGTGTAGGGCCCGCCGGAGACCATCGGCAGGTGCTGATCGGGGAAGTACGACTTGAGCGCCTTGCCGTTGTCTCCGGTGTACTTGGCCCACACGTGCTTGGGCAGGATGTACAGCTGTTCCAGGTTGGCCAGCGAACCGGCCACCGGCTTGCTGTAGGTGATCACCAGCGTGTTGGCATCCGGCGCTTCGACCTTCGACACTCCCAGAAGCGCTCCGGCCAGGTACGAGGTCGCGCCGGCCTTGTACTTCAAGAGCGTCTGGATCGTCCAGACCGCGTCGTCTGCAGTCAGCGGGACTTTGTCTGACCACTTGCCGCCGGGGATCAGGTGGAAGGTCCAGGTCAGCCCGTCGGGGCTGGTCGTCCAGCTCTTCGCCCAGTCGCCCTGGAGCTTCAATCCGGGGCCGTACTGGACCAGCTGGGGATAGAGCATGGTGAAGGCGTTGTAGGCCTGCGCGTCGATCGCGGTGAAGATGCTGAGCGAGTCGATGTTGTACGTGCTGCCGACCTGCAGGATCCCGCCCCCGGATCCCGAGCCCGACGACGTGCTCCCCCCGCCGCAGCCGGCGGATGCAAACAGCGACAGGGCAAGCACGCATGCGACCAGCCCGCGGCGCATCAGTCCTGCCCTCTTTCAGCCAGGTAGCGGGAGTAGAAGCTGTCCAAAAGGCCGTCTTTCTCGGCCAGCACGCCGTTGGTGAACGCCCGCGAGCGCACTCCTCGCTGGACGCGCTCACAGACCACGTAGTCCTGGCCGGCGACCAGCTCCACGAAGTCGACGATCTCGGTCGGATCGAAGCCGTTGGAGGCGATCACCTCCGGCTCGAACAGGTACTCGGTAATGACCGTCGTGTGGCCGGCGTCACGCGGCAGAAGTACCGTCGAAATGGCTCCTGTGCCGGTGACGTCGATGAACATGTTCGGGTACACGGTGCAGCCGTACAGCGACGTCTCGTCCTCGGCCGGCATGCTGCTCAAAAGCGGCAGATGGGAGCGCCCGGTGGCGGTGAAGCTGTTGCCGCCTTCAGCGATGTCCATGCCCCCGTCAGCCCGCTCCGAGTCGTACACCTCTCCGCCCCGAAACCCGGGAATCACAGCGACCAGTTCCGGGTGCACGGTCGGGCAGTGTAGGCACTCGTTGTAGTTGTCGATCAAGATCTTCCAGTTGGCCTTGACCTCGTTAACCGTGGTGTGGCCGATGCGGAGCCCATCGAGGTCGAAGCGGGCAAACGACAGCGGCGAATCGTGTTGGTCTCGCAGCGACTCCTCCAAGGGCGCCTGGTCGGCGTCCAGGTGGACGAACAGGAAGCCCTGCCAGACGTCGACCGACACCGGCCAAAGGCTCAGGGCGTCGCGGTCGATCTCATCCTTGGCGACGTTGGGCGTGCCGATCAGACGGCCGTCGAAGGAGTATGCCCAGGCGTGGTAGGGGCACTTGACCGCGCCCTTCATGCGTCCCGACGTCTCGTCGCACAGCCGCGAGCCGCGGTGCCGGCAGACGTTGTAAAAGCCGCGCAGCTCGCCTTCCTTGGTGCGCACCACGATCACGCTCTCGCCTGCGACGTCCACCACCAGGAAGTCGCCGGCTTCGTCCAGGCCCTCGGCCCGGCCGGCGTAGAACCAGTTTCGGGCAAAGATCCGCTCGCGCTCGAGATCGAACACCTCTGCCGCGTGATAGTCGCGCCCTGGCAGCGTGCTCTTCTCTCGTGACACCATCGAATCGTCCCTCCCGTAATTGCTGGAGCATACGCCCTATACTGCTGACTGAGCGCTCGATCAGGATAACACATGGCCAACCAGACACGAGAGTCCGAGCCCCCCACCCGTCGCCCGTCGGGCAAGACCCGAATTCGGCAGGCCGCCCAGGACGCGATCGTCGAACACGGCTTCGATCTGGCTGCGTCGCGCAACATCACCGCGGCCGCCGGGGTGTCCACCTCGCTGCTGTTCTACCACTACGCGTCGCTGGAGGAATGCCTGATCGACGCGGTCGAGACGTCGGTGCAGCAGGTCGGTGAGCGACTCGAGATTGCCCTCGCGGGAGTGACCGATCCGCTTGATCGCGCGAGGCTGTTGGTGGAGTGGAACCTGCCGTCGTCTACGACCCAGCGACGGGAGTGGCTGCTGTCGTTCGAGTTCGTGCGGGCGGCGCTGCGGGTGCAGAGCGTGGCACACGTGGCCGCTCGCCAGTACAACCGGTGGCACCAGACGGTCGTGAACGAATACCGCACAATCGCCGCCGCCATGCCCTCAGCCGACGCTGTCACCAAAGCCCACCGGCTGCTGGGCTTGGCCGAGGGGCTGAGCTGGCAGCTGATCCTCGCCAACCCCGGCCTGTCCGAGCACCATGTCCGCGAGATCCTCTCCGGCACGATCGCCGCCGACCTGGGACTCTCCGGCGACGCCCTGACCGGCCCGAGCGATCACCTCACCCCCAGGCTCGCAATCATCCGCGGTGAATAATTGGTGCCAGGCACCAATTATTCACCCCTGGGGCTTCAGGAGGCCTGGTCGGGAGCTGCGCAGCGCGGGTCGTGGTATTCGATCAATTGCGCCAGTAGCGCGTGCAGCTGCGCTTGCTGATCGGCATCAAGGGGCGAGAGGAACTCGTCGTTCATCTCGCGTACGATCGCCCGCATCCGGCCGAGCATCGTGCGGCCGTCGGGGGTGAGCGTGACCACGTGCCGGCGGCGGTCGCCGGGGTCGCGTTGGCGCACAACCAGATCCCGCTCCTCTAGCTCGTCCAGCAGCCGCACGAGGTGGCTTCGGTCGTAGCCGAGGGCATCAGCGATGACCGCCTGCGTCTCGGCCGGGTCCTCTTCCAGCAACGCCAGCACTCCGTAGTGGAAGGCGGTCAGCCCGGTTCCCTCGAAGGCGTCTTGCGACCGGTATTTGGCCGCGAACCCCAGCCGCTTGAGCAGGAACGTGCTGGTTGCGAGCAGCTCCTTGGGCGGCCGTGGCATGTGCGTGAGGGCGGATGTCTGGGTATCGGTGACGTTCATTTCACACAAAGTGTAGCGCGTACAATCGTCGGTGTGTGATATCGTAGCATCCATCAACGATTTATTGGAGCTATAAATGGCGTTTTCACCAATCGAAATGAAAGACAGCCGGCGCAAGGCGTTCGCGTTGGCAGTGATCGTGGCAGCGCAGTTCATGGTCGTACTCGACATTGCGATCGTGAATGTGGCGCTGCCGGCGATCAAAGGCGACCTGCACTTCGCCGAGGCCAACCTCCAGTGGGTGATCAGTGCCTACGCGATCCTGTTCGGCGGGGCACTGCTGCTGGGCGGGCGACTGGCCGACATCTTCGGTCGCCGGCGCATGTTCATGATCGGGCTGGCGCTGTTCTCGATCAGCTCACTGCTGTGCGGACTGTCGTGGTCGGAAGCATCGCTGATCGGCTTTCGCGCGCTCCAGGGTCTGGGCGGCGCGCTGCTGGCACCGGCCGCACTCTCGATTTTGATGACGACCTTCGCTGAGGGTGCCGCGCGCAACCGTGCGCTCGGCATCTGGGGCGCAGCGTCGGGCAGCGGCGGCGCTGCCGGCGTGCTGCTGGGCGGGGTGCTGACCTCGTATCTGAGCTGGGAATGGGTCTTCTTCATCAACGTCCCGGTCGGCATCGCGGTGATCGCCGCCGCGCCGTTCGTGTTGATGGAAAGCCGTGGCGGGCATGGCCACCGGCACTTCGACGTGGCCGGTGCGATCACGGTGACCTCCGGGGTGATGCTGCTGGTGTACGCCATGACCCGAGCCGCAGAAGACGGCTGGGCGAGCATCGCGACCGTGTCCCTCCTGGGGGCGTCGGTCGCACTGATCGCCGCATTCGTGGCGATTGAACGGCGCTCGCCGGCCCCGCTGCTGCCGATGCGGATCTTCCGCTCACGCACGCTCTCGGCCGCCAACGCGATCGCAGTCGTGATCGGGGCGATCGCGTTCTCCGAGTTCTTCCTGCTGACGCTGTACATGCAGCAGGTACTGGGATACTCGGCGATCCAAACCGGGGTGGCGTTTGCCGCCATCACCTTTACGATCGTCGTGTTCGCAAACGTCGCCCAGACGCTGGTCACCAGGTTCGGTGTGCGGGTGGTGCTTGCCACCGGCCTTGGGCTGGACGCCCTCGCCCTGGCGATGTTCACGCAACTCCCGGTAGACGGGCACTACTTCTGGAACATGTTCCCGGCGTTTCTGGTCAGTGGCGTCGGGCTGGCGTTCTCGTTCGTGCCGGTCACGATCGCCGGACTGGCCGGAGTGGAGCGGGCGGACGCCGGAATCGCCTCGGGACTGATCAACACCACCCGCCAGGTCGGCGGGGCGGTGGGCCTGGCGGCGGTGACGACGATCGTCGCGGCCTCCACCACAACCGGCAACGGACTCTCGGTCGCGGCGGTCGACAGCGGTCTCACCAACGGCTTCCAGGTCGGATTCGCGGTGCTGGCCGGACTGGCCTTGCTGGGTGCGGTGATCGCCGCCACCCTGCTCGCGCCTCAGCCACGTGCACGCGCGGCGACCGAGGTTCTCACCACTGACAACATCAACACGCTCGAGGAGGCAGCCTGATGACGATGACCTACAACGGTTCGGATACCCGCGAAGTGGTGCTCGGTCACGAGATCGACGATCTGCTCCTGGGGCTGCGCGGTCTGGTGCTCGTGGGTGACCTGCTGACCGAGCGGGGGGCTTCAGAGGCAGAGATCTCCGCCCACGCTGAGGAGGCCGACCGCATGCGGGCGCGGCTGGCAGAGCTGATCGCGGGCCGGGCCGCAAGCGCGGCCTAGCTCGATCGGGCATGCCGGACCGCGGGGTCCGGCATGCCCGACTGATCGATGTGTGAAGGCCGATCGCGAAATCTCAGCAGCGAATTGGTATAGCGTCGATCGCAATGTGATCGAGTTTCGCATTCTGGGTCCGCTCCTGGTCTTGGACGACGGTCACTCCGTCGAGATTCGAGGTGCCAAGGAACGGGCGGTGCTGGCGATCCTGCTGCTGAGTCCCGGGCAGGTGGTGTCGGCCGATCAGCTGATCGACGCGTTGTGGGACGCCGAGCCCCCGGCCACAGCGCGAAACTCGTTGCACGTGCGTATCGCCGGTCTGCGAAAGGCTCTGGGAGCCGACCGGATCGATTCACGGGCCGCCGGCTATGTGCTTCGAGTGGAGCCCGGTGAACTCGACCTGGAACGGTTCGAGCATCTGCTCCTGCGCGGCGGAAGTGATGATTTGGCCGAGGCCCTGGCTCAGTGGAGCGGCCCGGCGCTGGCGGACTTCGCGGGCGAGCGGTGGGCCGCATCGGCCATCAATCGGCTCGAGGAGATGCGGCTTTCGGCGCTGGAGCGCCGGATCGACTTCGATCTCGAGCTGGGCCGGCACGCACAGCTGGTGAGTGAGCTGGAGACGCTGGTGGCCGACCATCCACTGCGTGAGCGGTTGCGTGCCCAGCTGATGCTCGCGCTGTACCGCAGCGGCCGCCAAGCCGACGCGCTGGAGGTGTACAAGGTCGGGCGAACGCTGCTGGTCGGAGAGCTGGGGATCGAGCCTTACCCGGCGATGCGAGAGCTGCAGCAGTCGATCCTGCGTCAGGACCCCGCGCTCGATCTGACCGAGCCACGGGCGCCGGAGCGGTCGATTCTGGTTGCCTCACTCAACCCCGACCGCTTGGGCGGGCTGCTGGAGTTGGCCGAGTCGCTTGCCCGGCGGCCCCGCCGCGAGCTGATCCTGATGCACCCGATCACCGGGAGCGAGGAGCCGGCAGCGGTGACCGCGGCGTTGCAGGCACACCGCGATCGGCTGGTGGGGCGGGACGTGTCGGCTCGGGTTGCGGCGTTTCGGTCCACCGCGCCTGGAGTGGACGTCGCGCGATTTGCGCGCGAGCAGGACGTCGACCTGGTCATGATCGATGCGCCCGCGGCCCTGCTCGATGACCCCGCCGTCGCCGACCTCCTCGGCAACGCTCCCTGCGACGTGGCGCTGATCGTGGACGGGGAGCTCGGGGACGGCCCGGTGCTGGTGCCGTTCGTCGGCGTCGAGCACGATTGGTCTGCGGTCGAGATCGGGGCGTGGCTGGCGCGTGCCCGCGGGGTGTCGCTTCGCCTGACCGGCCCGGTCGATCACCAGCACGACTCCAGCCGACTCCTGGCAAGCGCCTCACTGGCGGTGCAGCGGGCGCTGGGCGTCGACACCGAGCCGGTGCTGATCGAACCGGGGATCGACGATCTGGTACAGGTGGCGAGCGACGCGGGGGTCGTGGTGGTGGGACTTTCCGATCGCTGGCGGAAGGAAGGCCTGGGATCTGCGCGATCGGCGCTGACCCAGGGACTTGCGCCCCCGGTGATGCTGGTGCACCACGGCCTTCGCCCCGGCGGGATCGCCCCGCCCGAGGGGCATTCGCGGTTTACCTGGTCGATCCGGGGGCGAAGCTAGTCGCGCGGGCCCAGGCCGGCGGGTTCCCGTGGACGCAGGCCGGCCCCGTCGCACTCGGGGAGGGCGTGTGCGGAGTGAAGTACCCACCGAAGCTCTGATCCACGTGCTTGATCACGGCGATCTGCTTGATCATGATCTTTCCCGTCGGGGTGCGCACGACCTTGCCCAGGTAGATCGGTGCGATCGCCTGGTGGCGCTTGTCGAGTGTGATCAGCCCGGCAGGCGAGTGATAGCGAAGGTGGGTCAGGGCGGCCATCAGCCTGCGCTCACCGTGGGAGGTGTCGCCGTGCACCAGTTCGAGCGCCTCTCGCACTGGTGCCATCGCGTCGTAGGCGGGCTGGTTGGAACCGGGATCCGCGACGTTCCGAAAGGTGCGCCTGTCGGCATTCGCGTAACGATCCCACGCGGGGGTGCGCTTGAATGGGTCGGGGCTTAACCCGACCACTCCCAGCAGATCTCGGTCTGTGAACACCGACCACCCGACCAGCAGGTGGCGCCCCAGATCGGGGTGCGCGCCCGCCAGTGTTGTACGAAGTTGGGGTGTCGGTGATTCCGTCGCCTGGGAGGTAGACACCGTCCGCGCCGCTTCGGTCGAGCGCCGCCGTCAGCTTGGCCAACGTCCCGGTCGGCGCCCAGGTCGGGCCAACGCGATGTGACGTTCCTCCCAGCGAGCAGAACTCAGCGTCGAATCCGAGCACCGTAGGCTGTCCGGCCTGGGTGTTAGTGCCCAGGGTGACGGCTCGATTCCAGCCGAGCACCGTGCGGGCGTAGGTGCCGACTCCACCGGCCCACTGGGCAAAGTCGGGCTCGAATCGGAAGACGTTCGGCACACTGTGCTTGAGCGTCGTGGACTGCTCGAAGCTGGTGGCGATGAACGTGACGTGGGGATGTCCCGGGCGAACTCGCGCACGGCAATTCCATCGCCGACACTCTGCGGTCCGATCACGACGTCGGAGCCGTCGCGTTCGACCAGGGTGCTCAGTGCGGCGATGGTGGCGAATCCCCAGGTCTCACACGCTGTCAGGAGCCGCACCGGGCGTCCGGCGATCGACGCACCCGAGATACCTTGGGAGGGTTTCGTCCCGCGCAGTGTGGCGCCGTGCGAGCACGGCAGTTCGGCACCCCCGCAAGCGTCGGCTGGAGCGAATTCGCGAACGTCCCGCCGCACTCGACCACGATTCCGATCCGGATCGCATCCGCCGAGTCACCTGAGCTGCCGCCGCATCCGCCGACCGCCAGACACGCGACCAGGGCCGATAGCCATAGGATCGCCCTAGTCCCCATCCGCCACCCACACCGATCCCGCACCCACAGCAATCCTCGTGGGGGTTCCGCCCACCGCGACGGTGTCGACGCGGCCGGTGTTGGGGTCGTACTTGGACACCGTGCCGTCGATCGCATTGGCGACCCACACCGCGCCGGCGCCCACCGCCACTCCCATCGGTTCGCGGCCCACGGTGATCACGTGCACGACCCGCCGGTCGCCGGGTCGAACTCGAACAGCCTGTTTGACAGCTGATCGGTGACCCACACGCCCCGCAGCCCTACCGCCACCCCGCCGGGGGAACGAGAGCGGGACTTACCGTCACGGCGTGGGGTTTCGCGGCGTCGACTCGCCAAAGCCGCCGCTCGCCGACGTCGCCAACCACCCACACCGCATCCGCCCCGACCGCCATGCCGGTGAGCTCCCCGCGCGCGTGTTCCTCGTCCTCACGCATTGGAAGGTCGCACCCGATCGACACGTTGCGAATCCAGTCGTGTACCGCTGAACCCGGAACACCGTGTCGTTCTTGGCACCCCATGTCCCCGCTGGGCCGGATCGCGATCAGCATCAGGTCACCGTGGAGCCGCTGGTGTTGACCGTCGCGACAACGGAGCGCGCTTGGGGTCGATGACCTCGATAATGTCGGCACCCACCGCGTAGGCCACGTTGTCGCCGCGGACAGGTCGATAGGTTGGATCGGCGTGCCGACCCTGGTGGGACCCGGTGCGGGGGTTGATTGCTGCCCACGGGATCGCCGAGCGCCGTTGCCCACACGTGACTGCCGCTCACCGCAACGCCCGTGGGGCGGTTGCCGATCGGGATCGTGCGGGTGATGTGGTTGGTCTGAGGGTCGATCTGCACCAGGCGGCCGGTGGTGGCCGCGTGTGCCGGCGACTGGTGCGTAATCAGGCCGATCCCCGCCGTCACCGCCACCGCGGCCGCCGCCAGCACCCCGGCGATCAGCGGCCATCGGCGCCGGTGTGGGCGGTCGACCCCAAGCGCGCCGGCCGCCGCGTCCACGAGTTTCCCGCAGGTCGCGTACCGATCGTCTGGATCCTTGGCCAGCGCCTTTGCCAACACCTCGCCCAGTGCCGAGTTCGCGGGTGGCTGCTCCTCGAGGTGGGCGAACAGCAGCGCGACCTCCGAGGCGTGCGGGAACGGCGGTGCGCCGGTGATGCACTCGTGCAGGACGCAACCCAGGGAGTACACGTCCGCGCGGCCGTCGATCCGATCGCCCCGGATCTGCTCCGGCGCGATGTACTCGATGGTGCCCAGCGATGACGTTGCGACCGGCACCTGGCCGATGTCGGATACCAGCCGGGTGAGGCCGAAATCCACCAAGAACGCGTGATCGTTGGGATCGACCAGGACGTTGGACGGCTTCACGTCGCGGTGCACGAGTCCCAGATCGTGGGCTGCGTCCAGCGCGCTTGCCACCTGACTGCAAATCGCGATCGTACGGTCGGGTGGCAGTGGGCCGTCCACCAGGATCCGCTTCAGGTCGCTGCCTTCCACGTAGCGCATGGCGATGTAGAGCAGATCGTCCTGCTCGCCGGCCGCATAGATCGGCACCACGTTGGGATGCTCGAGCGATGCTGCCAGCCGGGACTCGGCCAGGAAGCGCGCTCGAAAGCCGGTGAAGGCAGCCAGTTCGGGGGCGATCAGTTTGAGCGCAACGTTGCGGTCGAGGGCGCGATCGCGGGCCCGATAGACAACCCCCATTCCGCCTCGGCCGATCAGCGCTTCGATCTCGTAGCCGAGCAGGCTGTCACCAACATGTGGATTCCCAGAAACCGGCATTGCGTGCCTCCCGTCACAAGAGGATAGATCGGGTTTCGGGGTCCCGCTGGGAGCGGTAAGACAACCGTAAGAGAACGATTAGCGGGCGCGAGCATGATCGTGCCATGAACACAAAATCCACATCGGCGGTTTTCGGCATTGCGGCACTGGTGCTCGTCTCGGCGGTGGGGGCAGTCGCGCTGGGCTCGGCAGGGTCGAGCTCAGCGGCGGCGCCCGCCGGTCCGCGAGCGCTGCCGGCATGCCATGTTCTCCCCGGCAGCACCCGCTGCGCCGCGCTCCCGGGTCACTGGATGCGCGGGCGGATCATCGTGGGGGGAACACCGATGGTGGTGGTCGATCCTGACAGGCGGTCACGCGCCGTCACGCTCCCAACTATCACCGGAAATCCCGTGGCCTGGTCGAGCGACGGCTCGGAACTCCTGATTTCTCGACCCTCTGGTCTGTATGTGCTTGGCATTGGTGGTGATGAGACGCCGGTTGCCCGGCACGTAGCTTTCGGAGGCGGGTCGTTTACCCCAGACGGCCGCCACGTCGTCTATGTGGATGATGACTTCGTGATCCGAGAGGTATCTGTCCACGGCGGCACGGCCCGAGCGATCGCTCGCCGAAGCGCAACACCGACCGGGGTAAGTGGTCCCGTGGTCAGCCCGGACGGCACCAAGATCGCGTTCGGCCGGTCGGTCAACGCCCAGCACAGCATCTGGGTGATGAATGCCAACGGCGCCGGTGCTCATGTGTTGGTCACCACGGCCCGGCTGAACCGCCTGTCCGGCACGTTGCCGGTCGACGAACTGGCGGACATTTCTTGGTCGCCGGACGGGTCGCAGCTGGCCTTCACTGCCGCCACCGGCAACGCCGATCAGGGCGGGGTCTTCACCGTTGGCGCCGACGGCACTGGGCTGCAACGGCTGACGCCGCACGCCGCCGGCATCTGGGGCGCAAGCTGGTCGCCCGACGGCAAGCGGATCGCGAGCATGGACAGGTCAAAAGAGCTGGTCACCATGCGAGCGGATGGAACCCACATCCGCCACCTCGGCTATCGGCCTCCCATGTGGGTCACGCTGGCGTGGAACCCCGCTCGGCCGGTCAAGATGCCGCCCCACCGCTGAGTGAAGTAATTGGTGCCAGGCACCAATTATTCACTCAACCACCGCCGGTGCGATGTTGTGGTTCGAGCGAAAGACGTTGTCGGGGTCGTACGCCTCCTTGACCGCCTGCAGCCGGGCGTACGACTCGTCATCGAATGCCGACCGGACGCGGGCGTCACCCTCGTCCCCGACCCAGTTCAGCCACACGGCGCCGGTGGTGTGCGGTCGCAGGTCGCTGCGAAAACCCCGCACCCAGTCGCGCACGTTCTCGTCCTCGGCGGGATCTTCCCAGAACGCTCCGGGGTGCACGACCCACAAGGCGTCGCGGTTGCCGAGCGGCGTCGGCGACGGCGGGCGTGTGACTGCTCCACCCCAGCAGAACACCACCACCCACCCGGGACCCTGAGGGAGCGAGTGGGCGTGGTGGTCGATCACATCGATCACGTCGTCGCCGAGGCCCACCAGGTGGTCGGAGGTCATGTAGTTGCGGAAGCCGGGCGGGTCGTCCAGCGAGCAGTTCAGGTCAGCCCAGGTGGTCTCCTCCACGAAGTCGACCGCCGGAGGCCCGAACTCGCGCAGCGGCGCGAGATCCCGTGCGGCGGTGCCGGGAGGGCCGGTGTGGCTGACCACCAAGCCGAACGCCAGCCGGTTTCGCAGCTCCTCGGGAATCGACGGATCATCCGGCGCATACACGTAGAACATGAACAGCGCGAGATGCTCGGGGGCGGTCTCCATCACCGACCGGGCATGCCTCAGCACCTCCTTGCCGCGTTCTGCGTCGTGCAGGATCAGCCCGCCGGTCACGACCGGCTCCATGGGATGGGCGCGAAAGGTGAGTGAGGTGACCACGCCAAAGTTGCCGCCGCCGCCGCGCAGTGCCCAGAACAGCTCGGAGTGCGAGTCGGGGCTTGCCGTGATCAGCTCACCGCCGGCGGTCACCAGTTCGACTGCCAGCAGGTTGTCGACGGCAAACCCGAAGCGCCGCTCGAGTGCACCCGAGCCACCGCCGAGCGTAAACCCGGCGATACCTGTGGTGGAGACTCTGCCGGTGACGACCGCCAGCCCGTGCTCCTGGCAGGCGCGGTCGACGGCGCCGGTTAGACACCCTCCACCGACCTTGGCTGTGCGGGCCTCGGCGTCGACCTCGATCGAGTCGAACGAGCGCATGTCCAGCACCACGCCGTCGTCGCACAGCGACCAGCCGGCGGCCGAGTGGCCTCCGCTGCGGATCGCCAGCGGCAGTGCGTTGGCCCGGGCAAAGCGCAGCGCCTCTGCGATGTCTGCAGTCGAAGTGGGACGCACCACGATCGCCGGGGATCGCTCGATGGCGGCGTTGAAGAGCGTGCAGGTGTCCGTGTACCCGGCGTCACCGGGCTCGAAGACGTCACCGTGGATGTGCTCGCGAAGCTGATGGATGGCCGTGTCGATCATGGCTGATCCTCCCTGGTCGCATGCCGTGGCTCAAGTCTTCCACGGGTGTGCGCTTCGGGCTTCGCCCCTTCCGGCCATCTCTCGGTCGTTCGCCAAGTGGCCCGATCGGGCCAGTCTCAGATCAGCCCGAGCTTCGACGCGCGGGAAACCGCGGCGGTGCGCGAGTTCACGTCGAGCTTTCGCATCAGGTTTGCGACGTGACGATGCACGGTGTGCGTGCTGACCACCAGGCGCCGCGCGATCTCGGCGTTGGAAAGGCCTTCGGCGACCAGTGTCAGCACTTCCAGCTCACGGTTTGTGAGTGGTCCCGGAGCGTCCTCGGATTCGCGCAGGGTGGCAAGCGCCTGCTCGCCCCGTGCCCATTCCACGATGGCGGCGTCCGGCCGGCCGAGTCGCTCCAGGACACCTGCCAGCTCGAGCCGGGTGCGGGCGCCCTCGTACGGGGTCTGGCTGCGCTCGAAGATGTCGGCCGCGTCCTCCAGGGCGACTCGTGCACCGTCCAGGTCACCGGCCGCCGCTTGGATCGCAGCCAGCCCGCGCAGCGCCGTTGCGTGCCCTGACGGAGAGCCGAGCAGGTCAGCCAGCCGCTGGACCTCGTCGTGCTCAGTGTTTGCGTTGAGCAGGTTGCCGGCCCGCGCGTGCGCACGCACCACGATGTCCTGGGCGATCAACCGCTCCACGAACCGGTTTGCGGTGGACTGCCGGAGAAAGGCCTGGGCGTGCTCGAGCGGCCAGATCGTAGGCGTCGGCATCGAGCGCGATCATCGCCCGCACCAGTCGGCAGCCGGCGTCGGGCTCGGCCCGGTCGAGCAGCTCGAGCGCTTCCGCCGTTCGGCCCTGGCGCACCCGCAGATCCGCGAGCCACACCGCCGCCTGGCCCGCGTGATGTGGCAGCAGCTGGCGGTAGTGGCGAAGCGACGCCTCCAGGATTCGCTCGGCTTCGGCATAGTGTCCCCGGGCGACCAGCACCGGCGCGTACATGCACCGGCTGACTGCCAGCACCGTCCAGATGTTCTGGCGGTCGCACATCACCGCGATCCGGTCACACCACTGGCCGGCGCGCTCGAAGTCCTGCACGCGACTGCAGGCGCCGAGCAGCTGGCAGCATGCAAACGTGATCGCCAGTGGATCTTCCAGCTCACCGGCGCACGCCGCGGCGGCGGCGCCGTCCATCATCGCCAAGCCCTCGTTCACGCGCCCCTCACCGACCAGGGCATTGCCCTCGAGCGCCACCGCCGTCATCTCGGCGTCGAACGCACCGACGGACGCGGCCAGCCGGCGCGCCTCGCCGAACTGGGCCGAGCCGGCGTCGGCGAGGGTCGCCTCGCACAGCAGCAGCCAGGCATGGTCGGGCGAGGGCGGGAGGCCGTCGAGCAGCGAGCGGGCCCGGGCGCTCCAGCCGCCGGCGATGGCGGCTTCGCGACGGCCGATGGTGGAGTCCCAGGCGAGCCGGATGGCGACTGCCGCCGCTCCGGGTTGGTCGCCGCGTTCTCGTCGCATGCGAAACAGCTGCTCGCGAGCCTCGATCGCGGTGTCGAGGTCGTCCAGCCACCACGACGCCGTCGCCAGGATCTCAAGCGCCCGGTCGGACTCCGTCCGCTTCGGATCGTCGAGCAGCAGCGCACGCACCCGCCCCCAATCACGTTCGTCGAACGCCGCCTCGGCCAGATCGATGGTCAGCATCCAACCAGACTACCGAGCATGAATAATTGGTGCCAGGCACCAATTATTCATGCCGAGAGCGGAGTGGTGAATAACGGTGCCAGGCACCGTTATTCACGCGGCGCACGGTTGCGTGATCGGCCATGCGGCGCATCGCCAGCAGACCGAACGCTGCTGCAGCCAGGCAGGCCGCGCCTCCGACCGCGAGGCCGACGCGGGCGCCGGCGATGCTCGTGATCCAGCCGATGATGGGACCGCCGACCGGGGTGGAGCCCAGGAATGCCACCGACCACAGGGCCATCACCCGCCCGCGCATGTGCGGCGCCGCGGTGAGTTGCAGCGTTGAGTTGGCCATCGCCAGGAAGGTGACGCTGCCGAAGCCGACCATGCCCAGCGCGACAAACTCGATCGGGAGCGTGGGAGCAACCGCTGCCACCAGAATCACCACTCCGAACCCGAACGACGCGATCACCATTGGGCGCAGACCAGTCTTGCCACGCGCCGCCGCCAACAGCCCGCCGGCCACCGCGCCGATACCCATGGCCGCGGTCATCAGCCCGAACGTGCGTGCGTCCCCGCCGAACACCTGCTTGGCGGCGACCGGCAGCGTGACCTGGAAGTTGTAGGCGAGCATGCCCACCAGGCCCATCATCACCAGCGGGAATCCTCAGCTCAGGTGTGCGGGCGACATACTTGAACCCCTCGCGCAGCTGGCCGCGGCGGCGCACCGTCGGCACGGTCGGCTTCAGCAGGGAGATGTCCATGGTCATCAGCGACCCGACCACGGCGGCGAAGCTGACCGCGTTGATCACAAAGCACCAGCCCTCGCCCACGGTGGCGATCATGATGCCGGCGACCGCCGGGCCGACAGCCCGGGCGGCGTTGATCAGGGTGGAGTTGAGGCTGACGGCGTTTCGCAGGTCATCCGGTCCCACCATCTCCATCACGAAGGCCTGCCGCGAGGGGTTCTCGAAGCATTGGTTGAGGCCCAGCAGCAGCGCCAGGATCAGCACGTCGACGAAGGTCACCCGGTTGGTCAGGGTGAGGATGCCCAGCGCCAGCGCCTGGACTCCCATCAGCGACTGCAGCACCACCATCAGGCGGCGCTTGTCGACGCGATCGGCCACCAGGCCGCCATATGGGCCCAGCAGCAGCACGGGCAGCGTCTGCAACGCGATCACGATCCCCAGCGCCGCGGCGGAGTGGGTCAGCTGCAGCACCAGCCAGGCCTGCGCGGTGGACTGCATCCAGGTACCGACCAGCGAGATCGCCTGGCCGGTGAAGTAGCGCCGATAGTTGGGGATCGCGAGCGCCGAGAAGGTGCGCCGCACGGTTGCGTCCATCGTCACTGCGGGTGCTGCTTCAAACTCTTGGCCAGTGACTCGAGTACCGGCAGGGCGGTGGCCAGCGCCCGGCGCTCGTCAGGGGTGAGACTCTCAATCGCGAGGTTGACCGCATCGGTACGCTCGTGTCGGATCTGCTCGTAGAACTCGCGGCCCTTGGCGGTGGGGGCGACGTGCGAAACGCGGCGATCCTCAGGATCCGGCTCGCGCGTGACCAGATCGGCCGCCTCCAGCTTGGCCACGATCCGGGAGAGCAAGGTGGGGTTGATGCCCTCGATGGTCGCCAGGTCGGACAGGCGCAGATCACCTTGGCGGGCGATCGTGCCGAACACTTCGTACTGGGACGGAGAGAGGTCGGTGTGCCCGCCGGCGTGGCGCAGGCGTCGCGACAGGCGCCCGATCACGGTGCGCATGCGGCCGGCGATGTCGTTGTCGTCGAGGTTGGAGGAATCGGTCATTACCCTCAGTGTAGCAATTGCTTGCCGGCAAGCAAGTAAATCATTGGTACAGTTCAAATGCGTGTTCTGGACTCGCATTCTCGGTTCGTTGGTGGCCGCTTCGCTGGTCTTGAGCGCGTGCGGGAACGCGACCGGGGCCGGCACGTCGACAGTCCCGTCGAGCATGCCCGCGAGCACGCCGAACTGCTCCTCGAGCGACGTGGGCCATGTCAGCGCCACCCTCCAGGGCGGGGCCGGCAGTGCCGTCGGGGAGGTGCGGCTGGCCAACACCGGAGTCGGCCACCTGCCTGCTGCGCGGCGCCCCGCTGGTACGGCTCTACACGTCCGGCGGCCAGATGCTGCCGGTGCGAAACATCGGGCAGACCGCCCAGGCCTCACGCCGCCTGCTGGTGCAACCGGGCGAGACGGTGGTCAGCCGTATCGCTTGGGGCAACGGCTGTCACCTCCCGGGGAACGCTGACACGATCGAGATCGACTGGCCCGGCGGCAGCGCCACCACCCGCGTCGGGGGTGCGGACATGCCTCGCTGCGATGCCCCCAGCGTCAAGTCGCACGTCTCGTCCACCCACTTCGCTACGGCGTGAAGGTGGGCACGGCCTCTTCCACCGTGACTTCTTCGGGGCGGAGAGTGTCCATGAACGAGCTGACCGAGAACACCGCGTTTCCGGCTCCCGCCACGCCGTAGCCCGGCGGCGGCTTCAGGCCGTGCTTCTCGAGGGTCGCGCGGTAGGCCTCGAGCAGGCGGATGTGGTACTCCAGCGGAGCGCCCATCGGGTTGTCGCGGCCAAGCGGCGTGGCCGGCTCCGGGCACCAGGTGGTGAAGCGCGGGGTGACGCCGCGGCTCATGAAATAGTCGAGCCCTTCGGTGGTGCTCGCGATCGCCTCGTCGATCGAGGTGAAGCCAAACGGCTTGGCCATCTCCACGCCGGCGACGAAGTTCGGGATCACGTACCGCGGCCCGAACACCTCGGCCGCATCCAGGATCCGCCGGTGCCATTCGGTTCGCCCCACGTAGCGCGTCTTTCCGGGGCAGATGATCTCGAACAGCCGCTCGTCCCACACCTCGTAGTTGGGGTGATAGATCTTGATGCCGTAATCCTTGAACCGCTGCACGTCGGCCCGCGGGAGCGCCTGGGCAACCACCTTGCCGATCCAGCGATTGGGGAAGCGCTCCTCGATCGCCTGGGCGTAGCGGCCGTAGAAATCGGCCTCCGCCAGCCCGTCGACCTTGCTGGTGACCGAACCGCCGGTGAGCGTGTAGGCCTTGCTGACCAGATCAGTGTCGTAACGATCGATGATCGCCAGCGCCTCCAGCACGTCGTCCACCGACTTGATGCCGGTGTAGGGCCGGCCTTCCTGCTTGTGCTGGCGCCAGTTGTGGTTGATGTCGCAGAACTGGCACTCCTCCTTGGCGCCGAAGTACTGGCACAGGCGAAGGGCGGTCAGATAGATCAGGTAGCCCCACTGGATCGTGGGCGCGGTCTCCATCACCGTCTTGCCGTTTGCCAGCTCGTGCCGGTAGTACTCCGGCATCGGCGGAAGCAGCACGTCTGCCATCAAGCGGCCGTCCAGCGACAGCTGCAACGTTCCTTCCTCACCCAGCGAGACGCGGTAGGGCGAGTCGGGATTGACCCGTACCGAGACGATCGTGCGCCGAAGCCCGTGCGGGCCACCGGTCAGCGCGAGCTCCTCGGGCGGGCGGCGGATGGCAGCCTCGCCCAGCTGGGCCAGCGGCTTCTGGTCGAACGAGAAGATGAAGTACGACTTGGGCTTGACCTCGCCGTCCAGATTGTCGGTCAGAGCCGAGTGGTCGAATGCCATCCCGCTGCGAAGCAGGTCCTCCTTCAACACCGCTTCCGGCGGTATATGCGGATACCGGGCAATCAGGTCTTCGACAAGAGCGGTGCGAGAAGCGTCCAAGCTGGGTTCGGACACTAGCACCGGCGCTGCCGGCACTCGGCGCGTAGGTGGTGAATAACGGTGCCAGGCACCGTTATTCACCACCCACGATTTGGCGGATCTGCCGGTGGCCGGCTGACCCAGAGGTGTGTCTAGACTGAGGGTTTCGACGTCGACACGGAGGGTGACATGAGGCAGCGACGCTTGGGGGAGCTCACGGTTTCGGCGCAGGGGCTGGGTTGCATGGGTATGTCGGAGTTCTATGGACGCGGCGACGACGCCGAGTCGATCGCGACCATCCATCGCGCTTTGGAGCTGGGGGTGACGCTGATCGATACGGCCGATATCTACGGCCCGTTCACCAACGAGCAACTGGTCGGCAAGGCTCTTGCCGGTCGCCGTGATCAGGTGCAGTTGGCCACCAAGTTCGGCATCAGGCGGGCTGAGGATGGAACGCGCCTGGGAGTAAGCGGCGCACCCGAGTACGCCCGCTCGTCCATCGACGCGTCGCTTCGGCGGCTGGGCGTCGATCACGTCGATCTCTGGTATCTGCATCGTGTCGACCCGGCCACGCCGATCGAGGAGACGATCGCGGCGATGGCCGAGGCGGTCGCCGCGGGCAAGGTGCGGCATCTCGGGGTCAGCGAGACGTCGGCTGAGACGCTGCGCCGCGCACACTCGGTGCACCCGGTCACCGCGGTTCAGAGCGAGTACTCGTTGTGGACGCGCGATCCGGAGCACGACGGCGTGTTGGAAACCTGTCGCGAGCTGGGCATCGGGTTCGTCGCCTACTCGCCGCTCGGCCGCGGGTTCCTGACCGGGGCGATTCGCTCGCCCGGGGATCTCGGCGAGGGCGACTTCCGCGGCAGCTCACCGCGCTTCCAGGGCGAGAATCTCGATCGCAACTTGGTGTTGGTCTCAAAGGTCGAGCAGCTTGCGTCCGAGAAAGGGTGTACCCCGGCCCAGCTGGCACTCGCATGGGTACTCGCTCAGGGAGACGATGTCGTTCCCATCCCAGGCACCAAGCGCCGCACCTATCTGGAGCAAAATGTCGCCGCCGACGAGATCACGCTGACTGTGGATGATCTTGAACAACTGGACCAGATCGCTCCCGCGGGAGCCGCCGCCGGCGACCGCTACGCCGACATGAGCCCGGTGGGCCGCTGACGCTACGGTAGGTCGTCGAGAATCTGGGCCTGGCCGGTGATGGCCGGCGAGCCCCAGATCAGCACCTGGGCGGGAACCGTGCCCTGATTGCGTACCTGCAGCTCGGTACCGGGGGCGACTCGGGCGACGCTTCCGCGGGTCAGCTCGACGGCCTCGGCCGGCTCTCCCAGCATCATCGTGATCGTGCCCTCGAGCACGACGAACACCTCTTCCTGGGCGCCCTCGATGTGGCGTCGGCCGCGGGCGCCCGGTGGATATCGCCACACCGTCGCGCGCGAGTGCTCGAGGCCCAGCGCATCGGTCAGGCCGGCGGCGAGACGAGGCTCGTCCTGCGGCCGGTAGGGGCGCTCGGCGTACTCCAGCTCGTCGACGTGGACGGCTGAATAACGGTGCCTGGCACCGTTATTCACGAGCAGGCCTGCTCGATCAATGTGCGGGTCGCGCCACTCTTCAGGGTCGAGCCGACCGCCCAGGCGTCGGTGGTTGAGGGAATCTCGGTGACGGCGTTTAGCAGGTCATCGCCACCGGGCGAGACCGGTGTGACCCGTGTCCAGGTGGAGCCGGTGCGCAGCAATGCGGCGGTGGTGTTGGTGCCGGTGGCGGTGGCACGTGCCCCCACCGACCAGACTCCATCAGTGGAGTACAGGCTGAGGCCGACCGCGGCCGCATCCCCGCCGGTGGAGCGCGACCAGCTGCCGCCGTTCCAGTGCTCGAGTAGCACCCGCGGTACCGCCTGAGCCGTGCCGCCCACCGCCCACACGTTGGATGTCGCCAATGCCTGGACGCTCACCAGGCTGCCTCCCGAGGCGATCGCCGGGGTTGTCACACGCGACCACCGCGAGCCGTTCCAATGTTCCACCAGCGGCGTTTGATTCGCGAGGCCGAACCATCCCACCGCCCATACATCACCTGTCGAGACGGCGGACACATCCACCAGCGTGTTGATCGTGGTGACCGGGATCGGCACCGTGACCACGCGCCAGTGCTGCCCATCCCAGTGCTCCACCAGCGGCCTCCACACCTGCGCCGATCGCACGCTGGTGCCGACCGCCCAGATGTCGTCGGGGGCGATCGCGGTGATGCCGTCGAGCCCGACGTTGGCAAAGCCCTTGCCGGGAGTGCCGGCGGCGGCCACGCTCCACTTGGTGCCGTTGTAGTGCAGGATCAGCGGCCGGGAGGCGGAGCCCTTGTCGCCCACCGCCCAGACGTTGGTGGGCGAGATCGCAACCACGCCGTTGAGTCCCAGGAACGATTTGCTGGTCGCAGGGCCGGGAACGACCGACCACGTCATCCCGTCCCAGTGCTCGATCAGCGGGCGGGCGTTGGATCCACGACCGCTGGTGCCCACCGCCCAGGCGTCCGTGGCCGAAAGCGCCGACACGTCGGTGAGGATGTTGAAGCCCGGCTGGGGGTTGCGACTGGCAACCACCGACCAGCTCGGGCACGCCGCCAGGGCCGGCACAACGGCGACAGTCGCAAGCAGCACCCACAGCCCAACCGTCGCAATCAGCACTCGCCGCAGCATCACTGTCTCAGTATGGCCGCTGCACCGGCCATCATCTAGGCGTCGGCGATGCCGTGTCGGATGGCGTAGCGGGTGAGCTCCGCACGGTTATGAATGTCGAGCTTGGCCATCAGATTGTCGCGGTGGCGTTCCACCGTCTTGGTGCTGATGGTGAGTTGCTCGGCGATCTCACGGCTGGTGTTGCCGGCGGCGATCAGCGCGACGATCTGGGTCTCGCGGGCCGTCAACGGCCCGGCATCGACCTCTCGCGGCGGCTCGAGCGGGGGCCGGTCGGCCGTTCGTGGCTCGACGAACTCGCCGCCTTCGAGCACCGTGCGGCAGGCGCTCAGCAGGTCGCGGTCGACGGTGCTCTTCAGCAGGTACCCATGCGCACCCACTCGCCGGGCCTGCTTCACGTAGCGAGGGTCGTCGTACATCGACAGGATCAAGATCCGGAGATCACGCCTGGCAGTGGTCAGCTGCTGGGCCACCTCCAACCCCGTCAGGCGCGGCATCGCCAGGTCAAGGATGGCGAGATCCACGTCCGGCTGAAGGCCGAGCGACAGCGCCTCGGCGCCGTCGGCCGCCTCGGCGACCACTTTCAACTTGGGGTCGGCGCGCAGGATCATGCCCACCCCTCGGCGCACCACCGGGTGGTCATCGGCGACCAGGACGTGCACGGTCACGGCTGCACCCGCGGCGGCTCGCCGCCGGCGTCCACCGGCGCCGTCATCACGATCTGCGTCCCCGAGCCAGGCCCCGACTCGACCTGCAACAACCCGTGGATGATCAATGCCCGCTCGCGCATGCCACGCAGGCCGCCGCCGAAACTCTCGTCACCGATCCCGACCCCGTTGTCGCTCACCACCAGCTCGATCGTGCCGCCCTCGCCGGTCTGGCGCAGGCTCAGGTCGACGTGGGTGCAATCGGCATGCCGGGCGGCGTTGGTGAGCGCCTCCTGGGCGATCCGGTACACCGTCAGCGCGACGTTCTCCTCGAGCTCAACCGTCTCGTCGACGTCAACGTCCACCCGGGTCGCGGTGCGAGCCTCGAATGTCTCGGCCAGGGCGTGCAGCGCGGCCGGGAGGCCAAGGTCAGCCAACACCGAAGGGCGCAGCAAGCCGTCCACCCGCCGGAGCTCCTCCAGCGCCACCCGAGCGGTGTCCTGAGCCGCCAGCAGCGCCTCGTCTCGCTCGCTGCCGTCGGTCTCTTCGGCGCGCTTGAGGAACAGCAGCATGCCCGTGAGGTTCTGGCCGATCTCGTCGTGCAGATCGCGTGCGATCCGGCGGCGCTCGGCCTCCTGCGCCCGAAACGCGATCGTGGACGACTCACGCCGCTCGTCTTCGAGCCGGGTCAGTGTCCGGTTGAACGTCCTGATCACCTCACTCACCTCACCCGAGCCTGCGATTTCGAGCCGGCGCCCCGGCTCTCGCAGATCAACGGTGTTCATGAGTGCCGACAGCTCGCGCAGCGGCCGCAGCGTCAACCACAAGAGCAGCCCATTCGCGATCACGAACAGAATCACGCCGATGGTGAGCACCACGGCCTGGGTCTGCTCGATCGGAGCAGAGATGGTGACCGGCGAGAGCGCCAGTACCAGGCCGGCGAGGATCAGCAGGCCGGCATCGAGGGCGAACACCCGCCAGAAGAGCGACGACCTGCGGGCGGTATGACGCCCGGCGCTTGGCGGGGAGCTGGCCACGTTCATGGTGCCTCACCAAATTTACTTCTTCCCCAAGGCCACAACGCCCCAAGCCGCGACATTAAAGTATCCCGCTCAGTGTCGGGGGTATGGGGCGGTGGCCTCTGGGGGCACTCCGTGGCTCCCGCTCGGTGTGCATGGCCGGATCATCAACTTCGGTGGCGGCGCGGACAATGGGGGGAACGCCTCATTCACGCCGCCCGGTGCAGTAACAAGTTGCGAGTTTTGCACGATCGCGGCATCATGAATCCTGCGGACCGAACGGGGACGTCGAGTCTGCACCCGACAGCGAATGAAGGAGTACCCCCCGTGTTCGGTTGCCTGCCCGTGCGTCCCATACTCACCTCTTTGGTTGCGGTGGTCGTGTTCTTTGCGACCGCCGGTTCCACGTTCGCCGTGACCCTCGGCAACATCCCCTCACCCACGTGGCAGGCCAACGGGCGGGTGACGTCGGTGTTGCGGGTCAACGGGGTGGTGTACATCGGCGGGCAGTTCACCCAGGTCATGGACCACGCCGGGGGCAACGTCGCGACCCGAAACAGGCTGGCGGCGTTCGACGCAACCACGGGTGCACTGCTGCCATGGAACCCGGGTGCCAACAACACGGTGCGGGCACTTGCCACCTCGCAGGACGCCTCGATGATCTTCGTAGGTGGGGCGTTCACGCAGATCGGAGGCAAGACTCGACAGCGCGTGGCCGAAGTGCAGGCAGCCACCGTGGGTGCTGGTACCGGCGTGGTCAACGGCTGGTCGGCGCGGGTCGATAACCAGGTGTGGGGGATGGCGGTGTTCTCGGGCCAGGTGTACATCGGAGGAGACTTCCGGCACGTCAACGGCCGTGATCGGGAGCGATTGGCTGCGCTCAGCTCGAGCAGCGGCGCGCTCAACTCTGACTGGGTGCCGCGCGCCAACAACGCGGTGCGAGTGATCTCGGTGCCGCCGGCCGGCGACAAGCTGTTCGTGGGCGGCGCCTTCACGCTCTTCAACAACCAGCGCCAGGCGCACCTGGTGGCGGTTACCACCACCGGTGGTGGACTGCTTCCGTGGGCGTCGCATCCAGGAGGAACGGTCAAGGCATTTGCCGCGACCTCGAGCACCCTGTTCGAGGGAGACGCCGGCGGCGGCGGGCACGTGCGCGCCTATTCGCTGCCCGCGGGCAAGCTGAAATGGACGAACACCGGAAACGGTGACGTGGAGCGGGTGGTGTTGTACCAGGGCTCGCTGCTTGTGGGCGGCCACTTCACCACCTTCGGCGCCTTCAGCGCTCAGCATCTGGTGGCTCTGAACCAGACCACCGGCAAGGTCGACAGGTCGTGGCAGCCGTCGGCCGACAGTATCCACGGGGTGTTCGGGTTGCAGGCCTACGGCCAGAGCGTGTATGCCGGGGGTGACTTCACCCGCTGGTTCCCCGGAAGTTTCCCTCAGGCGCATTTCGCGCAGTTCTCGACTGGGGTCACAGACTCCACGCCGCCGACCGTCACCGCTGTGCCCAGGCTGATCGTTCCGCTGGGAGCGAACCTGGGACCGTCGCTGATTCCGGCTCGGGTCAGCTTCGCGGCCACCGATGCGGCCAGCGGTATCTGCCGCTATCAGCTCCAGAAGAGCTTTGGCGGCGGCGCGTATGCGCCGGTTTCGCTGCCGTGGATCAACGCCGCGTTCACGAAGCCACAGGTGGCGCCCAGCAGCAAGGCCTACCGTTTCCAGGTGCGGGCAACTGACTGCTCGGACAACGTGTCGGCGTTCGTCCCCGGGGCACCCACGGTGGTGACCGCGTTCCAGGATGGCGGCGGAGCGATTCGTTACACCGGTCGCTGGTCAACCCAGCGAGTGTCGGGAACCTACGGGGGCTCGATCCACACGACTTCGACTGCGGGCGCGTCGGCGTCGCTCAAGTTCAACGGCCGCGAGGTGGTGTGGGTGGCAAGCAGGGCGTCCAACCGTGGTGTCGGCCGGGTGTACATCGACGGCCGTCTGGTCAAGTCGCTCAACCTGCACGCCAACGGCACCGCCCGGCGGCGGGCGGTGTTCACCCGGGCGTGGACGAGCGTTGGCACTCACACGATCAAGCTGGTGTGCGCCGGGACCGCCGGGCACCCCACGATTGACGTCGATGCCTTCGTGACAGTGCGGTAGGTTCTGCACCGACCATGACCTCGCAGCTCGCCCTGGCGCTCGACGTGGGCGGGTCGAAGCTGGCCTCCGCCGTCGTCGACGAGGCGGGCACGGCTATCGCCCGCTGCCGCGTGCCCGTCCCCGCAACCGATGATCCGGAGGTGGTGATGGCCGCATTGGTGGCCTGCGCCCGCCACGTCCTCAGTGAGGCCCGGGTCGAGCCGGGTGCGGTCGCGGGGGTGGGGGTGGCCTGTGCCGGACCGATGGAGTGGTCGCGAGGTGAGGTTTCGCCGCTGAACATCCCGGCGTGGCGAGCGTTTCCGCTGCGTGAACGGCTGTCCCAGGAATTCTCCGGTACCGATGTCAGGGTCGAGAACGACGCCGTCGGGATCGCCGCCGGTGAGCGCTGGATGGGAGCGGGGCGGGACGTCCAGAACTTCATGGCGGTGACGGTGTCAACCGGGGTCGGGGGCGGACTGGTGCTCGGCGGCCGGGTGCAGTACGGCGCTACCCGCAATGCCGGGCACATCGGCCACGTGGTGGTTGAGCCCGATGGGCCGGAATGCGCCTGTGGCGGGCGGGGATGTCTCGAAGCGGTGGCGTCTGGGCCGAATACCATCGCCCGTGCCCGGGAGCGTGGGTGGGTGCCACCATTGGGGCAGGAGGCGGACGGCGCCGCGCTGGCTAAGGCCGCCGAGGCAGGCGACCCGGTGGCCGTCGCCGAGATCGCTCGGGCGGGTCGTGGATTGGGTGTGGCGTTTGCCTCCGCAGCCGCCCTGCTCGATCTCTCGGCAGTGCTGGTGGTGGGAGGGTTCTCGCACGTGGGCGAGTCGCTGTGGGCACCGCTGCACGCTGCCTTCGCAGAGCACGCGGGCCTCGAGTTCGTGCGCAGCTGCCGGATCGAGCCCGGTCAACTGGGCGACGACGCCGGATTGATAGGCGCGGCCGCCTTCATCTTGGCCTGAGGCTGGCCCAACGGCCTGCGCCTCAGGGCGCCAGTCGTGATTGACGCGAAGCGTGAATAATTGGTGCCAGGCACCAATTATTCATCTCAGCGTGGGTGGTCACCCGTCGTCGAGCTGGTGTAGCAGGGCGGCGACGCGCTGCTGGATCTCGTCTCGGATCGCTCGCACTGCGGGCAGCGGCTGTCCGCTGGGGTCCGGCAGCTCCCAGTCGAGGTAGCGCTTGCCGGGGATGAACGGACACTCGTCTCCGCAGCCCATCGTTACCACCAGATCCGCCCATTGCATGTCGTCTGGGTCGAGCTTTCGCGGTGTCGCCCGGGAGACATCAATTCCGATCTCCGCCAGCACCTCGACCACCTCGGGGTGCACCCGGTCGGCGGGGCGGCTGCCGGCCGATCTCGCCTGGTGTCGGTCACCGGCGGCACCGACAAACAGCGCCTGGGCGATCTGAGAACGGCCGGCGTTTTGGATGCAGACGAACAGCACGTGGCTCACGAACCGTCGTCCGATCGCAGGAATTGATATGTCCCGGCGGCAACTAGGGCGCCGACCAGCGGCGCGGCCAGGTACACCCAGATCGAGGTGAAGTCGCCCGATACGATCGCGGGGCCGAGCGATCGGGCGGGGTTCATCGAGGCGCCCGTGATCGGCCCACCGAACATTGCATCGAGCCCCACCGCTCCACCGATCGCGATCGCGGCCGCCTCACCCACCGCGCGGGTGTCGGTGGCCACCGCCATGATCACCAGCACCAGCATGAACGTCAGCACCGACTCCCACGCGAATGCCTGGGCGTCGGAGCCGGAGGGCAGCGTGGCGCCGATGTGGGCGATGTTCCCGAGCGACTGACGCAGCAGCACCGCCGCGGCCAGTGCACCCCCGAGTTGCGCCGTCCAGTACACACCCACCCGCGGCCAGCCGAAGTGCCGGGTCGCGGCGAAGGCGAATGTCACCGCGGGGTTGAAGTGCGCGCCGGAGATGTGACCCATCGCGTAGATCATCACCATGATTACGAGTCCGAAGCTGATCGCCACTCCGATGTGGCCGAGCGCTCCGGTGGTGGCGTCGACCATGATCGCCCCGCAGCCGGCGAACACCAGCGCGAATGTCCCGATCGCCTCGGCCACGGCGCTGCGTGCGAGCGCGGGGCTCGGGCGCCGCATCAGCCGGCGGTGGCCTTCGCCGGCAGGGACGGCTCCAGCAGGGAGTGCAACCGCTCCATCGCGTCGGGTGTGATCCGGAAGTACGCGAACGTGCCACGTTTCTCGCGTTCGAGCAGGCCGGCCTGGCGGAGGTGTTTGAGGTGGTAGGTGACCGTGGGCTGTGCGAGTCCCAGCTGATCGGTGAACTCACACACGCACACGGCCTTGCCGTCGGCGCGGAGCAGGATGTTCATGATCTTCAGGCGATGCCGGTCGGCCAACACCCGAAACAGCCGTTCCAGCTCCAACGCATCGGCGTCACTCAGTGACGAGCCCGCCAGCGGAGTGCAGCAGCTGATGGTCGGGAGGGCCGTTCTCATCCAGCCAATATATCTAACTCTGCAAATATTTGCGAACGTGGATATAGGAGTGGTGAATAACGGTGCCTGGCACCGTTATTCACCCGTGCGGCGGCTGAACTCAATGCATGTCTCGATGTGAAACCGGGTCGCGTAGCC
This sequence comes from uncultured Actinomycetes bacterium, assembly GCA_963811675.1. Taxonomy (GTDB): domain Bacteria; phylum Actinomycetota; class Thermoleophilia; order Gaiellales; family JAICJC01; genus CAVPTL01. The sequence continues at coordinate 64,593 of CAWESH010000011.1, read as the reverse complement.
GAGATCGGCGGTGTGGACGCGCTCGTCACGCCCGTGCACGCCAGCGTGCAGGACGGCCGTCGGAGTGTGCCGCACCGGCCAGATTCCGTAGGCCACGGTTCCAAACGCCGCCCGCAGGTAGTGCGAGTTGGTGAAGCCGTTACAGAGCGTGGGGATCAGCACCGCCTGCGGGTCGTTGCGCGCCACCCAATCCCGGCAAACCTCATACAGCGGCGTATCGAGCGGGGATATCGACCCGCCCTCGGGTGCGCCGGAGAACTCGATCCGGTAGGGGATGTCGTCGCCCAGCACCGTTACCAGCTCGGCACGCAGGTCGTCGATGGTGGCGCCGGGGATCGGCCGGCAGTCACAGTCGACCGACGCCTCGGCGGGCATCACGTTGAGTGCGGTTGAACCGTGCAGCCGGGTGGGCGCGACGGTGGTGATGAAGAGCGGCGTGATCAGGTCGGCCAGCATCGGGTGCAGGGCCTCGGCGCGTGCGATTCGCTCGGTCAACTCGCCGTCGGTGCCCACCAGGGCGGTCAGCATGGCGTCGGTTTGGGGCAGCAAACGCGGGCTGGGAGAGTGGCGTGACAACCGGTCGATCAATCGAGCCAGCAGTGGCACAGCGTTTTCGCCCGACCACGGCAGGGACGTCGGGCCGGCCTCGCCGACGGCGGTCACGGTGGCCCGCAGCGCCCCCTTCTCACCCACGTTGATGGTCACCAGGGTGCGCCCGTCGGCCAGCTCCAGCCGCTCGGCGGCACCCTCGTTGAGCGCGTAGTCGGTGCACACCTCGGGTCGCTCGCGCACCAGCCACGGCATCCCCACCTGGGCCTCGCCGTCCTCCTCGTCTGCCTCGGCGATCAGCACCAGATCGCCCGCGGGCTGAAAGCCGTTTCGGGCCAGCCACGCGATCGCGACCGCCCGGGTGGCGAGCTCGTTCTTCATGTCGGCAGCGCCGCGGCCCCAGATGTAGCCCTGGCCGTCGACGTGTCCTGAAAACGGCGGATGCGTCCAGGTATCGGCGTCGTCGGCCGGCACCACGTCGGTATGTCCCACCAGCGCCAGCGACGGGCCTCGGCCGCGGCCGGGGATCCGGCCGATCAGATTCGCACGGGCCGGGTCGCGAGCCTCCAGGCTACATTTCACGCCGTTTTTGGTGAGGTATGCCTGAAGCATCTCGGCCGCTGCCGTCTCGCCCCCTGGCGGATTGGAGGTGTCGATCCGAAGCAGTGCTGCGAGCAGCTCGGTCGCCTCTTGACGCAGCTCGTCCTCGGTCGGGTGTCACGGCTTGACGAGGCCGGCCGCCAGCAGCGTCCGGAAGCGCGAAACGGTATCGGCCACACCCTCGGCGAACGGCGTGTCGTCGAGCGCTCCGACGGCGGCGGTCAACGAGGTCGCGTCGACCTCCTCGGGGAACGGCAGTCGCACGTCGTCGTAGCTGATCGCGCCGTCCGAGCTGCCCGCGGCCGCGGCGATGGTGCTGACCACCTCGTCCATGTGCACCACGCTGCCGGCCAGATTGTGGACGGTCGCTCCTTCGCACTCGGCTCGGGCCGCGGCCACGAAGGCGGCGGCCACGTCGGGTGCGTACTGGAGCTGGATGCGACCTCCGAACGGGATCCGGTGGGGCTCTCCCGCGGCGGCGGCCAGCATCGCCTTGGTCGGCTCCGAGGTCATGCCCTGATCCCGTCCCGGGCCGTACACGGTATGTGGCCGCAGGCCGATGCTGGCCAGCTTGTTTTCGTGCCAGTACACGTGCGCGGTGCCCTCATTGGCCCGCTTGTAGACGCCGTACAGAGTGTCGGGGAGCCCGGCGCTGTCGATCGTTGCGCCGCCTTCATCGATGGCGTCGTAGGCCGCGATCGAGGAGGCGTAGACGACGTGGTGGATGCGGTCGGCCCGGCGCTTGACGGCCTCGAACACGTTCACGGTGCCCAGCACGTTGGTGCGTGCCCCCAGCGGCGGGTCGGCCCGGCAGAACGGGATCTGAAGCGCGGCCAGGTGGATCACATGGGTGACCCCGCCGCCGTCGAGCGCCCGCTCCAGGGCGGTGAGGTCGGAGATATCGGCGCTCACCCGTTCCACGCTCTGGGCCTCGTCGGGCGTCATCACCAGGCCCCAGCGATGTCCATCTGAAGCCAGGTCGAACGCGGTCACGGTGGCATTTTCCTGAACCAACTGGCGCACAACCCACGTACCGATACACCCGTAGGCGCCGGTCACGAGGAAATGTTCGCTGGACATAAAGCAAACGTTATCCCAATCTGCTTTGCCCGGCGGCCGGGTGGGAGCCTCTAAGCTCTGCGCATGGCGGATTCGCGGCAGAAACCGGCGAGGCTCGAGGATGTCGCCCGCGAGGCTGGAGTGCACCTGTCAACTGTCTCCAGAGTGCTCAACGGCTCGGAGACGCTGACCGTCCGCCCCGAGACGAGAGAGCGCATCCTCGAGACGGCGCGCCGGCTCCGCTACCGACCCAACGCCATCGCCCGGGGACTCAAGACCTCCAGCACCGGAGCACTTGGATTGCTGGTGCCGTCGCTGCGAAACCCGGTGTACTCCACCATCATCCGGGGTGCCTTCGATCACGCCTGGGCGAAAGGGCTTGGTGGTGCTGCTGGCCGAGGACACCGGCGGCACCAGCGCCCAGCAGGCCTACGAATCGCTGGTGGCGGAGGGCCGGATCGACGGCCTGCTGATCGCCAGCGCCCGGCCCGGCAACCCGATCCTGAAGCGCTTTGCCGAAAAGATGGTGCCGTGCGTGTTCGTCAACCGTCGGCATCTCGGCAGCGGGTGCAACGTCTCGATGCGCGAGGAGGATGCGGGTCGGATCGTGGCCGGGCACCTGCTCGAACTGGGCCATCGCCGGCTGGGTCACGTGGCCGGTCCGCATCGGCTCGACACCGCCAAACGGCGAATGCAGGGATTCGTCGATGCCGCCACCGCCGCGGGGGCGGAGGTGCAGGTGGAAGAGGCGGCCTTCGACGAGCGGGGAGGTGCTCAGGCCATGTCCACGCTGCTGGCCGGGCGCAGGCCTCCCACCGGGATCTTCGTCTCCAACATCAACCAGGCGGTGGGTGCGCTCGCGGCCGCTCGGCGGCAGGGGGTGGCTGTGCCCGACGACGTGTCGGTGGTCGGCTACGACGACGACCCCCTCACCGAGTATCTGGACGTGCCCCTGACCGCGATCCGGATGCCGCTGTGGGAACTGGGGGCGACCGCGGTCGATCTCGTCATCGAGCAGCTCAACGGCGGCCCGCCGCGCGACGTCGAGCTTGCCACCGAGCCGCAGCTGATCGTGCGGGCATCGACGGCGGAGTGTGTGACCCCCTGATCCCGGACGGGGGATGATGCCGCCGATGGATCGCCGCACATTTCTCACTCGCGCGGCAGCCTTGCCGTTGGCCGCCGGATTGGCGTCCTGCTCGGGCTCGAGCTCGAGCGGATCGAGTGCGACCAGCGAGGTCACAACCACGACCAGCCCGCCGGCGCCGCCGGCGACGACCGGGCCGACCACCCTCTCCGGCCTGGCCGCCAAGCTGCGCGGCCCGCTGCTGACGCCGGGCGAGGCCGGGTACTCGAGCGCGGCCACGATCGCAAACTCCGCCTACTCGTCGGTTCACCCCCAGGCGATCGCGATGGTGCACGGCGAGCGCGATGTCGCCACCTGCGTCCAGTACGCCGCGCGCACCCGGATCCCGTTCACGGCTCGGGCCGGGGGGCATAGCTACGCCGGCTACTCGACCAACCGCGGGCTGGTGTGCAACGTCGACCGGCTCAATTCGATCACGGTCGCACCGGACGGGCGCTCCGTCACCGTCGGCTCGGGAGTGAAGGCGATCGACCTGATCACCAAGCTGGCCGGCCGCGGCCTGGCCGTGCCCACCGGCTCGTGCCCCACCGTTGGCATCACGGGACTGTCACTGGGCGGCGGGCTGGGGTTCGGCGCACGGGCCTTCGGCCCCACCTGCGACAACATCATGGGGCTCAGAATCGCGACCGCCGACGGCAAGGTGGTGGTGGCCGACTCCACCACCAACTCCGATCTGTACTGGGCCTGCCGCGGCGGCGGCGGGGGCAACTTCGGCGTCGTCACGGCGCTCACGCTGTCCACCCACCCGGTCTCGAACTCGGCCTACGGCTTCATCGACTTCCCCTGGTCACAGGCCGGCGCTGCGGTGCAGGCGTGGCAGCGGCTGGCGCCTCACGCCGGCCCCGACCTGTATCTGATCTGTGCCCTCGAGACCGGCTCGGCCGGCCCCCAGGTGCGGGTGTTCGGGCAGCTGCTGGGCGGATCGGAATCCCAGTTTCGGGCGGCGGTCGCGCCGATCACGGCCGTCTCTGGAGCCACCATCCAGACCGGCGCCGGCTCATACCTGTCATTGCAGCTGATCTGGGCGGGTTGTGCCGAGCGAGAGCGCCGCCGCCTGCCGGACGCTTCCGGTGTCCAGCTTCGTCGCCAAGTCCGACTACGTCAGCAAGCCGTTTCCGTCGGCCGCGGTCACCGGCATGGCCAAGGCCATCGAGGCTCGCCAGGGCCAGTCCGGATCGGGGGCGGTGATCATGGATCCCTACGGCGCGGCCATCAACAAGGTGGCGGCGGACGCGACCGCGTTCGTCCACCGTGATCAGCTGTTCTCGTGCCAGGAGCTGGCCTACTGGAGCTCGGGCGGGAAGTCGGCGGCCGACAGCTGGCTGGACGGACTGCGAGCGGGGCTGCGGCCGTACGTGTCCGGCCAGGCCTACCAGAACTACATCGATCCCACTCTCAGCGACTGGCAGCAGGCCTACTACGCCGGCAACCTGGCTCGGCTGCGGGACGTCAAGAAGCGCTATGACCCTGAACAGGTGTTCCGGTTTCGCCAGTCGATTCCGCCGGCCTGATCGGGGAGCGGCCGTCGCGGCGCGACTCGGCCACCAGTTTGCCGGCGGCGATGAACATCGCGACCGACAGCACCGCTGTCTCCATCAGCGCGGTGGTGGCACCGGCGATCCGCTGATCGGCCAGCGCGCTGATCCCGCCGAGCTTCGGGGTGTGCAGGTAGAAGTCGTACAGCGGCTGGTCGTGCAGGGCGATGAAGATATCCAACGGCATCATCACGATCATGGCCACGAACAGGTACAGCACCCGCCCGCGATTGGTCAGCCCGCCGGGCACGATGTCCGGCCACCAGAAGATCACACCCGAGACGATGAACACGATGTGCTCGAGCCCCAGGGCGGCCCGATGCTGGAGCGCATAGTCGTAGACAACCGGCAGGTGGATCACATACCAGGTGGCCACCCAGACAGCGATCGCCACGCGTGGCTGGATCAGGTACCGGGCTCCGGGCAGGCGGGCGATCGCGGCGATCATCACCGGTGTCAGGCCCAGCAGCAAGAGCGGCGGCGCCCAGTCGGCGATGATCACGTTTTGGAGCAGGTGGAAGCTGAGCATCGACGTCAGCGCGAGATGCTCGATCGGTGACAGCAGGGCGATCGCGATCAGCGTCAGCCCGGCGGCGAAGCTCAGCCGCTTCCAGACGGGCACCCGCTGCCCCCGGCGCTCCAGTACCCATGTCACCACGGCGTAGTCGAACGCGAATATCAGAAGCGCGATCACCCACTCGAGATCGAGCGCCATTCGCCAGGGATCCAACACGAACTCCACCATCGAGCTGAAGTATCGCGAAGAATGTGCTCAGTCGGTGGTGGTCGCCGGCTGGGGCTGCGAAACGACCGCTTCGCCCACCACCACCGCGATGAACAGCGCCACCAGGATCACGTGCACCGCGCTGCACCACAGGCAGATCGCGTCGATCTGAAACAGCTCGGCGTAGATCAGGTGGATCATCATCAGCGCGCCTCCCAGCATCCAGGCCAGGCGGCCGACTCGCACGGCCTGTGAGTTCGAGCGCCAGGCCGCCGGCAGGCACAGCGCGGCAGCGACGACGAAGAACACGACTCCCAGCAGCGCAACCGGGATCCCGCCCACCATCGACTGCGCACTGGTGGTGACCTTCTCGCAGTTGATGACCCCCGTGGCCGAGCAGGCCAGTTTCACCGAGGTCGTGTAGTGCACCACCGTCAGGTATCCCGAGACGGCCGCCCCGGCCGCGCACAGGGCCAGCGTCAGCGGGGCGAGCGCCCGCGGCACCGGCCGGGGGCTCATTTACCGAGGTGTGGGGCGGTGGACGTCACGGCGGTCGACGAGCACACGTTGGCGGGCTTGCCACCGGTCTGGCTGCAGATGGCGGCGGTAAGCCCGTTCGCCGATCCCAGCACCGCCTTGGCCACATCCGAGTTGGGATTGTGCAGCGCGGCGGCGATCTGGGTCATGCTCAGCCCCGTCAGCACACCCGGGTTATAGCTGGCGCCGCTCAGCACGTATCGATTGGCGATGTCGGTGAATGGAATCGCGTTGGTGGTGTTGTAGGTGTTGTACGCCTTGATCTGCTCCGCGGTGGGCCGGTCGAGCGGTGCGTACTGCCGGTTCACCACCTTGTTGGAGTTCGTTTCCACCGCGCTCAGCACCAGGTAGGGGCTCGTGAACGTGGAGCCGTGGAAGGTGAAGGTGGGTGTGCTGGGGAAGCTGTCGAGGCTCGAGGAGTGGGTCGCGCCGAGGTGCTTGAACGTGCCGAACCGCGTCAGAGCCGACACGATCGCCCACCTCTGGGCGGCGCAGTACGGGCAGTACTCGGCGCCCAGGTAGATCATCACCGGCTTACCGCCGCGGGTCAGTGGAGTGCCTTTGACAGCCGAGGGCAGCGTGACGTGTGGCTGGTATCCGACCGCGTTGTAGGTGGAGGCGGGGATGCTCGAGACCGACTTGACCGCCGCGACGGATGCCGAGACGCGAGTCGACGTGTTGCTCGGGGAGTCCTGACTCAGCTTCACCAACACCAGCCCGACGATCACCAGCACCAGCAGCCCCGAGATCGTGAGCGCCACCAGCAACCGGGATCTGGAGGGCGACTGCGGTTGGCCGCGCAGGCGTCTGGCCTTCTCGCGTTCCGCTGCACGGCGCTGTTGTCGGGAGGTGGTGTCGGCCATCTACGGTTCTTCGGCAGGGTTCACGTCAAGGTGTAGACGCTGAACATTGGAAGACGACCAGAACCGTAACGCCGACGGCCCCCGGTTGCGGCAGGTTTGGCAGGATGGGTGGGTGATCATCACCGCGGTTGACCCGCTCTCGTTCACCTTTGAACCGCTGTTTGCTGTACTCGCAGCTGCCGCACTGCTGGTGTATGCACGGGCTGCGCGCCAGTATCGGCCGGGTGGGATCCGGATCGCGTCGTTCGTGTCCGGTGTGCTGCTGATCGCCGCGTCGGTCAACTCGCCGCTGGAGACGCTTGCGATCCACTACTGGGTGCTGGCCCACCTGGTGCAGAACGCGCTGCTGGCCGATCTCGCGCCGCCGTTGGTGATGCTGGGACTCAACCGGGACATGTGGGAGGCGCTCGATCGCCGGCTGCCGCGCCTGATGCGGCTCACCTCACATCTCGGTTTGGCACTGCTGTTCTGGCTCGGCACCTGGTACTTCATCCACCTGGCGTCGGTGTATGAGTACGCGCTGCGCCATCCTCAGTGGCTGAATCTCGAGCACCTGGTGCTGATGTTCGCCGGGTTCATGTTCTGGGCCCCGGTGGTGCGCGCCCGCTGGTGGGTGGATCGCTCGCCGGCGATACTGGTTCCCTACCTCTTGGCGGCGTTTGTGGGGGCGTCCTTCCTGGGACTCGGCTTCACATTCATCCCACACCCGTTCTACCCCTATTACGTCGACCTTCCGAGGCTGCGGGGGATCTCTGCGACAGAGGATCAAAACCTGGGTGGAATTGCCATGACTGCAGAGCAATCGCTGGTATTCCTGACCGCGATCGCATACACCCTGCTGCTGCTGGCAGACCGTGAGCAGCAGGCCACCGAGGCTCGCGAACGAGATGTGAATACCGGGTAAAACACGCGTAAATTCGATGCCGAGCGGCTTGCGGATGCGGCCTGGCTGCCGACAAAGTGTGCACCAATGCGTCGCCTTCTTCCGCTCGTGATCCTGTCGGTGTTACTGCTCGGTGTGGTCTCCGCCTCGGCGGCGACCACCACCGCCACCACGACCGCACCGACCTGGAAGTCGGTCTTCTCCGACGAGTTCACGTCGGGGTACAGCACCGCCACCTGGACGCGCTACAACGGTGTCCCGCGATGCTGCGCAGCGACCCGGTGGGATCCGTCTCACCTGGTCGTCAGCCAAGGCATCATGAACCTCCAGAACTACCGGGACTCGGCGTTTGGCGGCAAGTGGGTATCCGCCGGACTGTCCATGGGCAAGTCGCTCGACCAGACCTACGGCAAGTGGTCGGTGCGGTTCCGGATGGATCAAGCGATGGGCGTGGGCATGTGCTTCGCACTCTGGCCCAAGCAGGGCTGGCCTCCGGAGATCGATTTTGCCGAGGAGTCCGCCAAGTACGGAGACCGCACCGTCGAGACCGGGACGCTGCACTACGGCTCGGCAAACGCTCAGATTCACTCCAAGGTGACGGGCGACTTCACCCAGTGGCACACCGCCAGCGTCGAGTGGACGCCCGGCAAGATCGTCTATCTGATGGATGACAAGCCGTGGGCCACGATCACCAGCCACGTCCCCGCCCAGCCGATGCACCTGATCATGCAGACCCACGTCGGCTCCAACGGGAGTTCGGGCGACATGCCGGCGGCATCGTTCATCGGCCACGCCGATCTCCAGATCGACTGGGTGCACGTGTACAGCCTCAACGGCTGACCCCAGCCGTTCGGTACCATCCCGTGATGGATTTGCGAAGCGTCCAGGAGCCGCTCAAGCAGGGGTATCGGCAGGCTCCCGACAGCAGCAAGATCACGCTGACCGCGCGGGGCGTGAGCGGCGACAGCCCGATCGCTTGCTCGGTCGATCTGGGCCGCGCGATCCACCAGGCTCAGGCCCACGCCGGCGTGGGCGGCGAGGGCACCGCGGCCTGTTCGGGAGATCTCCTTTTGGGAGCGCTGGCGGCCTGTGCCCAGCTCACCTGCCAGATGGTGGCCGAGGCCATGGGGCTCGAGGTGAACGGAATCGCGGTGACCGTCGAAGGCGACCTCGACCTCCAGGGTACGCTCGGCATCAATCGTGAGGTGCCGGTGGGGTTCAGCGACATCCGGGTGTCATTTGCCATCGACGCCCCCTCAGCCACCGACGAGCAGCTGGACGCCCTGCAGCGAAAGACCGAGCGCTACTGCGTCGTACTGCAGACGCTCACCACCCCCCCGCCGATCCACGCCACCTTTGAGTGAATAACGGTGCCAGGCACCGTTATTCACCTGCAACCGATCGCCTGGTTTGACCGAAGGTAGAGGTGTGCCCCCGCAACACGACGACGTCATCCGGGAGCGATTCGCGGCCGGTGACGAGCGGGCTCTGGAGGAATGCCAGAGCCGGTTCGGCCCGATGCTGCTCGCGTATGCACGCCGATATGTTGGGCCAAACGATGCGGAGGATGTGGTGCAACGGGTGATGATCGAGGCCTGGCGCGGACGCAGCCGGTATGACCCCAGCCGCCCGCTGGAGGCGTGGCTTCTGGCGATCGTGCGCCGCCGGGCGATCGACCTGCTGCGCACGCAGAAGACCGCGGTGGTGGGCTTCGACGCGCTGCGCGAGCTGTCCGGCGAGGACGGACGCCAGACCGCCGAGCGGTTCGCCTGGGCGTTTGATGTGCGACAGGCGTTGGACGAGCTTCCCGAGGTACAGCGCGAGGCGCTGGTGCTGGCCTACTTCGGCGGGCTGTCCCAGACCGAGGTGGCGACTCGAGTGGGCGCTCCGCTGGGGACGATCAAGACGCGCATGGCTCGGGGAATGCAGCGGATGGCCGATCTGATGGGCACTGGAGGGTTCGAATGAGCGACGACCACGTGATCGACGAGCTGGCATCACTGGTCGCCGGTGACCTTTCGCGGATCGAGACCGAGGCCGTGGTCGCGCACCTGCGCGAGTGCGACGAGTGCCGCCGCCACCTGGTGGCGAACGTCGCGGCGTCGGCCGCGCTGCGTTCGGCCATGCGCAACGCCCCCGAACTGTTCCCGGTGGAGACTGAGGTTCCGGTTGAGCCGCCCGCGGTGGTGGAGGCACCCATCGCCGCCCCGCCTGCGACCAAGACCCGCGCCCGTCATCCCTGGCGATGGGTGGGGGCGGTGGCTGCTGCGGCGGTGGTGATCGGCGGCGCCTTCTTTGCCGGCTCACGGCTGACCGAGCCGCCCACCAGCCAGGCGCGAGCGGCGCTGCACGTGGTCAGTCCCAGCGTCACCGGCGGCGGCGAGGTGGTCATGCGAACGCGTCAGGGCAAGACCAACATGCTGGTCACCGCGACCGGCCTCGAGGCGCTCTCGGACGACCGCTTCTACGAGGTGTGGCTGTTCGATCCCCACAGCGGCAAGATGCTGGCCGTGGGCGTACTCGGCCCGGGCGGCAAGAGCACCTACTCACTGCCGCAGTCGCTGATCTCCCAATATCAGGTGGTCGACATCAGCCTGCAGCAGAACAACGGCAATCCCTCGCACTCGGCAGACAGCGTTTTGCGAGCGCGCTACGCCACCTGAAACCTTTCCCCGGCGTCCCTCGAAGGGGTGATAGGCCGGCACTTGCCGGTCACTGTCCAACAGGGGGAGATACGGCATGAGGATGGCAAAGACTCGGGTGTTGACGGCCTTCGCGGTTGCAGCCGTCGGTCTGATGGTGCTGGCGGCCGGAGCGCAGGCCAGCTCGCAACTTCGTTTCAACGGTGGCTCGACCAGGTTGGTGGTGAATCCCGCTGTGCTGCCGGCACTGAGCTCGGCCGGCGTGTCGCTTGCGCCGGTTGCGCCGGCCACGGCCGGTGCGGCCAGGTGGGACGGCCAGGACACGATCGCCGCCAACTTCCCGATCAAGGGCGGCCATGTCAACGGCACCACGCTGGCGGGCGTCATCAACCACAGCGGCGGGCTCACCTTCAGCAAGGGCAACAAGTCGTTGACGGTGGGGCTGTTCCGGATCACGATCAGCAAGCGTGCGTACCTGTCGGGCGCTGTCAACCTCGACCCGTCGGTGCGTGTGCCGCTGCTGCGGCTTGACCTGTCGCATGCCAAGGTCAGCGCCTCCGGCCATTGGGTGACGGTCTCCCGGGTCAGGGCATATCTGACCAAGACCGCCGCCGACGCGCTGAATGCGACGCTCGGCACCCACGTGTTCGCGGCCGGCCTGAAGCTGGGCGTGGCGCGCGTGCACGCCCACCTCGCTCCCTAGCGGCGTGAATAATTGGTGCCTGGCACCAATTATTCAGGGTGAATAACGGTGCCTGGCACCGTTATTCACCCAGCCCGCGTTTGGGGTGGGGTTGGCGCTCGTGGCCGAGCCGGGTAACGACCAGGCTGACGGCGGTCACCAGGTACAGGCTGCCCATGATCGTCTCCAGCACCGACAGCAGTCGTCCCACGCTGTTGGCGGGCGTGAGATCGCCGTAGCCGAGGGTGGCCAGAGTCACGTAGCTGAAGTACACCCGTTGCGACAGCGAGCCGTCGGTTCCCTGGGCGAAGTAGGGCCCGGTTTCCAATCGCCCCACGGTGGTGATCAGAAACGCGAAGAACATTCCCAGCATGAAGTACAGCGAGATTGCGCCGAACACTGTCTGGATGTTGACGGTGCGCTCGTCGCGCAGGGCGAACACGATCGCTATCGGCATCGCCAGCGTGAATACCGTCATCACGATTGCGTTCGGAGTGGTCGACGAGTCGTCTCCGAGGATCAGCGCCAGTGTGGCGATCAGTACCGTGACCAGCACGATGCTGTTGACGACCAGCACGAACCCGCCGCGCACCCGAGACGCCCACACCGCCGCCATCAGCACCAGTCCGGTGAAGATGGTCAGCACCGAGCGCCCCACTGTGGTTTCCGGCAGCAGGATCAGCAGGCACAGCAGCACCAAGAGCAGCAACCACACGAGAATGAAGCGGGGCGCTTTGCCCTCCTCCATCGACTCGATCACTTCCTCCAGGTGCGCGTTCATGCCTGGAGAGGTTACGGGGGGAAGCGGTCGGCTCCGGAACGGGAATCCCGCTGGAGCCGACCGGTTAGCCCGGGCTTACTCGTCGGCGGCTGCCATGCCGACTGCGATCAGATCCGCGGGGTGCACCCATTCGTCGGCCAGCGAGATGCCGCCGGCAGCCTGGATCTTCTCCCTCAGGGGGATTGCCCAGCGATGCTCGATCAACGCGATCGCGGCAGACGTTCCCGCCGGGATCGTGTCGGCCAGATACCACACCTCGGACTCATCGAAGATGTGGCCGTCGGCACCGGCTTCGGCACCGGCGAGCGCGCCCGCCTCGGCGCCCTCTTCACCGTCCACGCCGAATCCGACCAGCGCACCGGCGATGGCGCCCCACTCCATCGCCTCGTCGGTTGTGAGATCGCTCAGCTGGACCGCCGTGATGTTCCCGTCGTCGTCCTTGTCGACGAACATCAGGTCGACCAGTCGCACGACGTCGGCGGCGGCGAGCCGCTCGAGTTCCGGCAGGATCTCGCCGGTGAACTTCCCGTGGTCGAATCCGACGACCATCAGTTGTACTGGACCTAGCGCCATCGTCTCTCCTCGTCTGTCCCGGGGCTAGCCGCCCGCGAGCACCTTTGCCTTCGCCGCGTCGAACTCAGCCTGGGTCAGCACGCCCGGAGTCCAGCAGGCCCTTCAGGTTGTTCAGCTTGGTGACCATCTCGTCGTCGCCTGCGGCCGTCGGAGCGGGCGCGGCGGGAGCCTGCTGCTGGGATTCGAGTGCCTCCAGCCGAGCCTCCTGATCGCCCTCTTGCGCGGCGTCTTCGGCCTGGCCCTGGGCGTGTTTCTTGCCGGCGTAGTAGGCACCGCCGCCAACCAATGCTGCCCGCGCGAGCGGGCGTCGTCGCCTCATCATGTGTGTTCGTCCTTTCCCCTCAGTGGCGTACGTTTCGACCGATTAGACGGCTGCGGCCTCGCCGTGCAGCGCGTCCTGCAGCTTCTTGGTGTCTTCATCGGAGAGCGAGGTCTTCAGCACGGTGCCGCCGAACTTCTGCATGGCGGCAACCGCCTTGTCGGGCGTTGCCTTCTCGATCACCAGGAACAGCGCCGATGTGCCGGGCTTGACCATGTCGCGCACCTGCGCCTGGAACTCCTTGTCGATGGTGCTCTTCTCCAAGTGCCCGAACAGCGCACCCAGACCAGCTCCTACCGCCATCCCCAACACCGGGATGAAGAACAGCAGGCCGAACAGGAGCCCCCAGAACATGCCCCAAGTGGCGCCGCCGCCTGTGCTCGGGCCGTGGTTGGTTGTGACCTGGTACTTGCCGTCCGGATGGCGCTGAATAGCCGCCACCGCGTCCGTCTCGAGGATCAAGTCTGCTCGCAGATTCTCAACCTCGGCCATTGCCTGAAGCGCGGTTGCCTCATCCGGGTAGCCAATTGCGATCAACTCTGCCATACACCCCTCCCTCACTCGTAACCGATTGCGTACTGAAATGCCACAGTAGCATCTACTCGCCGCTTCCAGACTGCTAGCGGCACACCCTCAGGAGCGTGACGAAATGTGCAGGTTGTTCGGACTGATTGCATCACCCCACCGGGTACATGCGCGATTCTGGCTTCTGGATGCTCCCGACAGCCTGGTTGCGCAGAGCCATCGAAATCCTGACGGCACCGGGCTCGGGTACTACGACCCCAATCAGCTGCCGGTGCTGGACAAAGAGCCGCTGGCTGCGTTCCAGGACAGCACGCTATGCGCGGGAGGCGCGCCACCTCAGCTCGGTCAGCTTCGTCTCCCACATCCGGTATGCGACCACCGGCGAGCGCACGCCCGAGAACACGCATCCGTTCACGATGGAAGGGCGCATCTTCGCCCACAACGGCGTCGCCCGCGGGCTCGACAAGCTGGAGGCCGAGCTCGGCCCGGATCTGGCCAACGTCAAAGGCCAGACCGACTCCGAGCGGTACTTCGCCCTGGTCACCAAGCGGATTCGCGAGCACGACGGCGACGTCACCGCAGGCATCGCCTCTGCCACCGGCTGGATCGCCGACAACATCCCGGTGTACTCCATCAACTTCGTGATGGCCGACCCCGATCAGCTGTGGGCATTTCGGTATCCCGAGACGCATCGCCTGCACGTGCTGGAGCGCGAGGCCGGAGGGCCGAGCGGCGATCGCCCGCTGTCTCACGCCAGCGACACGCTGCATGTCGCACGCTCCGAGCTGGCCGACCGCCCGGCCGTGGTGGTGGCCAGCGAACCGCTGGACGATCATCCCGGCTGGCGCCTGCTGGATTCGGGCGAACTGATCCACGTACGGCCCGACCTGACGGTCGTCTCGACGGTCGTGCTCGACCGTCCACCGGCCGAGCTGATCCACATCGACCACCCCACCGGGCAGGCTGCGTAGCCGGACGTTCACCGGGTGTTCGCGAGCCGTTCACCTGGCGCAAATCTCACCCGGGTGAATGCCGGTTCGGCTGCTCGGGGGAACCGGGACGCTGATATACCGTTGCAACATCCCGAACCGCTCTTCGTCCCGAACGTGGAGGTCACCGTGCCGCTGAAACACCCCAAGGGCCCGTCCGTCTCGACCAAGGAACTGGCTCCCGGGCCGATCTTCACACTCGAGGGCGACACGCATCCCCCGCCACCATATGCCGGTGGGCGAACTCGCTCCTGATGTCGCCTACCAGCTGATTCACGACGAGCTGATGCTGGACGGCAACGCGCGCCTCAACCTGGCCACGTTCGTGACCACCTGGATGGAGCCGCAGGCCAACGATGCTGATGGCCGAGTGCCTCGACAAGAACATGATCGACAAGGACGAGTACCCGCAGACCGCGGAGTTCGAGATGCGCTGCGTGAACATCCTCAGCAAGCTGTGGCACGCCCCGGACGCCGACGAGGCGACCGGCTGCTCCACCACCGGCTCGAGTGAGGCCGCGATGCTGGGCGGGCTCGCGCTCAAGCGTCTGTGGCAGCAGCGGCGGGCGGCCGAAGGCAAGCCGGCCGACAAGCCCAACATCGTGATGGGCATCAACGTCCAGATCTGCTGGGAGAAGTTCGCCAACTACTGGGACGTCGAGATGCGGCTGGTGCCGATGGAGGGCAACCGCTTCACCCTCTCTCCGGAAGAGGCCGTGAAGCTGTGCGACGAGAACACGATCGGCGTGGTTGCGATCCTCGGCTCGACCTTCGACGGCGCCTACGAGCCGGTCAAGGAGATCTGTGAGGCGCTGGACGACCTGCAGGAGCGCACCGGGCTCGACATCCCGGTGCATGCCGACGGCGCCTCGGGAGCGTTCGTGGCGCCGTTCCTGGACGAGGATCTGGAGTGGGACTTCCGGCTGCCGCGGGTCGCCTCGATCAACGCCTCGGGGCACAAGTACGGGCTGGTGTACCCGGGAGTGGGCTGGATCGTGTGGCGCGACTCCAAGGCGCTGCCCGAGGACCTGATCTTCTGGGTCAACTACCTGGGCGACAACATGCCCACCTTCGCACTCAACTTCTCGCGCCCGGGCGCCCAGGTGGTGGCGCAGTACTACAACTTCCTGCGGCTCGGGTTCCAGGGCTACAAGGCGGTGCACGGCTACTCGCGGGACGTCGCCACGCGGCTCTCGGCAGAGATCGAGAAGCTGGGGCCGTTCGAGCTGCTGACTCGCGGCGACGAGCTGCCGGTGTTCGCGTTCAAGCTGCGCGACGACGTCGAGAACTACACCGTGTTCGACGTCTCGGGCGCGTTGCGAGAGCGCGGCTGGCAGGTCCCCGCCTACACCTTCCCCGCCAATCGCACCGACCTGGCGGCACTGCGAGTGGTGGTGCGGCAGGGGTTCACCCACGACCTGGCAGACATGCTGCTGGCCGACCTCAATCGGGTGCTGCCGAGGTTGCAGAGCCAACCCACCCCGGTGCACACCGAGGCCGAGAGCAGCTTCCATCACTGAACGATTCTCCCGGGGGGAAGTATGAAGCGCACCGACGCATTCGTGATATTCGGGATCACCGGCGATCTGGCCCGGGTGATGACCCTGCATTCGCTCTACCGGCTGGAGGCGCGGGGGCTCCTGGCGTGTCCGATCATCGGCGTGGCATCAGATGACTGGACGGTCGAGCACCTGCGCGAGCACGCCCACACCGTGATCGAGGCCACCGGTCAGACCATTGACCAGGCCGTGTTCGATCGGTTTGCCGCTCGCCTCCAGTACGTCAGCGGCGACTTCACCGATGCCGCCACCTACGGGCGGGTCAAGGCGGCCATGGGCGACGCGCAGGAGCCGGTGTTCTACCTTGAGATCCCGCCGTTTCTGTTCGGCCCGGTGGTCAAACAACTCCACGACGCGGGACTTACCGAGAACGCCCGGGTGGTGGTGGAGAAGCCGTTCGGCCACGACAGCGCCTCGGCGCACGAGTTGGCCGTCGAGCTGCACCGGTACATCGACGAGTCCCAGCTTTTCCGGATCGACCACTTCCTGGGCAAGATGGGGCTCGACGAGATCCTGTATCTGCGGTTCGCCAACGCCATGCTGCAGCCGTCGTGGGACCGAAACTCGATCTCGTCGGTGCAGATCACGATGGCCGAGAGCTTCGGCGTGGAGGATCGCGGTCACTTCTACGACCCGGTGGGGGCGCTGCGCGACGTGGTCGTCAATCACATCATGCAGGTGGTCGCGGCGACCGCCATGGAGCCGCCCTCGGGGCGCGAGTCGGCCATGCTCAAGGACGCCATGCTGGGTGCGTTCCGGGCGATCCCGCCGGCCGATCCTGCCCACTACGTACGCGGCCAGTACGACGGGTATCTGGACACGCCCGGCGTGGCCCCGGGGTCGACCACCGAGACCTACGCGGCCCTGCGGCTGGACATTGACAATTGGCGATGGTCGGGTGTGCCCTTCTTGATTCGCACCGGCAAGCATCTGCCGATCACCCAGACCGAGGTGCGGCTGGTGTTCCACAACCCGCCCAGGCTCGGATTCGCCACGTTGCCGCGCAAGCCCACGCCCGACCAGATCGTGATCAAGCTCGATCCCTCGACCGGCGTGCGGATCCAGCTGGACGCGATGCGGGCCGACCGCTCCGGCCCCGAGCCGATCACGCTCGACATGGAGTTCGCCGACGAGGGCGGGGAGGGGCCCACCCCGTACGAGGTGCTGCTGCTCGCCGCCATGGAGGGCGATGCCAAGCGCTTCACCCGGCAGGACTGTGTGGAGGAGACCTGGAGGATCATGCAGCCGCTGATCGACTCGCCCTCTCCGATCCACTCCTACGCCCAGGGGTCGTGGGGGCCGGCGGAGGCCGAGCGGCTGGTCGAAGGTCACGGTCGCTGGCACGAACCCTGGAGCCCAGCATGACCGACACCATGCCTCAGAGCGCAGCGGCGCCGTCGCCGTTTCCGCCGATCGCCGACTACGCGTTCATCTCCGACTGTCACACCGGCGCGCTGATCGCACCCGACGGCGCCGTCGACTGGCTGTGCGCGCCCCGGTTCGATGCTCCCAGCGCGTTTGGGAGCCTGCTCGATCGCGGCGCCGGCACGTTTCGGTTCGGCCCCTACGGGATCAACGTGCCCACGGCGCGGGTGTACGAGCCGGGCACCAACGTGGTCGAGACGACCTGGAAGACGCCCACCGGCTGGATCCGGGTACGGGAGGCGCTGACCATCGGCCCTCGCACGCACGAGGACACCGTCACCCCGCACACACGGCCGCCCACCGACGAGGACGCCGACCACATGCTGGTGCGCACGGTTGTCTGCATCGAGGGCGAGGTCGAGGTCGAGCTGGTGTGCGAGCCGGCGTTTGACTACGGGCGTGAACCGGCCACCTGGCAGCTGGCCGAAGACGGCCAGGCGCACATGGCCGACGCCACCGGCGGCTGGGCAGACGATCCGCCTGGCCACCGACATGGTGCTCGGGATCGAGGGCACCCGGGTGCGCGCCCGGCATGTGCTGGCCGCCGGCGACCGCGCATTCTGCTCGCTGTCTTGGGCCGAGCAGCTGGAGTCGCCCAGCGACGTTGACGACGCCGAGCAGCGGCTGGATGTGACCGCCCGTTTCTGGCGCAAGTGGCTGGGTCGCGGCCGCTTCCCCGACCACCGCTGGCGCGAGCCGATCCAGCGCTCGGCGCTGACGATCAAGGGCCTCACCTTCATGCCCACCGGCGCCACCGTGGCCGCTCTCACCACGTCGCTGCCGGAGACACCCGGCGGGGAGCGAAACTGGGACTACCGCTACTCGTGGATGCGCGACAGCACCTTCACGCTGCAGGCGCTGCACTTCCTCAACCTCGACTGGGAGGCCGACGAGTTCATGCAGTTCGTCGCCGACCTGGAGCCGAACGAGGACGGCAGCCTGCAGATCATGTACGGCATCGACGGGCGCCGCGACCTGACCGAGTCGACCCGCGACGATCTCTCGGGCTATGCCGGGGCGCGGCCGGTGCGGATCGGAAACGGAGCCTTCGACCAGCGCCAGAACGATGTCTTTGGGTCGGTGCTCGACTCGATCCTGCAGCACACCCGCCGCAGCCAGCGGCTGCCGCGGCGGCTGTGGCCGATCGTGGAAGCCCAGGCCGAATGCGCCACCAACGTGTGGCAGCAGCCCGACCAGGGCATCTGGGAGGCGCGGGGAGCGCCTCAGCACTACGTCTCATCCAAGCTGATGTGCTGGGTGGCGCTCGACCGGGCGGCCAAGCTGGCCGACATCCGGGGGCACCGCGAGTACCAGCAGAAGTGGGCTGCGACCGCCGAGGAGATCAAGGCAGACATCCTGGCCCACGGCCTCAGCGAGCGGGGCGTGCTGCGCCAGCACTACAACACCGACTCGCTGGATGCCTCCACCCTGCTGGCGGCGCTGTTCGGCTTCCTGCCGCCGAACGACGAACGACTCAAGAAGTCGGTGATCGCGATCTCCGAGGAGCTGAGCGAGAACGGCTTTGTGCTGCGCTACCGCACCGACGAGACCGACGACGGCCTGTCGGGCAAGGAGGGCACCTTCCTGATCTGCTCGTTCTGGCTCGTATCTGCGCTGGCGATCGTGGGGGAGCGCCAGCAGGCCCAGGATCTGATGGAGAAGCTGCTGCGAATCGGGTCTCCGCTGGGGTTGTATGCGGAGGAGTTCGACGCCGACACCGGCCGCCACCTCGGCAACTTCCCGCAGGCGTTCTCGCACCTCGCGTTGATCGAGGCCGCCGCCCGGATCATCCTGGCCGAGCTGCTGGAGGAGCTGTGAGCGCGCTATGACGTGATCATCATCGGCACCGGTGCGGGTGGGGGCACGCTGGCCCGCCGGTTGGCGCCCTCCGGCAAGCGCATCCTGCTGCTGGAGCGGGGCGACTGGCTGGCCCGCGAGCCGGAGAACTGGGACACCCACGACGTGTTCGTGGAAGGCCGCTACGTCTCCCCGGACACCTGGTACGGCGATGACGGCAAGGGCTTCCAGCCGCAGGTGCACTACTTCGTCGGCGGCGCCACCAAGCTGTACGGAGCGGCGCTCTACCGCTTCCGGGCCGAGGACTTCGGCGAGATCCAGCACCACGACGGCGTCTCGCCCGCCTGGCCGATCAGCTACGAGCAGATGGAGCCGTACTACACCGAGGCCGAGCAGCTGTACGAGGTCCACGGAAACCGTGGCGAGGACCCCACCGACCCGGAGGCGAGCGCGCCCTACCCGTTCCCTGCGCTGGAGCACGAGCCGCGCATCCAGCAGCTGTCGGACGATCTGGCCAAGTCCGGCCATCACCCCTTCCACGCGCCCTGCGGAGTGCGCAGAGACGCCGTCAACGTGCAGGCCAGCGTGTGCGTGCGCTGCGGTCGCTGCGACGGCTTCCCCTGCCCGCTGCACGCCAAGGCCGACGCCGAGGTGTTCGGGGTGCGACCGGCACTGGAGCACCAAAACGTCACGCTGATGACAAACGCCAGGGCGTTGCGGCTCGAGACCGACGCCCCCGGCAGTGCGGTCACACGGGTGGTGGTCGAGGTGGACGGAGCCGAGCAGACGTTCTCGGCCGACGTGTTCGTGGTCAGCTGTGGTGCCGCCAATACCGCCAAGCTGCTGCTGGCGTCGGCCTCGGATTCGCATCCCGACGGGCTCGCCAACGGCTCTGGCCAGGTCGGCCGAAACTACATGTTTCACCAGAGCCAGGCGGTGCTTGCGATGTCCCATGAGGAGAACCCGACGGTCTTCCAAAAGACGCTGGGCGTGAATGACTACTACTTCAAGAGCGACGCCTACGAGTTTCCGATGGGCAACATCCAGATGGTGGGCAAATCCCAGGCCCAGATGTACCGCGGCGAGAAGCCGATCGAGACGGCGCTTGCACCTCGCTTCTCGCTCGAAGACATCGCCAAGCACGCGGTCGATTTCTGGCTCTCCACCGAGGATCTGCCGCGGTCCGAGAACCGGGTCACGCTGGACTCCAACGGCAACGTCCGGCTCAGCTACACACCCACCAACCAGGAACCCAAGGCGCGGCTCTACCACCAGCTCAAGTCGCTGCTCGCCCACCTGGGCATGCATCCCGATCATCTGGTGCCGCGCACCGCCTATCTCAAGACCGAGATCCCGATCGCCGGCGTCGCCCATCAGTCGGGCACTTGCCGATTCGGCAATGATCCCGCCGACTCGGCGCTGGACGCCAACTGCAAGGCCCACCAGCTCGACAACCTGTACGTGGTGGACACCAGCTTCATGCCCAGCATCAGCGCGGTGAACCCGGCCCTGACGGCGATGGCCAACGCTCTGCGCGTCGGCGACCACCTACTGGAGAGGCTGGGGGCGTGAGCGACGCCACCGACACCTTCTTTGCGGAGCTGGCCGAGCGCGGCAGCGAGCCGTTGCTCGGCGCCGTCAAGGGGAAGCTCCGGTTCGATCTGCGTTCGGGCAAGCGCACCGAGCACTGGCGGGTGGCCATCGACAGGGGGCAGTTGCGGTCTCGAGGGGAGACGGCGCGGCCGACGCTGTGGTCATGACCGACCGCGAGATGTTCTCCAGACTCGTCACCGGCCAAGCTAACGCCACCGCCGCGATCCTGCGCGGGACGGTGATCGTCACCGGCGCCACCGAGCTGCTGGTGCGATTCCAACGCGTCTTCCCGGGGCCACCACGGAAGCCGGCGAAATGAGCGATCTGGTCTCGATTCTGGACGGAAACACGTTCGTGGTCAGTGACCGCCGCGGCGATATCGAGGCCTCCTCCACCGACACCACCGGCCTCTTCTCTTTCGACACGAGGTTTCTGTCGGAGTGGGTGCTGACCGTCAACGGCCAGCGCCTGAACGCGCTTTCCACCGACGATCTCCAGTACTTCCAGTCGCGCTTCTTCCTGGTGCCCGGCACCGGCACCGTGTACGTCGATTCCAAGCTCTCGGTGATCCGCACGCGGGCCGTCGCCGACGGCTTCCACGAGCACCTGACCATCCTCAACCATGACGAGAAGCCGGTCAGGCTGAAGGTCAGGATCGACGCCTCGAGCGACTTCGCCGACCTGTTCGAGGTCAAGGACGCGCTGGCCAAGCAGGGTGCCTACAGCCAGCGGGCGCGCAAGGACACGCTGGTGCTCTCGTATGCGCGCGAGACGTTCCAGCGCGAGACGGTGATCTCTCCCGGCTCGCCCGCTCGGATCGACAAGACCGGATTCACCTACACCGTCAAGCTCGAGCCCAAGGGTCGCTGGAGCACCGACATTCACGTCGTCCCGGCTGTGGTGTGGGACGGGCGGCAGCGGACGTTCAGCGCCGCCCAAGCCGCCCGCCGGCGGCGCAACATGGAGCGCGATCTCGCCCGCTGGATGGACAAGGCGCCCACGCTCGAATGCGACTGGGACTCGCTCAAGGCGACCTATCGCCGTAGCCTGGTCGACCTCGCGGCGCTGCGATTCTCGCCGCTGAGCGCCGGGGGCGCGAGCCTTCCGGCTGCGGGGCTGCCGTGGTTCATGACCATGTTCGGCCGCGACAGCATCTTCACCAGCCTGCAGGCGCTGCCGTTCGCGCCGGAGCTGGCGGCCACCACCCTGCGCGAGCTGGCTGCTCGTCAGGGATCGCGGATCGACGATTTTCGCGACGAGGATCCCGGACGGATCCTGCACGAGATGCGCTACGGCGAGCTGACCGCATTCGAAGAGCGGCCGCACTCGCCCTACTACGGCAATGCCGACGCCACCGCGCTGTTTGTGGTGCTGCTGGACGAGTACGAGCGCTGGACCGGTGACCGCCGGCTGGTGCGAGAGCTCGAGGTCGGAGCCCGGGCGGCGCTCAACTGGATCGACGAGTACGCCGACCTGATGGGCAACGGCTACGTCTGGTATCAGCGCCGCAACGAGCAGACTGGGCTCGAGAACCAGTGTTGGAAGGATTCCTGGGACTCGATCTCCTATCGCGACGGCAAGCTGCCCGGCTTCCCCCGGGCGACCTGTGAGCTGCAGGGCTATGCCTACGACGCGCGCATGCGCGGAGCCAGGTTGGCGCGGACGGTGTGGAAGGACGAGGCCTACGCGGTCCAGCTGGAGCGCCAGGCCGCCGACCTCAAGCGCCGCTTCAACCGCGATTTCTGGGTCGCCGATCGAGGGGCGTTTGCGGTGGCGCTGGACACCGAGGGACGGCCGGTGGACGCGCTAACCTCGAATATCGGCCATCTTCTCTGGAGCGGAATCGTTGATCGATCGAAAGCGGCTTCGGTGGCCGCTCACCTGGTGGGGCCAAAGCTGTTCTCGGGCTGGGGAGTGCGCACCCTGGCTCAGGGCGAGGGGCGCTACAACCCGGTCGGCTACCACGTCGGCGCGGTGTGGCCGTTCGACAACTCGTTCATCGCCTGGGGCTTGCGCCGGTACGGGTTCAAGCAGGAGGCGGCGCTGATCGCCAACGGCATCCTGGAGGCGGCGGAGTACTTCAACGGTCGTCTGCCGGAGGCGTTCGGCGGGTACGAGCGCACGCTCACCGGCTATCCGGTGCAGTACCCGACGGCCTGCAGCCCGCAGGCGTGGTCGACCGGCGCGCCGCTGCTGTTCCTGCGCACGATGCTGGGGCTTGAGCCGCTCGGCGATCACTTGGTGGTCGACCCGGCGCTGCCCAGCGGCGTCGGACATCTCGAACTTTTGGACATTCCCGGCCGTTGGGGCCGGATTGACGCCTTCGGGCGTGGCCTGGTCGATCTCGGCACACGGGTGAGGTCATGACCAGGCGGATCTCCACGCGAAAGGCGGATCGATGAGCGAAGTTGAGCAGTCGCAAAAGGCGGCTCCAAGTACGAGTCCGAAAGCTGTCTCCACCGGGAACAGCAAGCGCCGGAAACTTGGCATCGGTGCGCTGGTTGCGCTCGGCTCGCTGATGCTCTGCCTGGCGGTCTTTGCGACCTGGGTCGACCGCGTGGCGCTGGACTCGACCACCTGGTCTGACACCAGCACCAAGGCCTTGGAACAGCCCGCGGTGCGCAACGCCGTGGCCGGGTATCTGGTCGACCAGCTGTATACCGACGTCAACGTCCCGGGTGTGCTGAACCAGACGCTTCCGCCGCGGCTGCAGCCACTGTCGGCCCCGATCGCAGCCGCTCTGCAGCCGTATCTGCAGCGCGCCATCGCCGCCGGACTCGCTCGACCGCGGGCGGTGGAGCTGTGGCGCGCCGCCAACCTTCACGCCCACGGCCAGTTGATGAATATTCTCGATAATTCGGGGTGGCTCGACACCAGTAACGGGACGGTGTCGATCGACCTCACCTCCATCCTGTCGCAGTTTTCGAGCAAGATCAGTGCGCGCACCAACGGTGCGATCTCACTGCCCCCAGGGGCGGGCAAGATCACGTTGCTCCAGTCAAAGCAGCTGAGCCAGGCTCAGACCGGGGTCAAGCTCATGCGGCTGGCGTCGATTCCGCTGGCGCTGGCCGCGCTGGCGGTGCTCGCGATCGCCGCTGTGATCTCTCGAGATCGTCGCAAGACGCTGCGGGCAATCGCCATCGGCGTGCTGGCGGCGGGCGTGGTGCTGATCCTGATCCGGCGAGTTGTCGGCGACGCGCTGATCGATTCGCTGACCACGCTTCCGGCCAACCGCGATGCCGCGCACGCGATCTGGTGGGTTGCCACCGAGCGGTTGGCCGCGGCCAACATCACCGTGGTCACCGTCGGGCTGCTGCTGCTTCTGGGCACCTGGTTCGCCGGCCCTGGGCGGCGTGCCACCACTTCACGCAAGAACCTCACCCCCTACCTGCGCGACCCGGCCGTGGCCTACGGCACCTACGCCGGGATCGTGCTGCTGTTGCTGGTGTGGGCACCGGTGCCGGCGGCGAGGGATCCGCTGACCGCGTTCATTCTGATCGTTCTGGGAGCGCTGGGGATCGAGGCACTTCGCCGGCTCTCGGTGCGCGAGTTTCCCGACAACACCGAGCGCGATCTGGGGCATCGCATCCACGAGAGCTTCTCTCGCGCGCGTGCATCCAGGACACCCACGGCCGCGCCGGCCGCCGCCGCGGCCGCCCCCGGGCGCTACGACGACCTCGAACGGCTGGCCGATCTGCACAACCGGGGAGTGCTGACCGACGCCGAGTTCACCGCCCAGAAAGCGGCGGTCCTTGGCGGCTGACGGTCTGCATAAAAGGTGCCAGGCACCTTTTATTCACGGGTCTGTTCTGTTGCGAGGTTGTGACGGTTCGACGGTGAGTGTCAGGTCGGTGCGGGCGGTGACTCGGATCGGGTCGCCGGCGTCCACACCGGCCGGGCACTCGGCCGTCCAGATGGCGCCGTCGACCCGCACCTGGCCGTGCGGGCGGCAGACCGACAGGGCGACGCCCTCGGCGCCGATCAGGGTCTGGGCTCCGGTGACTGGGCGGCGGTGCTTGACCGTTCGGTTCCAGAAGAAGAACTCGCCGATGCCAAGTACCAGCCCTGCGGCGAAGCACCACAGGTTCCACGGCGTGGGCAGAAAGATCAGCAGCACGAACGCCAGCACGATCAGCATGGATTCAGGCTACAGACAATCACCACCGGCCGTAGCGCGGTGAGTCCGGTTCTCGTCAGCACCGTCGACCTCGCCCGGGTGCAGTTTGCGACCACATCGCTCTATCACTTCATCTTCGTTCCGCTGACCCTCGGGCTGGCGCCGCTGGTGGCGGTGATGCAGACCAAGTGGGTTCGATCGGGGAACGACGACTGGTTGCGGCTGACCCGGTTCTTCGGGACGCTGCTGCTGATCAACTTCGCCATCGGCGTCGCCACCGGCTTGGTACAGGAGTTCCAGTTCGGCATGAACTGGTCGGGGTACTCGCGGTTTGTGGGCGATGTCTTCGGTGCACCCCTGGCGGTCGAAGGGCTGGCCGCATTCTTTCTCGAGGCCACCTTCCTGGGCGTGTGGATCTTCGGCTGGGACAAGCTGCCCAAGCGCATCCACCTCGCCACCATCTGGCTGGCGGCGCTGGGCACGTGGCTGTCGGCGTACTTCATCCTGGTTGCCAACTCGTTCATGCAGCATCCGGTGGGGTACAAGATGGTGGACGGTCACGCCCAACTGACCAGCATCGAGGCGCTGCTGACCAACGACTTTGCGTTGTGGGCGTTCGGCCACACGATCCTGGCGGGGTTGACGGTGGCCTCGACGGTGGTGTTCGGGGTGTCCTGCTGGCACCTGCGCCAAAAACGAAACGTCGAGGTGTTTCGTCGCTCGGCGATGCTCGCGCTGGTGGTGCTGGTGCCGATATCCATGTTCAACCTGTGGTTCGGCAGCAACTTCGGGATCGTCACCACCAGCGACCAGCCGATGAAGATCTCCGCCGCGGAAGCGCTTTGGAACACCGCAGCAGCCGGCGTCGTTCTCGCTGATCCAGATCGGCGGGTTCACCCAGAGCGATCAGACGCCGAGCTTCAGCCTCGATGTGCCGAAGTTGCTGTCGTACCTCTCCACCGGCTCGCTCGACGGCAAGGTGGTGGGGTTGAATCAGCTCCAAAAGCAGGAAGTGGCCAAGTACGGCAAGGGTAACTACCTCCCGGACGTGCGTGCCATCTACTGGAGCATGAGGGGGATGGCCTACGGCGGCTCGTTCGTGGTGCTGGTGGCCGTGGTCGGGGCGTTCCTCTACCGCCGCCGCAAGCTGGAGTCGACCGGGTGGTTCCTGCGGGTGGCGGTGTGGACGATCCCGATCCCGTTCATCGCTGCCCTGTTCGGCTGGGTGCTGACCGAGCTGGGCCGCCAGCCCTGGATCGTGCAGGGACTTGTTGAAGACCGACGCCGCATCTTCGCCCAGCGTCAGTTCGGCCATGCTCGGCCTCAGTCTGGTCGTTTTCGTCACCCTCTACATCATCCTGGGCGTGGTCGACTTCATCCTGATGCGCCGCTACGCCCGGCTCGACCCGCCCGAGACCAGTGACGAGTCGAGCGATTCCGCCCCCGTGCCGGTGATGAGCTACTGATGAGCCTTCCAACCTTCTGGTTCTGCCTGATTGCGGTGCTGTGGGCCGGCTACTTCGTGCTCGAAGGCTTCGACTTCGGCGTCGGCATGCTGCTGCCCGTGATCGGCCGCAGCGACGAGGACAAGGATGCGATGCTGGACACCATCGGGCCGGTGTGGGACGGCAACGAGGTGTGGCTGGTGACGGCCGGAGGGGCGACCTTCGCCGCCTTCCCGACCTGGTATGCGGCGATGTTCTCGGGCTTCTACGTCGCGCTGCTGTTGGTGCTGGTGTTGCTGATGGTGCGGGTGGTGTCGTTCGAGTGGCGCCACAAGGGCGACGGTACGCGCTGGCGGGGTGCGTGGTTGTGGGCGAACGTGGTGGGAAGCGTGGGCGCGCCGCTGATCTGGGGGATCGCGCTGGCAAACCTGGTACAGGGAGTGCCGCTCGACTCCGACGGCAACTTCGCGGGCACGTTCACCGACCTGTTCAGCCCCTTCACCGTGGCCGCGGGGATCGCGACGCTGGCCCTGTTTGCACTCCACGGAGCCATCTTCCTCGAGCTGAAGACGACCGGCGCGCTGCGCGCCCGGGCCGTTCACCTGGCGAATCGGATCGCGCCGCCTGTGATTGGGATCGTGGCAGTGTTCCTGGCCTGGACGGTGGTCGTCTCGACCGACTCCAACCACAAGAGCGCCTTCCCGGCGGCGGCCGTGGCGATCGCGGCCGTGCTCGCGCTGGCAATCGGAGCGGTACTCACTCGCCGCGGACAGGGCGGGCGGGCATTCGCCGCGACTGCCGTCGGTGTGATCTTGGTGGTCGCCACCATCTTCACCTCGCTGTTTCCCCGGGTGATGGTCTCCAACCCCGACTACCAGTACAGCCTCACCACCACCAGCGCCTCCTCGTCGCACTATGCGCTGCAGGTGATGACGGTGGTCGCTGTGATTCTGGTGCCCGTAATCCTGATCTACCAGGGCTGGACGTATTACGTCTTCCGGCGCCGGCTCACCGACGCGCCGGTGTCGACTCCGGCTTCTCCCGAAGCCTGACTCGGATGCGCGTTCTCGATCCGCGCTTGTTGGATCGCGCCCGGGCGGTGCGTCCGTTGTTGATGGCAGATGTCGCGCTGGGCGTGTGCACGGCGGGGTTGGTGCTCGCCCAGGCCACCCTCCTGGCCGAGGTGATCGCGCGGTCGTTCGACGGTGCAACGCTCACGTCGCTGCGAACACCGTTGGTGCTGCTGGCGGTCTGCTTTGCGCTGCGCGGACTGCTCGCGTGGGGGTTCGAGGTGGCGGGGAGGCTCGCCGCCACCAGCGTGCTGTCACAGCTGCGCATGGGACTGGTGGCCCGGCGACTGCGCGACCAGCCGGCCGCCCTGGACGGCGCCCACAGCGGCGAGCTGGCCACCGCAGCCGTCTTCGGAGCGGTTCCGCTCGAGGCCTACTTCGGCCGCTTCCTGCCGCAGCTGGTACTGGCCTGTGTCGTGCCCCTGGCGGTGATCGTGTGGATCATCCCCATCGATGCCACCTCCGCGGCGATCATGCTGCTGACACTGCCTCTGGTGCCGCTGTTCATGATCCTGATCGGCACCTACACACGCCGGCGCACGTCGCAGCGGCGACAGGCACTGGATCTGCTGGCCAGCCACTTCCTGGACGTGATCCGGGGTCTGCCGACGTTGCGCGCATTCAACCGCGGAGCCGCTCAGGCCGAGTCGATCGCCGATGCCGGTGACAGCTACCGGCGGGCCACGATGGGCACGCTCCGGGTGGCATTTCTGTCGGGTGCGGTGCTCGAGCTGGCAGCGACCCTGGGCGTCGCTCTGGTGGCGGTCACCGTGGGGGTGCGGCTGGACGACGGTGGCTTGAGTTTCCAGGCCGCGCTGACGGTGCTGATCCTCGCGCCCGAGCTGTACCTGCCGCTGCGAACGGTGGGCACGCTCTACCACACGAGTGCCGACGGGCTCGAGGTGGCCGAACGATTGCTGCCGCTCTCCGAGCCGCTCCCGGCAGCGTCCGCTGAGGTTTCCGTCCCGCCTGCGGGTGCGATCCGCTGTGAAGCAGTCGGCTACCGGTATCCGACTCGGGACGCGGGTGTGCTCGAGGGCATCGATCTGCAGATCGACCCGGGGGAGCTGGTCGTGCTGGTGGGCGAAACAGGCAGCGGCAAGAGCACGCTGGCCTCCGTGCTGCTGGGCCTGGTCTCGCCCACCGAGGGTCGAGTCACAGTCGGCGGCCTCGATCTGGCCGCGTGTGATCAGGCAGTCTGGCGCCGCGGCCTGGCCTGGGTGCCCCAGCGGCCGACGCTGCTGCGCGAGTCGGTTGCAGACAACATCCGCATGGGCGACCTCGACGCCGACCTGCAGGCGGTGCGCGAGGCTGCGATCGAGTCTGGTGCCGACGCCTTCATCGAATCGCTGCCCCAGGGCTACGACACGATCCTGGGCGATGGTGCGCGGCAGGTGTCGGCGGGGCAGCGGCAGCGGATCGCGCTGGCCCGGGCGTTTCTTCGCGACGCCCGGCTGGTGGTGCTGGACGAGCCCACCGCCAACGTCGACTCCGAGACGGCCGTCGCCATCGGCGAGGCGATCGAACGGATGGCCGGGACACGGTCGGTGCTGGTGATCGCACATCGCCCCGAGGTGATCGCCCGGGCCGATCGGGTGGTGCGGCTCGAGCACGGCCGGCTGACCACCGACGCTCCGGCGGGGGCGGCCCGATGATCGCCACCATCCGCCGCTTGCTGGCCCTGTCGGCACCGCCCCGCGGCCGGGTGGCGTTGTCGATTGTGCTGGGGGCGTTGGCGGTGATCTTCGGAATCGGCCTGATGGCCACCGCGGGCTGGCTGATCGCCCGGGCCGCACAGCAACCCGAGGTATTGGAGCTGACGGCGGGGATCGTGCTGGTGCGGTTCTTCGGCCTGGCCAGACCGATCGCGCGCTACCTCGAGCGGCTGACTTCACACGACGTGGCCTTCCGCGCGCTGGCCGGCATCCGCACGCGCTTCTACCAGCGGATCGAGCCGCTGGCCCCGGCGGAGCTGGGCGCGTACCGGTCGGGTGACCTGCTGAGCCGGATGGTGGCCGACGTCGACACGCTCCAGAATCTCCACCTGCGCGGTCTTGCGCCCCCGGCGATCGCGCTGACGGCCGGCTCGACGGCGGTGATCGCCGCCGCCGTCATGCTTCCCGCCGCGGGCGCGGTGCTGGCGGTCGGCCTGCTGAGTTCGGCGATTTTGGTGCCGCTGCTGGGAGCGGCTGCCGGGCGCTGGGCACGGGCCACCGCTGAGGCCCGCGGGACGCTCAGCGCCGAGGTGGTCGAGCTGTTGCGCGCGGCGCCCGAGTTGGCGGTGCACGGCGCCGAGCAGCCGTCGCTGGCGCGCCTCGGCGTCGCCGACGGCCGGGTGGCGCAGCTGTCGCGGCGCGAGGGTGTGGTGGCGGGCGCGACCGACGGGTTGGCGGTGCTGATCACCGGGCTGACGGTCGTGGCGGTGCTGGCGGTGGCCGTCTCCGACCACGCTCGCGGGGGTGTGTCAGGCGTGTGGGTGGCGACGCTGGGGCTGCTGGCGCTGGCGTCGTTCGAGGCCGTGGGCGCGCTGCCGCAGGCCGGTCGGGAGCTGTCGGCGACCGTGGCTGCGGGGCGGCGGGTGCTCGAGCTGACCGACCGCGAGCCGCGCGTCAGCGACCCACCGGATGCCATCCCGGCGCCGCCCACCCGGCCGGTGCTGGCGCTCGACCATGTGTCCGCCGGCTACGCCGACGAGCCCTCGGTGATTCACGACCTCAGCTTGCGGCTCGATCCGGGCCGCAGGATCGCCCTGGTCGGACCCAGCGGTGCCGGCAAGACCACGGTGGTCAACCTCCTGCTGCGGTTCCTCGATCCGCGCGCCGGGTCGGTCACGCTGGACGGCCAGGATCTGCGCCGCTACCGGCTCGAGGACGTGCGCAGGACGCTGGCCGTGGCCGGCCAGGATTCGCATGTGTTTGCCACGAGCATTCGCGAGAACGTGCGCTTGGCCCGCCCCGGGGCGAGCGATGACGAGATCGTCGCGGCGCTTCGGCTGGCGCGCATCGACGAGTGGGTGGAGTCGCTACCCGACGGCCTGGACACGATGGTGGGCGAGGAGGGCGGGTGGCTTTCGGGAGGCCAGCATCAGCGGCTCACGATCGCCCGGGCGCTGCTCGTCGACGCGCCCATCCTGGTGCTGGACGAGCCGACCGCCCATCTCGACTCTGATACCGCCGCCCGCCTGATCGACGACGTGCTGGCCGCCACCGAGGGTCGGTCGCTACTGCTGATCACCCACCGCCCCGAAGGCCTCGACCGCATGCACGCCATCGTCCGGCTTGGTGAATAATTGGTGCCAGGCACCAATTATTCACCACCAAGGAGCTGGGATGGGTACTCACAAACGCGCAACGTCGGAGAACCGTGCCGCGATCGTGCCCGGGTGGGTGTGGTTTGCGGGAGTGATGCTGTTCGTCGCCGGCAGCTTCCAGCTGATCCACGGCTTCGCCGCGCTCGAGCGCAAGCAGTACTTCAGCCACCAGATCGTGTACTCCAACCTCACCTTCTGGGGCTGGGTGTTCATGATCTGGGGGACGCTCCAGATCATCGCCGGGATGCTCTCGATCGCCGGCCGGATGCTCGGCAACTACATCGGTGTGATGCTGGCCGCGACTGCCATGATCCTGTGGTTTTTCATGATCTTCACCACGCCGTTGGCGGCGGTGCTGGGCGTGATCCTGAACGCACTCGTGGTGTACGGCCTGACCACCGGCGCCGCGCCCGAGTGGGAGAGGTGATCCCACCCGAGCACAGCGCGCGATGACTCGTCAGGCCGGCTTCGCGTAGCGCGCGACCCCGGTCCAATCGATGGCGACGCACGCCTGGTCGCCAACCACCCAGGCATCGTGCCCCGGCGGGATCTCGGCGATGTCCCCCGGCCC
This sequence comes from uncultured Actinomycetes bacterium, assembly GCA_963811675.1. Taxonomy (GTDB): domain Bacteria; phylum Actinomycetota; class Thermoleophilia; order Gaiellales; family JAICJC01; genus CAVPTL01. Next base: position 33,298 of record CAWESH010000011.1, on the reverse strand, counting down.
GATCTCGTACTCGGCCCCGCCGTTGGGGGCGATTGCCATCCTGCCCGAGATGATCGCCAGTGTGTGGTGAGCCTGGCAGCTATCGGTGCCGGCAATCGGCTGGACGTCGTTCGACCAGCGCCAGCCCGGCTCGAACGTGCCCCGGCCGACGGTGGTGTCACCCACCTGGACAACGGCGATCGAGCCGTGTGCGGCGAACGGCCGCACCTCGTCTGGAGAATCCAGGCTCTTGACGATGCCCTCGGTTGTGGTTGACATGACCTCTCCTCTCGGTCGTGCTCAGGCCGGCTTGATGTTCTGATTCACCCGGAACAGGTTGCCCGGGTCACGTGCGGCCTTGATGCGTGCCAGCCGGTCGTAGTTGTGGCGATAGGTCGCCTTCACCCGCTCCTGGCCCTCGTCCATCATGAAGTTAACATACGCCCCGCCCGCGGAGTACGGGTGGGTCGCCTCCCAGTAGCCGATCGTCCAGTCTGTCAGCGCCTTCGCGTTGGCCGGATCGGGGTCGACGCCCACGATCACTTCGGCCCACTGCACGTCGCGGTAGCTGAACGGCGTGTCGGTGTCGGACACGTCGTGCACCGCTCCGTCGATCGGGTACATGTGCATGGTCGACTGTCCGGAGGGCAGCTTGTTGCCCCACTTGACGTGCTCGGCGATGGCTGCGTCTGACAGCTCACGCACGAAGTCGGCGCGCCAATACCACTGATCGCCCTTGGGGTAGAGCGCGTCGAACGCGCTTTGCATGGCGGCGTGAGGCACCTCGCCGGCGCCGTGCATCAGCGGAGTTCCCACCTCGAGCATGGGCGCCATCGCCTTCGCGGCGTCCTCGGGGCTGCCGTTGTAGTGCCACACGATCCCGCACACCTGCCGGCCGTGCAGCTCCTCGGGGAACGGTGGGCCCGGAGGTACCGTCAGGAACGCGAAGAACCCGTTCAGCTCCCGCGGCGCTGCCGGGATGAACTCGCGGTAGGCCTTGAGCACCTGCTCGGACTCCTCCAGCGACCAGAAGGTCGGGCCGGCCACCACGGTTCCGACAGGATGCAGCCGGAACGTGAACGCGGTCACCACGCCGAAGTTGCCACCACCGCCGCGGATCGCCCAGTAGAGATCCGAGTTCTCGGTGTCGTTGGCGATCACTTTCGAACCGTCGGCCAGCACCATCTCGGCCTCGAGCACGTTGTCGATGCTCAGCCCGCACGAGCGGCTGAGGTGGCCGATGCCGCCGCCCAGGGTCAGCCCGCCGACACCGGTGGTGCCGATGACCCCGGTGGGAGTGGCCATGCCGACCTCGCTGGTGGCCGCGTCGACCTCTTTCCACAGGGCTCCGCCTTCGACCCGCACAGTCTTTGCGGCAGCGTCCACCTTGATGTTCTTCATCGGTGACAGGTCGATCACGATGCCGTCGTCGACCGTTCCCAGTCCGGCGCCGTTGTGGCCCCCGCCGCGGACTGCCAGGATCGTGTCGTGCTCGCGCGCATAGTTGACCACGGCGGCCACGTCATCCGCCGAGTGGCACCGCGCGATCAAACCGGGGTGGCGCTCGATCATCGCGTTGTAGACCGCCCGCGCCTCGTCGTAGTTGGCATCCTCGGGGCCGATCAGCTCCCCGGAGAACCCTTTCAGTTCGCTCTCGGCACGTGCCTTGAGTGATGTGGCTGTTGCCATCTCTCCCCCTCGTCCGTTCGTTACAGATTTCGATCCACAGTAGGTCGGTCTACGCCGAAGCACATGACTCGGATTGATCCAAACTCGACGATGTGCCGGAATTGGTGGCATGATCAGATCTGACTATGAGCGCTCCGGGAGCTCTGCCAGGTCAGCTTCGGCTGACTCCGTCCTTCCCGTTCGTGGGCCGTCCGAGGGAGATGGCCGCGCTGCGTTCACTGATGCCGATGGCCGCGGGTGAGGGCCGGCGGATCGCGCTGGTCGGGGGCGAGGCCGGATCCGGCAAGAGCCGGCTGGTACGGGAGTTCGCCAACGTCGCTGCCCAGGACGGTGCGCTGGTGCTGTACGGAGCGTGTGACTCGGTGGTCAGCGCGCCGTATCAGCCCATCGCCGAGGCCCTCGAGCAGTTCGTGCGAACGGCAGACCCGCAGGAGCTGCGGGAGGATCTTGGGGCCGGCGGAGGGGAGCTGGCCCGGCTGGTTCCCAGTCTTCCCGAGCGCGTCGGTGGGCTGCCCCCGCCGGTTGCGGCCGACCAGGATACCGAGCGGCTGCGGCTGCATCATGCGGTCGCCGATCTGCTGGTGAATATCGGTGCCCGGCGCCCCGTGGTGCTGGTGCTCGAGGATGCCCACTGGGCCGACGGCCCCACCCTGTTTCTGCTCCGCCACCTGTCCCGCGCGGCAGCGGCCGCGCGGCTGCTTCTGATCGTCACCTTCCGAGACACGGCCGCGGACATCCCCGGCGAACTCTCCGCCGCGCTGGTCGAACTGCGCCGGTCAGAGGGTGTCGTGCCGATCCGGCTGGGCGGGCTCTCCGTTGACGAGATCTCAGAGCTGGTGGCCCGGGCCGGGGGCGGTGCGCTGGGCGACCAGCTGCCGGTGGTCGCCGGGGAGGTGCACGAGCTGACCCAGGGCAACCCCTTCCTGGTGATCGAGCTGTGGCGTGAGCTGGTGGAGAGCGGGGCGCTGGTGGTGGTCGACGGCGCGGCCCGGTTCAGCCGACCGCTGACCGAGGTGGCCAGCCCCGAGGCGGTGCGCGAGGTCGTCAGCCAGCGGCTCGACCGACTCGATCCGGTGACCACCTCGGTGCTCCAGCTGGCGGCCGTGGTCGGGCCTGATTTCGATCTGGCGCTGATCCGCGTCGGCGCCGGCGGGGACGAGTCGTCGCTCTTGGCTGCGGTTGATCTGGCCGAGCAGAACGGCATGATCTCGACCGTCCCGGAGCGCCCGCTGCGCTACCGGTTCAGCCATGAGCTGGTTCGCCGAGCGCTGTATGACCGGCTCTCGGGCCTTCGCCGGGCCGAGCTTCACCTGCGTGCCGCCGAGGCCTTGGAGCGGTCGCAGTCGGGCTCACCCGCGGAGCTGGCCCACCATTTCACCGAGGCTGCGTCCCTCGGCGGTACTGCGCGGGCGATCCAGTACAACCTCAGGGCGGCGGCCGCGGCCAACTCGGCGTTGGCCTTCGATCAGGCCGCCGACTCGTTGCGGCGGGCGTTACAGCTGGGGGTGTCCGATCCCCGTCGCCAGGCCCAGATCCGGTTCGATCTGGGGGAGGCGTACTTCCGCGCCGGGCAGTCGAATGGGGCGCTTGACGCCTACCTCGAGGTGGCCGAGATCGCTCGCGCAGTTGGAGGACGGCGAGCTGTTCGCAAATGCGGCGATCGGGTTCGAGAACGCCTGCTGGCGCATGGGCGCGGTCGATATTGAGGCGCTTGACCTGTTGACCGAGGCGTCGTCGCGGCTCGACCCGCGCGACTCCTCCCTGCGGGTGATGGTGTTGAGCGGCACCGCCCGGGCGTACGCGTTTCGCGGCGATCACCTGCGCAGCGCCGACTACCGCGGACAGGCGGTGGCGATGGCCCGGCGGCTGGACGACCGCGCCGCGCTGGCCAAGGTCAGCATGCGCGCCTACTGGGCGCGCGGCACCAGCAGCTTGGACGAGATCCTCGAGATGCTCGACGAGTCGCTCAGTCTGGCAGACGAACTGGGCGACATCGAGACCCAGGCGGAGGCCCGTGAGTGGCGGGTTGCCGCCCTGATTGCGAAGGGAGACATCGAGACCGCCCGGCGCGAGCTGGCGGTGGTGTACGAGGTGGCCGCGCGCATGGGCCAGCCGTTCATCCTGCATGTGGCCGAGCACTACCGGGCCACCATCGAGCTGTGCGACGGCCGGCTGGGGGAGGCCGAGGCCGCGGCCGGGCGTTCGTTCGAGTGGGGCAACCTGCTCACCGGGCGCGATTCGACCGGGCCGTACGGCGTGCAGATGTTCAGTATCCGGCGCGAGCAGGGCCGGTTGGCAGAGCTGGCCCCGGTGGTGCGGATCCTTTCCAGCGGTGATCGCGAGGGCGGGGCGTGGGGGCCGGGGCTGGCGGCGCTTTTGGCCGAGTTGGGCATGTGGGACGACGCCAGGGCCGAAGCCGAGGAGATCCGCCTGCGCGGTCTGGACGAGCTTCGCCCTGCGCTGTGGCTGGCCTCGCTGACCTACCTCACAGACGCCAGCTACGCGGTTGGGGATGCCCGTATGGCCGCGGAACTCTACTCAGCGCTGGCGACCTACGCCGGCGGCATCGTTGCTGTCGGCCACGGGGTCGTCTGCTACGGATCGGTCGATCGCTACCTGGGCATGGCGGCGGCCACGGCGGGGGACTCAGACGCCGCCCGCGGGCACTTCGAAGTGGCGATGGAGGTCAACTCGCGCATGAACGCCCGCACCTGGCTGGCCCACACCGCCTACGCCTACGGGCGGTTGCTGTTGCCGGATGACCGCGCGCGGGCGCATGAGTTGCTGCGTACGGCATCGAAACTTGCTTCACAGGTGGGGATGCCCACACTGATCGCGCGGATCGCCGCGGCGGGCGCCCCGACCGCAGCCTCGTCGCTGCCCGATGATCTCTCGCCGCGGGAGGTGCAGATACTGGGACAGGTGGCCCAGGGACTGTCCAACCGCGAGATCGGGATCGCGATGGTGATCAGCCAGCACACGGTGGCCAACCATGTCCGCAGCATCCTGCGCAAGACCGGTTGTGCTAACCGCACCGAGGCCGGTGCCTACGCGCATCAACACGGCCTCGCGCCGGCGCGGCGGCGGGAGTAGGATGCAAGTGCGATGCCGCTCTATCTGATCGAACGCAGCTTTGCTGAGCAGCTCGACCTTGACGCCGAGGACGTGAGGCTGATCGAAGACGTGAACGCCGACGAGGGCGTGCGTTGGCTGTTTTCGTTCCTGAGCGCCGATCGCCGCCGGTCGTACTGCCTGTACGAGGCGCCCTCTCCGGAGGAGATCATGGTCGCTGCTGAGCGGGCCAACGTGCCGGTGGACGAGATCGTCGAGGTCGACAAGTTCGATCCTCAGCTGATGCATTGACGCCCGCCATAGCGTAAACACAACCATCCCTACCGGCATACTGAGGTTTGTGCTACCTTGGGTAGAGCACATGACGACGCCGACGCTCTCGTACCTGATCTGTTCGACGCCCCGCAGCGGCAGCACGCTGCTGTGTGAGGCGCTCACGAACACTGGCGTTGCCGGCAACCCTGAGGAGTACTACCAGCATCGCCGCAAGACCGGAATGCCGCGGCGCCCGCTGGAGTACTTCGAGGAGACCGACACGCCCGAGGTCGACGAGATCCTCGGTGCCTACACTCGGGTCGACGACGAGGTGAGCCTGTTCGATCCCCGTCGCTACGGCACCTACCGCGAGTACATCGACTGGACGATCGCGCGGGCGACCACGCCCAACGGGGTGTTCGGCGCCAAGGTCATGTGGGGGTACTTCAACGGCTTTGTGGACAGCCTCCGCGACATGAACAACAACGCCGTCCAGTCCACCCGGCAGGTGTGCGAGCAGACCTTTCCCAACCTCACGCTGTGGGTGTTCGTCACCCGCCAGGACAAGGTCAGCCAGGCGGTATCGCTGTGGAAGGCGATCCAGAACTGGACATGGAAGCGTGACGAGGGCGACGGCGCGCTGATCACCCATGACCTGCAGTACAACTTCTCCGCCATCGATCATCTGGTCAAACAGCTCGAGCACCACGACCGTGAATGGATGCAGTTCTTCGCGGCCAGCGGGGTCGCCCCGCACGTGGTCGTGTACGAGCATCTGGCCAAGCGCTATGAGCAGACGGCTGTCGACATCGTGCGTGCGCTTGGAGTCGAACCCGGAACCGAGCCGATGTTCGCGCAGCGCCGGATGACGCGCCAGGCCGATGCGCTCAACCAGGAGTGGATCGAGCGCTACCGCAACGAGGTGGGGTCCGAGCGAAGCGCGTAGCATGGCATCGTCGCTCGACGCGATCTGACTTGAACCGCCCAAACATCCTCTACCTGCATTCGCATGACACCGGCCGCTACGTGCAGCCGTACGGCCACGCGATTCCGACGCCGCGCATCCAGGGGCTGGCCCAGGAAGGCATGCTCTTTCGCAAGGCCTTCTGCGCCGCCTCGACCTGCTCGGCCAGTCGCGCCTGCCTGCTCACCGGCCAGTACGCCCACTCCAACGGCATGCTCGGCCTGGCCCACCGCGGCTGGTCGCTGAACGACTACAGCCACCACATGGTGCACACGCTGCGCGACGCCGGCTACCACTCGACGCTGGTCGGCGAGCAGCACATCTCCAAGCGGCCGGACGAGATCGGCTACGACAATGTCGATCAAGATCGATACCAGCCGGGTCGACGACGTCGCGCCGGTCGCGATCGACCTGCTGCGCGACGCGCCGGCCGAGCCGTTCTTCATGTCGATCGGGTTCTTCGAGACGCATCGGGAGTTCTTCGAACCGCTCAAGGGCGACGAGAACTACATCCGCCCGCCCGCGCACCTGCCCGACATGCCCGAGACGCGCCGCGACATGGCCTCCTTCGTCGCCAGTGCCCGGTCGCTCGACCGTGGCGTGGGAGCGGTGCTGGACGCGCTGCGACCGGTACGGGCACGGCGGCAACACGCTGGTGATCTGCACCACCGACCACGGCATCGCCTTCCCCGGCGCGAAGGCGACGATGACCGATCGGGGCATCGGCGTGATGCTGATCATGCGCGGCCCCGGCGGCTTCCTGGGTGGCAAGGCGATCCGACGCGATGGTGTCGCACATCGACATCTTCCCGACGCTGTGCGAGCTGCTCGAGATCGACCGGCCGCCGTGGCTGCAGGGGATGTCGCTGATGCCGGTTGTCGCGCGGCGAGGCCGATCAGATTCGCGAGGCGATCTTCGCGGAGGGCACGTATCACGCCGCCTACGAACCGCAGCGGTGTGTCCGCACCACTCGCCACAAGTACGTGCGTCGCTTCGATCCCAGCGACAAGCCGGTGCTCGCCAACGTGGACGACAGCCCGTCAAAGGACGTGTGGGTCGAGGCCGGCTGGCCGCAGAACCTGCTCGACGAGGAGCAGCTGTACGACCTGATGGTGGATCCCAACGAGGCGGTCAACCGCATCGGAGATGCCTCGCTGGAGCCGGTGCTGGACGATCTTCGCCGGCGCCTCGAGATCTGGATGCAGGCAACCGAGGATCCGTTGCTGGACGGCCCGGTACCCCCTCCGCCCGGAGCGGAGTACAACGCGGTCGACGCGGTGTCGGCGGGCGAGCCGACGATGCTCGGCTAGCCCGGCGAGCTCAGATCATGCGTTCGGGGCCGGAATCGTCGTCGTCTGGTCGAGCCCGCTTCAGCAGCGCATCCAGCGATGACAGAAACCGGGTGGCGAGCTGGTCGCCGTCCTCGTCGCCGGCGGTGACCGACGCCGCGATGCTGGCCACCAGCTGCATCCGCTGGTCGCCTCGGTCGAGCACGCTCGCGGCCGCCCGCGAGCGCATCATCAGCTCCAAAGCGATCGCCGCCTGGTGGCCGAAGAGCGCCAGGAGTTCGGACTCCCGCAGCGAGAACTTCGAGTCCTGCGGTCGGTCGAGCACCTCCAACACTCCCAGGCAGCGCTCGCCGTAGAGCAGCGGCACCGCCATGATCCCCTTGGGGACGTAGCCGGTGTCATTCGCAAAGCGGTCGGAGAAGCGTTTGTCCTGGGTGACGTCGTCGAGCACCAGCGGCTGGCGGGTGACCAGCACCCAGCCCGCGATCCCCGTGCTGGACGGAAACCGCTTGCCCACCAGGGTGTTCTCACCCTCGCCGGTGACGGCTTCGAATACCAGCTCGTCGGTCGACTCGTCCAGCAGCAGCACGCTGGCGGCGCGGGCATGGAAGATGGCGCGGGCGACCTGCACGATCGAGCTCAAGAGCGCCCGGTGGGTCTCGTCTCCGGCGAGCGCGCCGGCGGCGATCGCAGCCTGCAGGTCGGAACGCTCGCTCACGCTGCGTCCTGAGCGTTGTCGGCGATCAGGCCCGAGCACCGTCTTCTACCTCAGGGGGAGTCAGATCGGGGTGTTTGGCGAGGATCAGGGCACACACACCGGAGATGTGCGGCGTGGCGAAGCTGTTGCCGGTCGAGCGCAGCGTGGCGCCGTCCATCCAGGCCACGTCGACGTCCACCCCGCGGGCGTAGAACTCCACCGGCGGTGTGGGGTTGCGATACCAGACCATCGGGTCGTCGTGATCGTGCGACGCCACCGACACCACCGACGAGAACCGCCAGGGGTAGCTGTTCACCGGCATGTTGTGTGCCGAGGCCACGATGATCGATCGCCGGAAGTAGGCCAGGTCGGCCAGTTCGTGAAGCTCGCCCACGAACCGGCGCTTGGTGGTCGAAAGGCTCATGTTGATCACCTGGAAGCCCTGCTCGATGGCCCACCGCAGGCCCGCCACCAGCACCGGGCCGCTGCCGACGAAGCCTTCACCCAGCACGCGCACACTGATCAGTTCGCAGTCGGGAGCGATCGATCGGATGATCCCGGCGCAGGCGCTGCCGTGGCCGCACACATCACCGTCGTCGTCATCGGCCACCACCACCTGCTCGTCGTCACCGACCGTGACCGTCACCGACCGAGATACCTCGCCCACCATCGGGTGGCCGTGCTCGATGCCGCTGTCGACCACACACACCTTCACCCCGGCGCCGGTTGACCCGCCGACCGCCCATTCGCGGGTAACCCGCTCCGGCCACGCCCGGGCGCCTTGCAGGGTGTCGGCGAGGCTCCCTGCCACCGCATGCGCCGGCAGGTCGTCGAGGGTGGATTCCTCCTCTACCATCGGCCGATCGTACCGGTTCGGCGTGCGGTCAGGGCTTTTGTCAGACAGGCCGGTGCGGTACGTTTCCGTCAGTCATTTCTTCGCCATCTCATCGGAGGTTTTATGCAACCCGAACTCACCAAACGGCTCATGGCAGAGGCCATTGGGACATTTGGGTTCTTTTTCATCGGCTTCTGCGGTATCGCGACGTTGGTCACGCAGGGACCAGGGCGATTCAGTCGCTTGGAGATCGCGCTTGGTTTCGGGTTCGGGTTGGGGCTGATGATCTTTGCCTTCGGTCACATCTCGGGCGGACATTTCAACCCGGCTGTGTCGGCCGGGCTGGCCGCCGGTAACCGCTTCCCCCGCGAAGAGGTGCTGCCGTATTGGGCCGCTCAGCTGGCCGGCGGATTCGTGGCTGCGCTGGCGATTCGGATCATCTTCAGCCACCTGGTGATCACTGCGACCGTCAACGCTCCGGGCAACGGTGTGTCCAGTTTCAAGGCGCTGGTGCTCGAGACGATCTTCACCTTCCTGTTCGTGTTGGTGATCGCAACCGTCGCCACCGACGAGCGGGCACCCTGGAAGGGTGTCTTCGCACCGTTTGCCATCGGCCTGTTCATCTTCGTGGCCGCGACCACCGTCGGCAGCATCAGCGGTGGCAGTTTCAACCCGGCCCGGTCGATCGACCCGGCGCTGGTCGCCACCCACTTCGGCGACGTCTGGATCTACATCATCGGCCCGCTGGTCGGCGGTGTGCTGGCCGGTCTGGTGCACGCCTACTTCCGCGACGACGCCTAACAGGGCTCGCTTGGGGCGGCGCGGCCTGGGGGTCGCGTCGCCCTAGTGGTGGTCGCAGGCGCGCGCCGGTGGCAGCGGCGCGTCCAGGGTGGGGTTGCGGTCGAAGAATCCGTCGGGCTTGAGCATGAACCCGATCTTGGCCACCGGCATGATCGGCCAGTCCTCGAGCCGGGCCACGTGGTGGCTGCAGAACGTGTACCAGACGACCACGTCCTCGTTCTCGACCGAGCGGTCGGCCAGCGTCCACTGCGGCAGGCCGTCGCTCTCCGACGACTGATTGGGGTACTCGCCGGCGGGGTACCGCTCGTCGGCGCGATACGGCGTCACCCACAGGTGGCTCTTGAGGAATCCCGCGCGCCGCATCAGCGACGAGTCGTCACGGGCAAACGGCACAGTGTTCTCACCGGGCACGAGCCGGTAGGCCACCGGCTCTCCCATGGCGTTGGTCGAGCCGGGGTTGGTGATCTTCCAGCTGCGGGCGGAGAACGGATCGACCAGCTGTTGGGCCTGCGATTCGGTTGTGAGCGGTGTCGATCGCGCCACGAACGCGTTTCCGTGCGGATTGATCTCGTCCGGCGCCGGCTCGGTGTGCACCTCGACCACGGTGTTTCGGGCGCCGTCGACGCACATGTCCAGGCGCACGTTGAAGAAGTGCTGGTGGTGGGAGGCGACCACACCCGGGGAGACCAGCCGGCCGTAGTCGGGCTGGACGCCGGGTTCCACCGCCGAGGTCAGCAGGATGCCGGTGAGCTTTACCTCAACCTCGATCGTGCCGTCCTGGTAGAGGTGCCAGTAGAAGCCGTACTCGTAGTTGCCCACCGTGATCAGCGAGGAGATCACCAGTCGCCGCGAGCGCCGCATGTCCACCCGGCCGGTGGTGGGATCGGTGTGCTTCCACAGGATCCCGACGTCCTCCTCGTGCATGCAGACGGCGTTTGGCAGCGTGCGCACCTCTCCGGTCGATTCGCACAGCGGCACGTCGAAGTAGTGGATGTGCCCGACGCAGTCGCAGCCCAGCTCCAGCGCGTTTGTGAGCGGCCCCGCGCCGTACTCGCCGAGGTCGAACGCATTCTTGCGGTAGCCGCCGGGGGTGGCGTCGCCGTAGGGGATCACGAGTTCGGAGAATGACGCTCGGTGGAGGATCGGGCGCACCGTGTCGCCGTCTTCGAAGCCGATCGTGTGCAGCACCAGCCCCTCGCGAGGAGTGAACCCGACTCGCAGCCGCCAGCGCTGCCACGACACCTCCCAGCCGTCGACGGTGAAGCTCGGCCCCTGGGGCTGCTCGATCTCCAGCGGGCGCAGATCCGTACGCGGTTCACCAACCGCCTCGGGCCGGTAGTCGGCGCTTGCCTGCGGCATCGTGGTGGTGCCGTGATCCTCGATCCGCACGAGCTCCATCGTGTTCAGATCGACGATCGCATAGAGGCCCTCGATCGGATGCGCGTAGGGGTTGTCCTGGGGATGGTCGCGCAGCCAGGTCGGCGTCCATACCAGTCGCCGGTCGCCGTCAGCCGGGTCGCCGAACCCTCCGATGCCCCAGGCCTCCACGGTGACCAGCTCGGGGTCGGTGATGCCGCGGGCCGCGAGCGCTTCGCGGAATCCCGGGTCGGCCCGCACGGTTCGCTCACACTCCGTGTACTCCTCGAGCGTGATGGCCGCCTGCACGCCGGGGATCACCGAGATCTCGGTGACCTGCTCGGCGGTCAGGTCGACCCGCGCCTCCAGCGTGGTCTGGGCGGCGGGATCGAGCAGCACCGCGGTCGCGTTGCGGTGGATGGCGGTGCCGGGCTGAAACTCCGCGACCTCATCGCTTGGGCGGTTCGTCCAGCGCGATCGTCACGAACCGCACGCGCTCGGTCACTTCCGGGTGTGACCGCATCGCGGCCACCGCCACTGCCAGTTCGGCCGTGGTCAGCGGATCGAGCGGGTGGGAGACGCGTTCGTGAGTGTCTGCCGGGGCAGCCATGGTGTGCGCGACATCGTACCGCGGCCGGTGGATCTCCAATACAGTGCGGTCTTGTCCGAGGATCCGATGTACGCAGCACGGCGCGCCAGGAGAGCCGAGCGTCGACGTCAGATTCAGCGCCGGCGCCGGATTGCGCTGGTGCTGCTGGTGGCCGCGCTGGCGGTCGTCGGCTACGTCGTGGTGGGACGCGGATCCGGGGGATCGACGGCGTCCTCGACGGCCGGTTCGGGCGCGACCACCGACGCTCCCAAGAGCACCGATCCGCCGTCCACGTCGTCCGGCTGGCTCCACCGCCGGTTCGACCACCGACAAGAAGACCACCGCACGCCGCCCGGGCGCATTCACGATGACCGCCGTGGGGGACACGATGCTCGGCAACACGCCCGATCTGCCTGCCAGCCCCTCCACCTACTTCTCGGCGGTCGACACCCCGCTGACCGAGGGCGCGCAGATCGTGTTCGGAAACCTCGAGGGCACGCTCACCGACGCCACCGCCGGGAAGTGCGGCTCGAGTTCCACCAACTGTTACCAGTTCCGCGCTCCTCCGGCGTTCGCCGGGGCCTTGAAGGACGCCGGGTTCACGATCATGAACCTCGCCAACAACCATTCCTATGACTTCGGCCCCGTCGGCCAGGCCCAGACGGTGCACGCGTTGCGCCGCCACGGCATCCCCCAGACCGGCCTCCCCGGCCAGATCACCGTCGTGCGGACTCACGGCATCCGGGTGGCGTTCGTCGGCTTCGCGCCGTACTCCGACACAGCCAGCCTGACCGACATCCCGGCCGCCGAGGAGCTGATCCGAAAGGCCGCCGGGCAGGCGGACGTGGTGGTCGCCTACATGCACGCCGGCGCCGAGGGCACCCAGTACCAGCATGTGACCGGTCAGGAGGAGATCTATTTCGGCGAGGATCGTGGCAATCCCGAGGCGTTCGCGCATGCCGTGATCGACGCCGGCGCCGACCTGGTGATCGCCAGCGGGCCGCATGTGGTGCGGGGAATGCAGTTCTACCACCACCACCTGATTGCCTACAGCCTTGGCAATTTCGCGGGGTATTCGAACTATGAGACCAGCGGGGAGTTGGGCGTAAGTTGTATTCTTCGGGTGAAGTTGACCGGCGCGGGAGATTTCGTGTCGGCGCGAATCACGCCGGTAACGCTCGTCGACAAGGGCCAACCGGTGCTTGGCGGGCCGGCGGTGGAGCAGATTGCCGCGCTCTCCAAGGACGATTTCGGCGGTCGGGCAGCGACGATATCGAGTGATGGCCGAGTTAGTCGGCCAACCTGAATACAACTGCCCGCTAACGGGAATAGACAGCGTGTGAGCTGCGTTTATAAGAGTGTTTGGTAGGGGTCTGGTGTCGAATCCGGGTGAATCGTTCGGTTCGGCGCCAAAGGGACAAAGAGGCCACGACGCGGTGCAGGAGCCGAGAGTCGCGCCGCGCGAGCAGAGAGGCGACGAAGAGCATGTTGATGCAAGAACCAATCCGAGAAGTCGTTGAGCGAGCCCAGTCTGAGGGCGAGCTGGACGCCTCCGAACTTACCGATCTTGTGGCGGAGCTGGATCTCACGCCCGAGGATGAGGCGCGGCTGCGAACCGAGCTGGAAGAGCTTGGGGTCGAGGTCGTGAGCGTGCGAGAGGTCGACGCTCCGGTCGAGATGCCGGCCTACATCGCCGGTGCGACGGTCGACAGCCTCGACCTGTACCTGGCCCAGATCGGCCGCACGCCGTTGCTCACCAAGGACGAGGAGCAGCGCCTGGCGCGCCTGGTGGAAGAGGGCGACGAGCTGGCTAAGCGACGCATGGTTGAGGCCAACCTGAGGTTGGTCGTGTCGATCGCCAAGAAGTACCGTGGTCACGGTGTCGCGTTTCTGGACCTGATCCAGGAGGGCACGCTGGGCCTGGTGCGAGCGGTCGAGAAGTTCGACTGGCGCCGCGATCTCAAGTTCTCGACCTACGCGACCTGGTGGATCAGGCAGGCGGTGCAGCGTGCTGTTGCAAACCACAGCCGCACCATCCGCGTGCCGGTGCATGTGCACGATCGCATGCGCAAGATCGATCGGTCTCGCCGAGAGCTGGAGGCTCGCCTGGGTCGCGAGGCCACCGACGACGAGGTGGCCAAGCACGCCAAGATGACGGCGGATGAGGTGCGTGACGCCGATAGCTTCCGATCACAGGCGACGTCGCTGCATCGACCTGCTTCGGCGGACGGCGATACCGAGCTGGGCGACATGATTGCCGACACCACCAGCGAGGATGTCACCGATGCCGTGGCGACCACGCTGCGCACCGAGGCGCTGGGGCGGGCGTTGGATCAGCTGTCCCCGCGCAAGCGCAAGATCGTCGAGCTGCGATACGGCCTGGCCGGGTCGGAGCCGATGATGCTCGAGGCGGTCGGTCGCGAGGTCGGTCTCACCCGCGAGCGGGTGCGTCAGCTCGAGGCTGAGGCGCTGACGCAGCTGTCCGCGATGCCGGACATCGACGGCATCCGCGACGCCGCCTAACCACCGGCTTCGCAACAGAACTACGAGGGCTTCTCTCCTATCGGGAGGGGAGCCCTCACTGGTTTAAATGTTTGAGACCGGTCTGTCTCGCACACCTCTCCGTTGAGGGTCAAGAGCATTCAAAAAAACGGGAGGGAACGGCACATGTCGATCACAACTCCTCTGACAGACATGGAACTCGTCCACGGAATCCGCGAGGGTGACGAACGGATGCGAGAGCAACTGATCATGCGTCACACGCCGCTGGTGCGCTCGATTGCGCGCCGCTACGTGGGGCGCGGGCTGGCCTTGGATGACATCGTGCAGGCCGGCAATCTGGGCTTGGTGCAGTCGGTCAATCGCTACCGGCCGGAGCGGGGCGTGCCGCTGAGCGCGTTTGCGGCCCGCACCATCGAGGGCGAGATCATGCACCAGTTCCGCGACCGCGGCTGGGCGGTGCGGGTGCCGCGGTCGTTGCAGGAGCTGAGCCGGCGCACGTCGGCGATGAGAGAGCGGCTGTCGCACAAGCTGGGTCGCGCCCCCAGCACCGATGAGCTGGCGGCAGCGCTGGATGTGACTCCGGAGCAGGTCGACGAAGCGGTGATGGCTCAGCGCGCCTACACCGCCGACTCGCTGGACGTCGGCGCGAGTGACGACGGCTCGGTGGTCGGCGCCAGGGCCGCAGTGGCTGGCTACCGACGACCGGTCGCTGGAGTCCGTGGCCGACCGGGCCACGCTGGTGCGGCTGTTGCAGACGCTGCCGCAGCGTGAGCGCCGGATCGTGGCGCTGCGCTACTTCGAGGATCTCACTCAATCCGAGATCGCCGATCGTCTGGGCATCAGCCAGATGCACGTCTCGCGACTGCTGCGCGCCGCACTCGACTCGCTGCGCGACGAACTCGGCCCCGTCGCCGCCTGAACGGCTGGGGTGAATAACGGTGCCAGGCACCGTTATTCACCCGCATAGCCCAGGGTTGCTAGGCTATGCAATTCGAGGTATCTTGGTGGTGTGATTCAGACTCTTGTCCGGGCCGCAGGCGATTCGCTGCGCAGCCTCGTGCTGGGGCTCGTGTGGGCGGCTGCGCTCGGCGGGTTCGGGCTGCTGTGCGTGGCCGGCGCGAAGGCCGCAGTGCGCTATCACCACCACCGGGTCGATCAGCCGCGGCTCAGCCACGTCTCCTGCCGGTGGCACGACGGGCGGGTGGTCGTGTCGGGCGTGGTCGAGAATCCCAACAGCGGCGCTCACCGAGTCCTCGTCCACCCGCACTATCGGCTGGCCGACGGTGTCCTGCACGCCATCACCATCGACGTCGTGGACGCCTCGATCTCTGAGCATGAGTCGGTAGCCTGGCGGTTTGAAGGATCGCCCCTACCGCGGGAGCCGATCCGCTCCTGCGCCCCCGTGGCCTGGATCGACGACGAGGACTAGCGGCCTGAATAATTGGTGCCAGGCACCAATTATTCAGGCGTGAATAACGGTGCCTGGCACCGTTATTCACGAATGCCGGGGGTCGCGGTCTCGAGTCTCCCGGATCTCGAGACCGCCACCCCATCGGGCTGCGACAACACGGGAATGATCCCCGGTCCGGTCACAGCCCGGGCGCGCGCACGGCGATGATGCCGATCGCCGTCCGCGGTCGATCTGGCTCCGTAAATGCCAACCGGAGCGCTTGCCCCGGTGATCGGATCGCAAATCGCGATCTTGAGAACGTGTCAGGTTCAGGAATCGCCGCGGCTGGCCCAGGCGGGCGGATCCGATGCGGGGAACGAGGCGGCATCGGTCAGGTCGAGCTCATCCAGGCCCTCGTCACTCGGCTCGGGCGCATCCGCGTCGTCGGCCTCACGGGAGGCCGGTTTCGGCTCGTGGGGATCGCGATCCACGATCCGAAGAGTAACGCGACGGATCAGCCCGAATGCCGGAACGAGCCGATCCGCCGCGTACCTCCAGACCATTCCCCGCGCGGCTGTCCCAAAAACATCGTTCAGTCAGCTCGACGCGAGGCCGTCAACCTCGGCCACGGCCGCCAGCGCCTCGGTGCGCCCCGGGGCGACCGTCAGCTTGCGATCAAGCCCGGTCAGCTCCAGCAGTCGTGCGCACGGCATGGCCGGTCGAATCGGTGATCGCGATGGCAAATCCTGTGCCGGCGTCGTCGGCCTGCTGCTGACCGACGATCAACACGCGCAGCACGGCGGAGTCGATGAACTCGGCGTGGTCGAGATCGACCACCACGCCGGCGAGCTGACTGGATCGCGCCGGAGATCGTGTCGCGAAGGATGTCGGCGGTGGCGAGGTCGTGCTCGCCTTTGACGACCACCACAGCGACTCCCGACGGTGTCTGCTCAAGATCAATGCTCGAGTTCATAGTGCGCATGAGCGTATCGAATCCCTCGCAGTCCTAACGGAAGTGCATGCGCAGGTCGGTGCCGCCGCCGTCGCTGTTGGCACTCACCTGCACCGAGTCGGCGATGGCGTAGATCACCGGCAGTCCCACCCCCAGGCCGGGGCTGTCGGCGCGCGGCTGCAGGCCGCCACCGTGATCGCGCACGCGCACGATCACCCCTTCGACCGGGTCGTCCTCGACGATCACCTCGAGTTCGCCGGGCCCACCGCGATAGGCGTGCACGACCACGTTGCTGCACGCTTCGGTGACCGCCAGCGTCACCTCTGCGATCCGGTCATCGCTGAGGTCGAACCGCTCCAGGTAGACCCGCAGCGCGTGTCGCACCAGCGGAACGCTCTCGGCGTCTGCCGCTGCGCGTAGCTCAAAACCACTGCGGACCATCTGCATTTCACGAGATAGTACCCAGCGGAGTCGGATAGCCAACCTCGGATTTGGATGCTCTATCCTGCCGGGATGGGCGGACATGCCAGGACGATCACGCTCCGCGTCCACGGCACCGTGGCGGTGGCCCCGCTGGCCGAGCCGCTGGTGATCGCGATGGGCGCTCGCGCCGGCGTGGACGTGGTTGCGATCGACGAGCTGGTGACGGCGCTGGAGCTGGTCGCCCGGGCGGCCTCGGACGACACGCCGCGCACGGTCACCGTGGCGGGCGACGACCACAGTGTGAACGTCACGATCGAGGGGGTTGACGTCAGTCGGCTGCGCGGCGGTCGGTCGGCGATCGACTCGCTGGTGGGTTCGGTCGATGTCCGCGACAATGAGGTGCTGCTTCGAGTTGGCCGGTGAGGTGACACCGCCCGACGGGAACTCGAACGGTCGGGAGCCCGTCG
Organism: uncultured Actinomycetes bacterium; assembly: GCA_963811675.1. GTDB lineage: Bacteria > Actinomycetota > Thermoleophilia > Gaiellales > JAICJC01 > CAVPTL01. Next base: position 16,037 of record CAWESH010000011.1, on the reverse strand, counting down.
ATGTCGCACAGCTCGTCGAGCAGTCACAGTCACTGGTGGCGGCGGTCGCGCGTCGTTTCGCAGGGCGCGTACCGGTCGAGGATCTGGAGCAGTCGGGCATGGTCGGTGTGATGCTGGCGGCCCGGTCGTTCGACCCCGATCGGGGTGTGCCGTTCCATGGCTACGCGATGCCGTTCATCACCGGCGAGATGCTGGCGACGGTGCGGGCGCAGGCGCCCACACACGTGTCGCGGACGGCGCGAGAGCTCGCCCGCCGGGTGGAGCTGGCCGCCGACTCGGCCACCGCGGAGCTGCACCGGCCGCCCACGGTCGCCGACATCGCCCGCGAGGCCGAGCTGGACGAGGAGCAGGTGGTGGAGGGGATGCGGGCGCGCGCGGCGCTGGCCCCGCCGGTGGTGGACGCGGCCGCGCTCGACCCGCCGGGGCTCGACCAGGCCTTGGAGGCGGCGGTGGCTCGGCTCGAGCTGGAGCCGTTGCTGGAGCGGCTGGACCGCCGTTCGCGCACGATTCTGGCGCTGCGGTTCGGCCTGGAGCTGTCCCAGGACGAGATCGCCGAGCAGATGGGGATTTCACAGATGCACGTCTCGCGGCTGCTGCGATCCGCGCTGGCCCAGATGGACGCCGGCTGAGCGCCGGATCCGTCCGGGGCTGCCGGGTACCGTAGAACGGCGTGGCCAACCTTATCCGCACGGCGTCGTCCAATCTGATCGTCCGCGCTGGACAGCGGGCGATGAGCGACAACGTCGGCCAGGTGGCCCAGGCGATCGGCTACAACAGTTTCCTGGCGATCCCGGCGGCGCTGCTGGTGGTGGTGGGCGCATTCGGTGCCTTCGCCGAGCCCCAGACGATTCACCGATGGCTGTCGTCGAGGCCGACGACGTCATGCCCAAAGAGGTGATTCAAGCTCTTGTCCGACAGCCTCACCCAGATCGCCAGCGCGCGCCAGAGCGGGCTCGTGATCCTGCTCGTCGGCCTCGTCCTGGGCGTGTGGTCGCTGTCGGGCTCGATGCAGACGCTGATGTGGGGCCTCAACGTCGCCTTCCAGCGGTCCGAGACGCGCGGCTTCATCCGCCGCCGGCTGATCGCGCTGGCCATGGTCGGCTGCACCCTGGTGGCGTTTGCGATCGTGTTCGGGCTGTTCGTGCTGGCGCCGAAGCTCTCGCACTTTGCCGGGCGAGCCATCTGGGATATCGAGCGATCGCCCAGCACGCTTTGGACGGTGATCCAGTGGCCGGTGGTGATCGTCGCGCTACTGATGGTGTTTGCCATGCTGATGCGGCTGGGGCCGAACCTCGAGCAGCCCGGGTTTTCACGTGTTCACGATCGGCGGCGTGGTCGTCGGTCTTGGGCTGGCTGGTGCTCTCCGACGTGTTTGCGTACTTCACCAACCGGTTCGGCTCCTACAACAAGACGTGGGGATCGCTGGCCGCGGTGATCGTGGTGCTGGTCTGGCTCAGGCTGTCGGCGTTGGTGTTGCTGTTCGGGGCCGAGATCAACGCGGAACGGGAGGCCGGTCGCCGCGCTGCCCAATCGCCGGCAGAGTACGATGCTGCTCGCGATGAGTGAACAAGACATTCCCGGTGCGGAGAGCTTTCGGGAGGAGCGCCTGGTCAAGAACGAGATGGCGTTTCGCGCCCACAACGAGCGCCGCGCCCAGCTCGAGGAGGCCGGTGGCGCCGACCCCGGGGACGACGTCCCGTTCGTGTGTGAGTGTGGCAATCCCGACTGCACCTCGCCGATCGAGATCTCGGTCGCCTTGTACGAGCAGATCCACGTCCGCGACGACCGGTTCGTGGTGCGACGGGGGCATGTCTCGCCCGACGTCGAGCGGGTGGTGGATGAGGCCGGCCGCTACCTGGTGGTCGAGAAGCTCGCGCTCGATCCCTGATCGACTTCGACCACCTGAATATCCTCGAATCGGTCGATACGGCGCAGCGCCGGGAATTTCCACGCCCAGATGCCCGCCACCGCAACCGACGCGATGCCGCCCAAGAGTACCGCCGGTACGGCCCCGATAAGTGCCGCCGCGACGCCCGATTCGAACGCCCCCAGCTCGTTCGAGGCGCCGATGAACACGCGTTCCACCGCGCTCACCCGGCCACGTAGATCGGGCGGCGTGAGCAGGGGTACGAGCGTGCCCCGGATCGACATCGAGATCACATCGGCGCCGGCCAGCGCGGCCAGCGCCGCCATCGATAGAGCGAAGTTGGTGGAGAGCCCGAACACCACGGTGAACAGCCCGAACAGCGCGACGACTACGAGCAGCGTTCGTCCCACTCTCCGTCGCAGCGGTCTGCCGGCCAGCACCGATCCGACCACCACCGCACCGATTCCCGGCGCTGCCCGCAAGAGCCCGTTACCGAACGCGCCCACGTGCAGGATCGTCTGCGAGAAGATCGGCAGAAGCGCGGTCGCGCCGCCGAACAGCACCGCCATCAGATCGAGCGAGATCGCGCCCAAAAGCGCCGGCGTGGCAAAGATGAACCGGGCACCGGCCAGCGCGTCGGAGAAGGTGGCTTTGTGTTCGCCGACGTGGGCCCGTCCGATGGCGGCCGGAACCAGTGACACCATCACCACGGCCACGGCTGCACACACACCGGCGAATACGTAGGGGACGGGCGAGCCGACCACTTGCAGGAGGCCGGCGATCGCCGGCCCGGCGATCATCCCGGCCTGCATCACCGAGATCAGCACCGCCACGGCCCGCGCCAGTGATCGCTGGGAGACGCCTGCGGCCAGCAGCGGTCCAACCGCGGGGCCCGCGTAGGCATTGCCGACGCCGCTGACAAAGGCCAGGACGTAGAGCGGCCATACCTCGGTGTCGCCGCCGGCGGCGTCTATTGCCAGTGCCACACAGGTGAGCGTGACCACGGACAGTCCCAGCGCCGCCACCCGGCGGCGGTCGTGACGGTCGGCCATGTGTCCGGCAGGGATCGCGAGCAGCGCGGCGGGGATGAACTCGGCCAGCCCCAGCAGTCCCAAAACGAGTGGGTCGTGCGCTCTGGAGTACGCCTGCCAGCCCAGGGCGGTTGCGGTCGCGGCGAAGCCCAGCGTGGTGAACATCTCAACGCTCAGCAGCAGCACCACCGTGCGGTCGCGAATCAGTTCGCGCAGCGACAGGCCGTCGCTCAAGCGTCCGCCCTCAGGTGTGGCAATGGGGTGTGGGAGCCACGTCCAACGCGGGGTTTCGGTCGAAGAACCCGAACGGCTTGAGCCAGAACGAGACGGTGTCGACCGGCATCACCGGCCAGTCCTCGACGCGGGTGATGTGATGAATCCCAAACACGTACCAGAGCACCACGTCGGTGTTCTCGAGCGGCCGATCGGCCGCCATCCAGACTGGCAGACCGGAGTCGTTCAGGCTCTGGGTGGGGTAGTCGCCGCACGGCCAGCGCTCGTCGTCGGCATGCGCGGTCACCCACAGCTGGTGGCCGATCACCTGGGCGCGTTGTCGCACAGGCGTCTCTGGTGCCAACATCGGCGGCACCGAGGCGGTGGGCACGAGCTTGTACGACACCGGGGCGCCGTGCGCGTTGAGCGCGCTGGGATTGGCGACCTTCCAGCCGCGCTGCACTGCCCAGTCGTAGTCCCGCGCACCCTCAGACTCGCGCGTCACCGCGGTGGCCCTGGTCACCACGGCCAAGCCGGACGGGTTATCGGGGCCGATCGGCAGCGCGGCCGAGTCGACCTCATACACCGTGTTGGCGGCGCCGTCGACGTCCATGTCGAGCCGAGCGACGATGAAGTGCTGGTGGAAGGGTGCGTAGGTGTGGTCGTCCACCACGGTGCCGTACGGCGGTGCCTGGTCGGCGTAGCCGGTGGTCACCATCAGGCCGGTGGCGCGCACCTCGCACTCGATGTTTCCGTCCTCGTGGAAGCGCCAGTAAACCAGGTACTCGTAGTTGGCGACGGTGACGTGGAACGAGATCACCAGTCGCCGCATCCGCCGCACCTCGCTGCCGGTGATCGGATCGACATGCTTCCACAACACCGCGTTGTCCTCTTCGTGGATGCAGATCGCCTGGGGGATCGGGACCGGTGTTCCGTGTGAGTCGTGCACGACCGCGTCCAGGTAGCTGATCTCACCCAGGCAGTCGCAGCCCAGTGCCAGCGAGGTGGTCATGAAGCCCATGCCCCATTCACCGATGTCGAAGGCGGTGCGGCGGTAGTGGTCGGGTGTGGGGTCGCGGTAGGGCACCACCATCTCGGCGAATGACATGCGATGGGCGATCGGGCGGGTGCGGCCGTCCTGCTCGTAGCCGACCTGGTGCAGCACCAAGCCTTCGCGAGGGGTGAAGCCGATCCGCAGCGTCCAGCGCTGCCATTGCAGCAGGCGGCCGTCGAGGGTGAAGGATGCGCCTTGCGGTTGGGTGATTTCGAGCGGCTTGAGGTCGTCGCGTTGGCGGAAGTCGGGGACGTGCTGGGGTGCGTACTCGCCCATCACCGGCGGTTGCGGTACGGGGCCCGAATCGTCGATCTCGAGCAGTTCCAGCGAGTTGGTGTCAACCACGCAGTGAAATCCCGACACCATGTGGGCGTAGGGGTTGGTGTCGGCAGCGGTGCGCAGCCAGGCGTCGGTCCAACCCACTCGGCGATCGCGATACTGCTTGGGCACCAGTGCCTCGCCGTACGCCCAGGTGTCGAATAGCACCAGGCTGGGGTCGTCGATCCCGCGGGCGGTCAGCGCGGCGATCACGTCGGGGTGGGCGCGCAGCATCTCGTCCACCTCGTGGTACTCGTCGGTGGTGAAGTTGGGCTGCACCCCGGGACGGTGCTCGAAGCGGGTGACCCGCTCAGCGCCGATGTCGACCACGGCCTCATACGCAGCCCCGTCGGCCCGGTTCCAGAGCGACACCAGCGCCTCACGGGCCGGTGGTGTCCGCCCGTCCCATGCCGCGAGTGTCGCCTTGGGCGGCTCCAGCAGCGTGATCGTGCCGTAACGCCAGCCGTCGTCGGCGCCGTGGTCGCGGCGCAGGCAGGCCACGGTGGTGGTGATCTCCTCGCTGGTGAGGGGATCGAGCGGGTGGGTCACGACGAGGTCACGGTCACGAGCGTGCCGTAGGTCATCAGCTCATACGCTTGGGCGGCATCGCCGTAGGAGAGCTCCACGCACCCGAGGCTTTGGGGTGAGCCGTACGACGGCCGGATGAATCCGTGCACCGCGTCGCCGCCGTTGAAGTAGCTGACCGACGGCACGCCGGGATCGTTGTAGTGGCTGCCGTCGGGATTCGTGCCCGCCATCGTGGTGGAGGTGAAGCGCAGATACACCGGCCAGGTGCCGGTCGGGGTGGGCGCCTCGGCGATGCCGGTGTTGGCGGCGGCTTGGAACACCGGATCAGACTTGTGGTAGATCGTGATCGACTGGGGGATCGACTCGCGCACGACCACGTAGGTGTAGGGCCGGGGCGCATGGTGGGGCTTGCTCGAAAGCAGCTTGCGCCACACCCGCGGGCCGGCGACACCATCGGTGGGCATGCCGTTGTCGGCTTCGAAGGACATCACCGCGCCCTTGGTAACGGTTCCGAATACCCGCGGCTGCCACTGCTCACGCAGCCCCGGCGGCGGATCGAACTTCCACCGGAAGATCCCGCGCCGCGGCGCCAGCGTGAACATCGGCTGGGTGCCGACCGTGTGGAATCGCACCGGCAGATAGCCGTGGTGGGCGAGCAGCTGCTGCAGCCGCAACACCCGCAATCCGTGGGAGTCGGGAAGCGTGGTGGGATACTCGGTGCGGGGGTGCCCAAACGGGTTCTTGGGCGTCGGCCGCGCGTAGCGGTAGTGGTGTGCCACGGGATACCAGGGATGATGCCGTTTGGGGGCCGCGCTGGCCTGGGAAGCTCTCACCATCCAGGCGGTGCCCGCGGCTGCAGCGAGCAGCACGATCACAAACGTTCCGATCACGAGCCAGCGGAGTCTCATAAGGGCCGAGTGTAGCGTTCGAGGCCGCTTGCTCAAAGCCTTTGGGGTGATCGGCGCGCGCGGCGTACGTGGCTGCCATCCTGCGATTCATGCGGCGAGCGGCAGCGGCTCTGGTGTATCTGGCGATCTTCGTCGGCGAGGTGCTGTGGCAGGGGTTCGTTCCGCTGGTGCCGGAGCTGTCTGATCGGTACGACCTGTCGAAGCTCCAGTCCGGCGTTCTGCTGGCCACCACCAGCTTCACCATCGTGTTGGTGTCGCTGCCGGCCGCGGCGGTGTGTGAGCGCGTCGGCCCTCGCCGGTTGACGGTGCTGGCGTCGGCGATCACCGCTGTCGCCGCCGTGTGGCAGGGGGTTGCCTCCAGCTATGTCGAGCTGATCGGCGCGCGCGCGTTGTTCGGGATCGGCTTTGGCATCATCTGGATCTCGGGCATCCGCTGGCTGAGCGAGATCGCGGGTGCGCGCGAGTCGCAGGCGCTCTCGCTGACCGTGACCACGGCCGGGTTCGCGTCGGTGGTGGCGCCTGCTGTGGCGGGCGTGGCGGTGACGCATTTCGGCATGGCGCCCCCGTTTGTGGCCCTGGGGCTGATCAACGTCGTGCTGGCGGTGGCGATGTGGTGGGAACCGACCGGGACGGGCATGGCCACCGCGCACGAGGAGCGGCTGGGGGCGATGCTCGCCGGCGCGGCGGGCGACCGGCTGGTGCGGGTCAGTCTGGTGGTGATGACCACGGCCGGCCTGATGTCGGCGGTGATCAACCTGCTGGTGCCGCTGCAGCTGCATGCAAACGGCGTCTCGACGTCGGCGATCGGGGCCGCGTTCGGCGTATCGGCGGCGGTGTTCATCGTGTGCAGCGCGGTGACGGCCCGGGCCGCCGAGCGAGCGGTGAAGGTGCGCGTGGCGGCCTGGGCCTTGGCCGCATCGGTGATCGTGATCCTGATCCCGGTGGCGAGCGAGGCCAGCCCCGCTCTGGTGGGCTTCCTGTTCGCTCGCGCCCCGCTGACCGCGGTCATGTTCACGGTCGCGTTTCCACTGGGCGCCCTGGGCGCCCGCCGGGCCGGGATCACCGTCGGTGGCGTGGCGGCGCTGATCAACATCGCCTGGTCGGTGTCGATGCTGTTAGGGCCGGTGGTGTTCGCCGGGATCGCCCAGGTCGCGGGCGATCGCGCCGCCTACCTGGTGCTCATAGCGGTGCTCGGCTGCTCGCTGGCGTGGATCGTCTCGCCTTGGCGGCGACCTGTGCCCACGGCTGCGTTCAGTGCGCCGTCCGACACATCGTCAAGGTAGGGTTCCCGGCCGATGAGCACCACTGACCCCGCGCCGACGGCACACGAGCTTGGGCTGATGGACGGCACGCCGCCGGTGGGCGATGCGCTGGTGACGCTCGCCAACTGGCAGGACCCGCCGTTCAACCGCTGGGGGTTCCAGCACGTCCGTGAGCTGGTGCCGAACGCGCGCATAGCCCGAGCGGCAACCGCCCGCGAACTGCCTCACGACCATCGTGACCTGAGCGGGGTCGAGTTCACGGTCGACGGCGAGACCCTCACCGTGGAACAGATGCTTGATGCCACCTACACCGACGGGTTTTTGGTGCTGCACCGGGGTCGGATCGTGACTGAGCGGTACTTCAACGGGCTCACTCCGGATCGCACCCACCTGATCATGTCGGTGACCAAGTCGGTGGTGGCGACCGTCGCCGGGATCCTCGCCGGGCGTGGGGAGCTCGACCCGGAGGGCGATATCACCGACGTCATTCCCGAGCTCGAGGGCACCTCCTGGGAGGGCGCCACCGTGCGCCACCTGCTGGACATGCGCGCGGGTACCAAGTTCAACGAGGACTACGCCGACCTGGACGCCGAGGTGCGGGTGTTCGAGCAGGTGTACCTGTGGCGGCCGCGCACCGACGATTCGCTGCCGGACGATGCCTGCACCTATATGGCGGGGCTGGAGAACGATCGGCCTCACGGCGGGCCGTTCGACTACCGCTCGATCCTGACCAGCATGCTGGGCTGGGTGGTGGAGCGGGCCGGAGGGGCGCGCCTGTCCGAGCTGATCGCCCGAGAGGTGTGGCAGCCGATGGGGGCCGAGTTCGACGCAGAGATCACCGTCGACGCGCACGGCACCGCGATGGCCGACGGCGGCCTCTGTGCCACCCTTCGCGATCTCGCCCGGTTTGGGTATCTGTGGCTCGAGCAGGGGCGCGTCGACGGCCTGCGGATCGTGCCCGAGGATTGGGTTTCAGACACGCTCGCCGGCGGTGCGGACAGCCGCGAGGCGTTCCTGCCTTCGGGCGACTTCCCCGAGCTTCCGAAAGCGTTCTATCGCAACAAGTGGTGGGTGTTCGATGGCGAGCGGCCGCGCTACTCGGCCCTTGGGATCAACGGCCAGAAGATCTGGATCGACGGTCCCTCCCAGACGGTCGTGGTCAAGCTCTCGACCTATCCGACGGCGCTCGACGACGCGCGTGACAGGCTCACGTTTGCTGCCGCGGCGGCGATCGCGAGCGTGCTGGACGACTGAACTCAGTCCGGTCGGTAGACGACGAGTTGATCGCCCCGACGTGACCGCTGCGAGCACGCATACATGACCGAGCCGGTCTTCCGCGTCCACACGCGGTGCCGGTAGGCGGCGAGCAGTGACCACAACCCGCTGGCAGCGAACATCCCGAAAAGCATGTCGCCGAGCCCCCAGCCTTTGGCTGCGACCAGCAGGAACGCCGCCACAGCTATGGCGGAGGCGACGGGCCTCCAAAGCCACCTGCTCAACGGCGTGACCGGTGGTGGCGTAGCAGCCGGCCGTGCCCGCGGAGCCGCAGCCTCGGGCATCTGAGACTTGCCGGTGAGGACCGAGAACACCACACCACCGATGAGCCCCAAACCAAACCGGGGCCACGGGGCACCGAACACCAACGCCTCGACGGCGGCAGCGGCCAGGCATGCCGAGAACAGACACACCCCGTGTACCTGTAGCAGTCGCTCCCGCTGTACGTATCTCATAACCCTCTTAGTCGCCCTTGCCCATGCGAGGGTTAAGCCCACAGGCTCGCGTGCCGCTCGTCAACGACGAACCTGTGACAAAAGTGTGACAAACAGCTACCGCCTCGGCGGCGATCGGCGAGACGCTCAGCGAGTAGGGTTCGGGAATGACTGTGCGGCTTGGCCACACGGCTCTCGGCTCGTGGAGCGGAGGCCGCTTCATGCACTTCGGCGAGCCGGTCGAGGATGACCGGCTGGTGGCACTGCTGCGCCCCGACGACGCGCATCACCACGGTGATCACCTCCGACGTCTACGGCCAGGGGGGCGCCGACGAGATGGTCGGCCGCGCGCTTCTGGGCGTGCCTCGGGAGAGCTACCAGCTGGTGGGCATGGTCGGGCACGATTTCTACGACGGAGAGCGTGCCGGAGCCAAGGGATACCCGCGGTTCACCGACCCGTCGCTGCGGGCCGCCGGCGAGTACGCCGAGTACCTGCAGATGGCCACCGAGCGCAGTCTGGTGCGGTGCGGGGTGGATCAGTTCGACGTGCTGATGTTGCACAACCCGGATCGCATCGGCTACACGTCGCCGCAGGTGTGGGACGCCATGGCGGAGCTGCGCGAGAGCGGGCTGACCCGGGCGATTGGCGTCGCTCCGGGGCCGGCCAACGGTTTCACCCTGGACGTGATCGACTGTCTGGAGCGATTCGGCGAGCGGATCGACTGGGCGATGTTGATCCTCAACCCGCTGGAGCCGTGGCCGGGCAGCCTGGCGCTGCCGGCCTGCGTTCGCCACCAGGTGCAGGTGATCGCCCGGGTGGTGGACTACGGCGGCCTGTTCCACGATGACCTGCATAGCGAGGACGATCTGGGCGAGCGCGACCACCGCGCCTTCCGGCCGTCGGGCTGGGTTGACCGCGGCCGTCAAAAGCTCGATCGGCTGCGCCCGATCGCCGCGGCCCACGATCTGACGCTGCTGCAGCTGGCGTGCACCTGGACGCTGGCGCAGCCGGCGGTGGCCACGGTCGCGCCGACACTGATTCAGGAGCTGGGCGCGACCGCCCGCTCGATCGAGGCCCAGCGGGCCGACCTGGCGGCGACGCCCTCCGGCGGGCGTGCTCAACGCCGAGGAGCTGGCCGTGATCGCCGAGATCGGCGACAACACCGGCTCGATGGCGCTCAAGGGCGGCTCACCCAGCTTCGACGGGGCCGAGCGACCCGACGCCTGGGCATTGACCGACGACCTGCGCCAGACCGCCGATCGCTGGGGCCTCAACCCCGAACGCGACCTCGCCCTGCGTGGATAATTGGTGCCAGGCACCAATTACTTCACTAGTCTGCGCCGGTGCTTGGGTATGACATCTCGGCCGGCGACGGCGCTGAGCTTGCGCTGATCCACGCCGGCATCTGCGATTCGCGGATGTGGGATGCGCAGTGGCAGACGCTCGGCGAGCGGTATCGCGCGCTGCGGTTCGACATGCGCGGGTTCGGCGACTCGCCGCTGCCTGAGGACGATTTCTCGAACACCATCGACGTGGCCGAGCTGATGGCCGCTGCCGGGTTCGGCTCCACGGTGCTGGTGGGCGCCTCCATGGGCGGTGCGGTGGCGATCGACGCGGCGCTGGCGTTCCCCGACCGGATCGCGGGCCTGGTGCTGGTCGGCTCGGCGATCGCGGGTCATGAGTGGTCGCCCGAGGTGGAGGCCTACGGCGAGCTGGAGGAGGCCGCGCTGGATGCCGGCGATCTGGATGCCGCCTCCGCGGTGAACGTCAGTTTCTGGGTCGATGGCCCGCAGCGCACGCCCTCCGAGGTCGACCCCGACGTCCGCAGCCGCGTGCGCGAGATGCAGCGCCGCGCGTTCGAGTTGCAGCTGGGCGCCCCCGAGGATCTGGAGGAGCACCCGCTGGTACCCGACGCCGCCCTGCGCCTGTCCGAGATCGAGTGTCCGGCGCTGGTGATCGTCGGGTCGCTTGACCGCGCCGACATCCTGGACATGACCGATCAACTCGTCGCCGAGCTGCCCAATGCCCGCGGCGCGGTCATCGAGGACTGCGCTCACCTGCCCAGCATGGAGCGTCCGGCAGAGTTCGACCGGCTGGTCACCGAGTTCGTCGACTCGCTCTAGCCGGCGAGGCGCAGCCCGGGCGCCGGCTGGATCAGCGCGCTGACCTCATGCCACACCCGTTCTGCGTGCTCGGTCTCGACTCGGCTGGCACCGAGGCCGCAGCGATCGGTGAGATGGGCGTTGACCGACTTGCCGGCTCTGCGCCAGTAGCCGCCGCGGTACACGATCTCGGTGATCGCCGGGCCTGCAAACACCTGCCGGAACTCGATCGGGTCGCGCCGGTCGGGCCACACAGAGCAGGCCAGGTCGTGCGCGTCGTGGGCGCTCGCCACCCAGCCCAGCAGCTCGCCGGTGTGCGTCGCCGCCAGCCCGCCGCACATCACCCGCACGCCGCGATGGGCGCTCGGTTGCGGCACGAGCAGGTCGGCCACGCGGGAGATGCAGAGAATGGTCACCGGGGTCACCGGCACGGTCTCATCGATCATCAGGTTTGCGCCTTCCGCTGAGGGGCCTGGAGCCTTCGGAATTCATCGGCTCACGGCGCCCCGCGGCGCATCCCGCAAAAGGTGAGACCGCTATCCCTCCACCAACGGCCGTTCGCGCAGGTACGGCAGGGCGTGTTCGGGGTCGTCAGAGTCGATCTCGCGGCCCAGCCGGTGGCCGTCGAAGATGGCATCGGCGATCAAGCGGGGCGCCACGCAATCGCCGATCCGGTAGACGGCTTCGACCCCGGCTTCGGTCAGCGCGTCGGGCTCGGCCTTCAAGCGGCGGTAGAGCGCGTCGTCGGAGAGCCGCTGGGTGACCAGGACGACGCCGTCGACGGCCAGCTCGGAGCGTGCCCCGAACTCGCCTTCCAGCTCGATACCCTCGGGCGTGATCTGCTGCACCACGCTGGCCCGGTGGGCCCGCACGCCGAGCTTGTGCAGCAGCCGCCGCGCCGGCAGTCCTTCCAGCGTCTGATCGCAGAACGGTGCGACGGCGTCGTGGCTGGTCACGAACTCGACCTCGTAGCCGTCGTTTCGCAGCTTCTCGGCGAGCGTGGCGCCGGCGAAGTAGCCCTCGTAGTCGACCACCGCCACCCGCGAGCCGGGAGCGCGCTTGCCCTCCACCATCACCTGCTCGGGTGTGAGCACGTGGGGGAGGCTCGAGTCCGCGCCGGGAATCGGCTTTCGGGTGACGCCGCTGAGGCCGTCGCCGGCCCAGTGTGATCCGGTGGCCACGATCACGATCTGGGCGCCGTATTCGAGCACGTCTTCGGAGGTCAGCGTGGTGTCCAGTCCGATCGAGACGTTTTGGAGCCGATCGAGTTGCACCCGTCGGTAGTCGATCACGTGGCCCCAGCCGCCGAGGCCCGGCAGGCGGGTGACCCACCGCATCGAGCCGCCGATGTCATCACCCGAGTCGACCACGTGCACCAGCTCCATGCCGCGCTTGCCCAGCACCATGGCGCACTCCATGCCGGCCGGCCCCGAGCCGATCACGAGCGCCGCCCGATCGGCGTTTTGGGCGCGCTCGAACCGCTCGGGATGCCATCCGCGGCGATGCTCCTCTCCGGCGGTGGCGTTTTGGGTGCAGCCCAGGTGGCTGCCCCAGATCGAGCGCGAGTAGCAGGCGTTACAGCCGATGCACTCGCGGATCTCGTCGTAGCGGCCTTCCTCGATCTTCTTGGGCAGGAACGGGTCGGAGATCGACGGCCGGGCGGCGCCGATCAGGTCGACCGTGCCGCCTCGCACGAGTTCCGCCATGCGGTCGGGATCGGTGAACCGGCCGACCACCACGATCGGCTTCTCGGTCGCCTCCCGGGCGCGGCCGGACCACTCCATCTGGTAGCCCTGCTCGAAGAACCGCGACGGTCCCGAGTCGAGCCGGCCGGTGCCCCACATCGACCCGATCACCACGTCCCACAGATCGACCATGGGATCGGCCATGCGGATGAACTCCAGGCCGTCCTCGATCGGGACGCCCGAGAGCTCGAGCGTGTCGGCGGCGATCCGCACCGCGATCGCGACGTCGTCGCCGACGGCGTCTCGCACCAGCTCGATCGCCTCGAGCCAGAACCGGGCGCGGTTCTCGAGCGAGCCGCCGTACTCATCGCTGCGATGGTTGTAGAGCGGCGAGAGGAACTGCGACGGCAGATAGGTGTGCGAGCCGTACACGTAGATGATGTCGAACCCGGCGGTGCGCGCCCGCTTGGCCGCCTCGACCCACTGGCCCTGCACCCGGCGGATGTCTGCCAGCGTCATCTCTTTGGGCACCACCACGCTGTCGAGGTCACTCGCGATCTGCGAGGGGGCGAGCTGCGCCAGCCGCGACTCACGAGCCTCGGCGTACACGCCGCCGTGCCACAGCTCGACGCCGGCCAGTGACCCGTGCTCGTGGGCCTTGGCGGTCATCAGCTGCAGCGCGCGCATGTCCTCGTCGTCCCACAGCCGCGCCGACACGTACGGCGTCTCGTCAGACTCGGGGCTGATCGAGCAGTACTCGGTGCACACCGCCGCCCAGCCGCCCTCGGCCTTCATGCCGCGGAAGGCCGCCTGTGTCCACGGCTTCTCGACGCCGAACCCGGTGCAGTGGGGCACCTGGTAGAAGCGGTTTCGAAGCGTCTTCGGTCCGATCTTGACCGGTTCGAACAGGATGTCGTGCCGCTCCAGCCGGGTCATGCGGCGTTCTCTGCCTCGATCTCCGAGCGGCGCCGGACGATGTACTCCTGCAGCTCTTCGTCGATCGCCGGGTCGATGCCGGGATCCTCGTAGCTTTCCAGCAGACGCTTCCACTCGGCGGTGGCCTGCTGGTCGGCGGTATGCGCACCCTGCTTCTCCCAGGTGACGTATGCCTGCGACTTGAACAGCGGGCTCATGAACACCCAGTCGCGGAAGTGCTCGAGCGTGTGCAGCGAGCCCAGGAACATCCCGCCGGGGCCTTCTTCGCGGATCGCCTCGATCGCGAACTCCTCCTCGCCGATGCCGATGCCTTCGCGCATCAGCACGAACATCCGCAGCACCTCGAGGTCGAGCGCGAGCTTCTCGTAGCTTGCGGTGAGGCCGCCCTCCAGCCACCCGGCGGCGTGCATCACCAGATCGGAGCCGGCCATGAACGTGGCCCACAGCATGTTGAGCGACTCCGACGCGGCCTGGGCGTCGAGGGCGTTGCCCGAGCACAGGCCGCCGCCGCCGCGGAAGGGAATCTTGTAGCGGCGGGCCAGCTGCCCTCCGGCGATACAGCCCAGCACCGATTCCGGCGTGCCGAACGAGGGGCCGCCGGTGCGCATGTCAACGGCGCTGAAGAACGACCCGAACACGCACGGGGCGCCGGGCCGCACCGTCTGTGCCAGCGCCACGCCCGAGAGCGCCTCGGCCACCTGCTGGGCGAGTCCGCCGGCGATCGAGACCGGGGCGGTCGCGCCTGCGAGCAGAAACGGCGTGACCACCACCGGCTGGTTGGCGGTCGCCCATTCCATCAGGGCGTCGGCCATCAGCCAGTCCCACACCAGCGGGCTGTTGGGGTTGACCACGCCCAGCAGGCCCGGGGTCTGTTCGATCTGGTCGCGGCCGCCGCAGGCGATCGCCGCCAGGTTGACGGCGTCGCGGGCCTTTGGCCCCGAGGTGCCGTAACACACGTACGGCTTGTCCGACCAGCGGATCACGGCGTAGTCCATATCCATGTGCCGGGTCTGGTCATCCAGGTCGGAGGCCTCGACCACGCCGCTCTGCTGGCAGGTGAGCAGGTCGGCGGCCTGAGTCATCTTGACCAGCTCGACGTAGTCGCGCATCGAGCCTTCCCGCCGTCCGCGCTCCAGGTCGGAGCAGAACGGCGACCCGCCCACCGGCGTCAACACGAACGAGCCGCCGCCGAGCGTGACCGCCCGCTCGGGATTTCGGCCGCGGACGGTGAACGTCTCGGGAGCCTTGGCCAGCATCTCCATCACGAACTCGCGATCCCACCGCACGCGCGTGCCGTCGACGCTTTGACCTTCGGCTGCGAGCAGCTCCAGCGCGTGGTCGTGGCGCACCTCGGTGCCGATCTCTTCGAGGATCGTCATCGCCCGATCGTGGATCTGGTCGAGCTGTTCTTCGGTGACGACCTCGGCTCTGGCGGTGCTTTCGAACATCGACTGACACTACCAGCGAGTCAGAGCCCTGCGGCGCACGTAGTATGTGGGCCGATGACCCGCGACGACCTCTACCAGACGCTCTCAGAGCTGGTCTCGCGCCACTCGCCGAGCGGTGTGGAGCAGGCCGTCGACGAGTACCTGCTCGAACGGCTCAAGCAGCGTGGCACGCCCACGACCGACGCCGCCGGCAACATCGTCCTGCGCATCCCGGGCCGCGATTCTGGTGAGCTGGTTGCGATCCTCGCCCACAAGGACGAGATCGGCGCGATGGTCAAGCGGGTCGATGACGGCGGCCGCCTGGCGGTGTCCAAGGTGGGCGGGTCGTTTCCGTGGGTGTGGGGCGAGGGTCCGGTGGATGTGCTCGGGGATCGTGATCAGCTGACCGGTGTGCTCAGCTTCGGGTCGCGGCATATCTCCGACGAGTCGCCCAACAAGGAGCAGACCGAGAAGGCGGTGCGCTGGCGCGACGCGTGGGTCGAGACGATGCGCGACGAGGCGGCACTGGCCGCCGCCGGGGTGCGCCCCGGCTCGCGAGTGGTGCCAACGGCGTATCGCAAGCGGCCGGTGCGGCTGGGGCCCGAGGGAGAGTACGTCGCCTCGTATGCGATCGACGACAAGGGTGCGGTGGCCGGGCTGCTCGATCTGGCCGCCAGGTTGGCGGAGCCGCCTCGCTGCGACGTCGAGCTGGTGTTCACCTCACGCGAGGAGATCGGCTGCGTGGGTGCGTCGTTCTACACCGGGCGCACCGTCGCGAGCTCACTGATCGCCCTCGAGGTGACGCCCGTCGCCAAGGAGTACAAGATCACGCTGGGGCCCGACCCGGTGCTGATCGCCGCCGATTCGTACGGCCCGCTGCACGACCTCCTCGGTCGGGAGCTGGCCGAGGCCGCCGGCGCCGCCGGACTGACGATGCAGCACGCGGTGGTGTCCAACTTCGGCTCGGACGCCTCGTCGGCGCTGCGCTCCGGAAAC
>CAWESH010000010.1:0-71198 GCA_963811675.1 uncultured Actinomycetes bacterium | reverse complement strand
CTGGTCGCGGCTGCGGGAGTCGGCTGGGAGCGACGCGCACCCCTGCATCGGTGGTACCTGAACGAGACCGGGGCGTGCGGCCCGGCGGCACCCTCACCTCCAGCGTCGAACTGGCCTGTCCACGCGGGATCGTTTCGCTCCGACACCGTCGCCGGACGGGTCGGCTACGCCGTCGCGATACCGCCGGGGCACCCCGACCACTCGACCCTGCCGGTCGTCTTCTGTCTGCCGGGGCGCGGCGGCGCGGCGGGCTCGAGCATGGCCGACCTGCGCCTGACTGACTACGCCGCCCAGGCGCCCTCGCCAATCGCGCTCGCCGTTGTCGACAGCGGGGTCAGCTACTGGCATCCGCGCCGCAGCGGCGAGGACCGGATGGCCATGCTGGTCGACGAGTTCGTGCCGCTGATCGAGCGGACGTACGGATTGGGTGACGGCGGCCGGGCCACGTTCGGCTGGTCGATGGGCGGATATGGCGCACTCCTGGCCGCCCAGCTCCACCCGCGGCTGTTCACCGCGGTGGCCGCACTCAGCGCCGCGGTCTGGCCGAACCACGCGGCCCAGGCGTCGGCGGTGCCCGATGCATTCGACGGCGGCGCCGACTACCGACGGTATGACCCATTCACCCACGCCGGCCGATTGGCGCACACGCCGGTATTCATCGCCTGCGGCACCAGCGATCCGTTCCACGGCGCAGACGTGGCGCTCGCCGCCAAGCTGTCACCCGCGCCGCACACCCTCTTCACCAGCGGCTGCCACGACGGGAACTTCTGGCAGAACGCCGCAGGCCCAGCGTTCACCTTCCTCAGCCGCGCGCTCGCCCGCCAGGCGTACTAGTGAATAAAAGGTGCCTGGCACCTTTATTCACGCCCTGGTTAGCGGCTTGTACTTGATGCGGTGGGGCTGGTCGGCCTCGGCGCCGAGTCGGGCGC
Organism: uncultured Actinomycetes bacterium; assembly: GCA_963811675.1. GTDB lineage: Bacteria > Actinomycetota > Thermoleophilia > Gaiellales > JAICJC01 > CAVPTL01. Next base: position 70,269 of record CAWESH010000010.1, on the reverse strand, counting down.
GGCGGTTCTCCTCGTACTCCTCGTGGGTGCCTTCGAACCACACCACCTGCGAGTCGCCCTCGAAGGCGAGCATGTGGGTCGCAACGCGATCCAGGAACCAGCGATCGTGGGTGATCACCACCGCACACCCGGCAAACGACACCAGCGCGTCCTCGAGCGCCCGCAGCGTGTCCACGTCCAGATCATTGGTGGGCTCGTCCAACAGCAACAGATTGCCGCCGCTGCGCAACAGCTTCGCCAGATGCAGGCGGTTGCGCTCTCCGCCGGAGAGGTCACCGACCCGCTTCTGCTGATCGCCGCCTCGGAAGTTGAACGACGCGACGTAGGCGCGAGACTGCATCTCGCGCTTGCCCAGCGTGATCAGGTCGCGCCCACCCGAGATCTCCTTCCACACCGTGCTGGCCGGGTCGAGATCGGCACGGGCCTGATCGACGTAGGCGATCTGGACGGTGTCGCCGATCCGAAGCGTGCCGGAGTCGGGCTGTTCCTGACCGGCGATCATGCGAAACAGCGTGGTCTTCCCCGCGCCGTTTGCCCCGATCACGCCCACGATGCCACCCGGCGGCAGCGAGAAGTTGAGATCCTCGATCAGCAGCCGGTCGCCGAAGCCCTTGGACAGATCGCGAGCCTCCACCACCACGTCGCCGAGCCGTTCTCCGGCCGGGATGTGGATCTCGACGGTGTCGAGCTTGACCGCCGCCTCGTCGGCCAGCATCTGCTCGTAGGAGGCCACCCGGGCCTTGGACTTGGCCTGACGGGCGCGCGGCGACATCCGCACCCACTCCAATTCGCGGGCCAACGTGCGCCGGCGGGCCGACTCCTGCTTCTCCTCGACCGCCAGCCGCGCCTGCTTCTGCTCCAGCCACGAGGTGTAGTTGCCCTGGAAGGGGATGCCGTGGCCACGGTCGAGCTCCAAGATCCAGCCGGCCACGTTGTCCAGGAAGTAGCGATCGTGGGTGACCGCCAGCACCGTCCCGGAAAACTCCTCCAGGAACCGCTCCAGCCAGGCCACCGAGTCGGCATCGAGATGGTTGGTCGGCTCGTCCAGCAGCAGCAGGTCGGGCGACGACAAAAGCAGCCGGGCAAGCGCCACCCGGCGCCGCTCACCACCCGACAGGTTGGTCACCTCGGCCTCGCCCGGCGGTGTCCGCAACGCGTCCATGGCGGTGTCGATCATGCGATCGAGATTCCACGAGTCGGTGCGCTCGATCCGGTCCTGCACCTCACCCTGCTCCTCCAAGAGCGCCGTCATCTCGTCGTCGGACATCGGCTCTGAGAACTGCAGCGCGATCTCGTTGAAGCGATCCAGCAGCGCGCGCTTCTCGGCCACTCCGTCCTCGACGTTGCCGCGCACGTCCTTGGCGGGGTCGAGTTGGGGTTCCTGCGGCAGATATCCCACCGTTGCCCCGGCGCGATCTGGGCGGTGCCGTTGGACGGCTCGTCCAGCCCGGCCATGATCTTCAGGAGCGTGGACTTACCGGCGCCGTTGGGGCCCAGCACGCCGATCTTCGCCCCAGGCAGGAACGACAGGGAGATATCGCGCAGCACCTGGCGCTCCGGACCGAAGAACTTGTTGCACCGATGCATCGAGTAGACGTACTGGGCACTCATCGGTGCGGGATCCTAGCCGTCGAAGCGATCAGGAGCGCGCGTCGCGCTTGCGGCTGCCCCACATGACTCCCAGGGCACAGGCCGCTGCGAAGCCCACCGCACCCGAGAGAATCGCCACGATCAGACCGCCGCCGAGGTTGTGCACGCCGATCAGGCCGGGGCCGGCGATCAGGAACACGGGAATCAGCACCATCATGCGATCGCGCATCAGCTCACGCGGACCGGACGCCCACCACCACACACAGAACACCGAGACGAGCACCGCCACTGCCACCTCGGCGCGACCCGCCGTGATCTTCGAGACCGTGCCGAAGGCGACCGCCGCCACCAGGCTGTACGTCCAGATCGCGATCAAGGTTCCGAAGCCGACCACGACCACATCTCGACGGACGAGCTTACGCAGGCGTTCGGGTTCCATTGTCATGACTTCCATTGTCACACAGTCTCCCCGCATGAATAGGGGCGGGCCGCCCGTACGGACGGCCCGCCCCTGTCATTTCGTCAGATCACGGTCCGCCGTGGATCGGAGGTTGGGTGACCTCCGCCATGGCTTCGGCAGTACCGCCCGCGCGATGCTCGGGCAGGACTTCCATCCTGTCCTTCTGGTGCGTGTAGTACAGGATCAGCCCTGCACCCATCGCGATGATGACACCCAGCAGCACTCCGTACTGCTGATAGAACTTGGTGCCGTAGAAGTAATCGCGCGGCCACATCAGGTTGATCGACATGGCGATGCCGTACGCGATCGCGATGCCGTTTGTCACCATCGCCCACGGACCCAGGCTGAACAGCCCCCTGTTGCCCGTCGGCAGGTTCTTCGGCCAGCCCTCGCGACGCCGCTGGAACAGCGGAATCGTCACACCGAGGTAGGCGATGTACATGTACACGATCCCCAGGCCGAGAACGATTGTGACGGCGTAGGGGTTGAAGATGTTCAGCGCCAGCACGGCGATCGCGATCGCTCCCACCATCACCGCTGGGAACACCGGCACCCGGCGTTTACCGGACACCGACGCCAGCTTGGCACCGCCCGGGAGGTTGTTATCCCGACCCATGGCAAACAGGATCCGCACGGACATCGCGTGAATCGCGAGACAGCACACGAAGATCGCAAGCGCGCAGTCCCACAGGAACACATCGCCCCAGAAGTCCCCGAGCACGTCCTTGGTGATCACAGCCAATCCGAGGCTGGTGGGATCCTTGTAGAGGGCGTCGCTAACTGCCATCGTGCCGAACAGGATGAGCAGGAAGCCCATCGTTCCGGCCGTCGCCAGTGCCTGGATAATCGCCTTGGGCGCCTTGCGACGGGGATCATCGGTCTCCTCGGCCAGTGACCCTGCCGAGTCGAAGCCGTACATCACGTACAACGGCATGATCGCACCCACCAACAGCGCTCCCAGATACCCCCAAGCGTGACCGGTACCGGTACCGGCCGTGTTGGTGAGAACCTCGGTGGGCGAGCGGGTGGTGTGGATCAGGAACAGAATCACCAAACCGGCGGCGCCGACCAGCTCTGAGGCGACGCCGATGTTGTTGATCTTGGAAAGGACGCTCACCCCCATCACGTTGATGATGGTCGTGCCGACGATCATGACGATGCCGAGGATGATCGCGTTCTTGGCAAACGCGGGGTTGTTGAATGCCGGGAAGCTCGGATCCGGACAGGTCGCGCTGGGCGAGCACTTGACGAACTGGAACCGTGTCGAGATCTGCGGCAGGATCACCTGCCACGCCAACGCCACCGCGGGTACGGTCACGATCTGCGCGCACATGTAGATCCAGCCTGTGTTCCAGGCCCATGACTTATTGGCGATCTGCTTCGACCACTGGTACACCGAACCGGCCAGGGGATAGTGCGCGGCCAACTCGGAGAACTGCAACGCAACCATCATCTGCCCGAAGAGAACGAACAACCATGCCCAGATAAACGCCGGCCCGGCGAAGAGGAAGCCGAGGTACGACGTTTGGAACATCCCGGTCAAGATCGAGATGTAGCTGAAGCCTGCCGCGAACGAGGAGAAGCCCCCAAGCGTTCGATGCAGCTCCTGTTTGTAGCCGAACTCAGCGAGATCGCTGGAGTCGGTCCGTACCTGTTCCTCCATGGACGCTCCTTCTGACCAGAGGGGGATAATGGCCTATACCGGTGCGATGATCTCGGAACCTGGCGCAAATGTCAACGATTTGTTTGCAACCCAGCAATGCACGAGGGCGGCCGTGGTATCCACGACCGCCCTCGATGCTCCCCGCTCCACCCCCCGCGAGGTCTGTTAGGACGCGGAAACGAACAGCGCGCGTCCACTCCAGTCTCCGGTGCCGGTGACCAGGCTCGGCGATCCGGAGGTCACGCCGTTGGCAAAGGCGATGCTGGAAAGCCCTGCCGCCGTCGTGTAGTAGAGCTTCCCGCCGGCGATGGTCATGCTCGTGACCGCGCTCGGCAGCGTGCCGGCGGTAAAGGTCTGACCACCGATCACGTTGTTCTCGGGCTCGAAGTAGCGGTAGTACAACGTGCTGCTGCCGCTGACGGTGTAGTACAGACGGCCCGAGGAGGGCACATACGCCATCCCGGTCAACGACGCGATCGGGAAGTTGGTGTTGGTGAGGCCGTTGAGCGCCACCGAGGACGCGGCGCCGAAGGTGGAGCCGTCGAACGACCGCGCATACAGATGCCCGTCGTCCTGTCCGTTGTAGCAGCGTGCCGTTGATCATGAAAGCGCCGCGAACATGCGACCAGTCAACGGCGGTGGAAGAGCTCGGCGAGCCCACCGTGGTGCCGTCGAAGGTGCGGCTGATCAGTCCGGTCGTGCCCAGGCTGTCGAGATGGCCGGGGAGCACGCCCGAGTTCCAGGTGGGAATCGTCTCGCCACCGGCGGTCGGCATGAACGCGATCCGGTTGCGATAGACACCGCCGATGTAGCCGGTGTCGGAGCCGACCCACAGGCCGGTGGCCGTGGACAGCAGCGCCCACACGCCGGTTCCGCGGGGATTGCGGCCGGGGTTCCACGAGAACGGCATGCCGTTGACCGGGTCGAGCGCGGCGATACCCATCCGCCCCACCCCGCCGGCGCCGAGGGCGTCACTGGCGTTGGGGTTGTTCATCCAGCGCTGGTGTCCGCCCGCGTAGATCGCGGTGCCGGTGACGGCGACGTAGGTGATGCTGTCTCCACCGGTGTAGTCAGCCCAGATGGGCTTCTGACCGGGGCCGGTGGCATTGGCATCCCACTTGGTCACCGAGTCGCACAGAACGCCGGCAGCGGGGCCGCCGGTGTAGGCGCCGGTGTTACCGAGCACGAAGTAGCTGCCGTCCGGCGAGAACTCGACATCGCGGATATACGTGTCGAACTTGGGATTGCAGTTCGGCTTGAGCGCGTCGGACTCCCACGAGGAGACCGAGACCGGCGTGGTGGTCAGGTCGAGCATCGCGATCTGTGCCCGATCCAGGCCGCCGGCGGTCAGGAACGTACCGGTGGCAACCAGCTTGGTGCCGTCGGGCGAGATGTCGAAGTGCGCCACTCGCAGCGTGCCGTCGCGCTTGTTCGCGAACGGAATGTTGACGTTGGCATCGGCCAATCCGCTGTCGACGTTGACTGCGCCGAAGCGCTCTCGGGGCTGTCCACCCAGCGAGGTGAACGCGCCGCCCACGTAGAGGTCGCTGCCGAGCACCTGGATGTCCTCGACCCAGCTGCCGCTGACGTTGGGCTTGAAGCTGGTGTTGATCGATCCGTCGGACAGGTTGATCTTGACCAGACGCTTCTGGGTGGCGCCGTTGACGGTCTGGAACTTGCCGCCGACGAAGACCGCCGTTCCACCCGGCGCGGCGGTCACGGTGGTGACCTCACCACCGGCGAATACGGGCGCAAAATTGGCATCGACCACACCAGTGGCCGGATCGAACGACAGCAACTCGCTGCGATTGAGCGTGGTGCCGTCGGAAGACTTGACGGATGTGAACGTGCCGCCCACCACGATCTTGCCGCCGACAGTGGCGATGCCGTTGACCACCCCGTTGAGAATATTGGGGGTCTTGGATGCCGGCGTCGCCGAGACGACCACAGATTGGGCTGCATTGACCTGTGCGCCGGCGGCCGAAACCGCGGCCAGAGCAGCCAGGGGGGCAAACACGAGCGCAGCCATGCGGACGCGTCGGAACACGGGAGATCTCCTTGTGCGATGGGAACCAGAGCCTGTGGCTTGAGCATACGAGTGCTGTTGGTACCCCGCTAGGGTGATCTTTGGAGTCGGATTGAAGCCGGGCCGCGGGTGGGAGCGATCACCCACCCACGGCCGGCGCGGAGCGTCAGGCAGGCCGCACGAACATCCCGCGCGCTCGGCTCCAGTTGCGCCGATCGACCGACGGCCCCGAGACGCGCACCGGCCTGCCGGTGATGGTATGACCGTCGAATGCGATCCGGTACAGGTCAGCGCCCCGATTGAAGTACACGTCTGCGCCGATCCGCGTCATCGTCGTCGGCTGGATGTACGAGCCGCCGACCTTGAACATGGCCACGTGCTGGACGGCGGCGCCGAGCAGACCACTCTCGGGCTCGAACGGGCGTGAGTACAGGGCCGAGTCTCCGACCTTGATGTAGAAGAGCCGACCCGAGGCCGGGTCGTAGAAGGCGCCGGCGATGCGCAGGCTCCCCGAGAGGCCGTACAGCGGCAGATCCCGAGGCGCTCCCACGGCAGTGCCGTTGAACGACCGGGCGATCAGATGGTCTGCCACGGTGAAGGTGAACAGCGTCTGTCCGACCATGAACGCCCCGCGCGACCGCGACCAATCGACACCCGTCCGTACTGCAGTCGGTGTGATCGTCTTGGAGACGGCGCTGAAGCGTGTACGCACCAGCCCACTGCGTCCGATCGTGTAGAGGGCGCCGGGCGCGGTGCCCACCCTGCCCGGAGCGACCGCCGTGCCGCCGGCGGTCGGGAACATGGCGAGGCGAGGCCGGTACTGCCCGCTGGTGTAGCCCGTGTCGGAGCCCATCCACAGGCCCTCCGGCGTAACCAGGAAGGCGTACACGCCGGTGCCGCGTGGCTTGCGCCCGGGATTCCACGAGAACGGCATGCCGTTGATCGGGTCAAGCGCGGCGATGCCCGAGCGCGGCACCGCGCCGGCGGCCGGTACGGCCCCGCGGCCGCGCGGATCGGTGACGGTGTTCTCCATCCAGCGCTGGTGTCCGCCGGCGTAGATCGCGGTGCCTGTGACCGCGATCTGGGTGATGCTGTCGCCGCCGGTCGGGTCCACCCAGGTCTCGATCCGACCCGAACCCACCGCCCGCGCGTTCCAGCGGCTGATCGAGTCGCACAGGCCGATGCCCCCGCCGGTGGCGCCCACCACGAAATAGCTGCTGTCGGGGGAGAAGGCGACGTCGCGAATGATGCCGCCGGCCTTGAGCTTGCAGGCCGTCTTGAACCGATCGGTCTCCCAGTTGGCGACCGACACGGAACCGCCCTGGAGGTTCAGCATCGCGATCTGCGCGCGGTCGAGGCCGTTGACGGTGGTGAACGATCCCACCGCGACCAAACGGCTTGCGTCCGGCGCAACGTCGAAGTGAGTCACTTCCACTGCACCCACGGTGGGGGCGCCGAAGCTCACGTTCACATCAGTAACGACCGCACCCGAGCCGGCGTCCACCGCGGCAAATCCTGTGCGGGGTTGTCCGCCGACGGTCGCAAACGCCCCGCTGATGAAGAGCCTGCCGGCGATCACGGCGGTGTCGTCGACGGTGCCCGCCCCCACGGCGGGGTGGAAGGACGGGTCGACCGAACCATCGGCGAGGCGCAACCTGACGACCCCGTGGCGGTTGTCGCCGTCGACCTTGGTGAAGCGCCCTCCCACAAACACTCCCTTCCCGCCCGGAGCGGGGCTGAGCGTGAACACGCTGCCACCGGCGATTGTTGGGGCGAACTGCGGGTCGATCGCCCCGGTGGTTGCGTCAAACGCGAACAGGTCGGTGCGCTCGAGCACGGCTCCACCGGGAGCTCGCACCTTGGTGAACGACCCGCCCACCACGATCGTGTTACCGACCCGCGCCAGCGCCTGTACCCGGCCGTCGAGCACCTGTGGACTCCAGCTGACCGGCTTCTGTGCGACCACCACCGGCTGCGCCCCGGTCGCAGCAACAGCAGTCGAGGTGCACCCCAGCACAGCGGCGGCCGCAACCACCACTCCTCCGACAATCATCTTGATATATTGCAACAATCGCTCCCATAAATGAATCAAATCTGATACGATGCATTTCAACTCTACCCACATACCACTTAGAGTCAATACCCGCGAGGGCAACGCGCCGCGGTATCCTGGAGCGGATGGGGACGGCCGCCCACACTCAGCGCGGCATCGGGCGGCGCGAGACGTTGTTGGACGCTGCGTGCACGGTGATCGCACGGTCGGGGGCGCGGACTCTTCGGATCGAGGATGTCGCACGCGAGGCGGGCGTCTCGATCGGACTCGTCTACTACTACTTCGAAGGCCGCGAGGAGCTGATCTCGCTGGCATTCGAGTACGTGAACCAGCGCACCGAAGCTGCGTTTGCCCGGCGCGGGCAGCCCACCGGCACCGGCCTCGAGCGAGCGGTGGCCAGACTGCTTCGCGAGCTCACGGAAGAGCCTGAATCGCACGAGGCCTGGATGATCTGGATCGAGATGACGTCCGGCTCGTTCACTCAGCCGCGGCTGCGGACGCTGCTGAGCGACGCGTACGAGGGCTGGACGACGGAAGTGGCCGAACTGCTCGCCGACGGTCAGGCCGACGGATCCGTCCCCGGCGACATCGACCCGGTCGCCTCCTCGATTCGGCTCACGGCAAGCATGGAGGGCCTGGGGACGCGCTGGATGACCGGCTCGATCCCCAACGCCGAGGCGCGGCTGCTGGCCCTCGGCGGGATCGAGCGCGAGCTCGGCGTCAAGCTTCCTCCGGGCTGAGCCTCACCCTCCGGAGGCACGCACAACAGGGGGTCTGCACTTCCCCCCGCCCGGGGATGCTCTTTCGCCGCTGACCCCCCAAAGTGAGTCTGGGTGTGCCGAGCCTTGCTCGGAATTGGGGCTGGTCGACTATGGAGGGGAACGATGGATCCTCGCTGCGCGCCGTCGTCAAACGAGAGCGGCCAGGCGCTGCCGCTGGTAGTGGCGTTCGTGCTGGTGTTGATGATCATGTGCGGCGCTGTGATCGACATCGGAAACGCCTATCGCGTGCACCAACAGCTGCAGGCGTCGGCCGATGCCGCCGCCGCGGCCGGCGCGAGCAACCTCCCGTCCACGACCGCGGCAATCACCGCGGCCAGGCAGTTCAGCTCGGGATCGGGCGGCAAGAACCCGATCGCCGGCGCCGGCCCGGTGTCGGTATCCGCCACCACCGACTGCTCGACCAGCCCGGACTTCTGTAGCCCGGCCAACACGATGCACGTCACCCAGGACGCGGACGTACCCACGACCTTCCTGCGTGTGATCGGGATCGACACGATTCCCGAAACCGTGCACGCCCAGGCCTGCTCCCCGTGTGGTGGGCTGCCGCTGGACGTGATGATCGTGCTCGACCGATCGGGATCGATGTCCGGCACCAAGCTGACCTCCGCCAAGGACGGCATCCTGGCGTTCCTGGGCTCGATGGACCCGGCCCAGGACAACGTCGGGCTGGCGGTGCTGCCACCGGCTGCGAATGTCGGCAGCGCCTGCGCGGCGTCCGCCTCGGGGAACTACAACCTCGTCGGCAGCTCGTATCTGCTGGTGCCACTGAACAACAGCTATGCCTTCTCTGCCGGCAATCTCAACCCCAGCTCGCAGCTTCTGTCCACGCTCAGTTGCGTGCAGGCAGGCGGCCAGACCGCGTATGCGAACGCGCTCGACGCCGCCCAGGCAGAACTCGACGCGCACGCACGGGTGGGCACCCAGCGGGTGATCATCATCCTCTCTGACGGCGCCGCCAACTCGGGGCCGAGCTATCTGCCCAACACGTCCCCATACCGAACCCGCCCCTGCGGGCAGGCGGTGAACGTGGCGACAGGAAGCAAGGCGCAGGGCACGCTGGTGTATTCGATTGCCTATGACATCTCCGGAGCGGGGGCCGACCCTTGCTACGCGGCCCAGGGGGCGATCGTGAACGGCCGCCCGGCCGGATCGAGCAACACCCCCGAGGTCCCCGCGATCCAGTCAAACGAGGCGCTGCAGCAGATCGCCAGCCCCGGCAACTACTACGCCCAGCCGCAACCGACGCAACTGACGACGATCTTCCTCGCCATCAGCGCCGACATCGCACTGGGCACCAGCCGCATCAACGGCTGAGGAGTCAGCATGGAGGGGGCGGTAGCGGGGGCGCACGGCCCCCTCCATGCGGATCAAGATGGGGATCTCTTTCCAGGCTTTACGGTTTGTTCACGAACTGCTGCCGGGGTGCTTACACCTACTGCCGATGACTACTGCGCCCCATCATCGACACCCTGATCCGATCCCACGGGGCCACCGGCCACACCTCCCGGCCGGGTCATACCTCCCCCACCCGCCCGGCGCTCAATGCCGACTCTGAGCGCCGGGAGTGGGGAGATGAATAACGGTGCCTGGCACCGTTATTCACGACGAGCTCCGGCTAGACCGCTGAGGCAACTGTCGGTTGTGCCGACGGCTGCGAGCCGCCCTGCTCCTGACCGCCTCCGCCCTGGCCCATCGGCGGGCCGCCCCACGAGTGGTGAAACTCGAACCCGTGGGTAATCAGCTGATCGATCCGCTGTGAGAGGAACTTCTCGATCTTGGTGGCCTGGGTCTTGGTGATCCGACCAGACTTGACCGCATCGTTGAGCGGCTTCTTGGCGGCCTGCAGCAACTCCTGCTCCAGACCGGCGACGGTCTTGCCGTGGGCCTTGGCGATGGCAGCCGGGGTCTTGCCGCTGCGCAGCTCCTTCAAGAGCTGCTGATCGGAGATGCCCAGGTAGGTGGCCGCGGTGTGCAGCCAGATCATCGGCCCACCGTGCGGATGGCCGCCGGGACCGGAGAACATGTGGTGGCGGGGCCCGCCGAACCCGCGGCCGTCGAACCCGGGACCGCCCATGCCAAACCCAGGGCCGTCATGGTCCTTGAGGTGCTGCTTGATGCGCTCGGCCTGTGCCTTGGTCAGCTTGCCGTCTTTGACCAACTGGTCGAGCCGATCGGCCATCGCGCCCTGGTAGGCAGTGCGCACCTTGGCCGGCGAGACACCCAGCCGCCGCGCGAAATCGTTGAGGAAGGACGGGGATGAGCCCGCGCCTGCTCCCAGGGCCGTACCGGCGATGCCCACCACACCCACCGCGATGGCACCGATGATCGCTATCCGCTTCCTGTGTGCACCCACGTCAAGCTCCTTTGGCACGCCGAGTTATCTACTCGGAATATGCGCGCGCAGAAGCCCACCCGCAAGGGAATTCGAGTGATTCTGGGGAAACTCTCAGGAAGCGACAGCCGCCCGCAGCGACTCGACGACCTGATCGCTGGTCATCGGCTGCGAGAACATCGGGTAGTCGCGAGCGGTGGCAACCCGCTGTTCCTCGTCACTTGTGGCCGCCGTGCAGTCGGTCAGCGTGACCACGTCGTAGCCCTTCTCGTAGGCGGTGCGCATGGTCGACTCAACACAGCAGTTTGTCAGGAACCCCGCCAGGATGACCGTCTCCACCTCACGGCTTCGCAGCACGAAATCGAGGTTGGTGGAGGCGAACGTATCCAGCCCCCGCTTGCCCTCGATCACGATGTCATGCTCCTCGGGCGCGAGCTGGTCACAGATCTCAGCACCCCAGGTGCCCTTGACGAACGCGCCCGAGTCGATCACGCCCTTGAGGATTCCGTACACCTTGTCGGGGTCGCCGAGCTCGCCATAGCCGGGAGCGAACGTGATCGGTGCGTGCAGCACCGTCACTCCGGCAGCCCTCGCCTCAGCAACCACCTTGCGGGTGTTCTCGATCATCTGGCTGTCGTCCATCACGCCCTTGACGGCGTCATGCAGCGCTCCGCCTTCCGAGGTGAAGTCGTTCTGATACTCGATCAGCACCACGGCGGTCTTGTCGGGATCCATCTCCATCACGCACCTCCTGAAGGGTCGGGAACTCCGGCCTCGGCCTTCTCCCGAAGCCGCATCCGCGCGTCACCGATCTGCTCCCGCATGGCGTCGATGGCGGGATCCTTCGGGGGCGGTGGCACCACGGCCTCAGCGACATCATCGATCTCTTCCACGGTCACGGCCGCGACCTCGCTCACACTGTCGGCGTCGCGGTGGCGGCGGGAGCGCACCGCGGCTCCAGCAGCAACTGCTCCAGCGGCGGACGCCACTCCGGCAACGAACCATCCAACGCGCTTCATGTGCACCTCCGTCTGGGAGACCGCCGAGTATACTGCCGACTCCAATCGAGCAGCTTCCTGTCTCGGCGTGGTGCCGCACTCCTGATCGTGGCACCGAAGTGGCGGTTCTGTCGCCAAGCACGCTGAGGCCGCTTTCAGTCCAGAGGAGGTGATCAGGATCAACCAATACGAGATCATGCTGATGATCGACCCGGAAGTCGCTGAAGAGCGGCAGACCGAGATCATCGATCGAGTCAAGGCCGACATCACCGAGCGTGGCGGCACCTGGGTGTCTATCGACCCATGGGGCAAGCGCAAGCTGGCCTACGAGATCGACCACCAGACCGACGCGTGGTACTTCGTGCTCAACTTCGACAGCAGCCCCGAGGCGCTGGACGAGGCCACGCGAGTGCTCGCCATCACCGACGGCGTCATGCGCCATATGGCCGTGACGCGCATCAAACCGAGCGGACAGCCGGCCGCGTCGCCGGAGCCGGCCGAACTCGCCGGCTGACAGCCGACCGCGTGCCTACCATGATCGAACGCACGTTCGCAAAAGCACGCTAGAGGAGGTATCCCCAAATGGCAAACATCAACCGTGTAGTCCTCACCGGAAACCTGACTGCAGACCCAGAACTGTCCACGCTTCCCAGCGGCACCTCGGTGTGCAAGCTGCGCCTGGCCGTGAATCGCCGCTACAAGGACAGCGCCAGCGGTGAATGGGTCGAGAAGCCCAACTACTTCGACATCAAGGTGTGGGGAGCGCAGGGCGAGAACTGCGCCACCTACCTCAGCAAAGGCCGCCCCGTGGCGGTCGACGGACGACTCGAGTGGCGCGAGTGGGAGTCCCAGGACGGTGGCAAGCGATCGGCCGTCGAGGTGGTCGCCGACACCGTGCAGTTCCTCGGCTCGCGCGGCGACGGCGAGGGCGGCGGTGGCGCCGGCGGACAAGCCCGCCCCAGCTTCACCCAGACCGCCGAACTCAAGCCCGAGCCGGTCGAGACGTTCGCAGGCTCAGGCTCAGACGACGACATCCCGTTTTAGGAAGGTAACGAATGGCATCCAAGCCCAAACGCCGCACCGCGCCCAAGCGTGGTGCCGGCACCGGCCCCCAGACTCGCCGAAAGCCCTGCTACTTCTGCAAGGACAAGGTCGAGGAGATCGACTACAAGAACTTCAACCAGCTGCGGCGCTACACGTCCGAGAAGGGCAAGATCCGGTCTCGCCGGATCTCCGGGGCATGTCGCCGGCATCAACGCCAGGTGGCGACAGCGGTCAAGCGCGCGCGTGAGATGGCGCTGCTGCCGTACGCCGTCAACTAGCAGGACTCAACCCCCGGTAGAGCACCGTTTGTCGCTCGCTGCGGGTGTTTTGGAAGCGCGGGGGTGGCCAACGCCGCCCCGGCATGCGACCATCGACGCGGCCACGCCGCCCGAACATCGAGGATGGGATGACACAGAGAGGTACACAGGCGATCCTGCTGCAGGACGTCGACAAGTTGGGACGCAAGGGCGACGTCGTCCAGGTGGCCCCCGGCTACTTCCGCAACTATCTCGGTCCGCGCCGTCTGGCCGAGGCCGCCACCGACGCGCGCGTGGCCGAGGCTCAGCACCAAGAGGAGATGCGCCGCCGGCACGAGGCGCAGTCCGAAGAGCAGGCCCACGACGTGGCCCACACGCTCAACCGCACCGTGCTCACAATCAAGGAGCGGGCCGGAGTCGGCGACAAGCTGTACGGCTCGGTGACCAACTCCGACGTGGCCGACGCGATCTGGAAGGCCCGCAAGATCCGGGTCGATCGGCGCAAGGTGCACATGGAAGAGCCGATCAAGACGCTCGGCAGCCACCTCGTCAGCGTGACCGTGTGGGGTGAGGTCAAGGCCACCATCAAGGTCATGGTCGTGCCCGGCGCCGCCGGCGAAGAGGGTTCCGTCGAGGCCTTCGAGGGCGAGCCCTCCGAGCCGCTCGACTACTAGACGACAGAGGCGAAACTCGATGGCAGTCGCTCCCCAGCCGGTACCCAATCTCCCGCCCCAGGACCTGGACGCGGAAGAGTCGGTGCTGGGCGCGATGCTGGTCTCACCCACGGCCGTGGCGGTCGTCTCCGAGCTGCTCCAGCCCGAGGATTTCTACCGCGGATCCCACGCCCACATCTACCGCACCATCCTGGACATGTACGGCGGCGGCGAGACGATCGACTCGATCACGCTGACCAACGCCCTGGGTAGCCGTGGACTGCTCGATCAGGTCGGCGGCAAAGCGGTGGTGCACACGTTGGCGGCGACCGTGCCGGCGGCTGCCAATGCCCGTCACTACGCCCAGATCGTGCGCGACGCCGCCACCTACCGCTCGCTGATCCGCGCGGGTACAGAGATCGCGACGCTCGGCTACGAGCATCTGGGTGAGCCCGGCGAGGTCGTGGACAAGGCCGAGCAGATCGTGTTCGGGATCGCCGACCAGCGCATCAGTGGTGACTTTGCTGCGATCAAGACGCTCCTGAACGACTCGTTCGAGCGGCTCGCCGCGCTGGCCGAGTCGGGCAGCGACCTGACCGGCGTGCCCTCCGGCCTGCGTGACCTCGACCGCATCACCGCCGGCTTCCAGGATTCCAACCTGGTGGTGATGGCCGCCCGCCCCGGTATGGGCAAGACCTCGCTGGCGCTCAACATCGCCGCCCACCTGGGCGTGCGCGAAAACGTGCCGGTGGCGATCTTCTCGCTGGAGATGTCACAGGAGGAGGTCACCCAGCGGCTGATGTGCGCCGAGGCCCGGGTCGACTCCAAGCGGCTGCGCACCGGTTCGCTGGACGATGCCGACTGGGCCAAGCTGACCAACGCCTGCGACAAGCTCTCGCGGGCACCGATCTACATCGACGACACCGCCGGGGTGACTCCGATCGAGATCAAAGCCAAGACCCGCCGGCTGCAGTCACGGCTGAAGGAAGAGGGCGGCCTGGGATTGGTGGTGGTCGACTACCTGCAGCTGATGGGCGGGCAGGCGCGGGTCGAGAACCGGGTGCAGGAGATCTCCCAGATCTCGCGTTCGCTGAAGCTGATCGCCCGCGACCTGAACGTGCCGGTGATCGCGATCTCGCAGCTGTCGCGCGCGGTCGAAGCCCGGTCGGACAAGCGGCCCCAGCTGTCTGACCTGCGCGAGTCCGGTTCGATCGAGCAGGACGCTGACCTGGTCATGTTCGTCTACCGCGACGACTACTACAACAAGGACTCCGAGGACATGGGAACTGCCGAGCTGATCGTCGCCAAGCACCGCAACGGACCGCTGGACACGGTGCGCCTGTCCTACGTCGGCCGCTACACCCGATTCGACAACCTGGGGCGATCATGAGCGGCCTGTCGGTGGTCGTCGGCGCCCAGTGGGGCGACGAGGGCAAGGGCAAGATCGTGGACATGCTGGCCCGGGACGCCGACGTGGTGGCCCGCTACCAGGGCGGCAACAACGCCGGTCACACGCTGGTGATCGGCGATGAGACCTACAAGCTGCGGCTGGTGCCGAGTGGAATTCTCTACCCCGGCACGATCTGCGTGCTGGGCCAGGGCTGTGTGATCGATCCCGAGATCCTGATCGAGGAGCTCGACGGGCTGGAAGCGCGCGGCATCGACACCTCAGGCCTGCGCATCTCCGGCAACGCCCATGTGATCATGCCGTGGCACAAGATCATCGATGCCGACTCGGAGCTGGCCCTGGGGCGGCTCGCGATCGGCACCACCCGCCGTGGAATCGGCCCGGCCTACGCCGACAAGGCGTTTCGGGTCGGTATCCGGATCCAGGATCTGCTGGACGAGAAGATCTTGCGGCTGAAGATCCAGACCGCGCTCTCGGTCAAAAACGAGCTGCTCAAGAAGGTGCACCACCACCGTCCGCTGGACAAAGACGTTCTGACCGAGGCGATGATGCGCCACGCCAAGCGGATCAAGCCCTACATCGCGGATACGGCGCTGCTGGTGCACCAGGCGCTGGAGCAGGACAAGGTGGTGCTGTGCGAAGGCGCGCAGGCCACCCTGCTGGACATCGACTCGGGCACCTACCCGTTCGTGACCTCATCCAACCCGACGGCCGGCGGGGCGTGTACCGGTCTGGGCATCGGGCCCACCCGCGTGAGCGCGGTGCTGGGTGTGACCAAGGCCTATCTGACCCGCGTCGGAGCCGGGCCGTTTCCCAGCGAGGCCGACCCGGAGCGGTGTGATCGGATCCGCACGGTCGGCGGCGAGTACGGCACCGTCACCGGCCGCGACCGACGCTGCGGCTGGCTCGACCTGGTGGGGCTGCGATACGCCGCCCGGATAAACGGGATGACCGAGCTGGCGGTGACCAAGCTGGACGTGCTGTCGGTGTTCGAGACGATCCCCGTATGTGTGTCGTACCGCCTGCAGGACGGCAGCATCACCAACGAGTTTCCCAGCCATCAGTCCGACTTCCACCACGCCCAGCCGGTGTACGAGGAGCTGCCCGGATGGGGTGGCGACATCTCCGGAATCACCGAGCTGTCACAGCTGCCGGCGACCGCCCAGGACTATCTACGCTTCATCGAGGAGCAGGTGGGCGTCCCGGTTGCGATCGTCGGGGTCGGCCAGCGGCGCGACCAGACGGTGAAACTGCGCGAGTTCCTCAGCGCCGCCTAGGACCGGATTCGCTCGCCCTTGGGGTCGAAGAGGGGCTCGGCGGCCACCTCCGCCGCCACCCACTCGCCGAACACCTCGATGTCGACTGCCGTACCGACTTCGGCATGTGCAACCGGCAGGTAGGCCAGCGCAATCGAGCGCCCAACCGCGTAGCCGAAGCCTCCGGTGGTGACCCGGCCGACCACCTCGCCGCCCACCCGCACCGGCTCTGAACCGAGTGTGACCGCGCGCGGGTCGGACAGCACCAGGCAGGCCATGCGCCGCTCGAGCCCACGCTCACGGGCGGCCACCACGGCGTCTCGGCCGATGAACCCACCGGGCTTGTCGACCTTGACTGCAAACCCCAGTCCGGCCTCGTCGGGCCCGTCCTCGGGGGTGATGTCGGATCCCCACACGCGGTAGCCCTTCTCGATCCGAAGCGCATCGATAGCGCGGTACCCGCACGCCGTCAGGCCGTGGTCAGCCCCGGCCTCCCACAGCAGATCCCACAGCCCTGCGCCGTACTCGGCCGGGCAGTAGAGCTCCCAGCCGAGCTCACCCACATACGTCACCCGAGCAGCCACGGCGGGCACGTCCCCGATCGAGAGCTCGCGGGCGGTCATGTACCGAAAGCCCTCGTGGGAGAGGTCTGACTTGGTCAGCGGCTGGAGGATGTCGCGTGCCCGCGGGCCCCACAGACAGAAGCAGGCAGAGGCCGAGCTGACATCGTTGAGCACGACCGAGCCGTCGTCGGGCAGGTGCTTTCGCAGCCAGCCCAGATCATGGTTTCCAAAGGCGGTGCCGGTGACGATTCTGAACCGCGATTCGCCCAGGCGGGTGACCGTGAAGTCCGACTCGATCCCCCCGGCCTGGTTCAACATCTGCGTGTACACGAGCGTTCCGACCGGCCGGTCGACGTCGTTTGCGCACATCCGCTGCAGGAAGCCGAGCGCGCCCTGGCCCTGTACCTCGATCTTGGCGAACGAGCTCTGATCGAATAGCCCGGCCCGCTCGCGGGTGGCCATCGCTTCGGCGGCGATCGCCGGCGACCAGTTCTCACCCGCCCATCCACGCGGGCGCAGACTCTCGTCACCGGCGGCGGCGTTGGGATCGAACCAGTTGGCCCGCTCCCAACCCGACTTCTCGCCGAAGCTCGCCCCGAGGGCCTGCAGCCGGCTGTAGGCCGGGGACAGCCGCAGCGGCCGTCCGGCCTGGCGCTCGTAGTTGGGGTACTTGATGTCGTAGTAGGTGGCGTACACCTCGGTGGCGCGGGCCAAGGTGTAGCGCTGGCTGCGGTACTGACCGCCGAAGCGGCGGATGTCCATGTGCCACAGGTCGAGGCTGGGCTCGCCCTCGGTGATCCACTCGCCCATCATCCAGCCGATGCCGCCGGCGCCGGCCAGACCGTGCGCGCAGAAGCCCGCTGCCACCCAGAATCCCGGCACCTCGGACTCGCCCAGGATGAACTCGCCGTCGGGGGTGAACGCTTCGGGGCCGTTGTAGAGCTTCTTGACCTCTGCCGCTTCCATTGCCGGCACCCGCGTGATCGAGTTCTGGAGGATCTCGTCGAACCTGTCCCAGTCCTCGGGCAGGAGCTCGCCTCGAACCCGTCGGGAACGCCGTCGAGCGCCCACGGATCGGGGTTTCGCTCATACCCGCCCATGATCAGGCCGCCCACCTCGGTGCGGTAGTAGATCAGGTTGTCGGGGTCGCGCAGGGTCGGCAGCGGATCGAGCGCGGGGCTAAACGTCTCGGTCACCAGAAACTCGTGGGCATACGGGATGATCGGCACGTTCACGCCCACCAGCCGTGCGATCTGCGGCGCGTACATGCCGCCGGCGCACACGACCACATCGGTGCGGATGGAGCCCTTATCGGTGACGACCTCGTGCACCCGGCCGTTCTTGAGGGTGATGTCGAGCACCTTGGTGCGCTGCTCGATCTCGGCGCCGCGCAGACGGGCGCCGTCGGCCAGCGCGAAGGTCAGCTGGCTGGGATCGAGGTAGCCGTCGTGGGGCAGAAACGCCGCCGCCAGCACGCCGTCGGTGGACATCAGCGGAAACATCTCCTGGGCCTCCTGGGCGGAGACGATCTCGATCGGCAGCCCGAAGCTCTTGGCCCAGCCGGCCTGGCGCTGGATCTCTTCGTAGCGGGCCTGCGACGAGGCCAGCCGCAGCCCGCCCAACTCGTGCCAGCCGGGATCCTTACCGGTCTCCTTGGCCAGCTCCGCATACAGGCCGACCGAGTACTGCATCATCTTGGTCAGGCTGACGGTGGATCGCAGCTGACCGACGAGTCCCGCGGAATGCCAGGTCGAGCCGTGGGTGAGCCCGTATTGCTCCACCAGCACAACGTCGTCCCAGCCCATCTTGGCCAGGTGATACAGGATGCTGCACCCACCGACACCGCCACCGATGACGACCGCTCGTGCCTCACTCCGCATGCTCGTTCCACCCTTCGACCAGTGGTATAGACCAGTTCAGAGCTGACATTACCGCATCGGCCTGGCCGAGGTGCTCGGCAGCCATCGTGCCCTCCACCACCACGCACCGCATACCCGCGGCATGGGCCGACTCGAGACCCATGATCGAATCCTCGAACACGAGCACATCGGCCGCCGCCACCGGCTCGCGCAAACCAGTGTTGACCAGCTCCAGCGCCCGCAGATAGCCCTCGGGGTCGGGCTTTCCGCGGGCCACGTCCTCGGCCGCCACGATCACGTCAAACAGTTCCCGCAGATCGCTTGCCGCCAGCACCGCGGCGATCTCGTCACCGGCCGCGCCCGACGCGATCGCCACCGGCACCCGGGAAGCCACTTCGCGCACGAACTGCGCCGCCTCGGGTCGCACCGGCGACTGCACCGCGATCTCCTCGAGGTAGAGCTCGGCGCGGCGCTCGATCAGGCGCTGGTCGACGCCGTCCTCCTCCACCTCGAACCGCGTCAGCATGCGCTCAACGATCTCGGGATCGCTGTAGCCGGCGAACTCGGCGAGATAGAGCTGCTCCGTGACGTCGATGCCGATCTCCGAAAACATCCGCGCAAAGATCCGCGCCAGGATCGGCTCGTCGTCGGAGATCGTGCCGTTGAAGTCGAACAGCACCGCCCGCGGAGGTGTCAGTAGCGCCACACGATCTACGATACGGCATCGACAGCGCGACGCTCGCAACCCACCGCACCGACCGCTGGCTGGTGCTCCCAAGCGACACTCCGGATCCCTTCGGACGACTCGAGACGTTCCTGGCCGACGCCGGATTCGCAGTCACGCCGGGCGCAACGGCCGACGCTGGCGAGATGGTCGCCGACCTCTATCTGGGCTACGGCCTGGCCGCCACGCTGGCGGGGGTGACCACCGCCCAGCCGCCTGAGCCGTGCGCACTTCCCGGCCTTGCCTGCCACATTCACCCACGGTCGCAACCACCGCGGCCGGGCGCCGCATCGGTCGGTAGCTTCCGGCCGACCTGGTCGCCGGCCGAGTACCGCTGTGCGATCGAGGCGGCGCAGGCCGCCATCGGCCGGGGGGACGTCTACCAGGTGAACCTCGTGCAGCACATGAAGGCGCCGTTCTCCGGCGATCCACGCGGGGTGCTGCCGCTGCTCGCGCCGGTGGCGGGGGCGTGGGCGATGGACATGCACGGCGACGGATGGTCGGTGGTGTCGGCCTCGCCCGAGCTGTTCCTGCGCACGCAGGGTCGCTGGGTCGAGACGATGCCGATCAAGGGCACGCGCCCGGCCGAGGGCGGCGGCGCGATCGCCGACAGCGCCAAGGACCGGGCTGAGCACATCATGATCGTCGACCTGGAGCGCAACGATCTCGGTCGCGTGTGTGAGCCGGGCAGCGTGCACGTGCCGTCGCTGATGACTGAGTCGCCGATGGCAGGCGTGCGCCATCTGATCTCAACCGTTGCCGGCACGCTGCGGCCGGAGGTCGGCCTGGCCGAGCTGCTGCGTGGGACATTCCCCGGCGGGTCGGTGACCGGTGCTCCCAAAATCTCTGCGATCAACCACATCGCTCGACTCGAGCCGGTCGGCCGCGGCGCGTCGATGGCGGCGCTCGGCACGGTCTCGGCCAACGGCGATCTCGACCTGGGACTGACGATCCGCACGTTCGCGATCGCCGACTCTGAGATTCACCTGTGGGTCGGCGGCGGCATCGTGTGGGACTCCGATGCGGAGGCCGAGGTCGAGGAGTCGCTGGTCAAGGCACGACCGCTGCTAGCGCTGCTCTAGCCTCGCGGCCGGCGGCTGACTGCCACCACTGGGCGTGGCCGAGCACGTAGGTGTCCCACGCCCAGTCGGCCTTGGGACGGTCGCGCTCGACGCCCCAGTAGTAGTCGAGGAAGGAGATGCCGTACTGGAACTGGCACAGTGCGACGACGTCCACGAGCGCGCCGCGCTCGGCCTCGATGAGCGGCTCGACTCGCTGGTAGGCGGCGATCAACGCCTGGGCGTGGCCGATGTCGTAGGCGGCATCGTCGCCGTCTGAGATCCGGTTCCAGAAGAAGCAGTTGCGCTCGATCGCGACCGCCAGGTCGAGCAGCCGCGGGCCGCAGTCGGCCTGATGGAAGTCGATGATGCCAGCCACCCGATCGCCGTCGAAGAAGAGATTGTTGGTCTGCCAGTCGCCGTGCAGCGGAGCGACCGGGAGGTCGGGGGCGACCGGCGCCAGCCGCTCGAACAACGCGGAGTACGCCTCATCGACCGGTGCGAGATCGCGGCCGGAGAGGTAGTCGGCGACGGCCGGACGCTCACGCGAGATCTCGGCCACGACCTGCGACGGTGGCCGATCGAGCGGCCCCAGCTGCACCGCGAAGCCCGCCTGAGGCTGCGGCGTCATCGGCTCGAAGTCGGCACCCGCTTGATGAAACCGCGCGAGCATCGCACCGGCCGCCTCGACATGGGCGAGCGAGCGGAATGGCTCCCAGGTATCCGTGTCGGTGTACGCGTCCAGCCCGCCGGCCGGCTCCCACAGCTCGTACCACAGCTCGCCCCGATCGATCATGCCCAGCGGGCGCGTGGCCGGCACGCCCCGGTCAGCCACGCGGGTAGCCACCGCATGCTGCCACTCGACCTGGGCGAGCACGCGGCCCATGGCGGGCTGACGCTTGAGGTAGACGACACCTTGGGGCGTCTCGCACCGCGAAACTGCGAACAGCCAGCGACGATGCCGCTCGGTGACCCGCACGCCAGTCCCCAGCACGTCCTCGGCCTCGGCCTGCTCGATCGGATCCCAGTAGCGGTCGTCGACTCCCATCGCGGGACGGTACCGTGAATAACCACCCTGGCCTGAATAATTGGTGCCAGGCACCAATTATTCACATCGCAGGCTGACGCTTGAGGTAGAAGACGCCTTTGGGCGTCTCGCACCGCGACACGGCGAACAGCCAGCGGCGATGCCGTGATGACCCACACGTCGGGGCCAAGCACGTCCTCGGCCTCGGCCTGCTCGATCGGATCCCAGTAACGATCGTCGACTCCCATCGCGGGGCGGTACCGTGAATAACGGTGCCTGGCACCGTTATTCACCACTAGCATCCTGGGATGGGCTTGGGTCTACTGGTAACACCGGAATGGCTGGGTGACGACCTCGACCACGTGCGGGTGCTGGACGTGCGCGGCGAGGTGGCAAACGACGAGCCGCGCTACCGCGCCTACGTCGAGCGCTACCGCGAAGGCCACATCCCCGGGGCGGTGTTCGCCGACTGGCGCACAGACTTCACCGATCGCGGCGCGGATGTCCCCGTGACGCTCGCGCCGCCGGCCGTGTTCGAGGCCGATGCTGCCCGCCTTGGAATCGGGGCCGACACGGTCGTGGTCGCCTACGACGACTACCGAAACGCGCTCGCCGGGCGGATCGCGTGGGTGCTTCGAAGCGTCGGACACGACACCACCCACATCCTCGACGGCGGACTCTCCGCCTGGGAGGCGGCGGGACTCCCACTTGAATCGGGCGAGCATCACCCCGCGCCGCCCGACCCGCCGCTGCGTGTGACGTCGGTCGACGGGCTGGTGGATCTCGATGCCGTGCGGGACGCGTCGGCCGCCGGCCTCCAGGTCGTAGACGCGCGCTCGACAGCCCAGTACACAGGCGCCGAGACGCACTCCCGTCGCGCCGGCCACATCCCCGGAGCGATCTCGATGCCGTACACCGACCTCCTGGCATCCGACGGCCGGTTCCTCGAGCCGGAGCAGCTCGCCGCCCGCCTCGCCGCGGCCGGCATCGACACCACCGCGCCGGTGGTTGCCTACTGCAACGGCGGCGTCTCGGCGACCGTGGTCGCGCACGCCGTCGAGCTCGCCGGCGGGCCGCGGCCACAGATCTACGATGGCTCCTGGAACGAGTGGGGCAACCGCGACGACACCCCCGTGGCGACCGGCGACTAGCGCCCGCCACATGTCCGGTCGCATGCTCACGCGCGCGCCTGAGTGGTTAAGATCGCCATTGCGCGGGTGTGGAACCGCCGCATAGCCTTGGTCGCCGGCGTTGACGCCGCGACCTGTGGAAGCAGTCACTGCGAAGGAGGAGTTCGTGCCGACCGACCTTGAACGGTTCGTCGCGGCCGATGGCCGGGACGACGCGATCGCGAACGTGCGCAGGCGTATCGACGCCGAAGGCGTGACCTATATCTACTACCAGTTCATCTCCGTCACCGGACGGATCATGGGCAAAGGCGTGCCTGCGCCGCACTGGGAGTCGATGGCCAAGAAGGGCTTCCAGCTCGTGTACGGCTCCACCGCCAACCTCTTCACCGACCGCCACGGCGAGTACATCGGATACGGGCCGGAGGCATGGGAGCTGGTCGGTATCCCCGAGCCGGACACGTTTCAGGTACTTCCCTGGGACAAGAAAGTGGCGCGGGTGTGGTGCACCTGCTTCCGCGGCCGCGAGGACGAGAAGGACGGCGGCTCGTTTTTGACCTCGGACTGCCGCAGCAACCTCAAGCAGATCCAGGCGGCGTTCGAGAAGAGCACCGGCCTGCACCTGCGCGCCGGCACCGAGCCGGAGATGATGTGGCTGAAGATGAAGGACGACGGGACACCCGACGTCCAGGGCGCGACCAAGCCCTACTGCTACCACATCGACCAGTTCTCAGAACTGCAGCCGGTGATTCACAAGGTGATCGAGTACGGCCAGGCGATGGGCCTGGACATGATCCAGGGAGACCACGAGGACGCACCCGGCCAGATCGAGCTCAACTTCAACTTCGACCGAGCCGAGCAGACCGCCGACAACCTCTCCACGTTCCGCCAGATCTGCAAGCAGGTCGGGCGCGAGCTGAACGTGTTCCCGTGCTTCATGCCCAAGCCGTTCATGGGCGTGTCGGCCAACGGCTGCCATCACAACATCTCGCTGTGGGAAGGCGATACGAACGCCTTCATGCCCGAGGGCGAGGATCAGCGACTGCCCAGCCAGATCGGCCTGTACGCGATCGGCGGGGTGCTCGAGCACCTGTCCGCGCTGACGGCGGTGACCGCATCGACGGTGAACTCCTACCGGCGATTGTGGGACACCGGATTCTGGGCGCCGGTGTTTGCCGACTGGGGCTTCCAGAACCGCACCACCGCGCTGCGCGTCTCGGCGCCGGGACGGTTCGAGTACCGCTCGGTCGACTCCGCGGTCAACCCGTACCTGTCGCTGGCGGCCTTGATCAAAGCGATGGAGGACGGGATCGAGCGCAAGCTCGACCCAGGCGCCCCAGAGGAGCGAAACATCTACGACGCCATGGCCGGAGGCAAGGAGGTCAAGAAGATTCCGATGACCTTCGGCGACGCCCTCGATGCGCTGGACGAGGACGAGGTGATTCAGTCGGCCCTGCCCGACGAGATGTTCAAGGTGTTCCGCCACTACAAGCGCGACGAGTGGGAGCGCTACTGCGCCGAGGTGACCGAGTGGGACGTCAACGAGTACCTCGACATCCTGCCGTAAACCGACCCGGCTGAATTGGACGCTGGGCACCGGGCGACCGGTGCCCAGCGCCGTTAACGACGCCGCCAGTATGGAGAATCGGCCATACCGACGCAGGTTCTCCGGCCGGTACGATTGCTGTCCTACCTCCGGTCTACGAGCGGGATCGGGCCCGCCTTGCCAAGGCCATCCGAAAGGCGATCAGTATGTGTGGAATCGCAGGAATCATCTATCGAGACGGCGCCCGCGGAGTCGGGCAGGACATGACCCGCATGCTCCAGTCGATGAAGCATCGCGGCCCTGACTCGACCGGCTACGCGCTGTTTGCGCCGCCCTCGCCGAACATCGTCATGCGCTACACGCTGGCCGACACCGGCGACGCGCGCGACTTCGAATTCGCCGACCGGCTCGAACGCCACCGGTTCGAAGTCGAAGCGCGGCTGCGCGACATCGGTGCCACCGTCCACAGCGTGGAAGCCGAGACCGAGTACGCCTACCGCGCCACCATCGCCTATGACGGCGACCTCAAGAAGCTGGCCGACTACGTCGAGGACGTGCCGGCAGTCGAGGTGCTCTCACTCGGGCACTCGCTCGAGATCGTGAAGGACCTGGGCGACGCCGAGACGGTTGCCGACCAGTACGGCCTGGGCGAGTTCAACGGCACCCACGCCATCGGCCACGTGCGCATGGCGACCGAATCCGACGTCGACATCTCCGGCGCGCACCCCTACTGGGCATATCCGTTCTCGGACGTCGCCGTGGTGCACAACGGACAGCTGACCAACTATTTCTACTGGCGCCGGCGGCTGGAGCGAAGCGGCCATCGATTCCAGTCCGAGTGTGACTCCGAGATCATCGCGGTGTACCTGGCCGAGAAGATGAGCGAGGGCGAGACGCTGGAGCAGGCGATGCGCTCCAGCCTGGACGAGCTGGACGGAGTCTTCACCTACATGTGCGTCACCGCCGACGCGCTGGGGGTGGCCAAGGACGAGATGGCCGCCAAGCCGCTGGTGCTGTACGAAGGCGAGGACATGGTCGCACTCGCATCCGAAGAGATCGCGATCCGTGCGGTGATCGATCACGAGATCGACACCTACGATCCGTATGAGGGGGAGGTGCTGGTATGGACGCGGTAGGCGAAAGCCGCATCAACTACGACGCGCGCGGCCTGGCCGAGCCAGACGCCGCGGTACCCAACGTGTCCGAGATCGACGGCGACTCGGCCGTGTTCGACGCCGCTGAGCTGACCACCCGCCAGATCAACCTCGAGATCCGCGATCTCGTGTACGAGCGCGGGATCAAGAACGTGACCGTGCAGAACCCCGGCTCCAAGCATTCGCTGGGAGTCGGCATCCTGACCCGCTGCAACATCACCTTCGAAGGCAGCCTCGGCTACTTCGGCTGCGGCGTGATCGACGGCCCCGAGGTGCACATCACCGGCCGCGTGGGCTGGTCGGTGTGCGAGAACATGATGTCGGGCACGGTCGTGATCGAGGGCAACGCGGGATCGCTCACCGGCGCGGCGTTGCGCGGCGGCGACCTGGTGATCAAGGGCCGCTGCGGTGCACGCTCGGGCATCGACCAGAAGGGCGGGCTGATCTTCACGATGGGCTCGGTCGGCTCGATGACCGGCTTCATGATGCAGCGCGGCCGCCAGATCATCTGCGGCGACGCCGGCCCCGGCCTGGGCGACTCCATGTACGACGGCACCATCTATGTCGGCGGCAAGGTCAAGGCGCTGGGAATCGATTGCGTCCCCGGCGAGTGGACCGACGCCGACACCGAATACATCAACCGCAAGTTCTCCATCTATGACCTGGGCACGCCGCCGGAGTTCCAGAAGTTCGTGTGCGGCAAGAAGCTCTACAACTACGACAACCTCGAGCCTTCCGAGCGGAAGCTCGTCCTCTAGGAGGGACGATGTCGACTGACAAATCCTCCGCACAGCAGAACGTGCTCGGCCACAGCCGGATCTTCACGCCCGAGGTCATCAACGACATCCACGTGAAGTCAGAGCTGGGCCGCTACCGCATGCGCGGATTCTCGATGTTCAAGCCGATCCCGCACTGGGACGAGCTGATGTTCATGCCCGGCACCCTGACCCGGTTCGTGATCGAGGGGTACCGCGAGAAGTGCGAGACCAAGACGGTTCTGGGCGCACGCTTCGCCAAGAAGCCGATCGAGCTGGACATCCCGGTGTACATCACCGGCATGAGCTTCGGCGCGCTCTCGCTGGAGGCCAAGATGGCCCTCGCCCGCGGCGCCTCGATGGCCGGTACCGCCACCTGTTCTGGCGAGGGCGGCATGATCCCGCCTGAGCGAGACCACAGCACGAAATGGTATTACCAGTGCATCCAAAGCCGCTACGGGTTCAACCCACACCATCTGATGCTCGCCGATGCCTGTGAGTTCTTCATCGGGCAGGGCTGCAAGGTCGGCCTGGGCGGCCACCTGATGGGCCAGAAGGTGACCGAGCAGGTGGCCGAGATGCGGTCACTGCCGGCTGGGATCGACCAGCGCTCACCCGCGCGGCATCCCGACTGGCTCGGCCCCGACGACCTCTCGCTGAAGATCCAGGAGGTGCGTGAGGCCACCGACTACCAGATCCCGATCCAGCTCAAGCTGGGCGCCTCACGGGTGTACGACGACGTGCGGATGGCTGCCAAGTGCGGCCCCGACATCATCTACCTGGACGGCGCCGAGGGCGGCACCGGTGCCGGCCCCCACATCGCCACCGAGGAGACCGGCATTCCGCTGATGGCGGCGATCCCCGAGGCTCGCCGAGCGCTCGAGGACGTCGGCCTGGCCGACCAGATCGACCTGGTCGTGGCCGGTGGTATCCGAAACGGCGGCGACGTCGCCAAGGCGCTGGCGCTGGGCGCGAAGGCGATCGCCATCGGCCACTCTGCGCTGATGGCGCTGAACTGCAACAAGGAGATCCCCGGGGTCACCGACTACGAGGGCACCGTGGGTGTGCCGGCGGGCAAGTGCTACCACTGCCACACCGGCCGCTGCCCGGTCGGCGTTGCCACCCAGGATCCCGAGCTGCGCAAGCGGCTGGTTGTGGAGGACGCCTCCGAGCGGGTCTACAACTTCCTGCACACGCTCACGCTCGAGGTGCAGATGCTGGCCCGCGCGTGTGGCAAGACCAACATCCACAGCCTCGAGCCAGAGGATCTGTGTGCGCTCACCACCGAGGCGTCGGCCATGGCCCGCGTGCCGCTGGCCGGGACGACCTACATCCCGGGCGTGACCGAGCAGGAGACGCTGTCTGAGATCAAGCGGCTGCTGGAGAAGAAGCACGAGGAAGAGGCTGTCCGCGAGGCCCACCTGGAAGCGACCGGAGACTGACCATGAGCTACATCCTTGAACCCGAGAAGCACACCTCGATCGATGCCGAGTTCATGGCCGGCAAGCGATTCCCCTACCAGGAGGACATCTCCCTGGTCGAGGACATCGACCTGATGGCCGCGACGCCCGGCAAGGACATCAACTGGCTCGAGGACATCGAGCTGTTGGAGGAGGACGGCACGCCGGCCGTGTTCGATCGCTACTCCAACTGCTTCATCAAGATCTACTTCGATATCCCCGAGGGCCGTGAGCACGAACTGGCCCGCAAGGTGCTGATCAAGCACCTGACCTCGGGCAACTCCTACGGCATCCAGATGAAGGAAAAGCACTGCAAGTTCCCGCAGCCTGAGCTGGGGCCGTGGGTGGAGAACTCTCGCACCGTCGGCACCGACTGGAAGCCGCCGGTGCTCGAGGGCTGGGAAGCGCCGCTGCATTGAGAACGGGGTGACGCTCGCCGTCGTGGCAGTCATCGGGTGCTATGCACTCGGCTGCCTGACGGCGGGCTACTACCTCGTGCGGCTGACGGCCGGCGCCGACGTGCGCGCGGACGGCACCGGCTCCACCGGGGCCCGTAACGTCGGCCGCGTGGCGGGCGTGCGCCTGGCTGCGCTGACTCTGGTGCTCGACTGTGCCAAGGGAGCGATCGCAGTGGCTGCAGCAGGCGCGCTGACCGACTCGACGGCGGTGGCGGCGGCCGCCATGGTGGCGGTGGTCGCCGGCCACGTGTATCCGGCACAGCTGCACTTCCGCGGCGGCCGGGGCCTTGCAACCGCGCTGGGAGCGATGGCCGTGCTCGACTGGCGGGTGGCGCTGGTCGGCGTGGTGGCGGCGCTGCTCGCCACGGCGGTTACCCGCACGCCGACGGTGGGTGGACTGGTCGGGGCGGCCTCAGCCCCGGCCGGCGCCGCAGTGCTGGGCGCCGGCCGGGCTGTGATCCTGGGGACGCTGGCAACCCTCGCCATCATCCTGGCAGCTCACCGCCGGTGAATAACTGGTGCCTGGCACCAATTATTCATCTGGCACTCTCACGCCCAGAAACGACAACCAGCCGGGTGGGTACGGGGTGAATAACGGTGCCTGGCACCGTTATTCACGACCAGGGGTAGGGGCTATTCGACACCGGGTGGAGAGCTCCGGTGGTGAAACGCTCGTAGGTGAACGGCTCGAGCACGCGGGATTCGCCGCCGGTCATGACCCGGGCGACCTCGCGGCCCACGCCGATCATCTTGTAGCCGTGGTTGGAGTCGGCGATCACATACACGTTAGGCAGCATGTAGTCGAACACCGGGAAGCTGTCGACGGTGAAGCAGCCGACCCCACCCGACCGGATGTTCTTGTAGGTGGGGCGCTTGCCCTCGAAGCGGGCCATGCAATGTGACAGCGAGGCGCACCACATGTCGGCGAAATCCGACGCCGACCGAGGCGGTGGGATACGGATCGACCTCGTACTCGTGGCCGACCACGACCGGTGCGGCCCCACCCTGCACGCCGTGCAGGTCCTGCTTGAAGTAGTTGCCCCAGAACTCGTCGGTAACCAGCTTGCCCTCGTCGTCGTACAGGGGGGCGTCCGAGTCGACATGCAGCACCGGCGGCATCGAGCCGTCCTCCAGCGACAGCAGCTTGGGGTCGACCCCGATCTCACCCTCCTGCAGATACCAGTACGTCCACATGTCCTGGTCGGGGTGCACCTGCCCGTCGGGCGTGTGGACGTCAAGCTTGTCGGGGAGGCCCAGCATCGTCCAGATGCTCTCGACCCAGGGGCCGACGCCGACCACCACCTGCTCGACCTCGATGTCGCCCTGGTCGGTGTTGACCTTCGTCACCGCCCCGCTGGAGTCGGTCTCGAAGCCGGTGACGCGGACGCCGTCGATCAAGCGGGCGCCGGCCTCCTTGGCCTTGCCGGCGAGACCGTGCAGCGACGCCATGTTGTTGGCAAAGCCGCCCTTCTGCTCGTGCAGGCAGACGTGTACCCCCTGCGCGCGCCAGTCGGGGAACATCGCCTTCATGTGCTCGCGCACCTCGGCCTCGCCGACGAACAGCTGCGACGGGTAGCCGATCCGAGCCTGCCGCTCGTGTACCTCGGTCAGATCCGAGATCTGACGCTCGGCGCCGAGTGCGACGTACCCCACGTCGTGGTAGCTGAAGGCCTGCGGATCCTGCTCCCACACCTCGACGTTTGCGGCCATCAGTTCGCTCATCGCGGGCTGGTAGTAGTTGTCGCGCACAACGCCACAGGCGATGCCCGAGGCCCCGGCGCCGACACCGGTCTTGTCGATCACCAGCACGTCGGGCTCCTCCCCGCGCGCCGTCTGTTCCTTGGCGAGGTGCCAGGCCGAGGAGAGGCCGTGGATCCCAGCTCCGATGACGAGGTATTTGGCGCGCGACGGCAGGCTCATGAACACCCTTTCCAATTGATTGCCACTACGGCAATGTCATTTCCATTTGTACTGTCATGGTAGTTCGCGACACTCCGGGCGTCAAACCCCACCGGAGTGTCCCAGCGCCCGCGACATGTCGGCGGCGTGGGCCAGCAATGCCGGCAGCGCGGCCGCCTGAGCCGCCTGGTCAAAGCGACCGGCCGGCCCCTGCAGCCCTAGCACGGCCGCCAGATCACCGGCCGCCCCGAACACCGGGGCGGCGATCGCGTTCAGGTCAGGCTCACGCTCGCCCTCGGCGCGTGCCCAGCCCTGCGACCGCACGCCGGCGAGTTCACGCTCGAGCGCAGCCGGGTCGGTCACGGTGCGATCGGTGTAGCGCTCGAGCGGCCCGGCGGCCGGCGCGGGCGACCCGAAGGCCAGCCCCACCTTGCCGGTGGCGGTGGCATGGGCGATGCTCGGCCGGCCGACCCGGGCGACACTCGCCACCGACGCCCGGCTGGGCACGAAGTCGACGGTGACCGCATCCCGCTCGCCCGGAATTGAGAGCGTCACCGTCTCGCCGGTCTCCTCGCCCAGCTCCACCAAGTGGCGGCGAGCGATCCCGCGCAGATCGAGCCCGGCCAGCACGTGGTTGGAGAGCTCCAGCAGGTGGGTGCCGAGCCGGTAGCGACCGGTGTCGGGCAGATACTCGACGTAGCCGGCGTCGACCAGCGTCGAGAGCGTGCGCGAGACGGTGGAGGCATTGATGCCGGTGATCCGCACCAGATCGGTGTTGCGGACGTCGCCGGACACCTGCATGAAGGCGTCCAGGACGCGCAACGCGCGCTCGACTGCCGCAAGGCGGCGTTCTGCGGGTCGACCGGTGGGCGGCATCAGCCTATTATGGACGGGAGATGGCAACCCACAGCGATCCAACCCGGCGCGTCGACTTCCGCGATGTGGTCGGCGCGTTCGCCACTGGGGTGACCGTGGTCACCGCCCGCTACGGGGATTCGCGGGCCGGCATGACCCTCAACTCGTTCACGTCGGTGTCGCTCGATCCGCTGCTGGTGCTGGTATCCCTGGCCCACGGCACCCGCACGCTGGAGAAGATCCGCCAGAGCGAGCGCTACGCCGTCAACGTGCTGCACCGCCGCCAACGCGACGTGGCGCTGGCATTCGCCAAACCGGGAGCGCCGTTTCCCGACGGGCACACCGTGCTCGACCCCACCGGTTTCGTGGTCGTGCGCCACTCCCTGGCGATCCTGCGATGCGAGGTTTCGCACGTGTTCACGGCCGGAGATCACGACCTGGTGGTGGGTGAGGTGTTCGACTTCGAGGGGTCGGGCGGCGAGCCGCTGATCTTCCACCGGGGAGCGTTCGGAGGGCTGGACGAGGACGCGTTGGTGCCCCGGGGTCGTGTGATCGGCATCGCGGGCGGCTGGTAGACACGTTCCGGAACGTCTGAAAACCGGCTTCAACGCTCAAGATCGGGATCGAAACAGTCGATGCAATCTCGTCTGCACTGACACCTCCTCCCGTGCGTTCGATCCCCCGCCCCCACTTCCGCTTCGGCTTGCTCGGTACCTTCGCGCTGATCAGCGCAGTACCGGTGCTGCTGCTGGGCCTGGTGCTCGCGAACGTGCTGGGCAATCAGATCCGCGATCGCAGCATCAACGCAGCCGTTCAGGGGATCGAATTTGGAACGCGCGTCGGCATCGGTCCAACCGTGAGCGCCGGCCAACTGATCAACGGAAAGACCACCCCCGACGCCCGGGAAGCCCTGAAGCGGGCGGTCAAAGGTCCGACGTTCGCGCGGGTGAACATCTGGACACGAGACAAGAAGCTGTTGTACTCGAGTGACGAAAAGCTGCTCAAGGAGAACATTGAGCCCTCGGACGAGTTGCTCGAAACCCTGGACGGGAACGAGACCACCACCGAAATCCTGCACGCGTCGCAGCCGCTCAAGACCGAGAAGGACAACCGCGACATCCTCAAATCGGACGGCGATCTGCTCGAGGTGTACGTGCCGTTCCACCTGAACCGCCAGCACGAGCCGCTGGGAGCGTTCGAGGTGTATCTCCCCTACACACCCCTCGCCCGGACCATCCAGGCCGACACCAACCGCCTCTACCTGATCCTGATCGTGGGCCTGTCGCTGCTGTATGCGATCGTCTTTCGGGTGGTCGCGCGGGCGTCGCGCAAGCTGCGCACGCACGGCAAGGAGATGAGCGCGCACCTGGAGCGCACCAAGTACGAGTCCGAGCACGACCCGCTCACCCACCTGCCCAACCGCACGCTCTTTCGCAGCCGCGCGGTGGATGCGATCGTGGCCGCCCGCCGCACCGGCGAGCAGGCCGCCCTGCTTTCTGATCGACCTCGATCGGTTCAAGGAGATCAACGACACGCTCGGTCACCACTCCGGCGACCTGCTGCTCCAGGCGATCGGGCCGCGGCTGGAGAAGATCCTCCACCCGTCCGACTCTGCTCGCGCGCTTCGGCGGCGACGAGTTCGGCATCCTGCTGCCGCAGATCCCCGACGCCGAGACGGCGCTGGTGGTGGCCCGCAGCGCCCACAAGATGTTGGAGCAGCCGTTCGCCATCCAGGGTCTCGACGCTGGACGTGGAGGCCTCGATCGGGATCGCGCTGTTCCCCGATCACGCCCAGGACTTCGAGGAGCTGATGCAGCACGCCGACGTGGCCATGTACCTGGCCAAGGGCAAGCGCACCGGCTACGAGGTGTATCAGCCGAGCGGCGACGACGCCGACGCCGGCCGGCTCAAGCTCGCCGGCGACCTGCGCGACGCGGTCGACCGCCACGAGCTGGTGCTGCACTACCAGCCCAAGGTCAACCTGCGCTCAGGGCGCGTGATCGGAGCCGAGGCGTTGATGCGCTGGCACCACCCCGGTCAAGGACTGCTGATGCCCGACCGGTTCATCCCCCTGGCCGAGCGCAGCGGATTGATCCGATCGCTGACGGTGTTCGCGATCGAGACGGCGGTGCGGGAGTGCCGCCGCTGGATCGACGCCGGCGCGGCCCTGACCGTCTCGGTCAACCTGTCCACCCGCGACCTGATCGACATCCAGCTGCCCGAAGACGTCGACAAGCTGCTGAAGCAGTGGCGAGTGCCGGCCAGCAGCCTCGAGCTCGAGATCACCGAGAGCGTGCTGATGGCCGACCCCACCCGCGCGCGTGAGGTGGTGTCACGGCTGGGTGCGCTGGGCGTGAAGGTCTCGATCGACGACTTCGGCTCGGGCTACTCGTCGCTGGGGTATCTCAACCGGCTGGCAGTCAACGACCTCAAGATCGACAAGTCGTTCGTGCTCAACATGATCGAGGACGCCGGCGACGCGGTGATCGTGCAGTCGACGATCGACCTCGCCCACAACCTCGGGCTCGAGGTGGTCGCCGAGGGCGTCGAGACCCAGCAGGCCTATGACCGCCTGCGATCGATGGGCTGCGACACCGCCCAGGGCTACTTCATCAGCCGCCCGATGCCCGGTGCCGAGCTGGTCGACTGGGTCGGCGCCCACAGCGCCGGCCGCCTCCGCGCCGCCTAGCCTCGTCGTGAATAACGGTGCCTGGCACCGTTATTCACCGCGACAGACGCTCTGAGGCGCAGGACCGTGGGCGCTACCAGCCTCAGGGGCCTTCGCCGGCGACCCAGAGTAGGCAGGGGGCGCGCTTGCGGACGCGTCGGGAGATGCGTGCGAACAGGCGCGGGCGAAACCTCGAACGGTCGGGGCCCAGCACCAGCAGGCCCGCCTGATACTCGCCCGCCAGATCCAGCAAGGCATCAACCGGCCGCGCCGAAGGTACCCGCAGGTGTTCCACCTCGAGCCCGAGGCCCGCCATCTGCGCCACCAGCTCCCGGATCTGCGCGCGATCCTCATCCAGCTCCAGCTCGGCGTAGCGCATCGTCAGCGCCTGCGGCCACCACGGCCGCTCGACAGCGTCGACCACGATCAGCCGGGCGTTGGTCTCCAACGCCGCCTGGGCCGCCACCCGCACAGCCTCGGGATCGAACGGCACCGCCAGCGTGGCCAGGATCACCACGCCGGCTTCGTGAGTGGCTCCCCCGTTCCTCAACCGGCGGCTCGACCGTGGTCGAATCGCGAACGTTCACGCCGCCTATCTTCGCCGATGGACGGCCGCACAGCAAGGATCTCGCCGACGAACCGACGGGGGCGGGCTATCGGCCCGCCCCCGTGCAGATTGCTCTAGCTCAGTGCTGGTCGGTCGCGACGCCGGCCGGAGGCACATCGTCCGGCATCGTCGGTGCCCACAGCCGCAGCGCCAGTTTCTGCTTGTCCTGGACCACGACGCGGATGATGTACAGCACCGCGGCGATACAGAGCACCCCGATGCCCTCGAACACGATCGTCTTACTCGTATTGCCGTAGGCAAGGCCCGAGTTCCAACCACCCCACACCAGCAGCAACAGGTCGAACGCCGCCAGGGCGCCGGCGATCGGCAGCCAGGTCGAGTGAACCTTGATCGGCCGTGGCCAATTGGGACGATCCCGACGCAGCAGCAGGAAGCCCGACATGGCAAACACATGGCACGTCACGTACCCGAGGTTGGAGAAGATCAAGATCTTGATCGCCCCCGACGGGTCGTATGCGTAGGTGAACAGCAGCACGATATTCAGCACTGCGTCGAGCGTCATCGCGTTAGCGGGTACGTGTTTCCCGTTGAGTTTGCCGAACCACTTGATGGTCATGCCGTCCTGGGCGATCCCGTACAGCGCCCGCGAACCGTCCGCCGTCGCGGTGTTCATGGCCAGCACGATTCCCGCGCACAGCGAGAACACCGCGATGGTCGTGAGGATGCTGCCGAGCAGTATGTGCAGAGTTGCCGGGCATGAACGTGTAGATGTTGCTGATATCGATGTTCTGGTCGCCGAATGTGCCGATCGCACCCATCGGCAGCAGACCGTAGGTGATAACGCCGAAGACGGCCGCGACCCGCAGCGCCTTGGGCGTGTCCTTGGCGGTGTCGTGGTACTCAGGGGCGAAGGTCGCACAGCACTCCATCCCGTACGACGACCAGCACATGGTGTAGAGCCAAACGATGATCAGGGTGAAGCTACTCACCCCGAGCGAGCCTGCGGTGGCGCTGATGTTGTTGTGAAGGTTCGCGCTGTCCCATTTGCCGTCGAGGTAGGGCAGAAACATCATGACCGCGAGCGGAATCATCAACAGCGCACCGGTGACATAGCCAACCCACACTGCCGGGCGCATGCCCAACACGTTGAAGACCCAGATGACGACGATGATGAGCGTCGTGAGCGCGATCGGGAAGCTGAAGTAGATCGTCTGGCCCAACAGCTGCCAGCTGTGGTTCCAGTTGCTCCCGGCAGCCGCCGACCCGGTGTACCACTCGTTCTGAACCAAGAAGCCGACGACCACGCCGGTCGCCGAAAGCACGACCGACCAGCCGATCCAGTACCCGAAGGCCGAAATCGGCCCGACGAACGAGAAGTATTTCTTCCACGCTTCGTGGGCGTAGATCGCAATACCACCGGACAGTTTGGGGAACATCGCCGCGGTCTCGGAATAGATGTAGTTATGACCAGCACCGAGCACCACTGACACAGTCCACAGAATGACGGCTCCCCAACCGCCCAGACTGAGCACAGACGCGCCCAGGGCGGTGATCAGGAAGCTCGGGTTCGCAAGAGCGACCACAAACCCGTCGAACCAGCTGATCGATTTGAGGAGTTCTCGTTCCTCGACTGCAACGGTCGCCATGGAACCTCCTGGAAACTAGGACAAGAAAAAATGCGTGATCCGAGAATCAAACAGGATCGCGAGGGGGCGGTCAAGACTTCCCCCACACCGATTTGCAGACGCACTTGCGGCATCGCCGTGACTTGAGGAAGATACGCAGGTGAAACTCCCTCTCCCACACGCATTTACACCGCCGCGCCTGACGCTGCGCTGCGAGTGCGGCACCGAAGGACTCGTGGGCTACGGTGACCAGTGGACGTGCCCGAACTGCGGCCGGAACTACGACACCACGCACATCCCTAGCGAAGACTACGACCGCATCCTCAGTCTCAATCGCCGCTACACGCTCGGCGCGGTGGCAGTGGTCTCCGTGCTTGCCGTGCTCGTGCTGGTGATCGCGATCACAGGCCAGATCGTCACGATCTTCGCCGGACTCGCCCTCACGCTGCTCAGCTGGTTTCTCTTTCTCAAACCTGTCATCCATCGACGCCACAAAAACGCCGTGAGCGATCTCGTGCGCAACTGGGACCTGGAAGCCGAGTGAACCAACCCGTCTACTCCGGCCCGCGTGTACCCGCCGCCCCGACGCTCGATGGCGGCTCGCATGGCCAGCCGGTCGTGCTTGCCACCCTGGCAGTACCGTTCGACCCCGAGTCAGCCCGAGTCGCGATCCAGGCGGCGTTGGAGAGTCACGCCAAGCTGGTGGTCGTAGATGCGGTCGAGATGCCGCTCTGGCACCAGTGCCTGACCACTCGCCGAGCAGAACTCGAGTTGGACGAGGACCGGCAGGAGATCCGCCGGTTGGTCGGAGATGCCCACGGCCTGGGATTGCAGGTCGAGCACCTGAGGGTGCGCAGCCCGCGGCCGGTGGAGGCGCTGCTGGAGGTGGTGGAGGAGTGCAACGCGGGACTGCTGGTGCTTGGCCCCGACCCCGCCAGACTCACCAAGCGGCTGTACGCACGCGCAGTCCGCAAGATCCGCAAGCGGGCGTCGTGCCTGACGTGGATCGCCGGCGAAGGCCCCTGAAACCTGGTGGTGAATAACGGTGCCTGGCACCGTTATTCAGGCCGCGCGCTGACCCAGGCCGAGGTTCCGAAGCAGCGCCTCGACCGAGGCGATGCGGGGCATGAACAGGAACGAGAACTGGGCGTCGGTGGCGTCGACGCTCATCACCGAGCGCATCATCACCACCGGATCTCCGGGGTCGACGCCGGCCAAGCACCGCTCGACCAGCGATCCCAGCACGTCCACGTCCACCACCGGCGGCTCGGGGTCGAGCGTCATGCCGGTCATTTCCACGATCGCGTTCAGGTACGAGCTGGCCAGGATGTTTCCGACCTCGCCCAGGGCAGACCGGCCGACCTCGTCGTCGATGTCCGTCCCCAGCAAGCGGCAGACGCTTCCGCCCGACCCCTCGGGGAACATCAGCAGCACCCGTCCGGCGTCGCGTCGCACGGCAGTCTCGATCACGGCCGAAGCGGCGGCGGACGAGCCGATCTTGTCGGCCGCCTCGGCCACCGTCACCAGGGCCGCGTCTGGATAGCTCAGCTCGACTGGGCGGCCGAGCAAGGCCGACAACGCGGTGGCGGCATTCCCCGAGCCGATATTGGCGACCTCGAACAACGCGCTTCGCTGCATCTCGGTGAAGCCGAAGGCATCGCCGGCCAGCGGCGCCCAGGCACCTGCGACCACCCCCGGCTCGATCACCGGCACCACCTCACCGCCGTCGATGACCACGATCCCGGCCACGAACGGGCCTTGGGCGACCGCCGGCACATCGACCCGCTCCAGCCACATCTGGCCGATCAACTCGTCCACGGCGAAGGCTCTGCGGCGGCCGCCGGCCCACACGATCACGGCCGATCGGCGATCGGCGTGCTCGCCCACACCCAGCACATCGGCGATATCGACCACCTCCAGCGCCGTGGAGCGGAACATGACCATCGGCACGCCGGCCACCTGATGCACGCTGCGCCCGGTCAGCTCGAGCGTCTGATCGACGTTGTCGATCGGCAGCGCCCACAGCATGCCCCCCGCCTTGACGACGAGCACGTGGACCGGTTCGGACATGCAAAGACTCCTTGATCGGCGAGGGCTTCGCCGAGTAATCGGCCTTCGCCCTCGCCGATCAAGAACCAGGGTTAACCGGCGTTTGCCTCCGCCAGGAGCTTCTCGGCCAGCTCCCGCTTCTCGTCAGAGGTCATCTTCTTGAGCTCGTTCGAGAGCGCGCGCTGGTTGATGACGACGTTCCAGTAGTCGAGCGACTCCATTCCCAGAAGGGCGGTCTTGCCGACGAACTGGCGCAGCACCTCGTTGGTCGGGCCCATCACCCAGCCGGCCTTGCCGTCGCGCAGGTAGCGCTCGAGCTGCAGCGGCTCCTTCTTGTACGCCGTGCCGCCGCAGCAGTGCAGCATCTTGTCGACCACGTGGGCGACGTTCTTGGCGGCGGTGAACTTGATCTGCCAGCACCACGGGAGGTAGTTGCCGCGGGCCAGCTCGTTGGTGATCTTGGTCTGCGACCCATCCGTCACCAGGTCGAGCGCATGGGCCACGCCGAACACCATCAGCCGTGAGGCGTTGGTGTCCATGATCGCCTCGCCGACCGCGTCCTGGATCGTCGGATAGTCGCAAACGCGCAGGCCCACGTCCTTGTGGGTCTTGCGAGTGGTGTGCCGGATGGCGATGTCGATCGCCCCCAGGGCGATCCCGTTCCAGGTACCGGACGACCCGATCAGGAAGTTGGGATCGACCGACTCGTCGTTGGAGAAGGCGCCGTCGCCGATCTCACCGACCAGCTGGTCACCGGGGACGAACTTCCAGTCGAGCAGAAGCGTGCCGGACTGGTTGCCGCGCAGACCCATGGCGTCCCACTCCTCCGGCTTGGCCTCGATCTCGCTCTTGTCGACGACGAACACCGACAGGTTCGAGTAGTCGCCGTTGTAATCCGGCGACGTGGTCTGAAGCACATAGAAGTCGGCAAAGCCGGCCGACGTCGTCCACGACGCCTTCTTCAGCACCTCGTAGCCGCCGTCGACGCTGCGCGCGCCCGAGGCGATCGGGTACCAGAAGTGCGAACCGGTCTCGGGGTCGGAGTACGACAGCGTGCCGATCAGGCCCTCGCGTACCTTCTTCAGGTAGTTCTCGATCAGGTAATCGGTGGCGCGCAGCTTGAGCGTCTCCACCGCACCGATGTGCATCACGTAACACATCGCGCACGAGGCGTCGCCGTAGCGGGCGATCGTCTCGGTCACGTTCGCATACATCACGTGGTTCTGGCCGAGACCGCCCCACTCCTTGGGCAGCATCAAGCCGAGAAACCCGTCGGGTCCAAGCGCCTCGAGACTCTTGCGCGGGAACGTCAGCGTGCGGTCGTTCTCCGCCGCCAGCGGCCGGATGGTCTCCTCGCAGATCTCCTTCAACCGCTCCAGCAGCTTGAGCTGCTCGTCGTCCAGATACCAGTCGGGCTGGAACATGGGGTCCAGCCCGTTCATCGCGGACTCGGCGACCGTTGCCATCCGGGTCTCCCTTCGTCGTCAATAGGCACGAAATCCTACTGGGCTCGCGAGTCGCGGTCTATGGTGGTTACGCCACCTGATGGCGAGACGGCCATGCCGAGTGGGACATGAAAGCCTGCAACGAGCGCCAGAACAGGCTCGGCGCGGCGGGCAACCGCTCCCGCGGTACCATCAGGATGTGTCGGTTTCGCACACATCCGCCGAGCCGCGCAGGCGCCCACGCCGATTGCGCCGCAACGCGGCGTCGACAGCCGGTATCTCCATCAGATCATCAACACCGTCTCCTCGACGCTCGATCTCGACCGGGTGCTGCGCGCGATCGTCGAGGTGATCTCCGACGCGATCGACTGCCACGCCTGCTTCATCTACTTCGTCGACCCCGACGACGGCTCGCTGACGCTGCGGTCGGTGTCTGAGCCCTACGGCGCCCTGGTCGGCCGGCTGCGGTTCGAGCACGGTGAGGGCCTGGCGGGATGGGTCGCGGCCCACAACCAGCCGGTGTTCCTCGGCGACAACGCGCTCGCCGATCCGCGCGTGAAGATCGTGCCCGAGGCCGAGGAGGAGGACTACCAGTCGCTGGTCGCAGTGCCGCTGAACGACAAGTCCGGCACCGTGATCGGCGTGATCGCGCTGCACGCCGAGGCGCCGCGCGAGTTCACCCAGGCCGACTCGGACTTCCTGATGCACTCCGCCACCCTGGTGGCGGGCGCGATCGAGAACGCGCGGCTGTACCAGGACACCCGCCGCCGGCTGGCGCTGGTCGAGGGCCTCGCCGATCTCGCCCGGGCCGTCGCCGACGCCGCCCGGCTGGACGACCTGCTGCCGGCCGTGGCCAAGCGTGCCCACCGGCTGCTGACCGTCGACGCCTGCCAGCTGTACGTGGTCGACCCGGCCGGCGGCAGCGCGCTTCTGTGCAGCGCCTGGCCACCCGAGGCCGCGCCCCCGACGCCGATCACCGCGCACGAGATGGGCGTCGAGATCGCCCGCCGCACCGGCGGCAGCGGCCGCCTGGCCGCCCGACTGTGGGGCCGCGACACGCACGGATCGGCCGCGGTGCTGTCGCTGGTGGCCGCCGACGAGCTGGTCGGATTCCTCGCGCTGCGGATCCCCGAGGGCCGGCGGATGGACGCCGAGGAGCGCGAGATCGCCGCCTCGATCGCCGGCCAGACCGCGGTCGCCATCAAGAAGGTCGAGCTGATCGACCGGCTCACCGAGCGAAACGCGATCAAGGATCTGCTCGAGGATCTGGCCCACGCCACCGCCACCCCGGAGGAGCTGAGCGACCGCGCCCGAGCCCTGGGCAGCGACCTCGACCGGCCGCACCTGGTGATGCAGGCCGTGCCGCGCCCGGGACCGGCGTCACGCACGTGGGACGAGGTCGCAACCGCGCTCGAGACCACCGCCACCCGCGCATTTCCCGGGTCGCTGTTCGACCGCCGCGACGCCGCTCTGCGCGGTCTGATCCGGCTCGACACCGGCGGCGAGAAGGCCGCGGTGGCGAAGCTGCGCGAGCTGCACGCCACCCTCAACGCCCGCCATCCGCTCGCGATCGGACTGTCGCAGCGGTGCGAGGGCCCGGCCAGCTTCCGCACCGGGTTCGAGGAGGCCGAGCAGGCCGTCGCCGCCGCGGCCATCGTCAGCCCCGAGCCGAGCGTGGTCGGCTTCGACGACCTGGGCGCCTACAAGTACCTGCTGCGGGTGGGCCAGGACGGCCGGGTGCGCGACCCACGCGGAGACGCGCTGAAGGTGCTGGTCGAGTACGACCGCCGCCACCGCTCGCAGCTTCTGTCGACGCTCGAGGAGTACCTCAAGCGCCGCGGGAACATCGCCGCGGCCGCCCAGACCTTGTTCGTGCACCCCAACACGCTGCGCCAGCGACTGCGCCGAATCCAGGATCTGACCGGGCTCGACGTCGCCAACGAGGATTGGCTGATGATCGAGATCGAGCTGAAGCTGCTGCGGCTCGAGCACGCCCTGGGCCGTCCCAGCTAGTGGGGGCCGGTGGAGGACTGCACACAAGGGTGCGAATGAATTGTTCTCCCCCTGGCACTGACCGCAGGGGCCTATCTGCCTTAGGATCTGAGCTGGTCCCGGGAAAGGATGCCGCTGTGCGTCGTGTGTGTGGGTTTCTCTATAGCGAATACGAAGGCCCCACGTGCCACAACCGCTCATGCTGACCCGAATCGTCTGAAACTGAAGGGATCCGCTGACCCGCGATGAGTTTCCTCCTAGCCTTGCCCCAACTGCGGCCGCCGCCCCGTGGACGAGTTCTCCTACGGAGGCGAAATCACCTTTCGGCCCGACTCGTCCGAGGACGAGCACGCGCTCTTCAGCTACCTCTACTTCCAGCGCAACGTCGCCGGCGAGCAGACCGAGTGGTGGTTTCACTCCTCCGGCTGCCGCGAGTGGTTCCAGGCGCGCCGCATCACCACCGACAACACCGTGATCGAGACCGCCAAGCCGGGAGCGCTCAGTGCCTAACCCGCGATTGCTGGAGCACAACGGCGAGCTGATCGACCGCTCGCGCGAGATCGCATTCTCCTGGCAGGGCGAGCCGTACACCGGCTACGCGGGCGACACCGTCGCCTCGGCCCTGTACGCCTCCGGCGTGCGCGTCTTCTCGCGCTCGTTCAAGTACCACCGGCCGCGCGGCCTTCTGTGCTGCAGCGGCCAGTGCCCCAACTGCCTGGTGCAGGTGGACGGCGTGCCCACGGTGCGGGCCTGCATGACCCCGATCACCGGGCGGCATGCAGGTGCAGCACATCAACGCCTGGCCCTCGCTCGAGCGCGACGCGCTGCACGCGCTGACCAAGGTCACGCCCGGCTTCGGCATGCAGGTCGGCTTCTACTACAAGACCTTCATCCGGCCGCGGTGGGCGTGGAAGTACTACGAGAAGTTCCTGCGCTCGGCCGCCGGCCTGGGCCAGCTCGACCCCAACCACCGCCGCACCCGCCGGTTCGAGAAGGTGCATCGGCACGTCGACGTGCTCGTGATCGGCGGCGGCCCGGCCGGCCTCGAGGCCGCCATCGCCGCGGCCGGCGACGGTCGCGACGTGGCGCTGGTCGACGAGGGCCTCGCCCTGGGCGGGCACCTCGCCTACTCCGGCCACGAGGCCGCCACGAGCGCCCAGGAACTGGTCGATCGCGCCCGCGACCTGGGTGTCCAGATCCTCCAGCCGGCCTATGCCGGCGGCATGTACGAGGGCAACCTGGTGCCCGTCTACCAGGGCGACACGATGCACCGCTTCCGCGCCGCCGAGGTGGTGCTGGCCAGCGGCACCATCGAGCAGCCGCTGGTGTTCGCCGGCAACGACCGCCCCGGCGTGATGCTGGGAAGCGCCGCCCGCCGCCTGGTGAATCAGTTTCGGATCCCGCCCGGCGAACAGGCCGTGGTGGTGTGCGCCGACGACGCCGGCATCGACGCCGCGCTGGATCTGGCCCACGCCGGGATGGTCGTCTCGGCGGTGGCCGACACCCGCGAGGGCGCGCGCGATGAGCGCGCTCGCCCAGGCCGGGATCGAGCATCTCACCGGCTTTGCGCCGGTGCGCACCAAGGGTCGCAAGTCGGTCACCGGCGTCGAGGTGGCCCGCGGCTCGGAGCGGCGCAGCCTGAGCGGCGACGTGGTGCTGATGTCCGGCGGCCAGGTCGGCCAGCTGGGCTTCCTCACCCAGGCCGGCGGCAGCATCCGCTACGACCGCGAGAAGCGGGTGTACGTGCCCGACCACGTCCCCGACGGCGTGCGCGTGGAGGTCGAGCCGGTCGGCTCGAGCGAGGCCATCCCGGCCAAGTGCGCAGACGCATCCGGCAAGCAGTTCGTGTGTTACTGCGAGGACGTCACCACCAAGGACGTGCACCAGTCGATCGAGGAAGGCTTCGCGTCGCTGGAGCTCAGCAAGCGCTACACCACCGTCACCATGGGCCCCTGCCAGGGACGCATGTGCCACCGCAACTCGGGCCTGCTGATCGCCTCCGAGCTGGGGATCGATCCCGACGGCCAGCAGGCCGGCGTGACCACCGCCCGGCCGCCGCATAACCCCACCAGCTTCTCGCTGCTGGCCGGACGCGGCTACGAGCCGGTCAAGCGCACCACCATGCACCACTGGCACGACGAGCACGGCGGCCGGATGCTGTGGGCCGGCGACTGGAAGCGGCCCTACGACTACGGCTCGCCCGACGACGAGACCGCGGCGGTGCACGACTCGCTGGGCCTGATCGACGTGTCCACCCTGGGCAAGCTGATCGTGCGCGGCCCCGACGCTGCCGAGTTCCTCGAGCGGCTCTACCCCAACCGGTTCGGCGACATGAAGCTGGCCCGGGTGCGGTACGCGGTGGTCTGCGGCGACGACGGCTCGATCATCGACGACGGCACCGTCGCCCGCCTGTCCGAGACCGAGTACTACGTCACCACCACCTCGTCGGGCGCCGGCGGGATGGAGCAGTGGTTCACATGGTGGAACGCCGTGTGGAACATGGACGTGCAGGTGATCAACGTCACCAGCGCGATCGCCGCGGTCAACGTGGCCGGGCCGAACGCCCGCACCGCGCTCAGCAAGCTGACCGAGTTCGACCTCTCCAACGAGGCCTTCCCCTACCTGGGAGCCGGCCACGCCACCATCGCCGGCGTCCCCGGCCTGGTGCTGCGGATCGGCTTCGTCGGTGAGCTCGGCTACGAGATCCACTATCCCAGCGCCGCCGGTGAGTACCTGTGGGAGCAGCTGATGGAGGCCGGCGCCGAGTTCTCGGTGAAGCCGTTCGGGCTCGAGCCTCAGCGCGTGCTGCGGCTCGAGAAGATGCACGTGATCGTCGGCCAGGACACCAACGCCGAGTCCAGCCCGCTGGAGGCGGCGATGCCGTGGATCGTGAAGCTGGACAAGGAGTCGCCCTGGATCGGCCGCTACGCGCTGGAGTACTTCAAGCGCCGCGGCGACCGGTTCGCGCTGATCGGATTCACCGTCGACAACGGCAAGACCCCGGTCGAAGGAACCCAGGTGATCGGGCCCAACGGCCGGCCGATCGGCCGCATCACCAGCTCGCGCTTCTCCAAGCGGCTGGGCAAGGCGATCGGAATCGCCTGGGTGCCGATCGACTTCGCCGAGGAGGGCAACGCGATCACCATCTCGGATCCCTCGGGCGCCAAGATCCCCGCGACCGTGACGCACAAAGCGTTCTACGACCCCGACGGAGAGAAGCTGCGCTCATGACGGTTACCGACCCCTACGCCTTCCTGTCGCCGGCCGCCGTGGCCGCGTCGGGATCGCACACACCCAGCCTGCGCACGCCGATGGAGC
This sequence comes from uncultured Actinomycetes bacterium, assembly GCA_963811675.1. GTDB lineage: Bacteria > Actinomycetota > Thermoleophilia > Gaiellales > JAICJC01 > CAVPTL01. The sequence goes on along the minus strand of CAWESH010000010.1, from coordinate 25,597 downwards.
GGGCGCACATCAACGCCGGGGCGGCACTCACCGACCACCACGGCTGGCGGATCGCCACCTACCCGGCCGAGTCGGCCGAGCTGTGGATCGCCGACCGCTCGCATCTGGGCAAGCTCGACCTGCGCGGCACCGCCGAAGAGCTGGACACGCTCACCGGCGGACTCGAGCCCGGCCACGCCCGCGACGACGGAGGCGTGTGGACGCTGCGGCTGACCGCGACCCACGGCTACGTGATCTGCGGGTTCGACCGGGTGGCCGAGCTGCGCGAGCGGATCGGCGCGGCCGGGATCGACATCACCTGTGCCATGGCGGCGGTCGAGATCGGCGGAGAGCAGTGGCGCGAGGTGTTCATGCGCTCGTCCGGATCGGACGTGCGCACCAGCCGATTCCCCCAGAACACCTGCATCGCCGGCTCGGTGATGCGCTGCCCGGCGCTGATCCTGAACGCCGGCGACCGGGTGCTGATGCTGATCGGCTGGGAGTTCGGCGAGTACTTCTGGGAGGCCATCCTGGACGCCGGAGTCAACCTCGGCATCACTCCCATCAACCCGCTTGGCAACCCGACCCAGCAGGAGGAGCAGGCATGATCGGGCTGCTCAAGAAGCACCGGTACTTCAAGTCGCACGAGCTCAAGTCGTCCTACGACGTGATCATCATCGGCGCCGGCGCGCACGGCCTCGCCACCGCCTACTACCTGGCCAAGAACCACGGCGTCAAGAACATCGCCGTGCTGGACAAGTCGTACATGGGCTCGGGCGGATCGGGTCGCAACACCACCATCATCCGCTCCAACTACCTCACGCCCGAGGGCGCGCTGTTCTACGAGGCCAGCGTGAAGCTGTACGAGAACCTGTCCCAGGAGCTCAACTTCAACACCATGTTCTCCCAGCACGGCCACCTGACGCTGGCCCACTCCGACCGCTCGGTCAACACGATGATGGAGCGGGCCGAGGTCAACCGGCTGGTGGGCGTCGACTCGCGGGTCGTGTATCCGGACGAGATCAAGGAGCTGTGCCCGCAGCTCGACACCACCGAGCATCCCACCTTCCCGATCCTGGCCGCGCTCTACCACCCGCCCGGCGGCATCATCCGCCACGACGCGGTGGTGTGGGGCTACGGCAAGGAGTCGGTGCGGATGGGCGCCGAGATCCACCCCTACACCGAGGTCACCGCCATCAACACGTCGGGCGGCAAGGTCACCGGGGTCGAGACCAACCGCGGCACCATCAACGCGGGCACGGTGATCTCGTGCACCGCCGGCTGGAGCACCGGCATCTGCGACATGGTCAACATCCCGCTGCCGCTCACCACCCACATCCTCCAGGCCTGCGTGACCGAGCCGGTCAAGCCGCTGCTGGACAAGATCATCGTGTCGGGCACGCTGCACATCTACATCAGCCAGTCCGACCGCGGCGAGTTCGTGATGGGCTCGGAGATCGAGCCGTACTCGGGCTACTCGACCAAGGGCACGTTCCGGTTCATCGAGGATCTGGCGATGCACATGATCGAGCTTCTGCCGATGCTCGGCGAAGCCCGCATCCTGCGCCAGTGGACGGGACTGTGCGACGTCTCGCCCGACTACTCGCCGATCATGGGCGAGACCGAGGTGGACGGGTTCGTGGTCGATGCCGGTTGGGGCACCTACGGCTTCAAGGCCTCGCCGATCGTCGGTCACACCATCGCCGAGCTGGTCGCGTCGCAGAAGACGCCTCAGCTGATCGAGCCGTTCAAGCTGTCGCGGTTCTACGAGGACCGGCTGGTGTCAGAGCGCGGCGCCGCGGCGGTTTCACACTAGATTCGAACCAAAGGGAGCACTTCGTTGAAGTCAAGCCTCGAGATTGCACAGGAAGCGGTCCTCCGACCGATCATGGATGTCGCCCTGGAGATGGGGCTCGAGGAAGACGAGGTCGATCTCTACGGCAAGTACAAGGCCAAGATCAGCCTGAGCGCGATCGATCGGCTGCAGGGCGCTCCCGACGCCAAGATCGTGTGCGTCTCGGCGATCACGCCGACCAAGGCGGGCGAGGGCAAGACGACCACGTCGGTGTCGCTCACCCAGGGCCTGGGCGCGATCGGCAAGAAGCCGGTGCTGTGTCTGCGCGAGCCGTCGCTGGGCCCGATCTTCGGCATCAAGGGCGGGGCCGCCGGCGGCGGACTCACCCAGGTCGTGCCGATGGAGGATCTCAACCTCCACTTCACCGGCGACTTCCACGCCGTGGCCGCGGCCAACAACATGCTGGCCGCGTTCGTCGATCGCCACATCTTCTACGGCAACGAGTGCCAGATCGCGCCGCACGGCGTGTCCTGGCGGCGCGCCGTCGACATGAACGACCGCAACCTGCGAAACATCGTCACCGGCCTGGGCGGCCCCACCCACGGGATCCCGCGCGAGACCGGCTTCGACATCGTCGCCGCCTCCGAGATCATGGCGATCATGGGCATGGCCACCTCGCTGCAGGACCTGCGCCGGCGGATGGGGGCGATCACGGTCGGCTACAACGTGGACGGCGCACCGGTCACCGCCGAGCAGATGGGCTGCGCGGGCGCGATGACGGTGCTGCTCAAGGATGCGCTCAAGCCCAACCTGATCCAGACGCTCGAGGGCCAGCCGTGCTTCATGCACATCGGCCCGTTCGGCAACATCGCCCACGGCAACAGCTCGGTGATCGCCGACCTGGCCGGCAAGAAGCTGGGCGACTACCTGATCACCGAGGCCGGGTTCGGCTCGGATCTGGGCATGGAGAAGTTCATGGACATCGTCTGCCGCGCGGGCGGGTTCGGGCCCAACGCGGTGGTGATCGTGGCCACCGCCAAGGCGCTCAAGCACCACGCCGGCATGACCGATCAGAACGCCTCGGCCGCCGACAACCTGAAGGCGATCGAGGAGGGTTCCAAGAACCTCGAGCGCCACATCCTGAACGCCAAGGAGTTCGGTGTTCCGTGTGTGGTCGCAGCCAACCGCTTCCCCGGCGACACCGACGACGAGGTGGCGCTGGTGCAGAAGCTGGGGCTCGAGTACGGCGCCCACGCGGCGGTGCTGAACGAGGGCTTCACCAAGGGCGGAGCGGGCGCGGCCGAGATGGCCGAGGCCGTCGCCGACGCCGCCGATCAGCCCAACTCGTTCAACTTCATGTACGAGGACTCCGATCCGATCGATCAGAAGATCGAGAAGATCGCCAAGCGCATCTACCGGGCCGACGGGGTCGACTTCCTGCCGGCCGCCCAGCAGAAGATCGAGCAGTTCACCCGCGACGGACTCACCGGCCTCTCGATCTGCATGGCCAAGACCCACCTGTCGCTGTCGGCCGACGCCTCGCTGGCCAACGCGCCCACCGGCTATCGCATTCCGGTGCGGGACATCCGGCCGTACACGGGCGCCGGGTTCCTGACGGCGCTGTGCGGCGACATCATGCAGATGCCCGGCCTGGGGGTTTCCCCCGCCGGCTTCAACGTCGACATCGATGAGAATGGAAAAACTGTCGGACTCTTCTAACAGCGACGATCCGTACCTGTCCTCGACTGTCGAGGAGTTCCTCGATCCGCTGGCCGATCGCACTCCCGCTCCCGGCGGGGGTGCGGCGGCCGCTGTGACCTGTGCGATGGCCGCCGCGCTGGTTGAGATGGCCACGTCGTACGGATCGGCCCGTGGCCTGGAGCGCACGCACGATCGCGCGCGTCAGCTGCGGCTGGCAGTTCAGCCGCTGGCCCACGCCGACGGCGAGGCCTACGGCGCGGTGATCGCGGCGCTGCGCCTGCCGCTCGGCGATGACCGCCAGCACCAGCTGGATGCCGCGGTGGCGGGGGCGATCGCATCGCCGATGGCGATCCTCGAGATCGCCTCGGAGGTGGCGACGCTGGCGGCCGACGTGGCCGAGACCGGCAACCGCAACCTCGAGGGCGATGCGCTCACCGGCGCGCTGCTGGCCGAGGCCGCATCGCGATCGGCGGCGACCCTCGCCCAGCTGAACGTGACCATGCTCTCGCGCCACGCCATGATCGACGCCCACCTCGAGGATCTGCGACCCGCGCTGGCCCGCGCGACCCGCGCCCGCGAGCGCGCGGTCAGCGCCTACGCCGCGATGTGAGTAGCGGTGAATAACGGCGCCAACAGACCGTCCACCGATCTCACAGTTATTCAGGGACAGTCAGCGTAAAAGTTGGGATCGTGTGCTGAGCGGGCACAGAGAAGCGCCGAGTAGCGCTGTTCCGCCTCGTAGTGGGTGGCACCGACGTGGTAGTGAAGGACCACGTCGTGGAAGAAGTAGCGACCTGGACGCTTGTCGGGGAACATCACCACTAACTCAAACCGGCTGCCATCCCCCGGGATGATGTAACCGTCCGCAGGTTGGGAGTGTTTCGGCAGAATCGGCGGCTTGTCGCGGATCGAGTACACCCCGGTGAGGTCGGGTGCCAGGTAGACCTTGGCGCGAAAGTTCGCGTCCACCAGTTCCACACGATCGATCACAGCGTCCGACCCAGACCCATTGGTGAGTACGATGTCTCCAGCCTCAGCGGGACGCCCCGCTTGCACAGGCGCCGATACCGCTATGCGAGCGCAGTGCGCGGGGAGGCATGCCAATGGACCGGGACCTACGGGACCTCGAGACCAGACGAAGACGATGCCGGTGACGACCGTGACTACCAGGACCGCCGCTATTCCGAGGAGGCCGCGCCGTCTGCGAATCGTCACGTGCCCTCAAAGATGCGAGAGGACACCTTCATCCCGCCGTTATCGCCACACAGGTAATGCTGCGGGGCGTTGTAGCCTGCCTGCCAGTGCTGGACGACGTACTTGCTCATCCCGCTTTGGCTCGAGAGCCCGAGCTTTGCGGTCGACCCCAGCCCGGTCGGCACGTTGATCGTCATGCCGACGCTGAACCGTACGTAATCGTTAGCATCTCGAGTGACCTGCTCACCGGGCGAAAGCAGCATCTTGTAGCCGTAGAGCGCCTCGCCCGGCCCGCAACGCCCGTCGAGTTTGCTCATGTCTTCGCCGATCGTCTGGCCGGCAAACCAATCGATGGTTCGGAATTCGTGGTAGTAGTCGTCACGAGTGAGATAGCCGCGGGCATAGCACTGGCGGTGGTAGCGGTACTCGTGAACGTCCATATCAATATCGATGCGATGCGACCAGCGACCCTCCGGATACGGCCGCAGGTCGCCCGCCGATGAGCCGTGTCCAACCGAGAGTTCGGCCGTACCATTGACTCCCCATCCGCCGAACCCCGAGTCACTTTCGGTGAATCCCACCGAGATCGAACTGTCCGCGGTGTTACCGTATTTGAAGTACGTATTCGTGGTCATGTCGTGGGGGTTGTGCATCTCACCGACGTCATCGGGCTGACGCTGGTGCCCGATGTCCTGACGGCTGACGATCATGCATCCGTTGGCGATCGCCCCCACATGCGGCTGGATCCCGAGCGGCATCCGCAGCGTCGCCTGCCGCGCGATCGGTGTCACGGCATTCGACCGTGCCACCTTGGGAAATCGAACGGCCGCCGGCGTGGCGGCTGAACCTGACATCGGTGTGCCTTGATCATCGAGCCACTGACCGCCCTTGAAAATACGAGAGAACGTCGTCGTGAACGTCGCGGTGTCCGTCATCGCCATCAGCTGGAAGCTGGCATAGCCCGAGTTCCAATCGTCGGATCCCTGGATCACCTGGTCATTGGCAGCCGTGAGCACATACGAACCATCAGCGTTCGCGGTGGTTGTCGCCACGATCGGCAAAGGCCCGGACGATGCTGACGGCGGAGGGTTGAGATAGAGCACCACGGCGGCATTCGCGAGCGGCGATCCGTCTGGAGCCTCCAGCGTCCCGCTGGCGATGACCGGTGCAGAGCCGGCCACGTCGGAGGGCTTGGCCGCCCCGGTGGTGACAAGGAACATGGCGAGGCCACACGCTGCGAGGCCGAGCGTCGTCAGTGTGCGGATCAATCGAGTGCGTCTCATCGTCAGGGTCTCCTTCGTTGCCAACAGATGGAGCCCGTCAACACTGCCCTGAGGCTACCCAACACTTGCTCATCTTACCAAGAGAATGTGACGTTTTTGGCACATCTCCAGTCCGTCGGACAAGTTCGCCCAACGACGTGAAGCTGCCCGGTGAATAACGGTGCCTGGCACCGTTATTCACCGTGACACCGCCTCCCGGATGGGGCGTCGATGTAGACTCGCAGCCATGCGCGTTTTGGTGGTCGGATCTGGGGCACGCGAGCATGCGCTTGCCTGGAAACTGAGCTCGTCGCCCGAGCTCACGTCGCTGCACGCCGCGCCGGGCAATCCCGGCATCGGCGCGCTGGCGGAGCTGCACGATGTGGCCGTCACCGATCTCGAAGGTTTGACGTCGCTGGCCCAGCGGATCGAGGCCGATCTGGTGGTGGTCGGGCCCGAGGTGCCGCTGGTCGCCGGACTCGTCGACCGGCTCACGGCCGCGGGGATCCCGGCCTTCGGTCCCGGATATGGCCGCGGCCGAGCTGGAGGGCTCCAAGGCGTTCTCGAAGCAGCTGATGTCCGACATCGGCGTCCCCACCGCGCGCTACTCGGTGTGCGACACGATGGCTGCGGTCGAGGCCGCGATCGCCGAGTCGGACGGGCAGGTGGTGATCAAGGCCGACGGGCTGGCCGCCGGCAAGGGCGTGGTCGTCTGCTCGTCGGCGCGCGAGGCCAACGCTGCCGCGCGCGCGTGCCTGGTTAACGGGCGCTTCGGCACCGCCGGCGGCCGGGTGGTGGTGGAGGAGCGGATGTGGGGGCCGGAGATCTCACTGCTGGCGCTGTGCGACGGCGAGCGGGTGCTGCCGCTGGCGCCGGCCCGCGACTTCAAACCCGCCTACGACGGCGACCAGGGCCCCAACACCGGCGGCATGGGCTGCATCTCGCCGCTGCCGGACGTCGACGCAGAGCTGATCGAGCAGATCCTGGCCACCGTGCACCGGCCGGTCGTGTACGAGATGGCCCGCCGCGGAAAGCCGTTCCGCGGCTGTCTCTACGCCGGGCTGATGCTGACCGCCGACGGCCCCCGGGTGATCGAGTTCAACACCCGCTTCGGCGATCCCGAGACCCAGGTGATCCTGCCGCGGCTGGAAGGCGACCTGCTGCCGGCGCTGCACGCCTCCGCCACCGGCTCGCTCGAGCACACCACCTTGGCGGCGACCGACAACGCCTGCGTGACGGTCGTGATGGCAGCCCGTGGGTATCCCGACGCGCCCGAGGCCGGCGCCGTGATCGAGGGCATCGACGACGCCGAGGCGATCGAAGGCGTGCAGGTATTCCACGCCGGCACGGCGATCCGCGACGGCGCCCTGGTCGCCGCCGGCGGCCGGGTTCTGAACGTGACCGCGCTCGCGCCCGATCTCGCCGCCGCCCGCGAACGCGCGTATGCAGCGGTCGATCGGATCACGATCGCGGGATCTCACCACCGAAGCGACATAGGAGCCGAAGCAGTGGCAAAGGAACACAATCATGTCTGATCCCGCACCAATGGCCGAGGTCAAGCACCTCTGGGATCAGCTCGAAGGAGACGGACCGCAGGTGGGCATCCTGATGGGCTCGGAGTCCGACAAAGAGGTGATGCAGAAGGCGGCCGACGAGCTGCTGGAGCGCGGCATCACCTTCGAGATGAACGTGCTGTCGGCCCACCGCAACCCGCACGGCGTGGCCGACTACGCCACCGGCGCGGCGCTTCGCGGCATGCGGGTGCTGATCGCCGGCGCCGGCAAGGCAGCTGCGCTCCCGGGAGTGGTCGCCGCCTACAGCGACCTGCCCGTGATCGGCGTGCCGATCAAGACCTCCGATCTGGGCGGCATGGACTCGCTGCTCTCGATCGTGCAGATGCCGCCCGGCGTGCCGGTGGCGTGCATGGCGATCAACGGCGCGCGCAACGCCGCCATCTTCGCCGCCAAGATCATCGCCCAGGGAGCGCAGCCACCGCCAGCGAATAGCGGTGAATAACGGTGCCTGGCACCGTTATTCACCGGGGGGCTCCGAGGGGCGCGGTTGATAAACTTCGTCACGTTCCGTTGACCTCGTCGAAAGGCAGCGACGCCGGCTTGATCTCGCGCTACACCCGCCCCGCAATGGGTGCCGTCTGGTCGGACGAGCGCAAGTTCCAGCGGTGGCTGGATGTCGAGATCGCAGCGATGGCCGCCTGGGCCGAGTTGGACGTCGTCCCCCAGGCCGCGGTGGACGCCGTGCGCGAACGCGCCCGTATCGACGTCGCCCGCATCAGCGAGATCGAGGATCGCACCCACCACGACGTGCTGGCCTTCACCGAGTCGGTGGCCGAGCAGGTCGGCGACCCCGAGCACTCGCGCTGGTTTCACTACGGGCTGACCTCATCGGACGTCGGCGACACAGCCCTCGCGCTGCAGCTGCGCGACGCCGGCGAGCTGATCCTGGCGGCCATCACCGAGGTCGAACGCGTGGCCCTGCGGCGGGCCGAGGAGTTCCGGCACACGCCGATGATCGGCCGCACCCACGGCGTGCACGCCGAGCCCACCACCTTCGGTCTCAAGCTGCTCGGGCTGGGTGACCGAGCTGCGTCGCCAGCGCGAGCGGCTGCAAACCGCCTTCGACGGGGTCGCGGTCGGCAAGCTCTCGGGTGCGGTCGGGGCGTACGCCAACACCGATCCTCGGGTCGAGGAGATCGCCCTCGAAGCACTCGGCCTGCAGCGCGAGGACGTCGCCACCCAGGTGATTCCGCGCGATCGCCACGCCGCGCTGCTGGCGGCGATCGCCGGCGCCGGCGCCAGCCTCGAGCGCTACGCCCTGGAGGTGCGCCACCTCCAGCGCACCGAGGTGCGCGAGGCCCGCGAGCCCTTCGCCAAGGGCCAGAAGGGCTCCTCGGCGATGCCGCACAAGCAGAACCCGATCGTGTGCGAGCGCATCTGCGGCCTGGCCCGCGTGCTGCGCGGCAACGCCATCGTGGGATTCGAGGACATCGCGCTGTGGCACGAGCGCGACATCTCCCACTCGTCGGCCGAGCGGGTGGTGCTGCCCGACTCGACCATCGCGCTGGACTACATGCTGGAAAAGAGCCGGTGGCTGATCGACGGGCTGGTGGTGTTCCCCGATCGCATGCTCAAGAACCTGGAGGACTCCCACGGCCTGGTGTTCTCAGGTCGGGTGCTGCTGCAGCTGGTCGAGTCGGGGCTGTCGCGCGAGGCGGCCTACGAGATCGTCCAGCGAAACGCCCTGGCGGCGTGGGACAACGGCTCGCAGCTGCGCGACCTGCTCGAGGCCGACCCCGACGCGGTGGCCGCACTCGGCCCCGCGGCGCTCGACGCCGCATTTGACCTGGACTCGTTCCTTCGCCACGTGGACGAGATCTTCAACCGCACGCTCATGACGCTCGAGGTGACTCATGTCTGAACAGAACACGCTCGCCGGCCTGCACGAGATGTCCGGCAAGGTACGCGAGATGTACGGCTTCGGCGACCAGATCCTGATGGTCGCATCCGACCGCATCTCGGCATTCGACGTCGTCCTGCCCACGCCGATCCCCCATAAGGGCCGGGTGCTCACAGGCATGTCGCTGTTCTGGTTCGAGCACTTCAAGGACGTCGCCCGAAACCACCTGATCTCGGCCGAGCCCAAGAACTTCCCGATCCAGGCCCAGAACGACCCCGACCTGGCCGGCCGCTCGATGCTGGTGCAGCGGCTGACGATGATGCCGATCGAGTGCGTCGTGCGCGGCTACCTGGTCGGCTCCGGGCTGGAAGGACTACCAGGCCACCGGCACCGTGTGCGGGCATGCGCTTCCCGCCGGGATGCAGGAGGCCGAGAAGCTGCCCAAGCCGATCTTCACCCCGGCCACCAAGGCCACCGACGGGCACGACATCAACATCGACAGGAGCGCCGGCAAGATCCTGGTGGGGGATGACCGCTTCGACGAGATCGAGCGGATCTCGATCGAGCTGTACGAGGCCGCCGCCGAGTACGCCGCCACCCGCGGCATCATCATCGCCGACACCAAGTTCGAGTTCGGCCTCGACAACACCAACCAGCTGGTGCTGGGCGACGAGGTGCTCACGCCCGACTCGTCGCGGTTCTGGCCGGCCGATACCTACAAGCCCGGCAGCTCCCCGCAGTCGTTCGACAAGCAGTACGTGCGCGACTGGCTGGAGACGCTCGACTGGGACAAGCAGGCGCCCGGCCCCGAGGTACCCGACGACGTGGTCGCCGGCACCCAGAAGCGCTACATCGAGGCCTACGAAGTGATCACCGGTGGATCGTTCGACGCATACCTCACCAGCATGGGAGTGACGCCGTGAAGATCACCGTCACCGTGCGACCGCGAGACGGCATCCTCGATCCGCAGGGCGAGACGCTGCGGCGGTCGCTGGCGGGGCTGGGCTACGCCGCCTCCGAGGTGCACGCCGGCAAGGTGTTCGACCTCGAGCTCGACGTCGACGACGCGGCCGAGGCCCACCGCCTGGCCGACGAGATCGCCGACCGGCTGCTGGCCAACCCGCTGATCGAGCAGTACGAGATCGAGTCGCCCGCGGAGGCTCCCGCGTGAGCGAAACGGTCGGCATCGTCACCTTCCCCGGCGCCTGCGACGACCGCGACGCGGCTCACGCGGTGGAGCTGATGGGCGGCACGCCGGTGGTGCTGTGGCACGCCGACGACGACCTCAAGGGCGTCGACGCGGTGCTGATCCCGGGCGGCTTCTCCTACGGCGACCATCTGCGCCCCGGCGCGATCGCGGCACTCTCGCCGGTGATGGCGGCCGTCGGCCGGCACGCCGGTGCGGGCGGTAGGGTGCTGGGTATCTGCAACGGCTTTCAGGTGCTGACCGAGGCCCACCTCCTTCCGGGAGCGTTGCGACCCAACTCGACACTGCAGTTTCGCTGCCACGACGCGGTGCTGCGCGTCGAGCGCGAGTCACAGTGGCTGCCCGGGTGCGCTGAGGGCGACACCCTGACGATCCCGATGAAGCATCACGACGGCTGCTTCTTCGCCACACCCGAAGAGGTGCGCAGGCTCGAGGACAGCGGCCAGGTGCTTGGTGCGCTACGAGCCAAATCCCAACGGATCGGTCGACAGCATCGCGGGGGTCACCAACGCCGAGGGCAACGTCGCCGGCTTGATGCCCCACCCCGAGCACGCCGTGGACGAGCTGCTGGGCTCGACCGACGGCCGGGTGCTCCTGGCCGGGCTGATGGGGCGGTCGCACACCGATCCGGAAATCGCGGCATCACGCGAGGCGCTGCCCGCAGCATGAACGCCGTCACGCCACAGCCGCTGCATCGCAGCCTCGGTCTGACCGACGCCGAGCTGGAGCGCATCCAGGAACTGCTGGAACGCGATCCCAACGACTTCGAGCTGGCGGTGTTCTCGCTCCTGTGGAGCGAGCACTGCGGCTACAAGCACTCGCGGCTGCTGCTGAAGCGACTGCCCAGCGCCGGCGCAGCGGTCCTGCAGGGCCCGGGCGAGAACGCCGGCGTGATCGCCGCCGGCGACGGCCTGGGGGTGGCGCTGAAGGTCGAGAGCCACAACCATCCCTCGGCCGTGGAGCCGTTCCAGGGCGCCGCCACCGGAGTGGGCGGCATCCTGCGCGACATCTTTGCGATGGGAGCGCGGCCGATCGCGATCCTCGATTCGCTGCGATTCGGCGAGCTGGAAGCCGACGGCCAGAAGCGGCTGTTTCAGGGCGTGGTCGAAGGCGTCGGCCACTACGGCAACTGCGTCGGGGTGGCCAACGTCGGCGGCGAGGTGGTGTTCGAGCAGGCCTATCACCACAACTGCCTGGTCAACGCGATGTGCGTCGGGGTGCTGCCGGTCGAGCGGATCCAGTCCGCCGCCGCCGCCGGCTCGGGCAACCTGGTGGTGCTGTACGGCGCGCGCACCGGACGCGACGGGATCGGCGGCGCCAGCGTGCTCGCATCCCAGGGATTCGACGAGAGCTCGGGTGCCAAGCGGCCGTCGGTGCAGATCGGCGACCCGTTCACCGGCAAGAAGCTGATCGAGTGCACGCTGGCGCTGCTGGACGCGGACCTGGTCGTGTCGCTGCAGGATCTGGGTGCCGCCGGGCTGGCCTCGTCCACCGCCGAGATGGCATCGTCCGGTGGAGTGGGCCTCGACGTCGACCTCAGCCGGGTGCCGCTGCGCGAAGCGGGTATGGAGCCGTTCGAGATCATGATCTCGGAGTCGCAGGAGCGGATGGCGGCGATCGTCACCCCCGAGCGCTGGCCCGAAGTGGAGGCGCTGTGCGCCCACTGGGACATCGACGCCACCGTGATCGGCGAGGTCACCGATCGCGGTCGTCTGCGCGCCTTCCATGACGGCGCCGAGGTCGGCGACATCCCCGTGTCCGCGCTGGTCGAGGACTGTCCCCGGTACCCGCTCTCGCCCGAGCGGCCGGCGCGGCTGCGCGACCGGCCGGTCGATCCCCCCGCTCCGCCGGCCGACGCCACCGCAACGCTGCGGGCGCTGCTGGGCTCGCCCAACATCGCCAGCCGCCGCTGGATCACGCGTCAGTACGACCAGCTGGTGGGATCGGGCACCGTCATCCGTCCCGGTGGCGACGCCGGCGTGGTGCGGCTGACGCCGTCGCAACGCGCGATCGCGATCGCACTCGACGGCAACGGCCGCCGCACCTGGCTCGACCCGCGCCGCGGAGGCGCCGCGGCGGTATGCGAGGCTGCCCGCAACGTGGCCTGCACCGGTGCTCGGCCGGCGGCGGTCACCAACTGCCTCAACTTCGGAAATCCCGAGACTCCCGACGTCGCCTACGAGCTGGGCGAGGCGATCGAGGGCATGGCGCTGGCGTGCGAGGCGCTGGGGCTGCCGGTGGTGTCGGGCAACGTCTCGCTCTATAACGAGCACATGGGAGACCCGATCTACCCCACCCCAGTGGTGGGCGTGGTGGGCCTGCTCGACGACGCCTCGCTGGCGGTCGGCGCGGGCTTCCGCAACGACGGCGACCATGTCTACCTGGTGGGAGCTGGAGCAGCGGCGGTCGACGGCTCGGAGTACCAGAAGCTGGTGCTGGGGACAGTCGAGGGCCGCATCCCCGAGCCCGACCTGGAGAACGAGCGCAAGCTCCACCAGCTATTGGCCGCCGCCGCGGAAGCACGGCTGCTCTCCAGCGCCCACGACGTGTCCGACGGCGGCCTGGCCGTATGCCTGGCCGAGTCGGCGATCGCGGGTGCGATCGGGGTCACCGCCGAAGCGGACGAGCTGTTCTGGGAAGGCGAAGGCCGGGCCGTGATTTCGGTGGCCCCGAACCACGCCGACGCGGTCTTGGACTGGCCGGAGATCTTCCGATACGGCGCCTCGGTACGGTCGGTGGCGACCTGATCTCCGTCGGTCAGGCACAATTGAGCGTGAGCGACGCAGCCGAGATCCATTCCTCGGCGATTCCCGACGCGATGGGAGACCCTGAGTAGACCATGTGCGGCGTCTTTGGCATCTACGATCCCGCCGGCGCACCCGACCGTGACGTCGCGCGGCTGACGTTCTTCGGCCTGTACGCACTCCAGCACCGAGGGCAGGAATCGGCCGGGATCGCGGTCTCCGACGGCGTGCGAGTGACCGCCATGAAGGACATGGGACTGGTCAGCCAGGTGTTCGACGAGCCCAAGCTGTCGGGCCTCCCGGGGCGGATGGCGATCGGCCATGCCCGCTACTCGACCACCGGCTCGACGGTGTGGCAGAACGCCCAACCGGTCGTCCGCCACGGCCACGGCCACACCATCGCCCTGGGCCACAACGGCAACCTCACCAACACCATCGAGCTGCGCGACCAGCTCAAGTCAGACGGCGTACGGCTGCACTCCAGCTCCGACACCGAAGCCATCGCCGCGCTGATCGCCCAGCACCCGTCGAGCGACCTGGAAGAGTCGATCGCAGCGACCATGGGCCGGATCGAAGGCGCGTTCGCGGCGGTCGTGCTGACCGAGACCGCCATCGCCGGTTTCCGTGACCCAGACGGCATCCGACCGCTCGTGGTCGGCCAGCTCGACGACGCCTGGGTGCTGGCCTCCGAGACGTGCGCACTCGACCTGATCGGCGCGACCCTGGAACGCGAGCTGGGCCCCGGCGAGCTGGTCGTGATCGATGAGCACGGCCCTCGCTACCGGCAGGCCGTCGAGCGGCGCAGCGGCGCGCTCTGCATCTTCGAGTACATCTACTTCGCCCGACCCGACTCGTCGATGCAGGGCGAGGTGCTGCACGACGTGCGCCGCCGGATGGGCGAGCGACTGGCGGCCGAAGCGCCGGCCGACGCCGACGTCGTGATCGGCGTGCCCGACTCGGGAACACCCGCCGCGATCGGCTATGCCAACGCCAGCGGCATCCCCTACGGCGAGGGACTGGTCAAGAACCGCTACGTCGGGCGCACCTTCATCCAGCCCGACCAGGAGCTGCGCGAACGCGGCGTGCGGCTCAAGTTCAACGTGCTGCGCTCCGTGCTCGAGGGCAAGCGGGTGGTGGTCGTCGACGACTCGATCGTGCGCGGCTCGACCACCCGCAAACTGGTCGCGATGCTGTTCGACGCGGGCGCGCTGGAGGTGCACCTGCGGGTGTCGTCACCGCCGATCATCTCGCCCTGCTTCTACGGCATCGACATGGCCGACCAGGATCAGCTGATCGCCGCCGGCCGCGAACTCGATCAGATCCGCGAGAAGCTGGGCGCGACCTCGCTCGCCTACCTTTCACTGGACGGGCTGCAGACCGCCGCCGGACAGCCCGCGTCGAGATTCTGCCGGGCCTGCCTGACCGGCGACTACCCGACCGAGATCCCCGCCGACGTGCGCCTGGCCAAGCTGCGTTTCGAATCGCGGCCGATCCCGGTGGAGATTCGATGACCGACCCCGAGCCGCTCACCTACGCCGACGCGGGGGTCAGCCTGGACGCCGCCGATGCGGTCGTCGACCGGATCCGATCGGCAGTCACCTCGACTCACTCGCGCGAGGTGCTGGACAGCCACGGCGGTTTCGCCGGCCTGTTCACCCCGAGCGTGGGCGACCCGCTGATCTCGGCCGGATGTGACGGTGTCGGCACCAAGGTGCTGCTGGGCGTCGCCGCCAAGCGGCTGCACGGGCTCGGCATCGACCTGGTCGCGATGAGCGTCAACGACGTGATCACCTCCGGCGGCCGGCCGGCGTTCTTCCTGGATGTGATCACCTGCGGCCGGATCGACCCCGACACGATCGCTGAGCTGGTCGAGGGCATCGCCGACGGCTGCAAGCAGGCCCGCTGCGCCCTGCTGGGCGGCGAGACCGCCGAGCATCCCGACATGATGCGACCCGAGGATCTCGATCTGGCCGGATTCTGCGTGGCCCTGTCGGAACGCCGCGAGCTGGTCTCCGGCGCCCGCATCGAACCCGGCGACGCGATCATCGCACTGCCCTCCAGCGGCCCCCATTCCAACGGCTTCTCGCTGATTCGCCGGCTGCTGGAACGGGCCAAGGTCGACCTCGACTCCACCCCGGCCGAGCTCGGCGGGATGTCGGTCGCCGATGCGCTTCTGGAGCCGACCAGGATCTACGCAACGCCCGTGCATGAGCTGACCCGCACGGTCGATGTCCGCGGCATGGCGCACATCACCGGCGGCGGCATCCCCGGGAACCTCACGCGCCAGTTCCCCGAGGGTACCGGCGCCACAATCGACCTGGGCTCGTGGACGCGGCCGGCGGTGTTCGACTGGCTGGCCGGGCTGGGAGTGGAGGAGCACGAGATGCGCTCGGTGTTCAACCTCGGCGTCGGCTTCGTCGCCGATCGTCGAGCAGAAGTCGGTGGACACTGCGCTGACCGCCCTGGAGCGGGGCGGCTGTCCCGGCTGGGTGGCGGGCACGGTGACCACCTCTGCGGGGGTGGAGCTGACCTGAGGATCGGGGTCCTGATCTCGGGCAACGGCACCAACCTGCAGGCGCTGATCGATGCCGGCGATATCGAGATCGCGTGTGTCGTCTCGAGCCGCTCCGATGCACCGGGAATTGAGCGTGCCGAACGAGCGGCGATCCCGGTGCTCGCCACCGCCGACGAGCAGGACACCGCAGCCTTCCTGGAGCAGCACGAGGTCGAGCTGGTGGTGCTCGCGGGATACATGCAGATCCTCACGCCGGCCTTCCTCGACCGATTCCCGCGAGGGGTGATCAACGTTCACCCGTCACTGCTGCCGGCATTCCCCGGGCGCACCGCGATCGCCGACGCGCTGGCCCACGGCGTGCGCGTCACCGGAGTCACGGTGCACCGGGTCGACGCCGGCATCGACACCGGGCCCATCCTGCTGCAGGAGGCCGTGACGGTTCCGTATGATGACGACGCCTTGGATCTCGAGGATCGCATCCACCAAGTTGAGCATCGGCTGCTGGTACAGGCGGTGCGCGACATCCGAACTCAGGGACGGTGACCATGAAGATCGCACGCGCTCTGATATCGGTTTCGGACAAGAACGGGCTCTCGACCTTCGCTCAGGGGCTGCACGAGCTCGGAGTCGAGCTGATCTCGACGTCGGGCACGGCGGATTTCCTGGAGTCCGCGGGGCTCCCGGTGACCCGCGTCGAGACGCTCACCGAGCAGGCCGAGCTGCTCGACGGCCGCGTAAAGACGCTTCACCCCGCGGTGTTCGCCGGGATCCTGGCGCGACGCGACAACGTCGAGGACATGGCCTCGCTGCGCGAGCAGGGGATCGAGCCGATCGACATGGTGGTCTCGAACCTGTACCCGTTCCGATCGGTCGCCGGGCGGCGGGGGGTGCCCGAGGACGAGGTGCTCGAGAACATCGATATCGGCGGGCCGTCGATGGTGCGAGCGGCCGCCAAGAACCACGTCGCGGTCGCGGTCGTGACCGAGCCCGAGCGGTACGGCTTCGTGCTGGACGAGCTGCGATCGCGCGACGGCGAGCTGTCGGCAGACACCCGCCGGGAACTGGCCGCCGACGCCTTCTCGCACACCGCGTCGTACGACGCGGCGATCGCGACCTGGTTCACCGACACCGAGCCGTTCCCCGAGCGGCTCACGCTCGACTACCTCAAGGTCACCGACCTGGCCTACGGCGAGAACCCCCACCAGCGGGCTGCCTTCTACCGCGACGCCGGCGCCCGCCGCAACCTGCTGTCGCGCGTCGAGCAGCACGGCGGCCCGCAGCTCTCGTTCAACAACCTCGGCGACCTCCAGGCGGCGCGCATGCTGGCGGCGGCCTTCCAGGTGCCGGCGGTGGTCATCATCAAGCACGCGATCCCGTCGGGCGTGGCGGTCGGCGCAAGCTTGACCGAAGCCTTCAACCACGCGCTGGCATGCGATCCGGCGGCGGCCTTCGGAGGTGTGATCGCGGTCAACCGGCCGGTGTCGGCCGACCTGGCAGCGGCGATGACCGAGCGCAAGCTCGACGTGCTGTTCGCGCCTGGGTACGAGGACGGGGCGCTGGAGGTGCTGCAGCGCAAGGAGAGCCTTCGCATCCTCGAGGACAAGGAGCGACGCAAGGCCTCGCCCGGCGAACGCGACGTGCGCAGGGTGCTGGGCGGACTGCTGGTGCAGGATCGCGACATGGAGCTGGACGAGCGCGAGACGATGACGGTGGTGACCGAGGCCTCGCCCACCAAGCGGCAGTGGGACGACCTGCTGTTCGCGTGGCGAGTGGCGCATTTCGTCCGATCCAACGCGATCGTGCTGGCAAGCGACCTGGCCACCGTGGGCATCGGCGCCGGTCAGGTCAGCCGAGTGGACGCGGTGCGGCTTGCGATCGACAAGGCCGGCGAGCGCGCCGGCGAGTCGGTGCTGGCCTCCGACGCCTTCTTCCCGTTCGACGACGGCCCGAAGGCCGCATTCGAGGCCGGCGTCACCGCGGTGATTCAGCCGGGCGGGTCGGTGCGCGACGACGAGATCGTCGCAGCCGCCAACGCCGCCGGCGTATCAATGGTCTTTACCGGCCGCCGCCACTTCGTGCACTGAGGCTGGTTCGCGGCTGCCCTGGCGGCGTCCCACGCGGCGGTGCGGTGCTCAACGTGAAGAATCGGTGCCTGGCACCAATTATTCACCCGGGGCGTCGGTCGTGAATAACGGTGCCTGGCACCGTTATTCACCCAGGAGCAGGGAGTAGGCGGCTTCGTAGTCGGTGACCATGCGCTCGGCGGAGAAGCGCTCGTGGGCGGCGCGGGAGGTGTCGGCGCGGTCGCAGGCGATCGCCTCGGGGAAGCGGGCGATCAGTGCCTCGACGGTGTCGTCGACGATGCCGCTGCGGCCGTCCTCGACCACCTCGGGCACCGCTCCCAGGCCGATCGCCGCCACCGGGGTGCCGCAGGCCATCGACTCCACCATCACCAGGCCGAACGGCTCCGGCCACTGGATCGGGAAGAGGGTCACCATCGCCCGCTGGAGCAGCTCGACCTTCTCATCGTGGGAGACCTCACCGAGGTACTCGATGTTGCCGTCCAGGTGCGGGCGCACGGCCGCCTCGAAGTGGGCCTTCTCCTCGACGTCGTGGATCTTTCCCACCAGCTTCAGCGGCAGGCCCGTCGCCCGCGCGATCTCGACCGCGTTGTGGGCGCCCTTGTCGGGTGACATCCGCCCCACGAACAGCAGGTAGCCGTCGTGCTCGGCGCTGAACGGATAGGCCTCGAGGTCGATGGCGTTGTGGCAGGTCGCCAGCCAGTTCAGCTCGGGTCGCGGTGTGCGCTGATCCTCGGACAGCGAGATCAGCCGCACATCGGGTGCGATCGCTCTGATCTGCGCGTACACCAGGCCCGGCTCGCCGGTGAGCGGCCCGTGGGTGGTGTGGCAGAACGGCGAGTTGATCGTCGCTCCCAGGGCGCAGGCCAGGGGGCCGGAGTGATCGTTGACCAGATCGAACTCGTCCGCCCGCTCGAGGCAGGTGAGCGTGTGGTGCAGGTCTGGCAGCGACATCCCGATGCGATACGACGGTGGATCGTCGTACGCGGTAACCAGATGCGCCTTGGTGCGTGACTCGCCGGCTGCGAACAGCGTCACGTCGTGGCCGCGGTCGACCAGCCCGTCGGCGAGAATCGACACCACCCATTCGATGCCGCCGTAGCGCACCGGCGGCACGGCAAACCAGGCGGGCGCCAGCAACGCGATCTTCACGGACGCTCGGCCTTGGGAATCACAAACTTCTCGGCGGTGTGCGTGTCGGAGAAGCGCACCACCTTGACATCGAGCAGTCCAGTGGCCCGCCCGGCGGCGCGCACATCCGACTCGCTCACCTGAGCGTCCTTGCCCTTGCGTCGGATCGTCCACAGTCCGCCGTCGGGTGCCAGCCGCGCTCTCAGCCGGGCGAGCTTGGCAAGGTCGTCCCGGCTCTCGGCGGCGGCAAACAGGTGGTCGAGGTCGGCGCCGGAGTCGACCAAGTCGGCGCCGCGGTCGCTCAGCAACGCCCGAAAGCCGGGATCGTCGAGACCCTCCAGGGCTACCCGCTGGCCCGGCTTGACGCCGAGCTTCTCGATCACCGTCTTTGGGTGCAGGACGGCGTGTGCCCACCGCTCGGCCCGATCTCCCAACTCCAGCTCGAGCGGCCCACCGGGGTAGTCGAGCGCCAGCGTGCCGGCCTCCGCTTTGGCCGACGTGACATCACGGTAGGCGACGGTCACCCGGAACTCACCGCGAAACCGGATCTCATCGGTCTCGAGCTGCGCGCGCCCCTCAGAGGTGGCGCCCGCGTGGCGGGCTGTGCAGGTGATTTCCTGACCCATGGGCCAAGTCTAATCACCTGCGGCTTCTCTCAGGGTTAAGCCTGAGAGAAGCCGCAGCCGGACCTCTAGGACGTCACTGTGAACACGTGCGGGGACGTGGCCACCGCAGTCGACCCGTGCCACACGTGCACCGTATCGGTGGTCGCGCCAGCCGGCACGGTCGCGGTGATCTTGGTGTCTGAGTTCACGGTGAACGTGGCATCAACGCCGTTGAACGTCACCTCCGTGGCACCGGTGAACCCGGTGCCGGTAATCACCACCTGCGTCCCGACAGGTCCATGGTCGGGGCTCAGCGAGGTGATCAAGAAGGGAATCACCGTGAAGTCCGATGCTGTCCGCCACGAACCTCCGGGCGCGGTAACCGTGATCGGGCCTGTGTGGGCGCCCGCCGGAACGGTGGCCCAGATGCTGTTGGCTCCCCCCACCGAGAACGACGTCGCCGGGACTCCGCCGAACGAAACGCCGGTCGCATCCGCCACACCGGTGCCGTCAATACGCACCTGGATGCCCGGCTGGGCGCTCGACGGAGTGACCGTGATCAACGCCGGCGTTCCGCCTCCTCCGGTGTTGCACTGACAATCGCCCTTGACCCACGCGGTGGCGGACTTGACGCTGCCTGCCGGCGTGGTCACCTTGATCTTGGTCTTGTCCGGGGCCGTGAGCGGCACGATCGCGGTGATCTGGGTGTCGGAGTCCACGATGGAACGTCGCCGCGGCGGTTCCGAACCCGACGTCGGTGGCGCCGGTGAAGTGCGTCCCCGTGATCACCACGGCACTGCCGGTGCCGCTGGTGGTGGGGCTGAACGAGGTGATCGTCGGGTTGGCCGCGACAGACCTCATGAACTGGGTCGCGCTGGTGGCCGCGCCGGTGGGGGTGGTCACCTTGATCTTGCCCTTGGCCGGTGCACCCGCGGGCACTGTCGCGGTGATCTGTGTATCCGAATCGACCGAAAACGCCGCAGCGATCCCGCCGAACGTGACGCTGGTGGCGCCGGTGAAGTGGGTGCCGGTGATCACCACCGATGTCCCGGTACTGACGGTTGTCGGGGTAAACGACGTGATCGCCGGCTTGGCCACAACCGGTCGCGTGAACGGTGTCGAGCAGGTGGCCTTGCCCACGGGCGTGGTCACCGAGATCTTGCCCTTGGCAGGCGCGTCCGCCGGCACCGTCGCGGTGATCTGGGTGTCGGAGTCCACATGGAACGTCGCCGCGGCGGTTCCGAACTTGACGCTGGTCGTTCCGGTAAATCCGCTCCCGGTGATCACCACCGATGTGCCGGCACTGCCGGAACCCGGGGTGAAGGACGTGATCGTTAGCGCCGCCCCCAACACCATCGAGGTACTCAGCACCATCATCGCCGCCACCAACGAGATGACGAGCGCAACTCTCTTGCTATGTCTTGTCACGAGGCTCTCCTTGATTAGCTGGAAGGTCGCCACGTCTAGGACGTGACCGTGAACTGCTGCGGGGCCACGGCTCCCGCGCCCACCGCGTTCCAGACGGACACCACACCGGTAGTCGCACCGCTGGGCACGGTCGCGGTGATCTTGGTAGCCGAGTTGACGGTGAACGTCGCGTACACGCCGTTGAACACCACCTCCGTGGTGCCTGGTGAACCCGACGCCGGTGATCACCACCTTCGTCCCGACAGGTCCGTGGTCGGGGCTCAACGAGGTGATGGAGTACGGGAATCACGGTGAAGTCCGATGCCGTCCGCCAGGAACGTCCCGGCGCGGTAACCGTGACCTGACCCGTCCGGGCATCCGTCGGAATGATGACCCGAAGGCTGTCGTTGTCGTCGCCCGGTATGAAGTAGTACGCCGGAACTCCGCCGAACTCAACGCTGGTCGCGTTGGCGACACCGGGCCATAGATGCGCACTTCGGCTGTTCGGCTGAGCGCTCGACGGGTTGACGGTGATCAACGCTGGCGTCGCGTGTGCTCTTGACCCACGCGGTGGCGGTCTTGACGCTGCCGCCGGGGGTGGTCACCTGGATCACGGTCTTAGCAGGAGCAGCACTCGGAACTGTGGTGGTGATCTGGGTATCCGAATCGACATGGAACGTCGCCGCAGCGCGACCCGAACGTGACGGCAGTCGCCCCGGTGAGGTGGGTGCCGGTGATCACCACCGAACTGCCAACGCCACTGGTCGCGGGCGTAAACGAGCTAATCGTCGGCTTCGCGACCACAGACCGAGGAAACCCAGCTGCACTCGTAGCCGAACCCGCGGCGGTGCTGACCTTGATCTTGGCCTTGGCCGGCACACCCACAGGCACCGTGGCGGTGATCTGACGTATCCGAATCGACCTGGAAGCTCGCAGCGACCCCGCCAAACGTGACCGCGTTTGCATCCGTGAAATGCGAGCCGGTGATCACCACCGACGTGCCCACATCGCCACCCGCAGGCGTAAACGACGCGATCGTCGGCTTCGCCGCCACCGCCCGGGTAAACGCCGCGTCGCTCTTGGCCTTACCCGCCGGCGACGTCACCGAGATCTTGCGCCTTGGCAGGCACCGCCGCCGGCACCGTCGCAGTGATCTGAGAATCCGAATCCACCGCAAACGACGCCTCAGCAGCCCCAAACCTCACACTGGTCGCGCCACTAAACCCACTCCCAGTGATCACCACCGACGAACCAACGAAACCAGACCCAGGAGTGAACGACGAGATCTGAACACCCGCCCCCAACACCACCGAGGTACTCATCACCATCATCGCCGCCACCAACGAGATGACCAGGCCAAATCTCTTGGAACGTCTTGTCACTGCTCTCTCCTTCGAGTGCTGGAAGTTCGCAGTGACCCTATGTCTTTAAACCACGATCTGCAAATTCTCTAAATCATATTCCGCGAGGAGTCATCCCGATCGTTTCAGCCGCCCATGGCGCTTGGCGTACCGCTCCCCGCGGCTGAAGATGAACAGCCCCGCCGGGATCGAAAGCACGCCGATCAGCATCAACGGCCACAGATCGCCCCACAGCGCGGACACCCCCGCACCCGCCAAAATCGCGTGCCGACAGCCCTCCAGGGTGTAGGTGGCGGGCGAAAACTTGGCCAGCCACTGCATCCAATCAGGAAGCACGCTGACCGGGTAGTACACGCCCGAAACCACCAGCAGCATGCCCTGGGCGATGAACCCCAGCTGGGTGCCCTTCTCCGGCGAGATCAGCGGCAGCACTGCGGTCATCATGCCGATGCCGACGAACGAGATCGAGGAGAAGGCCAGCACCACCATGGCCGACACGAAGTTGGCATCGGTGAACTGGACGCCGAGGATGTAGGCCACCAGCGCGAACAGGAAGATCGTGCGGATGATGCCGTAGCAGACCGCGAATGCGCCCATGCCGAGCAGGTGGGCCGGCCGCGACAGCGGCGCCATGAAGGTGTACTCGATCGTGCCCTCCCACCGCTCCCAGGCGACCGTCTCGGTCACGATCTCGAACACCAGCCCCAGATACGACCACAGCACCGCACCGATCAAAAGCACGATCTCGGTGTCGTTGACGTTGATGTTGCCGCCCGCCGCCTCGACTCCCTTGGCGATGAAGACGATCGTGAGCGTGTTGGCGATCGTGTAGACGAACCAGGCCACCTCCCACCACACGAACCGGCGGATCAGGTAGGTATTTCGCTCGACGATGCCGGCGAAGCCGACCGCCTCGCGTCGCAGGCCCTCGATCATTTGGTCACCACCTCCTCCAGTGGGTCGCCCTCATCCTCAAACGACGTGCCGGTGGCCTCCAGGAAGGCCTGCTCCAACGAACCGCCCCCATACCGGGCGATGATCTCGGCGGGTGTGTCCAGACACAAAAGCCGCCCGTGGTGCAAGATCCCGACCCGATCGGCCATCGTCTCGGCCTCGGCCATGTCGTGCGTGCACAAGAGAATCGTGACGTCGGTGGTTTGCCGGATGGACGCCACAAAATCCTGCACCTCCCGCTTCGAGCGGGGGTCGAGGCCGGTGGTGGGCTCGTCCAGCAGCAGCAGCACCGGTGAGGTCAGAAGCGCCCGCGCCAGCGCGATCTTCTGCTGCATCCCGCGCGAGAGATCCTCCATCGGCTCGGTCGCCCGCGCCACCGGAAACCCGACCCGCTCGAGAATCTCGGGGATCAGGCCACGCGTTTGGGCAGGCGTCATCCCGTAGAAGCGGGCGGCGTAGCTGAGGTTCTCCATCGGCGACATGCGCTTGAAGAACGACGCCTCCACCGACACCCGATTGACCAGCCGCTGCACCTTGCGGGGGTGATCGAACACATCGATGCCGAACACCTCGGCGGTGCCCCCGTCATTCAGAAGCAGCGTCGACAAGAGCCGCACCAAGGTCGACTTGCCCGACCCGTTCTGGCCCAGGATGGCCACACACTCGCCCCGCTCGATCGTGAACGACACCGCATCCAGGGCGACCGCCCACTGTTTGGGTCCACGCCGCTTGGAGCCGTCTCGGCGTACGAACTTCTTGGTCAGATCACGTACTTCGACTGCAACTGGAGCGGGCACGAGCCCCCTTCCCGGATCACGATGAGGCCCAGCGACTGCGCGCACAAGGCGGCGCAGGGCGGGCGAACGATGATTTGGCGGCGGCGCGGCGGGCGCCATGTCCTCGGAGCAGACCGGCGCAATCGCGCACTCTAGCACCGCCTGCGGGCGGTTCGAGAACTCGGATTCAGTGCATGATCACGCGCCGCGCACCGTCACCGGCGCGCATGCGCGCGAAGGCGTCGTTGACCTGGTCGAGCCCGATCCGCTCGGAGACGAGCCGATCGATCGGGAGCTTGCCGGCCAGATGCAACCGTGCCAGCCGCGGAAAGTCGAACAACGGCTGGGTGAAGCCGTAGTTCGAGCCCAGCAGCCGTTGGCTGCCATCCGCCAGCTTGACGACGTCGAAGCTGGCCCGCGTGTTGTCGGCAGTCAGCCCCACCAAGACGCACGTCCCGCCGCGGGGCAGAAGCCCGATCGCGGATTCGATGGTGGCCACCAAGCCCAGCGCCTCGAACACGTAGTCAGGGCCGCCCGGGAGGATGCGTGCGACCTCGGCAGCCATGCCGTCGCCGCCGCGCACACCGTGGGTCGCGCCCACATCGGCCGCCAGCGCCAGCTTCTCGTCGCTGAGGTCGACGGCCACGATCGGATCGGCACCCGCCAGCGCCGCCCCCATGATGATGGAGAGGCCGACGCCGCCGCAGCCGATCACCACCACCCCGGCTCCCGGCTCCACCTCCGCCGTGTTCACAACAGCGCCCACGCCGGTCGAGACCGCGCAGCCGATCAACGCTCCCACCTCTGCCGGCAGTTCGGCCGGCATCACCACCGCTGCCGATTCGGGCACCACCGTGCGTTCCCCGAACGTGCCCACACCGAGATACGACAACACCGGCGTGCCGTCCTCACGGCGAAGCCGGGTCGAACCGTCGCTCATCAGGCTCTCCAGCGAGCGGGTGCCTTCGCACAGCCACGGCTTTCCCTGGGCGCAGCGGCGACAGGCATTGCACGGCGCCAGCCACGTCAGCGTCACCCGATCGCCGGGCGCCACCGCGGTCACACCGGCACCGACCGCCTCGACCTCGCCGTAGCCCTCGTGGCCCAGCACCACCGGCGGTTCGGTCGCCCAGTCGCCGTCGACCACGTGCAGATCCGACCGGCACACGCCTGATGCCAGCATCGTGATCGCCACCTCCCCGGCGTGGGGAGGTTCGATCTCGAGCTGCTCGATTGCCATCGGCTGGTGAGCACCGGTGAAGACCGCCGCGCGCATGGGCGCAAGCATAGGGCTTCTACTTGGAGTTGGCCCAGACCACGCGGCGACCCGCCTCGGGTGCCGCGCGCCGGCGCCTGGCTCTGCGCACCAGCCGCCACACCACGATCACGGCGAACACCCAGACCAGCACCGCCAGCAGATTCCACGGCACGATCAGGACGTTCTTGGGCGAGTCGAAGCTGAGCGAGGCGG
>CAWESH010000009.1:0-207035 GCA_963811675.1 uncultured Actinomycetes bacterium | reverse complement strand
GTCTGAGCTGCTGCTCGAGCCGCAGGCCGCGGCCGTGGCCGCCAGGCAGAACGCAGCCGCGAGCACCGCGACCAGACGCTTGCTTCCATTCACCACGAGGTACCTTTCGTCGTGCGCTCGACCCCACCGTCGGCCGCAGGATCTACCTGGAGCGAGTTCACAGTCGCCGCAACCAACGATTTCGCGATACTAGGGAATCGATGCAAGGAATACAACCTTCCCGCCATCCGCTCGACCCGCTCTCGGCCGCGGAGATCGACACCGTCGCGGCCGCGGTGCGCGCCCATCCGCAGTTCGCCGCAGCTGTCCGCCGACACCCGTTTCATCACCATGGAGCTGGCCGAGCCGGACAAGGCGTCGGTGGCCGCGTGGAGCGCCGGCGGAGCCGCGCCGCCGCGGGCTGCCGAGGTGGTGATGCTCGATCGCGGCTCCGAGGCGGCGGTCGAGGTGACCGTATCGCTCGACCCCGCGGCCGGTGACCGGCTGGAGGGTGCGGACTGACATCCAGCCGATGGCGGTGGTCAGCGAGCTGATGGAGGCCGAGGAGCTGGTGCGGCGGCATCCCGAGTTCCAGGCGGCGATGGCCAAGCGTGGGATCACCGACTTCGCAGACGGTGCAGGTCGACGCCTGGCCGGCGGGTCACTTCGGCGACGAGGGCGAGGACGGCATCCGGCTGGGGCGGGCGGTCGCGTTCGTGCGGCCGCATCCCGGCGACAGCGAGTGGGCCCACCCGGTGGACGGCGTGATCGCCCTGGTCGATCTCAACAAGCGCGAGGTGCTGCGGGTCGACGATCACGGCGTGGTGCCGATCCCGCCCGAGAGCGGCAACTTCGATGTCGAGGCCGCGGCGCCGCTGCGCGACGACATCAAGCCGCTCGAGATCACCCAGCCGGACGGCGCCGGGTTCACCGTCGAGGGGCGGGTGCTGCGCTGGCAGCGCTGGCAGGTGCACGTCGGTTTCACCCCGCGCGAGGGTCTGGTACTGAACCAGCTCGGCTATGAGGACGACGGTCGGCTGCGGACGATCCTGCACCGCGCGTCGCTGTCGGAGATGGTCGTGCCCTACGGCGACCCGAGCCCCACCCACTACTTCAAGAACGCCTTCGACGCCGGCGAGAACGGGGTCGGCATCGCCGCCTCGCCGCTGACCCGGGGCTGCGACTGCCTGGGCGAGATCGTCTACCTCGACGTGGACGTGTCCGACTCCGCCGGCGAGCCGGTGCACATCCCCAACGCCATCTGCCTGCACGAGGAGGACGTGGGGGTGCTGTGGCGGCACATCGAGTGGCGCGACGGCCGGGGCGAGGTGCGGCGCTCGCGGCGGATGGTGATCTCGTCCTTCTCGGCCATCGGCAACTACGACTACGGCTTCTTCTGGTACCTCTACCAGGACGGCACGATCGAGTTCGAGGTAAAGCTCACGGGCGTGCTCTCGACCGGGGCGGTGGCGCCGGGCGTGCGGCCCGAGCACGGCGTGCTGGTCGCCCCGGGGCTGAACGCGATGGTGCATCAGCACTTCTTCAACATGCGCCTCGACCTGGACGTCGACGGCACCGAGAACGCGGTCGACGAGGTGTGGACGGAGTCGCTTCCGCCCGGCCCGCAGAACCCGTACGGAAACGCGTTCTGGCCCGCGTCGCCGCCGGCTCCAGACGGAGCTGGCCGCCCGCCGGCGCACCGACAGCGCGTCGGCCCGCTGGTGGGAGATCGTGAATCCCGGCGGTCACGCATCGGCTCGGGCGAGCCGATCGCCTTTCGGCTGGTGCCCGGCGAGAACACGGTGCCGTTCGCCCAGCCCGACGCGCCGGTGAGCAAGCGCGCCGGGTTCCTGCGCGAGCATCTGTGGGTGACTCCGTATGCGCCGCAGGAGCGCTACGCCGCCGGCGACTACCCCAACATGCACCCCGGCGGCGCCGGCCTGCCGGAGTGGACGAGCGCGGATCGCGACATCGATGGGCGTGACATCGTGGTTTGGTATACGTTCGGCCACCACCACGTTCCCCGGCCGGAGGACTGGCCGGTGATGCCGGTGACCACGATCGGATTCAAGCTGAAGCCGGTGGGGTTCTTCGATCGCAACCCTGCCCTGGACGTGCCGCCCTCGCAGCCGCACTCCGACCACTGCAACTGATGGAGAGCAGATCATGAGCACACTCGAGGGACGCGTCGCCCTGGTGACCGGCGCCAGCAGCGGCATCGGCGCCTCCACCTGCGTGCGACTGGTGGCGGCCGGCGCGAAGGTCGCGATGGCGTCGCGGCGGGGCTTCGACATGGGTATCCAGGGCGCGCTCGCCCAGCCGTGCGACGTGCGCGACGTCGCCCAGGCCGAGGCCATGGTGGCCGCCACCGTCGAGCGCTTCGGGCGGACTCGACATCGTGGTGGCAAACGCCGGTGTGGGTGCCTACGGCGACTTCCTCGACCTCGACCCGCCGCACATCGAGGAGATGATCGACGTCAACGTCAAGGGCCTCCTCTACACCGTGCGGGCGAGCCTGCCGCGGCTGCTGGAGAGCGACGCCGCCGACCTGGTGGTGGTCGCGTCGGTGGCCGGCCAGCGCGCGCCCGAGGGCGAGTCGGTGTACGCCGCCTCCAAGTTTGCCCAGGTCGGCTTCATGCGCTCGCTCGACCACGAGCTGTACCGGCGGGGCGTGCGCTGCTCGACGATCGCGCCGGGCGGGGTGGCCACCGCGTTTGCGATGGGCGAGAATCGCGGGCGCACCCCCGAGGATCCCGATCTGCCCGGCATGATGCGGGCCGAGGAGGTGGCCGACGCGGTGGTGCACGCCGTTACCCGGCCGCGCACCCACCGGGTGCTGGAACAAACGATCCTGCCGATGACCGACGACTCGATGAACTAGGAGCCACGTACACATGGGGAAGAACATCACGATTGTGGGCGGAGGCAGCTCCAGTTTCGTGCCGCTGCTTCTGCGCCGCCTGATCCTGAGCGAATCGCTGGGCGACTCGAACGTCACGCTGATGGACGTGGACGAGGGCCGCGTCAAGGTGATGGAGTCGCTGGGCCGCAAGCTGATCAAGAGCGAGGGCAGCAAGCTGTCGGTGCGAAGCTCGCTCGATCAGCGCGAGTCGCTGGTCGGAGCCGACTTCGTGATCGCCGCCATCGCGGTCGGCGGCATGGATGCGTGGGCCAACGACCTGGAGATCCCGGGCCGTCACGGCATCGTCATGCACGTGGGCGACTCGATCGGTCCGGGCGGGATCATGCGCGCGTTCCGAAACGCGCCGGTGCTGGCCGACGTCGCCCGAAACGTGGCCGAGGTGGCGCCCGACGCGTGGGTCTTCAACTACACCAACCCGGCGCCGATCGAGGCCCTGGCGATGCGGGCCGCGGCGCCGACGGTGAAGTCGTATGCGCTGTGCTCGTGCACGGGACATCCAGCCAGCCCCGAGTGGCTTGCCCACGAGGCGGGGGTCGAGCCCCGACGAGATCGCGATGCCGCCGGTGGTGGCCGGCATCAACCACTGCGCCTCGGTGCAGGAGCTGCGGCTCAAGGACGGCACCGACGCGATGCCGCTGGTGAAGGCGCGGGCGACCAACCCGGTGGTCAAGTGGGTGCTCGAGACCTACGGCGTGCTGCCGTACTGCTGGACGCACTGGACCGAGTTCTACCCCCAGATGCAGCGGCTCGAGGCTCCCTACTCCGGCACCGCCCAGGGAGTGGACATGCGCTACGGCATCGAGACGCATGACATGGCCTACGAGAAGGCCCGGGTGGCGGGGCTCGAGGAGCTGGCGGCGCAGTGGACCGCCGATGACACGCCGGTGACGCTGGCCGACCTGCCCAAGGGGGACGAGGACGAAGGCATCGAGGTGATCGACATGATCGAGGACATCGTCGAGAACCGAAATGCGACTCGGGTGGTGAACGCGCTCAACAACGGTGCCATCCCCAACCTGCCCGACGACGCGATCGTTGAGGTCAACGCCCAGATCAACGCCTACGGCATCCGGCCGGTGTACGCGGGGCCGCTGCACGACGCCTTGGCGGCGCATCTCAACCACTACTTCAACTTTCAAAAGCATGTGGTCAAGGCCGCGCTCAGCGGAGATCGCAAGGCGGCGCTGCACGCCTTCGTGCTCGACCCGACCACCGCGTCCAACCTCGACCTCGATCAGACCCAGGCGCTGCTGGACGAGATGCTCGAGGCCAACTCCCGCCACCTACCCCTGTTCGCTGAATAAAAGGTGCCTGGCACCTTTTATTCACTACGTGATGGTGAGGATGCGGGCGGTCCAGGAGGTCTTGGGCGCTTCGATTGTGACCGTGTCGCCTTCGCCGGCGCCGTACAGGGCGCGGCCCATCGGTGACTCGGGAGAGACCGCGTTCTCGCCTCCGGCGCTCGAGATCACGACCTCCATGTGGTCGCCGAACTCGTCCTGGAGCTGCACCTTGGAGCCGACCGAGATGCGCCCGTCGGTGCGTAGCGTGGCCGGGTCGACCACCACAGCGTTCTCGATCTTGGCGCGGAGGATTGTGATCTGACGTTCGAGCAGTCCCTGCTCGTTCTTGGCGGCGTGGTACTCGAAGTTCTCGGACAGGTCTCCATGGCCGCGGGCGACCGCGATCGCATCCACGATCTCGGCGCGCTTGGGGCCTTCCAGCTCGGCCAGTTGGGTCTGGAGCCGGGCCATCTCTTCAGGGGTAAGCTCGATGTGATCCATTGAGGTGAACGCTACCGGAACCGGCCGGGCCGGCGGACGCTCACCCGCCCGAGGCCGCCGCCGCTTCGCGGTAGGCCCGCTGCTCGCGCCGGATCAGGTCGGGGTTGGTGCCGGCCGCGTGTGCCAGCTCGAGCGTCAGCAGTTGCAACCCGACCGCAGCCGAGATCAGGGCCTCGGCCGGCGAGGACGCCGGAGCCAATCCCAGGGGTGCGCCGATCACGACCGTGGGGATGCCGATCACCGCGAGCGCCGCGTCGACCTCAGCCTGGCGGTGGGTGTGGAGTTCGCCGCCGCGGGGGTCTGTGGCTATCCGCACCACCGCTGTGCTGTCGGCGTCACATCCGGCCAGGTGGCCGTGCAGGAGCGTCTCCAGCTGGTGCGCGGTGGCCGGGATGCGGGCGCCCTCCTCGATTTTCAGCGCCAGCTCGCGGGCCGAGATCTCGTCGGCGCCCAGACCGGTGGTGATGATCCGGCGGCCGCCGTGGATGCTGCGCGCGGCCTCTGCCAGCACCGGTCGCAGGCCCAGCGCCGAATCGATCATTTTGGCCAGACCACTGCTCGTGTCGCCGCTTTCCACCAGCGAAACACCGGCCAGAATCGCACTGGTGTAGGCCACCGTGTGACACCACGACAGATCCAGCATGGGAGTGGTGACGACGTGATCCGCGGCACCGGCCACGCTCGACCCGGGCTTGGCGGTGACGGCCACGATCGTCGCTCCTGCCGCCCGCGCCGACTCCATCGCCCGCAGTGTGGCGGCAGTCCCGCCTTCGTGGGAGATTCGCCACGCACACGCCCCCGGGCCTGGGCGTGATGGCGGCGTCCAGCGCCTGGCGCGACTCCACCCACGCGTCCGGCAGCGTGTCGGCAACCAGCGCCGCAACCGCCATTGCCCCGTGCTCGGATGTGCCGCAGCCGGTGATCACGATCGGACGACCGCCGGCGGCGGCGTCGCGGATTGCCTCTCGGGCCGCGGCCACCCCCGGTGAGGGCGAGTCGAGGATAGCGACGGGCAGGCCTGTCTGACCCTCGATCATGTCCTGCATCACCCACGGCGGGGCGTCGCGCAGCTCGGGATAGTCGGCCGTGTACCAGCTGCGGTCATCACTCATCGCCTGCCTCCTCGGGTTTGCACTTAGACCACCGCGGAGGATCGCCCCGCCTTGGCCCGATGCGAATCGGCGTAGGCGGCCAGCGTGTCAGAGATCACCTGGCACGCGGCCATGGCCGACTGGCCGTGGTCATAGGCGGGCGCGATCTCGGCCACGTCGAGTGCGATCAGGTCGGCGCGGCCGATGATCTTCATCATGGTCAGCGCCTCGCGAGAGGTCAGTCCGCCCATCGTCGGCACGCAGGTGCCCGGCGCCACCGACACGTCCAGCACGTCGATGTCGAAGCTGACGTACACACCGTCGGTGCCCTCGGAGGCGCGCGCGACTGCGTCCTGCGCGATCGAGGCGGCGCCCTTGCGCTCCACATCGGACACGTGGTGGACAGTGATGCCATGCTCGCGCACGTACTCGTACTCGGCCTTGGGATTGAGCGCGCCGTGCGGGCCGATGATCACGCACCGGGAGGGATCGAACGCGTCCAGCTCCATTGCCCGGGTGATCGGGCAGCAGTGGTTGACGGACTCGCCGCCCACTTCGGCCGCGGTGTCCAGATGGGTGTCGAGCAGGATCAGGCCGTAGCGGCCCTTGGGGGCGTGCCGATCGACCGCCAGAGAACCGGCGATGGTGGTGGAGTGCTCGCCGCCGCACAGCACCGGCAGACCGCCGGTCTTGATCACCTCTCCCATGGCCTCGGCGACCCGGTCGATCGTCTTGGGTGCGTTGCCGGGAACGACCTCCACGTCTCCGGCGTCCACCAGCCCCAGCTCCTCAAACAGGTCGAGATCGTATTCGCCGTGATAGCTCAACAGGTGGCTCGACCAGTTCCTGACCGCGCGCGGTCCCAGCTGTGCCCCGGGCCGGGCGATGGTGGTCGAATCGAACGGCATCCCGATGAACGCGGCCCGAGCGCCGGCAGCGCGCAGCGCGTCGGCGGCCGGCTCCACGACCGGGGCGCCCATGAAGCTCGCGATACCCCCGCCCAGGATGCTGTGCCAGCCCTGCCGGGTGTGCTGCGACGCGATCGACGACATCGTGCCTCCTCGTGGAATTGCGGTAGCCGATGACCGCCTGACTCGAACCGTAGCCGCTGGATAGGATGCGCGGGTCTCCACCGCGAAAGGAGCTTTACGTGCCGCACCCGCAGAATGTCGACGCCACCGGCATGGCCGGCTTGAGCTACAACATCACTCAGATCTCGCTGGCAGTGCGTGATCTGAAAGCCACCATGGAGCACTATCACCGGGCGTTCGGGTGGTCGGATTGGAAGGTCTACGACCATCACGAGCCGTTGCATCACGGCACAGAGCTGCGCGGCCAAAGCGTGGCCTACAACCTGCGCGGCGCCGAGGTGATGGTGGGGTCGATGAACTTCGAGTTGCTCCAGCCGGTGGAGGGTCCCAGCCTGTGGAAGGAGTTCATCCAAAGCCGCGGTGAGGGGATCGCCTCGATCGCCGTCATGTTCGACACGCTGGAGGAGTCCGACGCGGTCAAGCAGGAGTTCCAAAAGCGCGGCATCGAGGTCACGATGCGCGCCCAGATCGGCGAGCACATTGAGTACTACTACCTGGACACGCAGGATCGCTTCGGGTGCCTGATCGAGTCCGGCAGCGGCCATGCGCTGGACTTCATGCAGCCGGCCGAGGTGTATCCCGACCCGGCCGGCGAGGCTCCGCCGGCGCCCGATCGAGAGTTTGCGATCACTCAGGTGTCGGTGGTGGTGCGCGACCTGGACGCCACCATGAGGGCCTATCACGAGGCATTCGGGTGGGGCCCGTGGAAGATCTTCGAGTCGGACGGCGCCGTGATCATGCACGACTGCACGATCGACGGAACGCCGTGCGAGCCCTTCAACCTGCGCTGGGCCGAGGTACAGGTGGGAGATCTCAACTTCGAGTTGCTGCAGCCGCTGGGGGGCGACAGCCCGTGGCAGCGGATGCTGGACGCCCACGGGGAGGGGATCGGCTCGATCGCGGTCATGTTCAAGACCGAGGGTGAGTCCGAGCGGGTCAAAGGCGAGTTCCGCGACGCCGGCATCGAGGTCACCGCGTCGGGCCGGATCGGCGATCACATCGAGTGGTATTACCTGGACACCGAGCCGGCCTTCAAGTGCGTGATCGAGTCCGGTAGCGGTCATGCCATCGACTTCATGGAGCCGACCGGCGTCTACCCCTAGGGGAGGCGATGCCCGAGGAAGTGCTCCTCGAGTCCGGCCAGGTGGTCGTCGGCTGCGGCCCGCACGGTCGCTGGGTCGCCTGAGCGGATCGCCTCCAGGGTGCGTCGCTGATAGCCGATCGCGGCCTCCATCGAGCCGTAGCCGGTGGGGTAGCGGGTGCGGGCCGATGCCAGGTCGCGAAAGATCTCGGCCAGAAACGTCATCAACGTCGGGTTGCGTGCGGTCGCTGCGACCCGCAGGTGGAAGCGCACGTCCAGCTCGATGAACGCTTGGGGGTCATCGGTCGCGGCTTCCAGGTCTGCCACCAATCCGGCCAGCGCCCGCAGGTCGTCGGCGCCCGCCCGCTCGCACGCCAGCAGGTGACAGCTGGTCTCGATCGTGCGCCGAGCCTCCAGCGCCTCGATCAGATCGCGGGGGTCGTCCAGGGTGCGGTCGGTGAGCAGATGGGTGGGCAGGGTGAGGCTGCGCACGAACACGCCTCCGCCGTTCCCCCGGCGGCTTTCCAGCACGCCCACCGCCTGCAGCTGTTCGATCGCTTCGCGCAGCACCGGGCGACTGACGCCCATGCGCACGGCCAGCTCGCGGCCGGGAGGCAGCTGCTCGCCCACGCTCAGCTCACCCCGCCGCAGGGCATCGATCAGGGCACGCGTGACAGCGTCGGCGGCGCGGGGCAGCGCGAGCGGTTCAATTGTTCTAAGGTAAGAATCGTTGGCCACCATGGAGAACAGTTTAGACCTTCAGGCGCTGGCGGAGGTCGAGTCACGGGTGCTGTGGCTTGCCACCAGCATCGTTCACCATGCCAACCGCGTGCGCGAAACGGCCTCGGGCGTGAAGGTCGGCGGGCATCAGGCCTCGTCGGCGTCGATGGTCTCGATCATGACCGCGCTCTACTTCCACCACCTGCACGCGGCCGATCGGGTGTCGGTCAAGCCGCACGCCTCGCCGGTGCTGCACGCCATCAACTACCTGCTCGGCCGGCTCGATCGCGCATACCTCACCGAGCTGCGCAGCTTCGGCGGGCTGCAGAGCTATCCCAGCCGCCTGAAGGATCCCGACCACACCGACTTCTCGACCGGCTCGGTCGGCATCGGCGCCACCGCGGCGGCCTGGAGTGCGGTCGCCCACCGCTACGTCGCCGGTCACTTCGAGGTCGAACAGGGCGGCCGCCAGATCGCATTGGTGGGCGACGCCGAGCTGGACGAGGGCGCCTGCTGGGAGGCGATCGTCGATCCGGTGGTGCCGCGCCTGGGCGAGCTTCTGTGGATCGTCGACCTCAACCGCCAGTCGCTCGACCGGGTCGTGCCCGACATCGCCGCCGGCCGGATCGCCGCGATGTTCGAGGCCGCCGGCTGGCACACCGTGACCGTCAAGTACGGCCGCCACCTGCACGAGCTGTTCAGCCGGCCGGGGGCAGAGTCGCTGCGCCGCCGGATCGACTCGATGACCAACGAGGAGTATCAGCGACTGCTGCGCGCCACCCCGGAGCATCTGCGCGAGGGACTGCCCGGCTCCGGCGGAGGCACGGCATGAGGTCGCCAGGCTGATCGCGAGTCTCTCCGACGACGAGCTGCGACGCGCGATCCGCGACCTGGGCGGCCACGACCTGTCTGCGCTGCTGGACGCCTATCGGCAGGCCGACGCGGTCGTCGACCGGCCGACCGTGATCTTCGCCTACACCATCAAGGCCTGGCGGCTGGCAACACAGGGCCATCCGGGGAACCACTCGGCGCTGCTCACGACCGACCAGTGGAGGGAGCTCGCCGTTGAGCTGGGCGCCGACGCCGACGATCCTTGGCGCGGGTTCGAGCCCGACTCCAGCGCCGGTCGCCTGTGCGCCGCGGCGGCCGAGCGCCTGCGCCGGCCGGAGGTGGAGCCGCGACCGGCGCCGTCCCTCCCCACCGAGACCGGCCGCACCCATCGCGCCGGCGCGTCCACCCAGCAGGCCTTCGGCCGGTTCTTCCTCGATCTGCTGCGGGTGGCGCCGGATGCCGCGCGGCATGTGGTCACCGTCAGCCCCGACGTGGCCTCGTCCACCAACCTCGGCGGCTGGATCAACAAGGTCGGGATCTGGAATGTGGGTGACCGCATCGACTGGTTCGCCGACGATCCCGACACGGCTGGTGAGCTGGCGCGAGAGCACCCACGGCCGGCACATCGAGCTGGGGATCGCCGAGGGCAACCTGGTCGGCGCGCTGAGCGAGCTGGGCGTGACCTGGTCGCGCGACGGCCAGCCGCTGTTTCCCATCGGCACGCTGTACGACCCGTTCGTCAACCGCGCGCTGGAGCCGTGGTCGTTCGGCATCTACGCCGGGGCGCAGTCGATCCTGGTCGGGCACACCCTCGGGGGTCACCCTGGCGTCGGAGGGCGGCGCGCACCAGTCGATCATCACGCCCTCGGTCGGCCTGGAGCAGCCCGGCTGCGTGGCCTGGGAGCCGGCCTTCGGTCAGGACTTCGAGTGGACATTCCTGCATGCCATGAGCCGGCTCGGGCGGGCAGGCGGCACCAGCTCGTACTTTCGGCTGACGACTCGGGCGCTCGACCAGGCGCTGGCCGGGGTGCCTGAAGATCCGGCGGAGCGCGAGCAGCGGCGGCGGCAGGTGGTGGCGGGCGGCTATCGGATCCGCACTGCGACGGGGCCGCCCGCGGTCACGCTGGTGGGGGTGGGGGCGATCATGCCCGAGTGCCTCGCGGCGGCCGAGACGCTGACGGCCGCCGGTGTGGGCGTGGACGTCGTCTGTCTGACCTCGCCCGATCTGATCTTCCGCGCGCTGCAGGCCCGGCAGGGGTTGGGCGACGGCGACGTCGCCATCCTCGAGCAGGTGTTCCCGGCCGATCGCGCCGCACCGATGGTCACGGTGCTGGACGGACACCCACACACGCTCAGCTTCCTGGCGGGAGTGCACGGCGCCCGAATCGCCTCACTGGGCGTCTCGAGCTTCGGCCAGTCCGGGGACGTGGGCGACCTCTACCGGCATTTCGGCCTCGACAGCGAGACGATCGTGGGCTCTGCGCTGGAGTTGATCGACTCCTGATCGAGGGTCAGTCGGTGCCGTCTTCGGTGTCGCGCTTGTGCAGGTAGCGCTCGATCTCGCGGGCGAGCTGGTCGCCGGTCGGAAGCTGCTCGTCCTCGAGGTCACCGGCGGCCGCCTCCAGCCGTTTGACGGTCTCGCGCAGCATCGCATCGCCCGCCATGGCATCGTCGTAGCGGGCATGCTGTTCGCGCTCGATCTCCAGCAGCGGGTCGAGATCGAACTCAACGCCCAGGTGCCGCGCCAGCCGCTCCAGCAGGGCGATGGTCGCGGCCGCATAGCCGATGCTGGCATACGGAGGCACCTGCGCGAAGAATCCGACGGCCGGCGTGCCGGCGTCGGTGACCGCCATCTCGAACGTCGAAAGTGCGGCTGCGGGTACGCGCAGGAGCCCTTCGGGGCCGCGCGGTTCTCCCTCGGCCAGCACGCCGTCGTGTGATGCCGTGCTCATCAGCGGCACGGTGCGAGTGTGAGCGACGGCGCCGGGAACCGCTCCCAGGCTGATCCACTGCACCACTCCCGAGCTCGTCGATCAGCGCCGCCACCTCCCGCCCGAGCTCCTGCCAGCGGAGATCCGGCTCGGCGCCGGAGAACACCAGCAGGTCGCGCTGGCCCACCGCGACGTGGCGGATCGCCAGCTCCGGCCATCGCAGTTCGGTCAGCCGGCCATCCTCGACATCCAGCACCGGGCGGCGGGAGCGGTAGTCGAAGATCGCGTCGGCGTCGAAGGTGGCGATCACCTTTCCGTCCTCGGCGATGTGGGCGACGGCGTCAGAGGCGGCTTCGGCCGCATCCACCCAGCCGTCGAAGGATGCCACCATCACGGCGTCGCGGAACAGCGGCAGATCGTCGGAGAGATGCAGGAGCGTCATGGGCAGAGGATACGGAAATCCTCGCCGGCGGGGGCCGCAGTGGGGCCCCCGCCGGCGTCTGCCGACTCAGACGGTGGCGCCCATGCGGGCGTCGGCCAGCTTCACGATCTCGTTCCAGTTGCCCTTGCGAAACCGGCCGGCGCGTTCCAGCCCTTGCTCGCCGAGCTGCTTGATGCGCGGCGCCAGCGCGGGATCGTCACACTCGATCGCCGCGGTCAAGAGGACGTGGGATGCCTGTCCGTCCTTGCCCCGCTCCATCAGATCGACAGCCTCGTCGATCAAACCGGCGGTGTTCATGGGTTGGGTCTCCCTTCCTCGGGTGTTGCCGGGCGGGAGCCCACCGGGATTGTTGCAGAACAAGCCGAATCCGGCAAGGTGAATAATTGGTGCCAGGCACCAATTATTCACCGTTATTCAAGGGCGGCCAGGAGGGCGTCGCCGACCTCGGTGGTCGAGGCTGTGCCGCCCAGGTCGGGCGTGCGCACCGCCCCGGCGCTGAGAACCGCTTCCACGGCTGCCATCACCCGGGCGGCGGCATCGCTGTGGCCCAGCGCCTCCAGCATCATCGCCCCCGCCCACACCGCGCCGATCGGGTTGGCCTTGCCGGTACCGGCGATGTCGGGCGCCGAGCCGTGCACCGGCTCGAACAGTCCCGGCACGCCCGGGCCGTACGGCAGGTTGGCGCTGGCGGCGAGCCCCATGCCGCCCTGGATGGCGGCGCCGATGTCGGTCAGGATGTCGCCGAACAGGTTGGACGCCACCATCACGTCGAAGCGCTCGGGCTGGGTCACCATGTAGGCACAGGCAGCGTCCACCAAAAGCGTCTCGTAGGTGACGTCGGGGAACTCCGCGGCCACCTGGGCGCACACCTCGTCCCACATCACGAAGTGGTGCGGGCTGGCGTTGGACTTGGTGATGCTCGCCAGCCGTCGCCGGCGGGAGCGGGCCAGCTCGAACGCAAACCGGGCGATCCGCTCGACGCCGTGGCGGGTGAATACATCCACTTGGACGCCGACTTCATGTGCACCACCGCGATGTACCCGGCCGCCGACCCCACCGTATTCGCCTTCGGTGTTCTCTCGCACGCACACCATGTCGATGTCGTCGCTGGTGCGGCCCGCCAACGGCGAGGTCACACCCGGCAGCAGCCGCACCGGCCGCAGGTTGACGTAGAGGTCAAAGTACTGGCGGATCGGCAGCAAAAGCCCCCACAGGGTGACGTGGTCGGGAACCTCGGGCGAGCCCACGGCACCCAGATAGATCGCGTCATAGTTGCGCAGCTGATCGATGCCGTCGACCGGCATCATCTCGCCGTGCTCGTGATACCAGGCACTGCTCCAGCCGAGTTCGTCCCATCCCAGGACATCCCGGCCGGCCGCGGCGTCCACCACCCGTCGCCCCACTGCCACCACCTCAGGGCCGACGCCGTCTCCCGCGATCACCGCGATCCGCTGCATCGCGGCAGACTACCGGCCGATGGGTGCTACTGCTGGTAGGAGAGAAGGCGATCTCGGGGATCCGGGGATCGCCCGGCGTCAGGTCGAGCGGGGAGCCCTGGATGGTGGCAGTGGCGTGCATTGCGGCTGGTTTGGTGGTGGAGGGCAGGTCGCCCAACAGTAAGGACGCCTGAAGTTGGGTGCGAATTCCCGCTCTCCCTGAGCTTGACCGATTATGGTAAGGTCGCGCCAGTTTGCTGCATTTGTCGCATGGTCGCGGTTTGCTGTCTTGTGGTCTCGACACAACCAACTCGGCGGCGTGGGGTGCAGTGCTATCCAAAGGGGGGGATATGAGGGCGAAACTCGTAGCAACGGTCGCGACCATGGCGGTGGCCACAGGCTTCACGGCCTGCATTGCGACCCCAGCGCTCGCTAGTCAGTGCGGCGGATCGACGGTCGCAAGCCTTCGCAAATGCATCAATATCAGGATGACCGCCCAGCACAAACAGATCGTCAAGCTTCAAGCGAAGGTGAAGAGCCTGTCTCTGACGGTAACCACCCAGGCACTGGCACTGAAAGTAAAGAACCTGACGTCCACCGTCCAGAACCAGGGCTCCAACCTGAGCGCCCTCCTAAGCCGGACAAACTGTTGGTCGGACTCGCTGGCGCTCTCTGAGTTCACCACCGGCGGCAACCCTTGGGGAAGTCAGTCGGCCGCGGGCGGATATCCGTACCCGGGCGCGAGTAGCTATAGCTATATGGACTTGATGCAAGGCAGCCAGCCTGCCAACCAAAACGTGTGGCACGTCCTGGTGAACTACTGCTAAATCGGCTCTGAGTACCTACAGCCAAGAACCATCGCGGTGATTGTTCTTCTCACGGAGCACCTCGTGGTTGAACTGAAGTAGCCGGCTGTGCGGTGGGCTTGCCTCGGATCGGAACAACTGACGTCGGATTGGTGGATCAGCAGGACACTCTGAGGTCGAACACGGGCGACTGCTCTGGCTAACCAGCATTTCTCTACATTCAACGTACCGGCTGCTATTGCTGGTAGTGCTCGACCACGCCCTCCGACCGGGGCTGAGCCGACCCGGGATCGAGCCCGAACTCTTCGCGTGCCCGCCGCTGGCGCAGCAGATCCCACGCCCGGTCGAGCTGCACCTTGATCTCGTCGAGCCGCTTGCGGTCGTCCTCCGAGGGCGTGCCGTGGCTCTCGTGCTCCCACAGCAGGTTCTCCTCGTTCACCAACTCGTTGATCCTTGCCAAAATCTCGGTGTCGTCCATTTCGGTCACCTCCGACCGTCGACGTGATGAATGGTGCCCATCATCACAGTAGTCAAAACCCAGGCGGTAGGCTTTTCTCATGAGTGAGCAGTCGCGGCCGGCCATACGCGCCACGGACGCCGACCGGGAGCACACCGTCGGCCGGCTCAGCGATGCCTCGGTGAACGGCAGCCTGACCCTGGAGGAGCTGGCCGACCGGGCTGAGCTGGCCCATCGAGCCCGCACCCGCGACGAGCTGGCCACCCTGGTGCGCGACTTGCCCGCTGGCCACGGTCAGTCGCTGTACGTGGCCAACCGGCGCGAGTGGGCGGTGTGTTCGCACCTGACCCGCGGAGGCCGCTGGTTGCCGGCCGAGCACAATCGCTATGTGAGCCTGTGCGGCACCATCGATATTGACCTGCGCGAAGCGGTGCTGCACGGTCCAGTGATCGACCTGGAGGTCGTCAGCTGGTTCGGGACGACCACCGTGCTGGTGCCCGAGGGCGCCGTGGTGGAGCTGGACGCAGGTGGCTTCTCGGCGACGCACGAGCTGCGGGTGGACGCTGCGCCGGCACCGGGGGCTCCGGTCGTGCGACTGCGTACCCGCGGCGGCTTCGGCACGATCCGGGTGCGCACACAGCCGCGCCGGCGAGATGCGCTGAAGGCGGCCGTGCTCGGCTTCCTCGGCCGGTAATTACAGCGCGGCGAACGCCACGTCGGTCTCGGAGTCGGGCGCCAGCAGCTCGAGCAGCCGCATCGCCTCCTCGGCGATCGCCGTGCGATCGGTTGTGGTCAGCTTGGCGAACGGCTGGATCACGAGCGTGGCGCTGCGCGGACCGCGATCGAGCCTCCAGCGGGCCGCGGCGAACCCGTCCACCAGCACGGTCGCAGAGATCCCGTTTCCGGAAAAGATCAGCGGCCGATGCTCGGCGGCGATCACCCGGGTGCGGTCAGCATGGGACAAAAGCAGGTTGTCGTAGTCGGGCAGAAATCGCACCGGAACAGGGCGATCGGCGTCGGGCATCAGGCCGTCGGGGACGTCCCACAGCTGGGCACCGTGCTGGTCGGTGAACGATCGCAGCTGAGGCCGCAGCCGCGCGGCCACCTCGTTCAGGCGGGTCAGCCCAGACCACGTCTGCGCGTCCTTCACGGTGGCGGGGCCAAACGCCCTCAGGTAGCGCAGCAGCAGCTCATCGGCGGTCGTGTCGGTGCCCAGCGGATGGCCCAGCCAGGCCTCCGCCGAGGTGTGCCGGGCGAGCCCTGACTCGCCCCAGACGCCGCGCGGCGGCACCTGCACCAGGGCCACTGCGGCACGCACACCCATGGCCAGCGCCTGCGGATCGCGTCCGCCGAAGCGCGGCGAGAGCAGCTCTCCCAACTCGGCGAAGGTGCGCGGCTGGTCGTCCACCAGTGCCCGCCCGGCCGCCTCCAGCCGGGTCGTGTCGACACCCTCCAGCTGCCGGCGATAGTTCCCGCTCAGCGAGCGCGCGATCACGCGCTGCAGCACCGGCCGCAGGGCCAGGCAATCGGCCGCTGACACCAGGTGGATGGTCGAGCGCTGGAGCGCGATCCGCACCGCCCGGCGGTCGCTGATCAGCTGTCCCAGCGTGAGGGGCGAGAAGTCAGCCACCCGTGACCACAGCGCCACGTAGGGAGAGTTGGGCGTCTGACTCTGCAGGCCCACCAGCCGCTCGATCGTTTGGGGCAGCGGTGCCGCCGTGCGTTCCATCAGCATCTGCCGGGCCAGCAGGGCGCGGTTCAGTTGGCGGCGGCTGAGCTGCACGCGTGGGAACGTAGCCGAGGTTGACACGTGACTAATTGGTCACCTATACTCGGCTGATGGAAGACGCAGATCGCGTGTTCAAGGCGCTGGCCGATCCCACCCGCCGGTTTCTGCTCGACCGCCTATTTGCGTCCGACGGCCGGTCGCTGACCGAACTCGAGCGCGAACTCGACATGACCCGCTTCGGAGTGATGAAGCATCTGCGGGTGCTGGAGGGGGCGGGGCTGGTGGTGTCGCGCAAGTACGGCCGTGAAAAGCGTCATTTCCTCAACCCGGTGCCGATCCGGCTGATCCACGACCGCTGGATCGACAAGTACACCGAGCCGCGGGTGTCAGCGCTTGCGGACCTCAAGCACACACTGGAGGCGAACGATGGCCACAGCAGCAACCAGCAAGGCAACTCAGGTCTACCAGATCTTTATCAAAGCGCCTCCTGAGCAGGTCTGGGAGGCCATCACCAAGACCGAGTTCCGGCGGCTGTACTTCCACGGCTCGAGCATCGAGTCGACCTTCGAGCCCGGCAGCCGGGTGCTCAGCCGCTCCCCGGACGGCTCCGAGGTATGGGGCGACAACACCGTGCTGGAGTACGACCCGCCGCGGCGGTATTCCCAGACCTGGAGCAGTCTGTACGACCCCGAACTGGCGGTCGAGCCGGAGAGCCGGGTCACGTGGGAGATCGAATCTCAAGGCGATGGGTCGTATTGCAAGGTGACGGTCACCCACGACCGGCTGGAAGATTCTCCCAAGACGGCCGAGAAGGTCTCGGGTGGATGGTTGGAGATCGTCAGTGGCCTCAAGACTGTGGTCGAAACTGGACTTCCGTTAAAGTAAGCATCCGCACTATCTGGTAGGGTCTGCCAGTGGACGCGGCCCCGGATCTCGATTCGTACTCGAGCGAGCGTATCCCCGCCCGCGACCGTATCCTCGACACCTCCTACGAGTTGTTCTCCCGCCATGGCGTGAAGGCCGTGGGTGTGGACACCATCATCGAGCGCTCCGGGGTCGCCAAAATGACCCTCTACCGGCATTTCCGGTCGAAGGACGACCTCGTGCTGGCGTTCCTACAGAGAGCGCGAGAGTGTGTGGACGGTGGGCTGGCTGCAGGCCGAGGTCGAGTCTCGCAGCGACGATCCGCGCGAGCGGCTGCTGGCGATCTTCGACGTGTTGGACGACTGGTTCCGGCGAGGGGACTTCGAGGGCTGCTCATTCATCAACCTGATGCTCGAGGCCGGGGTGGATGAGTCTCGCATCCGCACCGCCTGCGTCGATCACCTGGCCAACATCCGGGTGTTTCTGGGCGGGCTGGCAGCCGAGACCGGCGCGGCCGATCCCGACAATCTCGCCCGCAGCTGGCACATCCTGATGAAGGGCGCGATCGTGTCGGCCGGCGAGGGCGACACCGAGGCGGCCCGCCGCAGTCAGGCCATGGGGCGGCTGCTGCTCGCTGCCTGAACGATCGTGGTAGCCCCGGCTACGAGGTCGTGTGGGGCGCCGTGTAGTAGCACTTGCAGTACGACCAGAGCTGCGGCTGGAACCCGGTCCAGTCGTTGCTGTGAGCGGTGATCAGGT
Source organism: uncultured Actinomycetes bacterium (assembly GCA_963811675.1). Taxonomy (GTDB): domain Bacteria; phylum Actinomycetota; class Thermoleophilia; order Gaiellales; family JAICJC01; genus CAVPTL01. Next base: position 189,111 of record CAWESH010000009.1, on the reverse strand, counting down.
TGGTATCGACCAGCTGGATGTACGGCCGCTTGTCCGCCACGTAGGCCTCCATCTGCCACACCAGCTTCTGCCGCGCCTTGAAGTCGACGGCCACCTGCTGCCGTTTGTACATGGCGTCGTAGGTGGGATCGTCCATGCCGGTATCGCTGGCATTCCCCCACTGGGCCTTGGTGACCGTGGACAGGTTGTAGTTGGGGTCGATGTAGGGATGCCAGTACCAGGTGAACATGTCGGCCTTGGTGTACTTGTAGCCCGCTGCCGTGATCGCGTCGTAGGCGGCGTTGACGTCGCCGCCTGCGACCTCGGTGAGCTTCACGCCGATCTTCTTGTAGGCGGTCTGGAGGATGTCGAACTGACGGTCACCGCTGAAGTCGAGATCGCCCGGCACGATCACCTCGTAGCTCATCTCGTGGGCGGGCTGGGCGTATTGGCCGGTGGTGGCCGGCACCTGGCGGATGCCGTCGGCGCCCTTGGGGTAGCCCAGCGAGTCGAGCATCTGGTTGGCCTTGTCGGGGTCGTAGGGCAGCGGCTTGACGGCCGGGTTGAGCCAGCCGGAAGGGCCTGACCAGGCCGACATGATGTTCGCCCACGGCTCGGCGTGGCCGCCGAAAACGATGTTGACCAACTGCTGGCGGGGAGTTGCGTACTCGAACGCCTCTTTCAGGGTGGTGCTCAGGAGCTCGCGGTTTTTGGGCTTCTTGGGGTTGGAGTTGAACCCGAGGTTGGTGACCTCGCTGCCGTCCTCGGTGACCACGGCCGCGTTCGGCGTTTGCTTGAGCGAGTTGGCGACGGTGTAGGGCACCTGGTCGATGAAGTTGATATCGCCCTGCTGGAAGGCGGCGATCATCGAGGTGGGGTTGGTGTAGTACGTCAAGGCCACGGCGGCGGCGTGCGATTTGGGCCCGTAGAAGTAGGGGTTGGGCTTGAACACGGTGGTGCCTTTTTTCTCGAACTTGGTGATCGTGTACGGCCCGCCCGACACGGTCGGAAGGTGCTGGTCGGGGAAGTACGACGAGAGCGCCTTGCCGTTGTTGCCGGTGTACTTCTCCCACACGTGCTTGGGCAGGATGAACAGCTGCTCCAGGTTGGCGAGCACGCCGGCCACCGGCTTGCTGTAGGTGATCACCAGCGTGTTGGGATCCGGCGCTTCGGCCTTCTCCACTCCCAAAAGCGTCCCTGCGTAGTACGAGGTGGCGCCGGCCTTGTACTTGAGCGCAGTCTCGATCGTCCACACGGCGTCGTCCGCGGTCAGTGGCACTTTGTCCGACCATTTGCCGCCGGGAATCAGGTGAAACGTCCACACCAGGCCGTCGGAGCTGGTTGTCCAGCTCTTCGCCCAGTCGCCCTGGAGCTTCAGTCCGGGGCCGTATTGCACCAGCTCGGGGTACTCCATGACGAAGGCGTTGTAGGCCTGGGCGTCGATCGCTGTGAACGGGTTGAGCGAGTCGATGTTGTACGTGCTGCCGACCTGCAGGATGTCTCCCGAGCCGGAGCCGGACGTTGTGCTGCCACCGCCGCAGCCCGCGGCGATCGCGAGTGTCAGCCCAAGCACGAGCCCGGCCAGGGCGCGCCGTGTGGGAGACCAGGAGGAGCCTTGGAACATCGGCGGTGATCCTAATCGATCACGCGGTGAACACGTGGTGACGCGCCTGCGCCCACTGGCGGATCGCGTTGAACCCCGGCAGCAGTCGCTGACCGGCATCGGTCAGCGCGTAGGTGCTGGGGCCGTTTTCGGACGGCACCTGCTGTACCAGCCCGGCGGCGGTCAGCTCCTTCAGGCGCTCGGTCAAGAGCCGATCCGACAGCCCCGGAATGGCCCGTGCGATCTCACAGAATCGAGCCGGCCGGTTGGCCAGCACATCCAGGATCAGGGCAGTCCAGCGCTTGCCCAAAAGCTCGAAGGCGGAGGCCAGCGCGGGGCACACTTCGAGGGGTTCGGTGGTCGTGCTCATTGGCAGGAGCTTAGCGCGGTTTACGATCGCACTTACATTGGGTAAGTGCAATGCTACGCTGCTCAAGTACCTTCGCACGCATTTTAGGAGACACATGAACGACCACATCACCACCGTGTTGCACACCGATCCCGGGTGTCCCTGGGCCTACTCCGAGATCCCCGCGCTCAGCGTGATCCGGTGGCGGTACGGGCCCCGGCTGGACTGGCGGCTGGTCACGATCGGGCTCACAGAGGACGCTCAGCAGTACATCGACCGTGGCTACACCACGCTGCGCCAGGCTCGCGGGAACCTCAGTTTCCGGCGCTACGGGATGCCCTTCGCACCCCAGCCGAAGGCGCGTATTGCGGCCACCGCGCGAGCCTGCCGGGCTATGGCCGCTTCACGGCTGTTGGAGCCGGGCAGCGAGTGGCGGGCCTTGCGTGCGCTGCAGCTGATGCAGTTCAACTCCCCGCTGGTGCTGGACGACGATGATCACCTGGTGCGGGTTGTCTCGGCCGCGACCGGGCACGACTCGGCGGCCCTCCAGGCGATGCTCGACTCCTCCGAGGTGACTGAGGCATACCACCGCGATCGGGCAGAGGCTCGTCGTGCTGCGGGCTCCCCGGCCGAGCGCCAGGGAAAGACGGCATCCACGGACGGTGCCGTTCGCTACACCGCCCCGTCGGTGGTGTTCGAGCGCGGTGATGCCCAGCTCACCGCCGGCGGCTTCCAGCTGGTCGAGGCCTATGACGTGCTGATCGCGAATCTCGACCCGGCGATCGAACGCCGCGATGTGCCCGAGGATCCTGCCGAGCTGCTGGCGGAGTTCCCTGAGGGCCTCACCACCCAGGAGGTGGCGGCGCTGCTGGCCCGCGGCAACGACGCATTGGACGCCGTGGCGGCGGAGATCGCGATGCTCGAGCTGGTGGCCGACGGGCGAGCCGCGCGCATCGCCCTCGGTGACGGAGCGGTGTGGGCCGAGCCCGGCCGCATCGGCTGGATGCGGGCGGTGCTGGACGAGGCCATGGTCACCCACCCGTTGCAGGTGGCAGTGTGAGCGCCGCGGCCGCACCGCGTCTGCAGGTGGAGGTGTGGTCAGACCTTGTGTGTCCGTGGTGTTACATCGGCAAGCGCCAGCTGGAGCGCGCGCTCGAGCAGTTCGATCATCGCGACTCGGTCGATGTCGCCTGGCGCAGCTTCGAGTTGACGCCCAACGAGCGCTCGGAGCCGTATCTCCTCAACGACTACTACGCCCAGGCGCGGGGCCTGGGGCCGGCCGAGATCGCTGAAAAACACGAGCGGGTCACCAGTATCGCGGCCGAGCTCGGCCTCGAGTACCGGCTCGACCTCGCCCAGCTGGGGAATACGTTTGATGGGCACCGCCTGATCCATCTGGCGGCCGATCATGGGCTCCAGGCAGCGGCCAACGAGCGCCTGCTGTCGGCCTACATGACCGAGGGGCGAGCCATCAGCGATCGCGCCACCCTGGCCGACCTGGCTGCCGAGATCGGCATCGACCGCGCCGAAGCAGTGGACGCGCTGGAAACCGGGTTGCACGCCGAGGATGTCCGAAACGACGAGCGGCTGGCGGGCGATCTGGGAATCTCAGCCGTGCCCTTCTTCGTCTTCGATCGTCACTACGGCGCCTCCGGCGCCCAGCCCGCCGACTACCTGCTGGCAGTACTCGAGCAAAGCTGGACAGATCTAACGAGCGAGTAAGGGTGAATAACGGTGCCTGGCACCGTTATTCACCACTGGCCGGAGCGGGCTTGTCGGGGCGCAGGAACAGCACCCGAGCTGCCGGGCGGGGCATCCACCAGTTCCACTCACCCATCAGCCGCATCAACGACGGCACCAGCAGCGCGCGGATCACGGTGGCGTCGAAGATGATGCCGGCCGCCAGGCCGATGCCGAACTGCTTCCCGTCCACACCGGGGCTCGAGGACAGCACCAGGAACGAGAACATCAGAATCAGCGCCGCGCTCGTCACCAGCCTGCCGGTACGGGCGAGGCCCAGCTCGATCGCGCGGTTTGTGTTGCCCACGTCGTCGTAGATCTCACGCATGCGCGTCAGCATGAATACCTCGTAGTCCATCGAGATGCCGTACAGGAACGCGAAGATCATCAGTGGGATCCAGGAGATGATCACCCCGGTGGGGTCGATGTTCCAGATCGCCTTGCTGCCGTGGCCCTGCTGGAAGATGAACACGATGATGCCGTACGCCGCGGTCAGCGAGATCAGGTTGAGGATCACCGCCTTGAGCGCGAGTACCAGCGACCTGAACGCGCGCGCCAGCAGCACATACGTGAGCACGACCACGAACAGCAAGAGGTAGGGGAAGTTGTCGTACACGGTGTGCTCGAAGTCCCGCGATTGTGGCGGGCCCCCGGCGGTGCCGAGCTTGACCGCCCCGCCGAGCTGCTCTTGCAGATCGGGAAGCGTGTCGTCCCCGAGCGCGGCGATCGCCCCAAACGCATCGGCACTGGCAGAGTCGGTAGCGGGCACGGCCTCGATCACGGTCAGGCCGTCGCGGCTCCAACCCTCGGGCGCCGAGGCGCCGGCGATGCCCTGCGAGCTGCCGACGGCTGCGACGATCTTGGCGACCTGGGCGGGCGTGGCGCCTTCGGCCGTGATGTTGATGGGAGAGATCGCCCCGGCCGAGATGCCGGCCGCCGCCAGCTGGTCACGGCCGGTGATGGCCGGCCCCTCGCCGGGAAGATTCTTGGCCAAGGCATCACCGGGATTGAGTGAGATGGCGGGGATCATCACCAGCACCACGATGGCAATCCCGAGCGCGGCCATCACCCCGGCGTGGTGGGTGACCAGGCGCGCCCAGCGCGCCCACGGGCCGACGTCGGGATCGGACTGCGAGATGAACCGGCGGGGCATCACCCGCACCCGGTTGATGCCGGTGCCGATGATCGCCATCATGGCCGGCAGCAGCGTGCAGGCGGCGATTACCGAGACGATCGGGATCAGCAGGCCGGCGACGCCGATCGACCGGATGAACGGGATCGGCAGGATCACCATGCTGAGTAGGCCGATGCCGACGGTCGAACCCGACACCACCACCGACTTGCCGGCGTGGATCATGGTCTCGACCAGCGCGTCGTCGGACGACTTGCCCGCCGCCAGCTCCTCACGGAATCGGAAGATGAAGAGCAGCGAGTAGTCGATGGCCACGCCGAGGCCGACCAGCGCCACCAGGAACTCCACGATCACCGACACGTCGGTGACGTAGGTCAAAAGCCAGATCAGCGTGAAGGTGTTGAGGATCGACGCCATCGCGACGATCAGCGGCATCGCCACAGCGGGCAGTGTCCCGAACACGAACAGCAGGATGATCAGCGCGCCCAGCGCACCGATGGCGACCTCGACCAGAATGCTGGGGCCCCCGCTGGCGCCCTCGCCGGCGGCCTGCTGCAAGGCGTCCAGGCCGGTAACCGACGCCTGGACGCCCGCCGGGGCGTTTTCGGCGATCGCCTGCTGGGTGGCGGCGATGGTGCCGCCGGATCCGAATCCGCTCTCACCGGCCGGATACATCACCGCGAACATGGTGTGGCCGTCCTTGGAGACGTACAGCCCCGAGTCGTCGCCGGTGTTGAAGTATGAGCTGACCCGCGCATCCGGGTTGACCTTGAGCGCAGCCTGCAAAGAGTCTTGAATGCCCGCAGCCTGGGTGACGTCGCCGCCGGGGTCGTGGAATACCAGCACCATCGGGTTCTGGCTGCCGTTGCCGAATTCCTCGACGATCTGCTGGTTGTTCTGATACGACTTCGAGCTGGGGATCGAGAAGGTTGTCAGCAGCCGGTCGACGGCACGCGGCGCTGCGAACCCGCCGATCAGGGTCAGCACGATCCAGATCGCGACCACCAGTTTGCGGTGGCGGAGAATCGTATGGGCGAGGCTTTCCAACATCAAAACGGGATCCTAGATCGAACCGTTCTCGCTCGCGGCGCGTGCTGAGAACCGGCTCACCGCCACCCCTGACGCCACCGTTACGCAGCCCACGATGCCCGAGAACACCAGCCCTGCGGTGACCAGTCCGGCGTCCGTCTCGAGTAGGCCGAACCCCACCACCGGCACCACCAGACCCAGGTAGGCGGCCAGAAAGTACGCCGATGCCACCTGGCCGCGGCGTTCGGGCGGGGCGGCCGCCGTCAGCAGACCCAGGCCGGCGCCCACGATCACGCCCAGGGCCAGCCCCGAGATCAACGCGGCCAGCACCAGGGCGACCAGAATCTCGGCCTCGAGTGCGACGGCCAGGCAGACGACCGCGACCACCATCCCGAAGCATCCCCCAACCAGGCCGCGGGAGGGCGTGACTCGGCGGGCCAGAAACTGCCCGCCCACGGCGGCCGTGAACGACCCCCACAGCAGCAGGCCTACAGCCAGCGGGTCGTCGATCCCAAACACCGTGTGCAGCATGGCGGGGCCGGTCGCTCCCAATACTCCGGAGACACCGAAGGCTGCGATCGCCGCCGTCGCTGCCGGGATGAACACCGACAGCGTCTCCCGCGGTGGCCGCAGGCCGGCGAAGTCGAGTTCGAAGCCGTCACGGGCGACCGTCTCGGGCATGCGCGTGTGTGCCGCCAGTCCGATCGCCATCAACACCAACTCGATCACATACACCAGCCGCAGCGGGTGGGGGGCCCACTGTGCCAGCGCTCCGGCCAGCAGCGAGCCCAGCCCCAGCCCGCCGAGATTGGCGGCGATGGCCAGCTTGGTGGCGCGCACCCGCTCCCGGTCGAGATCGACCAGCCAGGCGGTGGCGGTGCCGGTGTAGATACCTGCGGTGAAGCCGATCAGCACGCGCCCTGCCAGCAGCAGTCCCAGGCCTTGGGCGGCCACGAACACCGCCATCGAACACAGCGCGACCACCAGCGCCGCGGCCAGCGGCGGCTTGCGCCCGATGTGGTCGGAGAGCCGGCCGAACAGGGCCAAACCGCACATCACCGCCGCGCCGTAGGCGGCGAACACGATGGTCACCTCCAGCGGTGACAGGCCGAAAGCCGAAACGTACCCCGGGAACAACGGTGTGGGCACCGTCGTCGCCGCCATCACGACGGCGAACGTGACCGCGACGATGACCGAGGCAGGGCGCAAACCGTTCAGCAGGGTAACCCGATGTTCTCTTCGCGGTATCCGTTTCTGAACCCCAATCACGACGGCCCGCAGCAGACTGTGGGTATGAACCTTCTCTGCGAACTTCACGCCCACACCACCTGGAGCGACGGCGACCTGTCGCTCCCCGAGGTGGTTGACCTGTACGGACGCGCGGGATACGACGTGCTGTGCATCACCGATCACGTCGTGCGCAGCCACACCATGATCACCGAAGAGGTGTTCGCGCCCTACCTGCGCGCGATTCAGCTGGAAAACGCGCGTGCCCAGGCCGAGTACGGCATGTCGGTGATCCCCGGGTTGGAGCTCACCTGGGACGATGCCGATCCGGCGTGGGCCGCGCATGCGGTCGTGATCGGGGTGCATACCTATATCGGGCTCGACGACGGCATGGATGCCGCGCTGGAGCGGGCCAACAGCCTTGGCGCGGCGGTGATCGCCGTGCATCCGCATGCGCTCGAGAGCGATCCCACCCCCGGCCGCACCACTCGCCGGTGGTGGCTGGATCGCGATCTGCGCGCGCTTGCCCACCGGTTCGAGCTGATCAACCGAAACCACGTGTTCGCGTGGGTGGCCGAGGGCGAGCTGCCGGCGGTGGCCGGGGGCGACTTCCATGTAAAGGCGCATCTCTCCACCTGGAAGACCGTGATCCCCGGTCCGCGCACGCCATCCTCGGTGATCAACTATCTGCGCTCCCCGCAGCCGGCCATGATCGTGCATCCGTCCGCCGCGGGGCAGCGCCACCAGCTCGACGTGGAGCAGCTGGTCGCCGTCAGCGCGTAGCACCACTGTGAATAACAGGTGAATAAAAGGTGCCTGGCACCTTTTATTCACACCGGGCGGCTGGTTGCCGGGCGCTCCCGGTGGGGTCGCACCGCGGGAGCCGGTCGCCGCTCAGGCCCGGAAGTGGTCTCGCGACGGTCGTCGGCCACGATCCGGTGCAGCTGCCGGTGCGACCGGCGCAGCTCGCCGAGCTGTCGGTGGCTGTGAAGTGCGAAGTACACGAGTGGGATGCTGGTCAGTCCGGCGAGGATGCCGGTGGCGAGTACCAGCAGGTTTTGGATATCGGTGGGCACGGCGGTCTCCTGTATTCTCAACTGATTTAGTGGAGTATCCAGGCTAGCGGTCGCCACCGAGATCGCGCAAGCCGCTTAATGCCTCACCGCCTGGGCGTTAACACGCCCTGAATGTGTCAGCCGGTGTTGCGCAGGGCGGCTGCGATTCCCGCGATCGTGCGGGCCAGCGGCCGCTCCAGCTCGTGGCGGTCGCCGTCGTCCAGATCCGGGTCGCGCCAGCGCTGCAAGAGCTCCACCTGGAGCGCGTTGATGGGATCGACGTCGGGGTTGCGCAGCTGGATGATGCGCTGCACCGGAGGGTGGCGGTCGAGCAGCTCGCGGGCCTGCGCGATCTCGAGCACCGTCACCCGGGCCAGCTCGCACTCCTCCACCAGGCGCTCGAAGATGCGGTCGCCCTGGTCGTGGTGGACGAGCGTGCGGTAGAGACCGGCCACGCGCATCGAGGACTTGGCCAGCGCCATCTCGACGTTGTTCAAGAGGCTGCGGAAAAACGGCGAAGCGGCATACAGGGCGCGTAGCTCCCGGCGGGTGTCGAGATCGTGCAGCGCTGGGGCAAGCGCTGTGCCGACCCCATACCAGGCGGGCACCAACATGCGCGTCTGCGTCCACGAGAACACCCACGGGATCGCCCGCAACGCGCGCAGGTCGGGATCCTGAGCCCGTCGGGCCGGGCGCGATCCGATCCGCACCAGTGCGAGTTCCTCCAGCGGTGTGAACTGACGCACGAATGTGGGCAGCGCCGGATCGTCCAGCAACTCGCGATATGCGCTGCCGGCCCTCAGCGACAGCTGCTCGAGCAGCTCTCGCTGCTCGGGTGAGTGGCCGCCGGCCGCGGCGGGATGGGACGCCTCCAGCGTGGCCGCCATCACCGACTCGAGGTTGCGGGCGGCCAGCTCCTCCAGGCCGTAGGTGAACGAGATCGTCTCGCCCTGCTCCGTTAGCTCGATCCGTCCCGGCGGGAACGCCGGCGGCTGAGCCAGGATGGCGGCGTGGGTGGGGCCTCCGCCGCGGCCGACCGACCCGCCGCGGCCGTGGAAGAACCGAATCGGCACTCCCCGGCTGCGGCCCAGCTCGGCCAGCGCCTCCTGGGCCTTGGTGATCTCCCACTGGGCGGTCACGATGCCACCGTCCTTGCCCGAGTCGGAGTAGCCGACCATGACCGTGACCGCACCCAGCAGGCCAACAGCGCGCTCGCCGAAGCGGGCATCGTCGATGGCCTCGCCGAGAATCGCCGGGGCCGCCCGCAGCGCGTCGATCGACTCGAACAGCGGCACCACCGCCAGCTGATACGGCTCGGTCGCCGCGGCGGCCGCGGCAATGTCGGCAGCCGACTCCACCCCAGATACCACCAGCCGCCGGATCGCGTCCTCGCCAAAGCCGCGCTGGGCCTCGGCGATCGCCTCCAGGGTCACCGAAAGCTCCGGCGACTCCAGGTCGCGCGCATGCACCCGCACGTCCAGCTGGGCCAGCTGCAGCCCGAACATCTGAGCCTGGCGGCGCAACCGCGCCAGCTTGGTGTCGGCGATTCGGGTGCCGCGGTGAGCACGCAGGCTGGCGTCGATCACATCCAGGTCACGGCGAAACCCGGCGGTGGTGTAGCCCGGCTCGTCGCGGCCCACCAGCTCGCTGTCCAGCCGCCGGTGCATTGCCGTCAGCTTGCGCCGGTACGGCTCATACCGGTTGCGGTCGCCAACTTCGCGGGCCACCCAGGGAAGCTCGCGCTCATCCTGGTCGATCGAGTCCAGCAGCTCCTGCGAGGCGCCGGCCAGCCCCGATGACATGCCCAGCGCCCGGGTCAGGTCGCGAGCCTGCTCGCGGAACAGCTTGAGCGCCAGCTGCCGGGCCCGCCCCAGCGCCACCGCCAGATGCTCGTCCTTGACATAGGGGTTTCCGTCGCGGTCGCCGCCGACCCAGCTGCCGAACCGCAACGGCAACGGCAGCGACGGGAACTCCCGCTCCCAGGCTTCGGCCACGTCGGCCGCGGCGTCCATCAGGCTGGTCTCGAAGAACCACAGCGTGTGACGGATCTCGTCATCCACCGAGGGCCGGGTCGATCGCACCTCGTCGGTCTGCCACAGCAGCTCGATCTCTCCCGCGATCTGGCTGTGAGCACTGTCGCGGTCTGCAACGCTCAGCCACGGGTCGTCCAGCCGCTCCAGCTGATCGGCCAGCCGCACCTGGGCGCCCAGAACCGTGCGCCGGGCGGCCTCGGTGGGGTGCGCGGTCAGCACCAGCAGCACCGACATCTGCTCGGCCAGCTCCCGCAGCCGGCCGTCGTCCAGGCCGCGAGCGCGCAGCGTGGCGACCGCCTCCGACAACGTCTCCCGCGGCCGTGTCGACCGCCGCCGGCGGCGCAGCCGGTGATGCTGCTCGGCCAGGTTCATCAGCTGGAAGTGCAGGGTGAACGCGCGTAGCGCCAGGTCGCGCTGGTGCGGGTCGAGACCGGCCACCGCCGCCAGCAGCTCGACGTCGCCGCCCAGCCACCCGTGCTCACGCCCGCTGCGCGACAGTTCGCGCAGCTGATCGACCATGCCCACGGCCGGCTCGCCCTCCTGTTCCAGCAGCACCCCGGCCAGCAGGTCGTCGAACAGGGTCAGGTCGCGGGCGAGGTCGGGATCGATGCTCGCACCGAACCTCGTGGTGTCCTGCCGGGTCACCCCGCGAAACGTAGCTACAGTTCAGGCATGCCGGCCGCACTGATCGCCCTGATTCTGGTCATCCTGTTCCTCGCCTTCGGAATCGGGGTGCTGGGCTTCACGCTGCACATTTTCTGGCTACTGCTGTGGTACGGCGCGATGGGACTGATCATCGGTGGGCTGGCGCGGCTGTTCGTCCCCGGCCGCCAGGACCACCTCGGCCTGACCGCCACCGCGCTGTTCGGCATCGCCGGGTCGCTGCTGGGTGGCATCATCGGCCACGAGTGGCTGGGCGGCGGCTGGCTGATCCAGTTCTTGGCGTCGATTGCCATCGCGGCGATTCTGGTGCTGATCAGCGCCCGCGCGACCACCGACTGACGCGCCGTTCGACTACGGTGACCGGTATGGATGTCGCCACCAGGATGATCGATCGGGTCGGCCGCGGCAGGCCGGCGGGGGTCGCGGTCACCGTGGCGGCGATTGCGGCTGTCACCGCGGCGATCGCGCTGATCGACGACGTGGTTCCCGTGCTGGGGCTGGCGGTGCTCTACCTGCTGGCTGTGCTGCCCATTTCGGTGGTGTGGGGAACGGGATTCGGGGTGGGGGCGGCGATCGCCTCGATGCTGGCGTTCAACTTCTTCTTTCTCGCTCCCGTGTACACGTTTCGCGTGTCCGACAGGGGCGACTGGGTCGCCTTGGCGGTGTTCATCCTGACCGCTGTGGTGGTCAGCGAGCTGGCCGCCCGCTCCCGCCGGCGAGCCAACGAGGCTGCCCTGCTGGCGGGGATGGCGACGTCGCTCTTGCAGGGTGGCGCGCGAGACGCCGAGCTGGAGCGGGTCGCGGAGGAAGTCGCCAGGGTATTGAGGGTCGACCAGGTCACGATCGATGTCGGCCCCGAGCCCTCGCCGCCTCCCGAGCTCGAGCCGTATCCCCTGATCGTTGGCGATCGGCCGGTCGGAGTGATGTACCTGGATGGGCCGGACCCCGACGGGGCGGCGGTGCGCCGCCGGTTGCTGCCGGCGGTGGCCTCGCTGGTGGCGGTCGCGATCGACCGCGACCGGCTGACCCACGAGGCGCTCGAGGCGGAGGCGCTGCGGCGCAGCGATGCGATCAAGACCGCCCTTTTGCGCACCGTCAGCCATGATCTGCGCTCACCCCTGATGGCGATCCTGACGTCGTCCTCGGCGCTCGCCCAGCACGACTTCGAGCTGGATCCGGAGGATCGCCGGGAGCTGTTGGCGACGATCACGAGCGAGGCCGGCCGGCTCGACCGGCTGGTGGCCAACCTGCTCGACTTGTCACGGCTGCAGGCGGGGGCGGCCGAGCCTCACACCGAGCTCTGGCCGATCGACGATCTGGTCGGTCAGGCGCTGGGCGAGCTGGGGGATGCGGCCGGCCGGGTGGAGGTGTCGCTGCCCGACCAGCCGGTGGCGGTGCGGGTCGATCCCAACCAGATCGAGCGAGTGCTGGCAAACCTGATCGAAAACGCACTCAAGTACTCGCCTGAGACCGTCCCGGTGCGGGTGGCCGTCACCACCGGCGAGAGTGAGGTGACAGTGCGGGTGATCGACCGTGGGTCTGGCATCGCCGCAGCGGAGCTGGAACAGATCTTCGCCCCGTTCCAGCGCGGGTCGGCCACCTCCGAAGCCCGCGGGGCGGGACTGGGACTGGCCATTGCGCGGGGGTTTGCCGAGGCCAACGGCGGGCGGGTGTGGGCCGAGTCGCTCGCTGGTCAGGGTGCGACGTTCGTGCTCGCGCTGCCGGCCGAAGCTCCCGTTGAGGCGGGCGTATGAGCGGCCGCCAGCGGGTGCTGGTGGTCGACGACGAGCCGCAGATCCTGCGGGCGCTGCGCACCAGCCTGCGGGCCGCCGGATACGAGGTTGAGACGGCCGAGACCGCCGAGACAGCACTGGCCGAGGCGGCCATGCGACCGCCCGACGCCGTGATCCTCGACCTGGTGCTGCCGGACGGCAGCGGCACTGACGTCTGCCGCGAGCTGCGCAAATGGACGGCGGCGCCGGTGATCGTGCTGTCGGCCGTAGGCGACGAGAGCGAGAAGGTCGCCGCTCTGGACGCCGGGGCCGATGACTACGTCACCAAGCCGGTCGGTATCGACGAGCTGTTGGCGCGGCTGCGGGCCAGCCTACGGAGAGTCACGCCCAGCGGCGATCCGGTGCTGACCATCGGCGAGCTGGTGGTCGATCTGGAGAAACGCTCGGTGACGATGTCGGGAACCGAGGTGCACCTGACGCCCCACCAGTTCGAGATCCTGCGGGTGCTGGCCAAGAACGAGGGCAAGCTGCTCACCCACCGCACGATCCTGCGCGAGGTATGGGGCCCCGGCTACGGCAGCGAATCCAATCTGCTGCACGTTCACATCTCACAGCTGCGCCGCAAAATCGAGCCCGACCCCACCCGCCCGCGTTACATCCTGACCTCTGCCGGGGCCGGCTACCGGCTGGTCAACCCCGATGCGTAGCCGGTGACACCGGCGTGCGCCGCAGCGTGAGCGACAGCACCAGGGCGAACGACTCGATCAGCCGGTAGTCGTCGTCGCCCAGCGGCCGCTCGCCCGAGTCGATGCCCAGCGCACCCGCGACGTCGTCGGCCGACCCAATCGCCACGGCCGACGCGCCCGCGGCGCCGGCAGCGCGCGGGGGCGCCACCCCACCGTGGCGAGCGTCCTCACAGGTCTGCTGGGCGGCCTGCCGAGCCGCCTGATCGTCGCCGAAGCCCTCGTCGATCTCACCTAGACCGGTGTCGACCGCCACCAGGTGGATGCCCTTGAGCCGGGTGACGGTGCGCAGACCGCGCAGCCCATCGAGGATGCTCACCAGCGGGTCGGAGCTGTGGGCGATCTCGTCTCCGCTGGCCAGCAGGAATCGCGCGTCGTGGGCGCGACGGCCGGCCAGCTGAACTGCGTCGCGCCGGCGACTGGCCGAGACGGCCACGATCGCGGCCACCACGATGTAGATCACAAACGCCGCAATGCTGTCGCTGGACTCGATCCGAAACGAGTGGTACGGCACCGTGAAGAAGAAGTTGAAGGTGCCGGCCCCCACCGCCGCGACGCCGAGTGCAGCCCACACTCCGCCCACCGTGGACACCAACACCGGCACGAGCAGCACCAACGCGATCGTGCCCGAGTGGAGGTTGTCGCGGAACGGATAGACGGCCACCGATAGCGCCGCCAGCAGCGCGATTCCGGGGATGACGCCGCTGAGTGCGCGGCTGAGCGGATCGGTGTCCTGGGCCGGCAGACGTTCGTCCAGCTGCTTCTCGGCCATCACCTCGGCGCTCCTCGTTCGGATCCCAAAAGCTCGCGTGGGTGGGACAGCAGCCAATCCAGCCGGACGGCCTCCGCAGCGATCGTCGCCGCCAGCTGCTCGCGCTCGTTCGGCTCGAGTTCGAGATCAGGACGCCTCAGGGTCGAGGCCGCCATCATGATCGCGGCCAGTGGCGAGCGCAGATCGTGACCGACGCTTCGCAGCACGGCTTCGGTGGTGGCGTCGGTACGCCGTCTCGCCTCAGCTTCGAAGCGGTCGTGGGCGACCCGGTGGCGCTCCCGCTCCGACTGCGCCAGAGAGGTCGTGAGGTCTGCTGACGAGGCCGCCCGGCGTTTCGATCGCGCCAGTCCCAGCAGTGTGGAGGTGAGCGTTGCCATGCCCTCACGGTAGTCCACGAAAACGGCTCCAGAGGCCGTATTGAGGCCGGTTTAAGGGAGACTCCGGGAATCTTCAGGGGATATTGAGACGGGCTCGACCAGCCGGTACCCGGCCCCGGGCTCAGTGATCAGGTACCGCGGCCGGGTCGGATCGGGCTCGATCTTCTGCCGGAGGCGAGACACGTACACGTGCAGGTAGTTGGCGTCGGTCTGATAGGCGACCCCCCACACCCGTTCCAGGATGGTGCGGTGGGTGAGCAGCCGACCCACGTTTTGGAGAAACAGCTTGAGCAGCTCGAACTCGGTGGGCGTCACATGCACCGGCTCGCCGGAGACGGTCACCAGCTGGGCGGCGAGGTCGATGGTGATCTCACCCACAGTGATCTGGGCGTCCGCCGGTGAGGGCGCGATTCTGCGCAGCAGCGCCCGCAACCGGGCCAGCAGCTCGTCGATCCCGAACGGTTTGGTGACGTAGTCGTCGGCCCCGACATCGAGCGCCTTCACCTTCTGGCGCTCCTCCCCGATGGCCGACAGGATCAGGATCGGGACGGCGCTGTACGTGCGGATCTCGCGGCACACGTCAATCCCGCTGCCGTCGGGCAGCACCAGGTCGAGGATGATCGCGTCGGGGCTGCGGGTGGCGGCGAGCACCAGCGCCTGGGACGCTGTGGCCGCCCGATCGACCTCGTACCCGGCGGCGCGCAGGGTGGTGGCCAGCGCATTCAGGATCGGCACCTCGTCGTCGACGACGAGCACCCGGGTGGGCTCGGTCATCCCACCGGGAGCGCGAAGGCGAACGACGCCCCTTGCCCGGGTTGCGATTCGGCCCACACCTGGCCGTCGTTGGCTTCGGCGAATCCGCGGGCGATCGCCAGCCCCAGGCCGGCTCCGCTCTGGGCCTGGCCGTTGGGGTAGAAGGGCTCGAAGATCCGCTCCAGCTCGCCGGCGGCGATCCCCGGCCCGTGGTCGACCACCCTCAGCACCACCTCTTGACGCGTGTTGGTGCCACGCACCAGGATCGGCTCCGACGGCTCGGAATAGCGCAGGGCGTTCTCGACCAGGTTGACCAGCACGCGCTGGGCGTGGGTGGGGTCGACGCGCACGGGCGGCAGGTCGGGGGACACGTCGATGTGGACGCGGTCGGCGTCGTGGCCGAGCGCTGCGACGGCCTGGGTTACCAGTGCTTCGGGAGGCCACAGCTCCGCCACCGGCGAGGCGGCACCGGCCTGCAGGCGTGACAGGTCGAGCAGGTTCGACACCAGCCGGGTGAGCCGATCGGTCTCGACGTGGATGGTGTCGAGCAGTTGGCTGCGGTCGCCCTCGCTCAACTGGTATTCAGGGTTTTCGAGACCTCCCACTGCCATTCTGATCGCGGTCAGCGGCGTCCTCAGGTCGTGGCTGACGGCGCGCAGAACCGCGGTCTTGGCGGCGTCGCTGCGCCGCAGCGTGTCGGCCTGCACGGCCTGGGCGGTGAGCCGCTCGCGGTCGGACGCCACCGCCAGCAGCGACGCCAGTGCGGGCAGGAACCGACGCCGGACGGTCAGGCTGGGCGCGGCCCGGACGTCGAGGTAGACGGTGCCGATCTCGCGCCCGTCGACGGCCAGCGGCAGCGGCGACTCACCCGCCGGCGCCGGGTGCGGGCGACCCAGCTCGATTCTGGCCGCATCTGCCCCGAGCACCCTGGCGGCGCCCCGCGAGAGTTCGTCCAGCATGTCTGCGATCGTTCCGCCCTCCAGTAGCGATGTCGCCAGCCGTGCGATCACCGACGTCTCCAGCTCTCGCTGCTCGGCGTCCACCGCTCGCTGACGGGACCGGGCGGCCTGGAGGCTGACGACCACGGCGGTGACCAGGAACACCGCCAGCACCAGCCAGTTGCGCGAGTCGGCGAGCGTGAACGAATGCACCGGGGGCAGGAAGAACCAGTTGAACGCGAGCATGCACGCCACCGAGACGATCACCGAGTACGCCAGACCGAACGCCAGCGCGATCGGCAGCACCGCGAACACGTACAGGATGCCAAGGCTGATGACCGGCACGATCGGCTTCGAGCAGCGCGATGGCGAGGGTGACCGTGGCCACCGCGGCGAGGATCGAGAGCACCGCCACGACGTGTCGCCTGGGCCCGCGCAGAAGCGCCGCCCGATGGAAGCCGGTCTCGATCTCGGAAAGCACGTGGATGCTCATTCGGACGCCTCCGGCGACGGCCGCAGCACCACCATCTCGGTGGGGGCGTGGGTGAGCGCCCAAGCCAGGTCGTGCTCGTCGAACCCGCGGGTGCCGTTGGTCGAGGCCGGCAGGATGATGCGGTCGAACTGTTCCACCGACCACAGCTGCTTGAGGGCATCGCGCAGCGAGCGGCCTCGCTCCATGCGGGCGTCCACCGGGATCTTGGCCCGGGCGGCCTGGTTTTCGACCTCCTCCAGGATCGGCAGTGCCGCCTCCACCTGGTCGTGCATGGGGCTGTCGATGGGATAGCTGAGCGGGACGACGATCAGGTAGGCCGGGACGATCGTCGCATCCTCGGCCCGCGCGATCCGCAAGGCGGCGTCCAGCACGACCTGGTCAAGCCGACCGTCGGAGAAGGCCACCAGGATCCGCCGTCCCGAGCCGGGATTCTCGTGGTGCTTACGGGAGAGCCAGTTCATGGTTCTGGTCGCGCTCGCTTGCTGCGATCTGCGCACAGCCGGATATCGACTCCGGGAAGCGCCTCGACCAGGCGATGCAGCAGTGACCGCCCCAAGATCAGATCGAGGCGCCGCTCGGCGGGCGCCTCCAGGAACACGTAGGTGGTACCGCGATCCTGTGCGACGCGGGCCACGGCGGTCACCGGGTCGGCGTCCTCCTCTTCGAGAAAGTGGATGCCGAGTAGCACCGCCAGGCGGCGCAGGGCGGCCAGAGCCACCCGCTCGTCCTCGGTCAGGCTCGCGCCCGGGCGGTGCGCCCACAGCGCGTCGACGTCCGCCGCGCCCAACCGCTGGCCCGAGCGCCACGCTCTGCGCATCAGCCGCTGTGCCGCCGGCCGTGGCTCGACCAGGACGAGAATGCGGTCACGGATCAACGTGGATGACGCCTCGCCGATCAGCGGCGGCGCCTGCCTGGCCTGGACATCCTCGGCCACCTCGCGCAGTGCCAGCTGGCGCAGTGACGACAGCTTCTCCGCCGCGAAGAAGTTGGAGAGGGCGGTGTCGACCCGATCCTGTGGGTACACCTTGCCCGCCCGGATACGTTCACGCAGCTCTTCCGGAGTGAGGTCGACCAGCACCACCTCGTCAGCGTCGTCGAGCACCTGGTCGGGGAAGGTCTCTCGCACGCGCACGCCGGTCACCTCGAAGATCACGTCGTTGAGGCTCTCCAGGTGCTGGATGTTGACCGTCGAGATCACATCGATGCCGGCGGCAAGCACCTCGGCGATGTCTTCGTAGCGTTTGACGTTACGCCCGCCCGGCGCGTTGGTGTGGGCCAGCTCGTCGATCAGGGCCAGCTCGGGAACCCGCCTGAGCACGGCGTCCACGTCCATCTCCTCGAGCCACACACCGGCGTGTTGAATACGCCGGCGGGGCGCGTTCTCGAGGCCCTGTGCCACGTCGATGGTGTCCTTGCGATCGTGCGGCTCGAGGTAGCCGATGACGACGTCGATGCCGGTGTCGGCCGCCTGCTGTCCCTCCAGCAGCATGCGGAAGGTCTTGCCGACCCCGGCGGCGGCGCCGAGCAGGATCCGGTGATGGCCGCGGCCGGCCTTGCTGCCCGCCTCATGTGCCAAGCTCGCCGTCGCTGCCACGCCCTCTTCCCACCTTCCTGCTCACGCGCCCAGAACGTTGTGGATGACGAGGTCGATCAGCTTAATGCCGATGAACGGAAGCATGATCCCACCGAGCCCGTAGACCAGCAGGTTGCGTCGCAACAGCGCCGTCGCGCCGACCGCCCGGTAGCGCACACCGCGAAGCGACAGCGGGATCAGAAACGGGATGATCAGCGCGTTGAAGATCACCGCCGAGATGATCGCGCTGGTGGGTGTGCCCAGGTGCATGACGTTGATCGTCCAAAGCGGTCCGTGCTCACCCGGTTTGGCGGCGTAGGTGTAGGCGAACATGGCCGGCAGGATCGCGAAGTACTTGGCCACGTCGTTTGCGATCGAGAAGGTGGTCAGCGACCCGCGGGTGATCAGCAGCTGCTTTCCGACCTCGACGATCTCGATCAGCTTGGTCGGATTGGAATCCAGGTCGATCATGTTGCCGGCTTCCTTGGCGGCCTGGGTGCCGGTGTTCATGGCCACCCCCACATCGGCTTTGGCCAGCGCCGGCGCGTCGTTGGTACCGTCTCCGGTCATCGCCACCATCCGGCCCTTGGCCTGCTCCTCCTGGATCAGCGCCATCTTGGCCTCCGGCGTGGCCTGGGCGAGGAAGTCGTCGACCCCCGCCTCCGCGGCGATCACCGCGGCGGTGACCGGGTTGTCGCCGGTGATCATGACGGTGCGGATGCCCATCCGGCGCAGCTCGTCGAACCGCTCCCGGATGCCGCCTTTGACGATGTCCTTGAGGTGGATCACACCCAGCACGAAGTTGTCGCGGGCCACCACCAGCGGGGTGCCGCCGCTGGATGCGACTCGCTGCACCGCGTCGCTGACCTCGGCCGGGAACCGTCCGCCGTTTGACTCGACGAACTCCTGGACGGCGTCCGGCGCCCCTTTGCGGATGTTGGTGCCGCTCACGTCGACCCCGCTCATGCGCGTCTGTGCGGTGAACGGGATGAACTCGGCCTGGAGTTCGGACAGCTCGTGCCCGCGGATCCCGTACTCCTTGGCCAGCACGACGATGGAGCGGCCCTCTGGCGTCTCGTCGGCCAGGGACGCCAGCTGCGCGGCCTCGGCCAGGTCGTGCGGGTCGACGCCCTCGGCCGGGATGAACTCAGACGCCTGGCGGTTGCCGAGCGTGATCGTGCCGGTCTTGTCCAGCAGCAGCACGTCGATGTCCCCGGCGGCCTCGACCGCGCGGCCGGACATCGCCAGCACGTTTCGCCGCACCAGCCGGTCCATCCCGGCGATGCCGATGCAGGAGAGCAGCGCCCCGATGGTGGTCGGGATCAAGGCCACCAGCAGTGCGATCAGCACGGTCGTGGACAATCCTGTGTGGGCGTAGGACGCAAACGGCGCCAGGGTGGCGGTGGCCACCACGAACACGATCGTGAGGCCCGCCAAAAGGATGTTGAGCGCGATCTCGTTGGGGGTCTTGCGCCGCTCGGCGCCCTCGACCAGCGCGATCATGCGATCCAGGAACGACTTGCCGGGCTCCTGGGTGACCAGCACCACCAGCTCGTCCGAAAGCAGCCTGGTGCCGCCGGTGACGGCCGAGCGGTCGCCGCCGGCCTCACGGATCACCGGGGCCGATTCGCCGGTGATGGCCGACTCGTCGACCGAGCCGGCGCCCTCCACGACGTCGCCGTCGGCGGGGATCACCTCACCCGCGCGCACCAGCACCCGGTCGCCCCGCTGAAGGTCGGAGGCGGCCACTTCCTCGATCGCGCCGTCGTCGGTGCGGCGATGGGCGAGCGTGGTGGTGCGGGTGGCCCGCAGGGTGTCGGCCTGGGCCTTGCCCCGGCCCTCCGCGACCGCCTCGGCGATGTTGGCGAAGATCACCGTCAGCCACAGCCAGAACGACACCACGGCGGTGAACCACAGCGTGTGGCCGTCGCCGCGGAACGCCGCCAGCACGGCGATGCCGGTGGTGATGGCCGAGCCCAGCTCGACGATGAACATCACCGGGTTGTGGATCTGATGGCGAGGATCGAGCTTGACGAACGAGTCCTTGGTGGCCTGCCACACGATCTCGGGGGTGAACAGCTTGGCCGGCTTGCGGGCGTCCTCGCCGGGCGGGGTGGGAGGAGTCGGGGCCACAGGCACGAGTACGTGTTCCGTCATTTTCCAGTCCGATCAAGTGCAAGGTTGAGTTCAAGGACGTTCACTCCCGGCTCTCCGAAGAGCCCCAGAAACCGTCCTTCCGTGTTCTGGCTGATCAGGCTCTTGACCGTTGCCAGCGGAAGATTTCTGACCGCCGCGACTCTCGGGGCCTGGAGGTTTGCGTAGGCCTGTGAGATCTGCGGGTCGACTCCCGAGAACGACGCGGTGACCGCGTCCACCGGGATGTCGCCGGTCGTCAAGCCGGGGTTGTAGGGGCGCTCCTGCTTGAGCACGGCCTGCACCCGCTGCCGCACGGTTGTATACAGCTGCGAGCTGTTGGGGCCGAGGTTCGATCCACCGGTTGCCATGCCGTTGTAGGCCGGACTGGTGGCCGACGGCCGTTCCATGAAGTACTGCGGTTTGCTGAATCCCTGGGCCAGCAGCGACGAGCCCACCGTGCGCCCGTGGTCGGAGATCAGGCTGCCGTTGGCCTGCGACGAGAACGCGGCCTGGGATATCAGCAGCATCACCGTGGGATAGATCAGGCCGAACGCGATCACGCTCATGACGACCACGATCAGCGAGCGGCGCAGCTCGACAACCATTTAGAACAGCCTCCCATTTGACAGTTGCTCGACCAGCGGCCCCAGCGCGAGCGCGGGCAGGATCGTGAGCGCGGAGATCAGGATGATCACGCCGACCACCATCACTCCGAACATCGGCGTGTCGTTACGCAGCGTGCCCGCGCCGGCAGGGTGCACTCTGGCACCGGCGAACGACCCGGCCACACACAGCGTGGTGATGATCAGGACAAACCGTCCCAGCATCATGCCCACGCCGCCCATGTAGTCGGCCAGGTTATAGCCTAGCCCGCCGGTGTACCCGGCGAAGGCGCTGCCGTTGTTATTTCCCTGCGATGTGTAGGCATACAGGGCTTCGCTAAAACCATGCGCGCCGGTGTTGTACATCGATATCAACCCGGCGTGAGTTGCGACTGCGATCGCGGTCATCACCAGCACAACGACCGGTACGAATACCGTTCCGACCAGTGCCAGCTTGATCTGTTTGGCCTCGACCTTCTTGCCAAGGTACTCAGGCGTGCGGCCAACCATCAGGCCGGCGATGAATACGGCCAGGATGATGTACAGGAGCATGCCGTTCATGCCCACCCCGACGCCGCCGGGTGTGATCTCTCCCATGAAGATATTGACGAGCGCAGTGGCACCGCCCAGCGGCGTCATCGAGTCGTGGCTGGCGGTCACCGCTCCGGTCGATGTGTCGGTCGTGCCGACGGTGAAGACGCCCGTCTCGGCCAGTCCGTAGCGGGTCTCCTTGCCCTCCATATTGCCGCCGCTCTGGCTACCGGTGGCGCTCAGGTTGACGCCCGCCTTGTGGAGTACGGCGGAACCCTGCTGCTCGGCCGGAACGTTGATGGCGATGCCGATCACGAAGATCACGGCGATGGCTGCGAAGATCGTCCAGGCGTGCCGCATCGCGTTGATCGCCCGGCCGAACATGAAGATCGAGGCGAACGGGATCAGCAGCTCCAGGAACAGCTCGAAATAGCCGGTGAAGCTGGTTGGGCTCTCAAACGGCGCTGCCGAGTTGGCGTTGAAGAACCCGCCGCCGTTGGTGCCCAGATGCTTGATCGAGATCTGGGACGCGACCGGGCCGCGGGCGACGTCCTGCGTGGCCCCCTGCAGCGTGTGCACGACCGCGTGACCCGAGAAGGTGTCGGGCACGCCCTGCGACACCAGCACGATCGCGCCCACCACTGCGATCGGCAGCAGGATGAATGCCAGCGAGCGGTACAGGTCGACCCAGAAGTTCCCCAGCGTCTTCAGGCTGCGGTTCGAGAATCCCCGGATGACGGCGGCCAGCACGGCCATACCGACCGCTGCCGAGATGAAGTTCTGCACCGCCAGACCGGCCATCTGGGTGAGGTAGGACATGGTCGATTCGCCCACGTAGTACTGCCAGTTGGTATTGGTCAGAAAGCTGGTGGCGGTATTGAACGCCAGACCCGCGTTGACCGACGGCATCCCATCGGGATTCAGCGGCAGGTGGTTTTGAATCCGCATCTGCAGGTACAGCACGACCACGAAGATCACGCTGACAGCGACCACGCTGATCGAGTACCCCTGCCACGTCTGCTCCTCGTGATCCTTGCTGATCCGCAGGAGCCGAAGCAGGGCTCGCTCGCCTGCCCCCAGCACCCGAGTCGAGCGCGGACCGGAGGAGAAGTACACCCACGCCATATAGGTTCCGAAGAACCGTGCCGCCACTGTCAGGATCACCAGAAAGACGGCGATCTGTGCAACGCCAAGCGTGGTCATAGGTTCTCACCGCGGAACAGGGCGTAGCATAAATACACAAACGCGGCGATCGAGATGGAGAGGCCAAAGATGCTTCCGCCGCTCATCACACTCGCTCCAGCGCCCAGATGACACCGATCATGGCAGCCATCACACCGACCATCAGCACCACTGAGTAGACGTCAAGCATTACGTATCCCACCTCGGTTCGAATTCGCTATCGAATCGAGTGTATGACCGCGTGTCTCAACGCCCTCTTAAAATCAGGCCGCGAGTCTTAACACGGTCTGAACACCGGCGGAATCTCGTGACAGAGGGCACAGCCGCGGGGCAGCGCAAAGATACTGTTTTGACACAGATTCGCTGCGATTCGTCGTCTATGCTCTGGGAAATCCCGGTCGGCGCAGTCCCGTTAACCTCGTCCCCTTGTGCCGGCCGGGATGTTCTCTTCAGGCGATCAGGGCGACGCTGTAATCCACGCCGCCGGCCACCCGCGAGCCGTTGGAGATCGTCCCGACACGCACCGGCGCATGCCGGTTCTGGGTCGAGCCGTCGCCCAGCTGGCCAAACGAGTTGGCTCCCCAGGCCCAGATCGAGCCGTCGGTCTTGACCGCCAGCGTGTGCAGCCGGCCGGTGCCGATCGAGGCCACTCCGCCCACCACCCGCGTGGGCCGCTTGCGCTGAGTGCCGGTGCCGTCGCCGATCTGACCGTAGCTGTTCTCGCCAAACGCCCACAACGAGCCGTCCGCCCGGCGCACCACGCTGTGGTTGGCGCCGGCGGTGATCTGCGAGGCGACTCCAGGCAGCAGGGCGACGCGCTTGGCCAGGTGGCGGTTGACAGTGGTGCCGTCGCCGATCTGGCCGTAGGCGTTCCAGCCCCACGCGTACACCGCACCGCCCTTGCGAATCGCCAGCGAGTGGTCGCGGCCACCGGCGATCGCGATCATCTGGGTGAGGCCCTTGACCTGCACCGGAAGGTGATGGGTGACCGTGTTGCCGGTGCCGAGATTCCCGTACTGATTGAGGCCCCAGGCCCACACCGTGCCGTTCTTGAGGATCGCCAGCGAGTGGTCGCGACCGCCGGCGATCGCGATCGCCGTACCCAGGCCTTTGACCCGCACGGGCAGCGCGCGGTTGCTGGTGGTGCCGTCGCCGAGCTGGCCGTACTTGTTCAGGCCCCAGGCCCACACCGTGCCGTCGGTGCGAAGCGCCAGCGAGTGGTAGTGACCGGTGCGCACCTGTTTGACGTTGGCCAGGTTGTGCACCTTGGTGGGGACATTCCGGTTGGCAGTCGAGCCGTTGCCGAGCTGGCCGCTGAGGCCGTGACCCCAGCACCACACGCTGCCGTCAGCCCGCAGCGCGATCACGTGCTGGCGACCGCCGTGCATGCCGGTGATGTTGGCGATGCCCGAGACGGCCTGAGGTGTGAGATGTGCTGCGAAGCTGCCGTCTCCCAGCTGGCCCACGGCGTTTGCCCCCCACGCCCGCGCCCCGCTGGCCGGCGCTGCCACCGCCGCGAGCGTGTCGAGCACGAAGCTCGATCCGATCGCTGCAGCGCCGATTGCGGCACTCTCACCCAGAAACACGCGGCGACTGGTACGCCTCATGGAGCAACCCCCTCAGAGCCTTTGGAAACGACGCCCAGACTACACATCACCGATTGGAATCGCGTCAGCCGGCGGTGACGCCGAGCCCCGCCAGCTGGGCCGCCAGCTGGTCGACGGTGGTCGAGCCGTTGACGCGGATGCGGTCGAGCGTGAAGCGACCCTGGGAGGGGTCGGCGACGCCCTCGGTGGTGGTGGTTGCGCCTTGGTATCCGGCCGCTCTGACAGCGTTGACGACGGCGGAGTCATACGCCCCCGCCGGATAGCAGAAGAAGTCCACGGGCACGCCGAAGGAGTGCTGCAGCACGCGACGGGATCCGGCCACCTCGGTCGTCAGGTCGGCTCCGTGCAGGGTGGTCAGGTCGGGGTGGGTGAGGGTATGAGAGTCGATCTCCCAGCCCCACGAGATCATCTGTTTGACCTCGCGCGGGCCCAGCCCGTAGGTGCCCTCGTGCAGGTGGGCCACGATCAGGTTGAGCACGCCCGGCCAGCCGTAGCCGTGCAGCATCTGGGCGGCTGTTTGGAACTGGCTGCGGAAGCCGTCGTCGAACGAGAGCACGATCGGGTGGATCGGCAGCGGCGAGCCCTGCGTCCAGTACGCCCACACCTGCGCCATCGTGACGGGATGGAAGTCGTGCTGCTTCAGGTAGCGCAGCTCGGCCTGGAACTGGGGTGCCGGCAGGAACAGCTCGGGCAGGGCCGTGCCCGGCGGCGGTGCCTTGATCTCGTGGTACATCAGAATCGGCACCGGGCCGGTTCGGCGGGGCGGTGGGGCCCTGGGTGGTGGGCGGCCGGCTGGTACTGGCCGAGGTCGACGGGGCGACGGCGGTGGTGGATACCGGCGCCGAGTGCGAGACGGCCGGGGTGGACGATGACGCGTCGGCCGACCAGCGTCCCAGGCCCCAGCCCGCCGCCAACGCCAGCCCGGCGGCGATCACGACCACGCACAGCCCCCAGCCGCCACTCGCCTACGGCTGCGACGCTTCCGCGGCAGCCAGATGTCGTCTCGTCGATGCCGTCTGCCCACGCCGAAACCCTATCTGCCGGTGGCGAACCCGTCTGCGGCCCGGAATTGCGCGCGCAGCGCGTCCATCGCGCCGAAGCCTGCGGCGATCAGCTCCGGCGTGAGCGTGGCGTCGCCGCAGCGGTAGCGGAAGGCGGCCAGCTCGGCCGGGTCGTGGAAGTAGGTGAGCATGACGCTGGTGCCGAAAGCAGCGTCGAGTTCCAGACCGGTGATGCAGAAGCCGGCCCGGAGTTTTGCGATCAGCACCGCATTGTTGGCCGGCGAGTGCTCGCTGACGACCGCCGAGTAGCCCAGGTCGGCCGAGTACGGCGAGCGCCCGCGTGATGATCTCGGAGTAGATGCCGCGCCGTTGATAGGCCGGACTCACCACCGTGTGACGCATCTGGTAGCGGCCGCGGTCGTGGCTGTCGCCGCAGAACATCGCCACCACCGCGTCGCGGTCGCGAGCGCACCAGTGATCCTTCAGGCCGTTGGCCGGGACGGCCGGCTCGACCCGGTCGCGCTGCACTGTGAAGAACACCTCCGGCGGGTAGCTGGGTCGCAGCTGCTCTTCGAAGGTCTCCCAGTAGACGTTCTCGGTCAGCGGCTCGATCGGGTAGCGCCCCAAAAGCGGCGATCCGTAGTGGGCGTCACGGGCGGTCTGGATTCTGTCGCTCATCGCCGGTAACCCTACCGATGGCCGGGACGGCCCAGGCTCGCTCTTGATCTAGGGTGCTGCCAGGATGCCGAGCACCATCCCCGAGCTGTTCGACGAGGCGGTCGCCGAGGCCCCGGAGAGGCCGTGGCTGGTCTTCGAGGACAGCGAGTACACCTACGCGCAGGCCCGCGAGCAGGTGGGCCGGGCGGCGGCAGGGCTGGCCGATCTCGGCCTTGGGCGGGGCGACGTGGTGATGGCGACCATGCCCAGCACGCCCGAGCACGTGTTCCTGTGGCTGGGCTCGGCCTACGCCGGCACCATCCTTTTGACCGCCAATCCGCGCTCGTCCGAGGCCGAGCTGGCGGGGCTGCTGGAGCAAGTGCGCCCGGCCGCCGTGGTCGCGCCCGGCCACCTCGACGTTGCCACGCTGTTCCAGCGGCCCGGCGATGCCCCCGCCGATCGACCGGCGCCGGACGCGCCCGCAGTGCTGATTCCCACCTCGGGCACCACCGGCCGGTCAAAGCTCGTCACCCAGACCCAGCGGGCCTACACGATGGCAGGCGAGGGCTTCCCCTGGTGGATGGAACTCGGCCCCGACGACCGGCTGATGACCTCGCTGCCGTTGTTTCACATCAACGCGCCGGCGTATTCGATGCTGGGATCGATCGCCGCGCGGGCCAGTCTGGCACTGTTACCGCGGTTCTCGGGCAGCGGCTTCATCGACTCGGCCCGGCGCCACGGCGCCACCGAGTTCAACGCGATCGGGGCGATGCTCGAGATCCTGATGCGCCAGCCCGAGCGGGCCGACGACGCCGACAGCCCTCTGCGCCTGTGCTACACCGGCCCGGCTCCCACCCGCGAGCGCCAGCTCCAGATCGAGGCCCGTTTCGGCCTCAAGATCGTGGCCGGGTATGCCATGTCCGAGACTCCCTACGGCACCATCTGGGCGCGCGGTACCCGGCCGTACGGCACGCTGGGAAGTATCCGCCAGCACCCGCGTCTGGGCGTGGTCAACCAGGGCCGGGTGGTGGACGGGGAGCTGCAGCTGCGAAACCCCGCCGTGATGACGGGCTACTGGGGCATGCCCGAAGAGACCGCTCAGGTGCTGTCTGAGGACGGCTGGCTTCGCACCGGAGATCTGGTCGAGCCGAACGGGGATGGCACGTACACCTTCGTCGGCCGGCTCAAGGAGGTGATCCGCCGGCGCGGCGAGAACGTCGCCCCGGGCGAGATCGAGGAGGCGCTGGCGGCGCACCCCGACGTGCTGGAGGCGGCGGTGGTGGGGGTGCCGTCGGAGCTCGAGCGAGGAGGAGATCAAGGCCTTCGTGATGGTCGCCGATCCCGCTGCCGTCGATCTGGCCGCCGTCCGCGCCGCCGCGGCCGACCGGCTGACACCGTTCAAGGTCCCCCGCTACCTTGAGGCCGTGACCGATCTTCCCCGCACCCCCACAGGCCGGATCGCCAAGCACCAGCTGGATCGCGAGCGCACCGACCAGGAGGCTGATTTCGCATGAGCTCAGACGACTGGCTGCGCACCGGCATCGGTGCCTCGACGCCGGACACGATCACCATCCGCGGCCGCAACCTGGCCGACGAGCTGATGGGCCGGGTGACCTTCACCGAGCTGGCCTTCCTGCTGGTGAGAGGTGAGCAGCCCACCGAGGGACAGGTGCGCCTGCTCGACGCGGTACTGGTGTCGCTGGCCGACCACGGCCTGACGCCGACGGTGCTGGCCGCCCGGTTGACCTATACCGGTGCTCCCGAGGCACTCCAGGGCGCGGTCGCGTCGGGGCTTTTGGGTGCGGGCAGCGTGTTTCTGGGCGTGGTCGAAGACACCGCGGTGTTCCTGCAGGACATCACCGATGCCGCCGGCGCCGATGCTGCGGTGCGAGCCCAGCTGGCCGCCGGCAAGCGGGTGCCGGGCCTCGGTCATCCCGTGCACAAGCTGGAGGATCCCCGTACGCCGCGGATGTATGCGATCGCCGAGCAGACCGGCCAGCTCGGCCCCAACCTGGAGGCCCTGCGGTGGGTCGCCGCTGCCCATGCCGAGCAGACCGGCCGCGCGCTTCCCATCAACGGCGCCGGTGTGGCCGGTGCCGCGCTGGCCGACCTCGGATTCACCCCCGCGATCGTGCGCGGGTTCGCGCTGATCGCCCGCACTGCGGGAGTGGTCGCCCACCTGGCCGAGGAGATGCAGCAGCCGATCGGCATGCAGCTCTTCAAAGAGGTCGATAGCCGTGCCCACTACACCAGTTGAGGAGAGCCATGGATCCCCGCCCACCCGTTCCCCCGTTCACACTCGAGACCGCCAAGCAGAAGGTGCAGGCGGCTGAGGACGCCTGGAACTCCTGCGAT
This sequence comes from uncultured Actinomycetes bacterium, assembly GCA_963811675.1. GTDB lineage: Bacteria > Actinomycetota > Thermoleophilia > Gaiellales > JAICJC01 > CAVPTL01. Next base: position 160,848 of record CAWESH010000009.1, on the reverse strand, counting down.
CCCGAGCGTGTGGCCAAGGCCTACACGCTCGACTCCAAGTGGCGTAACCGCGACGAGTTCTTCGAGGGCCGCGAGGCGATCACCGCCTTTCTCCATCGCAAGTGGGAGAAGGAGCTGCAGTACAAGCTGCGCAAGGAGCTTTGGTGCCACGACGGCAATCGCATCTCGGTGCGGTTCGAGTACGAGAGCCACGACGCCTCGGGGCAGTGGTGGCGATCGCATGGCAACGAGCACTGGGAGTTCGACGACCTGGGATACATGCGCCGCCGCGACGCGAGCATCAATGACTATCGGATTGAGGAGTCTGAGCGTCGGCTGTGATCAGCCAGTGCTCGGCATCCTCGAAGGCCTCCATCGTCGACTCGCCCAGCCGGGGGGTGGCCTCGTACACCTCCACCTTGCCGGCCGCCTCGACCCGGCGTGATCGGCGCATCTGCGCGACCAGCTCGGGGTCGACGCCGCTCAGGTAGAGCCGGCCGCCGACGTCTCGCAGCTTCTCGGCGTAGTCGCCCAGTACCAGGAACGCGGTGGCACCCAGCGACGTGCGCCCGCGCAGGCGCAGCACCACCACCGGCTCCTGCGAACCGGCCGGATCAGGCAGCCTGGCCTGCAGTGTGCGGGCGCCCGCGTAGAACAGGCTGCCGTACACGTCCAGCATCGTGACAGCCTTGCTGGGCAGCCGTTTGGGGGCGGGGTGCTCCTCGAAGGTGTCTCCCACCGGCACCAGCTCGACCACCGTCAGGTCGAGCGCATCGCGGTTGAGCTGCAGCATCAGTGACAGCGCCACGCCGATCCCCACGGCTGCTGCGATCGGCAGAAACAGGGTCGACAGAAACGTGGTTGCAATCGCGATCTGGGAGGTACTGCCGGTGCGCAGGATGGCGCGGATCTCGGGAACCCGGATCGAGCGCACGGCGGCGTAGATCAGGATCCCCGAAAGGGTCGGGATGGGAACCTTGCCGACGATCCCCGAGAACGCCACCAGGATCGCCAGCATCCACACGCCGGCGAAGATCCCGGCCCACCGCGAGCGCGCACCCGCGGCCAGGTTCAGCGCCGTCTGACCGACCGAGCCGCCCACCGGCTGGCCGCGGAAGAGCGCCGAGGCCAGGTTGCCGATGCCCGCCGCCAGGAAGTCGCGATCGATCCGCGACGGCTTGCCGTCGGGGTTGGGCGCCGATTCGGCCACGCCCGCTCCCTGTACCAGCACCAGCACCGCGATCGCGGCGGCGCCCGCCAGCAGGTCGAAGCTGAACACCGAAAGGTCGGGGATGTGGGGCAGCGGCACCCCACTGGGGATGGCGCCGTCGTCAGAGACGCGTTCGATGTTGTCCACGCCCAGCGACGCGAGGGTGGGGATCACCAGACCGAATACCGCCGCGTAGGGGCGCAGCCGGGTACGGGCGACCAGGGCCACGATGGCGAGCGCTGAGAGCCCCACGGCGGTCGAGGCCAGGCTGATCCGGCCGGGGTGAGTGATCAGGTCGGAGGCCTTGGCGATCGCGGTCGACCCAGACACCGTGGCGCCGGTGAGGTTGCCGAGCTGACCCAGCACGATGTTGGTGGCAACCCCGGTGAGGAAGCCGATCATCACCGAGATCGAGACGAACCGGGTGTAGCGGCCCAGCTTGAGCAGGCCGGCGGCGATCATCGCGATGCCGGCCATCAGCGTCAGCAGCACCAGCACCTCCGGCCGGTCGGCCGGGGCGACGTTGACCAGGGTGGAGCCGGCGGTCAGGGCGGCGGCACTGGTGGTGGTGACCACCATCAGCTGGGTGCTGGACGAGAGTCCGCCGGCGATCGGGCCGGCGAAGCTCGCATAAAGACCGATCACCGGGTTCACGCCGACCAGCACCGCTGCCGCCATTCCGTCGGGCACTCCGCCCACCGCCACCGGCAGGCCGGCCAGCGCATCGCGCTTGGCGGTGGCCTTCTGCGGAGCGACCGTGGCCGCACGTTGGCGGAGCCGCAGGTTCACCGTCGGTATCCTGGCGGGCACCGATGAGAACAACACACGCGATTACTGTGGTTGGCTGTCATGCTGGAGGAGAGGTCGGCAATGTGATCACCGGCGGCGTGCTGCCGCCCGATGGTGACACCGTATTCGATCGGATGCAGGCGCTGGCTCGCGACGGCGACGGTTTGCGCAGCCTGCTGTTGCACGAGCCGCGCGGAAGCGTGGCCGTGCACGCCAATCTGGTGGTGCCCTCGCACCGCCCCGACTGCGCCGCCGGATTCATCATCATGGAGCCCACCGAGTACCCGGCGATGTCCGGCTCAAATGCCATCTGCACCGCCACGGTGCTGCTCGAGACCGGCATGGTGGAGATGCGCGAGCCCGAGACCGTGTTTCGGCTGGAAGCGCCGGGTGGCGTGATCGAGCTGCGGGCTGCCTGCCGCGACGGCCGCTGCGAGTCGGTCGAGCTGACCAACGTGCCGAGCTTCGCGCACAGCCTGGACGCGCCGCTGGAGGTCGAGGGGCTGGGCACGCTGACCGTCGACGTGTCGTATGGGGGCATGTGGTTTGCGATTGCGGATGCTGCCGCGCTGGGCTTTGCGATCAAGCCAGACGAGGCCCGCGACCTGACCGCGGTGGGCGAGCGCATCCGCGAGGCGGCCCGCGACCAGATCGCGTGCGTCCATCCCGAGAATCCCGATATCACCGGGGTCAGCATCGTCCAGATCGCGGCCCCCTGGAACGGGGTGGGGAAGGTCACCCGAAACGCGGTTGTGATCTCGCCCGGACGGCTCGATCGGTCGGCCTGCGGCACCGGGTTGAGCGCGCGGCTGGCGGCGCTGCACGCCCGCGGATCGATGTCGGTGGGCGACTCGATGACGGCCGCCTCGGCGCTTGGCACCACCTTCGACGGCCGGATCGTGGCCGCCGCTACCGTCGGAGAGAGGCCGGGGATCGTGCCGGCGATCCGTGGCAGCGCCTGGATCACCGGGGTCAACCAGGTGTTCGTCGATCCCTCTGACCCGTTCCCCGAGGGATACCTGATGTCAGACACCTGGGGCAGCCGGGACTGAATCAAAAGTTTCATTCACCATTTACATACAAATCAAACGGTTTGATTCATGCTAAGGTGATCGGATGCACCCGGACGGGAGAGTCATGCCACCCCTGTGGGACGCGCGTTTCGAGCACGCCTCGTGCGGGCTGGGCGCGCTCGTGCGGCTGGACGGTCGTCCCACGCATGAGCTGCTACAGCGGGCCACCCGCGCTCTGCGTGGGCTCGAGCATCGCGGCGCGACCGGCGCCGACCCTGATACCGGAGACGGCGCGGGGATCATGGTGCAGCTGCCCGACCGGTTTCTGCGGCGCGAGTGCGAGGCGCTGTTCGGCGGGCTGACCGAGCTGGGCGGATACGGCACCGGGCTGGTGTTCCTGCCGCGCGACTCGGCTCTTCGCCTGCGCTGCGAGGAGCTGTGCGTGCGGGTCTGTGCCGAGGAGGGCCATCGCGCGCTCGGGTTTCGCGACGTGCCGGTGGATTCCAGCGCCATCGGCGATCTGGCTCGATCGTGCGAACCGGTGGTGCGGCAGCTGTTCGTGGAGCGCCGCTCCGGGGGCGACGATGAGTTCGAGCGCAAGCTGTATGTGATCAGGCGCCGGATCGAGCGGCTGGCCCAGGCGGCGGGAGTGCCCGAGGCCGACTTCATGATCGTCAGCCTTTCGTCTCGCCGGCTGGTGTACAAGGGCCTGCTCAAGGCCACCCAGCTGGAGCGCTACTACCCCGACCTGACCGACCCCCGCTTCGAGACGGCGTTGGCGGTCGTGCACAGCCGGTTTTCGACCAACACTCTCGGCACCTGGGATCTCGCCCACCCGTTCAACCTGCTGGCCCACAACGGTGAGATCAATACCGTCCGCGGAAACGCCAGCTGGCTGGCGGCCCGCCAGCCGCAGCTGCGGTCGCAGGCGCTGGGCTCCGACCTGCAGAAGCTCTACCCGATCGCGGAGGAGCGATGGTCGGACTCGGCCAAGCTGGACGCCGCCCTCGAGCTGCTTTTGATGAGCGGGCGCTCGCTGGAGCACGCGGTGACGATGCTGGTACCGCCGGCCTGGACCGATCCCTCCACCGATCTGGCCGCCGACGTGCGCAGCATGTGCGAGTACCACGCCTCGGTGATGGAGCCGTGGGACGGGCCGGCGGCGATCATCGCCTCCGACGGCGTCAAGGTGGTGGCTGCGCTCGATCGCAACGGGCTACGCCCGTCCCGGTATGTGCGTACCAGCGACGGGCTGGTTGCGGTGGCGTCGGAGATCGGGGTGCTGGACGCCGACCCGTCGGAGATCATCGAGTGCGATCGGGTCGAGCCGGGCCAGCTGCTGGTGGCCGATACCGTCTCCGGCCGCCTGATCGGCTCCCACGAGGCCCGGCGGGCACTGGCCCGCAGCCGGCCGTATGGCGCCTGGCTGGCGCGCCATCAGATGCACATCGACGATCTGCCGATGCGCGACGTGACCGAGATCCCGGCGGACGAACGCACTCGCCTGCTGCACACCTTCGGGTACACCGCCGAGCAGCTGGAGCTGGTGCTGGAGCCCCTGGCCGAGGGCTCCGAACCGGTCGGCTCGATGGGCGATGATACGCCGGTGACGGCTCTGGGGCAGGGATCGCGGCTCTTGTCTGACCATTTCCGGCAGCAGTTTGCGCAGGTCACCAATCCACCCATCGATCCCCGCCGTGAGGCGCTGGTGATGAGCCTGCAAACGTCGATCGGGGCGATCGGCAACCTGTTGGACGAGCTGCCCGAGTTCTGCCGGCGGGTGGTATTGCCGACCCCGGTGCTGACCCGGGCGGCGCTGGAGCGGCTGCGGGGCATCGAGCGCTCCGGGTTCAGCGCGATCACGCTCTCGGCCACCTACCCGATCGCCGAGGGCGCCGACGGGCTGACCCGGGCGGTCGACTCGCTCTGTCGCCGGGCGTCACGAGCGGCCTGGGACGGCTACGCCATCGTGGTGCTGTCCGACCGCGAGATCGACGCCGATCACGCACCGATCCCGGCGCTGCTGGCGACCGCCGCGGTGCACTCACACCTTGTACGGGAGGGCGCGCGCACCATGTGCGGCCTGGTGGTCGAATCGGGCGAGCCTCGCGAGACGATGCACGTCGCCCTGTTGCTCGGCTACGGCGCCGCGGCGGTGTGCCCGTACCTGGCGCTGGAGCTGCTGGAGCCCGAGCAGCAGCCGAGCTATGTCAAGGCCGTCGGCGACGGCCTGCTCAAGATCTGCTCCAAGATGGGGATCTCGACCATTCAGAGCTACCGCGGCGCGCAGATCTTCGAGGCGGTGGGGCTGGGACCGCGACTGATCGACCGGTACTTCCCCGGCACGGTGTCGCGCATCGGCGGGATCGAGATTGCCGATGTCCACGAGGCTCAGCTGGAGCGCCACCAGCGTGCCCATGCCAATCCCGGCAGGATCGATCGCGGCAGCGAGTACCGATTCCGGGAGGGCGGCGTGCACCATCGCTGGAATCCCGATGCGATCGTGGCGCTGCAGCGTGCCGCCCGTGATGGGGACGCGGAGCAGTTCGCCCATTTCTCGCGGCTGTCCGACGATGACGGCTCGACCCTTCGCAGCCGGCTCGAGCCGGGCGGGCTGCGCCCCAGCGTTCCGCTGGATGAAGTCGAGCCGGAGACTGCCCTGGTACGCCGGTTCGCGACCGGCGCGATGAGCCTCGGGTCGCTTTCCAGCGAAGCCCACGAGACGCTTGCGATCGCCATGAACCGTCTGGGCGGTCGCTCCAATACCGGCGAGGGCGGGGAGGACCCGGCCCGTTCGGTGCCGGACGCAAACGGCGATTTGCGGCGGTCGGCGATCAAGCAGGTGGCCTCCGCCCGGTTCGGCGTGACCGCCGCCTACCTGGTCGACGCCGACCAGCTTCAGATCAAGATCGCTCAGGGAGCCAAGCCCGGCGAGGGCGGGCAGCTACCGGGGCACAAGGTGGATGCGACCATCGCCCGGCTGCGTCATTCCACGCCCGGGGTGGGCTTGATCTCACCGCCTCCCCACCACGACATCTATTCGATCGAGGATCTCGCCCAGCTGATTCACGATCTGCGGCTGGTGAACCCGCAGGCTTCGATCTCGGTCAAGCTGGTATCGGGTGCAGGCGTCGGCACGATCGCAGCCGGTGTGGCCAAGGCCGGCGCAGACCACATCGTGATCGCCGGCCACGACGGCGGCACCGGTGCCGCGCCGCTGTCATCGCTCAAACACGCGGGCGTGCCGTGGGAGCTGGGGCTGGCGGAGACCCAGCAGGTGCTGGCCGCCAACGGCCTGCGTGAGCGGGTGCGGCTGCAGGTGGACGGCGGTCTGCGTACGGCTCGGGATGTGGTGATCGCGGCGCTTCTGGGCGCCGAGGAGTTCGCCTTCTCGACCGCGCCGCTGGTCGCCGCCGGCTGCGTGATGATGCGTGTCTGTCATCTCAACACCTGTCCGGTGGGGATCGCCACCCAGGACCCGGAGCTGCGCAGGCGGTTCACCGGCACGCCCGATCATGTCGTCACCTACTTCATGCATCTGGCCGGCGAGGTGCGGCGGGAGCTGGCTGAGCTCGGCGCCCGCAGCCTGGACGAGATCGTCGGCCGGGCCGATCTGCTGCAGGAACGCGCCAGCTCGCTCGACCTGTCGGCATTGATTCACCCCGCGCCGGGCCGCAGCGCCGATCGGTCGAACCTGGTCGAGACGTCCTTGGACACGAAGCTCCGTGCCCAGATCCGCCCCGCGTTGGAGGGTGGCGCGGCGGTCGTGGTGTCGCACCCGGTGGCGAACACCGATCGCAGCGTGGGGGCGTTCCTGGCGGGCGAGATCGTCCGTGCCGGTGGCGAGCTGCCGCGCGATCACGTGACTCTGCGGCTGACCGGGCACGCCGGCCAGAGTCTGGCCGCGTGGGCGCCCACCGGGCTTCGCATCGACCTCGAGGGGGCGTGCAACGACTACGCCGGCAAGGGCCTGTGCGGCGGCGTGCTGACGGTGCGGCCGTTCGAGCGCGCCGGCTATTCCGGCGAGCGCAGTGTGCTGGTCGGAAACACGGTGCTGTACGGCGCGACCGGCGGCGAGGCGTACCTGTGCGGCCGTGCGGGGGAGCGCTTCGCGGTGCGTAACTCGGGCGCCACGGCGGTGATCGAGGGCGTGGGTGACCATGGCTGCGAGTACATGACCGGCGGTGTGGTGCTGATCCTGGGGCCGGTCGGGCGGAACTTCGCGGCGGGCATGACCGGTGGTGTCGCCTATGTGTTCGACCCCGGCGCCGAGCTGCCGCGGCGGCTCAACCCCGAGAGCGTCGACCTGGAGCCGCTCGGCGGCGACGACCAGGCGCTGGTGATCGATCTGCTGCACCGGCATTTCGAAGCCACCCGCAGTCCGGTGGCGACGAGGATTCTCGCGACCTGGCCGGCGGGGGCGGGAGGGTCGTTCTTCAAGGTGATGCCGCGTGACCTCAAGGGGTTGCGGCCACCGGTTGCGACGGAGCCGGCGGTGGGTGTGGCGCATGCCTGATCCCCGCGGCTTCCTGGAGATCGAGCGGCGCGGCTCCGACTACCGGCCGGTGGCTGAGCGGCTGGCCGATCAGTTGCACCAGCCGATCCCGCCGTCCGACGAGCAGGTGCGTGCCCAGGCGACCAGGTGCATGGGCTGCGGCGTGCCGTTCTGCCACTCCGGCTGTCCGCTGACCAACACCATCCCCGACTGGAACGATCTCGCCCGTCGCGGGATGTGGAGCGAGGCGGCCGAGGAGCTGCACTCCACCAACAACTTTCCCGAGTTGACCGGACGGCTGTGCCCGGCCCCGTGTGAGGAGGCGTGTGTGCTCACGTTGAACGACGAGCCGGTCACCATCCGCGAGATCGAGCTTGCGATCGCCGATCGTGATATTGGCGGCGGGTGGCAGCCGCAGCCTCCGGCGTCGTCTTCGGGCCGGTCGGTGGCGATCGTCGGCAGCGGCCCGGCGGGGTTGGCGGCGGCCCAGCAGCTGACCCGCGCGGGCCACGCCGTGACGGTGTTCGAGCGCGATCCGGCGCCCGGCGGGCTGCTGCGGTTTGGGATTCCCGACTACAAGCTGGAGAAGTCGGTGATCGATGCCCGGCTCGATCAGATGCGGGCCGAGGGCACTGTCTTCGAGTGCGGCGTGGATGTCGGCGCCGGGCCGGCGGCGGATGAGTTGCGGCAGCGGTTTGATGCGGTGGTGCTGGCCACCGGGGCACAGCGGCCCCGTGACGTCGATCTGCCCGGCCGCGACTTGCTGGGAGTCGAGTTTGCGATGCCGTATCTGACCGGTCGAAACCGCGCTCTGGGCGGCTTCGAGGCGGTCTCGCCGATGCTCTCTGCGGCGGGCGGAAAGGTCGTGATCCTGGGCGGTGGCGACACCAGTGCAGACTGCCTCGGCTGCGCCCTGCGGGAACGGGCCGAGTCGGTGATCGAGGTGGCGCACGGGCCGACCCCTCCGACCGCTCGCAGCCCGCTTCGGGTGTGGCCGGAGTGGCCGTTCGTGTTGCGGTCATACGGCGCTCACGCCGAGGGCGGCGAGCGCGAGTTTCAGCTGGAGCCGATCGAGTTTGTGGGCAGCGATGGGCGGCTGACGGCGATCAGGTTGGAGCGGATGGAGTTTCCCGGCTTCGACGGCGTCGGCCGGCGGCCGCGGCCTCAGCCGACCGGTGAGCAGTTCGTGCTGGATGCCGACCTGGTGCTGATCGCGGTGGGATTCGCCGGCGCGGAGAGTTCGCCGCTGCTGACTCAACTGGGGATCGAGCTGGGTGCAGCGCTCACCATCCCGGTGGACGGCGGCTTGCAGACCGCCGCCGACGGCGTCTTCGCGGCCGGCGACTGCGTGCGCGGCGCCGACCTGATCGTGACCGCGATCGCCGACGGCCGCCGAGCCGCCGCCGCGGCCGACGCCTACCTCGCAACCATCCCCATCGCCGGTGGGGCGTTGCGAGTCCACGGCTGAACCGCAGGCGCTCGCGAGGCCTCTGCTCTTAGGAATCGCCAATTGGCTGTCGCTGCGAGTGCCAATTGGCTGGTCAGTAGCTGCAGCTGGCTGAGCGGCGGTGGTGTGCCAATTGGCAGTTGGCTCGATTGCCAATTGAATTTTTCAGATTTAGGAGAGCTGCCATCCTTGGTTGAGACCCCGAAGCGGATTGCCCAAACCCACCGTGGGGTGGGGCTCAGCGTCTTGGCGGCGGTGGTGTGCCAATTAGCCGTTCGTGTCAGTGTCAATTGAGATTCCCGACACTCCGCCACCCACCAGGCACACCCTGCCTGTCAGCATGTCCCCCATGCCCCCCACGTTGTACAAGGCTCGCGGAATGTCAGTCAAGCTTCCGCCTTGCGCGATCTGCGTCGACCGCACACGGGGAAAGACGGAGCAGGTGCGGCTCGGCTACGGCGTCTCCGTGTGGCTCTGCCGGCCCCATGCCGACCCGCAGTTTCTCCGGAAGCGGGGCGGCCGCGATTTCGTGCTCACGATGATGCGGCTGTGGAGATCGCACGGGTGTTTGACCGCCGCGCGCAGCAAGGCGCTCGACGCTCACCTGTCGTCGCTGCATCCATCGCCGCGCCGACGGCCGGGATCCTACGCGTGGCCGGAACTGCGCCTTCGCGCCGAGCGCCAGTTCGCGGCGGGGGCTCCACTGCCCGCCGTGATGCGCGACCTCGAACACCAAAGTTACGGCGTCTGCCGACCGCCGAGCCTTCGCACCGTCTACCGCTGGCGAAGAGAGCTGCGCTAAGCCCGCTACTCGCCGGCGGTCTCCGCCGGCTGCGGGGCGGCGGGTGGCGGCTGGTCGCCCAGAGTGGTGCCTTCGATGTCGATCTTGGGCACGATCTTGCCCAGCAGGTTGGGCATCCACCAGGCCCATCTGCCCATCAGCGTCAGCACCGCCGGGGCGAGCAGCAGCACCATCGTGGCTGCCAGCGCAACCGCGCTCGCCAGGCCCACGCCGAACTGCTTGACCACCGGATCGCCGTTGAGGATGAAGCTCGAGAACACTGACATCATGATCAACGCGGCCGCGGCGATCACCCGCGCGCTGGCTTTGAGGCCGAGCCGCACCGAGGTCTTGTCGTTCTCCCCGTGAGCGCGGAAGTGGTCGACCGAGGACAGCAGGAATACCTGATAGTCCATGCTCAGCCCGAACAGCACCGCGAACATCATCAGCGGCACGAAGCTCGCGATCGGGACGGTCGATGCGGTCGTGTCGATTCCGACCAGGCTGATGCCCCAGCCCCACTGAAACACGGCGGTGACGATGCCGAACGCGGCCATCGCCGTGAGGAAGTTGGTGACCGCGGCCTGCAGCGGGATCGCCACCGACCGAAACGCCACCAGCAACACCAGCATGCTCAGCACCAGGATGGTCACGATCACCAGCGGCAGCCTGCTCGCGATCTCGCTGGCCAGGTCGACGTTGCTGGCGGTCGAGCCGCCCACGTAGGCGGTCAGGCCCTTGCTGCTGCTGTCGGGAATCACCGTGTCGCGCAGATGGCCGACCAGGTTGGCAGTTGCCACCGCCGACGGCGCGGTGGTCGCGATCACGGTGAACACCACATCGTTGCCGCGCTTTGAGATCTGCGGGGGAGAGACCAGCTCGTCGCCCTTGGTGTTGGTCAGCCCGTCCTGCAGCTTGACCAGCCGCGGGTCGGTGCCGCGATCGTCGCCGCCGGCCTTGGTGAGCGTGTTCACCAGCTGGTTGTGCAGCTGCGTCGCCTGCTTCTGCTGCTTGGCGGCCTTTGCCTGGAGCGCGTCCAGATCGGCCTTCTGCTGCTGCAGCGCGGCGGCCTGGGCCTGCAGTGCATCGGCCTGCTTCTGGAGCGCGTCGCCCTGCTTTTGGAGCGCGTCGGCCTGGGTCTGGAGCTGCGCTCCCTGGGCCTCGAGCTGCTGCTTTTGGGCGTTCAGCGACGCCGCCTGGACGGCGAGCGCCTCGGCCTGGCGCTTGAGCCGCTTGGCCTCCGCCCGGTCGTGCTTGAGCTCGGCGATGGTGGCCGTCGCTGCAGTCTGAAGCCGCGCCAGCCGCTGCTGCAGCCGGGCCAGCCGGGCGGGGTCGGTGACGGTCGCGATCAGCTGCTCCACCCGCCGGATCTCGGCCTCGATCGCGACCAGCCGCACCGCCTGGCGCTCGGCCTTCTGCTCCAGCGCCCGGGCTTCGCTTTTGAGCTGGTTGCGTTCGGCGTCGAGCTGGGCTGCCTGGGCTTCCAGCGACGCCTGCTGGGCTTGCAGCGCGGCCTCCTGCCGCTGCAGCTCGGCGGCCTGCTGGTTGAGTGACGCCTGCTGCTTCTCCAAGACAGCCTGCTGCTGCTCCAGCGACGCCTGCCCCGACTTGAGCTCGGCAGCCATCTGGTTGCCCTGCTTCTGCTCGGCGTCGAGTTCGTTCTGGAGCTGCTTCAGCTGGTTCTCCTGGGCTGTCACCGTCGGGTCGGCCTTGGCGTCGGGTGCTAACGCGACCGCCACGATCAGCGGGCCGTTGTAGCCGGGGCCAAAGCCGCTGGCCATCAGGTCATAGGCCTTGCGCTCCATCGTCGAAGGTGATGTCTGACCGATGTTCTCCTGACCGAGACGGAGCGCTGAACACCGGGATGATCAGCGGCACCAGGATGGCCGCGGCGATCGCCACCGAAACCCACGGCCGGCGGGTGACGAAGTTCGACCAGTGCCCCCACAGGCCGACCTTCTCCGGGTCGTCGGAGGGGTGCAGGCGGGCCGGCAAAGCGATCGAGTTGATGAACTTGCCTGCCAGCGACATCAGGGCGGGCAGCAGCGTGATGGCCGCAAGCACGGCGGTGCCCACCGCCACCGCCGCGGTGTAGCCGAGCGCTGATACCAGCGGGATCCCCGCCACCACCAGAGACACCAGCGCGACCACCACGGTGCAGCCGGCGAACACCACCGCGGTGCCGGCCGTGCCCACCGCCCGGGCCACAGACTCGTGCATCTCCACGCCCTCGCGCATCTGCGTGCGGTGGCGCGTCACCAAAAACAGCGCGTAGTCGATGCCGACCGCCAGGCCGATCATGGTGGCCACGGTGTGGGCGATATCGGGCACGGCGATCAGGTGTCCGAGCAGGCCGATCACGCCCAGGGCGGTGGTCAGCCCCAGGATCGCGGTGCCGATCGGCATGCCCATCGCCACCACCGTGCCGAAGGTGAAGGTCAGGATCAGCATCGCCGCCAGAATCCCGATCAGGTCGCTGGTGGAGGTGTCGTTGGGGGAGAGCACCGTGCCGATCGACCCGCCCCCCTGGACGTCCATACCGGCCTTCTTGCCGGGCTCGGCGGCGTCCATCACCCGCTGTGCCTGGGCCTCGGTCAGCTCGCTGGAGCCGATCTTGAGCAGCGCCGAGATGAACGCCGTGTGCTTGTCCTTCGAGATCTGGGCGGCCCCGTCCTGGTCGAACGGGCTGACGGCGCTCGAGACGAAGGGGATCTTCTTGATCGCCTTGTAGGAGTCCGTGATCGCGGTCTTGTTGGCCGAGTCGGTCACCTTCCCCTTGGTGACGTGGAAGATGATCGGGTTCGATCCGTTCTGCTGCGGCGGGAACCCGGCCTCGAAGCAGGTCGGTGGCCTTCTGGCTGCCGGTGCCGGGGAGCGTGACGTTGTTGTTCGTCTCGGCTCCGACCGCTTTCACGAGCAGCGTCACGCCGGCCGCGCCAATGATCCAGAGCACGATCACGATCATCGGGTGGGCGGCCACCAAGCGCCCGAGCCGGTAGAGCAGTCTGGCCATCAGCCGCGACCAGTGTACGCGACGATCTGCAGCGGGACTATACGATCGGTCGCATCACCGACGACCGTTATCAGAGACTGCCGTTCGATCTCGGCGAGTACCGCGACCGGGAGCGGCGCGTGCGCGCCGAGATGCAGCGCCGCGGCATCGACGTCTTGTACGTGATGAGTCCGGCCAACCTCAACTATCTGACCGGCGTTCGAGTCGATCTGGTATCCGCCGCGGGCGCCGTTGGGGGCGATCGTGCGCGCCCACGATCCCGGCATCGTGTTCGTCGACTACGAGCGTCACCGAAACCACGCCCTGAATGCGGCGCACTGGGACGAGACCGTGTTCGTCGACTACTCATCGGCCCTGGAGACGGTGTTCTCGGTGTTCGCCGACCGAGGCTGGACGCGCGGGCAGCGTCGGCATCGAGTGGCACACGGTGGCGCCGTCGGGGCCGCTGGTGTCGGCGCTCGCCGCCGGCCTGGCCGAGCGCGGCGCCGAGATCGTGGACGGCGACTGGGTGGTCGACCGGGTGCGCCTGGTCAAGTCTGCGGCCGAGGTGGCGTGCGTGCGGCGGGCGTCGGAGATCGTCGACGGGGCCTTCGAGCAGCTGCCCGAGATCGTCCGCCCCGGCATCACCGAGATCGAGATCGCAGCCCGGCTCGACCTGGCGATGGCGGAGCTGGGCGGCGAGCACGCGGGCGTGCGCACGATGGTGTCGGCCGGGCCGCTGGTGTGGTGTCAGACGCACTTTGCGCCCACCCGCCGGCCGGTCGAGGTGGGCGACATCATGTACATCGACGCCTGCGGCGTCTACAACCGCTACCACGTCGATGTCTGCCGCACCTACGCGATCGGCGAGGACAACCCCCAGGCCCGCGAGATACTCGACTACACCGCCCGGAGCGTCGAGCAGGTGCGCGACGCCGTCCGGCCCGGCGACCCCTTGGAGGTGGCCCAGCGGATCGCCGAGCAGCACGTGTTCGCACGCTTCTCGCCCGACCAGGTGTGGTGGGTGGGCGGGTATGCGCTGGGGATCGCATTTCCGCCGTCGTGGGTGGGGCACACCTATATCGCCAACGACGCCTACGAGAAGTTCACGTGGGAGCCGGGATACGTCACCAACTACGAGAACATCGTGTTCGACGCCGACGCCGGCATCACCGCCTCCTACATGGAGACGCTGATGATGACCGAAACCGGAATCGAGATCCTGTCTCGATTGCCGCGCACACTGACGCTACTCTGAAAGTGCTTTGGAGGTCGATCAGCCACCAGTTTCACCACCTCTCAGGACGGACGAGCGCCGGCGCCGGCTGCGCCTGATCATCGGCAGCGGGTTGATCTTCGTGGCGGTGCTGATGGTGCCGTGGACGGTGTACCTGGCGGCCACGCTGCCGACCCGTCATCACGCCGCTCACTGGGACGCGGTCTGGGTCGGGTTCGACGTCGCACTGGTGTTGCGGGATCGTGGCCACGGCGCTGGGCGCGTTTCGGCGCTCGGGCTGGCTGGCGATCGCGGCCACCGCCACCGGCACCCTGTTTTTGTGCGACGCATGGTTCGACGTGCTCACCTCCACCGGCAGCCACGAGGCCAGCGTGGCGGTGCTTCAAGCGCTGGTGGGCGAGCTGCCACTGGCAGCACTGTGCTTCTGGATCGCCTGGAACGTGGAGCGGGCGCGGGAGTGGTCGGCGGTGCTCAGGGACCGGGGCTGACGCCCACGCGAGGCGTTGGGGTGGGCCGGAATGCCGGCTTGGGTGCCTGACCCTCGGCCCACAGCACCGCCAGCGCGCATCGCGGCAGGGCGGCGGTTGACGGGTACACCAGATACCGCGGCTGCCAGCGCGGGGCGAACTTGGCGTTGAATCGCTGCAGCCGCTGGATCTGGAACCAGCGATCGGCGATCCGAAGCTGCTTGCCCACGACCGCCTGAAAACGGTTGGCGGGGTCGCGCAGGAACTTGCCGAAGGCGGCGAAGTTCAACGACAGCTCGGCCACGTCACGCTCGCGCAAGAGCGCGATCGTGCGCACCACCAGGAACTCCATCAAGCCGTTGGGCTCGTCGGGCAGTCGCCGCATCCGCTCCAGCGACATCGCCGCCGGCCCGAAGGAGGGCACCAGATGCATGAAGCCGGCCACGTGGCCGTCGGGAGCCCGCGTGATCACCAGCAGCGTCTCCGGCCGGCCGTACCCGCGCAGGCTGTCCAGCGCCATCGAGAATCCGCGCTCGGGAGCGCCTTTGCGCCACCTGGTGGAGACCACGTCGAGCTCGTCCAGGAGCGCCGGCGTGGCGTCTCCGGATGAGATCGCCTCGGTGGTGTAGCCCGCGTTCTCCAGCCGATGCACGGACTGCCGCACCTTGCGAATCGCGCGCCCCTCGAGGGTGAATGCGGCTGTGTCCACGATCGCCTCGTCGCCGATGTAGAGCGTCTTCATGCCGGCTTCGGCGCACACGTCGCGGATCTGCTGGCTGGCTCCCACCACCGCCAGCCGCAGGTCGCGACACCGCGCGTGGGCGACAGCGTCGGCCAGGAGCGATCGCACCGACTCTGGCGGTCCCACCGGGTCGCCGGAGATCAGCATCACCCGGCTCTCGACCCGATACCCCACGAACGCGCGCCGGTCAGAACTCCACAGGTAGTGCTTGTCCGAGCGCAGCTTGAAAAACGAGAGCGTGTCGTGGCCGTGGCGGCGGATCACGTCGGCGGCGCGGGCGCGCTCGGCCAGATCGGGCAGCGGAACCAGCGACGGTAAGCGGGCGAAAGAGGGCCCGGGCTGCGAGCAGCACTCCCAAGAGCGACACCACTCCCAGTGCCTGAGGCACGAAGCGCAGATTGTCGGATATCCGCATCGGCGGGTCCTGCCACAGGAACATGTCGCCCGAAGCGCGGGCGACGAGGTCCACGTCGGGCCGGCCTTTGGCGGCCGACCAGGCCGCCACGAAGGTGACACCCACGGTCACCGTCAGGGCCGCGGCCGCGGTCGCGATCGAGGCTCCCAGCTTGACCGGCCCCGGCTCCACCGTGAACGCGCCACGGCCCCACCAGAGCACGCCGGCGCCGACCCAGGCCAGCAGCGCCTCCTCGACGTCCAAGCCTTTGAGCACGTTGAACACTCCGATGGCGATCAGCAGCACGAAGGCGATCGCGAATGCCCGCCGCCGCCGCCGCCACAGGTAGTACGACGCCAGCAGCAGGGCGGTTGCCAGGGGCACGACCGCGGCGTGGAAGACGGCCGCCAGCTGCACCAGGCCCATGTCCTTGACCACGTGGCCGCGCCACGCCATGTCGGGGGTAAGGGCCGACAGCAGCGATGCCAGCGCGGTGGCGGCGGCGATCATCGCCGCGGCTGGGGCAACCCAGGCACGGGTGTTTCCGTCCGCGTCGTGCACGGCGGATTGGAGGTCGAGGAATTGTCGCAAGCGAAGTTGCATCAGCGGGTGCCCGGAATGGAGTCTAGGAAGGTCTTCGGCCACTTGGGGGCGTTTCCGTAGCCCGATGGCCCGGTATTCGGGTCGCCGATATGCGATCCTGTACGGCAGCATGGAAAGCTGGATGATCTCTCACGGGCTGCGATTTGCCCGCAAACACCCGAAATTGGTGGTAAAGACGTCGTACAAGCTGGCGCGGCGCCCCGGCACCGTGATCACCGGCGTGAAGACCGCGCGGACGGCCAGTGGGGCTGTGGCCGACCCCGAAGTGCGGGAGCAGACCATGATCGCCGCGCTCGCGCTGGCCGGTGCCGCGCGCAGGCTCGGCGAGCTGCGCTCCGAGCCCGCGCGTCGCCCTCGGCGAATACGGGGCGCGGCCGTGACCGGCGCCCTGCTGGTCGCCAGCGCAGTGATCGGCCACACCGCCGCCCGCAAGCTCGACGAGTAATCACCGCCGCGACGGCGTCCGCTACCTTGCGCGGGTGACGCTCTCCCGTTCTCGGGTCTCCGGTCCGCTGGCGCTGCTCGCGAGCTTCCCCAGTCGCAGGCGGATGCTGGTTTGCTCCGTCCTGGGGATCGTGCGTGGAGGCCGTGGTGGTGACCGTGGTGTGGACGACCGGCAGCGTGCACACGCTGGCCGGGATCCCCAGCGCGATCGGCATCACCGCTGCGATCGTGTGCGGGCTTTTGGGGGGGCGGGTATCGGGCGGCTTGGTGGGCGCCGTCAACGCCGTGCTACTGCTGTTGCTGGCCAGATCGGGCGGCAGCGACATTGCGCTGCTGGGGATTCCCACGGTGGCGTTGTGGTTTGCGATTGGGTTTGGCACCGGCGCTGCGGCCGACTATCTCCGGCAGCGACTGGATGACGCTTTCACCGAGCTGAGGCGGGCCAACGACTCGGTTCAGCAGGTCGCCTCGGCGCTGCAGCGCAGCTTGCTGCCGGAGCGCCTGCCGCGGATTCCGGGAGTCGCCATCGGCGCGTGGTTTCGACCGGCCGGCGACGGCACCGTGGTCGGCGGCGACTTCTATGACGTGTGGCTGGTCAGCTCGGACCGGTTCGGGGCGATGATCGGAGACGTCTGCGGTAAGGGCACCCAGGCCGCGTCGGTGACCGCCCTGGCGCGGCACACGATGCGCACCGCGTCGATGCTCGACCAGCCCCCGGCCGAGATCCTGCGGATCGTCAACGACGCTATTCGCCGCAGGGTCGGCGGCGGCCAGTTCTGCACGGCGCTGGCACTGGCGGGACGGCCGCACCCTGACGGCTATGAGATCACGGTGGCCTGCGGCGGGCACCATCCGCCGATCGTGATTCGTGCCGACGGTGATCGTGAACCGGTGGGGCGTCCCGGCACGCTGCTGGGCATCTGGGAGCAGATCGACGTGGACGAGTCCCGCGCGGTGCTGCGACCGGGCGATTCCCTCGTGCTCTGGACCGACGGCATCACCGACCGCCGGGGCGTGGACGATCGCTTCGGACAGGGGCGGCTGGAGCAGCTGCTGTCCGACCACGCCGGGGAGCGTCCCGATCGGCTGGCGGGCGTGGTGGGCCGCGCGTCGCAGGATTTCGCCGCCGAGGTACCGCAGGACGACGCCGCCGTTCTGGTGCTTGGACTCAGCATCGCCGCGACGTAGTAGGATCGTGCTGCTCCGGCGACCGCTCAGCGGCTCCATCGTCGGGGAGGCCAAGCGGGCCGCCACTCCGGCTAGGGCGCGACGACCCGCTCGACACCGGAGGTATCGGCATGGTTTCGACGATGCCCAAGCTCTTGGGCGAACGAATTGCAGAAGGCCGCCGCCTGCGCGGCATGACGGTTGAGCAGCTGGCGAGGCGCGCCCGACTCGATCCCGCCCACATCGTCGGCTACGAAGCGGGCGAAGAGCCGACGTACAGCGCCTTCCAGCGCATATCGGCCGCGCTCAACCTTCCCTACGAGTGGTTCTTGCCCCGCTGAAGACTCGGTGGCAGCTCGCGGTTTGACGGTGGATGCGTCCGCTCCCGGTCGAGTTCCTGCATCCACTTGAGCAGGCCGCCGGCCTGCTCGGTCGGCAGGTAGATGGCCCCCCGGCCGGGGTCGCCTGCGAGGATCACCTGGCGCGACGGCACCCGCAGCAGCCGCTCCAGTTCGGGCAGCGACAGGGTCACGGTTGTCCACAGCGTCGCCAGCTGCACGCTGAGCGCGCTCGGGGTGCGGGGATCGCAGCTCGCGAGTACCTTGCTGACGTCTGCCGACCCGTCTCTGCGGGCCTCCAACAGGGCCGGGTAATGGTTGACGTGGTCGATGCTGAGTACACCCATGACGATCACGCACACTACAGGGAAGGAGTCTGCCTGCGTAGCGCGAACTGTCCAGCATGCGTCCGCTCCGTGACGACCTACGCGTCCAGCCGTTGCATGTGTCACACTCTTCCCGGTCGGTTACGGACAGGCAGGTGTCTGGAGATCGTATGCACGAGTTGCACGATGAGGTGTCCCGTCTGCGCCGCCAGGTGATCTCCGAGCTGGCGGAGTTGCCACTTGCTCCTTGGCGACCCCACGTGAGCCGCCGCCAGCGCTACCTCCGCGCAGCCAGACGGTCGCTCGCCGATGCCGTGCGCTTCGCCCGTATCAAGTCGTAGAGGGCCCTGAGGCCGATGGCGTGAGCGACTCGCCGTCCCTGCGCTTGGACGCCCCCCGCGAGCAGGTGCTGGCTCACGCGGCCGGGCTGATCGCCGACGCGTGGCGCGGCTTCGACCAGGCCCGGCCGGAGCAGCCGGAGGTCGACGAGATGGTGCGTACGCTGCTGCGTGACTCGCTGCCGGCCGCGGCAACCCCGGTCAAGGCAGTGTTGGAGGATGCGGCCCGCATCCTGGATGAGACGATCGCCCAGCCGCGACCGCGGTACTTCGCGTTCGTGGGCTCGTCAGGGCTCGAGATCGGTGTGATCGGCGACGCCTTGGCGGCCTGTTTCGACCCCAATCTGGCGGTGTACGCGGGAGCGGCGTCGGAGATCGAGGAGCAGGCGGTGCGGTGGGTGGGGGAGCTGATCGGCTATCCCGCCGGCGGCCGGAGCGTTTACCAGCGGCGGCACGATCTCGAACCTGACCGCGCTGGCGGCGGCCCGGGAGCGGGCGCTGCCGGGCGTGCGCAGCGACGGGCTGGGTGGCCGGCGGGCGCTGGTGTACTGCTCGGACGAGGCCCACTACTCGATCGAGCGTGCAGTCGAGCTGCTGGGCATGGGCACCAGCGGCGTGCGGGTGATACCGATCGACGACCGCCGGCGGATGCGCTCCGACCTGCTGGCTGCGGCGATCGACGCCGACACGGCGGCCGGGGCGATTCCGGTCGCGGTGGTTGCCACGGCCGGCACGACCCTGACCGGCGCCATCGATCCGCTGGCTGAGGTGGCCGGGGTGTGTGCGGCCAGGGGCGTGTGGTTCCACATCGACGGGGCATACGGTCTGGCGGCCGCCGCGGTGCCGTCGATGCGCGGTGCGTTCGCGGGCCTGGAGCGGGCCGATTCAGCCACCCTGGATGCGCATAAGTGGCTGTATCTGCCGAAGGCCTGTGGCGTGGTGATGGTGCGCGATGCGGCCTCCCTGGAGGCGACCTTCGGACACCACGAGGACTACCTACCGCATCAGGAGCACCGCCGCCACGCGGTCGACGTCACGCTCGAGTACTCCCGGCCGTTTCGTGCCCTGAAGCTGTGGCTGGCGTTTCGCGCGCACGGCGCAGAGGCGTTCCGCGACGCGATCGGGCGGAATCTGCAGCAGGCCCGGCTGCTGGTGGAGGAGGTCGCCGGTCATTCCGACCTGGAGCTGTTGACGGATGCTCCCGGCACTCTCGATCGTGCCGTTCCGGCATGTGCCCGCGGGCGTGACCGACCTGGACGCCCACAACTCACGGTTGTCCACCGAGCTGCAGCGGGACGGACGCGTGTACGTCGCCCCGGCGGTGATCGACGGCCGCGTGTACCTGCGTCCCTGCCTGGTCAACTACCGCACCTCGGATGCCGACGTGCGGGCGCTGGTGGACGTCGCCCGGGAGGTGGGCGCGGGCCTGGTCTGAGAGCCCCTTAGAACGCCGAGGCTCCCAGGCGCAGATCGCTCAGCCGCTGGGATATCACCAGGTCGGCCTGCTCGGCACTGACCGCGTGACCGGTGACAGCCGCCAGGAACTCGTCGCGATCGAGTGACAGCAGCTCCAGATCGGTCGCGGCGGTGACCGTGGCGGTACGCTGCGTGTCTCTCAGCAGCGCGATCTCGCCGAAGAACCCGCCGTCGCTGATCGAGGCCCGGAACTCGCCTTCGGCGGTGACGGTGGCCTCGCCGGAGACGAGCAGGTAGAACAGGTCTCCGGTGTCGCCCTCGGTGATCACCGTCGTCCCGGCAGGCACGCCGAGCGGCTCGAGCCGGCGCGCCACCTGTTCCAGTGTGGCCTGCGGCAGAGGGCTGAAGATCGAGGTTGCCCGCAACAGCTCCACCAGCGGCACCAGCTCCTGGCCGACCGCGTCCAGCCGCACGATCCGGCGTCCCATGATGACCACAGCCACCGGCAGCATCAGACCGGTGACCACGATCGCGGGGCGCGCCCCCAGCCAGGCGATCATTACCGGGGCGAGGATCGCGCCGAGTCCCAGGCCCGCCTGGAGCACGCTCTCGATGATGCCGAACACCCGAGCCAGAACGGCCTCCGGTGCGGCCCGCTGAATCAGGGTGATGGCGGCCACGTCCACCACCGTGTTTCCGGCACCCACGGCGGCCAGCACGATGAACACGATGGTCGCTGTGGGTGAAACCCCGACCAGGGCGATGCCGAGTCCCCACACCATCGCGCCCAGGGTGAACCACGCCCCCAGCCGCCGGCTGCCGGCCAGTCCCGCCGCCAGCACTCCGCCGATGATGCCACCCACTCCGAAGGCCGAATCGAGGTAGCCGACGCCAGAGTTGCCGAGGTCGAACACCTGCAGTGCCAGCACGACGTTGAACACCGTCAGCCCACCGGCCACCACCGTTTGCACCGCGTAGACGCCCACCACGGCCAGCAGTTCCCGCTGCGATCGCAGCACCCGAGCCCCGGCGGTGATCTCATGGAATCGGCCGTGGCCACTGTGGGCATGCTCGGGCTCGCGTTCGTGGGCGGGCTCGTGGATCAGGGCCACCAGCGCCGCAGACCACAGCAGCCCGGCCGCGGAGAAGGCGAACACCGCATTGGCACCGCTGACTGCCAGCAGCAGGCCGCCGATGCCGGGACCCAGAAAGAATGCGGCGCCTTCGATGGTGGTGGCTGTGGCATTGGCGGCGGTCAGCTGCTCGGGGGTGCGGGATAGCGTCGGCAGAAGCGCCGCCTGGGCTGGGCGAAAGACGCTGGTGAAGACGGCCGCCAGGCCGGTCAGCGCGCACAGGCCCGCCAGCCCGACGCCCTCGGACACCGCCACGGCGATCGCCACCGCCATCGCCGCCGACGTCAGATTGCTGATGATCATCACCCGCGTGCGGCGATAGCGGTCGGCCAGTACCGATGTGAACGGCGTCGCGATCGCGGCCGCCCCGGTGCGCACCAGCATCAACACGCCCACTCCGCCGGTTCCGCTGATCTGGTAGGCGACCACCGCCAGCACCACCAGATAGGCGCAGGCGGTGGGCTCCGAACCGATTGCTGCGAGCTGCACGCGCCTGAGATCCCGGTTTTGGAATACGCCTCGAAACGCGCTGACGATGTGGCTCATCGAGCCGGAGATGCTACAGGCGTTGGCTGCTCAGCTGCCGGGGGTTTGGGGCAAGCGCCGGATCACATGGGCGACGACGTCGTAGGAGAACTCGTAGCCGCTCTGTTCGAGAGCCAGCGCGGGATCGCTGCGAAGTGCCCGGCCGAACTCCGCGTCGTCTGCGGCGCGGGCCAGGATCTCGGCGATCTCGTCCTGCACGAACGGCAGTTCCTTGGCCGCCTGCACCCAACGAGGGGGCGGGGGCGGGAGCAGCCTCATCAGGCGCTGAACTTCGTGGTCGTCCATTCCCATACTCATCAAGACGGCGACGGGGGAGGATTTCTTCCATCGACCTCACTGCGCAGCTTCGCCAGGCAGCGACTGATGCGGCTTGCGATCGTGCCTTCGGCGATGCCGGTGGCCGCGGCGATGGTGCGATACGACTGGTCGCGACAGAAGAATCGGTCGAGGATGTCGGCGCAGCTGTCCGGCAGCTGGGCCATCGCCTGGCGCACCCACAGGGCCTGGGTGAGGTCGTCCAGTTCTCGCTCACCGTCGGATTCGAGGGTGTCGGGCAGCTGCTCCTGGTCGCGCGCCCGGCGGATATGGTCGACGCACATGTTGCGGGATACCTGGGCGATCCAGGCTCGCAGCGCTTCGTCGTCACGTAGCGTCTCGAGCCGTTCGAACACGCGCGCGAACACGTCCTGGAAGATGTCTTCGGCGTCGTCGGCTGGGATCCGGTAGGCCCGCACCACGATGGCGTGGACGTAGGCCGAGTATTCGTCGACCAGATCGCGCCAGGCGTCGGCGTCGCCCAAGCGGCAGCGATCGACCAGCGATGACGGAGCAGCGGCCATGGGCCAAGCCTACAGCCGCAAAAGATTTTTTTGCCGGCCAGGGAAGATTGTGCGAGCATCACCCGTCTGGGTGAGTACGGATGTGATGAAAAGGGAGGAATCGTGGACAAGGAACGCCGAATCAAGAACTCCGACGATCTGCCCGCCGATGACGATGTCATCGCCCACAAGCACCATCGCGCGGACGAGGCGCCGGCCGATGACGATCCCGGCCGCCATAAGCACACCGATGAGGACGACGGCCCCGACGTCGAGGCGCACTACCGCAAGCGCTAGAGATCTTCGCCGCGACACCGCGGCCAACAAGTTCGGACGGAGCCTGCGGAGCGGCAGGTTCCGGCTCGAAAACAGAGAGGACGGAACGTCTCCTACGAGGCTCCGCCCTCTCTGTGCGTCTGTGGGTACCGCGATTCAGGCGTCGGAGGCCTCGGAGTCCGTGTCAGAACTCTCCGAGACCGCCACCTCCCGATCGTCTGTGCCGGCCGGTTCCTGCTCGGCGTCACCCGGTTCGGCGGGGATGTCCCCCTCCTGCCGGTGGGTAGCTGGGGCTGTGCGCTTCGGTGTGGTTTGCCCCGCGACCGCGTGCTGATTGCCCTGCTGAGGGATCGCCGGACGTTCGTGCAAGACCGCCACCCCCCCGGCGGTGACGCCCACCACCGCCGTCGCGAACAGCCCGGCGAGCGCGGTCTTGGCCGTGGCGATGCCGCCCCCAACTGTCGCTCCACCACTCACCATGTGGACCGCGTGAGGGGCGAATCCGAGCGGTATCAACGCGGCAACCGCCGCCTGCTGAGAGTCGATTGCTCGGACAAATCTCCGGCACGAGCGGCAATGCACGGTGTGCAGGTTCGCGCGGACCCGCTCGCCCCGGGACACTTCGCCGTCTGCCGCCGCGGAGAGCGTCACCCGAACATCGTCGCATTCGAGTTCGGCCGCCTCGGCGAGTTCGTGGAGTGACGATCGGGCCCGGAATATGAGCACTTTCACGTTCCCCTCGGTGGTGTCGAGCACCTGGCCGATCTCGCGGTACGGCAGGCCGGCGAGTTCCCGCAAGAGCAGGGCTGTTCGCCCCCGCTCGGGGAGCGTCTCGAGTCCAATCCGGAGCAGTTCCAGGCGTTCGGTGAGCACAGCCGCGTCGTGGGGGCCGTTGGCGCGGGCCGACGGATCGGGAGCTCCGTCGCTGTCCAGGGACACCGACGGCCGCCGGCGGCGCAGCAGATCGATCGACGCGTTGCGTGTGATCCGAAAGAGCCACGGGCGTGGATCGGCGGCCGGCTTCGCCCCGGCGGCCGCCGCGAAGGCGTCTTGGACGGCGTCTTCCGCATCAGACTGGCTTCCCACGATCCCCCGGGAGAAGCGCACCAGGGTCGGATACAGCTCGCGGTAGAGCCCATCGAGTTGATCGCCCTGCAGGTCGACGTGATCGCTGCTCATGTTCACCTCTCCAAGCATGACGAGCGTGTATGAGCACTTTGCAATGTGGCCCTGGGTCTCAAGCCGCGGCGATCCGGATCGCCCCTGATGGACACAGGTCACAGAGGTGTTCTGCCCGGTCGCGATCGAGCTCTGCGACGCAGTGGCCGGGCGCATCCAGCGTCATCCAGCGAAACCGCCTCGGGGTCTTCCCTCACGCACCCCCCGTATCCCACGCATTCATCCGGATCGATGATCAGTCGCACACGCATGTGGAGATCCTCCTTAGTGTTCGGTTTACTGCTGCTTGTGGCCGCTCGAACCAGCGCCACCATGCCGATGCCGCGACGATCGCTGCCGACGCCGAGTAGGCCGCAACTGCGGGTGTGGATCGGCTGTCCGTCCCGGCCGAAATCCCATGGCAGAGGCTCAACCCCCACACGGCGTAGCCGAAGTAGTGCAGGTTCCGCCAAGCCCTGTGGCTCATGAACCGTGCTCGTTTCAGGCGGAATGAGACCGGCAGCGCGAGTGCGAGCCACAACGCTGCTGCGCCGAGCATCACCGACGGGCGGGCGCCCACACCAATCACGGCGGTCACCGGCACTCGGGCGTAGTGGTCGAGCAGCACGCACGAGATGTGCACTACCAGCGCCAGCAACCCGAGCGACGACAGGAACCGGTGGAAGCTCAGCTGCGGCCCGGCTGGGCGCCACCCGCGGCCGGCGAGCACCACACCCCACGCCACCACCAGCGTGTAGCAGGCAAATGCAACGAACGCGCTCGCCCTTGCCAGTTCCCAGAGGATCACGAGGCCACCGCCCGATCCCACGCCGGCGTCGTGCGGCACACGCCGTTCACCGTCACCATCGCGGCATGCCCGAAGCTCTCGACCTGCTGGGGCCTGAGCGCGAGCACCTTTGCGGAGACGTCGGCCGCGACACAGTCGGGTGCGATCACCGTGACCTGACTCTCGGGTCCGGGACGTCCCACGGCCGGGTCGATCAGATGGTGGGCCGCCTGACCGTCGCCGTTGACCCAGCGCCGGCGCCCGGAGCCCGAGGTGGCCACGCCCTGCCCTTCGCGCACTGTCACCCGGACGGTCGCGGGCAGTCCCCCGGCGAGTGCCTGAGCGTGGGGCAGGCTCGACCGCGACGACATGCACACCCCTGACTGCCGTGAGGTCGCCGCCGGCATCGACAAGGATCGAAGGATCGTCGCTCAGGCTTCGAACGAGGATGGCCGCACGCAGTGCCATCCAGCCTTTCGCGATCCCGCCCAGATCGAGCCGCGTACCGCCGGGGATGCGCGCCGTTAGGTACGTCCGGTCGATTTCGATGTCTCCCACCACCGGGCCGCACTGCGGGCTTCTCAGCGCACGCGCAGGGCTTTCGGTCATGCTCGCTGTGTATCCCCAGCGCTCGAGCGCCGTGCCGACGAGGGGCTGGAATACACCGGCTGTGATGGCCGTCCATCGCCGGCACTCGGACAGCAGATCGACCGTTTCGGGGTGCACATCAACCGTGGTGCCGGCCGCCCGGCTGATCCGCGAGACGTCGCTGTCCGGGCGAAATCGCGACCACCGGGCCTCGTCGGCTTCGACTGCGGCTGCCACCGCTTGGGCGGCGTGCTCCGATACGCCTCCCGAATGATGGACATGCCAGGTGGTGCCGGTCGCCGGCCAGCGCCATCCTGGACGGCAGGTGTCAGGCTGGGTCGTCATCAGCTGGTGTGGGTTGTCGGGGTCGTGACGACCGGCGTGGGAGCAGGCGTCGTCGGCGTGGCCGGAGGCTGGGAGGTCGCAGAGCCGGTCGAGGGAGCCGTGACCGTGCCACCCGAGACCGTCTGGTAGACCGTGGGCGGCGACGCGGCAGTCGTGGCGGTCGAGTTCGCGATCTTGATGGCGTGAACCAGCCGCCGCTGGGAGGCGGCTGTGCGATGGACGAGCCGGTTGTAGCGCAACACCAGTCGTCGGTTGGCGTGCGTGATCGCCTTGTCGTGGGCGACGGTGGCAGCCGCGAGTCGCTGCCAGGCGCGGGCGTCGCCCTGAGCGGTGACCGCCGTGTGTTGCTGGTCGATGCTCCACGCGAGTGCGGCGCCGCACACGAGTGCGATCACAACCGTGTAGACCTTGACTGCGAGACTAGTCATCTTGACCACCACTCGCCGGTCCGTCCTCGGGCTCACCCGATGCCGGCGACGCAGGGGCGCCGGTGCTCACCGGTGCGGTCTTGGAAACGCGAGGAGTGGCCACTGCGGGGACGACGGTCGCAGCGGTGGTGACGGTCACCACCCGCGGCGGCAGCGACGCTGCACGCGGGTGTACCCGGGGCACGCGCGGTGCGTGCCATGCGGCGAGGTGGGTGGTTTGCGTCGGCGGCGTCCGCTCGAGCGCATCGATGTCGCGCAGCACCCGGTCGGCAGAACTGGTGGCGGCCGCGCTGGTGGCGGCCGGTGTCAGTCCCCGCATCGCGAAGGCCAGCGACCCCACGAGCACAGCTGCGCCGATCGCGACTCCAGCGATTGTGACGGTACGACGGATCAGGGTGATCCCGTGCACGTGGTGCCTCCTTGATGGTTGGCTCTGCGGCCCAGCGCACTTCGACGACCGCTTGATCCACACCACGCAGCGCGGCCGGAAAAGTTACACGCGGCGACCGCGGCCAAGCGAGTAGTCTGTGCCCACTGGTGGCCCACTCGACAGGGGGACGACTGTGGCATACGCGATCGTGCATCATTTTGCGGGCGGTACCAAGGAGCAGTACGAGAACTCGGTTGCCACCGTGCATCCGAGCGGTGGCGGACTACCTGACGGCCAGATCTTTCATGCTGCCGGCGCATCGCCCGGCGGCTGGACGGTGATTGCGGTGCATGAGTCGCAGGAGAGCTGGGAGCGCTTCCGCGATGGGATCCTGATGCCGCAGATGCAGGCGGGCATTCCGGGCGGGTTCACGGCCCCTCCCGAGGAGACGACCGTGGACGTAGCCACACTGCTGCCGTAGAACCGTCCACCGCGCCTCTGCGTACCATGAGGTGTGGAGACCGACGCTGATCGTCGTGGCCGCGGTCGCCGGCCTCGCAACGTTTCTCTCGCCGTGCGTGCTGCCGGTGCTGCCGGTGATCGCCGCCGCATCGGCAACCGGTGGGCGGCGCAGCCCGCTGGGTGTCGCGGTGGGGCTGGCGGTCGCATTCGTGGTGTTCACGCTGACCGCGTCGCGTGTGCTCTCGGCGCTCGGCCTGCCGGAGGACTTTCTGCAGAATGCGGCGATCGTGATGCTCGCGGTGGTGGGCGTGGCGCTGCTGGTGCCGGCCGCCGGGGAGTGGCTGGGGCGGGTGTTCGTGCCGCTCTCGACCCTGGCCGGGGGCCGGCTCGCGCGGGGCGACGGATTCTGGTCTGGGGTAGCCCTCGGCGCCGGGCTGGCACTGGTGTGGACGCCGTGCGCCGGGCCGATCCTGGCGGCGGTGACAGTGCTCAGCGCGCAGCAGAAGGTCTCGCTCGACCTGGTGCTGATCACCGTCGCCTATGCCGCCGGGGCCACCCTTCCGCTGTTTGGGATCGCGCTTGCCGGAAACCGCGGGGCGGCCCGCCTTACCGGCCTGCGGCGGGGCGGAGGGATGAGGCTGCGCCGCACCGCAGGCGTGGTCTTGATCGCATCGGCATGGCTGTTCACGACCAGCATCCCGACCCAACTGGCGGCCGGCGCGCCCTCCTATGTCACCGGGCTCCAGTCGGTCGAGCGCTCGGCATCGGTGAGCCACGACCTGCGATCGCTGTCGGGGTCAAGCCAGGGGTCTGCGGCGGCCGCCGCCGCCGGCGCCAACGCCGACGCGCTGCATGACTACGGCAAAGCGCCGGACTTCAAGGACATCACCAGCTGGATCAACACGCCCGGGGGGCGGCCGCTGACCCTCGCCGGGCTTCGCGGCAAGGTCGTGCTGGTCGACTTCTGGACGTACTCGTGCGTGAACTGCATTCGCACGCTGCCGTACCTCAAGGCGTGGGATGCCCGCTACCGCAGCGCGGGGTTGGTGATCGTGGGAGTCCACACGCCGGAGTTCGCATTCGAGCACGTGGTATCGAATGTGCGCGGAGCCGTGGCCGAGCACGGCATCCACTACCCCGTCGCGGTGGACGACGACTACGGCACCTGGAACGCCTATGGCAACCAGTACTGGCCCGCCGACTACCTGATCGACCGCGACGGCAACCTCCGCGACGCCCATTTCGGCGAAGGCGCGTACGCCCAGACCGAGGCCGACATCCGCACGCTGCTGGGCGAGCACGGCGGCACCGCGGTCACCCCGGTGCAGGCCGTGTCGGCGTCACCCACGGTCAGGACACCCGAGACCTACCTCGGGTTGGAGCGCGGGGCGGCCTACTCCCAGCAGCTCCAGGAGGGGGTGGACACTGCGCTACCAGGCCCCCGCTGCGGTCAATCCCAACACGGTCGCGCTGGTGGGCCATTGGAACGTCGGTCAGCAGCACATCGTGGCCGGTGCCGGCGCTCACCTCGAGTTTCGCTACATCGCGCCGCGCATCTACCTGGTGGCGGCGCCCCCTGCCGGCGGCTCGGTCACGCTGGGCGTGTCGGTCGACGGCCGCGCGCGGGCGCCGGTGAAGGTGACATCCGACGATCTCTACCTGCTGGCGCACATGCCCACTGCGGGGCCGCACCTGCTCGACCTGAGCGTGCCGGCCGGCACCTCGCTGTACTCGTTCACGTTTGGCTAGCGGGCGTTGCGATCCGCACGCGCCGCGTGAACGTGCGGTTGGGGCCCCAGCCGCTCGCCGGATGCAGCACGAACGTCACCACGCACAGCCCCACCGGCGCGCCGTTGGGGATCCGCAGGCCCTTGCGGCTGATCCCCGTGGGAGCGCTCAGCCACCGGCGGCCGATCACGCGGTCGTCGGAGCCGGTCATGGTCACGTGGATCCGGGCCGGTTGGGTCAGTTTCAGATCGATCGTCATCAGCCGCCGGTGTCACCCGCGCCTTCAGCACCCTCACGTGCAGTGGCGGATGCTGCGCGGGCGTCGGCGGGGGCGGTGCCGAGTCGAGCACCTCGGCCACCCACGGGGTGCGCGAGTCGACGCTGCCGCGGGCGACCGATCCGGGCATCCCGAACAGCGCCACCCACAGGTCGTAGGGGAGCTCCTGACCCTCCACGACCCGGCACTTGCAGTACGGGTGGGCGCGGTCCAGCTCGGCGTCGGCGATGCTCGCGAAGTACTTGTGGGCGGCATGGGCGGTGCAGGCGTTGCAGCTCACGCAGCCGGACGAGTGATCGCCGCCGAGATTGTCGAGTCGGTACACCGGCAGCGTGCCGGTGGCCGCCTGGGCGCGATCGACACCGGCCAGCGCGGTCGCGCCGCCCATCAGCGCGGCGGCCTGGGTGAGCAGATGTTTGCGTGAAACGGTGTGCATGGGCAGGTGGGTGGTCTCGCTCCGGGGAGCCGCACTCCGCGGCTACCGCCGACTGATACCGGTTGACGCCACCCCTCCTCGAGGACTGACGACCGGCACTGACCGGGTTTGAACCATCCTTTCGGACAGTTTTCTCCCGATACTCACCGACCGCCGTTGCCTCGCGGGCGACGACCCCGCATGCCGACGACCACTTGTGGCGTACGGCTTCCCTGAGCGAACCAGGCAGCCATCGGCAGATGTGCCGGGAAAGTTGAGCCGCTACCGCGCAGTATGGGCTGTTTCCTCCATGGGAAGAGATCGGACGCGACCGGCCGCGCGGAGGGAGATTCGCCGTGCGTTGTGACACACTTCGGGTATGTCCGTAACGCGCGGTGAGATGCGGCTCGTGTCGGTGTTGATGGCCGACATCCAAGGCTCGACGGCGATTGCCGAGCGGCTCGGCCCTGAGCGGTCAAAGCTGCTGTTCGACGAGGTCATCGATCTGATCGGGATCCAGGTGCGGCGCTTCGGCGGCACCGTCGCCCAGCTCTCCGGCGACGGGGTGCTGGCGGTGTTCGGCGCGCCCGAGGCCCACGACGACGACGCCGAGCGGGCGGTGATGGCAGGGATCGAGTTGCAGCGCGAGCTCGACCGGTTCGGTGAGCAGGTGCGATCCGACTACGACCTGACGCTGGCCGGGCGGGTGGCGATCGAAGCCGGCCGGGTGGTGGTCGACTGGGATTCGAGCAGCGACGGCGAGCGCTTCAACGCCCTGGGCGACCCCGTCAACCTGGCGGCGCGGCTGCAGCAGCACGCCGAGCCGGGCAGCGTGCTGGTCGGGCCGGAGCTGGCCCGGGCGCGTGGTCGGCCGGTTCGAGCTGGACGACCTGGGCGAGGTCGAGCTGCGCGGCATCAGCCAGCCGGTGCGGCTGCTGCGGGTCGACAGCGTCGGCCTGGCCTGCGACTCGCGTCCCGACCCGCCCCTGGTGGGCCGCGATTTCGAGCGCACGCTGCTGGAGCGGGCGGTGGCCGAGCTGTGCGACGGTCTGGGCGTCGTGATGGTCGTCACCGGCGAGGCCGGGATCGGCAAGACCCGGCTGATTCGCGAGGTGGTGGCCGCATCTCCCAACCCGCCGATGCTGCTGGAGGGCCGCAGCTCCTCGTATGCCACCGGGTTCCCCCTGTGGCCGGTGCGCGACCTGCTGCGGGGCTGGATGGATCTGCCGGTTGCCGCCAGCGAGTCGCGCATGCGGCTGGAGCTGAAGGCCCGCCTGAGCGAGCTGTTCGGCGAGCTGGGTGAGCGCTACGTGTTCTTGTCGGCCGCACTGGGGCTGACCCCGGAGGGGCCGGAGTCGGCCCAGGTGCTGAACGAGCTCTCCCGCGAGAACGTGCGCGAACGGGCCGGTGAGGCGGTGGCCGAGGTGCTCTGCTGCCTGTCCGAGCAGCGCCCCGTGCTGGTGGTGATGGACGACCTGCACTGGGCCGACGAGGCCACCATCGCGGTCTGTGACGACCTGCTCGACCTGACCGAGCAGGCCTCGGTCGGATTCGCGCTGGTGTACCGCAGCGAGCGCGAGTCGAGCGCGTGGAAACTGGGCCAGCGAGCCCGTGAACGCCTTCCGCATCGCTACCGCGAGGTCGAGCTGCGGGCGCTCGCGCCCGATGCCAGCTCGCGGCTGGCCGAGTCGGTGGCGGGTGCGCCGCTGCCGCCCGAGGTGGCCGAGCTGGTGACCGAGCGCTCCGGCGGCAACCCCTTCTTCATCGAGGAGGCGATCCGCGACCTGGTGGAGCGAGACGTGATCGCCACCGGGCCGCACGGACTGGAGCTGCGCGTCGATCTGGCCGAGGTGTCGGTGCCGGTGGCGGTGCAAACCGCCCTGCAGGCGCGCCTGGGCCGGCTCAGCCCGGCGGCCCGTGAGGTGGCGACGCTGAGCGCCGCCGTGGGGCGGGCGTTCGGCATCGAGCTGTTGGAGAAGCTGGTCGGCGACGAGGTCGCGCATTCGGCGGTGCTGGAGCTGCAGCGGCTCGACCTGATCACCGAGGAGCGGCGGCGGCCGTCTCCTGAGTACCGATTCCGGCACGGGCTGGTGCAGGAGGTGGCCTATGCCAGCCTGCTCGAACACGACCGCCACGAGGCTCACGGCCGCATCGCCGAGGCGCTGCAGGAGCTCGCCCGCGAGGCCAACACCACTCCGCCGGCACCGGTGCTCGCCCGCCACCTGGCCGAGGCGGACATGCCCGGCGAGGCCGCCGACGCGCTGATCGTGGCCGGCGACCGGGCCCGGGACGTGTGGGCGACGGCCGAGGCGGTGGACAACTACCGGCGTGCGCGCACGTTCCTGGCGCGGCTGGGCGACGAGCAGCGTTCGCGCGAGACGCTGTTCAAGATCGCGTTGGTGCATCACGTCGATTTCGACTTCCGCGGTGCCGAGCGGGCCTACGACGAGGCCTTCGCCTGCAAGGCCCCGGCGCCCGACTGCGTCGTTCGCGATCAGCGACTGCGCACGATGTTGACGCTGCCGCCCGAGGTGGTGCCCGGCTACGCCTACGTGATGGAGTCGGCGGTGATCACCGACCTGCTGTTCCGGGGGCTCCTGACGCTCGATCAGGACATGAGCGTGATCCCGTCGCTGGCCGAGAACCTGCGGGTTTCCAGTGACGGCACCAGCTACCTGTTCCAGCTTCACGACGGCCTGCGGTGGAGTGACGACGAACCGCTCACCACCCACGATTTCGCGTATACGTGGGAGCGGATCCGCGAGCTGGAGCTACCCACCGCCTTTCTGCTGGACGACGTCAGCGAGGTGATCGCGCACGACGATCGCACGCTGGAGGTGGTGCTGTCCGAACCCCGCAATGCGTTCCTGTACGTGCTGGCGCACTCCGGCCTGCGGCCCTGGCCGCGGCATGTGGTGGAGCGGCTGGGGCCGAACTGGCGAACCCAGGAGATGGTCACCAACGGCCCGTTCAAGGTCGCCGAGATGGATAGCCACCACCTGCTGGCGGTGGCCGATCCCAATTGGCTGGGTGCGAGCGGTAACGTGGGCGAGCTGGAGTTCGCGTTCGTGCCGCTCGACCAACCGCCGCAGGACGGTGTGGGCAGGTGGGTGGAGGGCGAGTTCGACGTGCTGGCGGGCGGCGGACGTCAGCCGATCGCCGACGATTTCACCGACGGGACGGTGACGGCTGGTACCGCCACGTTGATGTTGTGGACGATGGCCGCTCGGCCCTCGGTCTCCAACCCGCTGGTGCGACGTGCGATCGCCGCGGCGCTCGACGCCGAGCGGGTGGTCGCGCCGCTGGAGAGCCCGTTCGGAGCCGCCCGAGGCTCGGGACTGCTGCCGCCCGCGCTGCCGGGCCACTCCCACAAGGGTGGGGTTGTGCGCGACCTCGAGCGTGCCGCCGAGTTGCTGGCCGAAGCGGGGCATCCCAGGGGGCAGGGCGCTGCCCGAGCTGACCGTGGCTGCCCATGCCTGGTTGCACCCCGCTGCCGAGCAGGTGCGCGACCAGCTGGCCGAGATCGGACTGAGGGTTCGCCTGGTCACGCCCGAGCGGCAGTTCGGCTGTCTCGAGCCTTCGGCGGACGATGGGGACATGTACCTGATGAGCTGGGGTGCCGACTACCCCGATCCTGAGGGCTTCTTCCGCGGCCTCGTGCACCCGTCGCAGGGCGCGTTCTCAGACGAGACCAGCGAACGCCTGCTGGCGGAGGGCCGCGCCCAGCGCGACCACGACCGGCGGCTGGCGATCTATCAGGAGCTGGATCGGCATCTGGTGCAGGAGGCGGGGGTGCTGATCCCGCTTGGCTATCCGCGCTCGACCCTGCTGGTGCGCCCGTGGGTCAGCGGCGTGTGGGCGACCCCGGCGACGGGGGTTCGGCTGGGAGACGCCAACGTCGATCCGCTGCGGTATCCTGCCGACCGGTGAGGAGCAGACCGTGACACTGATGCCGTCCCGTGCCTCCAGCGCAGCCGGCGCGATGGCTGTGGTGGCGGCGCTGTGTTACCTGGCTGCGGTTGTGATCGCGCTGCCGCTGGGCGTGGCCGGCGTGGTCAAGGAGGAGTACTGCGCGATCCCCCTGGCCGCCGCCAACATCCTGCTCGCCGTGGCGATGCTCTCCAGCAAGAAGTAGTGAATAAAAGGTGCCAGGCACCTTTTATTCAAGGCACCGTTATTCACGCCAGAGCCGGAAGGCGTGGAGGAGTTCGTCGCGGGCGGCGGGTGGGATGGCTTCGGGGGTGAGCCGGCCGGTGAGTGCGATCGTGGTGCGGATCTGGTCGAGGTAGGCGCCGCAGCCGTTGCATTCGGTCAGGTGCTGTTCGAAGCGCTCCGTGTCGGCCGCCGACAGCGCGCCTTCGAGGTATTCGGTCACGAGTTCGACCAGCTGCTGGCAGGTCAGGGCGTTCATGCCGTCTCCGGTGTCAAATAGGACTCCAGCAGGGCCCGCACTCGCGACCGCGCGCGGTGCAGCAACACCCGCTGGTTGACGTCGGTCAGCTCCAAGAGGTCGTCCACCTCCTGGGCGGACAAGCCCTCGATGTCGCGCAAGGTGATCACCCTGCGCTGTGAGTCCGGCAGGCGATCGATGGCCTCCAGCAGCTTGGCCCGCGTCTCGCCGGCCAACAGCACCTCCTGCGGCAGGTCACTCCAGGTGTGCACGCCCTGCCGCCAGTGTCCGGGCCATTCCGGGTCATCGGCCGGCAGGAAGCGATCAGCGTCGACCGCCGGCCCGTCATCGGCCGCCAGCGCCGAGAACGGCGTTGACCGCCGCTCCCGCTTGGCGCGCGTGATCGCGCGGTTGGTGAGGATCCGAAACATCCAGGTCTTGAGCGACGAACGGCCCTCGAACCGGTCGAGGCCCTGCAGCACCGCCAGCCACGTCTCCTGCGCCACCTCCTCGGCCACGGCCTGGTCGCGCACGTACGACTTGGCAACGCGCACGAACGACGCCTGGTAGCGATCGATCAACTCCCGAAACGCCTGCTCATCGCCGCCGCGCAGGGCCGAAACCAGGCGGGCGTCGTCCGCAGGTGAGTCGGGAAGCGGTGGCTCATGTTGGTCAGTCATTCCGAGCCGCCCAAATGTTACGCCCCGTCGGCGGGGTCGAGCCCCGCCGATGTCTGGAAGTCGGCCGTGGTATTGGTGTGCGGGAACGGCTCGTCGGGCTGATCCACGCCCAGCGCCGTGCACAGCGGGGCCCACCCGTCGCCGGGTGTCCACTCACACAGCCGGTCGGGGTCGACCTCGGCTCGCACCGCAGCGTTGTGGCGCTCGTATCCGGCCACGGCCACGTCGCGCTCCGGCCACCCCGGTCCCAGCGTTCGTTCCACCAGTCCCAGCACCATCGCCCGCCGTTCGCTCCACTCCGGCTCTCCCGGCGGCACCGGGCTGTGCAGCTGCTTCACGATCGTCTGCGAGAAGCTGCCCCACCACTGCTCCGGGGACTGCCTGACCGAGAGCAGCACCGGCGCGCCGGGGTTGGCTGCGGCGATCTCCCGCCAAAACGTGCAAGCCGGCCAATCCACGGTGGCTGACCACTCACCCAGAAAGGACGCCCACTCGACCGGCTCGCCGTCCACCGCCGCCTGCCACACGGCGGTGTGCTCGGGCCGTTCGAAGGTCTCGCGCATGTGGTAGCACGGGCCGCCGGTGAGCCGCTCGAGCGCCAGCTTGAGCGACGCGGTGCCGGTGCGTCCCAGACCCGCACCAACGATCTGAAGCGTCACGATGCCACCTCCCTCAGCGGGATCCGGGGTTCGACCAGGCGGTCGGGGTGCAGCAGAAATCCGAGTTGCACGATGCCGTAGGCGACCCGCGGCCCGGGCAGGGTGTAGTAGCCCTGATCGACCGCCACAACTCGGCAACCCAGGGGTGGCAGCGACGTCTCGCCGGGGTCAGCGGCGATCACCACAAGGTCGGGTCGCTGGCCCCGCACGTCGTCCCAGGTGGTCGCGTGGGAGGGAGCGCCCGCCTGGGCGAGCAGCGGACGCCCGCCGGCGATCGACACCATCTCGGGGATCCAATCTCCGGCGGCGGTGGGCGGGTCGATGCCGGCCGCGACGAACACCGCCGGCCGGCTCTGATCCACCACGGCCGCCAGTACTGACTCGATCGGCTTTTGGATCGACTCGATCACCTCCGGGGCGCGGGCAGAGGCGCCGATTGCGGCCGCCAGCTCCACGATCGTGGCCTCGATCTCGGCCACCCGTGTGGGGCTGATCGTGATCACCCGCGCGCCCCCCGGAGCGACCACGCCGGAGTGCTCATCCACGATCACGACCCGCGGCCGGCCGGCTGCGTCCACCAGCCGATCCGCCTCTCCCAGCGCGGTCACGATCTCGACGCCGGCGGCGCTGGGCGACCAGATCCCGCGGCTCATGTGAGCGTGACCACTTTGAGCGCCTCCAGCCCCACCAGCACCAGCTGCACGGCGACCGCACACAGCAGGATCCCGAAGATGATCTCCAGCACGGTGATGGTGCCCTCCGGCGTGTCCTTGAAGCGGGCGACCAGCAGGAATGTGAACACGTTGATCACCGCCACCACCACGATCATCAGCTCGGTCCGCAGCTCCTGCGACCAGCTGAAGTTGGCCGAGTAGGTGATCAGCGCCACGATTCCCACCGGGTTCAGGGTCAGCGGCAGCGCCAACGGGGTGACCGCGATCTCACTGGGGTCGGCCACGTCCGCTGCATGCTCGGTCTCGCGCCGGCCCAGGGCCATGTCGATGCCCAGCAGGAACATCACGATCCCGCCCGCGATCGCAAGCGACGCGTGACTGAAGTGGAACAGGTGGCGGGCGATCTCACCGCACAGCAGCAGCAGCCCGGCGATCACGCCGGCGACCACGGCCGTCTTCACCGCCACGTATCGCTTCTGCGAGAGGGTCATTCCGCGGGTCAGATCGGCGTAGGCGATCACCGATTTCAGCGGGCCGACGCCGATCAGGATCACCAGGAAGACATCGGCGGTGTTGTAGTCGGCGGCCGTCACTGCGAGTCTCGGGGCACGTCGATCACGCCCACCACCGTGCCGTCGCGGGGCTCGGCGGTGATGGTGGTTCCGAGTGGTCGCGACAGCTCGCCGAGGCGCTCCACGATCACGTTGGCCACCTCAACCGAGGCCGGCACGGGGACGCCACTTTGGGTCAGCGGCAGGCCGTAGCCCAGATCCAGCGGGTGCAGTTCGATCGTGCTCAGCGCTCCCGCCCGCCAGCGGCAGCGGGCGACCACTCCGTGGAACGTCTCCTCGTGCTTGAACCATTCCACGTTCAGCAGGTGGGTGAGGTCGGCGTCGGTGGCCTGCTCGGGGTGGGGCAGCGCTCGCGCCAGCTTGTCGCGGCCGTACACGTACAGCTCGTGCGGCAGCGGCTCGATCATGTCGGAGAACACGAAGTTGCCGAGTCCGTGGAAGATCGGCCGGCCGCAATACAGCTCGACCCCCGCCAGGTGGTGGATGCCGGAGGTGACGACCACGTCGGCGCCGGCGTCGATCACCGCCCGGCCGAACTCGCCCACATACTCCCCGGGCGGCTGGGGAAAGCGGTCGTGCAGCGGCTCGTGGCTATGCAGCGCGGCCACCATCAGGTCGGAATGCTGCTTCCCCAGGCGCACCGCCCGTATGGTGTCGGCCAGATCGTGTGCGTCGATGGCGTAGCCGTAGCTGGGTGAATCTCCCGCGGCAGCCTCGAACCGGCGGCCCAGCACGGCGGAAGGCTCGGGTACGTCTCCGGCCAGATCCTCGCCCAGCGATGCCACCAGCTCCTGCGCCAACCGCAGCTGCTCGGGGGGCAATCGCAGAGTCCGCTTCAGCCGCAGCCCGGCCAGTCCCGGCCGGGCAGGGGCGGCGCCGCGTGCGGGCGTTGCCTCGCTGGTCTCACGGTAGGTGGTGGTGCATGAGATCAGCCCCACCCGGCCGGCGGTCGTCTCCAGGTAGGCCGCGGCTCGGGCCTGGCCCGCGTTCTCCCCGACCCCGGCGTGCACGA
This sequence comes from uncultured Actinomycetes bacterium, assembly GCA_963811675.1. Taxonomy (GTDB): domain Bacteria; phylum Actinomycetota; class Thermoleophilia; order Gaiellales; family JAICJC01; genus CAVPTL01. The sequence continues at coordinate 123,352 of CAWESH010000009.1, read as the reverse complement.
TGCCGGCCCGGTCGAGCCACCGGGTCGACTCTCGCATGCCCTCGAGCCCCCAGTCCAGCGCATGGTTGTTGGCCCGGCCGACCAGGGAGAAGCCCATCTCCGCCATGTCCTCGGCCACCGCTGGGAGCGACCCCATCGGCCAGTCGCTGTCGAAGGGATAGGCCGATCCGCTGAAGCTGCGCATGTCGAACACCACCGTCTCCATGTTTCCGAAGAGGGCGTCGCAGCCCGAGACGGCCGGCAGCGTGCGGACAAACCGCGCGTGCTTCATCAGCGGCCGGGTGATGATGCAGTCGCCCACGGCGCCCAGCTCAAAGTCGGTCACGCCCGGCTCCAGCTCGCGCTCCAGTGGGCGGCTGGGGTCAAACAGCTCCGACTCGGGCCGCTCCTGCGCCATCAGCCGGTCGCCTCCACGCTTGCTCGTAACTCAGTCTTGAGCACCTTACCCATCGCGTTTCGGGGCAGCGAATCGACCATCCACACCGTCCGCGGACGTTTGTGCGGCGAGAGCGCCGCGGCCACGTGGTCGGTCAGCTCAGACTCCGTCACGCTGGCCTGGGGCCGCAGCACCACCCACGCGCACACGCGCTCGCCCAGGTCGGCGTCGGGCAGACCCGCGACCGCGGCCTCAGCCACCTGCGGGTGCTCCAAAAGCGCCGACTCGATCTCGCCGGCGCCGATCTTGAAGCCGCCGCTCTTGATCAGGTCAGTGGCCCGTCGGCCCACCAGGCGGATGAACCCGTCCGCGCTTCGCACCGCCAGGTCGCCGGTACGAAAGAAGCCGTCCGGCGTAAAGGCGGCAGCGGTCGCATCGGGCCGGTTGAGGTAGCCGAGCATCACGTTGGGGCCGCGCACGTGCACCTCGCCGATGGCGTCGGCGCCGGGATCCAGCTGGGCGCCGTCATCGTCGCGGAGCTGCACCTCGAGGCCCTCCAGGGGTGTTCCGACCGATCCCGCCCGGCGCTCGCCGGCTGCCGTGGTGGAGGCGATCATGAGCGTCTCGGACATGCCGTAGCGTTCCACCACGGCCAGGCCGGTGAGCCGGGTGAGCCGGTTGTGTTCGGCGGCCGGCAGCGGGGCAGAGCCTGACACCAGCAGCCGGGCCTCAGCCAGCCCGGCGGCCACCGCCGGATCACTCTCGGCGGCATCGGCCAGGCGGTGGTACATGGTGGGCACGGCGAACAGCATGGTCGCAGGCCCGGTCAGCGCGGCGGCGAACGCCCCCGGTGAGAACCCGCCCAGATGCCAAGACGTGCCGCCGCGGCGCAGCGGGCCAAGCGTTCCCAGCACCAGGCCGTGCACGTGAAACAGCGGCAGCGCGTGGCACACGACGTCTGCTTCCGTCCACTCCCAGGCGGTTGCCAGCGCGTCCAGGTTGGAGGCGATCGCCCGCCGGGGAAGCACCGCACCCTTGGGCGGCCCGGTGGTGCCTGACGTGTACACGATCAGCGCTGGTGCATCGTCGACCGGTTCAGGCGGCAGGGCGCCGGCTCCGGCCGGCTGGTCACCCACGACCACCCGGCGGATCCCGTCGAAGCCGGCCGGCAGGGCGGCCCCGGCGGCCGAGAGCACGGCCGATGGCTGCGAATCGCCCAGGATGTGCGCCAGCTCGCGGGGACCCGACTTGGGGTTGACCGGAATCGCGGGAATGCCGCCCACCAGCGCGCCCACGATGCCGACCGCAGTGGCGATCGAGTTGTCGGCCCACACCGCCACCCGCTCGCAGCCGTCCAGCTGGGCGGCCACATCGCACGCCGCCGCCGCCAGCTGAGCGTGGGTCAGTTCGTGCTCGCCGACCCGCAGGGCGGGTCGATCAGACGGGTACCGGAGGTGCGGAAACAGCATTGCTCGGCGCTACTCTCGCCGATCCGGGCGCCGTCTGTCGAGCCGGGCGGCCGCGGCGAAGGTAGACGGCCAGCACCACCGCGGTGAGTGGCGCGATCGCCAGCTTGGCCCAGATCGGCAAGGCCGAGGGAGTGACGAACCCCTCGATCGTGCCGGCGATCACCAGCAGCGGCATGGTGCCCAGGCCGATCAGCACCGCGCGCGTGCCGGTCTCGCGGATCGCCCGCCGGCGAGGGATCGGGGTGGCCCGCACGATTGCGTCGGCGATCGTCAGGCCGGCGCCGCTGCAGATCGTGAATGCGGTCAGCTCGATCACTCCGTGGGGCACGATCAGCGACCAGTACTCGGCGCTCGCCGACGGCTGGTTGGCGACACCCGAGAGCACGCCCAGCAGCATCGAGTTGAGATACAGGCTGTAGAACGTCAGCAGGCCCGCGGTCAACCCTCCGGCCAGATCGGTGAACGACACCAGGATGTTGTTGGTGAAGATCGAGGTGGCCTCCGGCGCCATCAACCCAGCCGAGATGGGGTGGTGGTGAAAGTGGGCGGCGTCACGCATCGACGCCGGCAGGAAGCTGGCGGCCTGCACCGGGTCGTGCAGCGCCCACCCAAAACCCGCCAGGGTGAACGCGATCTCGATCGCGGCGGCCACGTAGATGTACCGCCGGATCTGCCACACCATCCGCGGATAGTCGGTCCAGACGAAATCGACCACCGCCCGCCAGGAGGCCTTGCGCCGGCGCCGGTAGACGGCCGCGTGGCCGCGCGCCACCACCTCGTTCAGGCGCGGGATCAGCGGCGAGGTGGGGTGGCGGGTGCGCAGGTAGGCGAGGTCGGCAGCGGTCTGCTGGTAGCGCAGTACCATCAAATCGACCCGCTCGGCACTCATGCGGTGCCCCCGTCGTGCCGATTGCCCGAGCAGGTCGTTTAGCTCGTCCCACAGCGGGGCGCGCCGGGTCGACCATTCGAATTCGTTGGAGGGCCTCGTCATGGTTCTGTCAAAGTATCGGTGCGACCGTGGTATTCGTTGACCGCATATCGGTAACGACACCCGAGCGCGTCGTGGTTGAGCACGATGTGGCAGGAGTCGGATCGCGCGCGCTGGCGCAGCTGGTGGACGGGCTGATCATGCTGGTGGGCTACGTCATCCTTTTTGCTCTGGTCTATGCGCTGCAATCCTGGTTGCCGCAATGGCTGCTGGTGGCCGTCGCGATCGTGTTGTTCGCCTCGCTGCCGCTGGCCTACTACATCCTGTTCGAGTGGCGCCGAGGCACGACGCCGGGTAAGCGGGCGTTGCGGATCCGGGTGGTGACCGAGTACGGAGCTTCCCATCGGCCTGCGCGAGTCGGCCACGCGGAACATCATGCGGGTGGTGGACTTCCTGCCGCTGCTGTACGTGGTCGGGGGAGTGGTCGCGGCCTGCTCGAGCCGCAGTCAGCGGCTGGGCGACATGGCGGCCGGCACGGTCGCGGTACGGGTGCCCAAACCACTTCCGGGGCGTGCCCAGGCCGTCCCCGCGCGCGGGTCGTTCGTCGACATGGTCGCCCATCAGCCGCCCGTTGCCGGCGCTGCGCCGGCCGAGATCACGAGTGTCACATCCGAATACCTGCGGCGGCGGGCGAAGCTGGGCTCTCAGGCCCGCGCCGACCTCGCCAAGCGCCTGGCCGTCCGCCTTGAGGCATATGTTCCAAGGCCGGACGGCCTGACCGACGAACAGTTCGTCGAGTACGCAGAAACGAGGCTGAAGACATGATCGAACAGCGCCCCAACGCGTCCCCGGCAGCCGCCGGCCCGATGGATCTCGGCGCCATCTTCGACGGCGCGTTCACCGTCTACCGCTCCCATTTCTGGACGATCGTGGGGTCGATCGCGGTGATGGTCGTCCCGGTCGCGCTGGTGCGAGGGATTGCCGGCGAGGGCACCACCGGCAATCCGCTGCTGGTGGTCTCGCTGGGGCTGGAGGTATTCGTGTCACTGTTGACTCCGGCCGTCGCTGCGATCGTGGTGGGCGACATGGCGCTGGGCCGATCGATCACGATCGGGTCGGTGTGGCGGCGGATGGGTCGGATGATTCTGCCGTTGATCGCCACCATGGTGATGGTGATGGCGGCCGTGATCGGAAGTGCGGCGCTGGGCGGGTTTCCGGCAGTGCTGGTGTATGTCTGGTTTGCCTTCGCCGCTCAGGTGGTGGTGCTGGAAGACACGCGCTACGGCCGGGCAATGGGCCGCAGCCGCCAGTTGGTCAAGCATTCCTGGTGGCGGGTGTTCGGCATCCTGCTGCTGGCGCAGGTGCTGGTCGGTGCCGCCACGTTGACGTTGACGCTGGCGGTCACCGGTCTGGGCGGATCGAGCGTACTGGTGAGCGTGCTCACCACCTCGGCGGTGTCGCTGCTGGTGGCACCGGTGGCCGCTCTGATCAGCGCGCTCCTGTACTTCGACCTGCGTCTGCGCCACGACGGCACCGACATCCTGGCCGCCGTCGAAGATTTGTAGTGCTCCGTCTCAGAGGTTCCTTGATGATCGGGCGAGCGAAAATCGAGCGTGGCAAGGACGCAGGGCGTCCCGATATCGTAAATATCGGGACGCCCGAGGACACCGCCAGGAGACGATTTGCAGCCGCACAATCGCAAGAGACCTCTGGGGCGGAGCGCTAGGTGCTCCAGGCCGCCGACCAGCTGGCGCGGACAGCCGCCGCGGCCCGCGCCACCGAGCCGCAGCTGGCAGCCGCCCGCCGGGCCGCGCGTCGATGCGGTCGGTGTCAAGCACTCCGACGGTAACTGGTTCTCGCGCCAGCTCGACCGGCTGGCCGGCTGGCTGGCCGACCATCTGCCCAACCCCGCGTTCTCGTTCGGCGGCGGCAATCTCGCCAGGCTGGTGACCTGGATGGTGCTGGTGGCGATCGTGGTCGGGGTGGTGGTGCTACTCGTTCGTGCCGCACACCGGTGGCGACCGGGCGCCGCAGCGGCGCCGCGGGCGGCGGTCGCGCGGGCACAGCCCCAGTCGCCGTTCGACCAGGCCCGCAGCCGCGCTCTGGAGATGGCCCGCAGCGACCCGCGGGAAGCGTTGCGAGCGCTCTACATCGCGCTCCTGCACGAGCTTGGCAGCCGCCGCGGATGGCGGTTCCAGCCGGGCCGCAGCAACTGGGCGTTCGTGCGCCGGCTCGACCCCAGCTCGGATCCCGGTGCCGCGCTGGCCGAGTGCACGCGACTGTTCGAGGGGCGCGTGTACGGGTCGGTGCCGGCGGCCGCCGGCGACGTGGAGCGGGTGGCAGTGCTTGCCGATGCGGTGCTGGCGTGAGTATCCGTAGCGACCGGACACTGGTGGTGGTGCTGCTGGCGGTGCTGGCAGTGGGCCTGTGGGCGCTGCGCCCGACGTCGGATGACGTCGGGCCGCCCTATCAGCTGTCGGGTCGTGGCCCGACCGGGCTTTCGGGGTTGGGCGCGGGCCTGCGGGAGGCCGGTATCGCCGTTCACGAGAGCGATCAGCCCACCCTCGCAAGCCACGGGCTGACGGTGGTGGTGGAGCCGTACGGTGTGTCTCACGACGAGGCGGATTCGTGGATGCGGGCGCTGCGAAACGGCGCCACCTTGGTGTACGCGTCCGATACGCCTGACCCGTTCACCCAAGCGCTGGGGATCCGCTATCAGGCCGGCGGCACGGTCACCAACCTGGCCGCGGCCGACGCGACGTTCCCCGACGCGACGCCTCCCGCCTGGGTGGTGCGGTCGGCGACCGGGCCAGGTTCAGGCCGGATTCTGGCCGCGACCGGGTTTGGAGCTGCCTCCGCGGTGATTCCGGTGGGGCGGGGGAGTGTGTGGTTCTTCACCGATCCGGTGCTGGCTCACAAACCAGCGCGTGGTCCCGACCGCGCTGCCGATCGTGCTGCCGCTGGCATCGGCAGCGGGCGGCTCGGCCAGCTTCGATCGCTACCACCAGAGCGGCGCCGGGCACCTCAACGCGCTTGCCTACCTGCCACCGGTCGCGACCCTGCTGGCGATCGAGGGGGCGTTGGCGGTGCTGATGCTGGTGGCGGCGATGCTGCGCCGGCCGGGGCCGGTGTGGCCTGACCCCACTGTTGACCCCAGCGACGATCTGGCGCTCGCACCGAGCCTGGCCGCGCTGTACGCTCGCGGGCATCACGTCGGCACGGTCACCAAGGCCCTGGCGGACGCCAGCGAGCGGCGCATGGGAGCGCGGGCGCACCTCGCCAAACCGCAGCTGGAGCGTCTGCGCGCCGCTGCCGATGCCAATGCGGCGGTGACCGCCTGGCACGAACTGGAACAGGTCGAAAGGAGCCAGCCATGACGATCCAAGAGCTGTTTCAGAGCGGGCGGGAAGCACTCGCCCGTGTCGTTGTGGGAAACGAGGAGGCGGTCGACGCCGTGCTGGCGGCGCTCGTGCTCGAATCACACGTGCTGATCGAGGGCCCGCCCGGCACCGCCAAGACGCTGCTGGTGCGGGCGCTGGCACGGGCCACCGGACTCGACTACGCCCGCATCCAGTTCACGCCCGACCTGATGCCCGCAGACCTCACCGGCACCATGGTGTTCCTGCAGAACGAGGGCCGCTTTGAGCTGCGCAAGGGGCCGGTGTTCGCGTCGATGGTGCTGGCCGACGAGATCAACCGCACCCCGCCCAAGACTCAGGCCGCCCTGCTGGAAGCGATGGAGGAGGGCCAGGTCACGATCGAGGGCGAGACGCTGCCGCTGCCGCGGCCGTTCATCGTGTGCGCAACCGAGAACCCGATCGAGTTCGAAGGCACCTACCCGCTACCGGAAGCCCAGCTCGACCGGTTCCTGTTCAAGCTCCAGGTCGGCTACCCCGATCTGGACGCCGAGCGCGAGATCGTGCGCCGGCACGAGATCGGCTTCCGCTCGCGCGACCTGGACGCGATCGAGGTGCCCACGATCCTGGATCCCTCCCAGCTGCCCGCGCTGCGTGCCCAGGCCCAGGCGGTCACGGTCAGCGAGCAGGTGGTCACCTACATCGCGGGCATCTCGCAGTGGCTGCGGGTGTGCGAAGACGTCGTGTTCGGTCCCAGCCCGCGCGGCTCGATCGGCCTGCTGCTGGCGGCCCGGGTGATGGCCGCCGCCAACGGCGGTGACTACATCACGCCCGACGACGTTCAGAGCCTGGCGCCGGCGGTGCTGCGACACCGGATCGTGCTGTCGGCCGAGTCCGAGCTGGGTGGGCGTTCCAGCGACGATGTGATCGCCGCTGCGCTCGAGGCCGTGACCGTTCCGCGATGATCACCCGCCGCGGCCTCCTGCCGTTCCTGGCTGCCGCCATCGCTGTCGCCGTGGCCGCGCCGCTGGGCCTCGCCGGAGTGGTGTTCGTGATCGCCACGGCCGCTGCGCTGGTGGTGCTCGCGCTGGACTGGTGGCAGGCCCGGGTCACACCGCTTGAGATCGAGCGCCCCCAGGCCGGGCCGTTCTCGGTCGGCCGGGTCAACGCCGTCTCGCTGGTGGTGACATCGCCTGCCCAACGGGCGGTGACCGTCGAGCTGGCCGACGCGCCCACGCCGACAGCCACGCTGGCCCCGGTTGAGCACCACCTGAGCATGGAACCGGGCGAGCAGCGCGAGCTGGCGCTGGAGCTGGTGCCGCGCCGGAGGGGGCCGACAGAGTTCGCCCGGGTGGGCGCGCGGGTGCTGGGGCCGCGCGGCTTTTGTTTCAGCCAGCGTCGCTTCCCGGAGACGGCCTGGACCGGCGTCACCTGGCCCGACGTGCTGCAGCTGCGCGACGAGCGCCTGCTGCCTGCCGGTCGTCGCGCGGGCGGCCTGCGAGTCGCCCGCACCGGCGATCGGGGACGCGAGTTCGAGAGCCTGCGAGCGTACGTGCCCGGCGACGAGTTTCGCCGCATCTCGTGGAAGGCGACCGCTCGGCGCGGCCGCCCGGTGGTGCAGAACATGCAGCCGGAGCGGCGGCAATCGCTGCTGCTGGCGGTCGAGGCCGGCCGTCTGATGGCCGGCTCGGGCGGCGCCGGCCTGGCCAAGATCGACCGGGCGGTGAACGCCTGCGTGATGCTCGCAGCGGTCGCCCGCGAGTTCGACGACGCGGTCGGCGTGATCACCTTTCGCCGCAGCCTCGAGGCGGCACTCGGCCCGGCGGCGCGGCCAGGGCAGATGCGGCGAGTGGTCGAGACGCTGGCGGCGCTCGAAGCCGGGGTGGAGGAACCTGACTGGGCCGGAGCGCTGGCATCGCTGGCGCGGGTGGCCGGCACCCGCTCGCTGATCGTGATCTTCTCCGATCTGCACTACGTCGAGGCCGATCCGCTGCTGGCGGTACGGCTGGGCACGCTCGCGCGGCGACACCGGGTGGTGTTCGCATCGGTGATCGACCAGACCCTGATCGAGCAGGCGGCGGTGCCGGTGGTGGACGAGGACACGCTGTATCGGCGCGGCACCGCCGCGGCCATGCTGCAGCGCCGCAGGCTGGCCGCCGCACTGCTGGAGCAGCGTGGGGTGTACGCGCTGGATGTCGCCCCGGGCGACCTCACCACCGCGTGGTTTCGAGGTTTCGCCAGATCCGCCGCGAAGACCGCCTGTGACCTCAAGTTTCGCGGGTGTCCGGCCGACTGATTAGCATCGAGATGTCCGCGTTTGTGCGGATCGAGGAGGCACGCCCATGGCGATCATCACATTCCTGCTGTTCCTGGCGATTCCGGTGCTGCTGGTGGCGTCGATGTGGGGCATTTTCCACAAGGCCGGCAGGTCGGGCTGGGTGGCGCTGGTGCCGTTCTACAACATGTACATGCTGCTCAAGGTGGTGCACAAGCCCGGCTGGTACCTGGTGTTCTGGCTGATTCCCTACGTCGGCGGGATCATCTATGTGATCGTGTGCGTGGAGCTGGCCGACGACTTCGACCGCAGCGGCTGGTTTGGGGTCGGTCTGGTCACGCTGACGCCGATCTTCGCTCCCATCCTGGGATTCGGAGGATCGCGCTACAAGCTGGCCAACGTGCCGCAGCCGGGCAACGACTTCGGCGTCACCCAGACTCGCGTCAACTGGTAAACCGGCTACGCCCTACGCCCGGACGATCAGGCGAAAGCCGATGTGCTGGGTCGAGGTGTCCACAGCCTCGCCCTGACGCGCTGCCGGCCGGTACCGCAGGCAGTAGTTGGGCGCGCACAGGTGTGACCCGCCCTTGATCACCCGCCGCGGGATGTGGGCATCGACGGGATCGGCGCCCTCGGCCGCCTCCGGCGGCGTGACCACCCGCGGGTTGGACGGCACGCAGCACGGATTCTCGGTGGCGTCGGGCGGCTGCGTGAAGTAGTCGGTCGTCCACTCCCACACGTTCCCGGCCATGTCGTGCAGCCCGTAGCCGTTGGGCGGATAGGTCTTCACCGGCGAGGTGCCCTCGTACCGGTCGGTGAGCAGGTTCTGCCAGGGGAACTCGCCCTGCCAGGTGTTGGCCATCATCCGGCCCTTGGGGGCGAACTCCTCGCCCCAGGTGTAGGTGGCGCCGTCCAGCCCGCCGCGGGCCGCGCGCTCCCATTCGGCCTCGGTCGGGAGCTCAGCATCCGCCCACTCGGCGAACGCCTCGACGTCCTCGTAGGCGACGTGTGTGACCGGATGCCGCTCCCGGCCGCCCACGTTCGACCCCGGGCCTTCGGGGTGGCGCCAGCAGGCCCCCGGCGTCCACGCCCACCAGTTCGCCCACACCTGCAGGTCGACCGGCCCGGCGGTCTTTCGGAAGATCAGCGAGCCGGGCACCAGCAGGTCGGGGTCGGCGTCGGGGTACTGGTCGGCTTGGGGGGCTTTCTCGGCCAGCGTGACGTATCCGGTGTCGTTCACGAAGCGCCGGAACTCCGCCACGGTGACGGGGTGCTCGTCCATCCAGAAGCTGTCGGTGTGGACGCGCCGCACCGGCTGCTCCTCGGGGTAGAAGTGCTCGCTGCCCATCGCGAACTCCCCGCCGGGGATGAGGATCATGTGTTTTCGCGCGGGCGTGGCGGTCATCACGCCAAGGTAGCACGGCCGACTTCATTCTTCGGGCTGGAAGGAGTCCTGCGGCAAATGACGAACCCTCGCCAGACATCTTTTTCCGGAATGTCTGCGGTAGTCTTCATAGGTTCCAAGGTTCCTGTTGTCTCCTGAAAGGATTGCTGGATGGTGCTCTTTAGTTTGGGTGAATTCCTCTGGAGTTTGCTCGTTCTTTTCTTCATGGTCATCTATTTCATGATGCTGTTTTACGTGATCGTCGATGTCTTCCGGCGACACGATGCATCCGGTGGCAAGAAGGCGTTGTGGCTGATCTTTCTGTTGGTCGCACCGCTGATCGGCTTGCTCGCCTACATGATCACGAACTCCGAGGCGATGGCGAAGCGGCAGGTCGAAAGCGCCAAGCAGTCGCAGCAGCAGTTCGACACCTACGTGCGGGACGTGTCCAGCAGTGGCTCGGCCGCCGAGATCGAGAAGGCCAAGGGCCTGCTCGACTCCGGTGCCATCACGCAGGACGAGTACAACGCTCTCAAGGCGAAGGCCCTTTCGGCCTGAGCCACGTGGTTTGTGAAGGCCTCCGGCGCTGCTGCCGGGGGCCTTCACGTGTTTTTCGTGTCCGTGTCCGCTGATACCCTGAATCCCAAGCTATGACTCTTATCCGCCAACTCCTGGTCGCGTGGATCCTGAACTTCTTCGCCCTGTGGGTGGCGATCACAGTCGTGGGCAGTGCATCGGCCACCGGCACCGGCGCGCTGGTGCTGGCGGCAGCGGTGTTCGGCCTGCTCAACATCTTCGTCAAGCCGATGCTGATGCTGATCGGCCTGCCGTTTCGGATCATCACCTTTGGCCTGGTCACGTTTCTGATCAACATGCTGATGGTTGCGATCACCGCCGGCCTGGTCTCGGGGATCGACGTGGGCGGTTTCGTGTCCGTGGCCGAGGTCACCTTCGTGGTCTGGATCGCCAACATGGTGCTGCAGCTGGCGTTCGGCGCCGGTCGCTCCGGGCGCCGTGACGACTGAGCCGGGCGGGTATCCGCCGCGGTGTGACCGAGCCCGAGCCCCCACACTCCGACGTTTGGCGGAGGCGCTTGCGGAAGGCGATTGGGCCGGCCTTCGGCCTGATCGTGGTGGTGGCGATCTTCGTCGCCATCCTGCCGCAGATCGCGAGCTACGAGGCTGTGTGGGAAGCCGCTGTCGGGCTGGGGTTGACCGACTGGGGCGTGATCCTGCTGTCGGTGATCGCCAACGTGGCCACGTCCGGCCCGCCGTGGATGGCGGCGGTGCCGGGGCTGTCGTACCGGCGGGCGATGCTGATGACCCAGACGACGACGCTGTTTACGACCGTGTTGCCGCTTGGGCGAGGCCGTCGGCATCGCGACCCAGGTGAAGATGCTCTCGGGGTGGAAGTTCCGCGGTCAGGCGATCACCGCCGGTCTGGTGCTGGTGACTCTCTGGAACCAGACGCTGAACGTGATCATCCCGATTGCGTCGGTGGCGGCGCTGGGCCCTTCGCATGGAAACAGCTACCTGCTGATCGCGAGCGTGATCGCCACCGTGGCGCTGGTGGTGATCATCGTCGCGCTGGTGCTTGCGATGCGGGCAGATTCTGCCGCCCACCGAGTCGGTGAGTGGGCGGGGCGGGTGGTGACAGCGATTCTGAAGCTGGTGCGGCGAGGGCCGGCCCAGGACTGGGGCGCGCGGCTGGTGCGCCTGCGGCACGAGACGATCGACGTCGTCTCCAGCCGCTGGCACGTGCTCACCATGGCCTCGCTGGTCAACCAGCTGACCCTGTTCGGGGTGCTGGTCACCTGCTTGGACAGCGTCGGGGTGTCGGACATCTCGACGCTCGAGGCGCTGGCCGCCTGGTCGTTCACCCGGCTGCTGGCGTCGGTGCCGATCACGCCGGGCGGCCTGGGCGTGACCGAGCTGGGCATGACCGCCGCCCTGGTCGGGTTCGGCGGCGGCCGCACCGGGGTGGTGACCGCGGTGCTGCTCTACCGCGTGCTGACCTTCATCCCCACCATCGCGGTCGGCTCGGTGTGCGCGCTGATCTGGCGGCACGAGGACAAAAGCCTGCACCTGAGCGAGCTAAAGAGCTGACCCCTCGCCGGGTTCGAGTACCACGCAGCGGACGTCCGGTGCCAGCTCCGCGGCCGCGGCCACGAACTCGTGTGCCGGTGCCGAGGTGGGCGGTTTGGAGCCGATCGGGGCGAGCGTGCCCCAGTGGATCGGGATCGCCACCTTCGGCCGCATCAGCGCCAGCGCGGAGGCCGCCTGGCGAGGATCCATGTGACCGGGGCCGAGTGTCGGGCCCCAGCCGGCCACCGGCACCAGCGCGACGTCGATCGCCTCGCCGGCGAGTGCGGCCATGTCGTCGTGAAGCCCCGTGTCCCCGGCGAAGTACACCGACTGCGAGCCGCGCACGAGGTAGCCCAGCGCTGCCGCCCGGGTGGTCGCAACCGGCGTGCGGCGGCCGTCGTGGTCGGCTTCGAAGGCGGTGATCGCGAGCGCCCCGACCGTGATCGTGTCGCCCACCTCGATCTCGCTGACGTGCGCCACCCGACGGCGGGCAAGCATGGCCCCCAGACCGGCCGGGGCGATCACCAGCGGCTGTCCCGGCAGCTTACGGATCGAGGGCGGATCGAGGTGATCGCCGTGGGCGTGGGAGAGCAGCACCGCGTCCAGGTCATCGACGGCGGCTGCGGCCAGCACCGGGTGGCGGCGCAGGTGCGCGACCCGCGTGCGCAGGATGGGATCGGTCACCAGTCGCACGCCGTCCAGCTCGATCACCACCGTCGCGTGGCCCAGGAATGTGATGTGCATCGACTCAGCCTAGATCGGAGACCGTAGGCTACGGCGAATGTCCCTGGTGAATGCACCTTTGAGGAGGCGCTTCGTTGTGCGGTTTTTGATCGCGCTGGCGGCGCTCGGCGTGGCCGCCGCCGCGACCAGAGCGCTGGCTGGGATCGTGCCGGACAACCTCGAGATGATGCTCGCCGGCGGGGTCGCGATCCTGGTGCCGGGATGGGCGCTGGCCGGCGCCCTGGCGCTGGACGAGGATCGCGGGCCGGTAACGGCGTGGGGGCTGGTTCCGCTGCTGGGAGTGGTGGTGTGGATCGTTCCCGGCGGTGTCGGCCTGTTGGTGGGCATCCCGTTCGACGCCGTGGCGGTGGTGGTCGGGATCGTGGCCGCGCTGTGTCTGGCCGCGCGTCCGCCACTCGGCGCCCCACCCCTGGTGGACTCCGCGGCGATGGTGATCCTCGGTGCCCTGGGTGCGGTGCTGGGGTGGCAATGGCAGTCGCTTCTGATCGGCGACGCGCTGTTCCACGCCGGAGTGATCCGAAAGCTGCTGACGCTGTCTCGCCCGGACGAGCGAAACATCTGGCAGTTCCTGGACGGCCATCCCCACGCCGGGTACGCGTTTCCCCTGCTGCATCTGCCCGAGGCCGCTGCCATTCGCATCGCCGGCCTGGACGTGTCGGTGGGCTATGCCGATCTGGCCGCGCTGTTCGGGCTGATGGTGCCGATCGTGGCCTATGCGGTCGGCTGCAGGGTGGCCGGCCGGCTCTCGGGAGTGATCACTGCGGTGCTTGCCCTGTCGGTCTCGATCACCGGCCAGCAGATCATCAGCACCGGCCAGCAGCCGCGCTACTACGTCACGCTGGTGGTGCTGCCGGCAGTGTTGTTGCTGGTGCTGGAGCAGGTCGGCTTGCCTTCGCCTGTGGCCGAGGGCCTGCTGGTCGCGGGCGTGCTGGTGATCGCATTCTGTCACCTCACCTACCTGCCTCCGCTGCTTTTGGCACTGGTGGTCGTGGCGGTGTTCAACCCCGAGCTCTGGCGCTCCACGATCGCCTCGGCGGTGGCCAGCATGCTGGTGATCGCGGTGGTCTACCTGACCGCCGTACGTGGGTCTGGTCCGAGTCCGCCCGTGCCGGTGCCCGCGGGCTCGTTCGTGTCCTTTCACGGACACCGGATCGCGCTCTCGGGCTTCCAGATCTTCAATCACCGGGCCGAGTCGGTGCTGGCGCTGGTGGCGGTGATCTGGGCGGTGCGCCGGCCGCGCACCCCGCTCGGCATCCTGGCGCTGCTGACCGCAGTGGTGTATCTGATCTGCACCCTCCCCGGGGTGGCGCCGGCGCTCGGCGCGGTGGTCGGCGCGGGGCAGGCCCAGCGCTACTGGGAGATGTTGCCGTGGCCGTACGTGCTGGGGCCGGCGATCGTGCTCGTGGCCCGCTCCCGAAACGCAGTGCTGGCGATCGGGATCACCGCGATCGCATCGCTGGTGTTGCAGCGAACGCATCTGCTGTACGGCAACACCGCCACCGCGATCTCGAGCCTGGGAGCGCTGGTGCTGATTGCCGCCGCGGTGCAGGCGATCGCTCACGCTCGCCGCCGCCGGCGGCCGTCACACGAGTACAACGAGGGGCGTGGTTCGGCTCCCAGCCTGGCGCTGGCGGTGCTGCTGGGGGCGGCGGTGCTGGCCGGCTCGATCTCGGTGCACGCCCACGCCATGGCTGGGTCGTTCGTCTACGGCCGGGGTCAGCCGTTTGTGGGCGACCAGATCACCCCGGGAGCGCTCGACTACCTGCGCTCACGCGGCCGGCCGTTGCCGGTGGTGCTGGCGCCGTTTGCCGCCACGCCCGTGAACTGGTTCTCGGGGATTGCCTTCGAGTTGGTCGGCGGCGCGCCCGTGTACGCCGCCGCGGTCTCGAGTTATCACAGCCAGTCGGAGCGCCGCGATCAGCCGCGGCAGCGGCGCAGAGACGTCACCACGTTCCTCGACCCCGCCACCTCGCGGGCCGAGCGGCAGACGATCCTCGACCGCTGGCATGTCACCGACGTGGCCGTCGACCTCAAGCGCGCATCACCGCAACTGGTGCGGCAGCTGGACGCCGACCCGAACCTGCGCCGCGTCTACACCGACCCGCCCCAGTCAGACCAAAACTACGCCCAACTCGCAATCTGGGCCCGTGAATAAAAGGTGCCAGGCACCAATTATTCATGCCGCAGTGTCGGTGGTGAATAACGGTGCCAGGCACCGTTATTCACGCCAGGGTCTTGAAGCGCAGGACGAGCTCCTCGAGGCGGCCGGCGGTGACCGCCAAGTCCTCGGCGGCGCGGGAGAGCTGCTCGGAGCCGACTGACGTCTGCTGGGTGGAGGCGTAGATCTCCTCGGTGGATGCGCTGGCCTGCTCGGCCACGGTTGCGACCTCCGAGGTGACATGTGCGATCTCGGTGATCTGCTGGTCGAAGTTCTGCACGGCACCGTCGATCGCGGTGAACGCCTGGCGCGTGCGCTCCACCACCTCGGTGCCATGTTCGGTGCGCTCGGCGGCCTCTTCGACCACTGTCACCACCTGCTCGGTCTCCGTCTGGATCTCGGTGATCAGCCCGGCGATGGTGGTGGACGCCTCCTGAGACTGCTCGGCCAGTTTGCGCACCTCCTCGGCGACGACCGCAAACCCGCGGCCCTGCTCGCCGGCGCGGGCGGCTTCGATCGCCGCGTTGAGCGCCAGCAGGTTGGTCTGATCGGCCAGCCCCGTGATCGTGCCGACGATGCCTCCGATCTGCTCGGACTTGGCCGCCAGGGCGCGAATCGCCTCGGTCACGCGGCCGGCCGACTCGTTCACCGACACCATCGCCTCGGCCGCCTCGAATGCGGCACTGGCGCCCTGCTCGGCCACTCCGCGGGCCTCCTGTGCGGAGCTGCGAGTGGCGTCGGTGTTGGTGCGTGCTTCCTCCACCATCCGGGCCTGGCGCTCGGCGCCGGCGGCCACCTCGCCGATCGCCTCGGCGATCTCGTTGACGGTGCGACCGGTCTCCTCGGAGTTGGACGCCATCTCCTCAGAGGCGGCGCTGATGGTCGAGGCCTGGCTGGAGACGTCGGACACGACCCGGGAGAGTTCGACGCACGACTGGTTGTAGGCCTCGACGGAGGCGACCGTCGCCTCGCGAATGGCGTTCACCTCGGCGGCGATCCGGCCAATCTCGTCTTTTGCGGGATCCGGGATCAGCGGCGTCACCGGGGTCACCCGAACCGTGAGGTCGCCTTGAGACATGGCCTGGAGCCCCGCCCGCAGTTCCGTGGCGCAGTTCTCGCGCAGCATCCTCAGGCGATCAAGCACCGGGGCGACTCCGCGCGTCATCGATCGGGCGATCACGATACGCGATTGCGATCGCTGAGATCAGCGCGATCAGCACGGCGCCGATCACCAGCTCGGTGGTGAGGCCGGCGGCATCGTCGGCTTTGGAGCTCGCCATGGTGGAGGCTGCGTTCAGGGCTGTGCGAATGTGTTCGACGGCGGCCGCGATCTGGTTGTAGATCGTGATCTCCTTGGCCAGCACCAGCGCTGTCGCGGCCGCGTTCGAGCGGGTGGTGTTACGGGTGTAGAGCGCCATGATCTGCCCGTCGACGCTGGTGAACGCGTCGACCCCGCGGCCGGCCGCCGCCACAGCGCCGCTCACCGGCACCACCGTAGAGATTGCGTCGAGTTGGGCCAGGTCGCGCTTGACGTGGCCGACAGCGGCCAGGAATGCGCGGCGCGAAGCCAGCGCGCTGATCACCGACGTGCCGGCCGGCCGCCCGGTTGCGCTGGATGTCGAAGGCGTATGCGGTCTGCCAGCCGTTCATGTCGGCGATGTCGTAGCGGGCCTGCCCCATCCCTTCGCTGACCTTCTCCAGGTCGATCACCGTCTTGGTGGCCGTGACCTGGCTGGATGAACCCCACAGGGCGACGCCGCCGGTCACCGCGAGCAGCAGAATGATCACGCCGAAGCCTGCGTACAGCTTCATGCCGATTGACAGGTCTCGAACGCGCGACATTGAACCCCCAAGGTGACGGAAAGACGGAACGGCTCCCGGCGAGGGGAATCGCGCCCGAGTTATCGTCGAGCGGGGGAGGTGATCTCAAGGCTGCCTTCCTCGCAGAACTCCGTCGCGTTCGGCTCATGGCGCCTCGTGCGGCTCGTCAGCATTCCACACCTACGCGCCGAGCGTGGAGGCCAGCAGTTCCTCGATCAGCGCAGAATCGATGCGCTCGACGATCCGCTGGGCCGAGCCGAGCCGCTCGTGCGGATGGGTGCCGGCGACGGCGATACAGGTCAATCCCGCTGCGGTTGCCGAGGCGACTCCGGCCTCGGTGTCCTCAAACGCCACCACTCGTGCAGGATCGATATCCGCGCCGCCCAGCAGTCGCAGCGCCTGCAGGTATCCGTCCGGATGCGGCTTGCCGTGGGCGACATCGTCCGCCGAGATCACTCCCGCGAACGCCTCGGTGAGCCCGGCGGCTGCCAGTACCGGCTGGATCTCGGCGGCGGTGGCGCCGGAAACCACCGCCAGCGGCACGCGGTCGGCCGCCAGCCGCACGGCGGCGCGCACGTCGGCCGAGACGGTGGAGCCGTCGCCCACCCGGGCTCGGTACGCCGCCACCCGCTGGGCGACCAGCTCGGGCAGGTCGTCGCGGTCACCCATCCAGCTCGAGATGATGGCCTCGTCGCTGAGGCCCGCCAGCTGATCTCGGTAGTCGGCTTCCGACAGTGGCCGTCCGAGGCCCGCGAACAGATCGGCGAAGACGGCGTACATGATCGGCTCGTCGTCGGAGAGCGTCCCGTTGAAGTCGAACGTGAACCCCAGCGGTGGGCCGCTCACGGGCCGCTCGAAAGCCCGATGCGACGCCCCGCAAGCCCCGGCCGGGGCAATCCCGACTGTGCCGCCGCGATCCGCTCGACCCGCGCCAGGACATCGTTCGCGGCGGGGCCGACGCGGCCCGAGAGTGCGTCTACGTGGAGGTACATGTGCTCGGCGGTGGCTACTTCGTCACCCGCGGCGGGGTCGATCATGCGGTGGTAGATGTGCAGCCGTTTGGGGTCGCAGCCGAGCACCTGGGTGGAGATCTCGAGTTGCTCGCCGGCGGTCACCGCCCGCAGGTGGCTGAGATGCGTCTCGGCTGTGAAATAGCTGCCGGTGGAGGCGCGGTAGTCGGCGTCGATGCCGAGGTAGGCCAGCAGTGCATCGGACGCGTCGCCGAACATCTGGAGGTAGCGGCTCTCGTGGGCGTGGCCGTTGTAGTCGACCCAGTCGGGCCGCACCCGCGCGCGGTGTAGCACCAGCGGTTGCGACAGGTCGTCGCTGTCAGCCATCACCCGCGGGTGGGCACGGTCGACCAGCGCGCCCTCAGCCCGCGCCAGCGACTCGCCGGCACCCACGCCGTTTGATCGAAGCGCCAGCAACACGTCCACCAGGCAGTCGTCGCGCACCCGCTCCAGCTCGGTGGTGGACGCCCCAGGCGAATCCACCTGGGATTGGGTCACGATCTTTTCGATCAGCTCGTCCGTCAGCTCTGGCACGTCGGTAAGTTTCGTCCAGGGCCACTGCAGCGACGGCCCGAACTGGGCCAGAAAGTGGCGCATGCCGTCCTCGCCGCCGGCGATCCGATAGGTCATAAACGGACCCATGAATGCCCATCTCAGGCCAGGGCCAAGACGGATCGCCTCGTCCACCTCGGCCGCGGTGGCAACGTCATCGTTCACCAGCCACAGCGCCTCGCGCCACATCGCCTCCATCAGCCGATCAGCGATGAACCCATCGATCTCGGTACGGACATGCAAAGGCGACATGCCGACCGCCGATAGCAGCTCCGCCGCCCGCGTGATCGTGGCCGGAGACGTCTGGGTGCATCCGCAAAGCTCCACCAGCGGCAGCAGATACACGGGGTTGAACGGATGGGCCACGCAGAACCGCTGGGGGTTTTGCATGTCGGCCGAGATCCGCGACGGCAAAAGACCCGACGTCGACGACGTGATCACCGCGTGAGACGGCGCGGCCTGATCGGCCGCAGCCAAGAGCTCACGCTTGATCTCCTCCCGCTCCGGCGCGCTCTCAACCACCAGGTCGGCGTCGGCCACCGCTGCTTCCACCGTCGAGACCATCGTCAGCGTGCCCTCTGGCACCGGCGGTGCCATCGACAGCCGACGATCGGCACGTCGCGCGTTCTCAAGCATCACCTCGACGCCGGCGCGCGCGGCGGGGTTGGGGTCGTACATGGCCACGTCCCACCCGCTCAACATCAACCGGGCCGCCCAGCCACCACCGATCACGCCGCCGCCCAGCAACGCGACCCGGGTCACGGCCGGTCGAGCCCGAGCTTCGTGCGCACCTGCTCGGGTGGGAGCACACGCACGTTCATGCCCTCAAGGATCGTGACCGCTCGTTCCACCAGCTCACCGTTGGTGGCAAGCACCCCGCGAGACAGCATCAGGTTGTCCTCCAACCCACTCGCACATTCCCACCCGCGAGCACCGCCATCGCCACAAACGGCAGCTGCATCCGGCCAATCGCAAACGCCGAGAACACCGCGTCGGCCGGCAACCGCTCAACCATCGCCATCACCGTCGAAACATCCGCAGGCGCGCCATATTTGATACCCGTGCACAGCTGGATCAACGTCGGCGTGTCCAGCACCCCGGCGGCAATCATGTCGTGCACCATCACCAGGTGACCGGTATCGAACACCTCCAGCTCAGGCTTCACGCCCAGCTCCTGCACATGCCGGGCCATCGCCATCAACATCTCGGGGGTGTTCATCATCACGTAGTCACCGCCCGCGGCGAAGTTCATGCTGCCACAGTCAAGCGTGCAGAGATCAGGCAAAAGCTGGGCGACGTGGATCAGCCGCTCCTCAGCACCCACCAGATCAGTGCCCTCAGGATCCACCGGCAACGGCCGATCTGTCCCACCCAACACCAGATCCCCACCCATGCCGGCAGTCAGGTTGATGATCACATCGCCACGCGCCGCCCGGATCCGCTCCACCACCTGCCGATAAAGCTCAGGATCACGCGAACCCTTACCGGTGGCGGGGTCACGCACATGCAGGTGCACAATCGCAGCACCCGCAGCAGCCGCCTCCAACGCCGAGTCAGCGATCTGCTCAGGAGTCACCGGCACCTTGTCAGAACGATCAGTGGTCGCACCCGCACCGGTAATCGCACACGTAATAAAGGCCTCGTTGTTCATCGCGCAGACTCTACATGTGCCCCGGCCCCACACCGTTCAGGCGAGTGAATAATTGGTGCCTGGCACCGATTATTCACGCAGCTGGAGGGCGAGCTCGGGCTCGTCGGTGATGATCCCGGTGATCGACGGCTCGGCCAGTAGCCGCTTCAGCTCGAGCGGGTCGTTGACCGTCCACGCCCACAGCTCGAGGGGTGTGCAGGCCGCCGCCTGCAACAGGTCGGCATCGATCATCCCGACCTCGGCGATCAGCGCCTGAGCGCCGCACGCGGCAGCCCGCCGGAACGGGTCGCGACCGGTCTGCACCAGCAGCCCCGTGCGAATGCCGGCATCCAGCCGTCGCAGCTCGCGCACTGCCCCGGGCAGGAACGAAGCTCACCAGCAGCCCTGTCGGTCGCGGTCGCAGCGCGGCCAGCACTCGTGCTTCGAGGCCACGCTGCTTGAGTTCGAGGTTGAGGGCGATGCGGTCGGCCGCGAGCGCGACCAGTTGCTCGAGGGTGACCGGGGCGCGATGGTGTGGCTGCACCCGGTCGTGGGACAGGACGAGGGCGCCGCTTCGGTCGGCCCGCACGTCAGTCTCGATCAGGTCGGCGCCCAGGTCAATCGCGGCCGTGAAGGCCTCCAGCGAGTTGTCGTCCAATCTGGCGCTGGCCCCGCGATGGGCTGCGATCAGGGTGCTCATGCAACGCTCGATGGTACCGCTGCGGGGCGGTCGTGCCGACGTCCCGGCACGACCGCCCCACACTCAGGCGACGCTCACCCCGCGAAGGAGTGGAACTCACCCAGCTTGTTCGGCAGCTTCGGGGTGAACGGATGGAACTTGTACACCTTGTGCGTGTCGAATCCGGCCTTGCCGGCCGCGGTCTTGTCGAGGAACGGCATCAGCGCGTCGACCGCGCCGCTGATGTTCGTGAGCCCGAGCGTGCGCTCGTACCCATTGTTGTTGGGAGGATCGACGCTCTCAGCGACGCCCTGGATGCCGGTGATCTTCTCGACCGGCCCGCCGTCGCGGTGGGCGACGCTGGGGCCGAGCACCCGCGCCAGGGTGCGGTGGTCTGACTCGATGCCCATGATCCGCGCTGCGGTCACCCGTAGGTCGGCTGTTGAGAAATGGCGCACGCCGACCAGGTAGGCGGCGATGAATGCGTCCTCGAGGCTGGTCAGCGTGTTCAGCGTGACGTGGGCGTTCGAGAACATGTGCTTGGGGTAGTAGAAGGCGGTGAACGGCGAGGGCTTGTTGCCCAGCGCGCCCTTCTCCAGCAGGTAGTGCGACATCTCCTCCTGCCGGGCGGCCTTCAGGTACCCCTGATCGTCGACGTCCAGCCGCTTGAAGAACGGCGCATGGTTGATGATGTTCGTATAGGTGGTGACCGCAAGTGCCTCGGCGATCTCGGCCGCGCCGAGAATGTCGACGTCGGTCTGGGTGGCGCCTGCAGCAAACGCGTTGGACGGCAGCACGGCGGCCATTCCGGCCACCCCTGCCCCCGCGATCGCGGCTTTCTGCAGGAACGCGCGCCTGCTGTTCTGAGTCTCGACGTGATCCAACATATCGTCCTCCCCTGGTAGACGATGCTCGCGGCGACCCGGGTAGCCACCGCTTTGTCGGCACCCATTCGGCGGGAGTCGCGGATCGGTTCGTTCCGGGATGGACTCTCAGGACGGAGGTGCGCCGCGACCCGCGGAAGGATTGGTCGAGGCGCGCACGTTCAGGCTGGCGTGCACCACCCGCGGGTGCATCACCTCGGCGCGCTCGATCCGGGCCACCAGCAGCTCGATCGCCGCCGTCGCCACCTGCCCGGGGTGGAGGTCGAGCGCGGTCACGGCCGGGTCGGAGTCGTATGCTCGATCGCCGTCCGACCCGGCGGCGATGCGAAGATCCTGCGGGACGCGCAGGCCCAGAGAGCGGGCCACTCGTGTGGCCGCGAGCGCGAACCACTCGGGTGCGGCGAAGATCCCGTCCGGCGGCTCGGGCGACCTCAGCAGTTGTGTGATCATCTCCGCAGCCTTGGTGTCGTCGTGAGTGATCTTGAGTTCGACTTTGACCGGCTCCTGTCCGCGTGCGAGACACCAGTCTTCGTAGGCTCGATCGGTTTCTGATGTCCAGGTATGGTCGCTGCGCCCGACCAGTGCGATTCGGCGGCTACCCGACGCCGCCAGGTGGTCGAGCACGGTCTGGGTGTTGGCGAACGTGTCGGCGCCCGCCCACCAGGGATCGTCGCCGTCGCAGGGATCGGGTTCGATGGTCACCACCGGCAGGCCGCTGCTGCGAAACGTGCGCAAGGCCTCGTCATCGGCCGGCGGATCGGCGATCACCACTCCGTCCAGGGGCAGCCGGCGGGCCTCCTGCGCGGGGTCGGTCGACGGCACCAGCGTGAGGGCGTATCCGCGTGCGAACGCGGCCTGCGCAGCCGCCCCGGTGAACCGGGAGTAGTAGTAGATGCCGGCCGCGTATCCCGGATCGGCGATGGTCGGCAAGACCAGTCCGATCGCGCCGGTTCGCCCGGTGCGCAGCCGCCGCGCCGAGGGGTTGGCCCGGTAGCCGAGTTCGTCTGCCGCCTGCTTGACCCGCTCCGCAGTCGCGGGGCTGACGCCCCCGCGGTCGTTGAGTGCATTCGACACCGTGCTGAGCGAAACCCGCGCGGCGCTGGCCACGTCGCGTATGGTGGGTCTTCGCGCATCTCCGTCGGAGCCCTGCCGGGACATGCGCAAACAGTACCAAAACGTTTTCGTATTGACAGCGGAAACGATATGAAATAAGGTCACCCATTCGAATCGACCGTCGGGGCACCGGCGACTGGAGGGCACACCAGGATGACCAGCACCAAGACCCGGCGACTGTTGATGATCGCAAGTTGTGTGGCCGCGCTGGTCGTGGCCGCGGGCTGTGGCAAGTCCGCCACCAGCTCCAGCTCTGCCCCCAACGCCACCACTTCTGCCACCGCCGGCTTGGTTTCAGCCTCGCCTCCCGCGACCGGCCCGTACACCCAGCCGATCGTGTGGGCGCTCTACCGCGAGACGGGCACCATCGATCCGATCTACGACTTCGATTACCCCGACAACACGCCCACCGCGGCCATGTGCGACACCCTGCTTCGGCAGTCTCCGACGGGAGCCGTGCAGGCCGGGTTGTCATCTCTCAGCTACCCCAACCCGCTGACGCTCGTGTTCACCCTCCACAGCGGCGTCAAGTTCTGGGACGGCACCCCGCTGACCTCCGCCGACGTGGTGTACAGCCTCCAGCGGCAGATGGATCCCAAACTCGGTGGGTTCTATGGCGCAGTCTTCAACCGGGTCACCTCGATCACGGCGACCAGCCCGACGGTGGTCACGATCAAGCTCAAGCAGCCCGACTACTGGCTGCCGGGCGAGCTGTCCTCGACCCCCGGGTTCATCATCGAGAAGAAGTTTGCCGAGGCCGCCGGGGCCAAGTACGGCACCCCGGCCGGCGGTGCGATGTGCAGCGGCCCCTACAAGCTCAAGGATTGGGCTGTCGGTGACAAGCTGGCGGTAGTGGCCAACCCGGATTACTGGGACAAGGCGCTCGCGCCGAAGGCGTCCGAGATCGACTTCAAGGGCGTCCCCTCCGATTCGGCGTTCACCTCCGGAGTCGAGTCCGGCGAGATCAGCGGCGGCTACCCGCTGTCGATCTCGACCCTGGAGCAGCTCAAGACCAACTCCAACGTCAACGTCTACCTGGGCACCTCGTACGCCTCCGACGCCTTCATCGTCTCGAACGCCAAGGGGCCCCTGGGTGACGTGAGGGTACGACGGGCGTTGTCGCTGGCGATCGATCGCCAGGGACTGATCGATGCCAACTATCACGGCGCGGCGCTGCTGCCCCGCACGATCACCAACCCCGGCACCTGGGGCTATGCCAAGCAGGTGTTCCAGAAGGGCTGGGACGCGCTGCCCGAGCCCAAGGTCAACATCCCTGCGGCCAAGGCCCTGATCAAGGCTGCTGGGGCCGAGGGCAAGACGATCACGCTGGGCATGTCGAGTGAGATCCCGACCAACAACACCGAGGCGATCGCGGTGCAGGCTGCGGGCCAGGAGATCGGTCTCAAGGTCAATCTGCACTCGGTGTCGGCGGCCAACTACATCAACTTCTTCATCGATGCCAACGCCCGCAAACCGGTTGACGGCTTCTTCACCGTCAACTACCCCGACTTCGCCGATCCGGCCGGTCTCTACTCCACCTTCGTGATTCCCGGCGGTTCTCAGAATTACGACAACTTCAGTGACCCGAAGATCACCCATCTGATGGAGACGGCCCGCACCACCGCCGACGACACCAAGCGGGCACAGCTGGTCGTGGCGGCTCAGGCACTCATCATGCAGCAGCTGCCGTGGATCGGGATCACTGTTCCTGACACGATCCTGATCATGAACAAGGCGATCACCGGACCTCCGGTGACCTTCTCCTACATGTTCGCGCCCTGGTTTGCTGCCCAGCTGGGGGCGAGCGGCTGAGCATGGCGCGGTTCCTCCTGCGCCGCTTCTTGATGTTGATTGCGGCGTTGCTGGTATCGAGCTTCGTGATCTTCAGTGCGCTGTATGTCGCGCCGGGAAATCCTCTGGCAACGCTCTCCGGCGGCCGCGCGCTGCCGCCGGAGGCGATCGCGGTGCTCGAGCATCGCTACCACCTCGACCAGCCCTTCTTCGTTCGCTACTTCGAGTACCTCAAGGGCGTGCTGCACGGTGACCTGGGGTACTCGATCATCCACCGGGAGGACGTCTCGACCCTGGTCGCGTCGCGCATCGGCACCACGCTCGAGCTGGTGCTGTACGCGTCGTTTCTGATCATCCTGATCGGCGTGGGGCTGGGGCTGATCGGTGGACTGCGTCCCGGCGTCACCGACACCGGCGTTGTGATCACGTCCACTGTGGCGGCGGCGATCCCTTCGTTCGTGGCCGCGATCGTGCTGGTGAGCGTGTTTGCCGTCAACCTGGGGTGGTTCCCGACCCAGGGCAACGGGGTGGGGGCCTTCGATCAGTTCAAGCACCTGACGCTGCCGGCGATCGCGCTGGGAATCTCGTCGATGGCGCTGGTCGCGAGGGTGACGCGTACCTCGGTGCGGGAGGAGATGCAGCATGAGCACGTCCAAACGGCGGTCAGCCGAGGGATCAAGTCCTCGGCCATCATCCGCCGCCATGTGCTTCGCAACGCCGCGATTCCGATCACCACCGTGGCCGGTCTCACGATCGCCTCGCTGATCGCGTTGGACGCGGTGGTGGAGCTGGCGTTCAGCCTCAACGGGCTCGGTTCCTACCTCGTCCAGGCGGCCCAGTCCAAGGACTTCGCCGTCGTCCAGGGGATTTCGTTCGTGCTGGTCGCCGCATTCGTGATCGTCAACACCGTGGTCGACCTGCTCTACGCGCTGCTCGATCCGCGGGTCAAGCTGGGAGCGAAGGCCGAATGAGCGCCGTCTCGCCACCGTCATCAGCGGGCCGGGCGATGCGCGCCGGAAGCCGCGGCCTGCGTGGCACCGGCTTCCTTGGATACCTGTCGTTTGCCATCATCGTGGTGGCGGCGTTGGTGGCCGTGTTCGGCCCCATGTTGACGCCCTTTGATCCCAACCAGGTCAACCTCTCCAACGCGTATGTGGGATCGACCGGGTCGCATTTCGTGGGCTTCGACGGACAGGGCCGCGACCTGTTCTCGCGGCTTTTGGTGGGCGCCCGCACCTCCCTGATCGGGCCGCTGGCGGTGGTCGCATTTGCGATCGTGCTGGGCACCGTGATCGCCATCGCCACCGCGTGGAAGGGCGGCCGCTTCGACACGGTGTCCTCAACCGGCCTGGACATTCTGTTTGCGTTCCCGGGGATTCTGCTGGCCGTGCTGGCCGCCGCCGTGTTCGGCGCCGGCCTGACCGCGGCGTCGCTGGCGCTGGCCGTCGCCTACATGCCGTACGTCGCCCGAGTGGTGCGAAGCGGTGCCCTGCGCGAGCGAAACCAGGCCTACATCGCCGCACTCGAGGTGCAGGGCTTCTCGGGGTTCTTCATCTGCCTGAGACATCTGGTTCCCAACGTGCTGCCGCTGATCGTCGCCCAGGGGACGATCCTGTTCGGGTACGCCATGGTCGATCTGGCCGCGATCTCGTTCATCGGGCTCGGCGTCCAGCCGCCCCAGCCGGACTGGGGCGTGATGGTGTCCGAGGGACAGCCGGGCGTGCTCCAGGGCTATCCGGCCGAGTCGCTGGCGGCGGGACTTTGCATCATCGTGGTGGTGGTGGCGTTCAACCTCCTGGGAGAGCGCCTGGTCGAACGTTCACAAAGGAGCGATAGATGACGGAGCTGCATTACCTCTCGGCGACCCGGGCGCGGGAGATGTTTGTCTCGCGCGAGCTCTCCCCGGTCGAGCTGATGGACGCGGTACTCGAGCGGGCCGAGCAGGTGGAGCCGACGGTAAACGCCTTCTGTTATCGCTACGACGATCGCGCCCGTGACCAGGCCAAGCAGGCCGAGGCCCGCTACGCCGGCAACGGTGAGCCGCCGCGGCCGCTGGAAGGGCTGCCGGTAGCGCTCAAGGACGAGGAGTCGATCGCCGGCGAGCCGTTGTCGCTGGGCTCCTTGATGCACAAGGACGACATCGGCCATACGACCACCGCCGTGGCCGAGCGGATCATGGGGGCCGGCGGCATCATCCATGCCCGCTCCACCACGCCGGAGTTCTCGTGTGCCGGGTTCACCCACTCCCGATTGTGGGGAGTGACCCGCAACCCCTGGAACCCCGAGTTCGGTGTGGGCGGATCGTCGGGCGGCTCGGGGGCGTCGCTGGCGGCGGGAACGTCGCTGCTTGCCAGTGGCTCGGACATCGGCGGTTCGATCCGGATCCCGGCCTCATTCAACGGCGTGGTCGGATTTAAGCCTCCGTTCGGGCGGGTGCCGGTGGAGCCGCCGTTCAATCTCGATCAGTTCTGCCACTGCGGACCGCTGGCCCGCACCGTGGCCGACTGCGCCCTGTTCGAGAACGTGCTGGCGGGGCCGCACCCCTCGGACATCGTCTCGATCCGGCCCAAGCTCGAGATCCCCAGCCGGCTGGACGGGATCGAGGGCCTGCGGGTCGGCCTGTGCCTGCACCAGGGTGACTATCCGCTCGACCCCGAGGTGGAGCGAAACACCCGGGATGCGGCGGCCGCGCTGGCCGAGGCCGGTGCGATCGTGGAGGAGTTCGAGCTGGGGGTGACCGAGGCCGAGATCAACCAGGCGGCATCGGTGCACTTCGCGGGCATGTTCGGCGACTGGATTACCAGGGAGGCCGAGGCTGCGCCCGATCTGGTGACCGCCTACGCGGCCCGGTTCGGCGAGTGGTCGAAGCACACCGCCGGTGACACGCCGATGATGGTCGGGATGCAGATCGAGGCGGCCCTCTGGCACGAGCTGGCCAAGGCCTTCGAGCGGTTCGACGTGTTGATCACCCCGACGGTCGGCACCCGTGGCCTGATCGCCGGTGATGACTATGTCGGCCACGGGCTGGAGGTTGGCGGGCAGCAGCTGGAGTTCTACTTCCAGGCGATCATGACCCCGCTGTTCAACATCGCCAGCCGCTGCCCGGTGCTGAACGTGCCTTCGGGGTATGGCGACAACGGCGTCCCCACCGGCCTGCAGATCGTGGGACGGACGTACGACGACATCACCGCGTTTCGGGTCGGCGCGGCACTCGAGCGGCAGCGCCCCTGGTTCGACGTGGAGGAGCGGCGACCGACGCTATGACCGATCTGCTGACCGTCGAGGGGTTGTCGGTGCGTCTCCCGGTGTCGGGGGAGATGCGCACGGTGCTCGACGGCGTCAGCTTCTCGCTCGCTCCCGGAGAGGCCCTGGGGCTGGTGGGCGAGTCGGGCTCGGGCAAGTCGATGACGGTGCGGTCGATCGCGCGGCTGCTGCCCACCGGGGCGGAGGTGGACGGCACCGTCACCTTCGACGGTCGCGACGTGTACAGCCTGCGCGGCGGGCAACTCCGCAGCTACCGCCACGAAACTGCGGTGGTGTTCCAGGACCCCCGCGCACACACCAATCCGGTGCGCCGGATCGGCGACTTCATGACCGAGACGCTGCGCGAGTCGGTCTCTCGCTCCCAGGCCAAGTCGCAAGCCGTCGATATGCTGGGCCAAGTCGGGATCGAGGACGGCGAGCGGCGGCTACGGCAGTACCCGCACGAGCTCTCCGGGCGGCATGTTGCAGCGGGTGATGATCGCGACGGCGCTGCTCACCAACCCCCGCCTGATCCTGGCCGACGAGCCGACCACGGCCTTGGACGTGACCATCCAAGCCGAGGTGATGGCGATCATCGATGCGCTGCGCAAAGAGTTCGAGGTGTCGCTGCTGTTCATCACCCACGACCTCGACCTGGCGGCCGCGGTGTGCGACCGCACCGCGGTCATGTACGCGGGGCAGCTGGTCGAGCTGCAGCGCGCCGACGCCCTCCACGACGACCCCTACCACCCCTACACAGCCGCCTTGGCCGGGGCCCGGCCCAGCATCGACAGCACCGAGCCGCGGCTGGCAGCAATCCGCGGCCGGCCGGTCTCGGCATTCGAGGCACCGCCCGGCTGCGCATTCGCGCCGCGCTGTGCGCCACGCTGAGGATCGCTGCCGGGC
This sequence comes from uncultured Actinomycetes bacterium, assembly GCA_963811675.1. Lineage (GTDB taxonomy): Bacteria > Actinomycetota > Thermoleophilia > Gaiellales > JAICJC01 > CAVPTL01. The sequence goes on along the minus strand of CAWESH010000009.1, from coordinate 94,949 downwards.
CGCGCGGCCCGAGTTTCGTGGGTTCGCCGACGGCAGTGTCCGGTGTGTACGGGCCGAGGAACTGCGGGGGTCGTTGAAGATGGTGCCGCATGGCTGAGCCGGTGCTCGCGGTGTCGGGCCTGACCAAGAAGTTCGGCGACTTCGTCGCCGTCGACAACGTGTCGTTTGAGGTCGAGCAGGGCCAGTCGCTGGCGGTGGTGGGCGAATCCGGCTCGGGCAAGACCACCGTCGCGCGCATGATCGTGGGACTGGAGACACCCACCGCGGGGACGATCTCGGTCGCCGGCAACGACCGATCGAACCCGGCCCGCAAGGTCAAGCTGCGTCGCGATCGCGGGCGTGAGGCACAGATCGTGTTCCAGGATCCGTACTCGAGTCTCGACCCCCGTCAGTCAGCCGCTTCGGCCATCACCGAGGTGCTCAAGCTGCATCACGAGGGTAGTGATGCCGATCGCAGTCGCCGCGTTTTGGAGCTGGGAGAGGTGGTGGGGCTGGACGACCGTCAGATGCACGCCCTACCGCGATCGCTGTCGGGCGGGCAGCGCCAGCGGGTGGCGATCGCACGTGCGCTGGCGGCCGAACCGCGTGTGCTGATCCTGGACGAGTCGGTGGCGGCGCTGGACGTCTCGATTCAGGCCCAGGTGTTGAACCTGCTGGCCGACATCCGCGACTGAGACCGGCATCTCCTACATCCTGATCAGCCACGACCTGGCCGTCGTGCGGCAGCTCACCAGCCAGATCGTGGTGATGCGCAGCGGCAAGATCGTGGAACGGGGAGCGACATCGGCGGTGCTGGACGATCCCCAGCAGCAGTACACCAAGGTGCTGCGCGCGAGCGTACCCGGTCCCGGCTGGAAGCCCTCCCGCGGTCTTCGCGCCGGCATGGGTGGAGAGAGCGAACCCCAGGTTTGATCGCCGGCGGTATTGATCTTCCAATCCGGCGATCGTAGACTCGCCCGGATGTTCGCTCAGCCCCCGGCGCCGAACGTTTCTCCGGCGACTGCTCCGATCTCCCACGTGGCCTGCGTGCCCGCCCACGCGCGCGAGCGCTGCGGGTTCGTGTCGGTACCGCTCGACCGCCGTCATCCCAACGGCCGGCGCATCAAGATCTACTTCGAGCAGTATCTGCGCCGGCAGACGGCCAAGCCCCGGCTTTCGACGGTGGTGTCGATCGAGGGTGGTCCCGGGTATTCGACCACTTCTGACCGCGATTCCCGCCTGCAGGTGTGGCGGCCGGTCAACGCCCGTCGCGACCTGGTGCTGATCGACCTGCGCGGCACCGGCCGGTCAAACGCGATCCTGTGCCCGGCATTCAGGGATCACATCACCGGCTACATCGCGCGCGCCGGCCGCTGCGCGCGCCAGCTTGGCCCGCACCGCGACTTCTACACCACGGCGCAGTCCGTGCGGGATATGGAGGCGGTGCTGCTGGCGCTGCGGGCGGGCAAAGTGGACATGTACGGCGATTCGTACGGGTCATATACGGCGCAGGCATTTGCGCTTCGGTACCCCGGCCGGCTGCGGTCGCTGACGCTCGACGGCACCTACCAGCTGCCCAGTCCCGACCCTCTGCTGAGCGACCTCGCCGCCGCGAGCCGGCGGGCGTTTCGGCTGGTGTGCCGTCGCGGCCCCAACTGCCCGGTGAAGGGCTCCGATCCGGTCGCGGTGCTGCAGCGATTCGTCCAGCGGGTGCGCGCCCACCCGATTACCGGTAAGACCCACGACGGCGACGGCGCCCCGGTGACGGTCACCGTCGACGAGGACTCGCTGGTGCAGACGGTGATGGACGCCGAGGCGGTGCCGCCGGTCTACCGCAACCTGCTGGGGGCGGTGCTCTCGGCCGAGCACGGGGACAATGCCCCGATCCTGCGGACCGTCGCCGAGAACATCACGGTGGACGCGCCGAACGGTCCCAAACGAGACTTCTCCGAGGCGCTGTACGCCGCGGTGGTGTGCCACGACTACCTTCAGCCGTGGTCGCCCACCACCCCCATTCCCGGGCGCCTCGCCGACGCGCTGGCCCGGATCGATGCGCGGCCACCAGCGCAGTTTGCGCCGTTCTCTGCTCGTGCGTGGACCGGCACCGATTACGAGGGCGCGCTGGCCTGCGCCCGCTGGCCGGCTCCGGCCTTGCCTGATCCCGCCGCCCCGCGGCATGCCCGCTACCCGAACGTCCCCACCCTGATTCTGAACGGCGACCTGGACAACATCACACCCCTGGAGGACGCCCGGGTGGTGGCCCGCCGGTTCCCGCAACAGCCGTCTGGTGGACGTTTTCAACAGCGTGCACGTGACGGTGCTGTTGGACCAGAATCACTGCGCATCGGTGCTGTACGAACGGTTCGTGCGCAAGCTCGCGGCCGGTGATACGTCCTGCGCTCGCCGGATTCCGGAGGTGCGGGTGGTGCGCCGATACCCGCTGAGCCTGACCGACGTGGCGGCCGCGAGCCCGACTGCCGGTGACCACTCGACGCTCAAGCAGCGACGGATGGCCGCTGCCGGCGCGGCCACGGTGGCCGACAGCATCGCCGACTGGTGGGTCAACTACTCCGGCGTGGGGGTCGGCCTGCGGGGAGGCACCTGGTCATACACCGGTGTCAATCACACCACGTTTCACTTCCGAAGCACCCGGCTGGTACCGGGCGTCTCGGTCACCGGGCGGTGCGACTGGATCGTGCCCACCGGTGCGGTGACCGCCACGGTCACCGTGCGCAGCAGCGGCTCCTCTGAGCGGATTCACATGACCTGGTCGCTCAACCGGCAGCGGGCCCGGGCAGCGATCACGGGAACCGGCGGCGGGCGGGTGCTGCGGCTGAGCATGCTGGCGCCGTGAAGACCTCCCGCCGCCATGACCGAGGCCGTATGATGGCCGCGTGAGCACCGGTTGGGTCTGGGACGAGCGATACATGTGGCATCAGAGCGGCTCGTTCGCGGATTGGATGCCGCTGGAAGCGTTGTATGAGCCCGAGCCGTCGCTGGAGAGCCCGGCGACAAAGCGGCGGTTCAAGAACCTGGTCGACGTCAGCGGCATGGCCGCCCACCTGACCGCGATTGACGCGCGGCCTGCGACCGAGCAGGAGCTCGGGCGGATCCACACGCCGGCGTACATCGCGTCGATCCGCGAGCGCTCGGCGGAAAGTGGCGGCGAGGCGGGGGAGGGGACGCCGTTTGGCCGCGGCAGCTTCGAGATCGCGTGCCTGGCCGCCGGCGGCTGCATCGCCGCTGTCGACGCCGTGCTCGACGGCACGGTCTCCAACGTGTACGCGCTGGTGCGCCCGCCCGGCCATCACGCCGAGTCCGATCGTGGCCGCGGATACTGCGTCTTTGCCAACGCGGCGATCGCCGTGAAGCACGCCCAGGCAGCCCGCGGGCTCGAGCGGATCGCGATCGTGGACTGGGATGTACACCACGGAAACGGCAGTGAATCGGCGTTCTACGACGATCCCACGGTGCTCACCATCTCGCTGCACCAGGAGGAGCACTACCCGGCCGGGCGTGGCCGTGTGGCCGACGCCGGGGAGGGCGCGGGCGATGGCTACAACATCAACATCCCGTTGCCCGCCGGCGCTGGGCGGGCGGCCTACGAGCATGCCTTCGAGCGGGTGGTGGTGCCGGCGCTGGACGCGTTTGGGCCGCAGCTGATCGTGGTGGCGTCAGGCCTGGATGCCAACTGGACCGATCCCGGCGGCCGCATGAACCTCACCCCCGAGTGCTTCCGGCGGCTCACGGCCGCGCTGATGGATGCGGCAGACCGGTTGTGTGACGGCCGCCTGGTGTTGCTGCACGAAGGCGGCTACTCAACGCTGGCGGTGCCGTACTGCGGTCTGGCCGTGCTGGAGGCGCTCACCGGCCACCTCACCGGCGTGCCCTTCGAAGCGGCTGCCGACGGCGATCCCGCCGCCCGGCCGCTGCACCAGCACGAGCGCGACGCCGTCGCAGCCGTCGTGAATAACGGTGCCTGGCACCGTTATTCACCCTAGCGCTGGTAGCGGTGAATAATTGGTGCCAGGCACCAATTATTCACTGTTCGTAGCCGGGGTTCTCGCGGTCGAGTTGGCGTTTGACTGATGCGAACAGCTTGGCGGCGCCGGCCTCGTCATTGTGGAAGAAGCCGGCGGTGGCGGTGGCGATGTCCTCGCCGACCGCGATCAGTGGCTGTCCGGTTGACTGAGCCAGCACCTGGACTTCACAGGATCGCTCCAGGAAGTACAGCTTCTGCCAGGCGTCGGCCACGTCGTTGCCGATCACCAGCACGCCATGGTTCTCCAGCATCACGACGCTGGTGTGCTCGCCGACCGCCGACGCGATCCGGTCGCCCTCATCGGAAGCGCGGGCCAGTCCGCCGTATTCCAGCCGGGAGACGTGGCCGTGAAATCCCATCGAGTTCTGGCTGAGCGTCGTGTCGAAGCCGCCGGTGGTGGCCGAAACCGCGGTGGCGAACGGCATGTGCGTGTGAAAGACGCATCGCGCCGATCGCCGTGCGCGGTGGGCGCCGCGATGGATCATGAACGCGGTCACCTCCCACTCGCCCCTGCCGTCGACCACCACGCCGTCACCGTCGACGGTCAGGATGTCGGACGCGGTCAGCTCCGACCAGTCCGGCCCGTAGGGGTTCAGCAGAAACAGATCGTCACTGCCGGGCACCGCGAAACTGAAGTGATTATCGATGCCCTCGTTGTAGCCGTAGAGGGCGGCCGCCCTCAGCGCGGCGGCCAGATCGATCTTGGCGCGGCGAAGGACATCTGCAGAGACTTCCTGGGCGATCGTCATGCTGGGAGTGTAAAACCGATCGCCCAGCCGAGCCGCCGGTCAGGCCGCAGCAGCCACCCTCGGGGCCGCCTGCAGCACGAGCTCGTCGAGCACCTGCTGCACCGATTCGCGCTGGTCGGGGTCGAGCGGCAGCCCATCGTCTCCGAAGGCGGTGGCCGCCTGCGGAATCCCGGCCTCGGGCTCGATCACCCGAGCGCCGATGCGGGCCAGCACCCGGCGGGCGTCAGCCCGCGCCCACATGGCCGCGTAGTCGTTGGTGCTGGCACCAATCACCGCGACCGGCTTGTTACGCAGCGGGTTGGTTGCCAGCGGTCGCGACGCCCAGTCCAGCGCGTTCTTGAGCGCGCCGGGGATGGACGAGTTGTATTCGGGGGTGACGATCAGCACCGCGTCTGCCTCGGCGATTGCCGAGCGCAGGTTGTCCACTGCGGGGTTGGATTCGGCTTCGGCGTCCTGGTCGTAGTGCGGAAGGTCGCGGAGCTGGTCGAACCGCACCAGCTCCACGCCCTCCGGGATCAGGTGGCCGGCCGCAGTCAGCAGGCGCGAGTTATGCGACTCGTTGCGCAGGCTGCCGGAGATCCCAAGCACCTTCATGTCAGGCGGCCTTCGTGAACGAGAAGCTTGCGATCAGCTTGACCTTGTTGTCGACCAGCAGTCCGCCACCGGGGATCGGGGCGTTGAAGTTGACGTTGAAGTCGGTGCGATCGATGACCGCAGCGATGTCCACGCCGACCCGCTCGTTGCCCCACGGGTCGGTGCCCGCTCCGGTGATGTCGACCTTGACGTCAACCGGCTTGGTCACACCCTTGAGCGTGAGCTCACCGGCGACCTCGCCCTCAGCCAGGTGATCGACCTTGAACTCGGCCCGCTGGTAGTTCTCCACGTCGAAGAAATCGGGGCTCTTGAGGTGCGCGTCGCGCGCCTCGTCGTGGGTGTCGATGCTGGCCAGCTCGAGCGAGCCGGAGAGGCTGGGGTCGTCGCCACCGGCAAGGGTTGCCTCGAACTCCGTAAACTGTCCGTGCACCGTTGCGATACCCATGTGCTTGACCTCTGCGTCGATGCGCGAGTGTGCTCTGTCCGACTGCCACGTGCCGGTCGGAATCTTGGTTGTCTCGATTGTGCTCATTTAAACCATTCCCCTTTTTGTGAGATATACTTGAACTGTCAAGAATCATATCGGAGAAAGATTGTCTAGTCAAGTATTGAGTGATCAAGTGATGCAGGCGTGGGTCTCGTACGTCCACGGGCACTCCGCGCTGGTGCGCCGGCTCAACGCCGAAATGTTGGAGGCGCACGGCCTTGGCCTGAACGATTACGAGGTGATGCTGCGGCTGTGGTATGCCCCCGACCACCAGATGAGGCGCATCGATCTGGCCGAGAGCGTGCTGCTGACGGCCTCGGGTATCACCCGCCTGCTCGACCGACTGCAGGCGGCCGGCTACGTGGACAAGGCCTTTTGCCCCACCGACGCGCGGGTCACCTACGCGGTGCTGACCGAACCCGGCATCGAGAAGTTCAGCGTCGCCCGCGTGACCCACCTGGAGGGAGTGCAGCGGGCATTCGGCGAGCGCTTCTCAGAAGACGAGGCCGCCACCCTGGCCCAGCTCCTGGGCCGCATCAGACTCCACGAGTCATCAGACGGCGTCGAAGACCCGCCCGCCTGTGGATGAATAGCGGTGCCAGGCACCGTTATTCACCAGCCGCCTGAATAATTGGTGCCAGGCACCAATTATTCATTAGCTGCAGGCGTTCCCGGCTTTGGGCGAGTAGGGGCCCTCGATCTCGGGCTTGGCCTGGAACGAGGAGTTGCAGCCGCAGGTCGACGCCACGTTGGGGTTCTCGAAGCGGAACCCTGCGCCCATCAACCCGTCGATGAAGTCGATCGTGGAGCCCTGCAGGTAGGGCAGGCTGACCGGGTCGATCACGACCCGCACACCGTCCTGCTCCAGCTCGATGTCGCCGTCCTCAGCGCCGGCATCGAACCCGATCGCATACTGGAAGCCCGAGCAGCCGCCGCCTTCGACGGCGACCCGCAACACCTGGGCTTCGGGATCCTCCGCCGCCAGCGTGCGTACCTTGTCAGCGGCCGTCTGTGTCAGCGTCACCATGGTCGCATCGTAGCAACCCGAGCTGTTCGCGGATAGCCGAGCGCCGCACCTTGCCGGTGGCGGTGTGGGGAAGCTCGGTGACGAATCGCAGCGATCGCGGCGCCTTGTACGGCGCTGTCACCGAGCGGGCGTGTCCGCGCAGCGCCTCGTCCAGCTCCGAGTCGGCGGTGAATCCGGGGCGCAGCACCACGTCTGCGTGCACGATCTGGCCGCGATCCGGGTCAGGTAGACCGACCGCCGCCGCCTCCAGCACGGCCGGGTGTGTGCGCAGCGCCGCCTCCACCTCGCCGGGGCCGATGCGGTAGCCCGACGACGAGATCACGTCGTCGGCCCGCCCGACGTACCACAAGAGCCCCTGGTCGTCGGTGCGGGCGAGGTCGCCGGTGTGCCACCAGCCGTCGCGCACCCGAGCGGCGGTGGCCGCCGGGTCGCGCCAGTACCCGGCAAACAACGTCGGCAGTGTCTCTGCCCGCACGCACAGCTCGCCGTCGATGACCGTGGCCTCGACCCCGGGCAGCGGGCGTCCCATCGATCCGGCCGGCAGGCTCTCGCCGGCGCACACGCCGGCCACGGCACCGGTCTCGGTCTGCCCGTATCCGTCACGCACTCGGATTCCGTGGGCGGCCTGCCATGCCTCGACGGTGGCGGCGTCCAGCGCCTCGCCGGCCGCCACCGCCTCGCGCACCGACCCCAGCCGCCACCGCTCGAAGTCGGCCGAGCGAGCACACAGGCGGTATTCGGTGGGGGACATGCACAGCACCTGCGGCTGCAGCTCGGCGATCAGGCCGAGCCGCTCGGCGGCGTCAAACCGGCCCTGATGAATGACCGTCTCGGCATCGCACAGCTCGGCTGCGATCCACACGTTTCGAAGCGACTTCGACCAGCCCCCAGCGGCGGTGCACCACAACCGGTCGCCGGCCCGCACCCCCATCCAGCGCTCGGCCTGCAGCCGGTTGGCCGCGACGTAGCTGAGGTTGTGAAGCGCGCCCTTGGGAGGACCCTCGGTGCCGGACGTGTACAACAGGAAGGCGGGGTCGGTGGGAGCGCCGCCGACAGCCGCGGCGCCGCCGTCTGCGATCGGCACGTCGGCGTCCTCGAGCAGGGACATGACAGCCTGTGAGCGCTCGACGCGGTCGGCGATATCGGCCTCTGTCAGCATGTGGGGGCACGGCAGGCTGACCGCGCCGATGCGGAGCAGCGCGCGCATCGCCGCCAGCCACATCAGTCCCTTGGGTAGACGCACCACGACCACGTCGCCAACTCCGACCCCGCGGCTTACAAACCCTGCGGCGACCCGTTCGGTGATGTCGTCCAGTTCGGCCTGGGAGACTGCGATGTGACCTCCCGAGGCCGATGCCACCAGTGCTCTCATCGGTGGTTCTCCACAAACTCGAGCCAGCCCGCATACTCCTCGTCACGCCACCCCGCCGATTCGGCGGACGGTTCCAGGGTGGTGCCGCCGGCCGCCAGCGCGCCCAGTTCGCCCAGCGAGCGAGCCCCGGCCCCGACGGCCGCAAACGACGCCACCCCCAGGGCGGTCGCCTCGGTGGTGGGGGAGATGTGTACCGGAATCCCGAGCACATCTGCCTGTCGCTGCATCATCCACCGGTTGGCGGTCATGCCGCCGTCCACCCGCAGCATCTCCGGACGGGTGCCGGCCTTGGCCAGCGCCTCGACCAGGTCGCGCACGCGCAGGGTGATCGATTCCAGCACCGCCCGCACCAGGTGCGCGCGGGTGGTGTGCGCGGTCATCCCGGCCCAGGTGGCCCGCTCGTTCGAGCGCCACCAGGGCGCGGCCAGCCCGGTCAGCGCCGGCAGGAAACGCACGCCGCCGGTGTCGGGCACCGATCGCGCCAGCGTCTCGGTCTCCTCGGCGGTATCGACCAGCCGCAGCGTGTCGCGCAGCCAGTTGACCGCCGAGGCGGCCGAGAACACGCCCCCGTCCAGCGCGTAGGTGCTCGCGCCGGCCGTCGTCCAGGCCACCGTGGGGAGCAGCCCGGCGGGGTCACGGGGCGGCTGTGAGCCGGTGTTTGCGAGCAGGAACACCCCGGTGCCGTAGGTGGCCTTGACATCTCCCGAAGCGATGCAGCCGTGCCCGGCGAGGGCCGCGGTCTGATCCACCAGCATGGCCCGCAGTGGCAGATCCGCGATCGTCCCCAGCTCGCCGGTCGACTCGCCGATCGGCGGCAGCGTGCGCGGGTCGACGCCGAAGATCTGGCACAGCTCGGGATCCCAGCGACCGGGCGCGGCGATGGCCTGCAGCTGGGTGCGCGCGGCGGTGGACGGTTCGGTCAGGGCGCCGTCGCCGAGGCGCGCGAGCAGATAGGCGTCGAGCGTGCCGAAGCGGGCCCGACCGGCGGCCGCCGCGGCCTGCACCGCGGCGTCGTTCTCCAGCAGCCACGTGATCTTGGAGGAGGAGAAGTACGGATCCAGCGGCGTACCGGCCAGCTCCCGCACCCGCTCCTCGACGCCGTCTGCACGCAGCCGCTCCACGATCTGCTCGCTGCGCCGGCACGACCACACGATCGCGGGTGCCAGCGGCTGGAGGCTGTCGGCGTCCCAGGCCACGACCGTCTCGCCTTCGTTGTCCAGGCCGACTCCCGACACGGCGCCGGCGCCGACCTGCCCGGTCACGTCGGCCAGCACGCCGGCCACCGACTCCACCACGGCCGCGGCGTCCTTCTCGACCCAGCCGGGCTGGGGGTGGGTGACGGGGACGGGTATGCGGGCGTCGGCCAGCACTGTCCCGGACTCGTCGAAGGCCACCGCCCGGGTGGCCCCGGTGCCCTGGTCGACGCCGACCCAAACGTCGCTCATCGTCGGCGCGCCGCGACCGCCACAACGCCCACCGCGGCTGCGATCATCAACGGCTTTCGCAACGCCCGGGCGATCATCGGGACGTCCGCGGCAGAGATATTGATCTGTGACCGCCAGGCGCCCAGCTCGCCGTCGATCACCAGCTCGCGGTCTTCCACCCGCACCGCGGTGACCGAGAACGGCAGGTCGCCGATCGGTGAGCGCACCCTCACGCGATCAGCTCCAGCGCTGCGGCGGCCGCTCGGCGGCCGGCCTCGACCGCGAGTGCGATGGTGGCGGGATCCTCGGGCGGCTGGGCGTACACGGTGCGGCTGCCCTCCCACACGGCGCCGTCGACGTTTCGCAGCGGTGTCAGCTCGTGGGCGAGCACCACCGCGTCGCAGTCGACCCGCTCGCCGCCCTCGATCAGCACGCGCGCTGACGCGGTGAGTACCCTCGACCGCCAGCGGGCGAGTGTTGCTGCGAAGCGTGATCTGATCCGACTCGGGCAGCGGCCGCAGCACTCCGGCGGGGGCGATCACCTCGATCGTGTCGGCGCCCGCGTGCAACAGCCGTTCCAGCGCGCGCGCCGCCCAGTCGCCGCCGCCGATCACGGCTGGACGGCGGCCGATCAGAAGGCCGGTCTCGGACAGATGGCAGGCCACGGTGGCGGGGAGGATACCGGCCGGGCGCGGCCCGGTGAGCCCCAGCTCGGCCCGTCCCAGCGGCCGCGAACCGGCCGCGATCACCAGCGCGGCTGCCTCGATCCGGCGAACCCCGTCCTGGCCCATCGTCATCAGCGTGTGCCCGTCCCAGCGAATCGCGGTCTCGCCCAGGTGCAGGCGGGCCCCGGCAGCGGTGACCTTGGCGGCGAGCTCCACGCTCGCCGGGTGATCCCAGCCCAGCACGCCGCCCACCACCGGGATCCGGTCGACCACCACCGCGTGGGCGGCTGGGGCCAGCGCCTCGGCGCACGCCAGGCCGGTGATTCCGGCTCCCACCACGGCCACCACCGGCTCAGACACGGGCCGCTCCCACACCCACGGTCGCGCGCGGGTCGCCGGTTGCCACCTGCCACGGTGCCAGGTCGCCGTGCAGCGAGCACAGGAAGGAGACTCCCGCCAGGCACACCGCTCCCTGGCAGCGCCCGCCGGTCGCCCGGGTGCGCTTGCGCAGCGCATCCAGCGATCGCGGCGGCACGGCCATCGCGAACGCCTGTGCGATCTCGGCGGCGGTCACCTGCTCGCAGGCGCACACGACCTGGCCGTAGCGCGGATCGCGCGCGACCAGCTCCTGCGGGCGGGGATGGTGCAGCAGGCGGGGGATCGGCTCCAGGGCGGTGACGGCGTCCGGGCGCTCGTGCTTCGACGGGGGCGCCGGCCGCCGCCAGCAGCTCGTGCACGTATTCGGCCACCGCCGGCGATGACGACACCCCGGTGGAGCGGATGCCCGGCGGCGTGGATCAGGTTCGAGCGGTTGCGGTCGGGCTCCAGCCGGTAGGTGGAGTCGGAGGCCGGTCGGTTGGCGGCGAAGGTCTTGATCGCGTACTCGCGGCGGATCGAGGGCACCAATGCCTGGGCGGACTCGAACACGTGCTCGAGCGTGTCGCGGTCGACGGCCCGGTCGGTGCGATCGTCGTGGTCGGTGGCGGTCGGCCCGAGCAGCAGCGAGCGGTTGGTGGTGGGGACGCAGTAGATACCGCGCGTGACGGGCGTGGGCACGCCGCCGACGACCTTCGAGAATCGGCCGCCCAGCTCGCGATCCAGCAGCCAGTACTGCCCTTGCCGGGGCCAGCAGCGGAACGTTTCGCCACCGGCCAGGGCGGAGATCGTGTCGGCCTCGACGCCGGCCGCGTTGACCACATACCGGGCCGAGAAGGCGCCGCCGGGGGTGAGCACCCGCGTCAGCCGGTCGCCTTCGGCTTCGAACCCGGTGACCGGGGTGGAGAGGTGCACGTCCACGCCGTTTCGGGCGGCCAGCTCGGCGTAGCCGATGGTCAGGCGCAGCGAATCGATGATCCCGTCTTCGGGGATGTGCAGCGCCGCCAGCGCCCGGTCGGTGACCAGCGGCTCGAGTGCCCGGGCGGCGGTGGCATCCACGATGTGGGCCTCGGCGCCGTTGGCCGCTGCTTCCTGCTGCAGCGGCTCCAGCTGCTGCTCGTCCTCGCCGGTCAGCGCCACACACAGCGTGCCCAGCCGCTCGAAGGGGGTGTCGAGCGACGCGCACAGCGTCTCCCAGCCGGGCGCTGAGCGTCGCACCAGGGTCGCTTCGAGCGTGCCCGGCGTGCAGTCGGCGCCGCAGGTGGTGATGCCGGTGTTGCCCTTGGACGCACCCTCGCCGACGTCGTGGGCGGCCTCCAGCAGCGCCACCGACGCCGTGGTGAACGACAGCCGGCGGGCGATTGCGCAACCGATCACGCCACCGCCGACGATCACCACGTCGTAGCTGCGGCTGCCGGGCATGGCAGAGGTATAGCCTCTCGCCGCCCCTACTGCTGCGGTGGTGTGCGCGCGGTCAGCGTGTATGCCCAAACCAGCGCCTCGGCGACCGCCTGGTACAGCTCGGCGGGGACGCGGTCGTCGATCTTGAGCGCACCGAGCAGCGGCGCCCAGGACCGGGATCGGAACGCACCGGCACCCCGGCCTGCTCGGCCGCCGCCACGATCGCCTCGGCCAGGACGCCGCTGCCGGTGGCGGCAACCCGAGGGGCGTCATCCCCGCCGTCGTAGCGAAGCGCAGTCGCGTGCATAAAAGGTGCCTGGCACCTTTTATGCATGGAGGTCGATGTGGGTGGCGGGGCGGATGCGGACGTCGGCGATCGCGGGACGGCCGGTGGCCCGTGAGAGCCGGGCGATGAGATCGTCTCGGGCGTCCAGCGCGCGGTCGCCGAGATCGCCGGCGGGCATGGTCACGGCCGCGCGCACTCGGCCGCCGATCAGAGCAAGCCGGAACTCGATTGCACCCGCCGGGACGTGGAGGACGAAGGCCGCCTCGCCGGCCTCCGCCTGGGAGCGTGCCGGTGCGGCGTCGTCGGCGTCGACGGGCGCCTGAAAAACCGTCGTCTGCGGTGCGGGTAGCCAGATGACCACGGTGGGCAGTGAGGCGGCCGCCGTGGGCAGGGCTGCCGGTGGGGGCTCGTCCCCAGGCGACGGCCGAGCGGTACCGGGGAGAGGCGGGCCGGTCTCACCAGTGTCGGCCTGAGGTGCGTGCGTTTCCTGACCCACCGTGATCGTGGCTCGCTCCACCCTGGGGTTATCAACTCCAGCATGCGAGCGATCAGCGCTGCGTCTGTGCCTGCCTCGACTCTCATCTCAACTCTCTGTCGGGGGCGACGACTACGGGGCCATTCCGGGCGCACCGTGGTCCCGGTTATCGACCGAACAGAAGGGCACTCGAGATGGAACGAGGCCTCTACATCGCCGCGGCAGGCATGATCGCCGAGCAGATCCGTCAGGATCAGATCTCCAACGACCTCGCCAGATTGAAGTCGTTGAACGGCGATGGGTGTTCGCGCGCCTCCTGCTCGAGCAGCGCGATGTTTCGCTGTGACTTCTCGCGCGCGCGAATCCGCTGGTTGAGGTAGCCGTAGTGGCGCACGCGGATCCCGGTGTGCTCCCACCGCTCGGGCAGGTAGGTGGGCATGTTCTGGGTCTTCTGCTCATGCACCCTGCCGCTGAAGCGGTACTCGGGCCGGTTTCGCCACACCCGCAGCGCCATGTGCGTCATGGCACGCGCCGCTGCCCTCACCGCCGGTGTAGTTGGTCTCGACCAGGTAGAAGCCCTCGCGCCAGGTGCGGTGCAAGAGGTCTCGCAGCTGGGGGGCGTCGCCGGGCTCCATGTGCTCGTCGGCGTCCAGGTACATGATCCAGTCACCGGTGGCGGCCTCGATCGAGACGTTTCGGGCGTCTGCGAACGAGCCGTTCCAGGGGAAGTGCACCACCCGCGCGCCGAACGACTCGGCGATCTCGACGGTGGCGTCGGTCGAGCCGGTGTCGACCACCACGATCTCGTCCACCACATCGCGCAGCGGCGCCAGGCAGCCGGGCAGCATCTCCTCCTCGTCACGCACGATCATGCACAGCGAAAGCGTCAGCTCGCGCGGCGGCTGGGCGCGCTTGGCGGCTCGCCGCCCGCGTGCCGCCAGCGTCTTCAAGCGGCTGCCGAAGGCCCCCGGCAGACTCGCCTGCCCGCCCTTGCGGGAGCGGGCCGCCTCCAGGTTCTGGCGGGCGTGCGCGAGCTCAGGGTCGAGTCGCAGCGCGCGCGCCGAAGAGCGCAGCCGCCGCGTCGGGCTGGAGCAGCTCGTACAGCAAGACGCCCGCGTAATTCAGCACCAGCGGCTGGCACGGATCACGCTCGAGCGAGTGCAGCAGCATCCGCAGGGCCTCGGTGAACACCGGCACCCACACCCGCGCGTCGTCGGCGCCGTGGGCCAGCACCCGCTCGGTGATCAGGCAGCGGGCCTGGTGTGCGCGGTTTTGGTCGTCCCACCCGGGCAGGGCCGCGTAGGCGGCGGTCAGACCAATTACATCGCCCTGGGAGAGCGCCGCCGCGGCCCGTTCGACGGCCTCGAGCACCTGAGACTTGCCGGTTTCCATCGCCGGGTAGTCGGTCAGCGGCTCGCGCGAAATTCAGGCGATGGCGCGGCCAGGTCGGGGTGGGGGTACGATGACGGTCGTCGTGTATGTACTCATGAACGACGCCGGATTCGCCGATGACGCGCACGTGAAGCGCCTGTGAGTTCGACCGCTCGCCCCATCTCATCCCTCGCCCAATCCCAAGCCTCCGCTCCCGAGGTCACGGACAAGCGAGCCCTGGAACTGTTCTACTGGATGTCGCTGACCCGGGCGGTGGAAGAGCGCGCGCTCAACCTGTACCGCCAGGGCAAGCTTCCCGGCAGCTACTACACGGGACGCGGCCAGGAGGCGATCGCGGTGGGCATGGCGGCTCCCCTGCGCACCGGCGCCGACGGCGACTGGCTGTCGCCCTGGATCCGCGACCTCGGCTCCTACCTGGTGCACGGGGTGCCGATCTGGCGGATCTACGCGCAGTTCATGGGCAAAGAGGGATCGACCACCCGCGGCCGCGACGGCAACCTGCACATCGGCGGGCGGGAGTGGAACATCCCCTGCCAGGTGTCGCACATGGCCGACATGATCCCGCTGACGGTGGGCGCCGCCCTCGCCTACCAGCAGCGCGGTGAGGATCGGGTCGCAGTCACCAGCTTCGGCGACGCCGCCACCTCCCGCGGCGATTTCCACGAGGGCCTGAACATCGCCGCGGTGCTCGAAGTGCCGGCCATCTTCGTCGCCGAAAACAACGGCTGGGGCTACTCCACGCCGATCTCGAAGCAGACCAAGGTGACCGAGCTGTACAAGAAGGCCGCCGGCTACGGCGTGCCCGCCGTGGCCGTCGACGGCAACGACGTGTTCGCGGTGTACGCCGCCATGAGCGCCGCGGTCGACGCTGCCCGCAAGGGCGGCGGCCCGCAGTTCATCGAGTGCCGCACCTACCGCATGGGCGGACACGCCGCTCACGACAAGTATGAGAGCTACATGCCGATGGAGACGCTCGCCCAATGGTCGGACAAGGATCCGCTGAAGCGGCTGGAAGCCAACCTCACCGGTGATCGCGGGATCGCGGTCGAGCGGTTGGAGGAGATCCGCGGCCGGGTCAAGGACGAGGTCGCCGACGGCGTCGCCCAGGCTGACGCCGACGAGTATCCCGATCCCGGCCAGGTGCTCGAGGGCGTCTTTGCCCCGGACGGGTGGCAATAGTGGCCGAGCTCACCTACCTGGAGGCGATCAACGCCGCCCTGCACGACGAGATGGAGCTGGACGACCGCGTCTTCTGCATGGGCGAGGACGTGGGCAAGCAGGGTGGTGCCTTCGGCGCCACCAAGGGCATCCAGCAGCGCTTCGGCGTGCCGCGTGCGATCGACACCCCGGTGGCCGAGGCGGGTATCGCCGGCGTCGCCATCGGTGCTGCCATGGCCGGGCAGCGGCCGGTGGCCGAGATGCAGTTCGGAGACTTCGTCTCGATCGCATTCGACCAGCTGGTGACCTGCGCCGCCAAGATGCACTACCGCATCGGCTGGGCGGTACCGATGGTGATGCGCTGCCCCAACGGCGGCGGCGTCGGCGGCGGCCCCTACCACTCCGAGAATGTCGAGGCCTGGTTCCATCATCACGCCGGTCTCAAGATCGTCTGCCCCGCCACCGCCGAGGATGCCTACGGCCTGCTGCGCTCATCCATCCGCGATCCCAATCCGGTGGTGTTCTGCGAGCACAAGTTCCTGTACCGGCGGGAGAAGGCCGAGGTGGCCACCGGCCCCCACGGCGTGCTGGTGCCGCTCGGCCAGGCGGCCGTGCGCCGCACCGGCGAAGACCTCACCATCGTCACCTACGCCTCGACGGTGCGATCGGCCATGACCGTCGCCGACCAGCTCGAGCCTCAGGGGATCTCGGCCGAGGTGATCGACCTGCGCACCTTGATCCCGTTTGACTCCGAGACGGTGCTGGAGTCGGTGCGAAAAACCGGCAAGGTGCTGGTCGTCCACGAGGACAACCTCACCGGTGGCTTCGGAGCCGAGGTGGCTGCCATCATCGCCGAGCACGCCTTCGAGTATCTCGACGCTCCGGTGCGGCGGCTGGCCGCGCTCGATACGCCAATTCCGTTCGCCCCCGTGCTCGAGCAGGAGTACCTGCCGACCGAGGACGACCTGCTGGCGGCCGCGCTCGACCTCGCCTCGTACTGAGACAAGTCTCGCCCCGCTTCCCTTTGAGTCTGGTAGTCGCGTACGCTACGCGTACTTGACGAGTTCTCAAACACCGCATCACCATCTCGATACGGTTGGGGATTCGCCTCGGAGTCCCCGTTCCGCGAGCTTGCGATTTACCTTCTATAATCGTCCACACTTGGGGATATTCCCCGGTTCCCTAGATGCGGTTTCGGCATAAGCTGACAATCATGCTGGTGGTGCTGGCGCTGGTGCCGCTGGTGGCATCCGGTCTGCTCGCTGCCTCACTGATTCACCGAAACCAGGTCACACACGTCGACGGCCGGCTGGGCGGCGTGGTTTCGAGCGGGCTGGTGGCCTACAGCGATGCCCTGCGCGGAGTGCAGCTGCGGGCAGTCGCCCTGGCACACCGCAAAGACGTCCAGGACGCGCTCGCCGGCAAGGGAGATCCGGCCGCGGTGGTCGAGGCCGCCGGC
Organism: uncultured Actinomycetes bacterium; assembly: GCA_963811675.1. Classification (GTDB taxonomy): domain Bacteria; phylum Actinomycetota; class Thermoleophilia; order Gaiellales; family JAICJC01; genus CAVPTL01. The sequence continues at coordinate 78,064 of CAWESH010000009.1, read as the reverse complement.
AACCCGCCGATCCAGCTGGTGTCCGACGGACAGGTGATCGCCGGCACCCCGCCGCCTGGCCCCGCCTGGAAAGCGCAGGTCAACGTGGGCCCGACCGCTGCCGGCGACAGCGTGATCGTGTGGCAGCCGCTGGACGACAGCTTCCTCAAGCAGGTCGAAGGTCGCATCCCCGTCGACCAGCGCATCGGCCTCGGCCTGGTGGCCCACCAGCGCGTGGTTGCCTCGACCGAATCCGCGTCGGGCAGCGTCTCGCCGGTGGTCACGGGGGAGCCGTACGACGCGAGCTACGGCGGCCAGGACGTGCGGGCCACGGCGCTGCCGGTGCAGTCCAGCAAGGGCGGGCCGGTCACGCTCTATGCCACCTACCCGATGTCCGTGCTCGATAGCGCCGTGCGCAGCTCCCAGCTGAAGGTGCTGATCCCACTCGCGGTGGTGTGCCTGCTGGTGGCGCTCCTGGCGGTGTTTGCCGCGGGCAAGATCTCACAGGCGCTGACCGAGCTTTCGGAGCGGTCGCGCAAGCTGCTGCGGCCCGGCAGCGTCCCCGAGAGCGCCGACGAGCTGTCCGAGCTGAGCGCGGTGATCGATCACATGTCAACCGAGCTCTCCAGCCGGGTGGGCGAGCTGGAGGCCGAGCGCGGCCGGGTCAAGCAGACGCTGCAGCGCTACGGCGAGACGCTGGCTGCCACCCACGACCTGGACGCGCTGGTGGGCGCCGTGCTGGATACCGCTGTGCAGGCCACCAGGGCGGGCGGCGGGCGGCTGTTGCTGTATGACCCCGAGAAGGGCTCGGCCACCGAGCACGCCCGCATCGGCACGGCGCTGGGATCGCGTACCGACCTGCCGATCGAGGTGTCGGCGGGGATGGGGCTGGAAGGCCTGGCGCTGGCCGAGATGGCTCCTCGGCGGGTGATTCTGCCGCGCGCGATCCTGACCGCGCCGATCGTGCGCGAGGACGAGCTGCTGGGTCTGGTAACCGTGGTTGACCCGGCCGACGGCTACTTCGGCAGCGATGACGTCGAGACGCTGTCAGGGCTGGCCGTGCAGGCCGGGGTCGCGATCGAGAACGCCCGCCTGCACCGGGTGGTCGAGCAGCAGGCTGTGACCGATGCACTCACCGGTCTGGCCAATCGCCGCCAGTTCTTCGACGCGCTCGGCCGCGAGCTCGAGCGCGCCCACCGGTTCGAGCAGGAAACGGCCTTGATCCTGTTCGATCTGGACGACTTCAAGACCGTCAACGACACGCTCGGCCACCTGGCCGGAGACGCGGTGCTGCACTCGGTCGCCCAGACCGTCCTTGGGTTGGTGCGAGAGATCGACGTGGCGGCGCGGTACGGCGGCGAGGAGTTCGCGGTGCTCCTGCCGCAAACCGACCGTGAAGGCGCTGCCAACCTGGCCGAACGCCTGCGGGCCGCCATCGCCGAGATCCGGGTGGAGTTCGCCGGCAGGACGATCGAGGGCATCACCGCCAGCTTCGGCGTGGCCGCCGGCTCGGACGCCGGTGCCACCCAGCTCGATCTGGTCGCGATCGCCGACGCCGCCCTGTATTCCGCCAAGCACCGGGGCAAGAACACCGTCGCCTGAGCAATCTTTGGAGTGTGTGCTAGGCACGATGCCCCACCAGACCGCTTGGTATACTTGCGCGGCTGTCTCGTTGGTCTGCAAACCCCGTGGGAGGGAAGATGTCACTCGGAACATCCTCGTTTGCCTCTGTAATCGAAGAGCATCTCGAACTCAAGCGCCGCAATCAGACGCTCGACGCCGACCTTCCTCTGGACGAGTTCGTAGGCGACGATCCGTTCCACAACCATCCCCTCTTCAAGACTGAGGCCGAGGCCCAGCGCGAGGAGGAGGAGACCGGCGAGCATCCCGCGGTGCGGCTCGAGATGGCCGAGGACACGGTGGCGATGGAGACGGTCGAGGCTCCGCCCGGCGAGCCCAAAGGCTGGATGGAGACGACCACCGCCGGCGAATTCTCCTGGGAGTAGGGTCTTCGTGACCCACCCGGCCGCAGAGGCCGGTACTCTTTAGAGCGATGAGCGCTCCCGCCGCCGCACGCACGATGGAACCGGTCGACACCCGGTTTCTGAACCGCGAGTTGAGCTGGCTGGCGTTCAACGCGCGAGTGCTGGAGCAGGCGTTTGACCGTTCCCTGCCGGTGCTCGAGCGCGTTCGCTTCTGCTCCATCGTCTCGTCCAACCTGGATGAGTTCTTCATGGTGCGAGTGGCCGGCATCGAGCGCCAGGTGGCGGCTGGTCTGGCCACCCGCACGCCCGACGGCCGCGTGCCGGGGACGGTGCTGGCAGAGATCCGCAACCTGGTGATAGACATCACCAGCCGTCAGGCGGCTCTGTGGGCCGACGAGCTGGTGCCCGCACTGGCCGCCGAAGGCATCTTCGTCTCGGCGGTGGCCGACTGCAGCCCGGCGGAGCTGGCCGACCTGGAGTCTGTGTTCGACAGCACCATCTTCCCGGTGCTCACGCCGCTGGCGGTTGGCCCCGGCCAGCCGTTCCCCTACATCTCCGGTCTCTCCCAGAGCCTGGCCGTGCGAGTGCGCGATTCCGAGACCGGCGAGGAGCGCTCGGCGCGGGTAAAGGTGCCGGAGGGGTTGGCGCGGTTCGTCGCGGTCGGCTCGGAGCAGCGACTGGTGCCCCAAGAGCAGGTGATCGCCCATTTCCTGCCGTGGCTCTTCCCCGGCATGGAGGTGCTCGAGCACGCCTACTTCCGCGTCACCCGCGACGCTGATTTCGAGCTTCTCCGACGAGGCCGACGATCTGCTGGAGGCGGTCGAAACCGAGCTGCGCCGGCGGCGCTTCGGCGACGTCGTGCGGCTGGAGGTGTCGACAGGGGTTTCGGACACGATGCTGAGCTGGCTCAAGCAGGGGCTGGCGGTCACCGACCTGCAGGTGTATCCCACCTCCGGTCCGGTGGACATGGCAGATGTTTCGCAGCTGGCGGACGCCAACCGGCCCGAGCTCAAGTTCGAGCCGTGGATCCCGCTGACCCGCGCGCGGCTGACATCGGCGCCCGGTGAGCGGGTCGATCTGTTCGAGCAGATCCACAACGGCGACCTGCTGGTGCAGATGCCGTACGACTCGTTCACCTCCAGCGTGGAGGCGTTCGTACGGGCCGGCGCCAAGGATCCCAACGTGGTGGCGATCAAGACCACCGTGTACCGCACCTCGGACGACTCGGCGCTGATGCCGGCGCTGATCGACGCGGCCGAGCGTGCCAAGCAGACGGTCTGCCTGGTGGAGCTCAAGGCCCGGTTCGACGAGCGTCGCAACATCGAGTGGGCGCGCCAGATGGAGCAGGCCGGGGTGCACGTCGTGCACGGCTTCGCGAACCTCAAGATTCACGCCAAGACGACGCTGGTGGTGCGTCGCGAGGGCGGCGTGCTGCGCCGCTACGCGCACATCGGCACCGGCAACTACAACGCCGTCACCGCCCGCTTGTATGAGGACTTCGGCGTCTTCACCGACGATGAGGCGATCACGTCGGATGTCGCCGACCTGTTCAACCACCTCACCGGGTTTGGCCGTCCCCAGCGCTTCCGCAAGATCCTGGTGGCGCCGTTCAACCTGCGCAGCGGCCTGATCGAGCAGATCCGGCGGGTCTCCGACGCCGCCGAGGAGGGACGCGAGGCGCGCATCCGGATCAAGGTCAACTCGCTCACCGACGTGGCCATGATCGAGGCCCTCTACAAGGCATCACAGGCCGGCGCCAAGATCGAGATCGTGGCCCGATCGATCTGCACGCTGCGGCCGGGCGTGCCCGGGCTCTCAGACAACATCCAGGTGCGCAGCATCGTCGGCCGGTTCCTCGAGCACAGCCGCGTGTACCTGTTCGAGGCCGGTCCCGATACGCGCGTGTTCCTGGGCTCGGCGGACATGATGCCGCGCAACCTCGATCATCGCATCGAGGTGGTCGCCCCGGTCGAGGAGCGGCGGCTGAAGGACGAGATCCAGTCGGTGTTCGACGTGCTGATGGCCGACAACACTCAGGCCTGGGAGCTGTCCCCCGACGGGTCGTGGGAGCGTTCCACGCCGGGTGACGACCGCCCCCGCCCGACCCACGAAGTCTTGATGCGCCGCGCCCGCGTGCGCGCCCGCCGCTCCGGCCGCCCGAGTTAATGTGGGCACCCCAGGTTATGCACCGAAGGTGAATAACCAGTGCCTGGCAGTTTTTATGCACCGCAGGTGAATAAAAAGTTGCCTGGCACTTTCACGCTCAGGTCGCCCCGCGCTCGTGCCAGGCACCATCTATTCACGCTGCGCGTGCATAGCTGGAGCCAGGCACGGGTTATTCACGCTGCGCGTGCATAACCGTCGCGAACGTCGTGAATAACGGTGCCAGGCACCGTTATTCACCTGCGAGCAGGGCGGCGCCGACAGCGCCGCCGAGGTCGCCCAGCTCCGCCACCCGCACGGCCGGTGGGCGGTTGTCCTTGAACAGGTGCGGCATCATCGCGTCCAGGATCTTGGGCGCGTACTCCTCGCCCAGCCGCACTCCCATCCCGCCGCCGATGATCACGCACTCCACGTCCAGCAGGTTGATGGCCGACGCGATCCCCGCGCCGAGCGCCTCGACTGCGCGATTGATCAGGTCGTGGGCCATGCGATCGTCGTGCTCGAGTGCCTTCTCCCAGACGCCACTGGACAGCCGCTCCCGTCCCTTGTGCTTCATGATCTTGAACAGCTCGGTGTGCTCGCCGTCATCGTGCCGCTTGCGCGCCTCCAGCTCCATCGAGCCCCGGCCGGCATAGGCCTCCATGCACCCGCGGCGGCCGCAGCCGCAGCGTGCGCCGCCGAGCTTGACCACCATGTGCCCGATCTCACCGCCGGCGCCGCGCCCGATCCACGTCTTGCCGTCAAGGATCACCCCGCCGCCGACACCGGTGCCCCAGAACACTCCCAGGAGCGATCGGTATTCGCGCCCGGCGCCGAGGTGAAACTCCGCCTCGGTGGCAACCCGCACGTCGTTGCCGACCGCGACCTTGATGCCGAGGGCCTTGGCCAGCTCGGCGCCGAGCGGGTAGGAGTCTTTCCACTCGGGGACGACGTTGACGGCCTGTTCCACCGCTCCCGTCTGCGGGTCGACCGAGCCGGGCGATCCGACCCCGGCGCCGGCCAGCGCCGACGGCTCCACTCCGGCCGCCGTGGCGGCCTCGCCCAGGGCGGATACCATCGCGGCGACCACGCCGGCGGGCCCACCGTCCTTGGGTGTGGGGTGGCGGGACTCACCGATCACGGCGTTGCGGTCGTCGATCACGACCGTCTGGATCTTGGTGCCGCCAAGGTCAATTCCACCGCGCAAACTCACGCCGCAACATTACAGCTTCCACCTCTTCACCGTTCGTTCTCCAAACCGCGCCCATTGCCGACCGATGCTCCGTGCACACTTACAGGGAATGAACGTTGGCATCATCGATGTGGGGTCGAACACGGTGCGGCTGCTGGTCGCACGGCAGCTTCCCGACGGCGAGCTGGAGACGATCGCGGCCGAGCGCGCCCAGCTCGGGCTCGGCGCACAGATCGAACGCCTCGGCCTCGTGTCGGAACCCAAGCTGCACGCCGCGGCCCGCAGGGTCGGGCGATATGCCCACATGGCTCGGGCGGCTGACTGCGAGCTGATCGACCTGGTGGTGACCGCGCCCGGGCGCCAAAGCGAGAACGGGTATCAGCTGCTGTGTGAGCTGGAACGCGCGGCCGGGCTTCCCGCCCGAGTGCTCTCAGTGGTGGAGGAGGGTCGGCTGGCCTACGCCGGTGCCCTGCGGGGAGTGATCGTGCCCGACGACGGCGCCGTGGCGGTGTGCGACGTGGGCGGCGGCTCGACCGAGATCGCACTGGGCTACGGCGGCGACCACCCCGAGTGGCTGCGCTCCTTCGAGGTCGGATCGCTGCGCCTCACCTGCCGCCACCTCGACGGCGATCCCCCGTCGCGGCGCGACATCAGGCGCGCCCGCGAGCATGTCCGCCGGATCTTGAACGATGCCGATCCGCCGGTCGCGACGCTGGGGCTGGCCACCGGTGGCGCGGCGCGGGCGCTGAAGCGCCTGGTCGGCCGCAGCCTCGGCCCCGATGAGCTGGCCGAGGCGCTCAGCCTGGCCACCCGGATGTCGTCGGCGAAGCTCGCCAAGCGCGGCGGAATCGACCCGGAGCGGGCCAAGACGCTGGCCGCCGGCGCGGTCATCCTCGCCGAGGTGCAGGAGCTCTTGGGTGTCCCGATGGAGGTCGCGCGCGGCGGGTTGCGCGAAGGCCTTGCGGGCGAGCTGCTGTCGCAGATGCTTATTCGCGCGGCTTGATGTAGAGCGACGGCACGGTCCGCTCGCCGTCCCATTCGAGCACCCACACCGAGCCCTTGGAATAGTGCCGCTTGTGCCCGACCAGCTTGCCGATCACGTCGCCGTGGCTGCACAGCACCGCGGCGCTTCCCCGGATCTCGCCCAGGAGCGCCTCGAGGCTCGGGCGCTGGGATCCTTCGGCCAGCTCGGGGCACAGCTCCACATCGAGATCACGGGCGACGGCCAGCGGCGCGACCGTCTCGCTGCAGCGCAGGTAGGGACTGGTGAGGATGCGGTCGATGCGATAGTCGGCGAGCATCTCGATCAGGGCGGCGGATTGGCGGTGACCGCTGCGGTCGAGCGGGCGGAGATCGTCGGCACCGGCCCACTCAGCACGGCTACCGGCGCTGCCGTGGCGCACCACCAGGACTGGCGGCGTCACTGAAATGCGTGCTGCCCCGCCTTCTCCAGCCGTTCCCACGCCTCGGGGAGTTCGCGCCGGATCCAGCGCCGGCGAATCCGCTCACGCTCGATCAGCCGGCCCGCAGCCAGGTGCGTGTCGGCCGGCAGCGCGGTCGCCAGCAGCGTCCGGATCCGATCCTCGGCGACGTGTGCGTCCTGGTGATCGCCCAGCAGATCCTGCAGGTTGCGTGTCTCGGAGACGACGCCTTCCAGGTCGTGTCCGCCGAACGAGGCCGCCAGCTCCGCGGTGTAGCGCAGATGCTTGACCTTGATGCGGGCTTCGTGCAGTGCCGCATCGGTGGGCAGCGGGCCGAGCGCGTCCATCGTCGAGTGCAGCTTGCGGAACTGTTTGCGGGCGAGCTTCTTGAGTGAGATGTCGGCGTCGACCACCGGCAGGTTGACCGCCGCGGCCTCGAGCCGGTCGAGCAGATCCAGGTAGCGATCCGATCGCAACGCCTCGAGCATCGCCTCGCGCGCGCGACCGCGTTCGCGCTCGAGCGCATCGATCAGGGGCATCGCGCCGCGTCTGTTCCGGGTCGTCCGACCCCGACAGCGCGGGCAGGGTCGCGATCTCCTCCTGGAGATGGTCGATCAGGACGTCCAGGTCGCGCACCGGACCGAGGGCGCCGCCGGCCCATCGCAGCTCGTCGCGGGTCTCCTTCGTCCAGTCGGCGTCGAGCATCGGCGCCGCCGCCCGCAGCATCGAGCGGAGCCGTCGCACCGCCACCCGGTGTTGATGCAGATGCTCGGGGTCGAGACCCAGCCGGGTACCGGGATCGTTCGTGAGGATGGCGCGGTACTGGGTGGCAACCACCGCCTGCAGACGCTCGGCCGGCGACGGGCTCTCGGGCAGCGGTGGTGGTTGCTCGGGCGTCAGGTCGAGTGCGCGCTGGAGCTTCGAGCGGCGGTCGGCGTCGTGCGCTCCGGCCGCGCGCAGCCGCTGCTCGATCGCCCGCAGCGCCTGCTCGTCACCGTCCACCAGTTCGATCTCGAGGTCGTTCACGCGTGCGGTGACGATGTCGCCGTCGAGCACGTCGACTGTGTCGGAGATCACATCGGCAACTCGCAGCGGCCCTTCGTGCACAGCCACGCCACCGCGAGTGGTGCGCAGCGCCGCGATCGGCGCCACCGGGGCGCCACGGGCGTGGACGAACAGCAGCTCCATGATCTCCATCGGCACCGCCTCGCGGTCACCGGGCAGGTCGAGTTCGACCCGCCGCCGGCCGCGAGGGAGCTTCAGCTGCCACACAACCGCATCGCGCTCGACTCGGCGGCGAAGGATAATCCCGGCCCGCGCCAGGCACATGTCCGCGGTGTCGTGGTAGGTCGACGTGAACGTCCGCTCGGTCAGCGGCTCACCGGGGAACTCCGGCAGTGTGAAGTCGGCGTCGGCGCCGAGTTTCAGTTCGCGATCAGCGGTGGCACTCATTGGCTTCCAGTCTACTTTCGACGGTATATGCTGCGACCCTCCGACTTCTCGAAACCCCAGGTGATCCCAATAAAAAAGCTTGCTCTCATAATCGTTGCGCTCGCGCTTGCAGTCGTTACTGCCGCGTGCGGAAGCAGTAGTAGTTCTGACTCGAGCGCACCGGCCTCCTCGTCAGCGGCAGCCGCCTGCGCCAAGGGCAAGCTGGCCACGATCACGCCGGGCACGCTCACGGTCGGCACCGACAACCCGGCCTTCGACCCGTACTTCCTCGGTCCCGTCGGACATGCGTGGAGCGGCCAGTACAACCACGACCCGTACAACGATCAGGGTTTCGAGAGCGCGACTGCCTACGCTGTCGCCCAGCAGCTCGGCTATCCCAAGGCCAAGGTCGTGTGGACGGCCACGCCGTTTCTCAAGTCGTTCGCACCCGGCCCCAAGAACTTCGACTTCTACCTGGCCCAGGTGTCGTGGTCGAAGCATCGCGCCGAGGCCGCTGATCTGAGCACGTCCTACTACGACGTCAGCCAGGCCGTCGTGGCGCTGGCCGGCAAGCCGATCGACAACGCCAAGTCGGTCGCCGACCTGAAGCAGTACAAGCTCGGTGCCCAGATCGCCACCACCGGCTACGACTACATCAACGACACGATCCAGCCGTCGTCGGCGGCGCGGCCCTACAACACCACCAACGACGCGCTGTCGGCTCTCAAGGCCGGCCAGGTCGACGGCATCGTGGTCGACTACCCGACCGCCTACTACATGGCCAACGTGCAGCTCGACAACGGTCATCTGGTCGGGCAGTTCCCGCCGCCGGCCGCCAACGCCGACCATTTCAGCCTGGTGATGGACAAGGGCAGCGCGCTGACGAAGTGCGTGGACTCCGCTCTGGGGACGCTTCGCAGCAACGGCACGCTGGCGAAGATCGAAGAGCAGTGGCTGTCCAAGGATGCCGGTGCTCCGGTCTTGAAGTAGCCTCTGCGATCTGATGGCTGAAGATCTCGGCGGCGAATCTCGTCGCTCGAAACTGTTCGGGAGCGGCTCGAGCGGGCTCGGCTACGTCCTGATCGCGATCACGAGCACGGTGGTGATGTTCGGCGTGTTCGCCGCGATCGTGGTGAACTCGCCCCACTGGCCCGACGTCAAGCAGGCGTTCTTCAGCGGCTACTACTTTCGCACCAGCTTCCGGCCGATCCTTCACGCCTTCTGGCTGAACGTCAAGATCTTCTGCGTGGCGGAGGTGTGCATCCTGACCTTCGCGATGGTGATCGCCGTGATCCGCAGCCTGCCGGGGCCGGTGATGTTCCCGCTGCGGGCGCTGGCGATCATCTACACCGACCTGTTCCGAGGGGTGCCCACGCTGATCGTGGTGTACCTGCTCGGCTTCGGCGTGCCCGCGCTCCAGCTTCCCGGGCTTCCCAACGACCCGATCGTGTGGGGGACGGTGGCGCTGATCCTGGTGTATTCCGCCTACGTGGCCGAGGTCTACCGCGCCGGGCATCGAGTCGGTGCATCCCAGCCAGGAGGCCGCCGGCGCGCTCACTCGGGCTGTCGCCGGCTGCAGACGATGCGCTACGTGATCCTGCCCCAGGCGGTGCGGCGCGTGATCCCACCGCTACTGAACGATTTCATCGGCCTGCAGAAAGACACCGCGCTGGTCGGCCTGCTGGGAGTCGCCGAGGCGTTTGAGACCTCCACCATTCTGGAGGCGCTGATTTCAACTACACGCCGCTGGTGGTGGCCGCCTGCATCTTCATCGCGCTCACCATCCCCATGTGCAGGCTGGCCGACTGGCTGGTCGCGCGCCAGCGCAGCCGCCAGCAGGCCGGGCGGGTGGCATGAGTTCACTCGTACTCGAAAAGGTGGTCAAGAAGTTCGGCGAGACCGAGGTGCTCAAAGGCATCGATCTGGACGTGGCCGATCACGAGGTCGTGTGCCTGATCGGTGCGTCTGGCTCGGGCAAGTCGACGCTGCTTCGCTGCGTCAACCTGATCGAACCGGTGACGTCGGGGCGGATCATCGTGGGCGGGCAAGACGTGACCGCCCCGGGTGTGGACGTGAACCGCCTGCGGCGCGAGATCGGGATCGTGTACCAGTCGTTCAACCTGTTTCCGCACATGTCGGTGATCGAGAACGTGTCGCTGGCGCCGCGCAAAGTGCTGAAGCTTTCGAAACGCGACGCCCAGGCGGCGGCGACCGAGCTGCTCTCCCGCTTCGGCCTGGCTGACAAGGCCGATGCCTACCCCGACCACCTGTCCGGCGGTCAGCAACAGCGGGTCGCGATCGTGCGGGCACTGGCGATGAAGCCGCGGCTGATGCTGCTGGACGAGATCACCAGTGCGCTTGACCCCGAGCTGGTGGCCGAGGTGCTGCAGGTGGTGCGCGAGCTGGCGGCCGAGGGCATGACCATGGTGATCGCGACCCACGAGATGGCGTTTGCCCACGACGTCGCCAATCGCGTGTGCTTCCTGGACGCCGGGGTGATCCTCGAGCAGGGACCGCCCGATGCCATCTTCCAAAACCCTCAGGAGCTTCGCACCCAGCAGTTTCTGCAGCGGATCATCGAGGCCGGCCGCATGCAGGCCACCTGAGCTCGACCTACACCGCGACTCCCGCGGTGCGCGCATACCAGCTGGAGTAGCCGCCCTCGTAGGTGCGCGTGGAGCCGTCCTTGACCTCGAGCGTGCGATCGGCGATGCGGTCGAGGAAGTAGCGGTCGTGGGATGAGAACACCACCGTGCCGTCGTACCGCTCGATCGCGTCCTCGAGCATCTCCACCGAGTCGATGTCGAGGTGGTTGGTGGGCTCGTCCAACACCAGGAAGTTGGCGCCGCTTCGCATCAGCAAGAGCAGCTCCAGCCGGGTGCGCTCTCCGCCGGAGAGCGACGAGATCGGCTGGCGCACCTGCTCGTAGCTAAACAGGAATCGCATCAGCGCCGTGACCGCCTGCTCTTCGGGGCAGGGCCGCTGGCGGCGGATCGCGTCCACCGGCGTGTCGCCCGCGGCGGCCGGGGAGTGCTCCTGGGCGAGCGCCCCGATCTTGATCGACGGGCCCACCCAGCGTTCGCCCATGACCGGCTCGAGCGCCCCGGTGATCAGGCTCAGAAGCACGCTCTTGCCCGCCCCGTTGGGGCCGATCACCGCCAGTCGCTCGCCACGGAAAATCGTCAGGTCGACGTCCACCAGCACCGGGTCGGAGTCAAACGCCGCGGTCACGCCGCGGAGGTCGACGACCCGCTTTCCGCCGCGCTCGCCGCTGCGCAGCTGGAGGCCGATCTTGCGCCGCTCCAGCACCGGCCGCTCGACCGTGTCGAGCTTTTCGATGCGCCGCTCGGCGTTCTTGATGCGGGTGGTGTGGCGGGGGTCGTCGGCCACCGCTCGCCACTGTTTGTAGCGGCGGATGGCGTCGTTCAGGCGGTCGATCTCCTTTTGGCGCGCGCGCCACTGCTCCTGCTGCTGCAGCAGCGCCAGTTCGCGGGCGGTGGCGTAGCTGGAGTAGTTCCCCGGCCACATGCGCACCCGGCCGGCGTCCAGCTCGGCGATGGCTGAGATCGTCTCGTCCAGCATGTAGCGATCGTGGGAGACCATCACCACCGCCCCCTGGTAGGAGCGGATCACGCGTTCCAGCGCGCTTCGGCGAACGGCGTCGAGGTGCGTCTCCGGCTCGTCCAGCAGCAGCAGGTCGGGATCGGCCACCAGGCATGCCGCCAGCGCGGTCAGCTTGCGTTTTCCGCCGGACAGCTCGGCGGTCGGCCGGTCGACCTCCTGCTGGGTGATTCCCAGCGCCTCCAGCTGGGCGCGTGCGCGCCCGTCGAAGGCGTGGCCGTCGAGCTGCTCGAACTCCGCCAGCAGCCGGTCCTGACGGCGCAGCACCCGGGCCATCCGATCCATGTCGGCGTGCACCTCGGGGTCGCTCAGCTCACGGGTGCAGCGGTCGAGGTCGGCTTCGATGCGAGCCAGCTCCGGACGCGCGGCGGTGACGATCTCGAGCGGGCTGCGCGCGTCGCCGCCGACCAGCTGGGGAAGGTAGGAGCAGGTCATGTCGCGGCGCCGCACCGGCAGCTCGGAGTCGGGCTCCTCCAAGCCGGCCAGGATCCGCAGCAGCGTCGACTTGCCCGACCCGTTGGCGCCGACCACGCCGATGCGGGCGTCGTCGGCCACTTCCAGGTCGAGTCCGTCCAGCACCCGGCGGGCGCCGAATGACTTCACACCGGCTTTGATGGCGATCAAGGTCATCGCCCGGTGAGTCTAGACCCGGCCGTGGAGCGTGCTACCGTGGGCCGGTGGGACACTCGCACGCGCACCACGGCCACGCCCACGCTTCGGGAAATCGCCGGGCACTGCGGATCGCGCTGATCTTCACGGTCGCCTTCGGGCTGGTGGAGGCGGTGTGTGGCGTTGTGTTCGGCAGCTTGGCGCTGATCTCCGACGCCGTCCACAACGTGTCCGACGGGTTTGCCATCGCGCTGGCGCTGGCAGCAGCCTGGGCGTCGGGGCTGCCGGCCCGGGGAGCCCGCACCTTCGGCTGGCGCCGAGCAGAGGTGCTGGCTGCGCTGGTCAACGGGGTCACGCTGGTGGTGCTGAGCATCGTGATCGTGTGGCAGGCGCTGGAGCGGCTGGTGGGGACGCAACCTGCCGTGACCGGGTGGGCGGTCGTGATCGTGGGCGCGATCGGGCTGGTGGCCAACGGCATCCCCGTGATGGTGCTGCTGCGCGACGGCGACCGCGAGAATCTGAATCTCCGCGGGGCGCTGATCCACGCCGCCGCCGACCTGCTGGGCTCGGCCGGAGCGGTGGTGGCCGGCCTGCTGGTGCTGGCGGGCTACCCCGCGGCCGACCCGATCATCGCCGCCCTGATCGGCGTGCTGGTGGCCGCCACCTCGTTCACGCTGATCCGCGACTCGGTGCGGGTGCTGATGGAGGTCGCGCCTGAGGGGGTGGACGTGGAGGAGATCGGAATGGGACTGGCGCGGCTTCCGGGCGTGAAGCAGGTGCACGACCTGCACGTGTGGACGATCACCAGCGGGATGGTGGCGCTGGCGGTGCACATCGTGGCGATGGACGGAGCTGATCACGATCGGCTGCTGCACTCCTCGCAGGACTTCCTGGCAGAGCACGACATCACCCACGCGACCATCCAGATCGACCGCGACCACGACCGTCTACTCCAGATCCACCGGCGCGACTGCAGTGAGGCCCCCACACCTGTCCGCCATGAATAAAAGGTGCCAGGCACCTTTTATTCACGAGGCGTCGGTGGTGGTGATCGGTGGCGGGGTGATGGGCACGAGCATCGCCTTTCACCTGGCCGAGGCCGGCGTCGCGGATGTGCTTTTGGTGGAGCGCGGACAGCTGGCCGAGGGCTCGACCAGCCGGGCCGCGGGCGGCGTGCGGGCGCAGTTCTCCGACCCGCTCAACGTCCAGATCGGCGCTCGCAGCCTGGAGGCCTTCGCGCGGTTCGCAGAGCGGCCGGGGTGGGAGATCGATCTGCGTCAGGTCGGCTACCTGTTCCTGCTCACCCGCGCCGACGACGTCGAGGCGTTCACGCAAAGCGTCGAGATGCAGAATCGCCTGGGAGTGCCCAGCCGCATGATCACCCCGCAGGAGGCAAAGCAGCTGTCGCCGCTGATCAACGTCGACGACGTGCTGGCCGCGGCCTACTCCCCAGACGACGGGCACGCCACGCCCGAGGCGGTCGTCCAGGGCTACGCGTCGGGCGCGCGGGCGGCCGGTGCGGTGATCCAGACCGGATGTGAGGTGAGTGCGATCGAGACCGGCGACGGCGCGATCACCGCGGTTGTCACCGACAGCGGGACGGTGAAGACCGGGGCGGTGGTCTGCGCCGCCGGCGCCTGGTCGGCGAGCGTGGGGGAGATGGCGGGAGTGCCGCTGCCGGTGACCCCGGTGCGACGCCAGATTCTCTACACCGAGCCGATCGCAGAACCTGCCGGAGCACCTGCCGATGACGATCGACTTCAGCACCGGCTTCTACTTTCACCGCGAGGGCGAGGGCCTGCTGATGGGGATGGCCGACCCCAACGAGACTCCCGGCTTCAAGCTGGATGCAACCGACGACTGGATCCCCGCGCTCCTGGAGGTCGCCGAGCGTCGCGCCCCGGTGATCACCGAGGCCGGAATCGCCGGCGGATGGGCGGGGCTGTACGAGGTCTCGCCCGACCACAACGCGATCGTGGGCGAGGCGACCACGCCCGCGCGATTCCTGTACGCCACCGGATTCTCGGGCCACGGCTTCCTGCAGGGCCCGGCGGTGGGTGAGATCGTGCGCGACCTGTACCTGGGGCGCGAGCCGTTCGTGGACGTCTCACCGCTCTCGGTCGACCGGTTTGCCGGCCGCGACGCCCGCCCTGAGAGGAATGTGGTGTGACCGAGATGATCGATGCCGACGGGCTGCGCCAGCGGCTGAGCATGCTGGCCGCGATCGACGCGCTCGAGACGGCGCTCAGGGCCGGCCCACCGTCGCCCGCGCCGGAGCGCACGGTGGTCGAGGTCGGCTCCGGCTCGCTGCTGGTGATGCCCGCGACCGGGAGCGGGGGAGCGGCCGGCGTCAAGCTGGTGACGCTCCAGCCGGACAATCCCGGCCGAGGCCTGCCGTTGGTGCACGGGGTGTACGTGCTGTTTCGTCCGGGCACGCTGGAGCCGGCGGCGGTGATCGACGGCGCCGAGCTGACCGCCATTCGCACGGCGGCCGTCTCCGGCCTCGCCACCCGCCATCTGGCCCGACCCGGACGCGTCGCGGCTGGTGATGTTCGGTGCGGGCGTGCAGGCCCGGGCGCACGTCGAGGCGATGCTGGCGGTGCGGCCGATCACCCACATCACCGTGGTGGGCCGCAGTCAGGAGGCGGCGGCTGACCTGGTGGTCGATCTCCGCGGCGCGGGGATCGATGCCGAGGTTGGCGATGCCGGTGCGGTGGCCGGCGCCGACATCGTCTGCTGCTGCACCACGTCGGGGGAGCCGCTGTTCGACGGCACCCTGCTGCCGCCGGGCTGCCACGTCAACGCGATCGGCTCCTACCAGCCGCACACCCGCGAGATCGACACCGCCACCGTCACCGGCAGCCGGTTCGTGGTGGACGATGTCGACGCGGTGCTGGCAGAGGCCGGCGACGTGCAGATCCCGATCGCCGAGGGCGCCTTCAGCGCCGAGTCGATCGCCGGGGATCTGCAGTCGGTCGTCGCCGGCCGGTCGGTACGCCAGAGCCCCGCCGACATCACCGTCTTCAAGTCGGTCGGCGTCGCCTGGCAGGACCTGATCATCGCCGCGGCGGTGGGTGAATAACGGTGCCAGGCACCGTTCCATTCAGCTGCCGGTGGCGGCCAGGGGGCGGGCGGCGCCGATCACGCCGTCTGCTCGCAGACGGGCGATCGTGTCGGCGTCGTAGCCGAGCCCTGCCAGCACATCGTCGGTGCACGAGCCCGGCGCGAGGCCGCTGTGGCGCAGCTCGCCGGGACTGCGGGAGAGTCGCGGCGCCGGTCGCAGCTGCAGCACCGGCCCTTCGCCGTCGGGACTCTCGAGCTCGACGAACGACTCGCGCTGTTGCACGTGCTCGTCGGCGATCAAGTCGGCCACGTCGTACACGGGACCGCAGGCGGCACCCGCAGCGCTGAACGTGTCCACACACTGAGTCACCGTGCGGGTGATCGTCCAGGCCTCGATGATCCGATCGAGCACCTCCACGTTCTTGACCCGCATCGGGCAGGTCTTGAACCGGTCGTCGTCGCGCAGCTCGGGCCGGCCGATGGCATCGAAGATCCGCAGTGCCGCCTCGTTGGCCGAGCCCGACAACACGATATGGCCGTCACTGGCCGCGTAGATGTTGCGCGGCGCCGAGAACACCAGTCGCGAGCCGTAGCGGCCGTCCACGTGCCCGGTGCGATGGTGAATGCCGGGGCCGGGGCCGAGCACGTCGACCAGCGACTCCAGCAGGCTGAGATCGATCACCTGTCCCTCGCCGGTGCGATCGCGGTGGCGCAGCGCCGTCAGGATCGCAAACGCGCCCTGCAGCCCGGTGACCTCGTCGGCCAGCGCCACCGGGGGAAGCGTCGGCGGCCCATCCGCCTGTCCGGTGGTGTGGGCCAGCGTCGACATGGCCTCCGCCATCGTGCCGAATCCCGCCCGGTCGGCGTACGGCCCGCTCTGGCCGTACCCGGTCACTCGCAGCACCACCAGCCCGGGATTCTCGACCAGCAGCACATCCTCGGGGCCGAGTCCCAACCGCTCCAGCGTGCCCGGCCGGAAGTTCTCCACCAGCACGTCGGCGTTTCGCACCAGGTCGAGCAGCACCTCGCGCCCGGTCGGCTGCTTCAGGTCGAGCTCGATCGGACGCTTGTTGCGCCCGGTGATGCGCCAGTAGAAGGAGTCATCGCCGTCGGTCTCCCCGAGGTGACGGGCACCGTCGGGCACACCCGGGCGCTCGACCTTGATCACGTCCGCCCCGAAGTCCCCCAGGTGCCGGCACGCGCTGGGGCCGGCGAAGATGGTGGCCAGGTCGAGCACCACGATGCCCGACAGCGGTCCGGTGTCTCGACGGTCATGCCGGGGCTCCCATCTGCTCGAGCTTCGACACCAGGTTCTCGGCCATCTTGATCGACGCCGCGTCGATCAGCCGGCCGTCGAGCGACACTGCGCCCTTGCCGTCGGCGGCGGCCTCCTCCATCGCGGCCAGGATCCTGCGGGCGTGGACGCCCTCCTCATCGCTGGGCGTGAACACGCCGTTGGCCAGCGCGACCTGGGACGGGTGGATCGCCCACTTGCCCTCGCAGCCGAGCTGCGCGCCGCGGCGGGCGGCCGCCACGTACCCATCGGGATCGGAGTAGTCGCCGTACGGCCCGTCGATCGGCCGCAGCCCATAGGCGCGGCAGGCCACCACCATGCGCGACAGGGCAAAGTGCCACTGGTCGCCCCAATGGCGGTCGCGGTGACCGTCGGCGTCGGCATCGGTCAGCACCGAGTACTCAGGGTTCGCGCCGCCGATGTTGGTGGTGCGGGCCTGGGTCGAGGCGGCGTAGTCGGCGACGCCGAACACCATCGCCTCCAGCCGGTCGGGACAGGCCTGGGCGATCGCCTCCACGTTGGCCATGCCCAGCGCGGTCTCGATCAGGATGTGGAGGTTGATCGGAGCCAGCCCGTGGGCGGCCTCGATCTGAGACATCAGCGTCGCCACGAACTCGACATCCGACGGTGTTCCCACCTTCGGGATCAGGATCGTGTCGAGCTTGTCGCCGGCCCGCTCGATCACCTCGACGATGTCGCGATAGCAGTAGTGGGTGTCGAGCCCGTTGATCCGAACCGACACCGAGCAGGCCGACCAGTCCTGCTCGTTGAGCGCGGCGATCACGTTCTCGCGCGCCTGCTCCTTGTCGTCGGGCGCAACCGCGTCCTCGAGGTCGAGAAACACGACGTCGGCGCCCGCCCCGGGCGCCTTCTCCAACATTCTGGTGCTCGACCCGGGAACGGCCAGCTCGCTGCGGTGAAGTCGGGTGCGTACGGCCATCAGTTACCTCCGGTTGCCAGTGCGACGGCGTCGGGAGTGACGACCGAGTCGAACGCCTCGAGCAGCCGGTCGGCAGTCTCGATATTGGCGTTGGTGCCCATCAGCCCGACCCGCCAGATCGGAGGGGCGGTGGGCCCGAGCCCACCGCCCACCTCGATACCCTGCTCCTCCAACAGACGTGCCTGAACGGCCTTACCATCAACGCCGTCGGGCACCCTCACCGCGGTCAGCTGTGGAAGCTGATTCGCGGGATCCGCGAGCAGATCAAAGCCACGTGCCCGAAGCCCTGTCTGCAGGTGTGCGCCGGCGGCGGCGTGCCGCTGCCAGCGGTTCTCGAGTCCTTCTTCCAGCGTCAGCCGCAGCGCTTCGTGAAGCGCGTAGTACTGCAGGATCGGCATGGTGTGGTGATACACGGCCGGCCGATCGATCCAGTACTTGCGCAGCAGGTCGAAGTCGAAGCTGTACGGCACCGGCGCGGTGCGCCCGGCGATCCGTTCCAGCGCGCGCTCCGACAGCGACACCGGCGAGAGCCCCGGAGGCGCGCCCAGGCACTTCTGGCTGCAGGAATAGCAGTAGTCCAGGCCCCACCCTCCGGCGTCCAGCTCGATGCCGCCCAGCGAGGTCACGCAGTCGGCCATCAAGAGCGCATTGGAGCCGCGCATGGCAGCGGCCAGCTCTGCCACGGGGTGACGCACCCCGGTCGAAGTCTCGGCGTGCACAACCGCCACCAGGGCTGTCTCGGGACGCCGTTCCAGCTCCTCCAGGATCCGCTCGTTGGGCACCGCCTGGCCGAGTTCGACAGCGACCTCGACCACGTTGGCGCCGTGGCGGCGGGCGATCTCGACGATCCGGGCGCCGAAGAATCCAGCGACCCCGACGATCACCGTGTCGCCCGGCTCGGTCAGCGAGGCCAGGCCGGCCTCCATGCCGGATGTGCCGCTGGCCGAGAGCGCGAGCGTCAGGCCGTCGTCGCGGCGATACGCGCGGGACAAGCAGCGTCACCAGCTCTTCCAGCAGCTCGTGGAATTTCGGGTCGAGATGCCCGAGCATCGGCTGCTGCATCGCTTCGAGTACCTGGGGGTGGACGTTGGAGGGACCGGGTCCGCAGAGCAGCCGGGTGGGCGTGTTGAGACGTGCGATCTGATCAGTCATTGCAAGGTTGTACCGCAGATACAGAGCACAATGCCAATGGTTCTGCGATAGACTCATAGATCTTTAGTTATGTCAGTCACGGTCACTCAGCTGCGATCGCTGGTCGCGGTCGCCCACGGCGGAACCGTTCAGCGGGCTGCTGAGCGGCTGCAGGTTTCGCAGCCGTCGGTGTCTGCCGCGGTGGCCGGACTGGGGCGCGAGTTGGGCGTCGGGCTGCTCGAACGAGACGGCCGCCGCAGCCGGCTGACCGCCGCCGGGCTGGCCTATCTCCCGCATGCAGAGGCCGTCCTGGGATTGCTCGATCAAGGTCGTGAGGCTGCCCGGGAGGCGGTGGATACCGGCGGCGCTCGGATCCAGCTGATCGCCGTCAACACCGCCGGTGAGTACCTGCTGCCCGGCATCATCCAGGCCTACCGCCAGGCTGCGCCGGGGGTGCAGGTGCTGCTCGAGGTGGGCAACCGGCGCGAGGTGATCGACCGCCTGCGCTCGCACACCGCCGACCTGGGAGTCGCCGGGCAGGCCCCCTTCGGGCGATATCGTCGGCCGCCCGTTTGCCCACAACGAGCTGATCGTGGTCGGCCGCGACAGCGACGTCGATCTCACCGCCGCGCCGTGGCTGATGCGCGAACCCGGTTCGGGCACGCGGGCGACGCTCGAGGCGTATCTCTCGACCCAGGGAATCGAACCCCCTGAGCGTCTGACGCTGGGCTCGAACGGGGCGCTCAAGCAGGCGCTGATGGTCGGCATGGGGGTGACGCTGATCTCACGGCACGCGGTCGCGCGCGAGCTCGACGAGGGCTCGCTGGCGATGATCGAGGCTCCCGGCACCCCGCTGCATCGGCCCTTCCACCTGTTGATGGCGCGCGCCCCGGCACCCCGTCCGGCGGTCCGGGTGTTCGCCGCGTTCCTGCACGCGCAGGCCGCCCGTACCGCCACCGCCTGAGTCCAGATTGGCAGCGCGAGAATTTGACAGATCTCATATCGCGATATATCGTGATGCATTATGATAGTGCAAACGAAAGGAACAACATGCACGCATATGTAATTCGAGAAGCGAGGTGCCACCGCATGACGGGGCACCGCCACGGCAAGCGCGGGCGAGGGCGCCACGGACGCGGCCAGGGCATGTCAGGGTTCTTCGGTGGACGCGGCCCACGGGCCGGCCGGGGTGACATCCGAGCCGCCATCCTGGCGCTCCTCACCGAGCAGCCGATGCACGGGTACCAGATCATGAACGAGCTGGCCGAGCGCACCGGTGGCGTGTGGAGGCCCAGCCCGGGATCGATCTATCCCTCCCTGCAGATGCTGCAGGACGAGGGGCTGGTCAAGAGCGTCGACCAGGACGGCCGCCGAGTGTTCGAGCTCACCGAGCTCGGTACCGAGGCCGCCGCCAAGGCGAGTTCCGATCCGGCTCCGTGGGACGCCGTTGCCGGTGAGGGTGACGCCGAGGCGGTGGAGGTACGCGACCTGGTGACCCAGGTGATCGGGGCTGCCCGATCGGTGGTACACGCCGGCGAGGCCGCCCAGATCGAGCAGGCCAAGGAGATCCTGCGAGACGCCCGCAAGCGGCTCTATCGCATCCTGGCCGACGACTCCACCGAGTGACCGTCGCTTCCCGCTGGGCCGCCGCCGACAGGTGGGCGGCCCGGTGGGGGTCCGACCTCACCGATCTCGCTAAGGCACTCTCCGTTTGCAGCCGATGAATGTGATGGCGGCGCGTTTGCACGTCGTCATCGAACGGGGGGAAAGACTTTGCGGGGTCGAGCTGCGCTGGGGGTTGCGTTGATAGTGGTTGCTGCCGTGGTGCTGCCGGCTGCGGCCGGGGCGTCGGTTGCGCCGGACACGGTCGACTTCGGTGAGGTGATCACCAATCACACCACGGCGGTCACCGTCACCAACGACTCCGCCGGCGACTGGCTGATGGGGACGCCGTCGTTCGAGTCCGGTTCGGCCTTCTCGGTCACCGGCAACGACTGTTTCTACCTGTTCACCCACGCGCCCATCAACAGTTGCACCGTGACCGTCCAGTTCAACGGCCAGTCACTGCCCCCGGGCGTCTACTCCGACACCCTGGACGTCCCCCACACCGACGCCGACAACATCGTCTCGGTCGAGACCGTCTCTGTCGAGGGCACGGTGGGCGATCACGATTTCACGCCTCCGTCCGTGCCTGCGAATCTTCGCACCTCAGCTGTGACTCCCACCGGCGTGACGTTGGCCTGGGACGCCGCCGCCCCTGCGGACGGCGTCGCCGGCTACTACGTGCTGGAGTGGACCGGCAGTGCCTGGGACCACCCTGGCGGCGACGTCGGGTAACCCGTACATGATCTCGTCGCTCACTCCAGGCTCGTCCCACACCTACGCGGTCGAGGCCTACGACTCGGCCGGCAACATCTCGGCTCCCAGCAACCAGGTCGAGGTGACCACGCCGGTTCCGCCGCCGTCGCCGGGCAACGTCACCGCCTCACCGGGACTGAGCAGCGTGGAGTTCTCGTGGGATCTGACGCCGGAGGGTGACTCCACCGCGCTCTATCGAGTCCAGCGGCTGATCGCAGGTGTGTGGACACAGCAGGTGACCGCCGAGGCTCCGGCCGACGGCGCCGTGGTGTCGGGTCTGGCAGCGCACACCTCCTACAGCTTCCGCGTTTTGGGCGAGGATGCCGACGGGCTGACGTCGGCCCCGGTGCTGATCAGCGTGACCACCCTCGCCGACACCACCGCTCCCACCGCTCCGGTCGTCTCGGCCCACGCGACCACCAGCGCCGGCACGCGCCTGCAGTGGTCGGCGTTCGACCGACGACGTGGGCGTCACCGGCTACCGCGTCAGTCTGTACGAGGACGGCACGTGGGTACCGATGGGGCCGCCGCTGGGGCCGGACGCGACCGGGTACACCGTCACCGGCCTGGCACCCAACACCAGCTATAGCTTTGGGGTGGCCGCTCTCGACGCCGCAGGCAACGCGTCACAGACAACGGTCGACGTCACCACCGGTCGCGCGCCCCGGTTCCCGCAAGCTCCGCAGGTCGGCTTTGTGACCGGAAGCACCGCCACCAAGTCGTTGGTACCCACGCGCGTCAACTGGGCGGTCGAGGCCGGTTCGCGATGCAAGACCGAAGTCGGCCGCTCGGTCGGCTCCGGCTGGGACTCGACCGTGCTTTCGAATCCGCTGGCCACGGCGTTTGACTGGAAGCTCGGCTACAACGCCGCCAGGAGCGCACGCGTGCAGGTGACCGACTGCGCCGGCACTCCCAGCGGATGGGCGCAGACAGCAGCGTTCACTCCGGTGCAGGTTGTGGCCGCGGCGATCGCCTACTCACCGGGCTGGGCCACCGCCAACGGCGGCTCGTACCTCGGCGGCAGCGACCGGCACAGCGCGCAGCAGTGGAGCGTCGGTGACGGTGAAGCTCAAGAACGCCCGCGCCGTCGCGCTTGGTCGGCTCGTGCGGCTCGACCCGCGGCAGCGCCCGTGTGTATCTGGACGGGGCGCTCTCGGCCACGATCAGCGAGCGGTGTGGCGCCGGTGCCGGCCGGGTGCTCTACACCCACCGCTGGACGTCCGCCGGAGCACACACGCTCAAGGTGGTCGTGGCCGGGGACAAAGCGGGTCGACGTCGATGGGTTCATCACGCTGTAATCACCGCCGGGTATTGTGGGTGAATGCGGCTCTGGGTGCGTCTGGGTACTGGCTTTGCGATCGTGGCTACGTGCATGTGCTTCGGCGCCGGGGCGGCGCTCGCCCACGGCCGCGCCGTGGTCAAGCAGTGCACGTGGAGCAGCCAGGTGTTGTGCGGCTCGATCCAGGTGCCGCTCTACCGCAAGGCGCCCTCGCTCGGCGCTCCGCTGACGGTGCACTTCAGGGTGTACCGGCACACCGATCACTCGCTGCCACCGCTGGAGCCGGTGGTGGCCGACGAGGGCGGCCCGGGGATCTCGTCCACCGGGTCGGCGTCGACCTACCTGTACATGCTGGGATCGCTGCACCGTCGTCACGACCTGATCCTGATGGACAACCGCGGCACCGGACTCTCGGGCGCGATCAACTGTGCCCGGCTGCAGCAGAACATCGGCGATTTCACCGGCGCCACCGGCGCATGCGCCCGGCACCTGGGGGTGGCGGCCAACGCCTACGGCACGGGTGCCGCGGCCGACGATCTGAAGGACATCCTGGACGTCTTGCATGTGCCCAAGGTCGACGTCTACGGCGATTCCTACGGCACCTACTTCGCCCAGACGTTTGCGGTGCGCCACCCGGTAAAGACGCGTGCGATCGTGCTGGACGGGGCGTTTTCGCTGGGTGGATTCGACCCCTGGGAGCGAAACGAATCGGCCGACCTGCGCGCGGCCTGGCGGGCCGTATGCGCGCGCTGGGGCAACTGCACGCAACATCCTCGGCGAGATCACCCAGCTGGCCGCCGCGCTCGACGCCAAGCCGCTGAATGCGGTCGTGCGCGACGCCGACGGCACTTCGCACCATGTCCGCATGGACGGCTCGTCGCTGGCGCAGCTGACGGTCGACGCCAGCTCGAGCTACAGCATCTATCGCGATCTGGCGGCGGCCGGACGGGCGTACATGGGCGGCCGCCCCGGCCCATTGCTGCGGCTCGCCGGAGAGGACCTGGCCGAGTTCGAGAACGGCCCGCCGCGGTGGTACTCCCGGGCGCGCTGCAAGCTGTCGTCTGCCACGACTATCCGACCATCTGGAATCGGTCGGCGACGGTCGCGCAGCGCAGGGCGCAGGTGGCCGCGGCCCGCGCCGGGCTCGCCCCGAACATCTTCTCGCCGTTCTCCAAGGCTGACTGGCTGCGGTCGGAGTATCAGCACGAGCTCGTGTACGGGTGCCTCTTGTGGCCGCGGTCGCCGGTGGCCGATCCGGCACTGCCGGCGGGCGCGCGCATTCCCAAGGTGCCGGTGTTGGTGCTGAACGGCGACCTCGACACGCTCACGCCAAGCTCAGACGCCGCTGCGGCCGCAAAGTTCTTTCCCAACTCCACCCTGGTGCGGATGCGAAACGTCGGTCACGTGAGTGCGCTGGCCGACTTCGACGGCTGTGCCTCGGGCATCGTCCGCAGGTTTCTGACAACGCTGAGCGCGGGGGACACCGTCCTGCGCGTCGCGGATCGAGCAGATCCACACGGTGCCGCAGTTCCCGCTGAGGCTGGCGGGGGTGGCCAAGCCAAACATCGCCGGCAAGGCGGCCTGGGCGGCGGGCGAGGTGGCGGCGGACGCACTGGCCCGGTGGTGGATCATGTACGGCTACTACGGCCACGGCCTGCGGGGCGGCACGTTCACCTCGGCGGGGCCGTATCTCAGCAAGCGACAGCCGGTCACGTTCGCGCTGCGTCGGATCAAGTTCGTGTCAGATATGGCCGTCAGCGGCAAGGCGGTGTGGGATCGCACGGCGCTGACGATGACCGCTCGGGTGACGCTGACGGGAGCGGCCACCGGGCATCTCGTGATCACCTGGCCCACGAACGTGCAGAACGCCAAGGCGCACATCACCGGCGCGGTGAATGGGCACGCGGTCGACCTGACCACGCGCGCGCCGTAGCGCTACCCGTCAGCACCGCTTGAGGAATCATCGGAGCCTGAGCGGCCGGAGCTGTTCGAGCCTCCGCGGCCTGACTTCCCCGACGAGCCGGAGCTCCGCGACCGGATTTGCCCGACGGTCCGAGCTCGCCCGACCGGCCCTTGCCCGACGATCCAGAGCCACCACCTGGCCCGCCCGAGCCGCGCCCGGAACCGCTGGTGCCGTGATCGTCGCTGCCGCGGGCGTCATCGCCACCGCCGCGGCCCGAGTGCCCTGACGAACCGCGCGACCCGCCGTGATCGTCAGAGCCGGCGCGGTCATCCGCACCGCGGCCGTGGTGGTGCGACTGCTCGATCCCGACCGCCTGCAGTGCGCGCGAGTCGAGGTGGCGTTCGTGGCCCACGGCGACCACCCCGGTGGCGGCCACGACCGCCAACGCGCCCTTGAGCGCGAGCGTCATCTTGCCGGCGGTGAAGGCCGAGGCCGCCACCGTCCCGGCCCCTGCCGCCGCGCTGCCTCCGCCGAATCCCGGCACCAGCTCGCTCAGGTTGTCAGACACCGCGGAGCTGGGGATGAAGACCATGCCGGTGATCGCCGTCGGCCGCCCGCTTGAGCCGGCGATCGGCGCGCAACGCGGTGCGGGCGCGGCTCAGCAGCGACTGCACCGACGGTTCGGTGGTGTCCATCACCTCGGCGATCTCACTCGGCCGAGAGGCCGCTCCAGTGGCGCAGCACGAAGGCGTGCCGCTGCGACTCCGGCAGCCGCTCCAATGCGGTGCGCACGGCGGCGAGCTGTTCGTTCATGGCCGCGCTCGACGAGACGTCGGTGATCGACGCCAGCGTGCCCAGCTCATCAGAGGCCACATCGTGGCGGTCGCGGGCCAGGTTGAGCGCGCGCCGGCGCAGCGTCGTCATCAGCCATGCGCGGGGGTGCTCGAACTGCTGGCCGCGCTGGAGGGCCCCGTAGGCCTGCATGAACGTGACCTGCACGAGATCCTCGGCGTCTGCCACGGTCTCGGTCAGATATCGGGCGTATCCGTAACAGCGGACCGGCGTGCTCGCGATAGAGCACGGTCAGCTGTTCACCCGCGAGCGGGAGATCTGTGGTGCGGACGGCCACGTCCATCGGCATACGCGCCGTGGCGGCGATCGGATTGACCGCACAGTTTTTGCGGGTCGTGTGTCTCTCCCTCTGTACACCAACCAACTGATGGGGGAGAAACCAATGCGAAAACCACTGATTGCGACCGTCGCCGCTGTTGTCCTGGCGTGTGCCGCGGGCACCGCGGTGGCCGCCACCAACGGCGGCACGCAGGCGAAGTCTCAGCCTGCACACCACGGCCGCACGCACGCCGAACCCGGCGACGACCGCGGAGATCACGCCGAGCCTGGCGACGACCGCGGGCGTCGCATGCCGAGCCTGGCGACGACCGCGGCGTGCATGCCGAGCCCGGCGACGACCGCGGCAACCACGCCGAACCTGGCGACGACCACCGCGGTCGCGGAACGAGACAACAGCGGACGCGACGACAGCGGCCACGGCCACCACGGCCGCCACCACGCCGAGACAACGACAACTAACCGTCAGACAAGGGGTGAATAACGGTGCCTGGCACCGTTATTCACCCCAGGCTGGCTGTGAATAATTGGTGCCTGGCACGATTCTTCACAGGCCGAGGACGGCGCTGGCGGAGACCGTTGAGATGGTGCGCAGCTTGTTGGTGGCGTCGAGTGCCGCCACCTTGTAGCTCTCGGCCAGGGTGGGGTAGTTGAAGACCGTCTGCACCAGATGGTCGACCGTGCCGTTGAATGCCATCAGCGTCTGGCCGATGTGCACCAGCTCAGTCGCGTTCGTGCCGAACACGTGCACGCCCAAGAGCCGCCGGTCGTCCGCCGACACCAGCAGCTTCAGCAGTCCGTGCGCATCTCCCAGAATCGCGCCGCGGGCCAGCTCCCGGTAGCGCGAGATGCCGACCTCGTAGGCCACCTGCGCGTCGGTCAGCTCCTCCTCGGTCTTGCCCACGAAACTGATCTCGGGGATGGTGTAGATCCCGATCGGCAGCAGCTCGGAGATGGTGCCCGGCCTCGATCCCGCAGGCGTGTGCGGCCGCCAACCGGCCCTGCTCCATGGCGGTCGCCGCCAGGCTGGGAAACCCGATCACGTCGCCCACCGCGTAGATGTGGTCGGCGGAGGTGCGGTAGTACTCATCCACCCCGATGCGTCCGCGGTCGTCGGCTTCGATCCCCGCCGCATCCAGGCCGAGCCGATCGGTGGCGCCCTGCCTGCCCGCCGAGTACATGACGGCGTTGGAGGCGATCCGCTTGCCGCTCTGGAGGTGGGTGATGGTGCCGCCGTCATGGGCCTCCACACCGACCACCGCGTCTCCGAACCTGAACGTGACGCCCAGGTCGCGCAGGTGGTATTGCAGCGCCTCGGTCACCTGGCGGTCGCAGAACTCCAGCAGGTGCTCGCGCTGCTCGACCACGGTGACCTTCGTGCCGAGGGCCGCAAACATCGACGCGTACTCGATTCCGATCACCCCGGCACCGACCACCACCAAGGCGTCGGGAATCGAGGCCAGGTTGAGAATCCCGTCGGAGTCGAGCACCGAGCGCTCGTCGAAGCGCACCGCCGGCGGCCGGGCCGGGCGGGTGCCGACGGCGATCACGATCCGCTCGGCCGTGACCCGGCGCTGGTCGTTTCCGTTCGTCACCACGACGGTGTGGGGATCGTCGAAATGGGCCTCGCCGCTGATCAGGTGCACGTGGTTTCGCGACAGCTGATTTCGCACGACGTCGACCTCGCGCCCGATCACCGTCTGGGTGCGCCACATCAGATCATCGATCTTGAGATCGTCCTTGACCCGGTAGCTCTCGCCGTACATCGAGCGCTGCGCGATCCCGGTGAGATACACCACCGCCTCGCGCAGTGTCTTGGACGGGATCGTGCCGGAGTTGGTGCACACGCCGCCCACCACCTGCAGGCACTCCACCACCGCCACCCGCCGGCTGAGCTTGGCCGACTGGATCGCCGCCTTCTGTCCCGCCGGTCCCGATCCGATCACCAGGATGTCGTAGTCAAAGCTCATCTGGCCGCGACATTAGCGCGTCTCGACCTGCACCGTGGTGACCAAACGGAGATCGCTTGGAATCCATCGTGGGTGGTAGACTCGTCCCGCCATGGCACGAACCGTTCCTATTCGGCAACGAGGCTCCGCTGGCGGCGTCGGAAAGATGTCACCGGAATGGACTCCGGTACTGCGCGGTCTGCCGCTGTTTGCCGGCCTCGACAACCGGCATCTCAAGCGGATCGAGTCGATTGCGCGCACCAAGCGCTTTCCCGCGATCCTCGGCCGTGGTCAAGGCCGGCGACCCCGGCGATGCCTTCTACGTCGTCTTGGAGGGCACGGTCGCGGTCCGCACCGGTGGCCGCAAGGTCGTGATGGGTGTCGGCGAGTTCTTCGGCGAGATGTCGCTGATCGACGGCGCCCCGCGGTCGGCATCGGTGGTGGCCGACAGCGATGAGGTGCTGCTGATGGTGATCCCCCGGTCGGCCTTCATGAAGCTGCTGGAGTCCGAGCCGAAGATCACCATCGCGATCCTGGGGACGTTGTCCCAGCGGATCCGCGTGCTGCAGTCCGCCGGGAGCCTGTGACCGCCGGGTCGCCGGCAATCACCATCAGCGGGTTGCACAAGAGCTACGGCGATGTGCATGCCGTGGCCGGCGTCGATCTCACCATCGAGCGGGGCGAGGTGTTCGGGCTGCTGGGGCCAAACGGCGCCGGTAAGACCACCATGATCGAGATCCTCGAAGGCCAGCGCGCCCGTGACGGAGGCGAGTTGACGGTGCTCGGCTTCGACCCGGCCGAGGGCGGTCGGGCCTTCCGCGACCTGATCGGGATCGTGCCCCAGGAGGGCGGCGTCGAGCAGGTGTTCACCGTGCGCGAGGCGGTGGAGCTGTACAGCTCCGCGTATCCCGCTCCCCGGCCTGCGGATGAGGTGATCGAGCTGGTCGACCTGGGGGAGAAGCGCGACGCCAAGATCGAGACGCTCTCGGGTGGTCAACGCCGGCGCCTGGATCTCGCGCTGGGGATTGCCGGCGACCCGGAGTTGATCTTCCTGGACGAGCCCACCACCGGCTTTGACCCATCCGCACGACGGCGCTCGTGGGAGCTGGTCGAGCGACTCGCCGGGCTGGGAAAGACGGTGCTTTTGACGACCCACTACATGGATGAGGCCCAGCACCTGGCTGATCGGGTGGCCGTGATCGCCCACGGGCGGATCGTGGCCGAGGGCACCCCTGACACGCTGACGGCGGCCTCCGGAAGCGCGGTGGTGGAGTTCGCGCTGCCGGCTGGGACATCCGCCGCAGATCTGCCGCTGCCTGCGTCGGCGCGACTCGAGCACCACGAGGGCCGGGTCAGCTTCCCCACAGAGACTCCCACCCGCGATCTGGCGCCGCTGATCGCCTGGGCGAGCGGGCGCGGGGTCGAACTCGATGCACTCACCGTGTCGCGTCCCTCACTCGAGGATGTCTATCTCGAGCTGACCCGGGAGCCTGAGGGATGAGCGCGGTTGGCCGGGCATCGACCTGGAACCTGCTTGTCCGCTGGACCGTGTCGCGGATCCGGCTGACCCGCAGGACGCCGCGCGCTGCGTTCTTCACGTTCGTGTTCCCGCTGGTGTTCCTGATCCTGTTCGAGGCCGCCAACGGCAACGGCACCGTGGTCGTGAACGGCGATACCGTCAACTACTCGCAGTATGTAACTCCGGCCATCGGCGTCTTCGGTGTGGCCACCGCCTGCTACACCGGCGTCATCTTCACGGTGGCAAACGCACGGGAGCAAGGGGTCCTGAAGCGGGTGCGAAGCACGCCGCTGCCGGGGTCGATCTGGATCGCCAGCGTGTTGCTGGCCGCGGTGCTGATGGGCGTCGCGTCGGTGACGCTGATGTTTGCCATCAGCATCCCGGCCTTTGGTGTGCAGATCTACTGGCACACGCTTCCGGCCGCGATCTTCACGATCATCCTGGGAGCGGTGTCACTGGCTGCGGTCGGCCTCGCGGTGGCCGGCTTCGTGCGCCGGGCCGATGCCGCCCCGGTGGTCGCCAACCTCACGCTGCTGCCGCTGTCGTTCATCTCGGGAGTCTTCTACCCGATCGACAAGGAGCCCGAGTGGTTGCAGCAGATCGCCAACATCTTCCCGCTCAGCCACCTGGCCTCGGCCTTCACCGGATGCTTCAATCCGGCAACCACCGGCAGCGGGTTTGCACCGCGCGATCTGGCGGTGCTGGCGGTGTGGGCGATCGTGGGCCTGCGAGTGGCCACCAAGCGGTTCCGGTGGGAGCCGAGCGACTCCTCCGGCCGGGTGTCGTGGTGGAGTCTGGCCGGCGGCTGAATCGAATCAAAACTGTAACAATGGCTTGAGTCGAACAGCTCGCGGGGGTATGGTCGCTGACCTGAATGAGGATTCAGGTCAGACACCGACTCCCGCTCGTCGCCGTTCTGGCACTCGCGCTGCTGTCCGGATGCGGTGTGGGTGGGGGTGGCCATGACGTCAGTTCCAAGCAGCTGAATCTGTACACCTGGACTCGGTATGTGCCACCGTCGGTGATCTCCGGCTTCGAGCAGAAGTACGGCCTCAAGGTGCATGTCACCTACTACAACTCCAACGAACAGGCGATCGCGGGAATCCAGGCCAACCCGGGCAAGTACGACATCGTGATCCCGTCCGATTACGCCGTCGAGATCCTGCGCGACGACCACTTGCTGGAGTCGATCGACACCACCAAGGATCTCCAGAACTTCTCGAACATCGATCCCAGCTTCCGTTCGCCGGAGTTCGATCCCGGTAGCTCGCTGCGCCAGACCAAGGGCAAGACGCCCGAGAAGAAGTACACCATCCCCTACCAGTGGGGGACGACCGGGATCGCCTACGACGACAGCAAGGTGACCGACCCACCGACCACGTGGGGTGGCTTGGCCGATCCCCAGTACCACGGCAAGGTTGCGCTGGTCGACGACAACCGCGATGTCTTGGGCGCCGGCATGATCGCGCTCGGCTACGACAAGAACTCGCCCACAGCCGACCAGCTGCACAAGGCCGGCGACTGGGTCTCGAGCCTCGGGTTCGTACCGGTGAATGCCGACCATCCCGCCCAGCCGCTGCTCGACGGGCAGGCCGACATCTCGATCATGTACAACGGCGACGCCGCCCAGGCGATGCGCCAGAACCCCCACATCAAGTACCTGCTGCCGACTGACGGCAGCATCTGGTTCGACAACCTGGCGATCCCCAAGGACGCGCCCGACCGAGACGCCGCTCTGGCGTTCATGGACTACGTGCTGGATCCCGAGGTGGGCGCTGAGATCACCAAGTACTTCGGATATTCCACACCCAACCAAGCGTCACTCGACATCCTGGCCAAGGAGGATCCCGCAATCGTCGACAACAAAGCAACCAACCCGTCGCGCGACTCGCTGCTGGGGCTTCTGGGTACCCGTGACGTCGGGACGGCGATGAGCCGGCTCTACGTGAGCATCTGGCAGCAGGTGTCCGGCCAGTCAGGTTCTGGGGAGGTCGCGCCATGAGCGAGATGGCACAGCCGGTCGGCGGAATCGGCGGTCGAGACATCGTGGTGCATGTGGTGCAGCGCCAGCTGAAGCTGCTGCCGCTGGTCGGGTTGATGTTCTTCACGGTCTCGGGCGGCGCCTACGGGCTGGAGGACATGATCAGCTCCTCAGGGCCGGGCATGGCGATCTTCCTGCTGCTGATCACTCCCGTCATCTGGAGCTTGCCGGCGGCGTTGATGGTGGCCGAACTGGGCACCGCGATGCCGGTGGAGGGTGGCTTCTACCAGTGGGTCAAGGCCGGCCTGGGGAACTTCTGGGCCTACCAGGAGGGCTTCTGGTCGTGGATGTGCACGTGGGTCGACATGGCCATCTACCCGGTGCTGTTTGCCGACTACCTGTCCGAGACCTACGTGCCGAGTGCGTCAGCCGGTGACACCGTCTTCTTCAGCATCGGCTCGGCCCAGTTCGACCTGCATTGGGTGATCGCGCTGTGCGTGATCTGGCCGTTCACCTGGCTCAACATCCGCGGCGCAGCCATCGTCGGCGACTCGTCGCTGGCGTTCATGTTCATCATCCTCGCCCCGTTCGCGGTGCTGGTCTTGATCGGCATCCCCAAGCTCTTCATCGACGGCACCAACCCGTTCGAGCCGTTCGTCGTATCCGGGTCGACGCCGGCGGCGGCATTCGGCGCGGGCCTCTGGATCTGCATGTGGAACTACCTCGGCTGGGACGGCCTGTCAACGGTGATGGGCGAGATCGAGAATCCGCGGCGCACGTTCCCCAAGGCGCTCTTCATCTGCATCCCGCTGATCACGGCCTGCTACGTGCTGCCGGTGATGGCCGGACTCGCGGGTGGCACCGACTGGCAGGCCTGGACGGCGGGGTACTTCCCGGTGGTCGGCGGCAACCTGGCGGGGTCGTGGCTGCAGGTGCTGCTCACGATCGGAGGTCTGGTCTCCGCGGCCGGCCTCTTTGCGGCGCTTCTGTTATCGGTGTCCCGCATCCCGTTTGTGGTCGCCCGTGACGGCTGGCTGCCGCAGTTCATCACCAAGGAGCATCACAAGTACGGCACCCCCTGGGTGGCGATCCTGATGTGTGCGGTGATCTACTCGGTGTTCACCCTCGGCCCATTCGAGGCGCTGGTGGTGGTGGACGTGTTCATCTACTCGCTGGGGCTGATGCTCGAGTTCATCGCGCTGATCGCGCTTCGCATAAAACGTCCCGACATGCCCCGGCCGTTCAAGGTTCCCGGAGGATGGTTCGGCGTCTTCGTGATCACCGCGCTGCCGACCGCGATCATCCTGTTTGCGGTGTGGCAGACCGTTCAGGACGAGGGCATCGGCGCGATGTACCTGTCGTTCGGAGCGGCCATCCTGGGGCCGCTCACCTATCCGCTGTCGAAGTGGTTCATTAAGCGCGACCGCAAGGCCGAGCCGGTGGTCGTGGACGACGTCGTGATCTGGAGTGAGGGATGAGCACCGACCCGTTCGAGACCGACGCGGTAAACCACATCCTGTTCGGCACCGACGGCGACGAGGTCGCCCAGCGAGCGCAGCGCTGGGCGATGGGAATCGCGCGCTTCTGGGAGGCACGGGTCACGGTGGTGTGTGCCTACGACTCGCCCAAGTCGTTTCGCAAACGCGGCAGCCTGTACCTGCCGGAGGTGCGACGGGAGATGGAGCAGGACGCCGAGGAGATCGTCAGGGAGTCGGTCGAGCAGTTCGTGGCCGCGGGCATCACCGCCGAGGGGGTGGTGTACGAGGGCGATGTGGAGGACGCGATCCTCGAGACCGCCGAGCAGATCACGCCCGACGTGATTGTGATCGGAGGAGGCGGTGGCGGGGGTGCGCGCGACTACCTGGTGGGATCGAACGTCGAGCGGATCGTCCGCCACTCCACGGTTGCTGTGCTGGTCATCAAGTAGCGGGCGGCCCCGTCGCCGAGGCCACCCGCCACGTGATCAGCTCAGTGGTAGCGGTAGACCGCCACGGTGTCGACCTGCAGCGCAACGCGCTTGGGTGTCGAGCTGTTCGGCATCACACCGGTGAAGCCGTTGGAGCCGACGTTGGTCTGCATGATCAGATGCATCGGCTCGGTGGGGATGTGGCTGGTGTAGTTGGCCCACGCCTTGCCGTCGAGCTTGACGGTGATGCGGTTGGGGCGCCACTCAAGCGACATCGTGTGCCACTTGGCGAAGTTGGCATGCACCTTGGCGTGCACACGGGTGTGGCCGTAGTGCAGCGTTGCGGTCTCGGTGTTGCGCTTGGCGCCGTAGATCGAGGCGGACTCGATCCAGTCGACGACCGTACCGTTGCCGTTGGGCCGAAGGGCGACGTCCATACCGGTGCCGGCGCCACGAGGCATGCGGAACCGCACGACCCAGCGGCCGTACTTCTGGTTGACCAACCGGGCCATGGACACTCCTCCGGCGACCCACTTGTTGCCGCGGGCCTTGTCGCGGTAGACGCGGATCCGAAGGGCGCCGTTTTCGACGACGACATGCGACTTTGCCCAGCCCGACTGCGGACAGCAGGTGGGCTGGCCGTCATAGATCGACCAGGTGTGCTTCTTGATGGGGTTGTTGAACTTGGCGAGATAGACCCTGTGTGCGAACGGTCCCTTGGCCGCGGCGCGGACTTTCGAGGCGGCTGAGGCCTGGGAGGCGACCACCGCGGTGGCCAGGACGGACAGCACGAGGATCGGGGCGAGGTAGAGCTTGAGTCGGAGCATTTGGTCATGATCGGCTCTGTGGCGGGATTTTCAAGCCTTCAGGCGTGAATCTCACAAGACTTTTATCGCTCCCTTACATTGTGCTTCCTGGTCCTACACATATGGCCCCAAACTCGCAAAATGCGGGCAGAATCCCGGCTGCGGTCGGCGTGCAATCCCGCTCTGGGATTGGATTTGCCGGCGTTGGGCGATGTGCGCGCGGCAGCCCCGCGCGCGGCTCGCTAGACGGTTGATCGGAGCTTCAATACCATGAGTATTGGAGCGACGCAGGACACAGCGAGACGACGGTTCGCAGCCGCAGCCACCACCACCCCCGGCAATCCAACACCACCCACAGCGGCCAGGCTCGCGGGAGGTATCGATCATCATCTAGACTCGGCCCAGGAACCCCTCCAGGGGCGGTAGCTCAGTTGGGAGAGCATCTGGTTTGCAACCAGAAGGTCGTCGGTTCGATCCCGATCCGCTCCATGGGAGTACTGTGGTTGCGTGCTCGAGCGGATCTCACGGGTGGATCGGGTACTCCTGCTCGGAGACGTCGCTCGTCATCGTGGGATTTCTGGTGCAGTCGCCGCTGGTCCTCACTGCCGGCCTTGCACTCGTGGTGATGGGGTTCGTGAGGTCGGTGGTCCGACGTCGTGCCCGTCGGGCGGTAGGGCAACGCGAAGGCCCCGGTGGGTACGCCCGGGGCCTTCGGTAGGCACTCGCTCCCCCGCGAGGACGCTAGTGGTGGGGCGACAAGCGATTGGGGGAGGGGCCATCGCCAGGAACGCCAGTCCCGCAGCGGCGGCGGCGATCAGCACGAGGATCACGGCGCCGGCCCATTCGGCGCCGGAGATCGAAGAACCCGAGCCGGATTTGGCGACCGTCCAGGGAGACGCGGCGACGTAGCCGTAGTGGGCTGCGTTGCGCATGTTGGGTGCGGCTGGGATGGTGCACCTGGGCCAGGCGCACCTGATTTGGTGTGGGCAGCTGCTGACCGAATAGCTGCTGATCGGAGTGGGCCAGCACGGTGGGCGCGATGGCGGGCGGCGCGGGGCCGCCGGCGAAACGCGTTCGGCACGATCGCCATGGTGGCGAGGCCGATGATGAGCAGAACGGTGAGTCGGCGTGAGACGGTCATTTCGATGCTCCTTGGGCGGGGATGCGACATGCATACGAGCCTAGGAGGTCGCCACCCCCGGGTCTGCCTCGCCAGATACGCGGCGGATGTCAACGTGCTTACACTCAGCTGCACCGGGCTACGGCACAGTCACCTTGTACACGTCCGTGGCCTGTGACCCGCAGTTCACCCGGGTGTACAGCACCACGGTCGAGGGCCCGCTGTCATCGACGCTGGTGGAGAACGCGTCGACCCTGGCGAGAAGACGCGGATCACCACCGGCGCGCCCGTCCCCGGCGGCTGTTCCACCAGTCGTGACTGCTGACCGCACGAGTAGGGCTGCGGCGCCGCGGTGCTCTCGGTGTAGTACACCGTGCCGTCGCTCGCGATCGACGAGTTGCGCGGGTTCAGCTTCGGCGACGGATTGGGAGCAGCTGCGACTTCCCGGTCATGATGTTGTAGCGGTGGACGTGGCAGCGCTTGACACACCCATACCACGTGGCCCAGTTGCCGTTGACCTGTCCCGGTGCGAGGTAGGCGCCGTTCTTCTGGGACGTCTGGGCAAGTTGGATCGCAGCGCCGGTCATACGGTTTCTGAGGATCACCCGGCCGGTCTGGAATCTGGGGGTGGTTTCGCGCCCGAACAGGATCCAGTCGCCTGAAATGGTGGGGCTCCACTCCCAAGCTGGGGTGTTCACGCCGGTGGGGAGCGGCACCGCCTTCTTGGCCGCGATGTCGTACAGCACCAGCGCGGAGTTGGTGCTGCCGCCCTTGGGGACGGTCTGGTAGATCGCCCTCACTCCGTCGGTGCCGCCGGCGTAGGAAATCTTCGTGAGTGGGCTGAGCCGCACCGCGGCGTGGTCGTCCTGCCTCAGGAATACATACGACTTCGCGCCGCCGCCGTGGTTGGGGGACTGGTACCAGATCAGGTACCCGTTGGCCGAGAGGCCGCCCCGCCTCAGACTTGTTGGGGTTCGCCAGCACCGGCACCGGCGTGGGCCCGGCCGCCAGCGCCGCCGCCGCTGAGATCACGCAGGTGGTCAGCACTGCGACTGCGAGCAACTTGCGCATGGTTCCTCCCCAAGCTCCGAAGTGTCCGTGATGCTTGTGCACCTTCTCACAATCGTCGGTGTGACGTGTCTCTCGTTTCCGCCGGAATAGCCGAACGCTTCTGACATCAACTCGATCACCAGGTCGAACCCCGCCCGGGCGGCGGCCACCTCGCCGGCGATCCGCAGAAAACCATGCACGACTCCGGGGCAGCGGGCGGCGTACACGGACACCCCGGCGGCGCGCAGACGCTGCGCATACTGCTCGCCCTCATCGCACAGGACGTCGCATTCGGCTGTGACGATCACCGCCGGGGCGATGCCGCTCAGATCTTCACAGCAGAGCGGTGCGACGTCGGGATCGTTTCGCTCGGCATCGCCCGCGTAGGTGCGCACGAAGAACTCCA
Organism: uncultured Actinomycetes bacterium; assembly: GCA_963811675.1. Classification (GTDB taxonomy): domain Bacteria; phylum Actinomycetota; class Thermoleophilia; order Gaiellales; family JAICJC01; genus CAVPTL01. The sequence continues at coordinate 41,851 of CAWESH010000009.1, read as the reverse complement.
TCGCGGCGGCGGTGAGGCCGTATCCCTGGCCGTAGCGGCGGTAGCTGCCCCGATCCGCCGGATAGTCGGCGATCGGGTAGATCAACACCTGGCCGGCGAGCTCCAGGCCGCTGTCGCGGGCCCGCCGAGCGACCGCGGCCGCCAGCGCACCACCTGCGCTGTCCCCGCCGACCACCAGGCCGCCGCCGGAGATGCCGAACCGCCCGGGATCCGCGGCCACGGCGCGAGTGGTCGCCCATGCATCCTCGATGGCGGCTGGGTGGCGATGCTCGGGTGCCAGCCGGTACTCGACAGCAACCACCACCGTGCTCAGCCGGGTTGCAAACGCGCGGCAGATCACGTCATGGGTGTCGATGCTCCCGCTGACCCAGCCGCCGCCGTGAAAGAACACCAGCCCTGGCCCACTGGGAGCCACCGGCGTGTACACCCGCACCGCCACCTCACTGCTCCCCGAGGCCACCACATGGTCGCCGGCCGAGACCGTCCCGGTGGCCGCCGGCCCGTACTCGGCCAGCCGCTCGAGCCGCTCGCGGGAGGCCCTCACCACGTCCACCGGCGGGGGATCCTCAGTCCCGAAGAACTGCGGGAGGGATGCCTGAACGTCGGGATCGATGGCCACATCGCCATCCTATCAATGCCCGTGGATCGGAACAGGCTGTTATCAATCCGCTGAAACATCAATTAGGTATGCTTCAGGAATCTACAATTATCGCGATCGGCGTGGAGTGATCGATCGGCCGTGTTACCTCTGATTGGCTCAGCGGCGGTGTGCTACGTTGGCGCCGTGATCACCGTTGTCCTGGATGACGATCCCACCGGCACGCAGGCCATCAGCGATGTGTCTGTGGTGCTCGACTGGTCGGATCCCGGTGTCTGGAGCGCGGTCGAGCCGAGACGACCGCGGTGTCCACGTGCTGACCAACTCGCGCGCGCACACCGGCGATCAGGCGGGGGTGATCGTGGCCGATGCCGCCGCGGCCGCCCGGCAGCGGTTTCCCGATGCCCGTCAGATCCTGCGTGGCGACAGCACGTTGCGGGCGCACCTGTGGGAGGAGTACGAGGCTCTGCGCAGCGTGATCGCACCGGATCATCCCAACACACCGCTGCTGCTCGTGCCCGCATTTCCGGCCGCCGGTCGGGTCACGATCGGGGGAACCCATCTGCTGGAACGCGACGGCCGGCGGGTGTCCACTCGACCAGACCGAGTACGCACGCGACGGCGCGCTGGCCTACACCAGCGCCGACCTGCGTGTCGTGGGCGGACGAGCGCAGCGGCGGTCGGCTGGCTGCCGCCGACGGGGTGGCGGTGCCGCTGGAGCAGTTGCGCACAGCGGATGGGCACGCGGCGGTGGCGGCCGCGATCGTTTCGGCGGCCGCCGGCGGGAGTCCGGCGGTGGTCGTGCCCGACGCCGAGACCGACGCCGACTTGGACGCGATCGCACGCGGCCTCGAGGACGCTGAAGCTGCCGGCGCGCGCGTGATCGTGCGATGTGCCCCGGCGTTCGCGGCTGTGCTGACGGGCTCGCAGGCCACCACGATGGTTCCGGCGCCGTCGGGCGATCGCGGTGTGCTGGTGGTGTGCGGATCATTTGTGGCCGGGACGACGGCCCAGCTCGAGCACCTCGCCCGGGTGCATCCGCAGGCAGGTGTGACGGCTCACGTGGCCGCCCTCGCGGGGGAGTTCTGGGAGGACGAAGTCGAACGTCTGGCCGCGGCCGCCGGCGCCCTGGTCGAGCGCGATGGGCTGGCCGTGGTTGCCACAGAGCGCAGGCGCGACCCGGGTCTGGTCGCTGCCGACGCTCAACGCCGGATTGCGATCGCACTGGCCCAGGTCGCCCGCCGCGTGCACTGCGGGGTGGTGGTCGCCAAGGGCGGGATCACCTCGGCCGTGACCGCTCGTGAGGGCCTGGGGGCGCGGTCGGCGCGCGTGGTCGGCCCGATCCTTCCCGGGGTGGCGCTGTGGAATCTGCCCGACGGTACCGAGTACGTGATCGTTCCCGGCAACATCGGCGGCCCGGAGCTGCTCGCCGACGTGGTGGCGGCCATCGGCCCGGCACCGGTGTCGGTGGGAGAACCTCAGTGCTGACCCCGTTTCGCGAGCTGCTGGCCGAGCGCCGTGACGGCTCCGCTGTGGGCGCCTTCACCTGCTATGACCTCGAGGCTGCGACGGCGGCGCTGAGCGCCGCGGCGGCGGCGGATACCGGTGTGATCCTGCTGATCGGCGGGCGCTCCTACGTGGAGCCCGGCGGTGGCCTGCTGATGGCCGCGCTGGTCGCTGCCGCCGGCCATTCCGACGCGCGGGCGTGCATTCAGCTTGATCACTGTGCCGATCTGGCGGTAATCGAATCGGCGCTGGCCGCCGGGGCCGGAGCGGTCATGGCCGACGGGGCGGAGTGGGAGTTCGAGCGCAACATCGAGTTCGTGGCCGGCGCAGCCGAGCTGGCTCGGGCGCACGGCAGCGGCCGTCGAAGCCGAGCTGGGCAGCATCACCGGTGACGAGGATGTGGCCCGCGCCGTGGAGGCGGGGGCGCTGACCGATCCCGATCAGGCGGTCGAGTTCATGCACCGCACCGGCGCCGACTGCCTGGCGGTGTCGATCGGCAATATCCACGGCACCTACGTGGTTCCGCCCAACCTCGACTGGGACCGGCTGGACGCGATTCGCGCACGTGTCAGCCAGCCCCTGTCCCTGCACGGCGCGTCGGGTATCTCCGACGCGCTGGTGCAACGCTCGATCCGGGCGGGAATCGCCAAGATCAACGTCAACACCGAGCTGCGAACCGCCTATCTGGCCGCCACCGACACCACCATCACATCAGTGCCTGGAAGGCAGTCGGCTGAATGCCCTGCATGCCGCCCAGGTGGCGGCGGTGGAGGGTGTGGTCGCGGCCAAGCTGCGGGCGTTCGACACCGACCTGTCGGTGCCCGCATGAGCGCGCTCGCCGCGCAGGTGGGGATGACCCTGGAACAGGTGCCGACGCCTGCGCTGGTGGTCGACCTCGACCGCATGGAGCGAAATCTCGCAAGCTGGCAGGACGCCGTCTCCGCCCACGGCACGAAGCTTCGGCCCCACATCAAAACCCACAAGTCGCCGCCGATCGCCGCCCAGCAGCTCGCCCTCGGCGCCTGCGGGATCACCGCCGCCAAGCCGAGCGAGGCCGAGGTGTTCTACGAGGCCGGCGTGCGCGACATCGTGGTGGCCTTCCCCACGGTGGGTGAGGACAAGTGGGCGCGGCTGGCCGCGATGGCCCGCGACGCCAAGATCGCCGTCAACGTCGATAGCGCCCATCAGGTTCAGGGCCTGAGTGCGGCGGCGGTCGCCGCCGGAGTGACGCTTCGGGTGCACATCGAGATCGATAGCGGCCTTCACCGCGTCGGCCTGGATCCCGACCAGCGCGAGCAGATCGCCGACTTCGCCCGGCTGATCCGGTCGCTGCCGGGGATCGAGCTGGAGGGCGTCACCACCTATCGCGGCAAGTACGGCGAGCGGCTGGGGGCGATGACCAACGACGAGGCCGGACAGGAGGAGGGGCAGATCATCGTGGGCGTGGCCGAGCGGCTGGCGGCCGACGGCATCCCCGTCTCGCAGGTCACCGCCGGCGGCACCGTGACCGGCCGCGGCGCCGCCATGGTGGACGGGGTGACCGAGGTGCGCGCCGGCACCTACGTGTTCTACGACGCGATGCAGGTGGGCTTTGGCGCCGCCACCGCCGACGACGTCGCAGCCTTCGTCCTGGCCACCGTGATCAGCACCCGCCGCGACGGCTGGACGACTGTGGACGGCGGCTCTAAGACCTTCAGCGGTGATCGCAGCGGAGCGGAGAGCTCATCGCCGATCGCTGCCGCAATCGACCGCGACGTGGCGGTGATGCGCATCACCGAGGAGCACGGAATGGCACAGGTCGGCGAAGGAGCTTCGGTCGAGGTCGGAGAGAAGCTGCGCTTCACGCCCTTTCACATCTGCACGGCGGTGAACTTGTGTGATGAGCTTGTGGCGATCCGAGGCGGAGTGGTCGAGCACATCTGGCCGGTGGCCGCCCGCGGCAAACGAACCTGAGAACGTAAGGAGTGACGATGCCCAAACGCCCGATCCATTCAGACAAGGCCGGCCCGCCGCTGGGTGCCTACTCCCAGGGCATCCGAGCTGGTGATTTCGTGTATGTGAGCGGCTGCGGTCCGATCGACCCGGTCACCTCAGAGATCAAAGGCGAGACGATCGAGGAGCAGACCGAGGTCACGATCTCGAACATCGAGGCGATTCTGGAGGCCGGCGGGGCGACTCTGGCCGACGTGGTCAAGTCGACCGTGCACCTGGCCGACGAGCTGCCAGTTCGACCGGTTCAACAGCGTGTACGCCAGCCGGTTCCCGGAGCCGCGGCCGGTGCGCACCACCGTTGGCAGCGGCATGCGCCAGGCCCCAGGCATGCTGGTGGAGATCGACGTGGTGGCCTACACGGGGGACTGACCGAGAGGACGAGACGTGGGAAACTTGCTCGAGCACAAACGCGCGCTGATCACCGGCGCGGGCATGGGGATGGGGCGGGCGGCAGCACTGCGGTTCGCCCAGGAGGGCGCGCGGGTGGCCCTGGTGGACATCGACGAGCAGGCCGCCCAGGCCGTCGCCGGTGAGATCCAGGCGGCCGGTGGCGAGGCGCTGGTGGCGCGGGCCGACGTCAGGAGCGAGCCGGACGTCGAGGCCGCGGTGGCCGCGGCCGTAGCTGCCTGGGGAGGGCTGGACGTGATCGTCCCCAACGCGGGTGTGCAGCTTGCCGGCCAGGACGATCGCGCCGACCGGTTGTCGCTGGAGGTGTGGCAGCGCACCATCGACATCAACCTCACCGGCATCTTCCTGACCGCCAAGCACGGCCTGCGGGCGCTGCTCAAAAACGGTGGAGGCACGGTCGTCTGCACCTGTTCCCCCACCGGCCAGTACGGCTGCGCAACCGGCTATGACGCCTACAGCGCAAGCAAGGCGGGTGTGTACGGGCTGGTGCGGGTGATGGCGGCCGACTACGCGCAGGAGGGCATCCGCATCAACGGCGTCATCCCCGGCTATACCAACACGCCCATGACCAGCTGGGTCACTCCCCAAGACCGCGAGGATCTGCTGCGCACGATCCCGCTCAACCGGCCGGGTGAGCCGGAGGAGGTGGCCTCGGTGATGGCGTTTCTGGCGTCCGATCAGACTCCGTATGTGACCGGCGCGGTGTGGGCGGCCGACGGCGGCCTCACGGCGATCTGACCGCCTGGGGTGGTTTGCGGATCGTGGCTTGGCGGGTACTCCGACAGCGGAACCTACGCGAAGGAGTAGCTCATGCCAGACAGCGCAAAGGATGCCAAGGGCAAGGTCAAGGAAGCCGTCGGGGACGCCACCGACGACCCCAAGACCAAGCGCGAAGGCCAGCTCGAGCAGGCCGGTGAGTCGATCAAGAAGGGCGTCGACAAGGGCGTCGAGAAGGTCAAGGACCTGCTCTAGTTTTTGAACTCCTCACCCCCGCCGCTGGTAAGGTCGCGGCGGGGGTGACGTGTTCGAATCACTCGACTTCGTGTATACGCCGAGCAGCGACGTCGCGGCCGATCGCGACCACTTCGTTGACGTCGTGGGCGGGCGCCAAGTGTTTGCCGTCGAGGCGATGGGCGTTCGGGTCGCCGCGATCGAGCTGGCCGAAGGCTCGCCGCTGATTCTGCTCACCGACCATCTGGAGGGCGATCGTGCGGTGCTGGTGTACCGCGTGGCTGACCTGGACGACGCCCTGGAGGCGATGCTGGCGCGGGGATGGCAACGGCAGCCGTCCTTTGGAATCCCGCACGGCCCGTGCTGCTCGTTCACCCTGGAAGGCGGCCATCGGCTGGCGCTGTACCGCGACCCGGCCCGGAGCGCCCCGCCCACTTCGCCGGTAGGGCGGACTTCTCAGTGCCCGTGCGGCTATCCTCAGCCCGCGTGACCCGACCACCTCGAACGCCAGTCCGACGCGATGTGCTCCCGCTCGCAGCGGCGGGGTTGGCGGCGGCCGTCGCCGCGAGCGTCTACTGGTTGGGCCCGCCGGGCGTCGACACCCCCGCACATCTCTTTCAGACGTGGCTCTATCGCCACCAGGGCTTCGTGTGGTGGAACAACGACTGGTACTCGGGCAGGTACGTGTTCGTGGCCTACAGCGTGCTCTTCTATCCGCTGGCGGCAAAGGTCGGGATCGGTGCCCTGGCGGTGTTCGCAGCGGCGGTGATGTCGGCCGCCACGGCCTGGGTGATGGTCGCCCGCTACGGGTTCAAGGCTGCGCTGGCGCCGGCGCTGCTGCTGGCGGTGGTGGCGCCCTACAACATGATGGTCAGCGGCGCCTACCCGTTCCTGTGTGGAGCGGCGGCGATGGCGGTGGCCCTGGCCTGCGTGCAGCGCGGCTGGCGGCTCGGCTTCGCGGTGGCGGCGCTGGTGACGCTGGGCTTCTCGCCACTCGCCCTGGTGCTGCTGGCGGTGGTGATGGCCGGGGTGGTGTTCGGCGGAGGGCTGTCCTCGATGCTTGGCCGCCACCGGGTCGAGCTGGCGGCCTTTGTCTTCGTCTTGGCGCTGGCGGCGACGGTGCAGCACCTGTTCTCGGGCGACACCTCCTACCCCTACGGCGGCGTCGACCTGCTCGTGATCGGCGCGTTTTGCGTCGCCGGAATCCTGGTGGCCGGCACCGGCAGGGAGGCCCGGTCGCTGCGGGCCATGTTCGTGATCTACCTGGCGGTGAACGCGGCGGCCTACATGATCAGCGCCCCGGTGGGAGCAAACGCCGGCAGGCTGTTTGCCGAGGCCGGCACGCCGCTGCTTCTGCTCACGCGAAACGTCGCCGGTCGCCGCTCGCCGCTGATCCTGATGGTGGCCGCCGTCGCCCTGGTGCTGCAGGTGGGGCCGTTCGTGCGCGACATGAGCACCGCCTGGAGCAACCCCGGTTCCACCAAGAGCTTCTGGCAGCCGGCGCTCGACTATCTGCATGAGCACCCCTCGGCGCATCAGTACCGGGTCGAGGTGGTGGCCAACTGGGGTCATTGGGAGGCGCTGTACGTGCCCGAGGCGGGGTTCTACCTCGCGCGCGGCTGGTATCGCCAGGACGACCTGCCGGTCAACCGGGCGCTGTATCGCTCCAAGCTGACCGCGCGCACCTACCAGCACTGGCTGCGGTCAGTGGGCGTGCGCTACGTGCTCTTGCCACGGGGCCCGCTCGACCAAAGCGCCCGGGCCGAGGCCAGGCTGCTGCGCAGCGGGCGTTCGGGATTGGAGCTTGAGGCAAACGTGGGCAACGTGGACATCTACCGGCTGCGGCACGCCACCCCGATCGTGACCGGCCCCGGGAAGTCGAAGCTGATCAGCCTCAAGCGGGGACGGGTGGCGATGCACGTGTCAGAGCCGGGGACGTACCTGCTGCGGGTGCGCTATACGCGCTGGTGGTCGCCGACCAACGACGCCTCGGCGGTGGCGGCTCCCGACGGCATGACGCTGGTGACCGCCTTCAGCGCGGGGCCGGTGCGACTGAACGTCGACCCACCGGTGCCGTGAGCCGCGAGCGCGTACCAACTCGTCCCATTCGCCGCTGAGCGGGCATTTCCTGCGATCAGTCGTTAGACTCTCAGGTCCCTCGCGAGGACGGAATGCCGAGCACAACTGAACACACCGCCAGCTGCGCGCTTTGCCGCCGCCATCTTCTTGTCGGCGAGCCCGCGCGGCTGTATCAAGATCCGCAGTCGAAACGATTCGCGAAGGTGTGCCCGCTGTGTTACGAGCGGGCCGATCGGCGGGGCTGGCGGGCGGACGGTCGACCGATCGTCGCGGTGCATGCCAACCCGCCTGCCGATCAGGCTCTGCGCGAGCGTGAGTCGCTGATCGACCGTCTGCGCGGCCAGCTGCAGTCGGTCGAGCTTGACCTCGACCAGGTGCGTAACGCGCTGGCCAAGGCCGAGCAGCAGTCGGGCGAGCTGCGAAACGTCAAGCGCGAGCTGAAAGACGTCACCAACGAGTTGCGCAAGCGTGAGCGCGAGCTCAAGGCTGTGCAGACCGAAAAACGCCGAGCCGATGAGCGCGCGGCGCAATCCGAGGCGGGACACAAGGCCGAGATCGCCCGCCATCACGCCGTCGCCGCCCAGCTCGACGAGCAGGCGGCCGAGGTGGGCCGGGTGGCAGCGCGGACGCTGGCCTTGGAGCAGGAGCTGGCGGCCGAGCGCGAGCGCTACAACGAGTTGGCCGACGCCAGGCGGCGGGAGTCGGATGCCCGGCACGTGCGCCTGCACGCGCTGGAGGCGTTCAACCGCTCGCAGCATGTCGAGCGCGTGGTGGCCATCTCACGCAGCCTCGGCGACCCGATTGTGAACGTGGTGGTGGGCGGTATAGAGCTGCCGCGCCCGGTGCTGATCACCGTTTCCTGGGACATCTCGTGGTACGAGTACGTGGTACGGCTCGATCTGCTGGAGCGCACGGTCACGGTCGAGGAGGCCCGCCGCGGCGACGAGCCTCGCGACCTGCCGGCGTCGCGGCTGCAGCCAAACGCAGTGCTTCGCAGCGACCGGATCGTGCTGACGATGCAGGCCTACGGCGTGGGTTCGTCGGCCTCGGCCTGATCGATCCGCTGCTGGGCGAGCTGCTCGGCCGCCCGGTGCGGTGCGATCCCCGCCTCGCGGGCGTGCGTGAACACCCGCTCGAGCGTGTGCTCGATCTTGCCCACCGCCACTTCCGCTCGAGCGGCGTCGTAGGGCTTCCCGAGCTCCTCACCGATGTTGATCACCCCGCCGGCGTTGATCGCGAAGTCGGGGGCATAGACGATTCCGCGGGTCGCCAGCGCATCGCCCATCTCGCTGTCCAGTAGCTGGTTATTGGCGGCACCGGCGATCACGCGGCAGCGGAACCCGTCGATCGTGTCCGGCCGCACCACCGCTCCCAGAGCGCACGGTGAAAAGATGTCGCACGCGTGCGCGTGCAGGCCGTCGGGGTCGGCCACCTCAGCGCCCGCTGCCCGCAGCGCCTCCACCCGGTCGGCGTGGATGTCGGCCACGGTCACCTTGGCTCCCGCGGCCAGCAGGTGCCGGGTCAGGATCGCTCCGACGTGCCCAGCTCCCTGCACCACCACTGATACGCCTTCGAAGCTGGGGTCGAGTCCGGCCTCGCGCAAGGCGGCACGCATGCCGACGAACACGCCCCAGGCGGTCATCGGCGAGGGATCGCCCGATCCCCCGGCCTCCTGGGGGAGGCCGGTGATGTAGCGCGTCTCGCGGGCCACCTCGGTCGCGTCCTGGGTGGTCGTACCGACGTCCTCGGCGGCCAGGTAGAGCCCTCCCAGCGAGTCGATCACGCGTCCCAGCGCCCGGAACAGCTCAGGCGTCTTTTGGGTGCGGGAGTCGCCGATCACCACCGTCTTTCCGCCTCCCAGCGGCAAGCCGGCCAGCGAGTTCTTGTAGGTCATGCCCCGCGACAGCCGCAGCACGTCGGTGAGCGCGGCCTCGTCCGACTCGAACGGCCACATGCGGATACCGCCGAGATCCAGGGCCGAGCACCGTGTTGTGCACGGCGATGATCGCCCGCAGCCCCGCAGCCGGTTCGTTGCAGATGACGATCCGCTGGTGTTCGTCGAACAGCTGCACGCGCGGCACTCTACTCCCGGGTCTGGTATGCATCTGCACATGCAATCCGAGCGAGCAACCAATAGCTCCGCCCTGGTCAGCGCCGGGGCGTGTGGCGTAGCGGTGCTGCTGGCGCTGATCGGGCTGGCGCTGAGCGGCTCGGGTCGGCAGGTGGCCGAGGTTGCGGCTGTACTGGCTGCGATCTTCGGATTCGGTCTCGGCTTCTCGGGTTTCACCGTTGCCCGCCTGGGAGCGCCGCGAATGGGATTGGCTCTGACGGCGATGATCGCCAACGTGGTGGTAATGGTGGCCGCCGGCGTGCTGTTCTTCGCCTAAGAGCCTAGCCCTAAAGCCCCCGGCTGGAGTGCCGATGTAGCCTGGGAGATGCCAGACCCCATGGGCGAGATGCCGGCTGTGAGCGTCGCCGAGCCGACCGAATCGGTGCGGCTGATTTCCGTGCCGACCGAGGTTCACGCGGCCGCGCCGCAACGCCCGCTGCCGCGCTGGATGGTGGCGCTGGGGTTCGCGGGAGTGGTGTGCGCGGCGGTGTTCATGACCACCTCGCGACTGTTTCTGCCGGACACGTTTCTGAGCCTGTACGCGGGCCGCTACATCTCGAATACCGGCATCCCCAAGACCGACCCGTTCACGGTCGCCGCTCACGGACGTACCTGGATCGATCAGCAGTGGCTCGCCCACTGGATCTACTACAGCGCCTGGCAGGGCGGTGGAGACGTTGCGGTGGGCCTGCTCTCCGGCCTTCTGATCGCCTCGGCCTTCGGCATGCTCGCGATCATGATGATGCGCCGCGGGATCGACCCCGTGAGAGCTGTGATCTGGGCCACCATCGCGTTCTTCGTGTGCCAGCCGAACACCGTCATCCGGGCACAGAGCTTTGCCTATCCGCTGTTTGCCGGTCTGCTTTGGATCCTGCTCGAGGACGAGCGCCGCGACCGCTACCGGTGGCCGGTGCTGATGGCCGTCCCGGTGCTGATCCTGTGGGCCAACATCCATGGCTCGGCGCTGATGGGAGCGGGTATTGCAGCCGGCTGGGCGATCTATCGGATGGTGGTGATGCGCCGCCGCGGCGACAGCCGTTCCTCGGATCGCTACATCGCCACTGCGTTCGCGTTTGGGGCCTCGGCGCTTTTGGTTTCCACCTACTCGCCGCATGCGCTGGTCGACTACTACCGCTCGGTGCTCCAGAACCCGAGCCTGGCTCAGTACGTGCCGGAGTGGGCGCCCGCCACCTTCACCGGCGTCAGCCTGGTGTTCGTGTTGCTGTTGGCGTTGGTGCTGGTGGTCGTGGGTGTGGCGATCGGCCGCGGCAAGCGCCCGTCGATTCCGCTGGCGGTGCTGACGGCGGTGATGGCGCTGGCCGGAGTTCACGCCGTCCGCTACCAGGTGTGGTTCGCGTTCCCCGCGGCGGTGCTGGTGGCAGACCTGATGGAGGCGATCGCTCCCTCCGGCGAGCGCCCGGCGCCCGATCACAAAGCCGGCTCGCGGGCCCGGATGCTGGGCATCGCCGCGGCGGTGATGCTGGTGCTGGGTGCGGTGCTTGCATTCGTCCCGGGCCAGTCGATCCGAGTGCAGCTGTTGTGCCTCTTCGGAGGCTTCATCGCCGGCCTGGTCGCCTTCTCGATCGGGGGCGCGGGCGCCGGCTTCCGGCGGCTGGGAATGGTGATCATGGCGGCGCTGGCGATCGCGGTACTGAGCAGCGCGGTGGTGCTTGCGACCACCTCTGACAGCCGTTTCGACGCGCAGCTGCCCGCGGGCGCTGTGGCCGCTGCCAACGCCTATGCCGTGGCTCACCCCGGCGTCCACGTGCTCGGCGACGACATCACGGGGCCTGAACTCTTGTGGAAGCACCCGAACCTCAACGGCCGGGTCGGCTACGACGCCCGCCTGGAGATCTTCCCGCCCGACAAGCTGGTGCCGTTCATGCACTTCGTGGCGCTCGACTCGCCCAACTGGGCCGCGGTCACCCGCGACTACCAGGAGATCGTCGTCTCAGCCCAGAAGAACCCCGGTCTCACCGCGCGACTCAAGCGCCTCCCCGGCTGGCGCGTGCTGCATTCCGACGCCGACGGCCTGGTAATCGTCCGCTCCTGAATAATTGGTGCCAGGCACCAATTATTCACGTCGCGCGGTGGTGGTGAATAACGGTGCCAGGCACCGTTATTCACGCTCCGGCGGGCGGGTGGTTGGGGGTGCGCCACTTGGCGGTGCGAGCGAATGTCAATTGGTTTTCGTGACGGTTTCGTGACCGCGGTCGCGCCCGCTTATTCATGCTTAGCCCGACTCGAGCCGCTTTGCCAGCGCCTCAGCGCCGATCTCCCGGGCAAAGGCGGCGCCCCTGAGGCGATCGAGGCCGGCGTCGGCCGGCAGCGTCACCGGCGCTCCCACGTCCATCTGAGCGATCCGCCGGAACAGCTGCACGTTCGGATCACGCACAGCCGCTGCCTGGCGCGGTCGCAGCTCGTCGGCGTGGGCGATCAGATGCTCCAGCGTGCCGTACTTGAGCAGTAGCTCGGCCGCAGTCTTGGTGCCGATCCCCACCGCCCCGGGCAGTTTGTCCGATGGGTCTCCCCGCAGCGCGATGAAGTCCACCACCTGCTCGGGCAGCACTCGGTAGCGCTCGACCACCTCCGCCAGGCCGATCCGCGCCGGCGGCTTGCCTCCGGTCTGCGGCGCCAGCACCGTGACCGCGTCGGACACCAGCTGATAGGCATCGCGATCCGAGGTCGCAATCAGCGCGGTGCCGCCGTCCATGCTCTCGGCCATCGCCGCGGAGGCAAGCAGGTCGTCGGCCTCATATCCCGCAACCTTCGCGCAGCTGAACCCGAGCGCCTCCACCAAATCGGGCAGGCGCTGGAGCTGCTCCACGATCTCGTCGTCGAACTCCCGGCCCGTCTGGTACGCGGGCCACAGCTCGTTTCGGTACGTCGGGGTACCGACAGTGTCCCAGCACACCAGCACCGCCCGCGGCTGCTCCGCGACCCACAACGCCACCACCAGATTGGCAACCCCCACCAGCGCGTTCACCGGCCGTCCCTGAGCTCCCTCGATCGGCGGCAGCGCATGGTAGGCGCGGTGCGCGTAGGAGTCGCCGTCGACGATCAGCAGCGGACGGCGGGCGCTCACGCCATAACGAGGGCGAGCAGCGCCTTCTGCACGTGCAGGCGGTTCTCGGCCTCGTCCCACGCCGCCGAGTGCGGTCCGTGCAGGACGTCCTCGGTGATCTCCTCGCCCACATGGGCCGGCAGGCAGTGCAGCACGATGTGCTCAGGCGCGGCCGCCTCCAACAGCTCGGCGTTGACCTGATACCCGGCGAACTTCGTCACCCGCTGCTCGCGCTCTTCCTCCTGGCCCATGCTCGCCCACACGTCGGTCACGATCACATCGGCGCCCTTCACCGCGGTGTGCGGGTCGGTGGTCAGCTCGACCGCGTCTCCCAGCGAAGCCACGATCTCGGCATCGGGGCGGAACTCCTCCGGCGATGCCACGGCCACCTGCATACCGAGCTTTGCCGCAGTCACGATCAGGGATTGGCAGACGTTGTTGCCGTCGCCGATCCACGCCACCCGGCGCCCGGCCAACCCGCCCAGCCGCTCGCGCATCGTCTGCACCTCGGCCAGCGCCTGACAGGGATGCTCGACGTCAGTGAGCGCATTGATGACCGGGACGTCGGCTGCCTCGGCCAGCTCTTCGACGCGCTCGTGCGAGCCGGTGCGGATCACGATCCCATCGACGTAGCGGGCCAGCACCAACCCCGTGTCGGTGATCGACTCGCCCCGTCCGATCTGGGTGTCGGCGGCGGTCAGCGGAACAGCGATTCCGCCCAGCTGCTGCATGCCCACCTCGAACGACACGCGGGTGCGGGTGGATGAGCGCTCGAAGATCATGGCCAGCGAGCGGCCTGGAAGCAGGCGGTGCTCCACCCGCTCGTGCACCAGCTGCTTGAGCCGATCAGCCAGGTCGAGCAGGTGTAACAGCTCGTCGTGGGAGAGGTCGTCGCTGCGAAGGAAATCGCGGCCTTTGAGCTGCTCGGCTGGCATCTGGAGACACTACCCGGCTAGCGGTGGACAGTGTCGCGGTCCGACTCGTCGGGCTGATCGACCGGATCGGGCGGCTCGATCTGGGTGCGCCGAGCGACGCCGCGGGCGCCGTAACGGACGAATCGAACCAACAGCACCAGTGCACCCACCAGCGCCGTGGCGGTACCCACCGCGAAGAAGGCAAACCCCAGCGCGATCGCCTCCGAGCTCGGCACCTGGTCGCGCAGGAAGTACACGAACACCGCCTCGCGCACACCGATGCCGTTCAGCGACACCGGCAGCACCAATGCCGCAAACACCACCGGCCCGGTCACCAGCACGACGCCCACGCTGACCGGAAGCTCGAGCGCCTGCACCAGCATCCAGATCACGCCGATGCGGGCCACCTGCACGACCATGGCCAGACCGCACACCGCCACCAGCGTGCCGCGATGGTCGCGGTAGGAGTGCAGCGCCTCGTAGAACCGCTGCCCCGCCGCCAGCCGCCGCCCACCGGCCCGCGGCTCGAGCGTGCGGGCCACCACACCCCGCAGCCGGCTGGAGAAGAGCAGCGCCAGGATCGTCGCTGCCGCCAGGCCGAACATCGCCTCGACGGCGATCACCTCGGGCCGGTAGCCGGAATGGTCGCCGATGGCGATCGCCACCAGCGCCAGCATCACCAGCGAGACGACACCCACCAGCCGGTCGATCAGAACCGACGCGACCGCCTCTGCCCCGTCATCGGTGCGGCGCCCCAGCTCGATCGCGCGCACGGCATCTCCGCCGATAGCCGCCGGCAGAAACTGACCGGCGAACAGCGCCACGAAGTAGGTGCGGGTGAGCCAACCCAGCGGCACCTGTAGCCCTTTGGCGGAGAGCAGCAGCCGCCATCGCCACGCCATCACGACCACCGTCGCCATGTTCACCGCCACCGCCGGGATGAACCACGCCAAGTCGGTGCGCTTGAGCGTGTTCCAGACCTCGTCGACGCCCGCGTATCGGAGCAGTACCACCAAGAGCACTACCGAGATCGCGCCCTCGATGGCGACTCTGGAGCGGCGATTCACGGCCGCGAGAGCGCCGCGTGGACCTTGTGCAGCGCCGTGATCACGTCGTCGACGTCGGCATCGGTATGCGCGGCTGCCAGTGGCAGCGACATCACCTCAGAGCCGGCCCGCTGGGTTACCGGCAGGTCGACCTCGGGCAGGTGGGTGCTGTACCAGGTGAGCGTGTGCACCGGCAGAAAATGCAGGCCGGTGGAGATGTGCTCGGCCATCAACGCCTCGGCGTAGCGATCGCGGTTTGCTCCTGCCCGGGCGGCGTTGACGCGCACCACGTACAGATGGTGGGCGTGGCGCCCGTATTCGGGCCGTCCGATCGGCGTGAGCCCTTCGAGGTCGGCCAGCGCCTCGTCGTAGCGCTCGACGATCTCCACCCGGCGCTGGCGGCGCGCCCCCACCTGGCTCAGCCCGGGCAGCGCCGCAGCCGCGTGCAGATCGCCCAGATTGGCCTTGTAGCCAGGCTCCTCGACGTCGTAGTAGCCCAGCGTCTGGATCTCCCGACGGCGCCACGGATCACGCGAAATCCCCTGCGACCGCAGCAGCCGCAGCCGCTTGGCCGCGGGTTCTGAATGGGTGGTGATCAGCCCGCCCTCGCCACCCGCCAAGCTCTTGGTGGCATACAGGGAGAAGCAGGTGAAGTCGCCGATCGAGCCGATCTTGCGACTGCCGACCGCAGCCTCGACCGCGTGCGCGGCGTCCTCGATCACCATCAGGTCGTGATCGCGCGCGATCTGCTCGATCGCGTCCATGTCGCACGGCGCGCCGGCGAAGTGCACCGGCAGGATCGCCCGGGTGCGCTCGGTGATGGCCCGCTCGATCGCCTCGGGATCGAGGTTGAGGGTCGATCGATCGACGTCGGCGAACACCGGCTGGGCCCCGCCATGGAGAATCGCGTTGATGGTGGCGGGCCACGTGAACGAGGTCGTCACCACCTCGTCGCCGACGCCCACGTCGGCAGCGATCATGGCGAGATGCAGCGCGGCCGTGCAGGACGATGTCGCGATCGCGTAGGGCACCTCGGCGTACGCGGCAAACCGCTCCTCCAGCTCGGCCACCCGCGGACCGCTGGTGAGCCAGCCAGAGCGCAGCGTGGCGACCACCGACTCAACCTCCTCGTCGCCGATCAGCGGTGGCGAGAAGTCGAGTGGCGTAGCCCGTACGGGCTGTCCGCCTTCGATCGCAAGCTGGGGGTCGGGGTCGTCGGTCATCTCACCTCGAAACTGATGTGATCCACCGCAGCTTCGGCTCGGGACACCGCTTCCCTGCGGTCGGCGCCGGTCTCGAGCACATACCCGGCCCGGCCGGCGGCCGCCACCAGCGGCCCGTAGGTATGGCCGCGAGGATGATAGAAGTGCGCCTCGGGCGGACCTTCGGTGGCCACCAGCTCTCCCTCGGGGGCGCGCAGGAACTCGACCACACCGGCGCCGTTGGGATGCGGCTCGAGGTCGGCCGTCGGCGACCTCCCAGCCCAGCGCGGCGCGCACCGCCGCCGCGGCCAGATCGACGCCGACGGTGTGGCGCAGCAGCTCTGAGTCGTGACCGCCACCGAGCCGCGCCGCCACCTCGATCACGCACGGCCCGTCCGGTCCCAGGATCAGCTGCACATAGGTCGGGCCGGACTCCACCCCCAGCGCCTCCAACGCCCGCGTGGCGGTGTCTGCGGCAGCTTCCACACTGGCCGGGTAGGCGGAGGGGTAGACGTGCTGCTTGGCGATCCCGGGAGCGTCGGGGAAGTGCACCCGGTCGGTGACTGCGACGACATGG
Source organism: uncultured Actinomycetes bacterium (assembly GCA_963811675.1). Classification (GTDB taxonomy): domain Bacteria; phylum Actinomycetota; class Thermoleophilia; order Gaiellales; family JAICJC01; genus CAVPTL01. The sequence continues at coordinate 25,404 of CAWESH010000009.1, read as the reverse complement.
TTTCGGCCGTCCTTGAGGAAGCCGTCGACGGTCACCTCGGGGCCTGGCACGAACCGCTCGAACAACACGCGTCCGTCGCGCGACGCGGCTCGCGCGCGCTCCGCAGCGGCCGCCAGTTGGGCGGGGTCGGAGATGATCGCCATCGCCCGCTGTCCCTGCCGGTCGGGGGCTTTGACCACGCACGGGTAGGCCGGCGCCTCGTCGGCCGACCATTGCGGCTGCAGCACGCCGGCCGCACCCAGCCGCTCGCGTTGGGCGAGCTTGTCGGTGCAGATCCGGGCTGTGGCCACCGAGATCGGATGCGGCAGGCCCAGGTCGTGGGCCACCTCCGCGGCGATCCGCACCGGCCAGTCGGTGCCGGGGGCGAGCACGCCGTCGGCGCGCCGGGCCACCTCGCGCACGCCGTCGATGTCCTCGGTCGAGACGCGCACGTCACCGATCCGCGGATCGCTGTCGCACACGATCGTCCGCACCCCGATCGAGCGGGCCGCGTCGATCGCATGCCGCTGCGCCGGCCCTCCGCCCAGCACCACCAGGGTGGGCGAGCCGTTCGCGCTCACGCGGGTTGAGCGGTTTGCTCCTGAGCGAGCACCGCTTGCCACCATTCCGGATTGTCGCGATACCAGGCGATCGTCTTCTCGAGTCCTTCCGAGAACGGGATGTTGGAGTTCCAGCCGAGCAGCTGGGTGGCCCTATCGGTGGAGCCGATATGGCGGTCGACCTGGCCGGGGCGGTCGGGGACGTAGTGCTTCAGGCTGGCCGGCTTGCCCAACAGCTCGAGCACGGCGTCGGCGATGAACTCGACCGACTCGTCCACCCCCGTGGCCACGTTGATGGTCTGGCCGACGACCTGCTCCAGCGGCACCTCGCAGGCAGCGGTGATCGCCTCGGCGGTGTCGAACACGTGCAGCCAGTCGCGGCTGGCAACGCCGTTTCCGTGGATCGTCAGCGGCTGGTCGGTCAGCGCCTGGATGATGAACCGGGGAATCACCTTCTCCGGGTGCTGGTACGGCCCGTAGTTGTTGAACGGCCGGATGATCACGATCGGCAGGTCGTACGTGCACCAGTACGAGTACGCCAAGCGGTCGCCACCGGCCTTGGTGCCGGCGTAGGGCGAGCGCGGGTTGAGCGGATGATCCTCGGACATCGGCTCGGTCTCGGCGGTGCCGTACACCTCGGACGAGGAGATCAGGATGAAGCGCTCGATGGGGTGGTCGCGCATCGCGTCGAGCAGCACCTGGGTGCCCTCGACGTTGGTGGTGACGAACTCTCCGCCGCCGAACTCGATCGACTTGGACACGTGCGACTCCGCGGCCGCGTTGACGATCACATCGATGCCGTCCAGCGCCCGCGTGACGTCACCGACGTTGCGGATGTCGCCCTTGATGAACCTGCAGTCGATCGTGATCGAACACGTCGGCCAGGTTCGCCATGTTGCCGGCGTAGGTGAGGGCATCCATGGTCACCACCTCGTGCTCGGTCTCGCCGAGCAGGTAGCGAATCATGTTGGACGAGATGAAGCCGGCACCGCCGGTGACCAGAATCCGTTTCAAAACCTCACTCCGTTACCCGAGTTCGCGATCGATGTAGTACAGCGGCCGCCCGTCGACGTCGCGCTGGATCCGTTGCAGATACTCGCCCACCGCGGCCAACAGCAGTCCCTGCAAGCCGAGCATGAAGAGCACCAGCGCCCCCAGGAACGTGCGTCCCGGGAAGTTGCCGTGAGCGATCCAGATGTCGATGCCCCAGATCGTCACCACAACAGAGGCAAGGATACCGACGATTCCCACCAGAGTGCCCACCCACTGGATCAGCCCTGGCCAGAAACCGGTGAGCACGTGCAGTGTCATCTTGGTCAGCGCCATGGCGCTGTAGCGGCTCTTGTCGGCCCGGGCGGCGTGCTGGACGTCCACCTCCACGACCCGCGAGGTGGTGGTCGAGACCAGTGCCTTGGTGAATTTCTGACGGCCGATGCGGGGCAGCACCGGCATCAGCGCCGAGCGCCGATAGGCGTTGAACGCACAGCCGAAGTCGCTGATCGGGGCGTGGGTCAGGCGCCGCAGCATCTTGTTGACGATCGCCGACGGCAGCCGCCGCAGGATGAAGCCGTCCTCGCGGGTGGCCCGCCGGCCCGACGCCAGGTCGGCGCCGGCATCGATTGCCGCCACCAGCCGGGGGATGTCCTCGGGATTGTTCTGCAGGTCGCCGTCCATGGTCACGATCACGTCGCCCCGGGCGCGGCTCATGCCGGCGTGCATCGCGGGGTGCTGTCCGGCGTTCTGCTTGAACGAGATCACCCGCACGCCGGCGATCGGCCTCGTGCAGCCGGGCGAGCGTCTCGTAGGTGCTGTCGCGCGACCCGTCGTCCACGAAAATGATCTCATGGGAGATTCCGGCCTGATCGAGAGTGGTGGTGATGCCCTGGTACAGCCGCTCGACCGTGGCCTCCTCGTTCAGCACCGGGACGACCACGCTCACGGCGGGGGCTGCGGCGGCCGCGGGGATCGGCGGCGGGATCGGTTCCGTGGCCATGGCGACAAGGTTACTCCGGTGCTCTGACGCCCCGTGGCGGATACTCCGCTCATGTGGGGAGGGATCCTGAGGTTTCTGACCAAGTGGTGGCCACCGCTGGTGGCTGCCGCCGCGACCATCGGCTACGCGGTGGCGGTGCTCGGGTTCGGCCTCGATTTCCGGCCGCTGCAGAACGACGAGGGCGTGACGCTGGCGGTGGCGTCCAAGGATTCGGTGCGCGAGGTGCTGCACACCGCCATCGACCTGCGCCACGGACCGCCGCTGCACTACCTGCTGGTGCACGCGTCGCTGGCGTGGCGGGACGACATCCTGGGACTGCGGCTGCCGTCGGCGGTGCTCGGCATCCTGGCCGTGGCGATCAGCTACGGCACCGGGCGAGAGCTGCTGGGACGGGCCGGCGGGGCGATCGTGTCGGTGATCGTGGCGACCTCGCCGATCACGCTTCACCTGGGCCAGTTCGCGCGCGGCTATACCGCGATGATGGCCGCCGCGTTCGCCAGCTTGTGGCTGCTGCTGATCCTGGTGCGCACCCGTCGCCTGCGGTGGGTGGTGCCCTACGCGCTGTGTGCGCTGCTGTTGGTGGCAGCGCATCCGTTCGGCCTGTTTGCGCTGGCGTCTGAGGTGGTGCTGTTGGTCGTGATGGGCGTGGGGCCGAAGCTGCGTCATCCCAAGAGCCTGCGGGCGGATTGGCGGTCGTATCTGGCGGTGGCGGTGGCGGCGCTTTTGGCGGTGGCGGCGATGGTGGTGCTGCGGTGGGTGTATGCGCCGCTTCAGACCAAGTACGGCGTCGGAAGCGGGGCCTCGGTGGTCGACCTCGGCTCGCACGGGTTTTGGAGCAGGCTGGGTGATCACGTCTCAGGCTCCGGACGATGTCTTTGCGGCGATTGCCCTGGGTGCCGCTGTGATCGCCGGGTTCGTGGCGTTGCTCTTCACCAACCGGCGGGCGGCACTGGTGGTGGGCGTCTGGATCGGCGTACCCGTCGGTCTGCTGATCGTGTTCACCGCCAGCTCGCATGACTTCGCTCCCGAGCGCCACCTGAGCTTCCTGATGCCGGGCTATGCCACGGCGCTGGCGGCGTTCGTCCTCGAGCTGGGGCGGCGGCTGCCACGCAAGCTGGTGCCGGTGGCGGCGGTGGCGTGTGCCGCGCTGCTGGTCACGGGGTTGGTGGCCGACGTGAGAATCGTCGGCGGTTTCAACGACGGCCTGCGAAACGCGAGCATCGAACTGGGCCGTGAGTTCACCGCCGGCGATTCGCTGCTGACCAGCGCCGGCAAGGCCAAGGCCGCCGAGGACCCACGACTGTACGGCGCGTATGCCGCGCTGAACGCCGCGCGCAACTCGCCGCTGGGCATGTGGCGCCAGATCCACCGGCCGGTGAACTGCGCCCTGGTGCGCCAGATGCAGCAGCAGTGGCAACCGCAGCGGGTCTGGATGCTGGTCAAGCCTGACGACCCGGAAGGGTTTGCGGCGAGCATGCTGGCGTCGTCACCGGCCACCACCGCGCAGGTGTTCTCACCGTACGTGCTGCTGTCGGCGCCCACCATTCGCCAGACGCCGCAGGGGGCGCTGTTTGCCGGCGTGCGGCTGTGGCGGGCGGCGGTGGCCGCGGCCCCGGATGTGCACGACTTCCGGCACATGTCGCAGGTCTACCGGCACGCGCTCAACCTGTCGCGGAACCGGTTATGCACCGAAGGTGAATAACCGAACGGTGAATAATGGTTGCCTGGCACCCTTACGCTGAGGTACGACCCGGAGTCGGCTTGGGTCGCTTTCGAGTGCGGCGACGCGTGACATAACGGTGAATAATTGGTGCCTGGCACCAATTATTCATGCTTGGGTCGGTCGGCCGATCAGCGGGCCGGGCGCGGCATCGTGAACCGGCCCAGGTCGTGCGCGTCGGCGAGGCGATTCAAGAGCCGTGTCAGCTCCGCCCGCTCGGCGGCATCCAGCGGCGAGAGGACATCGTCGGCGTGTGCTTCGGAGATCGCTTTGGCGCGGGCGAGCGCGTCTCGACCTGCGGGGGTCAGCGAGACCGCGTTGGTGCGGCGATCGTCGCTGCTGCGAGTGCGGTCGACGAAACCCGCTTGTTCGAGGTCGTCGACCAGCGCCACGATCTTCGAGGGGTGGATGCCGACGGCCGCCGCCAGCGCCTGCTGAGATTGGCCGCCGGCGGCCGCGATCGCGCGCAGCAGCCCGAACTGGCGTGGTTCCAGCCCAATCGGCGCGAGCCGCCGGGCGAACCGGCCGGCGGCGAAGAAGCCCAACTGCACCAGCAGGAATGCCGCTCCGGGGCGCTGAGATAGTTTCCTGGTAGAATCGTTTCCCATGGTAAGTATCTTACCCGATGTGCGGATCGGCGACAACGAACGCGACGCCGCCGCCCGTGAGCTGGCCGAGCACTACACCGCCGGGCGGCTCGAGAGCACCGAGTTCGAGTCGCGGCTGGAGCTCGCCAATCGAGCCAAGACGCAGGCCGAACTGGACGCGCTGATGCGCGACCTGCCCGGTCGCCCGCGGCGGGAGTCGCGGCACGGCCGGCCGGTGCCGCGGTTGCCGCTGGTGCTGGTGGTCGCGGCGATCGCAGTGGTGGCCGTGGTCGTGACCCGGGCCGGCGGGCCGCCGCCGTTCTTCCTGATTCCGCTGGTATGGCTGTTCGTGGTGCGGCCGTGGCGGCGCCGGCGGCCGTACGCTCGCCCCTAGCAGCTAGGCCAGCGCCTCGTGGGCCTCGGCGGTGAGCACCCCGAAGTCGATCCGTGAGCCGGTGACTTCCTGCAGCAGATCGTCGGCGTTCAACGACTGGCCCAGGTTCCACATCTCCCGCACCAGGCTGCCGGCACCGCTGGTCTGGTGCCACTGGGTGCCGAAGCGATCGCGCAGATGCTCGCGCAGCTGGGTCTCGAACGCCCACGCCCGCAGGTAGTTGGTGCAATAGAAGCCGCCGTCCACATCCTCCAGGTAGTCGCTTGGGGGATACGGAACGCCCACCGCCTGGGACAGAAGCGCGGAGTATCTCCCCGGCAGCGTGTCCAGCGGCGCTCCGGTGTGCAGCTCGATCTCGTAGGCCAGCTTGGCCGCGTACCGGCGCACGAAGAACAGCTTGGTGAGAGCGCTGAAACGCACGTACTCCTCGATCGGGCCGAAGTCGAGCCGCGAGCTGAGCCAGCGCCGATCCGACACCAGGTGCTCGAGCAGGAAGGCATACCCCTCGGTCACGCCGTTGTCGCCCAGCAGCCGGTGCTCGGCCGGGAGGTCGCGCGAGGTGTGGGCAAAGTGCTCCGTGTGGCCGGCCTCGTGGAACAGCGCCTGGTAGTCCTCCGGACCGCCCTGCGGCAGGATCACCAGCACCACCCGGTCGGGCACCCGCACCGGGGCGCAGAACGCGCGCGGCACCTTGTTGGGTCGCTCGGCGATGTCCAGCTCCACGTTGGTCTGGGAATCGAGGTCGACGCCAAGCCCGGCCAGCGTCGCTCGCAGCGCCGGCAGCGCCCGCTCGGGCGAGAAGCCGCGATCGAACTCCGGGGCCCGCCACAGGCGGGCGAGATCGGCCGGTGAGGCCTCGTCCAGACCGAAGCCGAGCGTCTCTCGCAGACGCGCGTCCATGTGCGTGCGGTAGAGGTCCTCGGTGTCCTCCAAGAGCTGCGACGTCGAGCGGTGCAGTGCGACCGGGTCGTATCCGAAGCGGGTGTACAGCTCGAGCACGGTGTCGGCGCCGACGTCGCGGGTGAGCCCGCGCTCGGTCTCGGTGATCTCTGCCAAAATCGGGTTGAGGTGCTGCTCAGTGGCATCGCAGCGGCGTGCGAACAGGTCGCGGCGGCAGCCGGCATCGGGCTCGTTCATCAGCCTCGGGCGCACCGCCCGATACGGGATCGACTCGTCTCCGAGCGACACCGAAAGCTCGGCCTCGGTGTTTGCCACCTGGTCGGTCAGCAGCTTCACCCCGTTGCCGATGTACCCCTCGGCTGCGTACTGCCGCAGCTCCACGGGAGCTGCCTCGGCCTCCATCGCCCGCACCTGTTCCAGCGCCGTGAGATCCGGATACCGCTCGTAGATGGCGGCGATGTCGAGCGTCGGTTTCAGCCCGGCCGAGTGCCGGTAGTACTCGTCGAGTGCGTCAGCGTTCATCTCCTCGAGCTGCTCGCGGAAGGTGGAGACCGAAATCGGCACGAGCCGTACACTAAACCGGATGCCGCCAAAAGTCGCACGTGACCAGGAGATCGAGCTGACCGTGGACAGCCTTGCCTACGGCGGCCGCGGCGTCGCCCGGCACGGTCCCCTGGTCGTGTTCGTTTCCCGCGCGCTACCCGGAGACCGGGTGCGGGCGCGGGTGACCAAGGTCAAGCGGCGGCACGCCGAGGCCCGCACGGTCGAGCTGCTGGAGCCGGGCCCGGGTCGCATCCCCGCCCGCTGTCAGCACTTCGGCGTGTGTGGCGGCTGCGCATGGCAGGATCTCGAGTACTCCGAGCAGCTTCGTCACAAGCAGGCCCAGGTGGACGAGTCGCTTCGGCGGCTGGGTCGGCTGGACGGGTACGAACTCGAGCCGATCGTGCCCGCAGAGCAGCAGTTCGGGTATCGAAACAAGCTCGAGTTCTCGTGGGTGGCCACGCCCGACGGTCCCGCGCTGGGCTTTCACCGGCTCGGCCGTTGGGACGAGCTGCTGGCGATCGAGACCTGCCACATCGCCTCCGACGCCGCCAACCAGGTGCGCCGGTCGTTCGAGCGCTGGGCGCAGGAAACCGCCGCCGTGCCGTTCAACCGTCGCAGCGGCGAGGGCTATCTCCGTCACCTGGTGGTACGTGAGGGTGTGCGCAGCTCTGAGCTTTTGGTGATGCTGGTGACCAGTCCCGGCGATCCGCCTCAGGTGGAGCGGCTGGTGGAGCTGCTGCCCGACGGCGTGGTGGGCGTCTTGCACGCTCAGCAGGACAGCGTGGCCGAGACCACGGCCGGTGTGACGCCCACGCTCTTGTACGGGCGCGACTGGTTCGAGGAGCGGATCGGAGGGCTGAGCTTTCACGTCACCATCGGCGCCTTCATGCAGACCAACACGATCATGTGCGAGCGCCTTTATGCGATCGCGCTGGAGTACGCCGAGATCACGCCCGAGGATGTCGTGTGGGATCTCTACTGCGGCAGCGGGGCGATCGGCCTGCAGGCGGCTGCCGCGGGAGCGACGGCGGTGTACGGGATCGATATCTCGGCCGAGTCGATCGTGCAGGCCCGCGAGAACGCCGAGCGAAACGGGCTGGCCACGGCCGAGTTCGTGCAGGGCGACGTGTCCAAGGAGGTGCGTCCGCTGCTGGAGCGGGTGCCCAAGCCCGACCTGCTGTTCGTCGATCCCCCTCGGGCCGGCCTCACCGCTCGGGCGGTGCGGCGCGCGATCGAGCTGGCGCCTCAGCGGCTGGTGTATGTCTCCTGCAACCCGACCACGCTTGCCCCCAACGCCCGCCAGCTGGTGGACGCCGGCTACGTGCTGGAGAAGGTGCGACCGGTCGACATGTTCCCCCACACCCCGCACATCGAGTGCGTGGCCCAGTTCGTCAGGGGCGCAGAGCCCGAATAAGCCACCAGGCGTTGGGTGAGCCCAGCCCGGTGACGTTGTCCCAGCCCGGCGCCGTCTTCAGCGAGCTGTCGTGATCGATCGAGCGTAGCCGGGTGATCACGCTGCCATTCTCGGTGAGGGCGTTTCGCAGCACCGCCAGGGTGCCGTCGGTGGGAGTGATGTCGTGGAAGGCCGAAGATCCCGCCAAGCCGTACAGGCCCGGGTTGGCGAACCCGTGGGGCTTGTGGGCGCCCTGATCGGCCAGTGCCATCAGCGCCGCGGTCATCGGCGCCGCCAGGCTGGTGCCGCCGATCCATGAGTCGATCTGGGTGTAGTGCCCGTTGGGCTTCACGTAGGTCTGGGTGAAGATCACCGGCGTGTGCGGATCAGCGTTCATGGCGATGTCGGGCTCGGCTCGCCGCAGCGTTCCGTTCCAGGTTGCGGCCGCGGCCGGCACGACGCCCTTCTGGTACCAGGGCTGCGAGAAGATGTGGCTGACGCCGCCGCCCGAGCCGCCCAGAAAGTCGCCGGGCGCCTTGGGCTTCCAGGTGTGCCCGTTCCAGTCGGAGCTGGTCGAGCCCCAGCCGGCTTCCCAGGTGCGCTGGCCGTAGCGGTTGATTCCCAGCGCGGTGCCGCCGACCGACGTCACCCATGGGCTGGAGTCGGGGAAGCCGACCGACTTCTCACCGATCGCGTCGCGCAGATCGCCGTTGTCGCCGGATGCGAAGTACACGCCGATGCCTTCGGCCGCCGCCTGCTTGAACATGTCGTTGAGGGAGTTGATCTCACCCTGCGACGCCCACGCCTCGGGCAGTCCCCAGCTGTTGGAGATGATGTTGGCGAGGTGCCCGTCGATGGCGGCGTTGAGCGCGTGGTCGAGGCCGGCGGCATCGTTGGCGGCACCGACGTAGACGAGGTTGGCGTCGGGTGCCACGGCGTGTGCCCACTCCACGTCCAGGGCCTGCTCGATGTACCAGCTCTGCGTCTCGGCATCGTCCTCGGGGTACTTGAGCGTGCCCGGTGCCACCACCTCGCTGTAGTTGTAGCTGCCGTGGTGGTGGCCGTGGTGATGGCCGGGGTGAGTGTCGACGCGGAGCGTGGGCAGATGGAACTCGCGGGAGAAACGATTGGCGTCGCTGAGCAGCGTGGGCGAGAAAAACGCACCGGTGATCGCGATCGTCTGGCCGCGACCCCGCAGACCGATGGCATGCAGAGCGTCGATGCCGTACGCGGACATGATCTGGCGCGGCTGGTATCCGCAGGGATTCCAGGGCAGCGGCGTGCCGGGCGAGTAGGGGTTGGGGAAGGCCGTCGAGGTCTTCTCACCCCAGTAGCGCGAGCACGGCCCCACCGACGTCCCTGCCGGAGGCGGCGGAGGCTGGCGCTGTGTCGCCGGCCGGGCGTGGGCCAGGTGGGCGGAGTGGGAGGGGGACGTCAAGGTCAGGGCGCCGTCCAGGCCGGTGATCGCGCGCACCTGCTGGGCGAGCGGCATGGGCACGGTCGGATCCTGGTTGGGCGCGCGCACCAGCCGGCCGTCCAGGTGGTAGAGATTGATGTTGACGTTGAAGGCGTGCTCGACCTGCGCGGTCGAGCCGGCGGCGGTCACGAACAGATTGTTGGCCGGCACGTCCACGACGCGGAAGCCCTGGTTCACCAGCCAGGAGCGCACCTCTGCAACCTCACTGGGAGCGGGCGAGTAGCTCTGATGAAACTGTGCCGGGGTGAGCCACTTCTGGTACGAAGGGCTGCTGGGGTCGTACATGTCCTGCAGGGTGGCGGTCAGCCCGGCGGTGTTGCGCCAGCCCAGCCACACCGAGAACACCATCTTGTCGGAGTTGGGAGCCGCTGCCGCCCGGGTCGAGGGCGAGGCCCAGTCAGGGGCGGTGTCCTGGACGACCCAGCGACTGTCAGCGTGCGCCGCGGCAGGGGCCAGTAGCACTGAGAATACGCACAGCGCGAGAGTCCACAGCCTCCGGGGCGTGCACGAGGAGCCCATACGGATGTATCGGCGGAAAGTGGCGGGCGTCTCACTCCCGTTTGGGGGGAATTTGCTCAGCCGCCGGATGCTCTCGCAGCGCGCCCGCGTTGACCGCCAGGAAGGCCAGTGACAGCAGTGGCAGTGCCGGAAGCGCCACGTCGAAGGCGTAGGCCAGTGCCAGCGTGACGCCGAACGAGGCGGTCATGGCCGCCCAGGTGCCGGCTCTGCGCAGGCCCAGCGTCACCGCCGAGGCGGTGAAGAAGGCGAAGAACACGATGTCGCTGGCGCCGATCTGGGCAACGCCGAAGCTGCCCATGGGATGCAGGTTGAGGGTCAGCGTGTCGAGCGTCTTGGGGTGGTGGGCGACGATCTCGTGCGTCGGTCCGGCGGCCACGCTGGCGATATCGACCACAGCGATCACGAGCGCCACGGCGATCACTTCGGATCGAGCGCGCAGGTACGAGCCCAGCAAGAGGCCGATGCTCGCCGCTCCCACCAGCTTGGTGATCGTGGCAGGCGTGGTGGGGTAGCCGAGTTCAATCAGCGCCGCAGACGCGGCGACACCGGCAACGATCGCCACCACCAGCCATGTGCGCGGCGGCGGGGGATCGGCGACCAGGGTGACGGCGGCAGTGGCCAGCGGGATCGCGACCGCCCCGACCCAGACGATCTGCGCCGCCGTGCCCGGGTCGGGCAGGTGGGGAGCCAGCGTTTCCACCAGCCCCAGCGCCGCCAGGGCCACGACCGCCAACAGCCGTTCGCGGGTTACGGTCACCGTTGCGTGACTCCTAATACGGCGGAAGCTGCTCGTGCCAGTCGCCGAGCGCCTTGAACGCGAGCCAGAACGCCTGCTTGGCCTCCGCCTCGTTGAGTGAGGCGTCGATGTCGGGTGCCGCCAGCACCTCGATGGTGGGCGTCCACTGCTCGACGGTGCCCAGCGGAGCGGTCGCAGGCACCGACAGGGGGAAGCGCACCGAGTTGAGAAACTCGCGCGCGTCCTCGCCCATGGTGACGACGATCCGCGGCTGCACGATGTGCACCTCACGTGTGAGCCACTGCCGGGACTGCTCGAGATCCTGCTCGTCGGCGTCGATGGCGGCCTTCAGGCAGTCGGTGCCGTAGATCAGAAGCGGATCGATGCGGAGTCGCTGCAGGCTCTTCAGCACCGCCTGGCCGGCCCGCCCGAAGAAGGCGACGCCCTCCTGCACCTCCGCAGGCTGGGGCGCATATTTGACCAGCATGATGTCGGCCAAGGGATGCCCCGTCCCCATCACGGGTGCGGCGTTGGGATGGCGGTCGGCGAGTGCCTCGGTCACCTCATGCCCGAGGCGGTTGATTTCCGAGATCGCCTTCGCCTGATACCGCTCGTAGATCTGATCGTCGGCCACGCTCACCGGCACCATATTCGGCCTCGCCGGGTGGATGCCTTCAGACCCGGCGGCGAACTTCCCACCTCGCAATGCTTTGTTTGCAGAGCGTGCATGGTTTTAAGTCAGCGGGCCGCGCGTCGATCACTGGGTCGTTCTTTTCGGACGAGACCAAGGGTGAGTGATGATGACGAAGTGGAGAGGGACCGCGAGGCGGTGTGCGGCCGCGGCGGCTGCCGCGTGTGTGATTGCGGGCGGCGCGTTGACGGGGGTCGCCCAGGCGGCTCCTCTGAGTGTTCTACGCCCGGCGCTGATGACCGAGGGCGGTGTGGGACAGACGGTCACCAACCAGGGCTGGACGACCAGCGGGGAGGTGTGCCTGACCGCCGGCCTGGATACGCTCCAAACGCCGATCCCGGGGTGTGACCTGCCCACTCCTGACGCTGCCGGTTCGGGCACGATCCGGTTCGGGCACCTGGCCGGCAACACCGCCGGTTCGATGGTGTTCAACCACTCCATCCCGGCGGTGCGAGGCATCATCGTCACCTTCGACGAGGCCCAATGGGGCGGCCCCACCGGCGGTGACGGCACATCCTTCTTCCTCCAGAACGGCGACATTCCGATCGATCTGGGCACCTCTGCGACCGGCTTTGGGGCCTCGTACCTGGGCTATGCGCCGCGACCGGGTGGACACACCACCACCGGCCTTCCCAACGCGCTGGCGGGAGTCGGGTTCGACACCTGGGGTCAGTTCTCCCAGGATCTCTCAAACGGCGTGGGATGCGTGCCGCAGGGCCTGGCACAGGCGCCGCAGACAGTGACGGTGCGCGGGCCTGGCAACGGCACCGACGGCTACTGCATGATCAAGCCCGGCCAGGCGGTCACGGGGATCTACGGAGCCACCCGGGCGGACGCCACCCGACATGTCGAGATCTACGTCGCTCCAGGGGGATCGTGAATGACTACATGGTCGTCAAGGTGGACGGCAACGAGGTCTTCGACTGGCCGCTGGAGACCTTCTCCCCAGCCGGGTATTTCGGAGACACGCTGGAGACGGTCAATCGCTACCGCTTCGGCTTTGGCTCCAACACCGGCGGATTCGGAACCAACGTCAACGAGGTGTGGAACATCCACGCCGTCTTCCCCATCTCCCTGCGGGTGGACAGCTCCACAACCGAGACGCGGTTCACGCGTCGGCATCAGGTGCTGCACTACCAGTTTCGGATCATCAACCTCGGCGGCGACACGGTGTCCGGGTTGCGCATTCACCACGGCGCGTTTCGGCTGAACAACCTGCACTGCCCGCTCACCACGCTCGCTCCTGCGCAGGCCACCGTCTGCACTGCGACCCACCGGGTGACCGGTGCGCAGGTGTACGCAAACACCGTCACCGACAAGGTGTGGGCGACCGGCATCCGGGCCTCGGGGCGCCACGACGCCTCACCGCGCTCGCACTACGTGCTCGGCCGCTGACCAAAACGACCAACCAAACTCTTTCAAGGTGGAACTCATGGGAATCACAATGTTGAACGGGCGGCGAGCGAGATGGGTGATGGTGGCCGCGACGGCGGCGGTCGCCTGCGCCGCCACGGGTGGGCTCGCCCACGGGGCGCTGGTAACCGAGGGCGGTCGCGGCCCGGTGGCCAAGAACAAGCAGGTGTGGTTTGTGCCCGGTGGGCACGCCTGCCTGACCGCGGGGCGAAAGCTCCAGCAGACGCCCATCAAGGGCTGTCATCTGACCAAGCCCGATCGCCGCGGCGCGGGAGTCATCCGGCTCGGCAGCAAGGCGCACTACAGCGCCGGCGCGCTGGTCTTCACGCATCCGATTCCGGCTGTCCGCGGGGTGCTTTTGACCTACAACCAGGCCCAGTGGGGTGGCAGCGGCGGCGACGGCATCCTGGTGTTCCTCCAAAACGGCGACCTGCCGATCACGATGGGCACGGCCGTCTCGGCCCACCAGGCCGCGTACCTCGGCTACGTCCCCCGACCGGGCTCGACCAGCACCGGCCTGCCTCACGCCCTGGCGGGCATCGCGCTGGACAACTACGGTGACCTCTCGGCCGGGTTCTCCAACGGCAGCGGCTGTTCCACCAACGGTCCCCAGCGGCCCCACACGGTGGTGGTGCGCGGGCCGGGCGATGCCGGCGTCGGCTACTGCCTGATCAAGACCGGTCCGTCGGTTGCGCACATGCACACCGGCTCGCGCAAGACCTCGACCCATCGGGTCGAGATCATCATTCCGCCGCGCGGTGCGGTGCGGGCGCAGGTGACGGTCAAGGTCGACGGCCGCTTGCGGATCAAGCTGCCGCTGTCTCGGCTCAGCCCCGCCTCGTATGCCGGCCCCTCGCTGAAAACGGTCAACCGCTTCCGCTTCGGCTTCGCCGCCAACACCGGCCGGGTGACCGATAACCACGAGATCTGGAACATCCGCGCCGCCTATGCGCCGACGCTGCAGGTCACCACGACCACCATGCCGCGGACGTTCAGCCGGCTGCACCAGATCCTCAGCTACCGGTTCGTGGTCACCAACATCGGCGGCGACGCCGTCAGCAACATCCGGCTGCGCCACGGGGCGTTTCGGCTGCGCGGCTTGAGCTGTGCCGCCACCTCACTGGTGCCCGGCCAGCACACTGTGTGCACCGCCACCCATCGCGTACTGCAGGTGCAGGTGCATGCCCGCGTGGTCAAGGACAAGGTGTGGGCCAGCGGCATCCGCGCCTCCGGACGCCACGACGCCTCGCCGCGCTCAAGTCACGTGGTTCGCTTCAAGGGCCGCTGACGCAAAGCTCTACCGGCCGCCCATCTGGTGGGCCCACTTGAGACCCTGCAGGTACAGCAGGCTCTTGGGGCGCCGCTCGATCTGGTTGTGACGCATCGCCATCAAGAACTCCTCAGAGCCGTTGAAGCTGGGGATGCGATTGATGGCGGTGCCAATTCCGGGGAGCACGTGGGCGTCCGAGCCGGCGGCCTGGACGAGGTTGTACTTGGTGGCAAACCGCAGGGCGTCCTCGTTGAACGACTCGAACAGGAGCCGCGAGTTGTAGACCTCGAAGATGTCGATCTGATCGAGGCTGCGAAGCAGCGTCGCCGGGTCGGGGATGGTGTGCATGCGGTCGAACGGATGGGGCATGTACACGAGCCCGTTCTGTTCCTGGATGGCGGCGATCGTGTCGGCCATGCTCATATCGCGCTCGATCCGCTCGGTCAGGAACATGCCGATCACCTCGCCCTGCGAGGTCTTGACCTCCTCGCCCACGATCACGGTGATGGGCTTGTTCAGCGACTGCACCATCTCGACAGCCTCCAGGGCCCCCGCGATCTCGTTGTGATCGGTGATCGCGATCGCACCGAGTCCCTGGGCGATGCAGTGGTCGATCAGCTCACCCACCTCGGTGGCGCAGTCGTGCGAGTGGTTGGTGTGCATGTGCAGATCCGCCAGGATCTCGACCGGGGCAGGTAGCTGGGCCCGGGCCGGGCGGCGATGGGAGCGCAGCGAGTTGTAGGTCGACTCGAGCAGCTCCGCCACCCGATCGAATCGATGCTCGGATGCACGCTGAGATCCTCGCTCCGCCAGCGAGTTTCGCAGCTGGTCGTCCTCCAGCAGCCGGCCGACTGCGGCCGCTGCCAGCGGCGGCTGGTCGGGTGCGTATCCCAGCACCAGGTCGTCCACCCCCGCATGCGCCGCCACCACCGCGCAGCCGCTGGCGAGCGCCTCCCAGGTAAGCGGCGGGTGGGCGTCGGGAGCGGCCACGAACACGTCGGCGCCGGCCAGCACCGCGGCCCGGTCGTCGGCCCCTTCCGGGCCGGCGGTGTGCACCCGGCCTCGCGCTGCCGGGGGGATGTACGGGCGGATCGGGCGGCGGGCCCGTCGCACCCACAGGAGCGTGAGGGTGACGTCGGGGCTGGCCGCGGCCATCCGCACCAGCGCTTTTACCACCGGCCGGCTCTCGGGCGTCCACTCGGCGACCACGTGGGTGCCGCGCTTCTCACCGGGACGGAATCGGTCGAACACTCCCGACGGGATCTGCGTGTAGTCGCCCGGGTAGAACTCGGCTGCCAGCTCGGCTGCCTGTTCACTGGTCGCCATCAGGGCGTCGATGCGCGCCAGGTAGCGCTCCCGCGACGCGGTTCGCACCGGGTAGGTGAGTGTCGGCTCGACGGTCGCGTGGAAGGTGGCGGCGGTCAGTCCCTGTGAGTGCTTGAGCGCGGCGGTTGCCACTCCCGGGCGGAGCGGGTCGTGGGCATGCACGATGTCGAACTTGCCTTCCCGCACCGCCAGCGCGACGTTGGCGCTGGCGGCCACCGGCAGCCCCGCCCCTCGCCGTCGCCCGCGCTGCCGCAGCGGCACCGCGGGCGCCACGGCCACCACCAGCGGCTGGCCGTCGAGTGCGGTGACCGCGTCGGTGTCACCGCCGGCCAGCGCCCGTAGCCGTCGCCGGCCGGCCCGCAGCGCGTGGCTCGAAGAGCTGGGCGCGAGCACCGTCACCAGGTGGCCGCGGTCGGCCAGCCCGGTGGCCACGCCACGCACGTGTTCGGCCACCGGGTGGGAGCCGGTCAGCGTATACGGACAGACCAGGCAGAGTTTCAGAGACATGGGGTCACCGGCCGTCAGGCCTCGGCGGACTCCTTCGAGGCCTTCTTGGGCTTGGGCGTGTAGGTGCGGATGAACTCCTCCACCTGGTCGCGGCACTGATCATCGGGATGCTGCACCGGCGGCGACTTCATGAAGTAGGCAGCCGGCCATTCCAGCGCGCCGGAGAGGCCGTTGTCGAGGCCGAGCTTGGCGCAGCGCACGGCGTCGATCACGATGCCGGCGGAGTTGGGCGAGTCGACCACCTCGAGCTTGAGCTCGATGTTCAGGGGTACATCGCCAAACGAGCGGCCTTCCAGCCGGATGTAGGCCCACTTGCGGTCGTGCAGCCAGGCGACGTGGTCAGACGGGCCGATGTGCACGTTGTCGGCGCCGATGTCGTAGTCCAGCTGGGAGGTGACGGCGTTGGTCTTGGAGATCTTCTTGGACTCCAGCCGCTCGCGCTCCAGCATGTTCAGGAAGTCGGTGTTGCCGCCCACGTTCAGCTGGTGGGTGCGCTCGAGCAGCACTCCGCGATCCTGGAACAGCCGGGCGAGCTTGCGGTGCACGATGGTGGCGCCCACCTGCGACTTGATGTCGTCGCCGACGATCGGCACGCCGGCCTGCTCAAAGCGGCGCCGCCAATAGGACTCGCGGGCAATGAACACCGGGACGCAGTTGACGAATCCACAGCCGGCCGAGAGCACCTGCTCGACGTACCACTTGGTGGCCTCTTCAGAGCCGACGGGCAGGTAGGAGACGACCACGTCGGTCTTGGTGGCGCGCAGGATGTCGGCGACGTCGGCGGTCTCACCGGGAGCCTTGGTGATGACCTTGCTGAGGTACTTGCCGATGCCGTCGTGGGTCATGCCGCGCTGCACCTCGACGCCCAGGTCGGGCACGTCGGAGAACTTGACGGTGTTGTTCTGGCCGCGGAAGATCGCCGTTCCCAGGTCCTGGCCGACCTTCTCGACATCCACGTCGAAGGCCGCCGAGAACTCGATATCGGAGACGTGGTAGCCGCCCAGGTCGACATGCATCAGACCAGGGACGGTCTCGTTGGGGTCGGCGTCGCGGTAGTACTCGATGCCCTGCACCAGTGACGACGCGCAGTTGCCCACGCCGACGATGGCGACGCGAACCTTTCCGTTCGAGCTCTTGTGTCCGTTCTGAGAGGCCGCTTCGGCCATGGTCAAACCTCCGGTGGTGTCTTTGCGAGTTGTCGGCGAACGTTGTCGACGCGCTGCCAGACGGTGAACGACGTCAGCGCGGCCAGCAGATACATGGCGTAGGGGAGGGATCCGAGGCCGGCGAACGGCAGTGCCACCGCCACCAGCACGATCCGTTCGGTGCGGGTCATCAGACCCACTTCACATTTCAGTCCGATGGCCTCGGCCTTGGCTCGGGTGTAGCTCACGAGGAACGAGCCGACCAGCGCCACGAACACGCTTGCCAGCGCCCAGGTCTTGCCCTGCTCGGCGAGCACCAGCGCGATCGAGCCGAGGATCAGTCCCTCGCTGATGCGGTCGGTGGTCGAGTCGAGGAACCCTCCGAACGGCGTCAGCTTGCCGTGCGAGCGCGCCAGCGCTCCGTCCAGAATGTCGAAGACCGAGCCGGTCACGAAGGCGACGGTGGCCCAGACGAAGTGCTCGCGATAGATCAGGATGGCAGCGGCCCCGTTCAGCGAGAGACCCGCAACGGTGAGTTGATTGGGGGTCACGGGAACCGATTGGAACCGACCCATCAGCCGCATTCCCAGCCCGCGGCCGCCTGTGGTGTACCCGCTCTTGAGACGGGCAAGCATCGCACTCATCGCGCGCACTATACCACGGAAGCTATGAGAGTTCGGTGGCGGACGCGAAGGGGTCGCTAGCCCCCCGGCGCGGTCGTCGGCGACGACCGGCCCACCGGCCGCAGGTGCAGGCGCAGGCGGGCGCTGTCGGGCAGGGTGGGGTGGTAGCGCTCGATCACCCACGCGCAGCCGAGCGCGACGGCGGCGGTGAGCGCGCCCAGGATGGCGTCGATCCAGAAGTGGTTGGCGGTGGCCACGATCGAGAAGATGATCAGCCCGGGGTAGAACAGGAAGGCAAACCGCACCGGCTTGCGTGTGACCAGGTAGAAACAGGTGATGGCGGTGATCAGCGAGTAGCAGGTGTGGATGCTCGGCACCGCGGCGTAGGGATTGGTCAGCTGTTTCAGGCCGTCCGAGTAGGTGTTGATCTGGGCGTAGCGATCGAGCGTGTCGGTGAAACCGAGATCGGTCAGGAACCGCGGCGGCGCCGCCGGGAACAGCGTGAAGCCCGCCAGGGCGATGCCGTCGGCCACGAAGATCGCGTTTCGGATGAAGTAGTAGTGACGGTTGCGGCGCAGATACAGCCAGAACAGGAACACCACCGTGACCGCGAAATGCGCGTGGAAGTAGGTGAAGTCGGCGATGTCGAGCGCCCAGCTGCGATGCAGCGCCCACTGCTGGACGTCCAGCTCGGTGAAGATCCCCACCGACCGCTCGAACGACACCAGGTCACGGGCGTGGATGAACGCGACCTGCACCGATCCCAGCGAGTGCCCCCGGGTCAACTCATAGCCGATGTCCACCAGGCTGAAAAGAATCAGCTGGCGGACGAAGTCGCCCCATCCCTTGGGGAGAAACTTTTCGACCCATCGCAGCGGCCTCAACAGCTGTGACAGGACACTCCGGCTGCCGGCGGCCACGTCACCCATAGTGGGGAGGATGGTAGCAATCCACCCGGGCCGCGGATTATCCGCCGATGTGAGACATCTCCACCTTGGGCCTGTCCGCGGTGTTGGCGCTGCGAAGTTCGGAGTAGCGGTCGCCGCGGCGGTTCCAGATGCCGCCGATCTTCTCGGCCACAGCGACATCGTCGGCGTCGGATCGCACGATGCTTCGCAGATCGTGGCCGAGGGCGCTGAAGAGGCAGGTATACAGCCGGCCTTCGGCCGACAGGCGGGCGCGGGTGCAGCCTCCGCAGAAGGGCTGGGTGACAGAGGCAATCACGCCGATCTCACCCTCGCCGTCGGAGTATCGGTAACGACGGGCGACCTCACCGGGATAGAGCGCATCCAGTGGCTCCAGCGGCCATTGCCCGGAGATCCGCTCAATCATCTCCTGGGCGCCGACCACATCGTCCAGCCGCCAGCCGTTGGTGGTGCCCACGTCCATGAACTCGATCAGCCGCAGGATGTGGCCGGTGCCGCGGAAGTGCTCGGCCATGTCCAGCAAGCTGTCGTCGTTCAGGCCGCGCTTGATCACCGCGTTGATCTTGATCGGCCCCAGCCCGGCGGCGGCGGCCGCGTCGATCGACTGCAGCACCTTCTCGACCGGGAAATCGACGTCGTTCATGGAGCGAAACACCTCGTCGTCGATCGAGTCGAGGCTGACCGTGACCCGGTCGAGCCCCGCATCGGCCAGCGACTGGGCCTTGCGGGCCAGCAGTGAACCGTTGGTGGTGAGCGCGATGTCGTCGATGCCGTCGACCTCGCGCAGCATCGCGACCAGCCGCTCGACATCGCGGCGCATCAGCGGCTCGCCCCCGGTCAGGCGCAGCTTGCGCACTCCCAGGTCGGCGAACACCGTGGCCAGTCGCGTGATCTCCTCGAACGTGAGTAGCTGTGACCGGCGCAGAAACTCGAATCTCGGCCCGAACACCTCCTTCGGCATGCAGTACACGCAGCGGAAGTCGCACCGATCGGTGACCGAGATGCGCAGGTCCCGCAGCGGTCGGTTCATGGTGTCGCGAACATCACCCATACCCGCAGGGTACCTGTTCGCACAAGGTTTGCGAGCCTCCCACAACCTTGATATAGTCCGACTAAGATTTTCTACTGCGATGCAACTCAAGGAGTGATGGATGAGCAAAGTGATCGGCATTGACCTGGGCACGACCAACTCGTGCATGGCGGTGATGGAGGGCGGAGAGCCCACCGTCATCCCCAACGCCGAAGGCGGCCGCACCACCCCCTCGGTGGTCGCGTTTGCCAAGGACGGCCAGCGGCTGGTGGGCACCCCCGCCAAGCGCCAAGCTGTCACCAACCCGAAGAATACGATCTTCTCGATCAAGCGCTTCATGGGCCGCAAGGCCAACGAGGTGTCCGAGGAGCAGAAGATCGTCCCCTACGAGGTCGTCTCCGGCCCCAACGGCGATGCCCGCGTGCAGGCGGAGGACAAGACGTTCCCGCCGCCCGAGATCTCGGCCATGATCCTGCAGAAGCTCAAGACCGACGCCGAGGCCTACCTGGGTGAGCCGGTCGCCGAGGCGGTCATCACCGTCCCCGCGTACTTCAACGACGCGCAGCGAAACGCCACCAAGGACGCCGGCAAGATCGCCGGGCTGAACGTGCTGTCGCATCATCAACGAGCCGACCGCCGCGTCCCTGGCCTACGGGCTGGACAAGGAAGGCGACCAGACGATCCTGGTGTTCGACCTGGGCGGCGGCACTTTCGACGTCTCCATCCTGGAGCTGGGCGAGGGCGTGTTCGAGGTCAAGGCCACGTCGGGTGATAACCACCTCGGCGGCGACAACTTCGACAAGGCCATCGTGGACTGGCTGATCGCCGAGTTCAAGCGCGACCAGGGCATCGACCTGGGCGTCGATCCGATGGCACTGCAGCGGCTGTACGAGGCCGGCGAGAAGGCCAAGATCGAACTCTCGACCACGCAGTCGACCAACATCAACCTGCCGTTCATCACGGCCGGTGCCGACGGCCCCAAGCACCTCGACACCACCCTGTCGCGGGCCAAGCTGACCGAACTCACACACGACCTGGTGGAGCGCACAGTCGCCCCCGCCAAGCAGGCCCTGTCCGACGCAGGCCTCTCGTCCTCGCAGATCGACCAGGTGATCCTGGTGGGCGGCATGACGCGCATGCCCGCGGTGCAGGAGAAGGTCAAGGAACTGATCGGCAAGGACCCGCATCGGGGAGTCAATCCCGATGAGGTCGTCGCCGTCGGCGCAGCCATCCAGGCGGGCGTGCTCAAGGGCGAGGTCAAGGATGTGCTGCTGCTCGACGTCACCCCGCTGTCGCTGGGCATCGAGACCAAGGGCGGCGTCTTCACCAAGCTGATCGACCGCAACACCACCATCCCCACGCGCAAGTCGGAGATCTTCTCGACTGCCGATGACGGTCAGCCGTCGGTGGAGATCCACGTGTTGCAGGGTGAGCGCGAGATGGCCACCTACAACAAGACGCTGGGCAAGTTCCAGCTGGTCGGCATCCCGCCGGCTCCGCGTGGTGTGCCCCAGATCGAGGTCACATTCGACATCGACGCCAACGGCATCATGCACGTGTCGGCCAAGGACAACGGATCGGGCAACGAGCAGAAGATCCAGATCCAGGGCGGTTCCGGCCTGTCGGACGCTGAGGTCGAGACGATGGTCTCAGACGCCGAGTCACACGCCGAGGACGATCGCCGGCTACGCGACCTGGCGGAGGCCCGCAACTCGGCCGAGCAGGTGGTGTACGCCACCGAGAAGTCCCTCGCCGAGCACGAGTCGAAGCTGGACGACGAGACCAAGGACGACATCAAGGGCAAGATCGAAGCAGTGCGAAGCTCGCTCGAGAGCGACGACGCGGCCGACATCCGCACCAAGCTCGAGGCGCTGCGTGAGGCATCGTTCAAGCTGGGTGAGCTGGTCTACCAGCAGGCTCAGGCGGCCGGTGCCACCGGCCCCAGCGGTACCAACGGCGAGACCGCCGAGGACTCCGAGGAGGAGATCGTCGACGCCGAGGTCGTGGACGAGGAATCCGAGACCGGTGACCGCGCGTGAACCGTCACCCCAACGATCACGTCGACGAGGACGTCGACATCGGAAACGAGCCTGAGGCCGCCGGGGATGACCCGGCGGCCGCGGCCGAGCCTGAGCTGAGCGAGCTGGAGCAGGCCCGTCGCCAGGCGGACGAGTACCTGGCCGACCTGCGCCGGGTGGCCGCCGACTTCGACAACTTCCGCAAGCGGGTTGCCCGCGACGCCGAGGATCAGGCCCGGCGGGCGATCGAAGGCATCATGGGTGAGCTGCTGCCGGTGCTCGACAACCTCGAGCGGGCGCTGGAAGCCTCCGACCATCACGAGGAGGCCAAGGTGGCCGAGGGCGTCAGCCTGGTGCGCCAGCAGCTGGCCGAAGTGATGCATCGTCGCGGGCTCGATCCGATCGACGCCGAACCCGGCGACGGCTTCGATCCGCACGTCCACGAGGCGCTGTCGCATCAGCCCTCGGATCAGCCGGAGGGCACCATCGCCGCGGTCTGGCAGCGGGGCTACCGGCTGGGCTCGAAGGTGGTGCGACCCGTGCGGGTGGTCGTCTCCAGTGGTGCTCCCGACGGCGAGGGTGGCTGAGCCGAGGCATGGCGAACCACTACGACACCCTGGGCGTCCCCAAGGGGGCGAGCCAGGAGGAGATCAAGAAGGCCTACCGCAAGCTCGCTCGTCAATATCATCCCGACGCGAATCCCGGCGACGCGACGGCCGAGGAGCGCTTCAAGCAGATCGGCGAGGCCCACGACATCCTGTCCGATCCGGAGAGGCGCAGCAGTACGACACCTTCGGCCAGAACTTCCGTCCCGGAACAGGACCCCAGGGCGGGGCGCAGGGCTTCGACTTCTCCGGTGCGGGCGCCAACTTCGATCTGGGCGACCTGTTCGGCGGGCTGTTCAACCGCGGCGGGGCGGGCCGGACGGGCACCACCCAGCAGCGCGGCAGCGATGTCGAGGCCCGGGTCGAGCTGTCGTTCGGCGACGCGCTCAAGGGAGCAACGGTGCGCGTACCCGTGGACAAGGCCAACACCTGCCCCGACTGTCACGGATCGGGCGCCGCGCCCGGGACGTCACCCACCATCTGCCCGGACTGCAAGGGGCGGGGCGTGATCGCCGAGAGCCAGGGCTTCTTCGCCCTCAGCCCATCCCTCCGCGCTGCGGCGGCGGCGGACGGTGATCGAGCACCCCTGCCCCGACTGCGACGGAGCCGGGCGGGTGCGCTCCACCAAGACCTATCAGGTGCGGATTCCCGCCGGTGTGCGGCAGCACCCGGATCAAAGTCGCGGGCAAGGGCGAGGCCGCCCCCCGCGGCGGTGAGCCGGGCGACCTGTACGTCGTTACCAAGGTCGGTCCCAGCCCGCTCTACAGCCGGCGGGGAGACGATCGTAATCGATGTGCCGGTGACCTTCTCCGAGGCCTCGATGGGCTCGCAGGTCGAGCTGCCCACTCCCGACGGCAAGACCGTCAAAGTCAAGGTGCCGGCCGGCTCGACCGACGGCAAGCTCTTGCGAGTCCAGGGCCGGGGCGCTCCCAAGCTGAAAGGCAACGGCAACAGCAACCTGCTGGCGCGGCTGGATCGCCGTTCCTTCCAAGCTCTCAAAGCAGGAGCGCGAGGCGCTGGAGAAGCTGCAGGAGATTCAGCGGGCCAGCCACGGCGACCCGCGTGAGCAGCTGTTCGAGGAGCGCTCGGCGTGAATCAGGAGGCTCGCTACTCGATCTCGGTGGCCGCAGAAATCACCGGCCTGCACCCCCAGACGCTGCGTATGTACGAGAGTCGCGGCCTGGTGCGGCCACGCCCGGCCGCCAGCGGCGTGCCGGGCGGTTTCGGATGCCGATATCGAGCGCCTGCAAAAGATCATCGTGCTCACCGGTGAGCTGGGCATGAACCTGGCCGGTGCCTCCAGGGTGCTCGAGTTGGAGGACACCGTCGCCGCACTCAACAGGCAGGTCGCGCGCCTCGAGAACCAGATGTTCGAGTCCCGCCCAGCGACTGCAGCACGGACTCGCCCAGGTGCATCGCGCCTACCGGCGCGACCTGGTGCTCTACCAAAAACCACAACCACCGGAGCTATGGACTTTCAAAAACTGACAATCAAATCGCAGGAGGCATTCTCCTCTGCGCAGGGGATCGCGCTGGAGCACGGCGACCCCGAGATCACCCCTGACCATCTGCTGGTGGCGCTGCTCGATCAGGACGCAAGCGTGGCCGGCCGTGTGCTGGAAAAGGCCGGCCATTCGGCCGCCGCCGTGCGGGCCGCTGCCGACGAGCGCGTCTCCCGCCAGCCGCGTGTGGAAGGCGGCAACGCCACTCCGCCGGCGTCGCGCGCGTTGCGCGACACGCTCGAGGCCGCGTTCACCGAGGCCGAGACGCTCAAGGACGAATACGTGGCTGTGGAACATCTGCTGCTGGCGCTGGCAAGCCGCGCCGAGCTGGATCGCGGCGCCATCATGAAGGCGCTGGTGGAGGTGCGCGGCGGGCAGCGGGTGAGTTCGCCCGACGCCGAGGGTACCTACGAGGCTCTCCAGCAAGTTCGGGCGCGACCTGACCGAGGCGGCCGAGCGAGGCAAGCTTGACCCGGTGATCGGCCGCGACCAGGAGGTGCGGCGCGTCATCCAGGTGCTGTCGCGGCGCACAAATAATCCGGTGTTGATCGGCGAACCCCGGGGTCGGCAAGACCGCCATCGTCGAGGGCCTCGCCCTGCGGATCGCCTCCGGTGACGTGCCGCTCGAGCCTCGAAGACAACGAGTAATCGCGCTGGACTGGGTGCGCTTGATGGCGGGCACCAAGTACCGCGGTGAGTTCGAGGAGCGGCTCAAGGCCGTGCTCCGCCGAAGTCGCCGGACGCGGGCGGCGTGTCATCCTGTCTTCATCGACGAGCTGCACACGATCGTGGCGCGGTACAGGCCGGGGTGCGGTCGACGCCGCCAATCTGCTGAAGCCGACCCTGGCCCGCGGCGAGCTGCGCGCATCGGCGGCACCACGCTCGACGAGTACCGCAAGCACATCGAAAAAGACGCGGCGCTGGAACGGCGGTTTCAGCCGATGTACGTGAATGAGCCCAGCGTCGACGACACGATCGCGATTCTGCGCGGGTTGAAGGAGCGCTACGAGGTACGCCACGGTGTGCGCATCTCCGACGACGCGATCGTGGCTGCCGGCATGCTCTCCGACCGGTATATCGCAGACCGGTTCCTGCCGGACAAGGCCATCGACCTGATCGACGAGGCCGCCTCCCGGTTGAAGATCGAGATCGACTCGATGCCGCAGGAGATCGACGAGGTGCAGCGGCGCGTGATCCAGCTCGAGATCGAGCAGGCCGCGATGGAGAAGGAAACCGCTCAGGCGGCGGTCGAGCGCCGTGAGGCGCTGGCCGAGGAGCTGGCCAACCTGCGTGAGCAGCTGGACGGCATGAAGGCCAAGTGGGACGCCGAGAAAGAGGCGATCCAGGCGGTGCAGAACTCCAAGGCGATGATCGAGGACACCCGCGCTGAGGCCGAGCGGGCACAGCGTGACGCGGACCTGCAGCGGGCCGCGGAGCTGACCTACGGCGATCTGCCCCGGCTCGAGCAGGAACTCGAGACCGCGAGCGCCAAGCTGCGCGAGCTACCATGCCGGCACGCCGCTTCTGAAGGAGGAGGTCGGCGCCGA
>CAWESH010000008.1:0-40509 GCA_963811675.1 uncultured Actinomycetes bacterium | reverse complement strand
CTTTCGAGAATACGCTCCCGACCGGCCCACTGGCCGCCGCCACGATCAGCGATCGGCAGCCCCACAGAAGCACAGCCGAGAGCAGGAACGTGACCGCGTTTCCCACCAGCACCGCGCCGGCACCCACCAGCGTCAAGGCGATACCGCTGATCGCCTGGCCCAGGGTGGTCATGAAGGTGTCGGCCGCCGTCAGCGCCGCGTTGGCAGCGTCCAGCTCCGGCTCTTCCACCAGCACCGGGACGGAGGCCAGGGCGACCGGCCGAAACACGCCTGCGGCCGTACCCGCGACCGTCGCCAGCGCGATCACCCCGGCCGGCTGGTGCACCGCCGCCAGTGCTGCGAAGCACACCGCGCATACCAGGTCGAAGATCACCAGAGCCCGCCGGGGGGAAGCCGCTCGAGGCGACCGGCGAACAACACGCCGATCACGAGGCGCCGGCGCGAACTCGGCCACGAACAGCGCCGACACCCACTCCGGCGAGCCGGTATCGCGGAACATCCGAACCGAAAGCGTGATCGCAGCAGCCCACGTGCCGAACACGCTGATGGCTGTCGCCAGCCACAGGCGGCGGAAGTCCGCCCCGGGGGGGAGCATGGAGCTCATGGTCTGGCGTGTATATCCGTGGGGACGGCGCCGGTCAACACCGCGACGCCCGCACGGCTACGCGGCGGGGGGTGCGGCGGTGGTCATCGCGGGTGTGCTTTGGAGGGGCTGGTGGCAGGCGGCGTAGTGGCCGCCGCCGTGGTGTTTGAGTTCGGGTTCGTCGCTGGTGCAGACGTCGGTGGCGTAGCGGCAGCGGGGGTGGAAACGGCAGCCCGAGGGTGGGTTGATGGGACTGGGTACGTCTCCGGCGAGCACGATCCGTTCGCGCTTGGCGGCGATCGCGAGGTCGGGGATGGGGACGGCTGAGAGCAGCGCCTCGGTGTAGGGGTGGATGGGGCGCTGGTAGAGCTCCTCGGCGGGTGAGATCTCGGCGATCTTTCCGAGGTACATGACCACGATCCGATCCGAGACATGGCGCACGACTGACAGGTCGTGGGCGATGAACAGGTAGGTCAGCCCGAGGGTGTCTTGGAGGTCGTCGAGCAGGTTTACGACCTGGGCTTGGATCGACACGTCGAGGGCTGAGACGGGTTCGTCGGCGACGATCAGCTTGGGGTTGAGCGCCAGTGCGCGGGCAACTCCGATGCGCTGGCGCTGCCCGCCGGAAAACTCGTGGGGGTAGCGGTTGTAGTGCTCGGGATTGAGACCGACCAGCCCCAGGAGTTCCTGGACCTTGGTTTTGATCTGTTGGCGGTCGCCCTGGTTGTGGATCTTGAGGGGGTCGGCGATGATCGTGCCGACGCGCTTTCGCGGGTTCAGCGACGCGTAGGGATCCTGGAAGATCATCTGCATCTCGCGGCGCAGTGGCCGCATGTCGCGGCGCGACAGCTTGGAGATGTCGCGGCCGTCGAAGATCACGCTGCCGGCGGTCAGGTCGTGCAGCCGGATCGCGCATCGCCCCAGCGTTGACTTGCCACAGCCAGACTCGCCCACCAAGCCGACCGTCTCGCCCGGGTAGACCTCGAAGCTGACGTCATCGACGGCATGCACCCGCGCCACCTCGTGCTGGAACAACACTCCCTGCTTGATCGGGAAGTACTTCTTGACCTGGTCGATCCGCAACAGCGGATCGCCCTGGGAGCCAGAGGCGGGGTTGGCTGCGGGTGCCTCGGCGGTACTCATGCGATCTCCTCCGCCAAGGCCGGATTGATATCGGCGCCACGAACCTCGCGTTTCTGCTCGACCGTCAGGTGACAGGCATCCAGATGCCCACCACCGGCCGTGGCGGAAAGCGCCGGGTCTTCGACCAGGCAGCGATCGAACTTATGCCGGCAGCGCGGCGCGAAATGACAGCCCTCGGGCAGATTCACCAGTGACGGCGGATTCCCCGGAATCGCGGTCAGCCGCTTGGGCCGAGGCCGATCCAATCGCGGAATCGACCCCAGAAGGCCCCACGTGTAGGGATGCTGGGGATCGTTGAAGACCTCCTCCTTGGTGCCGTGCTCCACCACCCGACCGGCATACATCACGATCACCCGATCGGCCACCTCGGCCACCACCCCCATGTCATGGGTGATCAGCACCACCGCCGAGTTGAACTCCGACTTGAGCCGCGCGATCACCTCCAAAATCTGGGCCTGGATAGTCACATCCAACGCGGTCGTCGGCTCGTCGGCGATCAGCAGGTCAGGGTTACAGGAAAGCGCCATCGCGATCATCACCCGCTGGCGCATACCCCCCGAAAATTGATGCGGAAAGCTCGTCCGACCCGCACCTCGGGATTGGGAATCCCCACCGCCCGCAACAGCTCGACAGTGCGGGCGCGCGCCTGCTTATCCGACATCGACTCGTGCGCCTGCAACTGCTCGGCGATCTGCCAACCCACCTTGTACACCGGATTCAGCGACGTCATCGGATCCTGAAAGATCATCGCCATCTCGGCTCCACGGATGTCCTGCATGCGCGACTCGGTGGCGGTCATCAGGTCAGCACCCTTGTACAGCACCTGCCCCTCGAACACCGCGTTGGGATCGTTGATCAGCCGCATCACCGACATCATGGTCACGCTCTTGCCCGACCCCGACTCCCCCACGATCCCCAAAACCTCACCCGGATCGACCCGAAGCGACAATCCGTCCACCGCCCGCACCAACCATCCTCCGTGCGGAAGGTGACCTTCAGATCTCTAACCTCCAAAAGCGGATCAGCCATGAGGATCCTTATGCGGCGAAAGCCGCGGGTCGAGGTACACGTACGACGCACCGTAGATGACCGTGCCCATGATCACAGGAAGATCGCGTCCGATCAAGGCGTGAAGGCCGGTCATCGCACCTGCAACTGGTTCGTTGGTGACCGAGTTCACACGGTGGAACTATCCCCAAGCGCCGCCGCCGCCAACCGCGCCAACCCGTCCGGAGCCGCGGCCGGGCTGCTCATGACCACGAGCGCCGTCACCTGTTCGCCGTGCTCCACCAGTGCCACATCGTGGCACACCTCCGCCAGGTTGCCCTGCTTGGACGCCACCGCGGTCGCCCCAGGCGGGAGATAGCGGGGGATGATGTCGCGATGCTGGCTGCGACCCAGCCCGCCGAGCACCCGATCGCACACACGCCTGTCGAGCTCATCGGCGGTGGCCAGCGCCGCCATCAGCCGCGCCATGTCCCCCGCGCAGGTGGTGTTGTCGCGGCCGGCAGCAGCCGACTCGAAGTCGAGCATGCGCCGGCGCAGAGCGGTGTCGCGCAGGCCCAGCCGGTCTGCGACCGCGTTCACGGCCGCCATCCCGATCCGGTCGATCACGGCGTTGGTGGCGTCGTTGTCAGACACGCTCAGCATCAGCAGATCGAGATCTGGCAGCGCCAGCTCGGTCTCCGGGTCGAGACCCGGCACCAGCCCGTCGGGGTCGCCCGGGGTCATCTCGGCAACCGGCACGCGGGCCGTCACATCAAGCTCTCCGGCCGCCACCGCCTCCCACAACGCCACCGAGATCAGCACCTTGATCGTGCTCGCGGCCGGCATCACCTGTGTGCGATTACGTCCGATCGTTCGCCCGGAGCGAACGTCGATCGCACACCACGCGATCAGTCTTCGGCCTCGTACACCCGCCGCACCGTGCGTAGGCGAGCCTTGAGTTCGGCCGGATGCTTCTCGCGCACCACCTTGCCCGCCTCCTCGGTCGCGTGCACGACCTCGCCGCCGCCAAGGAAGATGGCCACGTGGTCGCCGTAGCAGAGCAGGTCGCCCGGCTGGGCGGAGCGCAGTGACACCTCTCGTCCGGCGGTCTCCTGCTGATCAGCGTTTCGGGGCAGCAGCAGACCGAATCGGCGATGCACCGTCTGCACCAGTCCCGAGCAGTCGAGTCCCACGACCGTCACTCCACCCCACTGGTAGGGCGCGTCCAAAAACATCAGCGCGGTCTCGGCGATGGCCTCGCCCGAGGCCTTGCGACGAGCTGCTGCCAGTGGTTCGGTGCGCAGTCCCGGCGCGGTCAGCCAGGTGCCGAGATAGCGGTCGGCGGCCTGCGGAACCACGACCACGTGAGCCCGGTCCTTGGGGAGTGGCTCGCCCACCGAGTCGGCCGTCACGAAACCGGGGTATCCGTCGGCCAGCGTGACCGCGGCCCAACCGTTGTTTCGCTCTGACACCTCGAGCGGGTCGGCGAAAAGCGCCTGCGTTACCTGCTCGGAATCTTCATCTGCCGCCGCTCTCACGGGAACGAAAGGCAACACACATGAGGCTTTCTCCATCCCTACATTCTATCTGGGAGAGGCACCTCCGTGACGGGGTAACCGTGCTGGGAGGGGCAACTTCGCCCCTCCCAGCACCAATCAAGCGATAAACGCTACTTGACCTCGACGCTCGCCCCGGCCTCTTCCAGCTTGGCCTTGATCTGGTCGGCCTCTTCCTTGGGAACGCCCTCCTTGACGGGCTTGGGAGCCTCGTCGGCGACCGCCTTGGCCTCCTTCAGGCCGAGCCCCGTGATCTCGCGGATGACCTTGATCACCGGGATCTTGTTGGGGCCGGTCTCGGTCAGAACCACGTCAAACGCGGTCTGCTCCTCAGCGGCCTCGGCAGCACCGCCACCGCCACCGGCAGCAGCCATCACCGGAGCAGCAGCAGCGGCGCTCACGCCCCAGCGCTCTTCCAGTTCCTTCTTCAAGTTGACGAGCTCGAGAACGGTCATCTCCTCGAGCTGCTCAGCTGTAACAGCCATGATCTCTCCTGTCTAGGCGGCCTCGGCCGCCTGTCGCTTTTCGATGTACTGATCGAGCACCACCAGGAACTCCCTGAGCGGTGCTGCGAGGGTGTTGTACGACCCCTGCAGCGGTGAGGCCAAAGCCCCCACCACCTGCGCCTGGAGTACGTCGCGGGGCGGCAGATCACCGAGCTGCCTGACCTCGTCGGCCGTCAGCGTCTCGCCTTCGATGATCGCTCCACGCACTTGCAGGATGCGCGTCTGGCGGGCGATCTCGCTGAGCTTCTTGGCAGCCCCAGCGGGGTCGTCGGAAACAAACGCGATCGCGGTCGGGCCCTGCAGCAACGCCACCAGATCAGGCTTGTCGGCCTGGCCGGCGGCGATCCGGGCCAACGTGTTCTTGGCCACGGTCAGGCTTGCACCCGCCTCCCGCAACTGATTTCGCACGTCGGCCAGCTGGCCCACGCTGAGTCCGCGGTAGTCGGTCACGATCATCGACTCCGCCCCGCGGATCATCTCGGTCAGCTTCTCGACCGCCGCACGCTTCTCAGTCACATTCATGCACTTCACCTCCTTCGGTTCGTCGGGCGTCCACCTGGTGGTGGACGCGCACGAACCGAGAAGGTCGTACGAGGCCCCACCTGCGTCGGGTGTTTCGGTTTGAGCCCTGAGGCCCCGACGGTCTTCGGCGCGGACGCGATGTGAGCAACGTCTTTGGTCTAGCTGGGAGTCTCCTCGAGCAGATCTCGGGTGCGAGTGGTGTCGAGATGGATACCGGGCCCCATCGTGGACGCCATCGTCACCGACTTCAGATACCGGCCCTTGGCGGCGGCGGGCTTGACCCGCAGGATCTCCTCCAGCACCGCACCGTAGTTCTCGACCAGTGCCCGCTCCTCGAACGACTTCTTGCCGATCGCGGCGTGCACGATCGCGGTGCGATCGGTGCGGTACTCGATCTTGCCCGACTTGATGTCCGAAACCGCCTTGCTGACATCGAAGGTGATGGTGCCGGCCTTGGGGCTCGGCATCTTGCCCTGCGGGCCCAGCACGCGGCCGAGCTTGCCGACGGTGCCCATCATGTCGGGCGTGGCGATCGCGACATCGAAATCGGAGAAGCCCTCCAGCACCTTGGCCGCGAGATCCTCACCGCCGACGTGATCGGCGCCGGCCTCCTCGGCCTCCTTGGCCTTCTCGCCCTGGGCGAACACCGCCACGGTCACCGAGCGTGCCGGTGCCGTGCGGCAGGAACAGCGTGCCGCGCAGCTGCTGCTCGGCGTGACGCACGTTCAAGCCCAGCCGCATGTGCACCTCGACGGTCTCGTCGAACTTGGCCGTCTGCAGCGTCTTGAGTACGCGCACCGCGTCCAGCGGCGCGTACAGCCGCTCGCGGTCGACCGCCTCCCTGGCCGCCTTGTATGCCTTGCCCGCCATCAGCCAACCACCTCCACACCCATCGAGCGGGCGGTGCCGGCGATGATGTTCACGGCGGCGTCCACGTCGTTGGCATTCAGATCCGGCATCTTGATCTCGGCGATCGAGCGCAACTGAGCCTGCTGATCGTGCCGACGGTGATGCGGTTGGGCTCGCCTGAGCCCGCGCTGATGTTGAGCGCCTCCTTGATCAGCACCGCCGCCGGGGGCGTCTTGGTGATGAACGAGAACGACCGGTCCTCGAACACGCTGATCTCGACCGGGGTGACACGGCCGTTGTTGGGGCCCTGCGTCTGGGCGTTGAACGCCTTGCAGAACTCCATGATGTTGACGCCGTGCTGACCGAGCGCCGGACCCACCGGCGGGGCGGGGTTCGCCTGCCCTGCGGGGATCTGAAGCTTGATCACCTTGATGATCTTCTTTGCCATTGCGTCTCCTTAGTGGTGCAAGCGCGCCTCGCAACGAGACGCTCCCACGATCGTGAGTGAACTAGATCTTCTTGACTTTGTCGAACTCCAGCTCGACCGGCACCTGGCGCTCGAAGATCGAGACCAGCACCTTGAGCTTGCCCTGATCCTCGTTGATCTCGGCGATCTCGCCGTCGAAGTCTGCCAGCGGACCGGACGTGACCTTGACGCTCTCGCCCAGCTCGAACTCGGCGCGGCTCTTCTGAGGCGCCTGGGCGACAGCCTGGGCGACGTGCAGCATGCGGTCGACCTCGGGCTGGCTCAGCGGCACCGGCTTGTTCTGGGAGCCGACGAAGCCGGTCACGCCGGGCGTGTTCTTGACCAGCACCCAGGCGTCGTCGGTGAGATCCATATTGACCAGCACGTACCCCGGCCACAGCCGGCGCTCGGTTTGCACCTTCTGGCCGTCCTTGGTCTCGACCACCGATTCGGTGGGGACGACCACGCGGCGCACGACATTCTCTTGGCTCATCGATTTGACACGGTGCTCGAGATTGGCCTTGACCTTGTTCTCGTGCCCCGAGTAGGTGTTGATCACGTACCAGCGAAACATGTCCGTCCTTCGGCGCGGGTCAGTTTTGGAAGTCGATCAGTCGCGTGGCGAGCCGCGCGAACAGCTGATCGAGCCCGTACAGGTAGAGGCCGACCAGGAAGCAGGCACCCAGCACGACCAGGGTCGCCTGAATCGTCTGCTGCCGGTTGAGGTAGTCGACCTTAGCAAGCTCGGCACGCACCTCACCGCTGAAGGCGAGGGTGCGCCGGTACAGGCTCTTTTTTGCAACCGGTGCCCCACCGGACTGGCTCTTGGCCCTCCCGGTTGTGGGAGCGGCCAAGCTGGTGCGTGACGACTGTCGATTCTTGTTTCGAGCCATGGGCGATCGCGGCTAGCGAGTCTCTCGGTGTGGGGTGTGCTTTCCACACCACCGGCAGTACTTCGAGAACTCGATCCTGTCAGGCGAGTTTCGCTTCGATTTGTTGGTTTGGTAGTTGCGCCGCTTGCATTCGGTACAGGCAAGCGTCACATCCACTCGAACACCGGTCTTAGCCACCGCGGAGGCACTCCTTCTTCGACAGGGAAGTACGGGCGCGACGTACGCGCCGATCAGGCAGGATACACGCGTTGACGAGACCCGAGCCCCCAATGCCCGCGATCGAACTCGATCAGGTGTCGTACTGGCGGTTCAACCAGCGCACTGGCAGTCGCGACCAGATCCTGCGCGAGATCGACTGGAGCGTCGCCGCCGGCCAGCGCTGGACGGTGCTCGGCCAAAACGGCGCCGGCAAGAGCACACTGTCGACGATCGCCGCCGCGCTCGGGCACCCCAGCTCGGGCACCGCCACCATCCTGGGCGGGCGCCTGGGCGAGATCGACATGCGCGCCCTGCGCGAGCGGATCGGCTTCCTCGAGCCCAAGGCAGCCCGCCGCTTCTCTCCGATCCTGAGCTCTGCCGACGTCGTTCTGACCGGCGTCACAGCGACCTTTGTGGTGCGTCCCGACCGGCTCGGCCAGGCGGATCGCGAGCGCGCCCGGCACCTGCTCGAGCGGTTCGGCATCGGCGAGCTGGCAGCCGCGCGCGCTGGGCACCCTCTCGCAGGGCGAGCGCCAGCGTGTGCTGCTGGCGCGGGCGCTGGTGGGTGACCCCGAGCTGCTGGTGCTGGACGAGCCGGCGGCGGCGCTCGACCTCCCCGGTCGCGAGAGCGTGGTGGCCGCGCTGGAGGCAATCGCCGCCGATCACCCCGATCGCACCACCGTGACGGTCACCCATCACGTCGAAGAGATTCCGCCCTCCACCACCCACGGGCTGCTGCTGCGCGACGGCGCCGTGACCGCCGCCGGAGCGATCGCCGAGGTGCTGGCGGACGAGCCGATGAGCGCCTGCTTCGGAGTGCCCGTGCGGATGCGGCGCGACGACGACGGCCGCTGGGTCGCGCGCGTGGCGTGAGTTAGTCGACCCGGGTCGCGTACACCCACAGGATCACTCCGACCGTCATGAAGCCCGCGCCCACGGTGATCAGGATGTGGCTGATCGTGACCGACGACGCGACGAATCCAACCGCCGTCATCGCCACCCCGATCGCGAACACGACCTCGGTACGCACCCGCCGCCGATTCCCACGCGTCTGCACCGCCCAAGGGTATCTCTCAGGCGTAGGTGCGGCGCATGTAGCGGTGAAACTGCGGCACCGTGAACGCGGTCATGCCATGGCCCGGGGTGTACAGCAGGCCCTTGTCGATCAGCCGCGCGCGGGTCGGCCCCAGCTGCTCGGAGCGGCGGTTCATGGCCTCGGCCACATCGCCGGTGCGATGGGGCCCGTGGCCCAGCTCGGCCATCACTCGCAGGTACTGGAGTTCCAGCTCGGTGGTGCGCTGCGTCCGCACCCGGAAGAAGCTCTCGTCCAGCGTGGCCTCGACCAGCGGGCGGGCGGCCTCGGCCGATGCCAGCGTGATCTCGGAGTCCGCGGGCGCGAGATTCCAGACGATCTTGCCGTACTCCTGCAAAAAATACGGGTAGCCCTCGGTGTAGCTCACGATCAGGTCGACGGCGTCGGAGCTGAACGCCACATCGAGCTCGGCCGCCGGTCGGGTGAGGGCCTCGCGGGCCTCGCGGTCGAGTCCCAGCCGGCCGATGTGGGGGAACCGAAACAGTCGCTCGGCGTAGGACTTGGCGTCGCCGGCGAGCCGCGGAATCTGGGGCAGCCCGGCGCCGACCAAGGTCACCGGCAGGCTTCGCTGGACGGTCTTGTGCAGCGCCATGATCAGAGCTTCCAGTTCGGCCGGGCGCAGGAACTGCACCTCGTCGATCAGAAACGCGACCCCGGTGCGATGCTCGCGGGCGGCCTCTCCCAGCGCGACGAAGAGGTCGGTGAGGTCGTCGCTGAGATGGCCGCTGTCAGCGATTCCCGGAAGCGCCTCGACGTCCAGCCCGGCTGTCAGGGTGCCTTCGCTCGAGACCGTCACCTGGAACGACTTGAGGATGCCGGCGGCGCGGCTCATGCGCTCGCCCCAGCCCGCCCGGGGAGCGATCTGCAGGAGCGCCCGCCGCGAAAGCATCGCCATCCGCCGGCCGAACTCCTCGTTCTTGGTGATCTCGGCCTCGACGCTGACCCACCCGCCCGACCGTGCGCGGGCTTCGAACTCGTTCAGCAGCACCGTCTTTCCGACGCCGCGCAGCCCGGTGATCAGCATCGACTGCTCGGTGTAGCCGCGGGTCAGTCGGGCCAGCAGGACATCGAACGCCTCCAGCTCGGCATCCCTTCCCACCAGCGCCGCGGGCCGAGCACCGGCGTTCGGCGTGTACGGGTTGAGGCGTGGATCCATGCCCGCATCTTATCGCGCTTATCAGAATTTATCGAACGTTGATAAAGTCAGATAAATCTGATAAGACGCGCGGCGTCACCCGGCGGACGGGTGGAGCATGGGCACCACCGGATCCCACCCCGCCCGCAGCACGGCGACCAGCGAGGGCGGAGTCAGGACGATCGCGGCCGCCTCGGACGCCGGGCGGGGGCGGCGATCGGTGTACCCCGCCGGTGTCCATGTCATCAGCTGATCGCCCAGTACCAGGTGCGGCCGCCCATCGCACAGCACAAACGCCCCGTCGGGCAACCACTCCCACGAGTCGCGGTGACGGCGCTGGGCCTGCGTCACCGGGTCGATCCGCTCGACCTGCAACTGGGCGTCGACGGCGTCGGCGCCGACCTGGCCGGGATGGATTTCCCGCCAGATCTCACCGAAGCGGTTGTAGTCCTCCCGCCGGCACAACGCGCAGGGCCGGTGGCCCGCCGCAAAGGCGGTGGCCTCGTCCAGAAAGAACAGCTCGGTGAAATGCCCCGGCTGCATCATCGGGCCGCGCTGCCACCCGCGGAACTCGAGCCTGCAGGCGATCCAGCGGCGGCCGTTGTAGCGCCGCCGGATCCGCCGCTGGGCATCGTGCAGGCACCCGCGGTTGCCGTACACCAACCCCCGGCCCGGATCCGCCACCAACTCACTCAGCGGCGTCACCCGGTTCTGTAATGGCGGGTGAATAACGGTGCCTGGCACCGTTATTCACCTGCGAGCTGGTGGATTTTTGTGACGGTGTTCCAGTTGCGATTGGTGGCCGCGGTGCCCAGCCGCTTCTCGGTCAGCAGCTTGGCCAGGCGGCTGTCGATCTGACCCGGAGGACGCCACAGGTACAGCTCGCGGCCGTGCAGCTGGAACTGCTCCGGCGCATACTCGGCCGGGTCGATATCAGCGAGCGCGTCCGGCGCCGGCGTCAGAGGCCAGGAAACTGACGCTGTAGTACTTGAGCGGGTCGGCGATGCTGCTGTACGGATCGTGCTCGATGCACCGCCGCCCACTCCGCAGCGGTACGCACCATCACACGCACCTCCATTCCGAGCTGCTGCTCAATCGCCTCGGACAGCCGCGACTCGACGGTGGGCGCCGAAACGCGCGAGTCCAGCACCACGTTTCCGCTCTGCAGCAGCGTGCGAACATGCTCAAACCCAAGCCCATCGCACAGCGACCGCAGGTCGGCCATCGCGATCCGCTTGTTGCCGCCCACGTTGATCCCGCGCAGCAGTGCCACGTAGCGAGCCATGCCCTACGCCTCGCGTCTCTGCCACACGCGGCCGATGCGAGGGCCGCCCGACCACCGACTCAGGCAGTCGGCCGAACGCCTCCATATCGGCCAGGGCGCGCTCGACCTCCTCCGCCGAGGCGATGCCCTCGGCGATCACCGCCTCGGCCGACGCGACCAGCGTCAGGTGGGGCAGCTCCACGATCACGCCCGAGGCGGCCACTCCCTGCACCATCTCAAAGCCCGGGTCGGGGATCCCCGCCTCCAGACACAGGCGACGGAGCTTTCGCCCGATGGTGGCGTCGCCGCCCCTGCGTCGCAGAGCCTCGCTGTACACCCGCTGGTAGAAGTCGTGGCCGGCATTGGGCGGGTCGGTAAAACAGCCGTCGAAATCGGCGTCCTCGACGACGATCGCTCCGCCGGGCCGCACCGCCGCCCACATCTGCCGCAGCAGCTCGACCGGCTGGCGCAGGTGCTCCAATACGAACCGGCTGTACACCAGGTCGTATCCCCCGGGCTCACTCCAGGCCGTGATGTCGGCCGCCTGGAATCGGACGTTGGCGAGGCCCAGCTCGGCGGCCTTCTGACCTGCCAGGTCGAGCTTGACCTGATCCATGTCGAGCCCGGTGACGCTGCCGTACGGGCCGACCATGCGTGCCAGCAGGAACGTGACATCGCCGCCGCCACAGCCCACGTCGAGGCAGTGCATCCCCAGCGTCACCCCGACCCGATCGAGTAGGGCAGAGGTGTTGGCGTCGTGCACTTGGGCGAGCACGCGCAGCCGGTCGTAGCCCTCGCGACCGCCTCGGATCACGTAGTCACTCACGCGCTCAATGCTACCGGCGAGACGCGCTACGATCGGGGGCATGATCGAAGCGATCCCCGGCCTGCCTCCCGGCACGCTCGGTTTCCGGGCGTCCGGCACGATCACTCGCGACGAGTACCACGACCAGGTCATCGCCCCGGTGCGGGCCGCGCTGGAGCAAGGGAAGCTCAGCATCCTGTTCGAGACGGCACCCGACTTCAGCGGCATGGAGCTGGGGGCGCTGTGGGAGGACACCAAAGCGGCCGGCACGATCGGGCTCAAGCACCTGTCCGACTGGGGGCGGATCGCCGTGGTCACCGACAAGGACTGGATGCGACACGCCGTCAGCGCGTTTGGATGGCTCTCCCCCGGCGAGTACCGCGTGTTCGACGCCGGCGACCGGGAGTCGGCCCGGCGCTGGCTCGCAGGCCAGGACTAGCGAAACCGGTCGGTCGCTCGCACGAGTTCGGTGGTGATGCCCTCGGCGTCGGCGGCATGCCCGGCGTCTGCGACCACGACCAGCTCTGAGCCGGGCCAAAGGCGGGCCAGCTCCCAGGCTGTTCCCAGCGGTGCCTGCAGGTCGAAACGGCCGTTGATCATGACTCCGGGGATGCCGTCGAGGGCGGCGATGTTTCGCAGCAGGATCCCGTCCTCGAGAAACACACCGTGATCGACGTAGTGGGTGACCAACCGCGCGAACGCCAGGGCGAACGCGGGGTCGGTGTACCGACTGGCGAGCCCCGGCTTGGGCGGCCAGTCGGGCGTCGCCGACTCCCACGTGCACCACTCCAGGGCGGCGTGCGCACACACCGCCGGATCGGGATCGTGCAGCAGCCGGCGATAGGCCGAGACCACATCGCCGTTGCGATCTGCCTTCGGCAGGGCGGCGCGGCGGCGCTCCCACTGCTCAGGAAACAGCGGCTGCAGCCCTTCGCGGAAGAGCCAATCGTCCTCCCGGCGGCGCCCGGCGGTGACGCCGAAGAGGATCAGCTCCGAGACGCGATCGGGATGCTGCTCAGCGTAGGCCAGCGCCAGCGTGCTGCCCCACGAGCCGCCCAGCACCAGCCATCGCTCGATCGCCAGGGTCTCGCGCAGCAGCTCGATGTCGGCGATCAGGTTGGGGGTGGTGTTGGCGCTCAGTTCGATGTCCGGTTGGCTCGCGTGCGGGGTGCTGCGACCGCAGTTGCGCTGATCCAGCAGCACCACCCGATAGGCCGCCGGGTCGAACAGCCGGCGATGCCAGGGTGTGCACCCCGAGCCGGGACCGCCGTGCAACACCAGCGCAGGCTTTCCCTCTGGGTTTCCGCAGGTCTCCCAGTACACCCGGTCGCCGCCACCCACATCCAACATGCCATGGTTGTCGGGTGAGATCTCCGGGTACACGACCAGCAACGGTAGACGAGGCCCGAGCAGCGATGAGTTTCGGGCTCAGGGCGGATCTAAGGTATGACGGCAGATCACCAGGCGAGAGGAGAACCATGGCAGGCCAGATCGTGCACTTCGAGATTCCGGCGGACAACACCGAGCAGAGCCGCGAGTTCTGGGGCGGGCTGTTCGGGTGGCAGTTTCAGGCGTTCCCCGGGCCCTCCGAGTACCACATGACCCAGATCGGTGAGCAGACCGGCGGGGCGATCACCAACATGGAGCCCGACAAGCGGGGAGCCCGCGCGTACTTCAGCGTGGACGAGATCGGTGCGGGAGCCGAGCGCGTCCGCGAGCTGGGCGGCCAAGCCAGCGATCCGATGCCGGTTCCCGAGATGGGCTGGTTTGCGACCTGCACCGACCCGCATGGGAACGAGTTCGGTCTGTGGCAGACCGACGCCTCGGCCCCGATGCCCGGGTAGTGAATAATTGGTGCCTGGCACCAATTCACTCGGGGGGTGAATAGCGGTGCCTGGCACCGTTATTCACCCCTCAGGCCGGGGGGGTGAGGTTCTCCTCTTCCTGGACGCCTCGACGCAGTCCGAAGACGGCCACGATCGCAGCCACCGTCATGATCCCCGCCATGGCCATCAGCACCGAGCGAGTGGCGTAGGCGAAGTCCAGCCGGAAGAAGTGCGGGATCTTTTCGATGTTGGCGCTGTGCTGCTGCGAGAGGTCGGAGGCCTTGGCGTCGGCCGCCTCGCGGGGCATTCCCAGTCCCACCAGCGAGTCGGTCAGGCGCGAGTGCATCTCGGTCACGAGCACATTGCCGAGAATGGCGATGCCCAGCGCTGCGGCGTAGTTGCGGACAGTCTGGGTGATGCCGGTGGCCTCGCCGTAGGAGAGCCGCGAGGCGCGGTTGACCGCGTCGGTGCTGGCCGGCCCGAGCATCGCCCCCACGCCCGCTCCGGACAGGATGATGAACCAGACCTGGCTGCCGAAATCGAGCGACGTGACCTTGCCGGCCCACAGGTAGAACCCGACCGCGGCCAGGATGCAGCCGATCACCACCGGGCGCTTGGCGCCGCCTCGGTCCATCATCCGCCCGGCGATCTGGGCGGCGATCACGAACCCGAGGAAGAAATACAGCAGGAACACCCCGGTCTCGGTGGACGACTTGCCCAATGAGATCTGGGCATACTCGCTGGCAAAGAAGAAGATCGGGACGAACACCAGCATCGAGATCCCGAGCACCAGGTTCTCCACGAAGAACGGCCGGATCTTGAAGATGTTGACCTGCATCAGCGGCTGCTCGGTGCGCTGCTCCACGAAGTAGAAGACCACCAGCAGCACGCCGCCGATCACGACACAGGCGATCGTGCGGGCATCGCCCCAACCCCACAGCGCCGACTGCTGGAAGCCGAAGACGCTCAGCGCCACGCCGCCGGCGATCAGCACGAGGCCGCGGTAGTCCATCCGCGCCGGCTTGTGGTCGGTCTGGGGGTCGGACACCATGATCAGGATCAGGGCGATGATCGCGATCGGGATGTTGACCCAGAAGATCGCCCGCCACGTCCACTCGGTGAGGACACCGCCCAGGATCGGCCCGACCGAGGTGAGACCGCCGGCGACACCGAAGAAGATCGCCAGCGCCTTGCCACGCTCGTGGCAGCGGAAAGGTCTGCACCACGATGGCCAGCGCCGCGGGGAACATGATCGCTCCGCCGACGCCCTGGATCACGCGGAATGTCACGATCCAGGCCTCAGCCAAGCTGCCGTCGGGGGTGAGCCCGCACATCCCCGAAGCCGCCGCGAAGATGATCACACCCAGCGTCACCATCTTCTTGTGGCCGACCGTGTCCGCCAGCCGGCCACCGAAGGCGAACAGCGCTGCCAGCGACAGCAGGTAGGCGTTGATCGCCCACTGGATCTCGGTGTTGGTCAGGCCCAGCTCGTTCCTGGACCGTGGGCGCCGCGATGGACACGATCGTCTGGTCGATGAACGTCATCGCGACCGCGAAGATCATCGCGATCAGCACCAGGTTCTGGGCTCGTCCGCCGGTGGCCTCGGTGGCAGTCATTTCGTCCGCTCGTGTCTACCCGCGCTGGGCCTGGAGGGTGTACGAGTGCGGCAGCCGCTCCGGCCGGTCGGCCAGGCGCCACTCGCCGCCGCCGGTATCGACCATGCCCTTGACGGCTTCCCACGGCACCGAGTCGTGCTCCTGGAGCAGCGTCAGCTGCATACCCGCAGCGAGCAATGCGGAGACGATCTCACCGAGGCCGTGGTTCCACTCGTGCGTGGTCTTGGTGACGAACGTCTGGTCGGTCTGGACGTAGGTGTCGCCGAACTCGCCGGGGTCGTCGAGGATCACCGGGGCGCTGGTTTCAAAGTACGGGTACTCCACCACCAGCAGCTCGTCGGGCCGGTCGAGCTCGAGCGACCACAGCACGGGATGACCCTCACGGATGTGCAGCCGGCCGCCGGGACGCAGCAGCGCCGCCACCACCTCGGCCCACCGGCCGATATCGGGGAGCCAGTTCAACGCCCCAACGCCGGTGTAGACCATGTCGAACCTGCCCGTCTCCGAGCACCTCGGGTGCGGCGTACACCTGGGACTCGACGAAGCGTGCGTCGACGCCGGCCGCCTGCGCGAGCGAGCCGCGCCTCGGCCAGGGCCGGGGCGGACATATCCACCCCGGTGACAGACGCTCCCAGCCGCCCCAGCGACACCGTGTCGGTACCGATGTGGCACTGCAGGTGAACCAGATCCA
Organism: uncultured Actinomycetes bacterium; assembly: GCA_963811675.1. GTDB lineage: Bacteria > Actinomycetota > Thermoleophilia > Gaiellales > JAICJC01 > CAVPTL01. Next base: position 24,375 of record CAWESH010000008.1, on the reverse strand, counting down.
GACCGGTGAGGTCACCCAGCCGCGGCTGGTCAAAGCGCACCACCTCGCTCAGGTACGACGGGTCTTCAGCAAAGCGGGCGACCGCGTAGTCGGGTGACGCGGCGTGGGCAGGCACTCGTTCGTCCCAGTACGCCCGGTTGACCTCGACGGAGTCAGCCATCGACGGATATTTGCACAAGCCGGCGCTCCATCTCGGCGATGCGAGCCCTAGTATCACGAGGCCAGTATGCCCAGCACACCGCGCCACGACGGATTTGCCATGCCCCCGGAGTGGGAGCCGCACCAGCTCACGCTGATGTCCTGGCCCTGCCGGCCGCAGACCTACGTCGGCGCGCAGGGAGATTTCGGGCCCGAGGCCTACCGCGATGCCCAGGTGCAGCAGGCGGCCGTGGCCAACGCAGTCTCGGAGTTCGAGCCGGTGCTGATGCTCGTGCGTTCCGAGCAGGTGGGTGAAGCCCGGCGGATGCTGTCCTCGCGGATCGAGCTGCTCGAGCTCGAGCTGGACGACTCGTGGATGCGCGACAACGGGCCGATCTTCGTGCGCGACGCCCAACAGCAGGTCGCACTGGTCGACTTCGGCTTCAACGGCTGGGGTGAGGAATCCCAACCCACCGCGTTCGATTCACGCGTGCCGGAGATCATCGCCGGCCATCTCGGAGTGCGCCGGTACGTGGCCCCGATGGTGCTCGAAGGCGGCTCGTTCTTCGTCGACGGCGAGGGCACTCTGATCACGACTGAGCAGTGCCTGCTGAACCAAAACCGAAACCCCGGCATGTCCCGAGAACAGATCGAGCAGACGCTGTCCGACTACCTGGGCATCGACAAGGTCGTGTGGCTGGGGGAGGGCCACTACGAGGACTTCTCCACCGACGGCCACATCGACGACATCGCCCACTTCCTCTCGCCCGGCTCCGTGATCCTGCACACACCGTCGAATCCCGCCCACCCCGACCACCACAAGGGCATCGAGAACGCCCGCCGGCTGCGCGCAGCGATCGATGCGCGCGGACGCGCGATCGACGTGGTCGAGTTCGACACCGGCCAAGCCGCCGGCATCCCCTACCTCAACCTGTTCGTCTGCAACGGGGGGATCGTTGCCCCGATCGCCGACACGCCCGAGGACGAGACCGCTCTGGCACAGATCCGTGCCGTCTATCCCGAGCGGGAGATCGTCACCGTTGCCGCCGATGTGTTGTTCATGGCAGGAGGCGGCGGCCCCCACTGCATCACCCAGCAGGTACCTGTAGGGACGTTCGCGTAGTCAGCCGTCGTCGGCGGCGGGTCGCAGCCACAGCGCCGCGTGGCGTGGCTGGACGGTGTCGTCAACGACACCCACCAGCTCGCGGCAGAGCACATCGAGGTCGATCTGTTCGCGCAGGCGGCCGGTGAACGCGTGCACCGCCGCCTCCGCGTCGTAGGTGCGGCGCGAGAAGCGTCGATCAACCGCGCGCTGGATGCGCCGGCGAAGCGGCTGGAAGGCAAATGCCACCGCCAGCGTGGAGAGGGTCACCGCCAGGGCGCCCGACTGCCCGGTCGCGGAGCGAAACGCCGCCCCCAGGAGCGCGATCCCGCCCAGGTAGAGCAGCGCCAGCAGTCCGATCAGGCAGGCGTACACCAACGTCTTTCGGATCACCACGTCGATGTCGTACAGCCGGTAGCGAAGGATCGCCAACGCGATCAGCACCGGGAAGAGCACGATCGCGAGCACGAACGACAAGCCCGAGAGATCGCCGCCCCGACGCCGGCCAGCGAGAGCACGATCGTGACGACGACCAGCACGGCCTCGAACAGCACCGCGGCCATGATCCATTTCACCTGCTGCCGCTCCACGCCGGCCGAGCGCCGGAACCGCAGCACGATCGATGCGACGCCTGCCCCGAAGCCGATCAGGGTGGGAAAGAGCCCAAACGCGTTGATCGCATTAAGCACGCTCGCGCCGGTGCCGGAGACCGCCACGGGATTGGCGATCCCATCCAGCGGCGCCGACGACGAGAACTCGGTGAAGCCCTGGGCCATCGTGCAAACCGCTCCCAGCACCGCACACCACACGGCCAGCCGCCATCTCGGTGAGAGCGGATGGCCGTCGGGGAACAGGAGCAGCAGCAGCGACATGACCATCACGAACACCCCGTCAAACACCGACGATGAGAACCAGTAGGCGACGATGCCCCCCGGCAGGGTGCCCGGCGCGACCAGCATGGCGTACACGGCGTAGTTCTGCAGCAGGTTGTGCGGCACCGCCAGAAACATCGCCATGCCGATGAACAGCCAGCCGATCCGATTGCCCCGCTGCCACGTGACGATCAGCGCGCCCACCGACGCGAAGCCAATCGTCACAACCGTGAACATCACCGTGGCAGTGAGCGACTGCACCGACCGGTCGAGTAGGCCCAGCCACACCGCGACGGCGTTGATGACCACGGTCAGCCCGACAATCGTCCACGCGATCCAGTGGGTTCGCAGCATCTCCAGGTTGAGCCTCACCCAAACATTCTCCCCCACCTGCGTTCCGGGAACGTTACGGCAGAAGGTGCATCGTCATGAGAACTCGGCGAGCCCCTGAGCAACCCACGCCTTGAGTTCGTCCGAGCGGGCGAAGGGAGCACCGTCGGCCTCCGCGCGGGCCAGCACTTGCTCGGCCGTCGCCCCAGCCCGAAGCCCGGCGTACAGGTAGATCAAGGCCGACGAGCGGGGACCGGTGCGGCAGGTGACCAACGTCGGCCGGGGCAAGTCGTTGATCGCGGCGATGCCCTCCCGGGCGATCTCCATGTCCAGCACCACCGGGGGATCGGCCACGATGTTGACCGACTCGGCCACCGCTGCCTGGACGCTCGCGTAGGACATGCCTCCCTCCATCTCAGCGAACGCAGGGCCGCACAGAAACAGCCACGAAGCGGCGCCTGCGTCGCGGGCGAAGGCCTCGGGATCGGCGATCGCTCCGCGATTGAAGGTGAGGTCGAGAGGGCTTTCGAACTCGGCCATGACCTACTCGCCTGCCAGCAACCGCTCGATCTCGCGCTTGGGCTGGTCGGCAATCGGAGGGCCGTGATCGAGGCACAGCACCTCGAACTCCAGATCCAGCAGGCGCTCCACGCTGCGACGCGTCCCGGCCGGATCGTCGTGGTACTCACCCGGCACCAGGCGCAGCCCACCGCCGACGACCGTCAGCAGGTCGGAACAGAACAGCACTCCCGGAGCTCGCTCCAGCAGCAGGCAGAAGTGCACCGGCTCGGGGCCGGGCGTGTGCACGGCGCGCAGGCCTCCGGGCAGCAGATCGCCGTCGCCGTATCGGTGATCGGGCTGCTCGTCGGCGTCGGGAGCACCCGCGGGAGCCCACACCTCGGCGCCGAACTCGCTGCGGTACCGCCAGGCCGAGCGCTGATGACACTTGGCGGTGAGCACGATGGCGGTGGGCTCACGCAGGCCTGCGAGTTCGGACGGATCAAGCTGCACGGGATCGATCAGCACCGTGCCGGCGTCGGCGGAGATCGCCTGACTGCTGGACGTGGCACCTCCCAAGTTGCTGTTGGAGATGCGCCAATGCCACACCCCATCCACCACAGGCTCAACATGGTCGGCGATCTCGCGCGGCTCACTCATCTCTCAACTCTCGGTCGCGGCGTGGGTGAATAACGGTGCCTGGCACCGTTATTCACCCTCAGCCGTCGGTCAGCTTGCGGCGGTCGGTGATTTGACCGGCACGTGCTTGTGCAGCTTCCCGATGCGAGGCTGCATCTGGGCCATGGCCTCCGGCCCCATGCGAGGCGCAAGCTCGGTCTCGCCGAACTCTGCGAACTGGTCGGCCGACTCCCAGATGTCCACCACCACCAGACCAGTGTCAGTTACCCCGACCACGTGCGACACCGACGGATGCGCGCTGCCGTCTCCGGCGTGCGCAGCCAGGTCGTCGGTGAGCGCGTCGTAGTCCGCGGTGGTCATGCCGTCGAGCTCGATCAGCACCAGCGCGGTGCCGACCTCACCGCTGCCGTCGATGTGGTTATGCACCGGCACGATCCGAGGCTGAGTCTCGGGCACGCCCGATTGGGCGATCGCCGCTCCCAGCTTCTCCTCGAAAAACCGCTGGAGATCCTCCGCCGACTCCCATACGTCAGCCACGAGCAGTCCGCTGTCGGTGATCGCCGCGGCGTGGCTGATCAGCCCCTGCGGGGCGTTCTCCACGGAGGTACCCAGCAACGCGTCGGCACGGTCGTACTGCTCCGCCGTCCCGCCCTCGACATCCAAGATCATCAGAATCGGCATGTCTCTCCCCCTTTGGGCTCTGGTGATTGCGAGACTACCACCGCCTCACGCCTCGTCGTCAACCTCAGCGATGATGGCAGCCGCAGCGTCGGCCGAAACGGCGTGCTTGGCGATCTTCTGATAGCCCTCGAGGCCGCGCTCCAGCTGCTCGATCATGCGATCCTGGGCGATGGCGATGATGGCCGAGGAGCCGGGAGGAAGGCTCTCGCCGATCTCCTTGAGGTCCTCGTCCTTGAAGCCCTTGTCGCGGATCTTTCCCCACAGCCCTCCGGCGCCGCCGCCCACGGCGGCCGAGACGATGATGCTGGGCGGGAAGATCAGGCCGACCACGCCACCGGCGATGGCGCCGCGCTTGGCCCACTTCTTGCCGCTGGGATCGGCCGTCTCCTCGAACTTGACCTTGCCCTCGGCGGTGTGAACGATCACGGCCGCGTCGATCAGGTCGATCGCACCCGCGCGCTGAGCGGATTGGAAGTCCTTCAGCGCCGCACCTGCCTCGTGCTCGCTTCCGTACGACGCCACAAAGAGTTCAATTGTGCTGGTGCTCATGGTCCCGGCTCCCCACCTTGGTTGACGTATCCCCGGCAGACTACTTCTCCATGCCGGAGGCGCGTCAAGGCAGCGGCGGGACTTGGGACCGTAACGTTCCCGGAACGCGGCTCTGGCACCATTACCGGTGTGCCGGTGAGTTTCAGACAGGTGTGGGTATGGTCGGCGTGGCTGGTGGCGATCTCGTCGATCGTGGTTTCCATCCCACTGGCGATCTCCGCAGACGTGAGCGCATCGACGGCGGTGATGGCGATACCACCCATCGTCGGCGGCGCCACCATGGGCGCCGTGCTCTGTTTAAACGTCCCGCGCAACCCCATCGGCCCCTTGATCCTGACGCTCGCCACCGCCTTCGCGCTCTCGACGCTGGGAAACATTTACCTCTCCCCTGGGCTCGCACTTCCGGCAAGCGATGCCGTTGCAGCGGTATACGTATTGGCGCGAGCCGCTCCGTGGGTGATCCTGCCGGCCCTGCTGTTGGTATTCCCCGAGGGCAAGCTGCCGTCGCGCCGATGGCGGCCGGTGGCGTGGATATGGGCGATCGCATCGCTGTGCGCGACACTGGGCTGGGAGATCTCGACCGAGGCGATCGGGCTGCGGTTCGAGCCGGCAAGGATCAGCCCGCTGGGGGTCGACGGTGCCGTCGGCAGCACCGGATCGGCGCTCGGTAACATCGGCACCGCGGTGTTGCTGTTCCTGATGCTGCCGGCCACGATCTCATTGGTGCTGCGGTTTCGACGATCCACCGGCGTGCTCCGCCAGCAGCTGAAGTGGTTTGGAGCCGCCGCTGCCGGACTCGCGGTGGCCGCCATCGTCAGCCCGGTGTTGTGGGCGATGGGAGGGATCTGGTCAGATGACGTCGACGGGCTGCTGTGGTCGGCCGCCGGCACCGCGCTTGTGATCGCCACCGGAATCGCTGTGCTGCGCTACCGGCTGTACGAGATCGACGTGCTGATCCGAAAGACACTGGTGTACACAGCGCTGGTGGCGACGCTCGCGATCCTCTACCTGGGCGGGATCTCGCTGACGGGGTGGATGTTTCGGTCGGCCACCGGACAGTCGGGCGCGCTCTCGGTGACGCTTTCGACACTCGCGGTCGCGCTGGCGTTCCAGCCGATGCGACGGCGCATCCAGCGTGGGGTCGATCACCGCTTCTACCGCCGGAAGTACGACGCCAACCTCACGCTGGAAGCGTTCAGCGGCCGGCTGCGCCAGGAGATCGATCTGGAGGCGCTCAACGCCGAGGTGCTGCAAGTCGTGCGCGAAACACTCCAGCCGAGCATCTCTTCGGTGTGGCTGCGAACGCCCAACTGACATGGGGTATTCACCCGAGATCCGCGAGCAGTGTTGTCCATGAATATCGATCAGTTACTGGCCGCTGCTCGCGCCCGGCTGACCCGGGTAACCGCCGGCGAAGCGTGGCATGCGATGGCCAAAGGGGCGGTGCTGGTCGACATCCGTTCGGACTCGCAACTGGAGCGTGACGGCACCATCCCAGGGGCGATCGTGATCCCCCGAAACGTCCTGGAATGGCGGGCCGACCCAGCTTGTGACTACCACGATCCGCGGCTCAGTGACCGCGCCGGCCCGCTGATGCTGATCTGCGCGGAGGGCTACCAATCAAGCCTGGCAGCGGCAACGCTGCTCGACCTCGGCATCACCGGCGCCACCGACGTGATCGACGGATTCGAGGGATGGCGCGACGCCGGACTGCCGGTGGAAAACGCCGCAGGCTGAATCACTCACCGTGGTACGGTTGGCCCCTCGGAACCGGGCACCCGGCAGGTGTTGCAGGAGGAACGATGGCTTCGATGTCACCCCAGGCGTGGGCGCGGCGATGTGCTGCACGACCGTGGCGAACGGTGTTCATCTGGATCGCGCTGGTCGTGATCTCAGGCGGAATCTCGGCCGCGTTTTTGAGTGGCGGGCTGACCACGGCGAGCACCTTCACCGGCAGCCCTGACTCCAAACGCGCCGATGATCTGCGCAGCGAGCGGCTCAACCAGAAGGTGCCGATCCGAGACGTGGTCATCGTCCAGGCCCAGGACGGAGCGAACACCGCCGGCCTGAAGGCCGTGGTGGCAGACATTCACAACAGCCTCGCCCAGCTGGGCCCGGCGATCGTGCTGGTCGCCCCGCTCGACCAGACGGCGGCCTCGCAGGACGGCCGAAGCGTGCTGCTGCCACTCCAGATCCCGGGCGACATCGCCGACTCGGATGCGAAGATCAAACAGGTGATTGCCGTCGCCGATGCCGGTGCCCAGCCGGGCTACAAGGTGCTCGTGACCGGCGACGCGACGCTGGCGCGTGACCTCACCGCGCTTTCGGGCAGCGATCTGCAGAAGGGCGAGGCGATCGGCATCCCGATCGCCCTGGTGATCCTGATCTTCGTCTTCGGCGCCATCGTGGCGGCGTTGATTCCCGTGCTGCTGTCGCTGTTTGCGATCGCCGTCGGGATTGCCATCGTCGCGTTGATCGGAAACGTCTCGCCGCTGAGCTTCTTTGCCGTCAACATGCTGACCTTCATGGGCCTTGCGGTGGGAATCGACTACAGCCTGTTTGTCGTCTCGCGATTCCGGGAGGAGCGCGCCCGCGGTCTGGAGATCGAAGCGGCCATCGAGCGTGCTGCGGGCACCGCTGGACGGGCGGTGGTGTTCTCCGGCATGACCGTGGTGTTGGCGCTGATCGGCATGCTGATCGTCCCCACCAAGATCTTCGTCAGCCTCGCCGTCGGAGCGATCGTGGTGGTGCTGGTGGCGGTGGTGGCGAGCATGACCCTGCTGCCGGCGATCCTGCGACTGCTGGGAGATCGCGTCAACAAGGGGCGGATCCCGTTTCTCATGCGCGCATCCCGCGAGGATGCACGGGACGGCTTGCTGGCGCGGGCGGTGCAGGGGGCGATGCGCCATTCGGCCGTCAGCGCAACCATCGCGGTCGGGCTGCTGCTGCTCGCGGCAGTACCCGCGCTTTCGATCAACACCGGCGCGGCGGGCGTGTCGTCGCTGCCCGACAGCCTCCAGGCCAAGCAGGGGTTCGTCGTCTTGGATCGCGACTTCTCGGCCGGGCAGGTAACCCCGGCGGACATCGTCATCGACGGACCCGTGGGCACCGCCCCAATCACCTCGGCAGTGGATGCCCTCAAGACCACGCTGGCAAGTGATGCCCGCTTCGGCGATCCCACCGTCACCGCCTACCCGTCGAAGGACCTGGCCGTGGTGAGCGTGCCGGTGGCCGGTGACTCGACATCGCAGGCAGCCCAGGACGCGGTCAACATGCTGCGCCACGACGCCATCCCCGCGGCGTTTGCCGACACCGATGCCAAGGTGTATGTGAGCGGCGCGACCGCGCAGAATCTTGACTTCTTCGCGATCACCGACAAGTACCTGCCGATCGTGTTCGGGTTGGTGCTCGGCCTCAGCTTCATCCTGCTGCTGCTGGCGTTCCGATCCGTGGTGGTGCCGATCACGAGCATCATCATGAACCTGCTGTCGGTGGGAGCCGCATACGGCCTGCTGGTGTTTGTCACGCAGCAGGGACACGGAGCCGGAATCCTGGGATTCCATCGGGTCGACACCATCGAATCGTGGATCCCGCTGTTCCTCTTCTCGGTGCTGTTCGGATTGTCCATGGACTACCAGGTGTTCCTGCTCTCTCGCATCCGCGAGCGGTATGACGAGACCGGAAACACCCACGAGGCGGTCACCTACGGGATCGGCTCCACCGCCCACCTGATCACCGGTGCGGCATTGATCATGGTGGCGGTGTTTGCCGGCTTTGCCTCGGGCGACCTGGTGATGTTCCAGCAGATGGGCTTCGGACTGGGGGTCGCCATCCTGGTCGATGCGACGATCGTGCGGGTGGTGCTGATGCCGGCCACGATGGAACTGCTCGGCGATCGCAACTGGTACCTCCCGCACTGGCTGGAGTGGCTACCCGATCTGCGGGTCGAGGGAGATGCGCTCCCGCAGCCGGAGCCGGCGGCGCCCGGGGTGCCGACGTCGCCGTGAGGCGAGCGTCGACGGTCAGCCGACTGGTCTGGTCGAGCCGCTCAGCAACTCGTCCAGCGGGAGCTCCTGAAACGGCGTGCTGCAGGGCTGCCCTGGAGCCAGCCACATGACGCCGGCCTCGACGTCACACACCATCCCGAACTGGATGGCCGATCCCTCCTCGCCGTCGGCCGGGTCGGGATGTACGCAGATGTCCTGACCCTGAGCGCCGTGGTCGGCGAGCATCCGCATGGCGTCCTGCGCAGTTCGCGGAGCATCGCCGTCAAGCAGCGCCCGCGCGCGGTCGAGGCGCGACAGCGACCCCGCCGAAGGCGTCTCCCCCGCCTCGGCGACGTCGGCGTCGAGCGCGTGATTGGTGTGCACCGGAGCCTCGATCAGCGCCTCCCGGGTGGCCGTCACCTCCAGGATGAAGCCGTCACCACCCCGAAACGCGTACATGTAGCTGTACCCGCCCGCGCGGCCCGGCCGGGTGGCCCGGCGGAGCGCATCGGCCCGATCGACAGCCTCCACACCGTCGCGGCCCAGCAGCGCTCGGGGGACGCCGACCCGCTCGTCGGTGCCGGTCAGCGACATCAGTCCCAGCGCGCCGCCGCGAGCGTTCATCCCCACCAAGGGGAGCGTCCCGACCGAGGCCGGCGCCACGATCGCGACCTCGTCATCGGAGTCCGGGCGCTCGACGATCACCGCCACCCCGCCGTCGTCACCCGCATACCACTGCTCGTTGTGGGCAAGGATGGTGGTGTCGGCCGCGTTGATCACGAAGTCGGTGCAGCGCTCGATCGGAGCCGGCGGCGGCGCTGGGCTGAGCGTGACACCGGCGGGCGGGGCCACCGATCCTTCGAGCACGGCGTACAGCTCCTCGAATGCGTTCACCGCGAAGACGTCGAGAAACCTGAGGCCGCTGCCCTCGGCGATGCCCTCCAGGTGAGCGACCAGGCGTGGGACGCTTCGCCGTGCGGCCGCCAGGTATGGCGCCAACAGCGGCTCCAGGTCGCGGTCGGCCAACCCGTGCCGGCGGGTGTAGCGGCGGGTGAACTCAACCGCGCGCGCGTGCCCGTCGGCCAACGCGCTGCCGATGATCCGGCCCCGCTGGATCGGATTGCCGTCGGCGTACACAATCTGGAGATCACTCATCCGCCGCTATTGGACCACGCGAGCGCACTCCGGCACGCCGGCAGCCTCGGCCGCGGACTCGAGTGCATCCTGGGATTTGACGCCCTTGTAGTAGTCATCGGTGAAGGTGGTGGCATCGCCGCGAACCGCGGCTGCGCGCTGATGCTTGTGGAGATGCAGCTGAACGCCGATCTGATCGACGAGATCCGACCAGGCATCCTGCCCGCCGGGTGGAGGGCCCAGTGCCTGCATGTTCTGCAGCCACGTGCCGTAGGTGATGATGGCCTTGGAGAAGAATCCCACCATCCCGGGAAACTTGGACGGGTCGGGCTGGGTCGGATTGAAATCAGGGTACGGGAATGGGCCCTCAGCGTGCTTCTGGGTGAGCGCCCGCTGACATTCGGCGGTGGCTTTGGCTGCAAAGGCCGTCCCGACCGCCGGCGCCGACGAATCCGCGGCATCGCCACCGCCACATGCGGGTGCCACCAGGAGCGCGAGGCAGACGGCCAGGAATGCGACTTGCCGGTCGAACACCATCACCGACGAGTATTTCGCGCCGTGGTGACGGCTGCGACAATCGGCCGTCACCGGCCCGGTCGTTCAAACGTTCGTTAGAATGTGCCAATGGACGTTGATCGCTGTGATCTGCTCTGTCTCGACCTGGAACGGGCCGAGGTGCTGCGAAAGAACCGCCTCGACCTGTCGGTGGCCGAAGGTCGCGCCGCTCGAGCAAGCGCACTGGGGGATCCCGACCCGGCTTCAGATCTTGAGTGCGCTGAGGGACGGCGGCGAGCTGTGCGTGTGTGATCTCGCCTGGATCATGGAGCGATCCGACGCGCTCGTCTCACACCACCTGAGGGTCTTGCGCACCGCCGGCCTGGTGGCGTCTCGCAGGGACGGCAAGATGGTGATGTACAGCCTGGTCGAGCAGGGCGAGCTGCTCCTGGGCGTGCTGATCCCCAGTGGAAAGGCGGTGCCGGCGTGAGCAGTCAGGTTCCGCTCACCCAGATCCAGCCGGCGCGCCGGCTCCCCGTACTGGCTGCATCGGAACGGGCGCGGTTGGAGCGGCGCGCGAAACTGCTTGCCTGGGGCGGCAACGCGTGGCACCTGATTGAGTTTGCGATCGCCGTCAGCGCCGGTATCGCCGCCGGGTCGGTGGCGCTGGTGGCGTTCGGAGTCGATTCATTGATCGAGCTACTCGCCGGCGGGGTTGTGATCTGGCTGTTCTCCGGTGGCCGCGGCTCATCGGCCGTGGCCGAGCGACGCGCGCAGCGACTGATCGCGCTGTCGTTCTACCTGCTGGCCGGATACGTCGTGATCGAGTCGCTGCGAGCCTTCCTGGGTGCCCACCCGGAGGCCAGCTGGGTCGGCATCGGCCTGGCGGCGATCACCGCCCCGACCATGCCGCTCTTGGCACGCGCAAAGCAGGATGTCGGCCGCCGGCTGGGGTCGCGGGCGACCGAATCGGAGGGCGCGCAGAACATGATCTGCGCGTACCTCAGCGTCGCCCTGCTCGTCGGCCTCGGAGCAAACGCGTTGCTCGGCTGGTGGTGGGCAGACCCGCTGTCGGGTCTCGTGATTGCCGCAGTTGCGCTGCGCGAAGGCCGAAACTCGTGGCGCGGAGACGCCTGCGCAAGCGGCTGCTGCTGAGATTCGAACCGGTGGTGACACCCGGTTCACCCGGGTGATTTGTCGTTTTTGAGGCCCATTTCGCACCGCGTAGCAATAGGTTGGCTGTCAGCCAACGCTCAGATCGGAGCAGCCGTGAGTGCCACCCAGCCACGAGTACTGATCGTCTACTACAGCCACACCAAGCAGGCCCAGAGGGTGTAGCGACGCGATGACCGCGACGCTGCAAGAGCGCGGCTGCGACGTGTCCCAGGCCAACATCGAGTTCACCGACCCGCACTACGCCAAGAACTTCTCGGTGTTTCCGTTCCGCCACGCGGTGTTCAGCATCCTGCCGCTGCTGCTGCCGCAGCTGCGCCGCAAGACCGGCGAGATCCGGATTCCCGACGAGGCCAAGCAGGGCGACTACGACCTGGTGGTGCTCGGCTCGCCGACGTGGTTCTTCATGACCAACATGCCGCTGCGTTCATACCTGAAGTCGGACGAGGCCAAGGCCGTGCTCGCAGGCAAGCCGTTTGGGGTCTACGTCGTCTGCCGCCGCTACTGGAGCATCAACTTCAAAGAGGCCAAGGGGCTGGCGCTGGCCCAGGGCGGAGGTTCACTGACGTGATCCGCTTCACCTACGAGGGCGGGCAGATCCGGTCGCTGCTGGCGCTGCTCAGCTACTTCGGCAAGGGCGAGATGCGCGAGCGGTCACTCGGCATCAAGATTCCTCCGACCAACCTCAAGCCGGGCTTTGAAGTTCAGGCTGCAGCGTTCGCGAACAAGCTGGCCGACACCGTTGGTCGAGCCCGGCGTGCCGGCAGCGTGAACGCCCTGTCCGCGGATCGATTCTCGAGTAGCCTCCGCCGGGCCCGCGCTGATGATGACCGTCGCAGCGCTCGGATTCACAGCGGCTGCGTGTTCACTCGGCTCGTCCGGGTCGGGCTCCAGCTCGACGGCGACCACGCACCACCTGGGTGCGAACATCGGCAAGCGCGGAGTGGTGACCATCCGAATGGCGATGGTCGGTGACCCCGGCAACCCCTCCGTCGGCGTGATTCAGACGTTCGGCGGGCCCAAGGGCAAGTTCGTCGACCCGCCGAAGGGCACCGGCATCTACAAGACCTGCGCAGACGCGCCCAAGGCGCCGCCGCCGTGCCTGACGGTCGGCAAGGTCAACTACACCTTCGGGATCGGCGAGTTCGAGACGACCGTCAGCCAGTACGTCACGTTCCTGAACACGGTCGACCCGCGCGGCAAGAATCTGCACCAGCTCTACATCGACCACATGAACCCCGACGGTGTGGCCGCAGTACGGCTCGGTCAGCTACTCATCCAGCGCCGCGACCAGTCAGCACTACTCGGTGGCCTACCCCGAGTGGGCCCAGAAGCCGTTCAACTTCGCCACCTTCCGGCGAGCGGCCCGGTTTGTCAACTCACTGTCCAACGGCACCGTGCTCTCCAAGACAGCGTCGACGTCCGGCGGGTTCAAGTACGTCACCTACAAGGTGCGCCTGTCGCCGCGAGACCGAGCAGGGCATGTACGACATGAGCGACGAGACGGCGCCGCGATCGAAGTCGTCGGGGTTCGTGCTGCCCAGCAACAACGAGTGGGTCAAGGCCGCCTACTACGACCCCAAGGGCGGCGGCACCGACTCGTACTGGGCATACCCGACCGGCCCGTTCGATCCGCCGCACCCGTCGGTGTTGGATCCCCAGACCGGGCGACGTCGTCAACGCAGGGACGCAGCCGCTTTCGACCTACAACCCCAACGATCCCAACAGCAGCGTGGACACGCCCGGCTCGCCGCCCGGAGCGGCTCCCACGTGGTGCCCGTCACAGGCCGGATCCAGCTGCGGTGAACTCCCGTCCGATTTCCCGCAGGGACTCGACCTGGAAAAGAACTACATGGGCAACGTGAGCACGGTGGGCCAGACCAAGACCACCTCCCCGTGGGGCACCTACGACATGGGCGGAAACGTGGTCGAGGTGCTCGACACGATCGCACCGCAGCCGCCGGGCTACAACTTCCTGCGCGCGTGGCGGTACTTCCACGGCGGCGTCGCCAACGCTCCCGCATACCAGCTGGAGATCTCGGCATTTGGCTACAACCCGGGAGACACCGGCGTCGAGCGGGCGTATCCGTGGCTGGGCTTCCGCATCGGCGTGATCGGAAACGTCACCCCAAGCGGCGGCTGAGCTTGACTCGCAGGTGAATAACGGTGCCTGGCACCGTTATTCACCCGGCGTACGGTCAGGATCGCATGCGTCGATTGGTCCTCCTCATCTCCGCGTTGATGGTGCTCGACACCATCTCCTTTGCGGCTGTGATCCCCCTGCTCCCGCACTACCGAGAAGAGTTGGGGCTGAGCCCGTTCAGCGCCGGGGTGCTGCTGGCTTCCTACAGCGCCGCGGTGCTGCTCTTTGCAGTTCCGTCGGGACGGCTTTCCGACGTGGTGGGGCCAAAACGGATGTCCGCGGCCGGCGCCGTCTCGCTGATGGTCGGCCTCGCGCTGATGGCGGTAGCGCACTCATTTGCGCTGCTGCTGGTCGCAAGGGTGCTGCAGGGCGCAGCCGACGCGGTCGCCTGGAGCGCCGGGATCGCATGGGTCTCATCGGCGTCGCCCGCCGAGAAGCGCGGCGGTCGCATCGGCCTCGTCCAAGCCGCCGCGTCGGTCGGGTTTATCGCCGGGCCGGCGATCGGCGCAATCGCGGTCAGCGGAGTCGGGATCGCGCCAACGTTCCTGGCGCTGTCAGGCCTTGCCGCCGTGCTGCTGATGCTGGTGTTGGCCACTCCGGCTCCCCGGCAACCCGTGGAGGAGGGTGCCCGGCCGGCGATCGCTCCGGTGCTCGCCGCCTGCCTTCGCCAATCACTGATCGCGGCCAGCATGATCGTGATCTTCGTGGCTGCCATCGTCGGGGGTGCGCTGCAGTTGCTGGTCACGCTGCAACTCGCCGACGGTGGCATGAGCGGCTCGCGGATCGGCGTGGTGTACACGGTCGGGGCGGTACTGGCATCGGCTGTGGCCGTCCTCAGCGGTCGAGGTGGTGACCGGTTTGGCCGGATTCCGATCGCGGTCGGCGGCACCGCCGTGCTCGGCGCGATGGTCGCCACGCTCGCGCTGCCTGTCTCCGTACCCTGGTTCGTCGTACTCGTGATCATCGTGTTCGGGCTGGAAGCTGTGCTCTACGCCACGGCCTACCCGCTCAGCGTGGATGGAGCCGACCGCTCAGCGATCGGCCATGGAGTGGTGCTTGGCATCGTCAATCTCGCCTGGGGAATCGGTGCCGTGATCGGCCCGCTGGCCGCGCCGGGGCTGAGCCACCTCGCCGGATCCGACGGAGCCTATGTGCTGCTGGCAGTGTTCAGCCTGGGCGCGTGCCTGGTGGTGCGGGCAAAGACGGGGGATCGGCGCCTGACCGCGACGCTAGGCGGTTGATCGTGTCTCCATCAGACGCGTTCCCCGATCTGTAAATGACGATGCTCCGACTGCGGCGGCGTATCGCAGCGCCGACTCGCAGTGCTGCACGGCGTCGCTGTCGCGGCCCTCGGCGCGGGCCACCTCAGCGGCAACCAGGTTGGCCTCGGCCGCCAGGTGGCGGCAGCCGATCTCGTGGAAGCAGGCAGGCGCCTCGGCGTATCTGCCCTCGACGAGTGCGATGATTCCCGGCTTCCAGTGATTGATGTCGTCGAGCAGCGCGGCTGCGCCGGCGATCGGTTCCATCGACCCTGGGGACAGGAGCAGCGCGACCTCTGCCAGCGCAGACGGGGTCGACCCCCCGGCCTCGCGCCAGGCTGTAAAAAACTCGGACACCGCCTCGGCAGCGGCTGCTGATCCTCCCTGCGCGGCAAGCGCCGCCGCGCGCAGTGCCAGGCCGGGGCACACGAACTCGTGGTTGTTGCTGGTTCGGCCGAATCGAATGTTGTCGTCTGCGTCGGAGAGGGCCTGCCGAACGTCGCCGGCGGCCAGCGCCAGTCTGCCGCGGATGTTGGCGGCGGTGAAGCTGTGGAATGAGTCCGGATTCTCGACGTTGCTGTCGACCAGCTGTCGGCTTCGATCCCAGGCCCCCATGAAGTACGTCACCTCGATCATGCTGCCCTCGGCCGAAGCGCTTTGGTTGGGTAGCGCCAGCCGCGTGGCCCACTCCAATGCAGAGTTCAGGGCTTCGACCGACCGGTCGAGTTCGCCCAGGCAGTACAACGCCCAACCCAGGTTGTTGTACCCGTCAGCCACCAGGGGGTCGCCCTCGCGGTCAAGCACCACCGCCGCCCGCTCGATGTCGGTGAAGCCGTCGGGATCACCGGCATCGCTTCGGATCTCACCCAGACGCGCCAACAGTAGCGCCGAACCAACTTCGTCCTGAGCGCCCTCGGCCGCGGGCAGCGCCGACACAAGAATCTCGCGTGCAGCCTCCGTCCGTCCCGCCAGGACGAGTTCTCGCGCCCGCTGGTCGGCGATCACGGCGGCGATCCGGGTGTAGGGGATGCGGGCGGCAAACTCGGCCCCGGAGGTGAGGTGGCTCTCCACCCGAGTGTGGTCTCCCCCAGCCACACCGCGGAGTGCCAGCAGCCGCTCGATTTCGGCCGCCGCCTCCCAGTTGGAGGACTTCACCTGCACCGCCAGCGCCGCCTCCAGCATCTCATCGTCGGCGATTCCCATCACGAACCGTGCGGTCGCGGCGTGCAGCACCAGGCTCGGGCGGGAGTCGTCGGAGTCTGGTGTGAACTGGAGCGCCTGATCGAAGTAGCGAGCAGCGCCGGCGTGATTGTTCACGGCCTCGGCGTGGTGGCCTGCCTCCACCAGCGCTGCACAAGCGACCGGCAGCAGGTCGCCCACCGGCTCGCCGGCTTTCTGTCGCAGCTCGAGTGCGGTCACGTAATGGTGGGCGAGCAGCTCTGAGCGGTCCTCGCGGCCTCGCGCCACCGGCTCAAGCCAGTCGGCAGCCGCCAGATGCTTGGCCGCGCGATCGCTGCGCCGGATCTGGGAGTAGGCGACCTCGCGAGTGAGCGCGTGTGAGAATCGCACCTCAGACTCGCCCTCGATGGACGAGCGGCGCACGCGCAGCATCAACTGTTTTCGCTCGAGTGAGAAGACCACGTCCTCGGCCTCGTCCAGCGTCATCTGCGAGAGGGTGCAGATCGCCCCCAGCCAGGCCGTCTTTCCGATCACCGCGGCGTCCTGGATCAGCGTCTTTTCCTCGGCCGTGAGCGTGTCCAGCCGCGCGGCGATGATGCCCTGCACCGACTCGGGCAGACCGTCGATCGCGCCGGTCAAGGTCCAGCCGCCTGCGGTCTTGGCCAGCAGCCCGCGATCCTGCAGCATGCGCACGTATTCCTGGGCGTACAGCGGATTGCCCTCCGACCGCTCCAGCAGCGCCTGCTGCAGCTCGGCGGGGGTCAGCGCCTGGTCGAGCAGACTCCCCACCAGCCGAGCGGTGTCCTCCGGCGCGAGCGGCGTCAGCGAAATCGTGGTCGCATTGACCTTGCCTCCACCCCACGTCGGCCGGCGCTCGAGCAGCTCCGGCCGGGCGGTGCACACGATCAAAAGCGGCACCGCGCCGCCCCTGTCGGCGAGTTGGTCGATGAAGTCCAAAAGCCCGTCATCGGCCCAATGGATGTCCTCGAACACAAGCACGGTGGGATCGTCTTCTGCCATCGCTTCGAACAACCGCCGCCACGCATTGAAGGCCTCCCGCTGAGCACCCTCGGCTCGGCCGCCCGAGCCCGAGTCGATACCCACCAGCGGTCGCAAGTGGCGGGTGATCCATTCCCGGTCGCGCTCGGCAACGATCAACGCCGCCACCGCGTCGTCGAGCTTCGACTCCGCCAGGTCGGCGGGGTCCGACTCGCGGATCCCGGCCTGGGCCTTGACCATCTCCCCCAGCGCCCAGAAACCCGCCCCTTCTCCATACGGCAGTGAGCGGCCTTGGCGCCAGATGATGAAACCGCCCGGCATGTCATCGATGATCCCTCCCAGCTCCTCGACCAGCCGGGACTTGCCGATGCCGGGCGACCCGATCACCGAGAGCAGCTGAGTGGAAGGCTCGCGTCCCGACCGATCGAGTACGCCACGCAGCATCTCCACCTCGGCGCCGCGACCCACCAGAGGAACATCATCCCGGCGTCGCTGCTCGGGGACGATCGACCTCGGTTCCAGCGCCAGCCACGTCTCCAACGGCTCAGACTTTCCCTTGACCTCGATCTCGCCGGCGGGCTCGTACAGGATCGTGTTGGCGGTCGCGCGCTGAGTGGCCGCGTCCACCAGCACCCGGTCATCGGGGGCCGAGCTTTCGAGCCGAGACGCCGTGTTGACGGTGTCACCAACCCCGTCGATCTTGCCGTCGCTGCTCCAGCTGACGAGTACCTCTCCGGTGGCCACCCCGATTCGCACATGCAGCGCCAGCTGATCGAACTCGGCGATCCGCTCACAGATCCCAAGCGCCGATCGCACCGCGCGTTCGGCATCGTCCTCATGAGCGACATCGCCCCCGAACATCGCCATCGCGCCGTCGCCGGTGTACTTCGCCACCACACCGGCGGTCTGCACCACCTCGTTGGTTACCAGCTCCAGGTACGGAGCCAGAAGGCTCTCGACGTCTTCGATATCGAGCGCTTCAGAACGCTTGGTGAATCCGACCAAGTCGACGAACATGACCGACACCACGCGGCGCTCGCGGCGCTCGTTCTGCACCGTTCCGAGCGGCGTACCGCACTCAGGGCAGAACTTGGCGCCGGTGACCTCGGTGGAGCAACGGGGGCAAACGGCCATCCCTTGCAACTCTAGACACGAAACAGATTGCGCGCAGGAGTTTCTTCAGCCGTGGGTGCGACTACGCCGAGGGGGTGGGCGGGTAGAGGTGGGCGTACTTGAAGAGGGAGTCCTCCTCGCCGGTGACTTCGCCGAGCTTCCAGCCGGTGGCGAGCTTGCGCCGAACGTCGGCGTGATCCTCGGGAACGGCGTTATAGGGGATGCGCATGGTGACGCTGTCTGCCGGCTCATATCCCGCCGGCCGGGTCACCGCTGAGAGTGCTTGACATGGTGGAAGCTCCTGGGCTTCGGAGTGTCCCGAGGGGCAAGGTCGAGAGCCCTGCCCCTCGACTGGGGGCTTACGCCTTGGTGGCTTTGCCGCGTGGATCGAATCCGCGCAGAAACGTCTTGATGCGCTCGGCCAGCGAGCGGTTGAGACTGATCGTCATGAGTCCTCCTGATCGGACGACCTGTACACGGCCGTCGGCGGAGAGTCAGCGAGCTACCTGGAAGCCTTCAACCAGCGCGACAAGCGGCGGGCGTTCCCTGAGCCTCAAGAATAGCAGCATCGCCAAGAGCGTCATAGCCGGCGATCGCTCGCGCAGCGGGTTATCGCGGTGCGTAGATCTCATACAGGTCGGTGACTCGGCGGGCCACATCGCGCCATGAGTACTTGTCGCGGGCGTGACGACCGGCGTTCTGGCCGAATGCTCGGCGCTGCGCGGGGTGGTTGACGGCCTCCACCATCGCGTCGGCGAGCGCCTGCTCATCGTCGGGCGGCACCAGCCAACCGTCGCGTTCGCCGGGGGTGACGTTGATGAAGCTGGGCGGGCCGCCGCTGAGCGTGCCGATCACGGGCAGCTCGCAGGCCATCGCCTCCAGATACACCAGCCCGAACGGCTCGTCGGTGGAAGGCGCCACGAAGCAGTCGGCGCAGCTCAACCCGAGCGGCAACTGGTCGTGGTCTCGCCAGCCGTCGAAGAACACGTCCTCGATACCTTCTTGGGTGACCACCGTGTGAGGATGCTCGCCCTCCCACTCCCCGGGAAATCCTCCCCAGATCACCAGCGGGGCGGGCACCGACATGCGCTCACGCGCTCGGGCGTAGGCGCGGACGAGCATCGGCACCCGCTTGAACGCCAGGAAGCGACCGACGTACATGAGCACCGGAAAGGCAACGCCGGTGTCGGCGTCGTAGAAGCCCTCCATCACCTGCTCCTCGGTGTAGCTGATGCTGCCGGGCGTGCCGGTCGCCTCGTCCCAGCCGCGGGGATCGTTCACGAACCAGTGCAGCCACATTTTCAGGCGCTGATCCAGACCCGGGTGGGCAGGCGTGAAGTGGTCGACGTCCACGCCGTTGGGAATCGAGAAGACGGTCTCGGGGTCGAGTCCCAACAGTCGCACGGCCTCGGACTGGTCGTGGGGCGAGATCGTGATCGTGGCCGTCGCCCGCAGCGCCCCGGCGCGCATCCGCGACGACCACCAGCCGGCGTGAGGCCCGCTGATCCGCGGCTCGCCCCGATCGATCGCGTCGAGCATCTTCAGCTCGGTGCCGTGCAGATGCGTCAGCACCGGAGCATCCGGGCAGCGCGATGGCCGCCGCATCGTGCAGCGGCGTCAGATGATGCAGGTGCAGCAACCGCGCCCGAGCAAGGGCTGCCGACGTGGCCAGAAGGCCGGCCCACGCCTCGGCCATCCGCTCGCCCTGGGCCGGGGAGACAAACGGAAAGGCCCTATCGGGCACGCCCGGCCGCGACTCGAACGACGGATGCATCGGAAACGGCGCGTCCATCGGATCCTCGCCCCGCCGCCACCGCGCGATCGCATCGTCGTAGGGGGCCGGCACGATGTCCACACCCGCAAACACGGTGTCAGCGTTGCCGATCGACCCGGGCTCACCGATCGAACCGCACGCCAACGTCACCGGCCAGCCGTACTCATCCAACGCCCGCGAAAGGTAGGTGGCCACCCTGGCCGAGCCTCCCCGCGGGAAGAAGAACAGCCCCATTCCGAGAGACTGCCCGCCGTCGACGCTGCCCTGCGGCGTGGGTTCCCGGTTCGCCGGAGCCTGGCGAGGAGTACCCTTGGACCATGAAGATACGGATTGATCCATCAGGCGACGGCGTCTGCCAAGCGTGCAATCACGTCGGAGTCGTGGTGTTCATGCCCGACAGCAACAACGTCGGGCAGTGGGCGTGCCACAGCTCGTCGGCGTGCGCCGATCGCCAAGCCGTCGCGCTGCGGGCCGCGGAGACGAAGACTCCCGCGTACCGACGCTCCTGGCTCTAACAGCCCCGCGGCAGGGACGAGTTTTGGGTGCATGCGACCTCCTGGTGGGACGACTGGCGATCGGTCGTCGGCGGAGGGTCAGCGAGCTACCTGGAAGGCTTCAACCTGCATGACAAGCGGCGGGCGTTCCCTTGACTCCAAGCGTAGCACCCACCCTCAGGCCGCCAGATTGGGCCGATCGTCTACGGTGCACTACATGACGACACCGCCGAGCGTGATTCCCGCCGTGAAAACGATCAGCAAAAACCCTGACGCTGCAGCGCGCAGAGACAGAGACATCGCGCCGTTGCGATCGTGGGCAGACATGCGCGCCGAGCAGTCGAAACACCCGATCCCCGAGCCCTAACACGGGTGTAGGGTTGCGTCCGTCGAGGACGGAGGGCCTGATGGGCCGGTTCGTGATCGTGGGCGCGGGCATCGGTGGGTTGGTGACGGCGCTGATGCTCGGCCGCCAGGGTCACGAGGTGGTCGTCTGCGAGCGGGATGCCTCGCCGGTTCCTGCCGATCCGGATGAGATGTGGTCGTCGTGGTCGCGTCCGGGCACGCCGCAAGCGCGATTGGGGCATACGTTCTTGGCAGGATTTCGGCTGATGCTGGAGGAGCGCCTGCCAGACGTGATCGAAGACGTGCTTTCGGTGGGAGCCCAACGCTGGGATCTGGCGCTGGACATGCCCGGGGAAGAGCGCCGCGAGGAGGATGCGGAACTGGTGTTGATCATGGTTCGCCGCCCGGTGATGGAGGGTGTGTTGCGGCGGCTCGCGGAGGCCGAGGAGACGGTGGAGATCCGCCGCGGCTGTCAGGTGATGGGCCTGACCGCGGAGACCGCCAAGACGGGAGTGCCCGTGGTGACCGGCGTTGGCATCAAAGGCCGAGGACTCGCTTGCAGCCGACTCGGTGATCGTCGCCGGTGGTCGCACGCTTCCGATCGGCAGATGGTTCCACGAGATCGGAGCGAACGTCCCCGCCCGAGCAGTCAGAGGGGTGCCGGGCTGCGTGCTATACGCGCTATTTCCGCCTGCGGGAGCGCGTCGGCGATGACGACGGCGTGACCACGCAGTTGACGTTTCATCACGAGCAGGGGCCGGTGGTGGGCGAGTTGATCGGAGCAGACCGGCGCACGTTCACAACCGAGCTGAGTGTGCCGATCGCCGATCCGGAGTTTCGTCGGCTGCGCGAGCCGGCGGTGTGGACGGAAGCGGTGGGCGCGGTCGACCAGTGGCGGGAGTGGCTCGACCCCGAGCGGTCCCAGCCGATCAGTCCCGCGGTCGAGATCATGGGCCAAGAGCGAAACGTCATCCGCAGCTTCGCCGACGACGACCAGCCGCTCGCACTCGGCGTGCACGTGATCGGCGACACGCGCTGCCAGACCGACTCCCTGTTCGCCTGGGGCTGTGGCAACGCGATGACCACGGCGACAGCGCTGGTGGACGCGATCGCCGAGCACCCACACGAC
Organism: uncultured Actinomycetes bacterium; assembly: GCA_963811675.1. GTDB lineage: Bacteria > Actinomycetota > Thermoleophilia > Gaiellales > JAICJC01 > CAVPTL01. Next base: position 2,343 of record CAWESH010000008.1, on the reverse strand, counting down.
CAGCACGCCCAGGCGCTCGCTCTCGAGCATCAGGTCAGGGCCGAGCTCGCCACCCGTTTCCATCACTCACGGGCCCGCAATCGGGCTAACCCGCGCCGCCGCCTTGGGAGAGCCACCCGACCCAAGCGATGCCGGCACTACGCTATCGACAACCTGCTTTATCCGGCATCACGGCACGACGCCGAGGTGTACCGCGCCGTCAACCGCTGGGAACTCCAACTCGATCCAGCAGACGCCCTCGACACCAAACTCAGGGATCGCCGAGCGCGCCCGACTGGTCGCTCACCTCCCGGCCGACGAGGACCCCGTTCCCGACCAGAGAACAGTTGCTCTCCGTGATCGCCGCCGCCGGCTGAGCGAAGAGCCGGCCGGATGCGGCACCTTGTGACCCCGCGATGGGACGCATACACTTTGTTGCATGCGATACCACCGTTCGCACCGAGCCGCCGGATGTCGTCGCGTTTGGGCGGGGCCAAATCGAACAGAAGAGACCATTCGTGCCGACGCGACTCAGGATGGCGCGGTGTTCTTCAACGGATCCAGAACGACTGGAAACCCGAGCCCCCCAACGAACATCCTGAAATCAGCCCGCACACCCTTTGGTGACACGGTCTTTGGCCCGTCACACCAGGCTGGCCGCGAGTCCAACCGCGGCGCAGGCGACCACCGTGGTGACCACCCCGACCTTGAACCGCCACACGCCGATGAACGCGGCGGCGGCCAGAGCAAGCACGAGCCAGTCAGGATTTCCGTCGGGGAAGGCCGCGTTCTTGGCGACGAACACCGCGAGTGCCGCGATCACGCCGACGACGGCGATGGTGATGCCGTTGAGGGAGTTGGCGAATGACCCGGTGTGGCGGATGCGGTCGATGATGGGGGCGCCGGTGATGATGAAGACGAAGCTGGGAACGAAGGTGCAGAGGGTGGCGATGGTCGCACCTGCGAGGCCCCAGGCGAGGCCGCCTTCGACGTTGTAGCCGGCGACGAAGCCGACGAAGGTGTTGACCATGATCAGCGGGCCGGGTGTGGATTCGCCGAGCGCGAGGCCGGCGACCATGTCTTTGCGAGGTGAGCCAGCCGTAGTGGTTGACGGCGGCGCTGGCGACGAACGGCAGGACGGCGTAGGCGCCGCCGAAGGTGATCAGCGCCGCGAGCGTGAAGAACCCGGCGAGCTGAGCCACGAAGCCGCCGGCCAAGAGCAGGATCGCGACCGGCACCAGCCAGATCAGGATGGCTTTGACGAACCGCCGTCGAAGCCCGGAGTCAAGCGCCGCCGGCTCGGCTGGCTGCTCGGCGTCGGCATGGTTCTTCGCGGTGCCGAGCAGGTGCGGGTGGCTTCGGCCGGCGAGGTAGCCGGCGAGGGCGGCGAGCGCCAGCACGATCGGAAACGGCAGGCCGGCGACGATCAGAAGAAACGCAGCGGCTGCCGTGGCAACCCCTGCCGCGGTGTGGATCACGCGGCTGCCGACCCGGATCACCGCGGCCAGCACGAGTGCGATCACGGCTGCCCCCAGGCCGCGCACGATGCCCTCCACCGACGCCACCTCGCCATACTCGACGTAGACCGCGCTCATTCCGCACAAGAGCACGAACGACGGCAGCACGAACAGGCCTCCGGAGGTGATCGCGCCGCGGACGCCGTACATGGAGTAGCCGATGTAGGAGGCAAGCTGCTGGGCTTCGGGGCCGGGTAGGGCCATGCAGAAGTTGAGTGCGTGCAGGAAGCGGCGCTCGGAGATCCAGCGGCGTTGGTCGACCAGCTCGGAATGCATGATTGAGATCTGGCCGGCCGGACCACCGAAGCTGATGCAGCCGAGCTTGAGCCAGAACCGGAAGGCTTCTGCCTCGGTCGGCTTGACGATGCCGGACCCCGAGTCGGCGGTCGCCGTTGCCACGGTGGTTTCAGGGGTCACGCGCCCGGCTCCTCATGGAGGTGATGGAGTGCGGCTCCATCGGCGCCCGGATGACTCGCCAGCTATCCCACGTGATCTTCAAGATGACCACCGTGATGGCGATCCCGATCAGTGGGTCAGCCCGGTCGAATCCGAGCCACACCAGAACGGCGCTCGCAACCACGCTGAGTGACACGAAGCCGTCCACGCGGGCGTGGTTACCATCGGCGATCAACGCCGGGCTTTGCAGCCGCCGGCCGCCATGCAGCCTGACCTGTGCGGCGATCTCGTTCCCCACGAAGCCGACCATGCCGGCAGCGGCCAAGACACCTAGATGGCTCAGCGTCTGAGGGTGCAGCAGCCGCTCGATCGAGGCGATCAGGGCAACGCAGCCCGACACGAAGATCGCGCCAACCACGAACAGGCCGGCGATCTTCTCGCCGCGAACGCT
>CAWESH010000007.1:0-267439 GCA_963811675.1 uncultured Actinomycetes bacterium | reverse complement strand
ATCAGCACCGCGGACCTGGGCCGCCTGTTCCGCCCGTTCTCGCGGGTCCGCAACTCGAGGACGGCGGAGATCGAGGGCTCGGGCCTGGGGCTCTACATCTGCGATCGCATCATCCGTGGCCACGGAGGGCGGCTCTGGGCCGAGAGCCGTCCGGGGGAGGGGTCGGTCTTCTCCTTCTCCCTGCCCCTCTTCGGCGTGGCGGCGCAGACCCGCAGCCCGCTGGTCCTGGTCGCCGCCGCCGACGAGACCACGCGTCGGGAGGTGCGCGACGGTGGCCGAGGAGCTGGGCTACGGGACCCACGAGGTCGCCGACGGCGTCGAGGCCGTGGAGGCCGCGCTAAGGCTGCGACCGGTCGCGGCGATCCTCGACAGGATCCTGCCTCGCCTCCAGGCCCACGAGGTGGCCGAGCGCCTAAGGACGCACCCGGCCACCGCCGGCGTGCCGCTGTTCGCCCTCGCGTCCGAAGCCGACTTCGGAGCGAGCGCCGTCCTCTTCCGAGCCTGCGTGCCGAAGCCCCTCGACCGTGGCCGGCTCGCGTCCGTCCTCGCGACCCTCTTGAGCCCGGTGTAGAATCCTCCAGGTCCATCCGAGGAGGTGCGAGCCGCTTGAGACGCCTCTGGATACTCGTGCTGCTCGCGGCGCTGGTCCCCCTCGCCGCGGCAGCGGGGAAGCCGGACGAAGCGCCTCCGAACCTCACCCACGAGCACGTCCACCCCTCCGGGAAGTTCACGTTCAAGACGCCGGAGGACTGGCGGGTCGAGCCCTCCCCGACGGATCCCGAACGCCGTGGAGACCGGCGGTGGGGGCGTCCTCGTGCGCTTCCTCTACCGCGACGGTGAGAACGGCTACGACAGCCTCCACGTCGACTGCATGCTGGAGCGGCTCGCCCCCGAGATGGAGCAGGAGCCGAGGATCCGCTACGAGTACGATTTCCTGAGCGGCGTCGTCGGCGACCGGCGCATCCTCGACTCGGCGTTCGAGGTGGGTACCTGAAGCCCATCGGGGGCTACACGGAGTGGCGCCAGCGGAACGTCACGCTGGTCGGTGCGGGGCAGTCGGTCTGCGCCATCTCCTACGCGCCGCTCCCGATCTGGAAGAAGTCCAAGTCCGTGCGCGCTCTCCTCGATGGCGTCCTTGCGAGCATGGTCTTCCGATGAGCGCACCCCTCGGCGGAGCGCTCCCCGCCGCGTCCCCGCGCTCCCGTCGCCAGATCTGGTGCCTCGGCGGGGGCAAGGGCGGGATCGGCAAGTCCCTGCTCACGGCGTCCCTCGGCTGGCAGCTCGCGCGGATGGGCAAGCGCGTGGTCCTCGTGGACGCCGACCTCGGCGGCGCCAACCTCCACACCTGCCTCGGCCTCAGCCGCCCCCGACCGCACCCTCGGCGACTTCATCCGCCGGCGCGTCGAGCGGATCGAGGACGTCGCGGTGGACACCGGGTGTCCCGGCCTGCGTCTCGATCAGCGGCGCCTCCGACTTCCTGGCGGCGGCGAACATCAAGCACCCGCAGAAGGTGCGGGTCCTGAACAGGATCCGCGCCCTCGACGTCGACATCGTGCTGCTCGACCTCGGGGCCGGTACCTCCTTCAACATCATCGACTTCTTCCTGATCTCCGACCTCGGCCCTCCTCACCGTCGTGCCCGAGCCGACGTCCATCGAGAACGGGTACCGCTTCATCAAGAGCGCCCTCTATCGGCGGCTGCGCGGCGGCCGCCTACCACGAAGCCGTGCGCGCAGATCGTCGACTCGGCCCTCGATCCCAAGAACCCCCTACGGAATCAAGACTCCCCTCGACCTCGTCGCGCGAGTCGAGAGCGAGGACCCGAAGGCCGTGGAGAGCGCTGCGCCGCGAGATGGCGGCGTTCCAGCCGCGCTTCGTCGTCAACCAGGTCCGGGACGACGCCGGCGACGTGCCCGTGGGGCACCAGCTGCGTGACGGCGTGCGCGCGACACCTGGGGGTGCGAAGCCACCTACGCCGGCTACGTCCACTACGACGACGCCGTCTGGCGGAACGTCCGCCAGAGGCGTCTCTTCATGGTGGAAGCCCCCGGATCGACTCCCTCCCTCGAAGTAGCTCGCCTGGCCCGGACCCTGATCCGGGGCGACGAGCCTCCCCCTGAGCTGGTGAAGGTCGCGGGCTTGGACGATCACTACGAGGTCCTCGGGGTCCCTCGCCGCGCGAGCGGGGAGCAGATCGCGAAGGCGCACCGCTTCCTGCAGGAGATGTACGAGGACGTCGCTCTCGCGACCTACACGCTCCTGGATCCCGAGGAGATCGCGGACCGCGCGGGCCCGCGTCAACCAGGCCTTCGAGGTCCTCGGCGACCCGCAGCGCCGAAGGGAGTACGACGCGAGCCTCGAAGCCCCGGCTGCCCGAGAGCACACGGTGCTTCCCTTCGCGCCCGCCGCCCCCGTGGGAGCGCCACCCCCCGAGGTGACCACACTCCCCGATCCAGTGAACGGGGACGCGCTCCGGAAGCTCAGGCTGGAGCGGCGCGTCTCGCTCCAGGACATCTCGGCATGGAGCAAGGTCGGGGTGCGATTCCTGGACTACATCGAGGCCGATCGCTACGAGCTCCTGCCGGCCCGCGTCTACCTCCGGAGCTTCCTCATCGAGTACGCCAGGGCCCTGGCTCTCGACCCCGGCCCGGACGGCCGACGCGTACATCGCCCAGATACCCAAACCCGACAAGTAGGGGTTGCCCGCCGGGCCCTCCGACGCTACAATACTCGCACATATGAACAAGCGTGCAACTGTTGCCGCGAGGCGCTCTCCCAACTCCAATGCGCTCGGAACAGCCATCACCGCGAGCATACCCCTTGCAAGGGCGGGTATCCTCTAAGAGTGATCTATTGCGTGGTGCCCAGAGAACTCGAGCACGAGCTGCTCGACCAGATGCGCGAGTACTACCGCGACAACCCCGGCGTCGAGGTGATCGTCGATCGTCGCTACGGCGGCCCCAACGATCGCCGCCGCGGCGAGACCGGGGTCACGGACGAGCGCCGCGTGACCCGCGACCGCCGGCGCGCCCGCGCCATCGGCACGTTCCCGCGGATCGAAGCGTTCGACACCGCTGACAGTTGAGCCGGGCTAATTCAGCACCACGGAGCCGTCCGGCTCTGTGGCGGCGTTCCACTCTTGGAAGCGGTCGTCGATCTCGTCCAGCTCCGCTCCGCGGTGCTGCAGCGTCACCGGCTGGGCTCCCAGCATGTCGACGCGGAACTGGTACCACGACAGCTCCCAGGCGATCGTGACCACCACTTCGCGATGGCTGCGCTGGATCACACTCACCCGGGGATCGCCGAGGGTGCGGATGATCCCCGACACGGTGCGACGATGGCCCGACTCGTTGAACAATTCGATGCCGGCTTCCACCACATCGTGCGGATCGTCGGGCAGCGCGGCCGGCTCGAACGGCGTCGGGCCGGCGTTGGCGTTTCGCTTGCGGCTCTGAAAGAGGCCCTTGAAGCCACGCGGCCGGGCCGTCCACATCTGCAACGGCACCGCCGGTGCGCCTTCCCGGATCCAGCCCCTGGCGTCGGCGGCATCAAGGCAGAGCGGGCACACGTAGGCGTCGTCGTCGGCGTGACGGTGGTACGTCACCAGATGCTCTCCCAAGAGCAGCGACCGCCCGCAGACGGCGCATTCCGTCTCGATGTCATTGCGCTTGATTTCGATCACACAGATGTCCCGATTTTGACTCCCGCCCGCGGCCGTGAGTATACCGAAGTCGCCGAAAGCCGCCGCAAACCGGCCGGTTCCCAGAACGTGCCAGATACCAGGTTTGACCTGCCCAAACGTTTGCCGGTACGGTCCCCCGTCACATGTGGGGACCGGGGAGAGCAACGGCTATCGCGGGGCTGGTCGTAACTGCTGCAACGCTGATCGGAGCGGGCATGGTCGGCGCTGCCTCGCCCGGTCACGCTGCCCCCGCCGCCCAGCCCTCCGCCGTGATGCACCAGCTCGATGCGCTCACCGCCCGGCGCGCTCGCCTGACGGCGGCGTTGACCGAGCGTCAGGCACAGGTGGCCACGCTCACGGTCGCGGTGATCGCAGGCAAGCTGCGGATCAAGCGCGATCGCGCGGCTCAGACCCGCGTGCGCACCCGCCTGGCGGCGCTGCTGGTAGCCCAGTACAAAGGCCCCAGCTCCGATCCCGCAGCATTTCTGCTGGGAGCAGGCTCGCTTGCAGAGTTGACATCGCGAGCAGATACGCTCGACCGGATCTCGGCGTCCCAGGCTGCCGTGATCACCCAGCTCACCGCTGACGCCCGAAGGGCAGACGCCGACAGGGCCCGGACGATTGGGTTGCGCCGCGCGGTGTCAGCCCGGCTCGCCGGCCTCTCCACCACCCGCGCCCAGATCGACCAGGCGATCGCCGCCCGAGAGCAGGTACTCGCCCAGCTGACCGCCGCCACCCGCTCGGCGGTGCAGCACGAACAGCACCGCCGAACGACCCTCGCGACCGACACCGGCGGTGGCGATGGCAGCGGTACCGGTAGCGATGGCGGTGGGGCTCTGCCCCAAGGCCACAGCTTCACCGGCGAGGTCACCTGGTACGGGCCGGGATTCGCCGGACAGCCGACGGCGTCGGGCGAGATCTTCGACCCCAGCAAACTCACTGCCGCCAGCCCATGGCTGGCGTTCGGCACCGTGATTCAGGTCACCAGCACCGTCACCCATCGCAGTGTGACGGTGCGGGTCAACGACCGCGGCCCGTTCGGTCGCGGCGTGCTCGATCTCTCCCAGCACGCCGCTGCAATGATCGGGCTCTCTGGCTGGCAGGTGTGCCGGATCCAGATCGTTGGCTAGTTTTTGTCCATCGCTCAGGCTTTGGCCAGCTCCCCATCCTTGGCCGCGCTGATCAGCCCGCCGGCGACATGCGCGGGCACTTCCTCGTAGCGCAGGAAGCTCATCGCGTAGTCGGCCCGGCCGCCGGTCATCGACGTCAGATCCGGAGCGTAGGTGAGCACCTCGGCCATCGGCACGTCGGCGTGGATGGTCGAGTAGCCCGCGCCTGGATCCATCCCCAGCACGCGACCGCGGCGACTGGTCATATCACCGATCACATCGCCCACGTTCTCGTCGGGCACGGTGATGTCCAGCCGCATGATCGGCTCCAGCAGAGCCGGGTCGGCCTCGGCGACGGCTTTCTTGAACGCCATCGACCCGGCGATCTTGAACGCCATCTCGGATGAGTCGACGGTGTGGTAGGAGCCGTCCACCAGCGTCACCTTGATGCCGACCACCTTGGAACCGGTGAGGTCGCCCTTCTGCATCGCCTCTTGGATGCCCTTGTCCACCGCCGGCCGGAATCCCTGCGGGATCACGCCGCCCACGATCTTGTCGACGAACTCGTAGCCCTCGTGGCTCCCCAGCGGCTCGATCTGGATATGACAGTCGCCGAACTGACCTCGCCCACCGGTCTGCTTCTTGTAGCGGCCCTGGGCCCGCGCCGGCTTGCGGATCGTCTCGAGGTAGGGCACCCGCGGTGGGTGCAGGTCGACCTCGACGCCAAACCGCCGCGCCACCCGGTCGACGGTCACCTCGACATGCATCTGTGAGAGCCCGGCCACGATCATCTCGCCGGTCTGGGGATCGCGGTGGATGTCCAGCGCCGGATCCTCCTCGGCCAGCCGCCGCAGCGCCTGGTACACCTTGTCCTCCTCGCCCTTGTGACGAGGCTCGATCGCGAACGACACAACCGGCGCCGGGAAGGCCAGCGGCTCGATCTCGGCGGGATTGTCAGCGTCCGACAGCACGTCGCCCGTGCCGGTTTCCTTGAGTTTGGCCACCGCCCCGATCGACCCGGGGCCGAGGGCGTCGATGGGCGCGTGATCCTTGCCCTGAATCTGCAGCAGCTGGCCGATCCGCTCCTTGGCATGGGAGTGGTTGTTGGTCAGGTTCGAATCGGACGTGACCGTGCCGGCAAAGACCCGCATCAGGTTGATCTTGCCGCTGAACGGGTCGGCCACCGTCTTGAACACGTAGGCCAGTGTTTTGGCACCGCCCACCTCGGGCACGTTGCGAGCCCGGGCCGGCGAGGGCAGACCTTCCACGATCAGGTCGAGCAGCCCGTGGGAGCCGATGTTTCGGGTGGCAGCACCACAGCCGACTGGAAATAGCTCACCCTCGGTGACCAGCTTCTTGAGGGCCGCGGCCATCTCCTCGCGGGTGATCTCGTCGCCCTCCAGGTACCGCTCCATCAGCTCGTCCGACGTCTCCGAGACGACGTCCATCAGCTTGTCGTGGTACTCGTCGGCGACAGCTCGCACATCCTCGGGGATCTCGACCGCCTCGTCGTGCCCAGAGCCGTCCCCGCTGTGGTCGTAGGCGACCATGTGCACCAGGTCGACGACGCCATGGAACTCGGTCTCCGAGCCGATCGGGATCTCCACCGCCACGCACCGGTCAGATAGCTGGCTGCGCAGCCCTTCGAGCGCGGTGAAGAAATCAGCCCGTTCTCGGTCGAGCATGTTGATCAGCACCAGCCGAGACAGTCCCAGTTCATCGCATCGCCGCCACACCCGACCGGTTCCGACCTCGACGCCCATGACGCCCGACACGGTCACGATCGCGCCCTCGACCACCCGCAGGGTCGAGAGCACATCTGCCTGGAAGCTGGGCTCGCCGGGGGTATCGATCAGGTTGATCGTGCGCCCCTCCCACTCCAGGTGCGTAATTGCCGCCGAGATCGACATGCCCCGGCGCTTCTCCTCCTCGTCGGTGTCGCACACGGTCGACTGCTCGGCCACGGAGCCCAGACGGTTGATCGTCCCGGACTCGTACAGCAGCGCTTCGACCAGGGACGTCTTGCCGGTGCCGCGGTGACCGATCACCGCGACGTTGCGAATCTTGCCGGGCTCCTTCACAGGCATGTATGGCCTCCAAGGCTTGGAAGTACGTCGCTAGACGCCTTCCAGACTACCGCACTGGTGGAGGCAGGCTGCCGTGCAACTTCGCCTTCAAGCGAAGGATCGCCTTGGTGTGGAGCTGCGATACACGGGACTCCGTGACGCCCAGCACGTCGCCGATCTCGCGCAGTGTCAGCTCCTCGTAGTAGTACAGCGTGATTACCGTCTTCTCGCGTTCCGGCAGCTTCGAGATCGCGTTGGCCAGCGACTCGCGCACCTCGGTGCGGGTCATCTCTGCCGATGGGTCATCGGCGTTGGGATCTTGCAGGGTGTCGATCAGCGAGACGGTGTCGCCACCCGACGACGAGATCGTCCACAGCTCGTCCAGGGCGGCCACCGACGAGCGGGAGATCTGGGTCAGGCTGTCTTGGAACTCCTCACCGGTGATGTCCAAGTGCTTGGCGATCTCCTCGTCGGTGGGAGGGCGATGCAGCTTGTGCTCGAGCTCGACGATCGCCCGCTCGATCTCGCGGGCGCGGCTGCGCACCGACCGCGGCACCCAGTCGAGCGATCGCAGCTCATCGATGATCGAGCCCTTGATCCGGCTGATGGCGTAGGTCTCGAACTTGGTGTCACGCCCCGGGTCGAACCGCTCGATGGCGTTCATCAACCCCAGCAGGCCGTAGGACACCAGGTCGCCCTCTTCGACGTGGGCCGGCAGGCCTGTCCCCAGCCGGCCGGCGACGTACTTGACCAGCGGCGCGTAGGTCAGGATCAGGCGGTCGCGCAGCCGGGGATCGGCTGTGCGTTTGTATTCCTCCCAGATCGCTACGGAGTCGTCGGCCATCACGCTCGCGGGTGTGAAGAAGCATGCGCCGCCCGCAGGTGGCGCACACTTACATGGGTATACACCTGGGTCGTCGAGACGGAAGCGTGACCCAGAAGCTCCTGAATACTACGAAGATCGGCACCACCTTCGAGCAGGTGGGTGGCGTAGGTGTGCCGCAGGGCATGCGGCGATCGATGGGCGATGCCGGTGCGTGCCAGCCGCCGCGACAGCGCGCGGCGAATATCTGAGGGGCTCAGCGCGCGGCCGCGGACGCTCACAAACAGCTCCCCAACCTGGGTGTTGGCGGCCAGCTTTGGCCGGCCGAGCTCGAGATATGCCCGGATCGCGGATACCGCATCGGTTCCCATCGGCAACACACGCTGTTTTCGGCCCTTCCCCTCGACCTTGATGGTGCGCTCGCCGAGATCGACATCGGCGACTCGCACGGTACATGCCTCACCGGCTCGCACCCCACACGAGTACAGCAGTTCGAGCAGGGCATGATCGCGCAGAGCGCGGGGATCGTCACCGGCAACGGGCTCGAGCAACCGCTCGGTCTCGGCGCGGGAAAGCGTCGCCGGCAGGGTGCGCACCCGCTTGGGACCGGGAACGACCGCGGCCGGGTCAAGCTCGGTGACTCCGCGGGAATGGAGCCAGGCGTGGGCGCTGCGCACGGCCGAGAGCTTACGCGCCGCGGTAGCCGGCGCGTATCGCATCGTGCCGAGATAGGCGGCGTAGCGGCGAAGCAGCTTCACATCGACCTGCGCCAAGTCGGTGCCTGATGCCGACAGCCAGCGGGTGTATTGGCCCAGGTCGGTGGTGTAGGCGCGAATGGTGTTGGGAGATGCGCCGCTCGCGCGCAGCCCGTCGAGGAAGCGCGCAAGCCGATCGTCGGTGTCAGGGCCGGCGGGCATCGTGGCCCCAACGCTATTCGAGTCGTGGAGGGGGTGTCCTGCCGTCACCGGTTGCCCCGCATACCGAAGTCCCGCAGTGCCAGATCGGCCATCCAGACGCCGATCGCGGCTGCCGCCACGGCGATCACCCACACGCCTCCGCGCACCGCCGCGTAGCCGATTCCGATCAGCGCGGCAGCCAGCACCGCGAACAGGATGCCGCGGGCTCTGGGTCGAGGAGACGAGGTGGACACCGGCAAACCGTAGCCGCCGGCGCCCACCTGTCGCATCCCCGTTTAGCCGCGCAGACCCCTCAGAATGGCGAACCGCTGCTGGGGCTTGCCGTGCACGCCGGTGAAGTCGCCACCGACGTAGACGCTGCCCTTGCCGTTCTTGAGCGCCCAGACGCCGAGCACGCCGGCGGTCGAGCTGAGATCGGGGTTCCAGGCCATCAGCGCGCCCTTGGGCGAAAGCATGAACACCTTGCCGCGCTTGATCCGCTTGGAGTTTCCGTACTCACTCATGGCAACGTTCGGCTTGGGAGCGACGTTGTCGCCGTGCATGCCGAACACGGGATAGCCGGCGATGGTGGTGACCGCCTGGCAGTTACCGTCGGTCTTGAAGTACCAGCGCTGCTTGCCGCTGTTGGCGTTGTAGGCCAGCGCGGTGCCGCCCGGGCCGCCCTCGGCGGCGTACAGCCGATGGCCGGTCAGCGTGATGTCCAGGATGATGGCCGAGGGATGGTCGGCCCATCGGCTGATGCGGCCCTTCTTGCGGGAGACAGCAGCCAGGTTGGGCTCAGAGTTGCCGTTGACGGAGCTGAACTCGCCGGCGAAGATGACGCGGCCGTTGTGGCGATCGACCACGATGTCGCGCACCGAGCCGTTCACCGAAGGCGCCCAGCCCGCCAGCTTCATGTGGCCGTGGTTCAGCACCAGCTTGGCGACCTTGGAGCGCTTCTTGCCGCCCACGGAGCTGAACGACCCGGAGAAGTAGATTCCGCTCGGCGTCGCCGCGATCCCGCGCACCTGCCCGTTGATCTTGAGATCGCCGATGCGGGGCACGAGCTTTCCGGTCTTGATCCGGAACGCGGCCAGATTGTGATGCGGCTTGCCGTTGATGCTCGAGAACTGGCCGCCGACGTACAGGTACTTGCCGTTCGGCGAAGGTGTCACCGCATACACACGCCCGTTCACGTTGGGATGGAACGGCAGCAGGTTGCCGGTGGGAGAGCACGGCAGCGAGGTGATTACGCGTCACCTGACGGCCCGAGTGGTTGGCCATCTTGGTGAAATCCCCGCCCAGGAACACGTGCTTGCCAACCCGCGCCAGGTCATCGACCCGGCCTTCTTCTTTGTTGGCATGCGACCAGTTCGGTACGACCACCTGCCATGAGGTCACGGCTGAGGTAGCCACATGGGGACGAACGGTAGCTGCACCGGCGGTGCCGGCAAGGGCGGTGAGTGCGACCGTGGCGGCGACAGCCGGCACGGCGAGCCTCATGGATACACGCATGAATCAAACCTCTCTCGGGAGCGGAATCGGTGGAGCGCGGGCTCTGACCTGGGCCAGACCGGCGTGACGTTACTGACCCCATCGGTCTGTTAACGCCAGTTCTTGCGCGTTTCTCCAAAGTGTTTACAGGTGCTTTACCAAAGCCTGGTGAATAGTCCGCAAACAGCGGGATTCCAACGAAACCCGCCGGAGCATCCACTACAGTCGCCAGTCACCTGGATGCGACGCGCCGCCTACGCCATCGGATTCGTTCTCGCCGCAGGCGCTCTCACCCGTCTTGGGGGCGCCGTATTGCCGGCCCAAGCCGCGATGGTGCTCGCCGGGATCACCGCGTTGGGGGTGCCGGGCTGGGCGCTGCTGCACGTCAGCGGCCTGCGAGCGCGGCTGGACACCGTTGCCTGCCTCGGCCTCGCAGTCGTCTCAGGATTGGCCGTGTGGGCCGTGGCGCTGGCCGTGGGAGTGATCGTTGGGCTGCCGTTCTCGGTGCTGCTGGTGGCGGTCGGGATCGCCTCTATGGCAGGGTTGGCACGCGAGCGCGAGACACTCCCGGCGCCTCGACTCGACATCGGCCTGGCGGTCGCCGGCACCACCGCGGTGATCGTGCTGGCCACGCGCTGGCAGTGGTCGCTGTACGGCGACGAGGTGTTCCACACCGGTCGTATCCGCAAGCTGCTGGCGCTCGACCGGCTCTCGCTGGAAGGACTCTCCTCCTACTTCCACGGGCCGCTGCATGCGGGCTACGCGTTTCCGCTGCTACATGCCGGGCAGGCCGCGATGACCTCCCTGTCCGGCCTGGACGCGGGCGTGGCCTACCCGAACATGGCGCCGTTTTTCGCCGGCGTGTTCATCCTCGTGTCGTACGCGGCCGGTCGATCCTTAGGCGGAACCTGGGTTGGCGTCGCCGCAGCGCTGCTGGCGTTCTCCAACGCGATTCCCGTGCACGAGCCGTTCCTGGGGATGATGCAGTGGCCCGGACCGTTTGCCTTCTACGTGCTCACCACGGCCGTGATCGTGGTGCTGGTCGAGCTGATACGCACTCCCGACCGTCGCTTGGGGATCGCCCTGGCGGCGGTGGTGGCCGAGGTCGCGATCATCCATCCCACCTATGCGATGGGGCCGGTCGCGATCATCCTGGGCGTGTGCATCCTGTGCCGATCGGCGTGGCGATCTGCTGCGGGAGCGGTGATCGCAGCGGCAGTGGTGCTCGGATGGATCTGGTGGGTGGCGCTGCGAGGCGTCCACCGCGCCCCACCGGCATCGGGCTCGTGGAAGGTGCCGAGACACAGCGACTACGTCTTCTTTGGCGATCACGCGCTTTCGCTGACCACCCGAAACGTCGTCCACGGACGGCTGCTGGTCGAGCTGGCGCTGGTGGCGATGCTGGCATTGCTGCTGGCGTGGAAACGCCGCTACGGGCTGGCTGGGGCGATCATGGCGGGGCCGCTGGTGCTGGTTGCCCTACCCGGCCCGATGGCGGTCTTGAACTCAGCCGTGGGAGCCAACCAGATGCACCGCATGTGGGCGATCGTGCCGTGGCCGTTCACGCTCGCGTTTGCGCTCGCGGTGGCGGTTGCGTCGCGTCGCCGATGGGTGATCTTGGGGGTGTCGGCCGTGCTGCTTTTGGCCGCCGCCGCCGAGCACGCAAACATCGTCAAGCTGGAGCGGCAGCAGTCCTGGTTCCCGGTGGCGGTGATCGCGGTGGGATTGATCGTGATCGCGGTCTGGTTCTGGCTTCGGGGCGAACGGGCGGGCACCGAGTTGCCTCCTGCGACTGCGCGCTGGTGGCCGGCGGTGATCGCCGCGGTGCTGGTCTGCGGGGCGATCGGCGGCTCCGCGGGGACATACGCCCACGTGCTCAAACACCGCTACAAGGCTCCCACCCCGCGGCCGATTCCCAAAGCAGTGGTCGACGCGGTCCGGCCGATCCCCGGCCAGGGCCACCTACCGGTGGTGCTGGGGACGCCCGATCTCTCCTACCGGTTGGTGGGCGCAGCGCCCGTGTACGTGGTCGCGGTGCCCGAGGTGCGAAGCCGAGCCGAGCCGCGCGCCCACCCAGCACAGCGCCGAGCGCTGATACGGGAGTTCCTCGATGAGAGCACCACACCCGCGCGGCGACTCGAGATCGCCCGCCACTTCGATACCGACTATGTGGTGCTGAACAGCCAGGACGGCGTGACCCCGCTGATGCGGATGCTGAACAGCGATCCCAACTACGAGCTGGTCAAGCAGTACCAGACCGACGGGGTCACCTACGCCGTGTACAAGCTACGTTGACCCGATGAACCGGTCGCTGATCCGCCCTGCGGTCGCCGGCGCCACCGCCGCCGCGGTGTGGGCGGTGGCCGAGCTGCCGCTGTCTCGACGGCTGGACACGGGATTCACCGACGTCGGTCTGCTGGGACGCGCCAGCGGGCTCCCCGGGCGGCTCGGCACTGCCGCCGGCGTGGGCATCCACCTCGTGAACGGAGCCGCCTTCGGAGTGGCCTTTGCAGCGCTTGGAGGGCGAGGCGCCCGGGCCGGGTTCGCCGCCGCCGAGATCGAGGGTACGGTGCTGTGGCCGATGATGCGCATGCTCGACCCCGAGCACTTCACCAAGCGGGTATTCGCGCAGGAAGTCATCACCCACGGGCTGTTCGGCGTCGTGCTCGGCGTCGCCACCTCGCGCAGCGCAGCCCGCTCGACGTTGTAGCATCGCTCCTCGATGACTGACACTCCTCCCGCAGCCCCGACCCCCAGCCCCGCAGAGCTTCTGCGCAGCCGCAGCTACGTGGCGCTGGTCGTGGTGGGCGGCATCATCGGCGTCCCGGTCGCGGCCTTTGCCTACTTCTATCTGAACCAGATCGGCGATGCCCAGACGTGGGTGTTCACCACCTTGCCCAACGATCTGGGGTTTGACGGGGAGCCGAGCTGGTGGCCGCTTTTGCCGCTGACGATCAGCGGCGTGCTGGTGGCACTGACGCTGCAGTACCTGCCCGGCACCGGCGGCCACAAGCCGGCCGAGGGATTCAAGGCGTCCGGCGGCCCGGTGCAGCCGATCGAGCTTCCCGGCATCATCGTGGCCTCGTTCGCCACCCTCAGCCTGGGCGTGGTGCTCGGGCCCGAGGCGCCGCTGATCGCAATCGGCAGCGGCGCCGGGGTGCTGGCGATCCATCTGATCAAACGGGACGCGCCCGAGATGGCGCTGGTGGTGATCGGGGCGGCCGGGAGCTTCGCCGCCATCAGCACGCTGCTGGGCTCACCGCTGGTGGGCGCGTTTCTGCTGATGGAAGCCGCGGGCGTCGGCGGCGGCATGATGGGAGTCGTGATGCTCCCCGGCCTGCTCGCGTCGGGTATCGGGGCGCTGGTGTTCGTGGGTCTCAACAACTGGACGGGCGAAGGCACGTTCGGGCTCTCGATCCCCAACATCCCACCTTTCACCACACCGACCGTGGCCGAGTTCTTGTGGGCGTTTGGGATCGGCCTGGCCGCGGCTTTGGTCGGCACCGCGATCCGCCGCTCGGCGCTCTTTTTGCAGCCGATCGTCGAGCGCAGAATGCTGTTGCTGCTGCCGGTCGCCGGCTTCGTGATCGGGTCGATGGCAGTGATCTTCGGAGCGTTCACCGATCACCCGTCGTCGGAGGTGCTGTTCTCCGGTCAGGACGCGCTACCCGGCCTGATCGACGGCGCCGCCGCCTGGTCGGTGGGTGCTCTGATACTGCTGGTGATCTGCAAGGGCACCGCCTACAGCTTTGCGCTCAGCGGCTTTCGCGGCGGCCCGGTCTTCCCCGGCATGTTCATCGGCGCGGCGGGCGGCATCGCCCTCTCGCATCTTCCCGGCCTGCCCATGATCGCCGGCGCCGCCATGGGTATCGGCGCGATGACCGCGGTAATGCTCAAGCTGCCTCTCACCTCGGTGCTTCTGGCGACGCTCTTTCTCAGCGCCGACGGACTGGCTCTGACCCCCTTGGTTGTGGTCGCGGTGGTGGTGGGATACCTGATCGCAGCACGGCTCGAGCCGGCCCCGGCAAAGCCCCAGGCCGCTGCCGCCCAACCGTCGGCCAGCCCCGCCTAACCCCTCCAGTGAGGGGATAGCTAGCGGCGGATCTCCACCATCAGCACCCAGGCGTTGGTGATCGCCACGGCGAACGCCAAAACGACCGCGATGCCCAGCCAGTACAACCCCCCGCCGGTGCCCACCAGCAGACTGAGTCCACAGATTAGGAACGGGACGGTGGCAACCTGGCTGAGGACGGTGCGGAGGCGATAGTGGGACACCCACTCGTCGGGCGCCCGCGGTTGCCGGCTGGCTCGCACCACCGCGAACCACACAACTCCGCTGACGACGAGGATCTCGGCACCCAGCAGCGCGGCCCGCTGATCGGGGATCAGTCCTAGCGTCGCCACCAGCAGCACGTTCACGAGAAACGCGAGCGTCTCCATCGCCCGACCGGGCAGCAGCGGGTACTTGAGGATGTACTCGAGGTTGATCGACACCGCCACGAACAGCAGGCCCGTGAGCGCAGCGGACGCCCCCGCCTCCGCGACGAAGAAGTCGTGCCAGGACGAGGCGAGGTACGCGTTCACGCGCCCATCATTCCAGCACACTTCCACCACGACAAGCCGCCGTAACGATCTCGGAACGCGGACTGCGCAAGAATGTCCGTAATGCAATTGTCAGGCCGCATGATCGTGCGACTCGCCGTGATCGCGTGGGCGATCACCCTACTCTTCGAGATTGGGTTGATCGGGTTCGGGTATGCCAATGCCGTCGGCGATCCGCTCCAGCACGGCTCGACGGCGAACCTGCTGTCGTCAGCCGCTGCCGCGATCCTGGTATTCCAAAGCATGGCCACCATTGGCGTGCTGATCGTCCGCCGCGATCCGCAGAACCGTGTTGGCTGGCTGTTCTGTGCTGCGCCACTGCTGATGATGGCCGGCAACTTCTTCTCCACCTACGGGGAGTACGCGCTCAACACGAACCCGGGAGGGCTGCCGGCCGGCGTCTACGCGGCGCAGCTGAACTGGCTGTGGATCTACGGGATGACGCTGTTCGCCTCTTTCGTCGTGCTGCTATTCCCCGATGGCCGCCTGCTGACGCGGCGCTGGCGCCCGGTCGCGTGGCTGGGTGGGGTGTCGCTGACCTGTCTGTGGATCGGCGTGATGCTCGCGCCCGGCCACATCGACCCTCCGCTTGAGCGGTTCCGCAATCCGATCGGTATCGACGGCGCTCAGTATCTGCTGGCGGCGGGCCTGCTGGTGCCGGTGGTGATGGTGCTGGGGATCGTCTCGGGAGTGTTGCGATACCGGCGGGGCGGACACGTGCAGCGGCTTCAGATCCGCTGGTTTTTGACCGCGGTGATCGCGTTCGCTGTCTGCGTCGTCGGAAGCGCGGTACTGAGCGCCGCCGCCGGTATCGAGACGCCCGACTGGGTATTTTTGCTGTTGCTGCTGATGGTGCCGGCGTCGGTCGGCGTCGCGATTCTGCGCTATCGCCTGTACGAGATCGACGTGCTGATCCGAAAGACGCTGGTGTACGCAGGGCTGGTGGCCGCGCTTGCGGTGGTCTATCTGGCGGGTATCTCGGTTCTCGGCTGGGCGTTTCGGTCAGTCACCGGGCAGTCTGGGGCGCTTGCGGTGACGCTCTCGACACTGGCCGTGGCCGCGGCTTTCCAGCCGCTGCGGGGGCGTATCCAGCGCGCGGTCGACCACCGGTTCTACCGGCGGACATACGACGCAGCTCAGATCCTCGATGCGTTCACGGGCAAGTTGCGAGAAGAGATCGAGCTGGACAATCTCCACGGTGAGGTGCTGGTGGCGGTGCACGCGACAGTCCAGCCGCGCCACGCGAGCCTCTGGCTGCGCCCGAAGGACGGCTGAAAGAAACGGTCAAGAGGGGGTCTCCCCCGGCGATGTGACGGTCGATACAGATCCCAGGCTCCGCCACGCGGGGCGGATGTCCAATGAGGGGGGAACTGTTGAGATCAAGAATGCGGATCTGCGCTGGGCTGTCGGTGGTCCTGGTAACGGGACTGATCGGCCCGGCCGCGGCGGGAGCGAGTGTGGCCAGAGGATTGACCTTCACACCGCCCGCACCTGACGCGTTCGACTACGGATCGGTTGCGGCCGGCCAGACGTCGTCGCAGGTATTCACGTTGACCTCGGGACGATGGGATCGCTTTACCGGCAGGCTCAAGATCAGCCTGTCCGGGTCGGCAGCGTTCACCGTCACCTCCGACGGATGTACCGGCAAGTACCTGAGCCCATGGCATCCGGCCTGCCAGGTGACGGTGCAGTACGCACCGACCGTGGGTGGACAGAACGACGTCGCGACGCTCTCCGCGGCGGGCATGCACTGGTCGTGGTGGCATCGATGGCACCGGCACGGGCTTAACACCGGCGTGACCCTCACGGGTACCAGCACCGGTGCGAGCACCGGCGGCACGGGTGGCACCGGCGGTACTGGTGGCACTGGCGGTACTGGTGGCACTGGCGGTACTGGCGGACTGGCGGTACTGGCGGTACTGGTGGCACTGGCGGTACTGGTGGCACTGGCGGTACTGGTGGCACTGGCGGCGTCGGCTCCACAGGGCCGGCCAACCTGCAGGTCACCCCAGGCACGCTGACCAGCACGTCGGCAGGCACCAACTCCTACAGCTTCGACTTCGGGCAGATCAAGACGCTGGCCAAGACGTTCACCGTCAAGAACGCCGGCGGAACGGCTTCGCTGCCCCTGGTGCTCAACGGCTGGGCAGATGGTGGATACGCGCTCTCGAACGACACCTGCAGCGGACAGGCGCTCGCGCCCAACGCCAGCTGCACGTTCACCGAGACGTGGACTGCAAACAGCGATCCGATGTGCGATGCCGTCGGAACGCCGGTGGGACTCGACCCCGTGATCGGCTCGGCGGACGAATCCACCACGTACGTACAGATGGCGCTCGCCGCCAAGTGCGGCCGCTAGCAACACCACGTGGCGTCGCCCCTCTCCGGGGGCGGCGCCACGTTCGTTGTTGTTGGACGCGCGGGGCATCGCCAATTGGCGGTGTCACCGATTGCCAATTGGCATCCCCAGGCTGAAGGGACCCCGACCGTGCCTCCCGGTGCGTCCCCTCATCGCCCCGGGAAGCACGGCTACCCCTTTGCCCACGGTAGGGGCCCGGCCGAGGCAGGACTGCCTCGATGTTCACGCTGCCAGCGTCACCGCCGAGACACATGGCTGAGTACCTCGTGTAGGCTCAAAGGCGTGTTTGACAAGCGGTCACTGCGGGTGCTTGCACAGTTCTTCGAGCGATTCGAAGAGCTGCGAGGAAGCGGACGCGTGGATGTCGTTTTGCGCTCCACCGGCGTGGACGAGGGCGTCACCCAGACGACCGTGATCGACGACACGATGGTGCTGATCGAGTTCGGCGACGGCCACGCCCGGTTCGTCCCCATGGAGGAGATCACGCAGTTGGTTGTGTGGGAGGACGAGAAGACCGAGTTCGGCTTCAGTATCGGCAGCCAAGTGCCGCCGGAGAGCTAGCGCCTCGCGGGGGCTTCACGTCGACGCGACTTCACCACCTCGTCGATCGTGACCGCCCCGCTGACGGCGTTCACCGCGCCCATCCACACGAACATCGCACCGACCGCCACGTTGAGGGCGTCAGGCGGTGAGAAACGCACAGCGGCGACGGCGAGCACCAGCCCGCCGACCGCGAGGATCGCTGCCCACGACCACGCGGCGATCCGAGCTGCCCGAGTCGGATGCTGCGCCCGGCGGAGGATCACCGCCGCGATCAACGCACCGGCAGCAGCTCCCAGCGCGCCGGTGAATCCGGCCAATCCGATCAGGGCACCGATCACGTCCATTGGTCAAGTCTGCAATGGGGCCACCTGACTCGCGTCGGGGGTATCCCGCTCGTTCGACGATAGGCCGATTGCTGCCCAGAGTTGCACACTATGCAGTTCTATGTATTCTGGAAGAGCACATGTCACAGAGAATCGCCGTCACCGCCGTGCTGCTCGTGGGCCTCGTCACCACGTTCGTGCTGTTGCGAACGGGAGCATCAAAGATGGTGGTCGATGCTCCCATGCCGCCCCGCGCGCTCTATTTCCTGTGGGCAGCGTTCGCGACCGTGTGGATCACCATCGCGGCGGCATGGTTCGTCTCGACGCTCTGCGCTCGCCCGCGCCGCGCGAATCCGGTGCGATCCTCGGCGGTGTTGGTCGTGTGCTCGCTGGCGTTGCTGTGCGTCGGGGAAGTCGCCGCATACGTCGGCAAGCATCCCAACAGCCCCTCCTCGCACTGGTACGCAATCGGGGTGTTCTTCATCGGCGTTGCGGTGATCGCAACGCTGGGGAAGTGGGCCGAGCGGCTACTGGCTCGACCGGCGACTGCGTAGCCGCATCGCGTCGAGAAAGCCGAGTGCGGCGCCGGCCAGCGCGGCCAGCAACACGCTCACCGGGTTGAAGTTCCCGTTGCGGATCAGATCGACCACCGTGAATCCGATGGCCAGCAGGATCGCAAGCCCGATCCCGGACTTGAGGCCATACGCCAGCGGTGAGTCGGAGTCGCGATTGGGGAGCAACGACATGGATCGACTCTACCCGGACCGGCAGCGGAGCACGCCACGGTATACGATCGCGGCATCTACCAGGAGGGTGGCATGGGACTCGCACGAGTGGTTGGGTTTGACGGCGTCACCAAGAGCCGGATCGAGGATTTGCGCAAGGAGATCGGCGAGGGCGGGCGGCCGGACGAGGTGCCGGCAACCGAGATCCTCATCCTTCACGACGAAGAGGGCGAAAAGTCGCTCGCGATCGTGTTCTTCGACAACGAAGCGGACTACCAGAAGGGCGACGCGGCACTCAGCGCGATGCCCGCCGGCGACACCCCTGGGAGCCGCACGTCGGTCACGAAGTACACCGTCGCGATCCGCATGCAGGCCTGAGCGAAGGCGACAGCGAACTCGGCGCGTTCTGGGACGCGGACTACGCGTCGAGTTCGTGCACGCCTGCGAACACGCGCACGTGCATGCCGTCGACGTCGATGCGTCCCTCAGCGATGCAGACGATGTCGTTCAACCAGCGATAGCGCTCATCTTCGGCTTCGAACCAGCCCACGAGGCTCTGCCGGCCCGTCGGGTCGTCCCCGAAGACCGTGCGCCCGTGCAGTTCGAAGAGAATCGACGCGCCATCGTCGGTGGTGATCAGGCCACGCACGTTGGGCAGCATGCAGCCGTCGCTGCGACGACGAGGATAGTTCGACCACACGGCGTTTCCGGTGATCCGCCCGCCGACTGTTCCACGGCCCTCCCCGTAGGCGATGCCTTCCTCGCCGCTATACGGGCTGATGAGGTCGTAGCCGGGCGCTTTCACACGGACGTCCTCGTCGTAGCTCCAAACGAACTCGCAGACTGGCTCTAGGCGCACGCGGCCACGCTCAGATCGTTCCGCGGTGAGGGCGCTTCTCGTGGCGTCGCCGGTATCGATCGATCGCTCCGATCACCACGATCGCGTAGACGACGATCGGGAACAACACGATCGGCCACGCCGGGTGCAGTACGACCGGGATGGTCAGCAGGCACAGGAGTACGGCGCCCGGAATCGACAACTCGATCCGTTGGATGATCGCCCACATGTACCAATTCTACGCCTCTGGCACACGCGCAACGAAGTATCCCGCCAGATGTGCGTGACGTCGCCGCGTTCAGGCCGGCGGGAGCTTCTGCGGGTAGAAGGTCTCGCCGCGGGCGAGCATTTCCGTGAACTGCTCGACCCGCCGCGCCCGCGTGTCGGCCCGTTTGGCGGTCGTCAGCCGGTAGAGGATGGCGTAGCGGTTCTGGCTGCTGAGCTGCCCGAACATCCGCTTGGCGTCGCGGTTGGCGGCAAGCGCGGCCGCCAGGTCGGCGGGCACCTCGATCGTGGCCGCGCCGGCGTAGGCCGCCTCCCAGCGCCCGTCAGCCTGCGCCCGATCGATCTCGGCCTGCCCCGCGGGCCGCATGCGGCCATCCTCGAGCAGGCGGGCGACGATGCCGACATTGCGCTTCGACCAGGGGCTGCGCGTGCGCCGCCGCGTGAAGCGCTGGTAATACGTGCCCTCGTCGCGGCGCTTGACCTGCCCGTCGATCCATCCGAAGCAAAGCGCCTCGTCCAGGGCCTGGTCGTAGCTGAGGCTGGTCGGCTGTGTGGTGCCCTTCTTGGCCAGTACGAGCCGTACGCCCCGCGAGTCGGCGTGGTGCGCCTCCAGCCACGCCCGCCAGGCGGCGGCATCGGACACGATCAGTTCGGCAAGCTCGTCGGCCATGCAGGAAGTCTGCCAGCCCGCAGATCAGGTTTTGATCCCCGCTTCACGGAAAGCACAACGGGTGTGCAGACATCACAGGGGTGGAAGGACTCGAACCCTCGACCTACGGTTTTGGAGACCGCCGCTCTACCAACTGAGCTACACCCCTCGGCGCGGCGGAGTTTACCAACGCCCGCTCAGGCGCCGAGCGGCGTGATCACCGTCGTGGGGGTGCTTGTCCTGAAAACGCTGCTGATCACGAGGCCACTTCTCGGCCGGATCCAGGCCGCCAGCTCGGGCACCGGTGTGTTGACCGTCTGCGAGAGGGCGTGGCGGATGCGTGACTCCGAGACGAGCACCGGCGGAAGCCCCGCCTGCCGCAGGCGTACGAGCAGATCGGTGTCCTGGTACCAGACGCTGAACCGCATGTCGAAGAACTGCCCGCGAGCCACCCCGAAGCGGTCAATCGTGCCCTGCGAGAGGGCGAAGCACCACGCGGCGAAGTCTGTCCGCATGGCGGTGTCGATGGTCGTGGGAAACGTCACCGATGCCCCCGCATCAAGCCCCGCCCGCAGCGGTGGCCACCAGCCCGGGAGCGGCTCGACATCGTCGTTCATCACCACCACGTACCGACCGACGGCGGCCCGGATACCGGCGTTCACCGGCGCCGTGTACCCCTGGGGCGACGAGCCGTTGTCCACCACGATCACCTCGTGGGTCTCCGGGAGTCGTGCACGCGATCGCGCGCAGGCACGACGCCAACCCGCTCGCCTGCGGCGTCGAGCGTCGGGATCACGATGCTGAGCTCGGGCCCACGCGCCCGATCGTGGCGCGGCGGGCCGGGCTTCCTGCTCGCCGGCATGACCACGCATTCCCGCACCGCAGTCACCCGGCCGTGTCGCGCCGCCTCGGCGCACAGCGCCGGCAGGGCGTACGCGTCCCCGACCTGCGGGCAGCCGCCGACCGCCGTAAAGATCGCGCGCTCGACCGCCACAACCGGGCTCTCCACCGGGTGTGCACCTGCCTGCCCGGCCGCAACGCCGCTCGCGAGCACCACATCGTCCGCCAATCGCGTCGACGCAGCGGGCCCAGCCACCCCGCCTCCACCTCCGGCGTGTCTCGCAGAATCACCAGGACATCGCCGGACGCAGCTGTAGCGCCGCAGTTCACGGCCGCCGCGAACCCGACACCTCCCCGGTCTCGATCACCGGACACTGCCGCCCAGCCGCTCCATCAGCGCTCCAGGCCGACTGCGCCGTCGTCGACGATCACGATCTCGTGACTCGGCGACTCGGGCAGTCGTGCCAGCGACACGAAGCACTGCCAGGCCTGGTCGAGGTCACCGCGGATCGGCACGATCACCGAGGCCCTCACCTCAGCCTGCCTTCGGCGGCAGCCGTCGCGCCGGGTTTCCGGCCCACACCTCACCGGCGGGAACGTCCTTGACGACCACCGCTCCGGCTCCCAGCCGCGCGTCGTCGCCGATCGTGATGTAGGGGCGGATCATCACGCCCACGCCGATCCTGACCCGGTCACCAATCGTGCAGTGGCCGGCGATGGCGGTCATCGGAGCGATCTCGCAGTCGTCGCCGATCTCGCAGTCGTGACCGACGTGCACCTTCTTCATCAGCCAGGTGCGATGGCCGACGCGGGTGGCTCGCTCCACGCCGGCATCGACGGTGACGAACGCCTCGATGCGAGCGTCGGGCGCGATCTCCGGAGCGATGCCGTCGCCCTCGAAGCCCCGCATCTCCGGTGGCTCGCCGATCAGTGCCAGCGGTGAGATCACGCCGCACCTCCTTGGATGGACTGGATCCGAGTGGCCACGTCGCCGTCCCACGGGTTGTGCGCGAGCGCGGCGACCAGGTCGCAGGCCGCCAGCGCCACGTCTCCCCTGCGCTCCCGGCGTCAGCTGCCGCGACCCGCAGCCGGCATGGCCTCGCGGCGGGCATCGTCGACCGGCAGCAGCGATTCCAGCGTCACGCCGAGATGGTGCGAGACGTTCGAGGCGAGGTGGACCATGGCGCTGTAGCCCGGCCAGCAGCTCGCCCGGGGTGACGGCGCCAGGCGGCAGCGAGGTGAGCATGTAGCGGCGAAACGGAAGCTCCGCGCCGACGATCTGCTGGAGCTTCGAGCCCGACGAGCCCAGATTCATGTTGTCGGCGTGGCGGCGGTAGCGATAGAGCGGCTCGCGGATCAGGCCGATCTCGGCCACCTGTGCCACGTGAAACGCGATCCACCAGTCCTCCCAGGCCGCCAGCTCCGGGACGATCGGCGCGAACCGGTCGACCAGCGATGCCCGCACCATCAGCGGGCCGCCCGAGACGACGTTTCGCTGGAGCAGCACCGGCAGGATCGCGCCCTCGACGGTCGGCACCTCGAACGCCTCGAGAAACGATGGATGCAGGCACGTCCCCTGGTCGTCCATGACCACCATGTCGCTGTGGACGAGTCCCACCCGGGGGTGCTCGGCGAGGTAGGCGACCTGCCGCTCGGTCTTGCTCGGCACCCACGTGTCATCGGCCGACAGAAACGAGATCAGCTCCCCAGTCGCCGCCTCCAGGCCGCGGTTGATGGTGGAGAGCAGACCGCCGTTGGGCTTTTGGATGTAGGTGACGCGGTCGCGTAGCGCGCGGCGACATCGGCGTGTCGTCGGTCGAGCCGTCGTCGACGACGATCACCTCGATCAGCTCCGGCGGGATAGGTCTGGGCGAGCACGCTCTCGATGGCGGCGCCCAGATACCGGCCGTAGTTGTGGGCCGAGACGATGCAGGTGACGGTGGGCTCGCCGCTCATGCCGCGCGCGCGTGGCCGGGCGGGAGTCACCGAAGGCGTCGTGCGGGCCCCACACCTGCTCGAGCGCGCCCGATACCTGCTGCACCTGCTCACACGCCGCGTGGCGAGGCTCGGTTACCCGATCGCCGCGCCGCGGCGGCCGCTCCTCCACCGCTCGACCGGGATACAGGTCGGCGGCGACCTGCGGGATGAACCGCGGCTGGCCGGGATTGATGGTGTAGCGGCCATGCGGCGCCATCGCCGCCCAAAACATCAATGCGGTGGCCTCTGCGAGGGTGATGAAGTAGCGGTTGCAGGCGGTCACCGGAAGCGGCGCCGTCGGCGGCACGCGACCCCAGATCTCGAACACGTTGCCCGCGGTCTCGACCACGTTGTAGAACCGGGCAACGTTCCCGCCGGCTGCGAGGGTGAGCCGCTCGGCGAGCAGCTTGCTGGCACCGTAGGCCGTCTCTGGATCGCAGGCCTTGCAGGTGCTGGCGGTCACCACCCGAGCGCCCACCACCGTCGCCGCGGCGATCACGTTCTCGGTGCCGACGGCATTGACCTCCAACACCGACTGGGGATCGAGCTCGCCTTCGGGCGCGTGCTTGGCGCCGGCGAGATGGAACACCACCGTCGGGCGATAGAGGCCGAAGACGCGCTGCACCGAGCTCCTCAGGCGAACATCCAGCTGATCGACGTCAGTTGCCCGAGGCGTTCCGCCGGCGTCTGTCAGCAGCCGCACCACCTCGGTGCCGATGCTGCCCGCAGCACCGGTCACCAGCACCCGTTCACCCGTCAGTTGCGACAGCGGGCGAACGAGATCCATGGGTCGTGGCGCGCGGCCCAGGGCCGATTCGAGGTCGGCTGCGGTCCACGGATTCAGGGCACTCGTCACGACCCGCAGATAGTCGGCGATGAGGATCGGTTATTGAGGTCACGCGGAGGTGGTAACGCGGCGCAGCGGCACGATCCGGCCGTGACGGTCTCGCAGCACCCAGCCGTCGAGCTCGAGCCTGGTGACCGCCGCCGCCACGTCGGCTGCCGTCATTCCCAGTCGCTCACACAGGCCGTCCACGCCGATCGGCTCACGCGCCACCTCTGCCATCACCGGTGCCAGCTGCTCTGGCAGCACCGCCGCACCCACGCGCCGGGGATCGATCCCCAGCCAGCCCGCGAGGTCCTCGCAGCCTTCGATCAAGCCGGCGCCCGCCCTGATCAACCCGTTGGTGCCCGCCGCACCCGCAACTGCCGGTGAGCCGGGGACAGCCAGCACATCACGGCCCAGGTCGAGGGCCTGGTCGGCGGTGATCAACGCGCCGCTGCGACTGCGTGCCTCGACCACCAGGAGCGTGTCCGAAAGCGCCGCGATGATCCGGTTTCGAGCGGGAAACCGCCACGGTGCCGGCGTCACTCCCGGCGGGTACTCCGAGACCACCAGCCCGTGCTCCAGCACCCGTTGAAACAGCCGCATGTTGGTGCGCGGATAGACGACATCGACCCCGCATCCGAGCACCGCATAGGTGGGTCCGCCACCGGCCAGAGCGCCGGCGTGTGCGGCCGCATCGATGCCCAGGGCGATTCCGCTCACCACCGGGACGCCGTTGGACGCCGCGAACTCTCCCAGCTCCCGGGTCAGCCGAAGGCCGTGGTCGCTGGGATGGCGCGACCCCACGATCGAGATCCTGGGCGGACCCGAGTCAAGCGCCGGCCCTGAGCCACGAACGAACAGCGCCACCGGCGGGTCTGCGAGATGAGAGAGCACGGCGGGATAGCCGGGCTCGCCGAACCCGTGACAGCTGATCCCTCGCTCGGCCAGCTCGGCACGGTAGGCGGTCACGTCCATCGCCCGCACCTTGGCCAGCTCGAGGATGAACTCCTCGGGTACGCCCATGCGGCGAAGCCGCGCTGCCGAGGCGCCCGCCAGCGCATCACAGCCGCCCGCGCGGCGAGCCAGTCGCGAAGGCTCGACGGCAGCCGCCGCTGCCGCGATCGCAATCCGCACACCCGCGTCGCTGCTCACACCGACCCCCGATAGCTGAGCGCCTCGGCCATGTGGTCGGCGTCGATCAGCT
The DNA here is from genome assembly GCA_963811675.1 of uncultured Actinomycetes bacterium. Classification (GTDB taxonomy): domain Bacteria; phylum Actinomycetota; class Thermoleophilia; order Gaiellales; family JAICJC01; genus CAVPTL01. The sequence goes on along the minus strand of CAWESH010000007.1, from coordinate 242,256 downwards.
CGTGCCCGGCCAGCGCGGCGATGCTGCGGGCCACGGCTGTGGCCCGGTCAGAGGCGCGCCCGGAGAGCTTCCCCACCCGCACCGCGCGGTCGAGCAGCCCGTCGGCGGCGGCGGACAGCTGCGGCGGTCTGTCAGCGATCACCTCGCGGGCCACGGCGACGCGAGCGGCCACCGTCTGGGTGTCCTCCCCGGGAGCGCCGTGGGCGTCGATGCGAGGAGCATCGACACGCAGATCAAAACGGTCGAGCAGCGGCCCGCTGAGCCGTGACCGGTACGCCGACAGCCGCTGCGGCGGGCAGCTGCAGTCATGCCCGGGGTCTCCCAGGTGGCCGCACGGGCACGGATTCATCGCCGCCACCACGATGCAGCGCGACGGCATCACCGCCCTTCCCCAGGCCCGTGCGATCTCAACCCTGCCGTCCTCCAGAGGCACTCGCAGCGCCTCGAGCGCCGGTCGAGCAAACTCGGGCAGCTCGTCCAGAAACAGCACTCCCCGATGTGCCAGCGCCACCTCGCCGGGGCGAAGGCTCGCCCCGCCGACGAGCGCGGCAGACGAGGCACTGTGATGAGGGGCGCGAAACGGCCGGTGAACCGCACGGTCACCAGGTGCCAACAGGCCCGCAGCCGAATGCACCCGCGAGATCTCGAGCGTCTCGGCGGCGGTGGGCGGAGGCAGGATCCCACCCAGACGGCGGGCCAGCATCGTCTTGCCCGACCCCGGCGGCCCGCACATCAGCAGATTGTGGCTCCCGGCAGCCGCGATCTCGAGTGCCCGCCGAGCACGTGGCTGCCCGCGCACCTCACCCAGATCGGGCCAGCGCGAGGCGTCCGCCGAGCGCAACGCCGGAACGGGAGCCGACTCGGCCCGACCGCAGAGAATGTCGACTGCCTCGTTGAGCGATCGTGCAGCAATCGCCGTCACACCGGACACCAGAGCAGCCTCAGCGGCATTCTCAGGCGCCATCACCACTCGCTCGATGCCGGCGGCCGCGGCGCTTTCGGCAATCGCGAGCGCGCCTCTCACCGGCCGCAGGCCGCCGTCGAGACCCAACTCGGCCACCGCAGCCACCGAATCGACCTGCTCGGGTGGAGCTTGGCCGGAGGCCGCCAGCACCGCCAGCGCGATCGCCAGGTCGAGGCCGGTGCCCTCCTTTCGCTCCTGTGCCGGGGCGAGATTCACCACCAGCCGTGACTTGGGGAACCGAAACCGCGCCGAGGTCACGCCACTGCGCACCCGCTCCCGCGCCTCCTGGAGCGCCCGGTCGGCCAGCCCCACCACCCGAAACGCGGGGGCGCCACGGTAGGCATGGGCCTCGACCTCGACCCGACGGGCGTCGAGGCCGGCGAGCCAGAATGTGTGGGCGCGGGCAACCATGAGGCGGAGTCTTTCCCCCGCCCCTCGCACGTGTCAGAAACGACCCGTGCCGAAACTGTCAGCCAAACGCGCCGGGAATATGCCGAAGCCTCCAGCCGTCCACCGTGATCACGTCAAAGCGCAGCTCTCGGGCATCCGGATGCCGCGTCAGTAACAGCTCGCCGGCCTCGAGCAGCCGACGCTGTTTGGCGTCGTTGACCGCCTCCAGCGCGGTGCCACGACCGTGGTGCCGACGGGCCTTGACCTCGCACACCACCAGCACATCGCCACGCCGAGCCAGCACATCGACCTCCCGACCGCCGACGCGCAGATTGCGGGCGAGCACCCGATACCCTCGGGTGCGCAGCCACCACGCCGCCGCCAGCTCGGCCCAGCGGCCCCGATCAGCCGGCGAAATCGAAATCCAGCTGCTCATACGCCATAGCTGCGAAGGAGCGCCGGTGAAGCGGAGTCGTACCGTGAGTGCGCACCGCGAGCGTGTGCTCACGGGTGATGTAACCGACATGCGACTCGAATCCATACTCAGGGAAGCTCTTGGCCATCCTGTGCATGAACGTGTCGCGGGTGACCTTGGCGACGATCGACGCCGCTGCGATCGCGGCACTGGTGGCATCGCCGCGCACCACCGCGGTGTGGGCGAAATCATCGACCGGAAGCCGGAAGCCGTCGGTCAGACAGATGTCGGGCGCAGGATCCAGGCCCCGTAGCGCCCGCTCCAGCGCGTACAGATTGGAGCGATGCAGACCGCGGCGATCGATCTCGCCCGCCGGCACCACCACCACGCACACCTGCGCGGCAGATGCCAGCACCGCCGCGTACAACTCCTCGCGGCGAGCAGCCGAGTGCTGCTTGGAGTCGTTCAGATCCGCCAGCGGCCGGGCGCGAGCCCCCGTCAGCTGGTGGGTGTCGAGGCACACAGCGGCTGCCACCAGCGGCCCCGCCAGACACCCCCGGCCGGCCTCGTCGGCGCCCGCGACGAAGCGCGCGCCCAACGATCGGTCGTGCTTGAGCAGGCGCGTTCCCGGGTGGCGGCGACGGCGACGAGAGGCGGTTGCTGGCATGCCGTCAACCGTACCCCGCGAAACGGACGCCCGCGGTAACGAGCTGTGCCGAGTGTCTACAGAAAGCCAAGCCGATCCAGCGGCCAATACACCACGAACGCCTTGCCGATGATGTTTCGTCGCGGCAAGAACCCCCACACGCGGCTGTCCTCGGAGTCGGCGCGGTTATCGCCCATCATGAAGTACTCACCCTGAGGCACGTGGTAGTCCCCGTTGGACGATGTGTCAGCCGGGTGCTGGTTGACGTACGGCTCGTTCAGCCGCTGGCAACCGACATCCTTGGCAGTACAGATCGACACCAGGCCTTTGCGGATCTGCACCCAGTCACCCGGCAGGCCGATGATGCGCTTGATGTAGTTGACGCTCGCCTCGGTTTTGGCGCCGTTGGACGGAATGTCTCCGTGACCGGGCGGGTGAAAGACGATCACGTCTCCCCTGCGCGGCGAGTGCAGGTGGTAGATGAACCGGTTTGCCAGCACCATGTCGCCGACCTTCAGCGTCGGCACCATCGACACCGTCGGAATCCGGTAGGGCTTGATCACCCAGCCCTGGACGACATACGCCAGACCGAACGCCACCGCCAGAATCACCAGCAGCTCCAGCACCGGATGCATGCCACGCTTCTTGGTGGGCTCCACCAACGCGTCGTCGGGGAGAGCTTCGGGAGCATCCGGCTGGGCCGGGAACTCTGGATCCACGGGTGACCCCACGTCGGGGCCGGCCACTATCGAGACTTCTCGCGTACCCGAGCCGCTTTGCCGACCTTGCCGCGCAGGTAGTACAGCTTGGCTCGGCTGACGTCACCGATAGCGGCGACGTCGATCTTCGCGATCTTCGGTGAGTGGAAGGGGAACGTCCGCTCCACGCCCACCCCGAACGACTGCTTACGTACCGTGAACGTCTCGCGCACCCCCGCGCCCTGGCGGGCGATACAAACGCCTTCGAAGACCTGAACGCGCTGGCGCTGGCCCTCGATCACCTTGAAGTGCACGCGCACGGTGTCGCCCGCTTTGAACTCGGGCAACTCACGCAGCTGTCGGTCTTCGATATCAGAGATCACCGTCATGACCGACGCATGCTACCCGCTGCCCTGAGGCCTCACAAATGGGAACCACCTCTGACCCGAGACTGCATCTCACGCCACTCGGCCACGCGACCGTGGTCGCCCGACAGCAGCACCTGGGGCACACCCCAGCCCCGATACAGCTCGGGGCGGGTGTAGTGCGGGTGCTCGGGGCGGCCGCCCATGGCCTCGGAGTAGGAGTCGTTGCGGTGGCTCTCCTCCTTACCCAGCGCCCCTGGCAGCCGCCGCACCACCGCATCGATCACCACCATCGCGGCCAGCTCGCCTCCGGACAGCACGTACGGGCCGAGCGACAACTCCTCGGTCGCAATGTGATCGTGGACGCGTTGATCAAACCCCTCGTACCGTCCGCACAGCAGCGTGAAATCGCCGCCCTCGGCGTAGGACACCGCGGCCTGCTCGGAGAACGTCTGACCCACCGGGGTCAACACCACCACCCGGCGCTCTTCTCGGATCTGCTCGATCGAAGTGGCGTAGGCGGCCTCCAGAGCGGCGCACACCACGTCGACGCGGATCACCATGCCCGCTCCCCCGCCGTAGGGGGCATCGTCGACCTGGCGGTAGTCGCCCAGGCCCTGCTCACGCAAGTCGAAGATGCGCAGGTCGAGTGCGCCCGACTCGAGCACGTTTCGCACCGGGCGCACGTCCCGCAGCCAGTCGAACTGGTTGGGGAAGAGCGTGAACACGTCGATGCCGAGGCTCACAGGAAGTCCTCACGCACGTCGATCCGGCGAGCATCCAGATCCACCTGTTCCACCACGTCCGCGGCGAACGGCACCAGCACCGCGCCGTCCTGGCCGACGAGCTCGAGCACGTCGTTGGCGGGGTAGGGGTGCACCGTCGTGACCGTCCCCAGCAGGCGTGTACCCGAGAACACCTCGCAGCCGATCAGGTCGATGTGGAAGTACTCGTCGTCGTCCGGCTCGGGAAGCGTGTCGGTGGGCACGCTCACCTCCGATCCGCGAAGCTCCTCGGCCGCCTCCCGGGTGGCCGCGATGCCGAGCCGCAGGATCGGCCGCTCGTCGCTGCCGCGGCGCTCGGCGATGACCACGCTGCGCCCTGCCACCTTGATCGGCGTGCCCGCTCGCAACGGCACCGCGCCGCCATGCCCCTCCAGCTTGAAGGCACCGTCCAGCCCGTGCGGCCGCCCCACACGGCCGACCACGATCTCAGCCGGCCGCCATGGGCGGGGGCTGCTATTCGGCGATGTCGACATGCACGCGACGGCCGCTGCGCACCGCGGCTGCCTTGACGATCGTGCGCAGAGCCCGGGCGATCCGGCCCTGCTTCCCGATCACCTTGCCCAGGTCCTCCTGGGCGACGTGCAGCTCCAGCAGCAGATCACCGGACTCCGACTCGGATTGGTCGACCCGCACCTGATCGGGATGCGCGACCAGTTGCCGTGCGAGGTGAGCGAGCAGCTCGTCCATCGCCGGTGCTACACGCCGGCGAGCTTGAGCAGCTTCGCCACCGTCTCGGTCGGCTGAGCTCCCTTGCTGATCCAGTCGCGAGCGCGCTCCGTATCGATGTCGATCAGCGACGGATCGGGCTGCGGGTTGTACCGGCCGATCGTCTCGAGCGTGCGCCCGTCGCGAGGATTTCGCGAGTCCGCGACAACCACCCGATAGACCGGATTCTTCTTGGAACCATGCCGCGCTAAGCGGATCTTGACAGCCACATTACCTCCGTTGCATTCCCGGAAACTGAGGCATCTTACCGCGGCCGACCTGTTTCATCATCCGCTGCACCTGCTTGAACTGCCCCAGCATCTGGTTGACGGTCTGAACATTGGTGCCGCTACCGGCCGCAATCCGGCGGCGGCGAGAGCCGTCGATGATCCGGTGATTGCGACGCTCGGCCGGTGTCATGGCCAGAATGATCGCCTCCACCCGGTCGAACTGGCGCTCGTCCACTTTCATGTTCTTGACCTGGCGGCCGACACCGGGGAGCATCCCCAAAAGCCCGGCCATCCCCTGGCCCGATGTCATCTTCTTGACCTGCCGGAGCTGCTGCAAGAAATCCTCCAGCGTGAAGTCGGCCGACCGCAGCTTGGCCTCCATCTCGGCGGCTTCCTTCTCGTCGAACTGCTCTTGGGCGCGCTCGATCAGGCCCATCACGTCGCCCATACCGAGGATCCGCGACGCCATCCGGTCGGGATGGAACGGCTCCAGCTGGTCGAGCTTCTCGCCGACCGACACGAACTTGATCGGCTTTCCGGTGACCGCGCGCACCGCCAAGGCGGCACCACCTCGAGCGTCGCCGTCCAGCTTGGTCAGGATCACACCGTCGTAGTCGACCGCCTCGGCGAACTGCTGGGCGACATTGACCGCGTCCTGGCCGGTCATGGAGTCGAGCACCAGCAGCACGTTGTGCGGCTTGGTGGCGGCCTTCATCCGCACCAGCTCGTCCATCAGGTTCTCGTCGATGTGCAGGCGCCCGGCGGTGTCGACGATCACCGTGTCGCGGCCCTGGGCCTTCGCCTGCTCGATGCCCCACACCGCCGTCTCGACCGGGTCGGCGTCGGTGCCGCGATCGAACACCGGCACCTGCAGCGACTTGCCCAGCGTCTGCAGCTGCTGGATGGCGGCCGGCCGGTAGACGTCGCAGGCCACCATCGCCGGGGTCTTCTTCTGCTTCGCCAGAAGCCGCGCCAGCTTGCCGCTGGCGGTGGTCTTACCCGAACCCTGAAGGCCCGCCATCAGGATCACGGTGGGCGGGCGGTTCGAGAACGAGAGGCCGCTGCCGGCGCTCCCCATCAGCTCGGTCAGCTGCTCGTGAACGATCTTCACCACCTGCTGGCCGGGGGTCAGGCTGTCCAGCACCTCGGAACCCATCGCCCGCTCCTTGACGCCGGCCACGAACTGCTTGACCACCGTAAAGTTGACGTCGGCCTCCAGCAGCGCCAGACGGATCTCGCGCATGGCCGCGTCGATGTCCTGCTCGCTCAGCCGGCCCTTGCCCTTGAGGCCGTCGAGGGTCGCCCCGAGGCGATCTGAGAGGGAGTCAAACATGGCTACAGCCTAGACCGTAAGGTGAATAAAAGGTGCCTGGCACCTTTTATTCACCGAAGAGGGCGCGGGCGAAGTCGATGGGGTCGAAGGGGCGCAGGTCTTCGACAGCCTCGCCGACGCCGATCAGCTTCACCGGCGTGCCCAGCTCGTGAGCGATCGCCAACGCGATGCCGCCCTTGGCGGTGCCGTCCAGCTTCGTCAGTACCAGCCCGGTGACGTCCACCGCCTCGGTGAAAAGCCGCGCTTGCTGAAGCCCGTTCTGGCCGGTGGTGGCATCGATCGTCAGCAGCACCTCGTGCGGCGCGTCCTCGATCCGGCGACCGATCACGCGGTGGATCTTGCCGAGCTCCTGCATCAGGTGATCCTGGGTGTGCAGCCGTCCAGCGGTGTCGATGATGACCACGTCACGCTGCCGGGCCTGGGCGGCTGCCACCGCATCGAAGGCCACCGCGGCGGGGTCGGCTCCCGACTCGGACGACACGAAATCAGCGCCGGCCCGCTCCGCCCACGTCTCCAGCTGCTCACCGGCTGCAGCCCGGAAGGTGTCACCGGCGCCGATCACACAGGTCTTGCCGGCCTCGCGCAGATGCCAGGCGATCTTGCCGATAGAGGTGGTCTTGCCGGTGCCGTTGACGCCGGTCATCAGAATCACTGACGGCGAGTGGGTGACATCGATCCTGGCATCTCCCTCGGGAGTCATCAACTCGGCCACGATCTCGGTCAGCCGCCCGGTGAGATCGGCCGACGTGGTCAGCCGCCCGGCGGCGGACTCGGCCTCCAGCCGCTCGATCACGGTCACGGTCGCGGGCACGCCGCAGTCGGCTGCGATCAGTGCGAGCTCCAGCTGCTCCCACACATCTGGATCGGCCGGATTCAGCACCACCCCGGCCAGCTGCTGGCTCATCGCCCGGCGGCTACGGCCGATCGAATCGCGCAGTCGCGAGAACATGCCGCCCGAGCGAGCCTCGGGTTCGGGCTCAGGCGGCGCCTCCTCGCCGGTGTTGAACATTGCCTGCCATGTGCGCGTCACAGGCGCAGATCGTAGTGTGTGGGGGTGACGACGGTTCCGCTCACCGACCTGCGCACCGCCATGACCGGACGCGCGCTGGCTCTCGGCTTTTCTCCCACCGATGCCGACCTGCTGGTCGATCACTTCGTGGACGCCGAGATGCGCGGCGCCACCGGGCACGGCGTCGAGCGGCTGCGGTGGCTGTCAGCGCGCCCAGGGCTCGACCCCAAGCCACGGCTGGCCCTCGAATCGCGCGATCAAGGCTTGGCCCGCTATGACGCCGGCGGATCGGTGGGATACACGGCGCTGGCCGCCGCCATCGACGCCGAGCTGGAACACCCCCCGGCGGGGGCGCGGGTGGTCGTGGTCGGCGACTGTTTCCCCACCGGCCGGCTCGGGTACTTCGCAGCACGGGTGGCGCGCCGAGGCCTGGTATGCCTGCTGACCGCGACATCCACCGCGCGGATCTCCCACCCCTCCGGCGGAGGTCCGCTCTTGGGCACCAACCCACTCTGCCTCGCACTCCCCGGCGATCCCGAACCCGACGTGATCGACGTCTCCATGGGCCGCGTCACCTACGGATCTGTACTGAAGGCGATCGCCACCGGCGTGGCGCTTCCTCAAGGCGCGGCGGTCACCCACGACGGTCGCCCCACCACCGATCCCAGCCAGATCGAGGCTGAAACCGCCGGGGTGATGCCGTTCGGCGATGACCAGGCCTACAAGGGATTCGCGCTGGCGCTGCTGGTAGAGACGCTCTGCCGCAGCCTGGCCGGGGAGCACGGCCACGCCGCCGTGGCGCTCCTGGCAGCGCCGGTGGCCGCTCCGATGGATGCGATACGGGCGGCAGCCGGCGACAACCGCCTGCCCGGAGCCCACTCCGCCGATCGTTACCGCGCCAGCGTGGCGCGAGCCGAAGTGGAGCTACCCGACGACCTCTGGCGCTGGCTCCAGGCTGTCTGACATGCGCCGCGACAGCACCCGCGACTCACCGTCGCCCGCCATGCTGACGCCGTAGAGCACGTCGGCCACCTCCATCGTGCGCCGCTGATGGGTGATGACGATGAACTGGGCCCGCGACTGATAGGCCCGCAGAAGCGACAAGAAACGCTCGATGTTGGCGTCGTCCAGCGCCGCCTCCACCTCGTCCAGCACGTAGAACGGAGAAGGCTTGGTGAGCATCAGCGAAAACTGAAATGCAATCGCCGTCAGCGACTTCTCGCCGCCCGAAAGCAGCGACAGCGACTCGATGCGCTTGCCGGCCGGCCGCACCTCGAGCTCGATTCCCGGTTCCGGCCGCTCCGCCGGGAGCTGATCCTCGGCGTCCTCGGCGGGCTCCTCGCCGTCCTCGGCTGCGCGTACCGGCGCCTCGACCACGTCGTCGGTCAGCCGTAGCCGGCCACTGCCACCGGGAAACAGCGTGCCCACCGTCTCGGAGAAGTGGTGCGCCACCTGCTTGAACGTCTCGTCGAAACGGGCGTCGATCGTCTGAGTCAAATCCCGCACCAGGCTACGCAGCTCCTTGAGCGAGCGGTCCAGATCATCACATTGGGTCGAGAGCTCATCCACCCGCACCTTCTCGGCCTCATACTCCTCGGCCGCCAAGGGGTTCACCGCTCCCAGGCTTTCCCGGCGCCGCTCAAGCCGCTCCAGACGCGCCGCGAGTGCCGAGGATTCGTCCGGCTGCATCGGCTGCTCGGGCTCCGACAGCTCCAGCTCGTGGGCGGCGGCAATCTCGGATCGGCGGCGGCCGAGCTCGGACACCCGCTCGGCCGATCGACCCAGCGAAACCTCGATCTCGGTGGCGGCAGCGGTCGCAGCTCGGGAGGCCGCCTGCTCGGCGGCCTCGAGCTCGGCACAGGCCTGCAGCTCGGTGGACAGCTCGGACGCCCGCCGCTCGATCGACTCCACCCCGGCCCTGGCCGGGGTACGAAGCTCGTTGGCTGCCTGAGCTGCCAACGCCAGCTTGGCGGAGATTGCCTCACACTCCGGCGCCAAGTCAGCGGCGATCTCCCCCAACTCGACGGCTCGCAGCGCAGTCGCGGTGGCCTCGGCAGCAGCCGCCTGAAGGCGCTCGAACTCCGCCCGTCCACGGGCTACCCGCTCGCCCAGACCGGCCACCTGGGCGGCGATCACCGCACCCTGCTCGGCCATTTCACGGCGGCGCCGCTCCAGTCCCGAATGCTGCTCTTCGGCCGAGGTTGAAGCCGTCCGGCGCTCGGCCTCCAGCGCTTCATGGGCTTCGAGGTCGGACGTCAACGCCGCGGCCCGGGCGCGCTCAGTCTCGAGGTCTCGCTCGGCCAGATCGCGAGCGGCGTCGCACCGGGCGAGCTCGTCGGTCAGCTGCTCACGCCGCAGGCTCAGCGCACGGGCGGCTTCGCGGGCGGCAGTGTCGGCGCTGACCGCGGCGGCCTGGGCATCACGAGCAGCACCGGCAGAGGCTGCAGCGGCCGACGCAGTGGCGGCCGCCTCCGCGGCCCGGGAGGCAGCGGCCTTTGCGGCGACCGCGATCTCATCCATGTCCACCCTGGTGCGGTCGCGCTCAGCCCGCGCGCTCAGCCATGCCGCTTCGCCCGCATCGGCTGCGCGCCAGAACTCTCCGCGATCGGCATCGACACCCTCGCCCGACGCTGTGACCGCCACCCCCGAGCGTACCTGGGAGAGGTCGTCCACCAGCCACACGCCCGCGATCAGGCGGCCGACGGCCGGATCGGTGACGGTGGCGACCTCCAGCAACGGCCGCGCACCCGGGGCCGGGGCCTTGCCCGCAGCCGGCAACTCAGCGCCGGCCAGGATCACCGCCAGCTCGCCTTCAGCGCCCCGCAGCAGTTCGATGGCCTCCCCCACCTTGTCGGCTACCACGGCGCCGGCCCGCCACCCCAGCGCCGCCGCCACGGCCCGCTCGTAGCCCTGCTCGGCTTCGATCCCGGCCACCACCAGCTTGGCGCCGGCGGCCTGCAGCGAGCGGGCCGCCGGTGGCAGTCCCTCACCCCGCTCGAGGGCGCGGTCGAGACCGGCCAGCCGAGTCGCCGCCAGCTCGCTGCGGTGGGTGAGTTCGTCCAGCGCGGCCCGGGCCGCCCGGTCGCTCTCGGCAGCGGTCGCCTCTGCCTCAGTGGCCGCGGTGGCCGCCGCCGTCGCAGCCGCAAGCTCCATGGCCGCCGCCTCGCCCGCCTTGGCCGCCGCCTCGGCCAGGGCACCGGCGCCCTCGAGATCGCGGGCGGTGGTCTCGGCCCGGCCGGCGAACGTCTCCATCTGCTTGGTGTGGGCAGCCAGCCGCCCGGCAGACTGCTCCGCCTCGCGGCGAGTGGTCGCCACCTGCCCCTGCGCATCGGCCAAGGCCCGGCGGGCATCGAGCGCAGCGGTCAGTGCCGCCTCGGCCTGCGCGGTCAGCGCCCGCTCTGCCTCCACATCACCGACGCCCAGCCGGTCGACCTCCAACGCGGCCTGGTCGGCGGTCGCAGACGCCTCGAGCGATTCAGCCGTGAAGCGGGCGGCGTCAGCGGCCAGCCGCTCGGCGGCCGCGGTTCGCCGGCCGCGGGCGCGATCCAGAGCCGCTGCCCCCTGGGCGACCCGTCCGGCTTGGAGATCGAGTCGCTCGCGGGCGGTCTCGAAGGCATAGAACGAATGCGCCGCGCGTTCCTGGGCGGCCGCCAGACCGGTCAGCTCGGACTCGGCCAGAGCGCGCCGGGCAGCGAGCCCCTCGAGCTTCTTCTCAACCGCCGCATGTGTCTGGGCGGCAGCGGCGCGACGTCCATCCAGGCCCGCGCTGGAGCGCTGCTCGGTAAGCATCTCCGACGACAGCAAGGTGACCCGGCCCACGGCGATCTCGCCGGCCAGCTTGGCCGCCCGGTCGGCCGCGGTGGCCTGGATCGACAACGGCCGCAGGCGGGCTTTGACCTCACGCTCCAGATCCCGGGCGCGCTCCAGCTCGGAGGCCACCCGCACCATCTTGGTCTCGGCCCGTGCCCGGCGTCGCTGGTACTTGCCCAACCCAGCCGCCTCCTCCACGAACCGGCGGCGCTCGTGCGGCTTGGACAGCAGGATCTCCTCGACCTTGCCTTGGCCGATCACCGAGTGCATCTCGCGGCCCAGCCCGGTATCGGCCATCAGCTCCAGCAGATCCAGCCGTCGCACCCGCGCGCGGTTGATGAAGTACTCGCCCTCGCGCTCCCGATGCAGGCGCCGCATCACCGAAACCTCTTCGAACTCCAGCGGCAGGGTGCCACAAGAGTTGTCGAGCACCAGCTCGACCTCGCACACCCCAGCGGGCGGGCGCGCATCCGACCCGGAGAACAGCACGTCCTGGCCCAACGGAGCGCGCAGCTGGGCCGGCGCTTGGGTCGCCATCGCCCACTGGAGGGCATCGGCGATGTTCGACTTGCCGCTGCCGTTAGGCCCGACGATCACCGCGATCCCCTCGTGGAACTGCAGCTCGACACTGCCGGGGAACGATTTGAAACCGCGAATTCTGATGCTCTTCAGATACAAATTTCAGTCGGCAATCCGGTCGATATTCGCCAGAGCCTCGCGGGCTGCGGCCTGCTCGGAGGCCTTCTTACTCGACCCCGAGCCCTGACCGAGTTCGAGCTTCTCCCACCAGCGCCACTGTCGTGAACAACCGCTGGTGAGGCGGACCCGAAGTGTCGGTCACGGCATACGTTACAGATGCCCCCCGACGTGCCAGTTGCTCCTGCAGCACCGTCTTGTGGTCGACGTGCCTCTGCAGCACGTAGTCAACCCTGTCGGCGAAGGCCGCGACCACGGCTGCGGCGGTGCGATCGAACCCGCTGTGGATGAAGACCGCGCCGATCACCGCCTCGACAGTGGCGGCCACCACGCTCTGTGACCGGATCAGCGCATCGATCTCCTCGGCGCCCACCCGCTCCCCCTCCTCGGCAAGGTCGCGGTCGAGGCCAAGCGCACGCGCCACCACGGCGCAACTGGTGCGCGACACCACCTGCGCCCGGACCTTGGCGAGGTCTCCTTCCGGGCGATCGGGAAAGCGCTCATACAGATGCTGGGCGATGGCCAGCCCCAGCACGCTATCGCCCAGGAACTCGAGCCGCTCGTACGACGTCTCGCGCCGTTCCACCCACGACGAGTGGGTGAAGGCCACGCGTCGGGCCTCCTCGGGGAGCGCCGCAATCAGCGTTCTGAGTGCGGCCCCCGAATCGTCAGCTGTTACTCGTGACGTAGTCGACGGCCTGCCCGACAGTGGCGATCTTCTGTGCGTCCTCGTCGGAGATCTTCAGTCCGAACTGATCCTCCAACTCCATGATCAGCTCAACCAGATCCAACGAGTCGGCATCCAGGTCGCCCTGGAATGACGCGTCTTCGGTCACCTGTTCTTCGTCGACGTCGAGCTGCTCAACCAGGATTGCCCTGACGCGCTCGAGCGCCTCCTCACGATTCATGGTCACTCTTCTCCAATCTCTGTGGCCGCGACGTGCGGGACTGTATGTGTCCCGGAGGCCGACTGCAACTCACTGGTGCTCGCAGGCGTGTTCGCACCGGCGGCAACGCGAGCGCTGAGTCGCTCCACAACCCCGGCCGAGACGCCCTTTGCGGTGTAGGTAATCGCGTTTCGAATGGCGGTCGAATTTGAGTTCCCATGCGCGATCGAGACCACTCCGCGGACGCCCAGTAGGTAGGCGCCCCCATAGTTCTCCGGGTCGGTCTTGGTGCGGATCGCACGCACCGCGGGACGCAGCAGCAGGCCGCCGATCTTCGCCCGCAGGCTGCTGTCGGCCGCCGCCCGAAGCTGAGTGAACAAGGCCACACCGGCTCCCTCGAGGCCCTTCAACAGCACATTTCCGGCAAACCCGTCGGCCACCACGACCTGGAACTCGCCGGTCAAAACATCACGGCCTTCACAGTTTCCGCCGAAGTTCAGCTCCGAGGCGGCAAGCAGTGCATGGGCCTCGAGCGTCACCGCGGTGCCCTTCGACGCCTCCTCGCCGATCGACAGCAAGCCCACTCTGGGGCGGTCGACGCCCAGCACGTCTGAAGCGAACTCGGCTCCCATGATGCCGTACTTCGCGAGATGCTCCGGCTTGGCTTCTGGATTGGCGCCGCAATCGATCAGCAAGCAGGGATTCCCCGCAGCCGGCAGTGGCACGGCGATGCCCGGCCGCGCGATGCCCTTGATGCGACCGAGCTGGATCAGCGCCGCCGCCATCATCGCTCCCGTCGGCCCCGCCGAGACGACCCCCTGGGCGCGGCCCTCGCGCACCTCACGACAGGCCACCACCAACGACGACCCCTCCTTGGCCCGCACCGCCGCGGCCGGCTCGTCGTGGGCGTCGATCACATCAGGAGCCTCCACGATCTCGATCCCCGGCACCTCGCCGCCCAACTCGGCGCGCAGCGCCTCAGTCGGTCCGCATAGGCGCACATTGACACCCATGGCTGCCGCCAAAACGGCTCCGGCGACCGTAGCGTTGGGGGCGCTGTCGCCGCCCATCGCGTCCAGCGCGATGGTGACGTCAGTCATGGGTTAGGGCGCGACCTCGCGCAGTGGCAGGACCTCGCGCCCACGGTAGTGACCGCAGTTGGGGCAGGCGTGGTGCGGGCGCACGGTGTGGTGGCACTGAGGGCAATCCGACATGGTCGGCACCGAGATCGCCGTATTCGCACGGCGCTTGTCGCGGCGAGCCTTGGAGGTCTTTTTCTTGGGTACAGCCATATCAGCGGGGAAGCATACAGCGCTACAGGTCGAGTTCGCGGAGCTTCGACCAGCGCTGGTCGGAGTCGTCCACCCCGCAGTCGTGATCGGCGTCGTCGTCCAGCCGAGCGCCGCAGGCTGGGCACAGCCCGGCGCAATCGTCACGGCACAGGATTTTGGGCGGTAGCGCCAGCACCATCGCGTCGCGTGCCCACCCGGCCAGATCCAGCTCGTTGTCATGCAGGTACTCACTGACCAGCTCGTCGTCCTCGGCGGGCACGCCGGCTCGTTCATGCTGGTGGTATTCGTTGGCGTCGACGGTGACCGTCACGGCTGCCGGTTCCAGGCAGCGCTGACACGGTCCGGTCAGATCGCAGCTGAACCGCAGCCGCATGTAGAGACCGTCGGAGCTGGGCTGCAGCCGCAGGCGGGCGTCGACCACGGGTTGGGCGGCGGCGTACTCGAGGCCACCCAGCACCACCGAGTCGCACTCGACGGGCACGGTGACCTCCCGGGACTCGCCCGGCTCCAGGCGATAGCGCCGCAGGTCGAGCAGGGTCACCGTCGCCACGCTATTGGGTATGGCTGAGATCAAACCCAGCGGTGGCCGGATCGGTGTTGTCGTCGCCCCGCCCTGACAGCTGCTCGCGACCGCGTTGCACCGCAGACAGGAACTTGGTCAGGTTGGTCTCCATGTTCTCGAGGATCGAGTCGGCATAGTCGTCGGCACCCAGGCGCATCTCCCGGGCCTTGCGACGGGCGTCGGCCAGCACGTCCTCTGCCTGCCGCTCCGCCAGCTTGACGACCTCCTGCTGAGATGCCTCCCGGGCGGCGTGATCGCGCGCCTCGCCGATCATCCGCTCGGCCTCGCGCTTGGCCTCTGCGAGCATCTCCTGGCGCTCCTTGACGATCCACCGGGCCTGCTTGATCTCCTCGGGGATGGTGGCCCGCATGTGGGAGATGATGTCCTCGATCTCGTCACGGTCGAGGCGCACCTGGTTGCTCATGGGGACGCCGCGTGCGTTCAGCACGAGTTCGTCCAACTTATCAATCAGTACCAGAACGTCCACTTCGATCTCCCTTGGTCCTACTTCTGAATGCCGCCCGCTGCGTACAGCTGTTCGAGCGTCCGCGCCACCGACTCGGGCACATACTCATCCACCGATCCGCCGAACGACGCGATCTCCCGCACGCCACGTGACGACAAGAAACTGTACTTCGGCGAAGCCATCAGATACAGCGTCTCGATCTCGCCTGCCAGTCCCCGGTTGAGATTGTTCATCTGGAACTCCCACTCGAAGTCTGACACAGCCCGCAACCCTTTGACGATCGCACGCGCACCGTGCTTCCGGGCAAAGTCGACCACCAGCGTCGCAAAGCCTTCCACCTCAACGTTGCCGATGCCCGCCACGGACTCCTTGATGAAGCCTATCCGCTCGTCCACGGTGAACATTGTGGTTTCCTTGTGCCGGGGCTGGCGCACGACCCCCACCACCACCTTGTCGAACATCTCGCAGGCCCGCTGGATGATGTCGATGTGACCCACCGTGACCGGGTCGTAAGTGCCGGGACAGACGGCGATCCGCTCAGACATGATTGAAAATCGTGACACGGGTACCGCCGTGGACACGCGTGCGGTCGACCGTGAGGTTCGCCAGCGCGGGCAGGTCGGCAGCGGCACTCTCGATCACAAGGCGGCCGCCGGGAGCAAGGATTTCCGGGAAATGCAGGGACATGTGGCGTTGCAAGTCATTCAGCATCGTATAAGGCGGGTCGATGAGCATCAAGTCATAGGTGCGACCGGCGGCGAGATCGGACTCGACCCGGCGACGGGCATCGATGCGAGACACCGCCGTTCGATCGCCGTAGCCGAGACGCTCGACATTTTTCCTGACTGCCGCCACCGCCGCCGCCGAGCGGTCACAGAACTCGGCATGGCGGGCGCCACGGGAGACCGCCTCAAGACCCAGTGCGCCGCTGCCCGCAAACAGATCCAGCACGGTCTCCCCGGAGACATCGTGCAACATCGAGAAGAGCGCCTCGCGCACCTTGTCGGTGGTGGGACGGCTGCCGCCTCCCCGCGGCACCGCCAGCCGTGTGCCCTTGCGCTCGCCTGCAACGATTCTCATCAGGAGGGATCATGCCTCAGCGACCCACGACACCTCCGACCCAAAGATCCGCTCGGTCTCGGCGTTGAGCAGCTGCTCTGTGGCGGGGTCGATGCCGTTATCGAGCATCGCGACGGCATCCCGACGGGCTCCGGCAGCGAGCTTTCGGTTGCGCCGCAGCCGGGCATGGCGCAGGTCGGGCAGACCGCTCTGGCGGGCGGCCAATACGTTTCCCTCGCCGCGTAGCTGGAGGTCGACCTCGGCCAGCTCGAAGCCGTCGGTGGTGCGCACCATCGCGTCCAGCCGCGCCCGGGCGTCATCGGTGGTGGGATCTGCCACCAGGATGCAGAAGCTCTCGATCGAGCCCCTGCCCACCCGACCGCGCAGCTGATGCAACTGGGCCAGGCCAAACAGGTCGGCGCGCTCCACCACCATCACCGTCGCGTTGGGCACGTCGACGCCGACCTCGATCACCGTGGTCGCCACCAACACGTCGATCTCGCCCTGACGAAACTGCTGCATCAACGCCCGCCGCTCGGCGATCGGCAGCTGGCCGTGGATGCACCCGACCCGGTAGTCGGACAGCTCGCCGGTACGAAGCTCGAGCGCTTCGCTCTCAGCCGCAGCCGCCTCACGCTTGTCGGATTCCGACACCAGCGGGCAGACGACGTAGGCCTGGCGGCCTTCATCCAGCAGGCGGCGCATGCGGGCAAACACCTCCTGGCGGCGGAGTTCAGGCACCAGTCGCGTGACCACCGGAGTGCGCCCCGGCGGAAGCTCGTCCAGCACGGTCACGTCAAGGTCACCGAATACGGTCATCGCCAGCGTCCTGGGGATCGGGGTGGCGGTCATGTGCAACACGTGCGGAGCGACCCCGGCGTCGGCCTTGCGTTCCAGGGCAGCCCGCTGCTCGACTCCGAAACGGTGCTGCTCGTCGACCACCGCCACCGCCAGGCCTCCAAACACCACTGCGTCTTGGATCAGCGCATGGGTGCCCACCACCAGCAGCGGCTCGCCCGACTCGATCACCTGCAGCGCAGCACGCCTCTCCGCCGCCGGCATGCCGTTGGTCAGGCCCACCACCCGGACTCCCAGCTCGCCACAGATCTCCGACACGTTCACCAGGTGCTGGGTGGCAAGCGTCTCTGTGGGTGCCATCAGCGCCCCTTGGCGGCCCGCATCGGCCGCACGCAGCAGGGCATACACCGCCACCGCCGTCTTTCCCGAGCCGACGTCTCCCTGCAGCAGCCGCCGCATCGGTGTGGTGCGGCTGAGATCCGCGTCGATTGCGGCGTTTGCCCTCTGCTGGGCTCCAGTGAGCGCGAACGGCAAGCCGTCGATGTAGCGGGCCATCAGGTCGCCGCCGGCAACCAGCGCAGGCGCCTGCACGTGGCTCTCGACGGCCCGCCGGTGGCGCACCAGGCCCCGCTGGAGCAGGAACAGCTCGTCATATGCCAGGCGCCGACGGCCAAGCGCATGCTCGACCAGCGTGCGGGGCTGGTGACAGGCGGCCAGCGCGTCTCGGCGCAACGGCAGCCTGCGCGCCGAGCGGATCTCGGCAGGCAGCGCATCGGGGCGATCGCCGGCATGGCGCAGCTGCTCGGAGACCAACGTTCGCAGACGCCGCGACGATACGGTCTCACTGGCCGGGTACACCGGCACCAGGCCGCTGGTGTGCAGCGTCTCGGCTCCGTCGTCGACCAGCTCATGGCTCTTGGCCACGATCTCTGCGTCAATCGTGGATCGCCGCTCCCCGCGAATCGAGAGCCGCATCTCGGGTTTGAGGTTCTTGGCCAGGTAGCGCTGGTTGAACCAGACGACCACTCCTGAGCCCGAGCTGTCATGCACCACAGCCTCCACGATCACCAGGTTTCGCCGTCGCGTCGGTCGTGCCCGCACGCGATCGATGGTGACCACGACGGTGGCCTCCTCGCCCGGCCGCATGTCGGCCAGGCGCCCGGCCGAGCGAAAGTCGTCGTGGCGAAACGGCACATGCTCCAGCAGGTCGCCGATCGTGCTCACCGGCGGACGCAGCTCTGCCAGACTGCTAACCAGGACTCGGCCGGTTGCGGCGGGGGCGTCGAGATGGGACGGCGAGGGGGCCGAGCTGGGGCGAGGAAACGCCGGGCTGTCGCGGCCGTCGAATGACCTCATGCGTCGGGGAAGATGAGGAGGCCGAACGCTCCCGGTCCGCCGTGGGCACCCACCACTGCGCCGATCGAGCACACCCGGTCGATGCTGGCCAGCGGTCGTGTGCGTGCGATCAGCTCGGTCAGCCGTTCGACGGTATCCGGCGCCTGGGCGTGCGCCAGCCCGACCCGAACCAGCGTGTCCGGCGGGACATTTTGGTCGATGAATCGCTCGAACTCGCGCCATACACCCGGCATTCCCCGCACCTTCTTGTACTCCACCACCTCACCGTCACGCATCGTCAGGATCGGCTTCAGGCCAAGCGCGTCGCCCAGCAGGCGACGGGTGTGGTTGATCCGTCCGCCCCGCTCGAGGTACTCCAGGGTGCTGACGCCGATCAAGATCTTGACGCGGTCGCGAGCGGCGGTCATCCACGCCTCGATCTCCTCGGTGGTGGCGTCGCGGTCGAGCAGGCGTTGCACCCCCTCGGCCAGCAGCACCGTGCCGGCAGACACCGTGAGCCCGTCGAGCACCGTCACCCGGGGATCGCTCTGGGCAGCCACCAGCGCCGACTGGTGTGAGCCCGAGACCTTTGAGGAGATCGGCAGCACGAATATCCGGGCACAGCCGCTCAGATCGGCAAACGCCTGGGAGTACGCGGCCGGGGCCGGCGCCGACGTCTGCGGGTGGTGCGGGGAGTCGCGCAGCAGCCGGTAGAACCCGTCGGAATCGATGTCGACGCCGTCGGCATAGTCGCGGTCGCCGAAGCTGACCGTCAGCGGGACCGATCGCCAATTGGGATGGAGTGCCTGCGGATCGGGCAGGTCGGCGGTCGAGTCGAGCACCACCGCAGCAGTACCGACTGCCGCCCGCGGGGTGGTCGTCGCTCCGCCTTCGATCACGGTCAGGCGCCGCTCGCGGGCCCGCGCCTGCTCGTGCATGTTGGCAATCTCGATGCCGTCGACCGATCCGGCTGTGACCCCGAGCGAAAGTACCTGCCCAGGCTCATCGGTATGCACGTGCACCTTTACCAGCGGCGCCTCGCCCACCACCAGCACACAGTCGCCAAAGCCCGCCAGCTGTTGCTCCAGGGCGGCCACGTCGAGCCCGTCGCCCTCGATCAGAAACGACGTGCAGTACCGGTAGCGCGACTCCTCCAGATGCACTGATTCGAGTGACACCGGGCTCGCCACTGTGTCCTTGAGCCGGTCGGGCGTCTCCCCCCGGTACCCCGCCACCGCGCCGCGGGCATACTCGAGCAACCCCGCCGCACCGGCGTCCACGACCTGCGCGTCGCGCAGCACATCCAGCATCGATTGGGTGCGAACGACCGTCTCCGCGGCGGCTTCGAGCACCGCGTCCAAAGCATCGTCCAGCGAGAGCCCGCGCCGGGCGTCAGCGGTCTCCGCCATCTCCCGGATGACGGTCAGCATGGTGCCTTCGATCGGCTGGCGTACCGGGCGGTAGGCGGCATCACTGGCTACCCTCAGCGCCTGCGCCAGCACATCGGCGTCGACCCGGCCACTCTCCCCCAGCACATCGGCGAACCCGGCCACGATCTGGGACAGGATGATCCCGCTGTTGCCGCTCGCCCCGGCCAGCGCTGAGCGCTTGGCAACCGCCGCCACCTCCTGCCGCGACGTCCCCGGATCCTGCTCCAGCCCGTCCGCGACCCTCACCGCGGTGCGCCACAGGTTGGAACCGGTGTCGCCGTCAGGCACCGGGTAGACGTTGAGGTCGTTCAGGCGCGAACGGCTGGCTGCGAGCGCGGTCGCGCCGCCGCGCGCCGCGGCCAGTGCGATCTGGCGCGGGGTGTTCACTGCCCGTCCGTCACCGAGTGCGCTTTACCCCTTGGATGTAGATCTGGATCGAGTCGACTGGCATCTGCGTGAGCTTCTCCACCTGATACTGCACCCGCGGAGCGGACGTTGCCGGCGACCTCGGCCAGATTCAGCCCGTACTCCACCACGATGTACAGCTCGATCACCAGCCCCGCCGGCTCGTGGTGGACGGTGACGCCCTGGTCGACCCGCTCGCGAGAGAGCAGCCGGTACACACCCTGGGTGAGACTCGAGGCCGCCATCCCCACCACCCCGTAGCACTCCAGCACGGTCAGCCCGACGATCTGGGCGATCACCTCGTTGGCGATGGTGAACGTCCCGCCGACAGCCTCAGCCTCCCCCACACTGGCCAGATGATGCTGCATATCCTCTAGGACGTGCCGAGAGCGGCGCCGGTTGCGATCGGTGTGATCTATACTCCGCCGCCATGTCACGCGTCTGCGTAATCTGCGCCAAGAAGCCCGGGTTTGGGAACAACCGCAGCCACTCGATGGTGGCGACCCGGCGGCGTTTCAACCCGAATCTCCAGCGGATCCGGATTCTGGTGGACGGCGCCCCTGCGCGCGAGTACGTGTGCACCCGCTGCCTGAAGAGCGGCCGGGTCACCAAGGCGGTCTAAGCCGGCTCGGTGTGTGCGCTGCACCGGCACGAGCTTGATCCCGATCCTGCGCGTCAGTTCCAGGCGTGGTACGACGCGGCCGCCGCAACCGGTGGCAGTGGAGACGTGAATGCCATGGCGCTGGCGACCGCCTCCGCAGACGGCGTCCCATCCGTGAGGATGGTGCTGCTGCGCGGCATGGATGCCGACGGCCTGTGCTTCTACACCGGGTATGAAAGCCGCAAGGCCTCAGAACTCGACCAAAACCCCAACGCCGCCCTGCTCTTTCACTGGCACACGCTTGGACGGCAGGTACGAATCGAAGGCCGGGTCGAGCGGCTGC
The DNA here is from genome assembly GCA_963811675.1 of uncultured Actinomycetes bacterium. Taxonomy (GTDB): domain Bacteria; phylum Actinomycetota; class Thermoleophilia; order Gaiellales; family JAICJC01; genus CAVPTL01. The sequence goes on along the minus strand of CAWESH010000007.1, from coordinate 221,032 downwards.
CGGCCGATGCGCTCCGACGCCTACTTCGAGAGCCGCCCGCGCGACAGCCGGCTGGGAGCCTGGGCCTCCCACCAGGGCAGAGTGCTCGACTCCCGCGCGCAGCTGGAGCGGGAACTCCAGGCCGCCGAGGAGCGATTCGCCGGCGAGGAGATTCCCCGGCCCGACCGCTGGGGCGGCTATCGGCTGACGCCCGATCGCTACGAGTTCTGGCAGCACGGTGATGCCCGCCTGCACGACCGCTTCCGATATCGCGTGGAGCACGGGGCGTGGGTCATCGAGCGGCTCGCTCCCTGAGCACCTCGCGCACGCCGCGAGGTGGCGTCGGCAGAAGCGTCTGGGAGAGCGAGGTGTCGAGCCGGCAGTCGAGCGGTCGGGGATCCGCCGCGATCGGCGCTGCGGGCCGACGGCAGCTGTTCGCTGCCTGTCACCAGGCTCGCGAACTCCCAGCGGGAAACGGCGTCGGCACCGGCGATATGCACGATCCCGGTGAAGGTCGAGTCGACCAGCGAGAGCAGCGCGGCAGCCAGGTCGGCCACCGCCACCGGGCAGCGCAACTCGTCGGTGTAGAAGGCAAGCGACGCCCGGCCGGCGGCCACGTCCAGCGCCGTCTGCTCGTGCCGCGACGGTTGCGGTCCGCCGTAGATCAGTGAGGTGCGAACGATCACCGCGTGTGGGTGCGCCTCGCCGACCGCCTGTTCGGCCTCGGCCTTGTGGCGGCCGTAGGTCGTGATCGGAGATGACCGGATCAGACTCCCGGTAGGGCGCACCGCCGCGGCCATCGAAGACCACGTCGGTGGACAGGTGAATCAAGCGCGCCCCATGAGCGTTCGCGGCCCGGGCCACGTTGGCGGCGCCCTGCACGGTGGTCGCATACGCCGCAGGGCCCGTGCTCGCTGTAGGCGGTATGGATCACGCAGGCAGGCTGAAGCTGCGCGACCCGGGAGTCGACATCCGCGCGGGATCACGAATGTCCACGCGATCGGCACCGGCGTTGGAGAGACTCCATCCGACGGCATCGGCGAGCCTGGCGCACAAGCTCGCTGCCCAGGTACCCGGTGGCGCCGGTCACCAGCAGCGGTGTGCTCACCCCGAACGGCGGCGGGGCAGAGCGCGCATCAGTCCCGCCATATCGAGCGCAGCGTCGGCGGCCTCGGCACCCTTGTTGCCGTGACTTCCGCCGGCCCGGTCGAGGGCCTGCTGCTCGTTCTCGGTGGTCAGCAGGCCGAAGGCGACCGGCACACCGGTGTCGAGCGCGGCCTGAATCACCCCGCGCGAAGCCTCGGTACAGACGTAGTCGAAGTGCGGCGTGTCGCCGCGGATCACACACCCAAGCGCGATCACCGCCTGGTGCCCGCCGGCCTCGGCCAACCGCCGGCAGGCCAGCGGCAGCTCCCAGGCGCCGGGGACCAGCGCGATCGTCAGTCGGTCGCGGGCAATGCCGCGCTCGGCCAGACGCAGCGACGGCGCCCTCCAACAGCCGTTCCACCACCCCCGCGTTGTAGCGCGATGCCACGATGGCGACGTCGGTATTTGGATCCGCCCGGGCGACAACCACCGAGCAGCCCTGGGGAATCGCGATCTGGCCGGGGCCGTCCTCGCTCACTCGATATCCGCTCGCAGGCTCTGATGGGAGATGGTGTGACCCATCCGCTCTGCCTTGGTACGCAGATAGCGCTCGTTCACCGGGTTGGGCTCGGCCACGATCGGAACCTGCTCGGTGACCTCCAGCCCGTATCCCTCCAGGCCGATCAGCTTCTTGGGATTGTTGGTCATCACCCGCAACGTGGTCAGACCCAGATCCGCCAGGATCTGATACCCCAGCCCGTAGTCGCGGGAATCGACGGGCAGCCCCAGGGCAAGGTTTGCATCCACGGTGTCGAGCCCCTGTTCCTGCAGCTCGTAGGCTCGCAGCTTGTTCAGCAGGCCGATCCCACGGCCCTCTTGAGACAGGTACAGCAGCACACCGGCGCCCTCGGAGGCAATCTGGGCGAGCGCCCGGTCGAGCTGCTCCCCACAGTCACACCGCAGTGAATGGAACACGTCGCCGGTGAGGCACTCGGAGTGAACCCGCACCAGCACGTCCTTGGCACCATCGACGTCGCCCATCACCATCGCCACATGCTGCTGGCCGTCGATCATCGATCGGTAGCCGTAGGCCACGAACTCGCCGAAGGCGGTCGGCAGCGAAGCCACCGCGATCCGCTCCACCAGGGGCTCGGAGCGATGCCGGTGGGCGACGATGTCGGCGACAGTGATCATCTTCAGCCCATGCTCGGTGCAGTACCCGATCAGGTCGGGGACACGCGCCATCGTCCCGTCCTGGTTCATCACCTCGCAGATCACGCCGGCCGGCTGGAGACCAGCAAGCCGCGCCAGATCGACCGACGCCTCGGTCTGGCCGGTGCGCTCGAGCACCCCGAACGGGCGCGCCCGCAGCGGAAACACGTGTCCCGGCTGAACCAGGTCTCCCGGGTTGGAGTCGGGGTTGATGGCCACCTGGATGGTGTGCGCCCGGTCGGCCGCCGAGATCCCCGTCGAGACGCCCTCACGGGCCTCGATCGACACGGTGAACGCGGTTTCGAACGGCGTCATGTTGTGGTGGGTCATCATGTCCAGCCCAAGCTCTTCGATCCGCTCGGGGGTGAGCGAGAGGCAGATCAATCCGCGGGCGTGCGTGGCCATGAAGTTGATCGCCTCGGGAGTGACGTACTGGGCCGCCATCACCAGGTCGCCCTCGTTCTCACGATCGGGAGAATCGACCACCACCACCATCTTGCCGGCGCGGATGTCCTCGATCGCCTCGGCGACCGTCGCAAACGGCGACTCGTCGAGGTCGGGATACATCTCCTTGAAGCCCGTATCAGCGTTCATCCTGCTCCGATGGTAGCCCACCAGCGGTCAACCGCTCCACATACTTGCCGAACAGATCGGCCTCCAGATTGACCCGATCCCCCGGCTGTAAGCGGCCGAAATTGGTGACCTCCAGCGTGTGCGGAATCAGCGACACGCCGAAACCGTCGCGGTCGAACCCGGTAACGGTCAGACTGACGCCGTTGACGGTGATCGATCCCTTCTCGATCACGTAGCGAAGCACGGCCTCCGGCGCCTTTACCCAGATGTCCACCGCATTGCTGTGAGGAGTTAGCGAAGCGACCTCGCCGACTCCGTCGACGTGGCCCTGCACCCAGTGACCGCCCATGCGATCACCGACCCGCAGCGCCGGCTCCAGATTGATCAGGTCACCCACCGCGCGGTCACCGAGCGTGGTTCGCGCGAGCGTCTCGGGCACGGCGTCGAAATGAAGCCGGTTACCCTCGATCCTGGTCACCGTCAGACAGCAGCCGTCCACGGCGACCGAGTCACCGACGGCGACATCGGTGCTGACCACTGCTGAGGCCAGCACCAGACCCGGCGCCGGAGCGTCCACCACCGCCTGCTCCACCACAATCCCCGTGAACACCCTATGGCTCCCTGAGTTCGATTTCACTGAGAATATCCGGCCCCACCGCCCGTGACTGCAGCGGCGGGGGCAGCTGCACTGGGTGCGTGAACATGCCCGGACCGGCGGGGCCGAGTTCGACCGGCGCCTGATAGACCAGCACGCGATCGATCAGCCCGGCATCCAGAAACGCCGTGGCGATGGTCGCGCCGCCTTCCAGCAGCAGCCAGGCGATGCCCCGGTCGGACAGCTCTGCCAGCGCCGTCTGCAGCGAGTCGGCGCGCAGCGACTCCACGTGAGCCGCCGCCACCGCTGGTGCGTCAGGCCAAATCACGTCCACCACCGGCGTTTCAGCGCCGGCCGTACGCACCAGTCGGGACCCCTCCGGCAGCCGGCCATGACGGTCGAACACGACTCGTACGGGCTGGCGCTCGGCCGGTGGTGTGGTGTCCCGCGCCGTGAGGTCGGGGTCGTCAGCGAGCACGGTCCCGATCCCGACCGCCACGGCGCCGGAACGGGCCCGCAGCTCGTGCACCTCCGCCCGGCTCTCAGACGACGAGATCCAGGTGCGCTCGCCGGACGCCGGCGCGGTGCGACCATCGCGGCTGACCGCGACCTTGTAGGTCACGTGAGGGCGCCCCAGCGTGACCCGCGTGCGGAACCCCGCATTCTGGCGCCGCGCCCGAATCTCGATTGCTCCCGCGGCCTCGTCCACGGCGATCCCCGCCGCCCGCAACGTCCGTAACCCGTTGCCGCTCACCCGAGGGTCGGGGTCGCCGGTCGCGACCACCACTCGGCCGACGCCGGCGGCGATCAGCGCGTCGGTGCAGGGCGGCGTGCGGCCGTGGTGCGAACACGGCTCGAGGCTGACGTACACGGTCGCGCCGGCCGCCTCACCGGCGGCCGCGGCCAGCGCGTGCACCTCAGCGTGCGGCTCTCCCGGACGGCGGTGCCAACCCTCACCGACCACCTGCCCGTCGCGTACCACCACACAGCCGACCATGGGGTTCGGCGCCGCGCTGCGCGCTCCCAGTTCAGCCAGCTCCAGACACCGCTCCAGCCACAGCCGGTCGTCGTCGGTCAGGCGATCGCCCATGCCGGAGCCTCAGCAGCCGCAACGATCCCGGTCAGCTCGGCAAATGCTTCCCCTGGGGACGGGGTGGAAAAGATCCCCGAGCCGGCCACCAGGATGTTGGCCCCGGCCCGGTAGCAGTCGGCGATGGTGGCCTGGTGGACACCGCCGTCGACCTCGACCACCACTCCTTCTCTGGCCGAGGCCAGGCGCCGCATCTGCGGCAGGCGATCGAGCGTCGCGGGAATGAAGCTCTGTCCGCCCCACCCGGGGTTGACGCTCATGCACAGCAGCACGTCGGCATATCGCGCTGCCTCGGTGATCGCGACGACCGGCGTGGCCGGGCCCAGCGTGACGCCGGCACGGCACCCGAGATCGGAGATCTGCTGAAGTGTGTGGTGCAGGTGGGGGCAGGTCTCGACGTGGACCGTGATGCTGTCGGCGCCTGCCTGGGCGAACTGGCTCAGGTGCCGCTCCGGCTGCTCCACCATCAGATGAACGTCTGCGAAGGCACCGTGCTCGTGGATCACGTCTGAGATGTCGGCCAGCATCTTTGGCCCGAACGTGATCACCGGGACGAAGTGGCCGTCCATCACATCGACGTGGATCACCCGAGCGCCGGCCTCCAGCACCTCGGTGACCTGCTCACGCACACGGCCGAAGTCCGACGACAGGATCGACGGGGCGACAACCACATCTGTGGGCCACGCGGACATTGCGGGGACCATAGATGGTTCGCTGGATGCTCCCCATCTCAACCGTCCCCGGTCGTGGGCGATCACCGGAGTTACGCCCCTTCCATGACCATGAACGCCTTGCCAGTCATCGTTGTGCTCCTGCTCGCCGCGGTGCCGGTGACATGGGCGCTCATGCGCAGATCCCGGCGGATGGCCGACGCCGCTCCCCCGGCCCAATCGCCTCCCGATCCGTTTGCGCAGGTGCTGACCGACGTCGCCTTGCTGGTTGCCATCATCGACGTGAACGGATGCATCGGATTTGCCAACGAGCGGCTGGCGCAACTCACCGGCTGGCCGCGCGAGCAGCTGGTGGGACGCGACTGGGACGCCACCTTCGGCTCTGGACTGGTCGTTCACCGCCGCCGTCTGGCGACGCTCACCGCCGGCACCGCCTCAAGTGAGGTGGAAAACGTGCTGATCACTCGCTCGGGAGAGCATCGCGTGGTTGCGTGGAATGACACCGTCACCGTCGACGCCCACGGTCAGGTCACCGGTATCGGCCGGATCGGGGCCGACATCACCACCCGCCGTCACGCCGAGGACAGGATTGCCTTCCTGGCCCACTACGACGAGCTCACCGGGCTCCCCAACCGCGCGCTCTTCCACGACTGGGTCGACCTGGCCCTGCGGGAGTCGGGCCGGTACTCACGCACCGCCGCTGTGCTGCTGATCGACATCGATAACTTCAAGCTGGTCAACGAGAGCTTCGGGCACGCCAACGCGGACGGCCTGCTGAAGGCGTTCTCGCACCGGTTACGGGATGCCGCGCTGGGCGCCGAGCTGGTGGCCCGGCACACCGGGGACGAGTTCCTGGTGCTGCTGGCCGACACCGACTCACCGGAGGGCTCGCAAGGCACGCACGATCACCCCGCCGACGTCGCCCAGATGGCGGAAGCGGTCGCAGGTCGCCTCCGGCACCTGCTGCGAATCCCGTTCCGATGCATGGACGAGGAGGTCTACCTGACGGTGTCAGTCGGCACCGCGCTCTACCCGCGCGACGCCGACACCCCCGACGACGTGCTGGCCGAGGCCAGACTCGCGATCGGCCGCCGGCGACTGCGGGACGGTGCCGCCCGCGCGCTGGACATCGGACGACTGCCCCCGCGGGAGGAGATCTCGATGGTGTCGCGGCTGCATCACGCGATCGAGGCACGCGAGTTCGTGTTGCGTTTCCAGCCGGTTGTCGACCTCGGCTCCGGTCGGATTCACGGTGCCGAGGCACTGATCCGGTGGCAGCCCCCCGGAGTCCGCCGAGATTCCTCCAGCAGACTTCATTCCCCTCGCCGAACGTTGCGGGCTGATCGGGCCGATCACCGACTGGGTGGTCGACCAGGTGTGCCGCCAGCACGTCGCCTGGCGGTCGCGAGGGATCGATATCGGGCTCGCATTCAATCTCCCGGTGACGCTGTGGGAGCCGGCCGCGATTCGCAACATGCTGCGGCTGATCCGAAGCCACGGGGTCGACCCCACCGAGCTCCTGATCGAGATCACCGAGTCGACGGCGATGCGCCAGACACCCGACAACGAGGCGGTGCTGCGCATGATCAGCTCAGCCGGGCTGCGGCTGGCTCTGGACGATTTCGGCACCGGGCACTCTTCGCTGGCCCGCTTGAAGCAGATGCCCGCCACCACTCTCAAGATCGACCGCTCGTTTGTGCGCGACCTCCCCGACGACGACGAGTCCGCGGCGCTGGTGGTGGCGATCATCCAGCTCTCTCGCAACCTCGGCATGGAGCCACTGGCCGAGGGCATCGAGACCGAAGCTCAGTGGCGGTTCTTGCGCGACGTCGGATGCACCCTGGGACAGGGCTTCATCGTCTCGCGCCCGGTACCGGCTCACGAGGTCGAAGAACTCTTCCTCCGCGAACGCCTCGACCACGCCGCGTGAATAACGGTGCCAGGCACCGTTATTCACCACCGGCGCTCTGGGTGAATAATTGGTGCCTGGCACCAATTATTCGCTTCGTCTCCCGCCCGGTGCCGGCTCACGAGGTCGAAGAACTCTTCCTCCGCGAACGCCTCGACCACGCAGCGTGAATAGCGGTGCCTGGCACCGTTATTCACCCGCGCGTTTGGGTGGATCGCGGAGGCCGCGGAGGTACTCGACGGTGGTCATGCGGCGCTTGCCGGCCGGTTGCAGGTCGAGCACTTCGTAGCTGCCGTCGCCGCAGGCCAGTGTGAGCGGGGAACCCACCACCTGACCTGGATCTCCCCCGCCGCCAAGCACGCCGGCTCTCCCCCTCCAGATCACCACCGGTCGGCCGTCCAGCTGTGAGCGGGCACCCAGATCTGGGGCCAGCGCCCGCACCAGCCGATCGATCTCCAGCGCCGGCCGCGACCAGTCGATGCGACGGTCGTCCGCAGTGATCTTGTGGGCATAGCTGACCCCCACCGAGCCCTGCGCAACGCCCGTCGTCTCACCCAGCAGGGCGGCTGCCAGCAGCGGCACGCCCAGCTCAAGCGCCCGGGCACGAATCACACCGCCGTCATCCGACGACGCGATCGGAAACCGCTCCACCCCATGCACCGGGCCTGCGTCGAGCTGCTCCACCAGCTCGATCACGCACACACCGGTGGTGTCGTCCCCGGCCATGATCGCCCGCTCCACCGGCGCCGCCCCGCGCCACCGCGGGAGCAGCGACGGATGCAGGTTGAAGAGTGGATATGCGTGCAGCAACGGGTCGCGCAGCAGCTGGCCGAAGGCCACCACCGCGGCCGCGTCGGCCCCCGGCGGGGCGGCGCTGGCGTTGTCGGTCTGGATCAGCTCCAAGCCCAGCTCGCGTGCCCGAGTCGCCACCGGCGGCGGTCGCGGCGTACGGCCGCGTCCGGCAGGACGATCGAGCTGGGTCACCACCCACGCGATCTCGACGCCGGCAGTGCCGTGCAGCAGCTCCAAGGCGTCGGCACCGAACTGCGAGGTGCCGAAAAAGCCGAACGTCATGCCGCTATCTGAGACGCAGCTCGCGCATCGCGGCGCGGCGATCATCCTCGGCGGCGCGGTCGATGATCAGTACGCCGTCAAGATGGTCGACCTCGTGCTGGAGGATGCGCGCCTCCATGCCCTCAGCCTCGATCCGCAGCTCCTCGCCGTCTCGGTCGCGGCCGGTGGCAACCAGCCGCAAAGACCGCTCAACCGGCACCAGCAGGTCGCCGCCCAGCAGTGACAGGCAGCCCTCGGTGTCGGTCTCGGTCTCCTCGGACAGCTCGGACAGCTCGGGGTCGATCAACACCACCGGCTCGTCCTCGTCACGGCGGCGATACACCAGCACTCGCCGCAGCACCCCGATCTGAGGCGCCGCCAGCCCCACACCATGTGAGTCGTTCATGATGGCGCACATGCGCTCGGCCAGCCGCAGCACATCGTCGTCGAGTTCGCCCACTTTGTTGGCCGGGATTCGCAACGCCGCATCGGGATACTGACGCACCAGCCGGCGAGCAGCCTCGTGGTGAGCGCGCCGCTCCGCGGCACTGGCGGCGGACTCGACTTCCTCTTCCTCTTCGTGCTCCTGTACCTGTTCTTCAGCCACGCGCGCAGTTTACCGTCGGACCAGATCTTCGGCCGCTGCCACATCTGCGTACCCATCCGCCAGCGCCGCCAGGAAGGCGGTGTGCACGTCCGCGGCCGGTATCGACCGCCCGTCGAACTCCAGCGCCATGGTCGCGCAGGCGTCGTGGGCGACCGCGGTGGAGAAGCCCAGGTCGACCGCGGCTCGCACGGTGGCATCCACGCACATGCTGGTCATCATGCCGCACACCACCAGCTCGTCGATGCCCCGATCGCGCAGGTGCGACTCCAGCGGGGTCTCGCGGAACGCGTTGGGATGGGCCTTGGCGAACACCTGCTCGCCGTCGGCCGGCGCGACCCGCTCATTGATCTCCACCCCGGCCGAACCGGGCACCATGAAGGTCGCGTCGCCGGCGTCCCACACATGTTGTATGTGCACCACCTCCAAGCCGCGCAACCGGTAGGACTGGAGCAGCAGACGAGCCTGGTCAGCGGCCGCCTCGGGCCCCTCCAGCGGACTGGCGCCGCCGGGGAAGTAGTCATTTTGAATATCGACGATCACGAGTGCTTGGGTCATGGCGGGCACCATACCCGGTGGCGCTACAGCAGTGTCTGCGGATCGACGTCAAGGGTGGCGGTGGCATCCGCCCGCCGCAGATCTGCCGAAAGCTGCCCCATCATGTCCCGGAACACCGCGGCGCAGCGACGGGCGTTCTCGGTCTTGATCAAAACATGGCAGCGCTGACGGTCACGCAGCCGCGGCAGCGGCGCCGGTCCCAGGATCTGATCGTCTGTCAGCTGCGGCCGGGCGGCAGCCACCAGGGCCTCCAGCGCTCCCGTCGCGACACCCGCTTCCGGCGCGGTGACGAGCAGCCGCACAAGCCGCTTGAACGGTGGGTACCCGAGCTCTTGGCGGCGCTCCAACTCGCCGGTGAGGAACTCCTCCACGGCATGCCGCGCCGCCAGCGCGATCGGTCGCAGCTCCGGGTTCCAGGTCTGCACGATCACCGTGCCGGTGGGATCGCCGGGGCGTCCCGGACGGCCGGCCAGCTGGGTCAGCAACGCAAACGTGCGTTCCTCAGCTCGAAAGTCCGGCATCGACAGGCCGACGTCGGCATCCAGCACCGCCGCCAGCCGCACCCCGGCCACGTCATGTCCCTTGGCCACCAGCTGGGTGCCCACCAACACGCCGCGCTCAGCGACCGCAAACCGCGCCAGGGTCGCTTCCGGCTCTCCCGCTCGAGACGCGACATCAGCGTCCAACCGAGACACCTCCAGCCCTGGGAAGCGTGACGCCAGCTCCCGTTCGACCGCCACCGTGCCCGCGCCGATCTGAGCGAGATCGACCGAACCGCAGTTCGGGCAGGCCCGCGGCCGGGGCTCGCTGTGGCCGCAGTGATGGCAGCGCAGACTGCGGCCGTGCAGCGTCAGCGACACGTCGCAGCGCGGGCAGCGCCATCCGGTGGCACACGAGCGGCAGTGAAGCGCTGAGGCCGAGCCCCGCCGGTTCTGCAGCACGATCGCCCGTCCGCCGGAGTCTTCGAGCTCGGCCAGCGCATCCACCAGCGGCCGGGTGAGCGGATATCCGCCGTCGCGGCGAAGGTCGACAGTGACCACCCGCGGCAGCCCGGCGCCCCCGATCCGAGCGGGCAACGACACCCTGCGCGCGACCCCGAACCACGATTCCGGCCGAGGCGTGGCGCTACCGAAGACCGCAACGGCGCCCTCCAGCCGCGCCCGTTTGACCGCCACCCGGCGAGCGTCGTAGCGCGGATCTGCTTCATGCTTGTAGGAGGCGTCGTGTTCCTCGTCCACCACGATCACTCCCAGACCCGGGGCGGCGGCGAACACGGCCGAGCGGGCCCCGACCACGACCCGGGCCTCGCCTGCGGCGATACGGCGATGCTCGTCCCCCCGCCGCGCCCGTGTCAGCCCCGAGTGCAGCACCGCCACCGTCGGCCCGAACCGCGCCCGGAACCGCCGCGCGGTCTGGGGGGTGAGCGCGATCTCGGGGACCAACACGATGGCGCTTCGTCCCAGCGCCAGCGCACGTTCGATCACGCGCAGGTAAAGCTCGGTCTTGCCCGATCCGGTGACTCCGTGCACCAGCACCTCCCCACCACCGGCATCCAGCACCTGCAGGCAGGCGTTCACCGCCGCATCCTGCTCGATGGTGAGCGTCACCGGCGTCTGCCGCGGCACCGCCGCCACCGGCTTCAGCGCGCGTTTGGCGGGCTGGGGCGGCTGTACCAGGGCCAGCGCGCGGGCGGTGGTCGATCCGCACTCGGCCGCGAGCCACTCAGCCAGATCCACCAGCGCCTCGGGGATCGCCCCGGTGACGGCGTCGACGGGCTTGAGATCATCGCTGGAGGGGTCGGCGGTGACTTCCGCCACCACAGCGGTCACCGGCCGGGCGCCGAACTCCACCTGTACCAGCGAACCACGCCGAACCTGGGGTGCCAGCTCGTCGGAGACGGCGTAGTCGAAGCTGCGGTCGACCGCTCGCGCTGTCACCAGCGGCCAGCAGCGTGCGATCAATGCGTGGCGCCGGCGGGCTCGCCCAGCCCGCAGGCGGCACGGAGCGCCGCGACCCGATCGGTGCGCTCCCAGGTGAACCCATCGCCGTCGCGACCGAAGTGACCGTAGGCGGCCGTGGGCCGGTACACAGGGCGAAGCAGATCCAGATCACGAATGATTGCGGCCGGGCGCAGGTCGAACACCTCGCTCACGGCCTGCTCGATCAGCTCGCGATCAACCTGCTCGGTGCCGAACGTCTCCACCGACACCGACACCGGGTGCGCCACTCCGATCGCGTAGGCGACCTGTAGCTCGACCCGAGCGGCCAGACCGGCGGCCACCACGTTCTTGGCCACCCAGCGCATCGCATAGGCCGCGGAACGGTCGACCTTGGACGGATCTTTCCCGGAGAAGGCGCCGCCACCGTGGCGGGCAGCGCCCCCATAGGTGTCGACGATGATCTTGCGCCCGGTCAGGCCGGTGTCGCCCATCGGCCCGCCGGTGACGAACCGGCCGGTGGGGTTCACCAGCACGAAATCTGGTTCCTGGAAGCGCTCCGAAGGACACAGCTCCCGCGGCATCTCTGGGCGCAACACGTGCTCGATCACGTCGGCCTTGATCTGATCCACGGCGATATCGGGATCGTGCTGGGTGGAGACCAGCAGCCGTTCCACCTGCACCGGCACGAAGCTGCCGCCCTGGGAGCGGTAGCGCACCGTCACCTGGGCTTTGCCGTCCGGCCGCAGATACGAAAGCGGCCCCTGCTTGCGCACCTGCGCCAACCGGCGGGTGATGCGGTGGGCCAGCACCAGCGGCAGCGGCATCAGCTCAGGCGTCTCGTCGGTCGCGTAGCCGAACATCATGCCCTGGTCGCCGGCTCCCTGGACGTCCAGCTCGGCCGCGTCGCGCTCGTGCTGCTGCTCGTAGGAGGAGTGCACGCCCTGGAGGATGTCCGACGACTGTTCGTCCAACGCAACCACCACGCCGCAGGTGGCGTAATCGAACCCATAGGACGCGTCCGTGTAGCCGATGTCGCGCACGGTCTCGCGCACCACTCGCGGAATGTCGACGTAGGCCTCGGTCGAGATCTCACCGGCCACCACCACCAGTCCGGTGGTGATCAACACCTCACAGGCCACGTGGCCCTCGGGGTCGAGTCGCAGCACCTCGTCCAAGACGCCGTCCGAGATCTGATCGGCAACCTTGTCAGGGTGCCCCTCGGTGACGGACTCCGAGGTGAACAGAAACTCGCCAGGTTTGAGATCAGGACTCACTGCCCAGATCGTAACCCACGAATCTCGCTCACTCCTCCACTGGCTCGCGCCCCATCAACTCGGCAAGCGCCTCGAGCGGCTCCTTGCCCTCGAACGCGACCTCGCAAACGGCATTGGTGATAGGCAGCTCCAGGTTGCGCGAGCGAGCGATCTCCCGCAGCACCGGCGCGGTCGTGAGGCCTTCTGCGACCTGCCCGATCTCGGATTCGATCCAGCCCGCCGGAACGCCTTGGGCAAGCAGTTCACCGGCCCGCCGATTGCGGGAGTGCCGAGACGTGCAGGTGGCCACCAGATCGCCCATCCCGGCCATCCCGGAGTAGGTCTTGGCCTCAGCCCCGAAGGCGGCGCCGAGACGGTACATCTCAGCCATGCCGCGAGTGATGATGGCCGCCTTGGCGTTGTCGCCGAAGCCCAGGCCATCGGACACGCCGGCCGTCAGGCCGATCACGTTCTTGGCGGCCCCGCACAGCTCCACGCCGACCACGTCGCGAGATGCGTACACCCGCAGCAGCCGGCTCGAGACCGCCGCCTGGAGCGTGCGTGCCAGCTCGATGTCGGCCGCCGCGACCACCGAGGCGGTGGGAAAGTCGCGGGCCACCTCCTCGGCATGGTTGGGGCCCGACAGCACCGCCACGCGTGCCTCCCCCAGCTGGGCGGCGGCGATCTCCGACAGCCGCAGGCCGGTTTCCGGGTCGAGCCCCTTGGTCATCGAGAGCAGCACCGCTGCGGGCGCCATCCGCTGCCCGATGCCGTCCACCACCTCGGCAAACGCCCGGCTGGGCACCGCAATCACCACCACCTCTGCTGCGGTGAGATCGGCACTCTCGAAATCGCCTGCGACCAGGTTCACGGGCAGGGCGATGTCGAACAGATACCGCGGATTGCGGTGGTAGGTGTTGATCGCGACCGCCTGCTCGGCGCCGCGGCACACCAACAACACCTCGTGCCCCTCGTTGGCCATCAGCCTGGCAAAGGCGGTTCCCCAGCTGCCACAACCGACGACCGCGATGTTCATGAGCGGTCTCTGCTGACGAAGTCGATGATCACCGGCACCCCGTCCAACCCGAGCCGGGCGCGCAGCTGGTTCTCGACGTAGTAGGCGTAGTCGCGGGTGACCAGCGTGCGATCGTTCACGAACAGCCGAAACCGAGGCGGACGTACCTGGAACTGGGTGCCGTACATCAGGTTGAGGCGCTTGCGACCACGGCGGGGCGGTTCCCGGCCGGCATTGATCTCGGCGATCTCGCGGTTCAGCTGACCGGTGCCGATGCGCGAGCCGTAGCGGTGAAACAGGTCGGTGACGGTATCCAGCATGCGGTCGATATTACGTCCCGTCAGCGAGGAGGTGGTGACGATCGCCGGACGCTGACGCAACTTGCCGCTGAGACGATCTGCCACATCGTCCACGGTGACCGTCGAGATATCCCACTTGGACACCACCACCAGCGTTGCACAGCCGGCCTTGCGGGCCACGTCTGCGACCGCCAGATCCCCCTCGGTGACACCCTCTGAGGCATCGATCAAGACCAGTGCCACGTCGGCCCGGTCGGCGGCCTCCATGGTGCGCACTTCGCTGTAAAACTCGATCCCCTGGCGGTGGCGACGCTTGCGGCGAAGCCCGGCGGTGTCGACCAGCTGGAAATGGTCGTCGCCGCGGACGAAACTCGTATCGATCGGATCGCGGGTGGTCCCCGGCACCGGTGAGACGATCACCCGTGGCCGGCCCAGGATCGCGTTGAGGAGCGACGACTTGCCGACATTCGGTCGACCCAGGATGGCAACCCGGATGTGATCGAACGGCTCCAGCACCCGCTCCTGGCCGTGCTCGCGGAGCTTGACCACCACCAGATCGAGCAGATCGCCACTGCCGCGGCCGTGCAGGGCCGAGATCGGCACCGGATCCCCCAGGCCCAGGCTGTGGAGATCCAGAGCACTTTGCTCGTGTCCGCCGTCGTCGAGCTTGTTGGCAACCACCACGACCGGACGACCGGATCGTCGCAGGATGTTCGCGATCTCCTCATCGCCGGCGGCCAGGCCGGCGCGGGCGTCGATTACCAGCAGCACCACGTCGGCCTCTGCCACCGCCTGCCGAGCCTGATCGGCCACGGCGGCCTGCATCGGCGTCTCATCGCCGGCGTCAACACCACCGGTATCGACCAGCAGAAAGGCCTCGCCGGCCCACTCGCACACCACCTCGTTGCGGTCGCGGGTCACCCCCGGGGCCTCGTCGACGACCGTGCGGCGGCTGCCGGTGAGCCGGTTGATCAGCGTCGACTTACCCGCATTGGGGAATCCCACAACTGCCACCGACCCCAGGATCGTGCGTGGCTCGGGAGCCGGTATCTCTGTGTCTTCGGTGCTCATCGCGCCCTCTCGTACAGATCTTTGATGTCCTCCATGAGCGCGTCGGCCACCTCACGATAGGCCTCCGCCCGCCGCCGGCCGTCCAGTGCATACCGGCGCGGCTCGCCGAATGCCACATGCGCGCGCCGCCACGGGCGCCAACCGCGGGTGCCGCGAATCGCGACCGGTACGACCTCCACCTCCTCCACCACCGCCACCCGGCCGGCACCGGCCTTGGCCTCGGCAATCTCGGACTGGCGATGGCCCTCGATGAAGATCGCGATCACACCGCCCCGCTCAACCGTATCGTGCACGATCCGAAGCGCCTCCCGGTCGGGCTCGCCCCGCCGCACCGGAAACGCTCCACCGCGCGCAATCAACCATGCGAACGGTTTGAAGCCGAACAGCTCGGACTTGGCCATGAACCTGATCGTGCGGGGCTGGGCATAGCCGAGCACCGGGATGTCGAAGAACGACTGATGGTTGGACACCAGCAGCACCGGCCCGCTGGACGGTACCAGCACACGATCGTGGACCACAGGGCGCAGCAGCACCCACACCAACCCGCTGAAGGTCAAGCGCAGGTATTTCCAGGTCTGATCGTGTACGCGGGGGTCGTCGGGGATGTTCAGCGCCAGCTTCTCCCGCACCAGCGCCAGCACCCGCGCAGTCACCTGATCGGCGTCCTGCTGACCGGTGTCCAGCACGTGCGCGTCCTTCGCCGGGGGCATCTGCGCGGCGTCGCGCTGATCCCGCTGGGCGATGCTGCGTTCGACCTCGTCCACCGGCAGGCCGAGGTCGCGTGCACGGCGGGCGGCGCGCACCGCCACCGGTGCCGTCAGATAAATCTTCACGGCCGCGTCGGGACGCACGTGGGTGCCGGTATCACGACCTTCCAGTACCGCTGCGTCGCCCGCCAGACTGCGCTGCAGCTCACGCATCCGTTCGCGCACCAGCGGATGCCGGGAGACTGCACTGACGGTGGCGGAGATGCGCTCCGCGCGGAGGTCGGTGCCGTCCCGGGGGGCCACGCCCACCAGTGCGGCCAGGGCCGCCTGGTCGTCCACGTCGGTGCTCGCGCTCCAGCGCGACCGCGGTCAGCTCACGGTACATCGACCCGGTATCCACATACCGCACCCCCAAGGCCTCGGCGATCCGGCGGGCGACGGTGCTCTTGCCGACCCCCGCGGGCCCGTCGATGGTGACGATCATTCCGAGACGGCCGCCAGCCGCTCGGCGAAATCGGGAAAGCTGACTCCCAGCGCCTCGGCGCCCTCGATCGTGACGCCGCTCTGGGAACAGGCGCCCGCCACGGCACCGAGCATCGCGATGCGATGATCGCCGGCGGCGTCGATGTCACCACCGCGCAGACGGCGGGGTACACCGCGAATCTCGAATCCGTCGTCCAGAGCGGTCACGTGCGCCCCCACAGCGTTGAGCGCATCCACCACCGACTTGATCCGATCGGATTCCTTGACCCGCAGCTCGGCCGCGCCGCGAATCGTGGACACCCCGTGGGCGAAGCTTGCCAGAAGCACCAGCAACGGCAGCTCGTCGATCAGCGACGGAACCTGCTCGGCGGTCACGTCGGCCGCCACCAGCTCGGCTGGACGCACCTCGATATCGGCAACCGGCTCGCCGCCCACAAAGCGCCGGCGGAACAGTCCGACCCGACCGCCCATCCGCTCCATCACCGCGAGCAGGCCGGTGCGGGTGGGATTGATGCCGATGCCGCGCAGCGTCAGATTTGACCCCTGGATCACAGACGCACCCACGATGAACGGCGCGGCCGACGAGAAGTCGCCGGGAACCTCCACCGCGGGCAGCACCAGCTCCCGCACCGGGGAGATCGCAACCCGGCCGGGGCGGCGATCGACCGGGACGCCGGCACGCTGCAACATCCGCTCTGTGTGATCACGGGTCGGCAGGGGCTCTTCCACCGCAGTCACGCCATGGTCGCAGTACAGCCCCGCCAGCAGCACCGCCGACTTGACCTGTGCTGATGCAACCGGCAGCCGGTAGGTGATTGGATCGACGTGCCCGGACGCGGACACCGTCACCGGGGGGCAGCCCTCGGTGGTCTCGATCTGAACTCCCATCTGCCGCAGCGGAGTGGCCACCCGCTCCATCGGCCGACTGCGGATGCTGGCGTCGCCGGTGAGCACGAACTCGCCGGTCTGCCCGGCCAGAATCCCCGGCAGCAGGCGCATCAACGTGCCCGCATTGCGCACGTCGATCGCGCCCTCGGGCGGCTTCAGCCCGCGCAGGCCGACGCCATGGATCACAAGCGTGGTTTCGTCGACGCGCTCGATCTCCACCCCCATCGAGCGGAATGCGTCGACGGTGGACAGGGTATCGGCGGAAGGGCCGAACCCGGTCACCGTGACCCGCTCCTCCGCCAGCGAGCCGAGCATCACCGCGCGATGGCTCACCGACTTGTCGCCGGGCACGTCCAGCTCGCCGGTGAGCCCGCCGGAGGGGGCGACATGCAACTGCTCGCTGCTCACTCGTCGACCGCCGAGGTGATGATCGCCTGGTACCCCTGTGAATCGAGCAGCTCAACTGCCCGGGCAGCGTGCTCGGCACCGGCAATCACGACCACCACCGTGCCACCCACATCAGTCGACAGGTGATGCAGCTCGAAATCCTCGATGTTGATCCCCTCGGCGCCAAGTGCCTGGGTGATGCCCGAGATCGCACCCGGCCGGTCGGGGATCCGGATGCGCACCCGATGCAGCTCCTCCGGAGTCAGCCGGTAGGCGTCGGCCAGCATCCGCCGCCGGTGCCCGGAGGCCTCTGCGATCCAGCGCGCCACGTACCCGGCATCCTCCCGCTCGAGTGCCCGCACCAGCGTGTCGATGGCGCGCCCGTGCTCGCGCAGGCCGTCCAGCAGCGCCGCCCGGTTATCCAGGAAGATGTCGACCCAGATGCGCGGGTTGGCGCCGGCCACGCGGGTCATGTCGCGAAACGACCCACCCACCGCCGTGAGCGGATCGTGGCCGTCGATGCGACCCGCGCCGGCCTGGTTTGCAAGCAGATTCGCCAGCGCGTGCGGCAGGTGGCTGGTAAGCGCGACCAGGCGGTCGTGGGCATCGGCGTCGATCGCCACCGGACGGGCACCCAATGCCGAGACGTATCCGTGTACGGCGCGATGGCGCACCGGGTCGGTGGCCGGCCCGGGGGTGAGAAACCAGGTGGCACCGTCGAACAGGTCGGCGCGGGCGTTGGCCACACCGCGGGCCTCGGAACCACACACGGGATGGCCGCCCACGAACCCGGGAGCGTCGCCCACCGCCGCCACCAGCCGGCCCTTGGTGGAGCCCACGTCGGTCACGGCCGCCCCGGCGGGCACCGCCTCCAGCGCTTCGATGACCAGGCCTGGCAGGCCTCCCACCGGGCCGCACACAAACGTCAGGTCAGCGGTCGAGACCGCCTCGCCCAGCGAGTTTGCCACCCACGTCGCGGCCCCCGCCTCGAGGCCCGCGCGGCCGGCCTCGGGATCGTTGTCGAAGGCCACAACCTGGTCGCCCCGCGCACAGGCCGCCAAGCCGATCGAGCCCCCGATCAGGCCCAGACCAACGATCGCGATGTTCATTGAGGGTCGCCCGCGCGCACGGCCCGCTGCATCAGCTCGGCCAGCCGAAAAGCCAGGTCGAGTGACTGGCGAGCGTTCAGGCGCGGGTCACACAGAGTCGAGTAGTTGTGATCGAGCTGCTGCTCCAGCACGGCCTCGGATCCACCCAGGCACTCGGTCACGTGATCGCCGGTGAACTCCAGGTGGACGCCGCCCGGCCACACATCCAGGCTGTTGCAGACGTCGAAGAAGGCCTGCAGCTCGCCCATCACGTCCTCAAACCGGCGGGTCTTGATGCCGTGCTCGGTGACGATCCCGTTGGCGTGCATCGGATCGCACACCCACACCACCGGGTGGCCGCCGTCGCGGGCCGCCTGCAACAGCCCCGGCAGCACCTCGGTGACCCGAGCCGCGCCCATCCGCGTGATCAACGTGAGCCGGCCCGGTATCCGGTCGGGATTCAGCTGCTCACACAGATCGGCCACATCTCCCGGCAGGGTCGCCGGGCCCAGCTTGCACCCGATCGGGTTGTGAACGCCAGAGAAAAACTCGATGTGGGCGCCGTCCAGCCCACGGGTGCGCTCGCCGATCCACAGCATGTGCGCCGAGCAGTCGTACCAGTCTCCGGTCAGCGAGTCGCGCCGGGTCATGCTCTGCTCATAGTCGAGCAGCAGGCCCTCGTGGCTCGTCCACACGTCCACCTCGTGCAGCTGGCGCTCCGATTCGAGGTCGATGCCGCAGGCTGACATGAACCGCAGCGCCCGCGCGATCTCCGAGGCGATCACCTCGTAGCGGCGGCCCTCCGGCGATGACGCGACGAACTCCTGGTTCCACAGATGCACCTTGGTCAGGTCGGCGAATCCGCCTTTGGTGAATGCCCGCAGCAGGTTCAGGGTGGCCGCCGACTGGTGGTAGCCGCGCTGCATCCGCTCGGGATCGAACCGGCGGGCATCGGCGGTCGCGATCTCGCTGTTCATCATGTGGCCACGGAAGGTCGGGATCTCGACTCCGTCAACCACTTCAGTCGCGGCCGAGCGGGGCTTGGCGAACTGGCCCGCGATCCGGCCCACCTTGACCACGGGCAGCATCGATCCGTAGGTCAGCACCGCCGCCATCTGCAGCATGATCTTGAGCTTCTCGCGGATCGAGACGGCGGAAAAATCGTCGAACGACTCGGCGCAGTCACCGGCCTGCAGCAGAAAGCCGCGACCGGCGGCGACCTCCGCCAGCGACTCGCGCAGCTGGCGGGCCTCGCCGGCGAAGACCAGCGGCGGGAATGAGCCGAGCCGGTCGGTGACCGCCTGCGCGGCGGCGGGATCCGGCCAAAGCGGCTGATGCAGCGCCTCACGAGAGCGCCAGGAAGACGGTGACCAGGTTGGGGAAGTCGCAGCCATGGGAGGTTTCAGTCTATCTAGTGAGGTGGCGGCTCCCCTCCGCACACGGTCATGGCCGATCGATACGATCCCGCACCATGACACGCGTGTTTTCGGGGATTCAGCCAACCGGTCGCAAGCACCTGGGCAACTACATCGGTGCGATCCGCCACTACGTCGCCGACCAGGATCTGGGCGAGGCCTTCTACTGCGTGGTCGACCTGCACTCGATCTCGCAGCCCTACGACCACGCCACCCTGCGCGAGAACACGCTGGACACCGCCGCCACCCTGCTGGCCGCCGGGCTCGAGCCGGACCGGTGCACGCTGTTTGTCCAAAGCCATGTGCACGAGCACGCCGAGGGCGCCTGGCTGCTGGGGGCGCTGGCCACCTACGGTGAGCTACGGCGGATGACACAGTTCAAGGACAAGAGCGACGGCCAGGACTCGGTCGCGGCCGACCTCTTCACCTATCCGGTGCTGCAGGCTGCCGACATCCTGCTGTACCAGGCCGACCGCGTGCCGGTGGGAGACGACCAGCGCCAGCACATCGAGCTGACCCGAAACATCGCCCAGCGATTCAATGCGCGCTACGGCGAGACCTTCACGGTGCCGGAAGCGGCGATCCCGTCCACCGGCGGGCGCGTGATGGATCTCCAGCAGCCGGCCAAGAAGATGTCCACCACCGGCGGTAATCCCCAGGGCACGGTGCTGCTCACCGACCCTGCCGATGTGGTCGCCAAGAAGATCCGCTCGGCTGTCACCGACTCCGGCCGGGAGGTGCGCCGGGGAGAGGGCAAGGAGGGCATCGCCAACCTGATCGAGATCCTCTCGATCGCCTCGGACACGACCGCCGACCAGATCGAGAGCGACTACGACGGGGCCGGATACGGCCAGTTCAAGGGCGATGTGGCCGATGCGGTGGTGGCGATGCTCGACCCGATCCGTGAGCGGTACACCGAACTGCGAGCCGACGAGTCGCAGCTGCGATCGACGCTGAAAGCCGGTGCCGAGCAGGCTCAAGCGGTGGCCGCGCCCACCCTCGCGACCATCAAGCAGCGCATGGGCTTCGACGTGTCGGACGCGTGACCGGGCTCGCGGGCTTACACTTTATGACCTGACGGACGCGACGCCCTCACCTGTATTCATCGTCGGCGCCGCGCGCAGCGGCACCACTCTGGTGCGATCGATGCTGGGCGCCCACCCTGAGCTGGCGATCCCGCCGGAATCGCACTTCCTGGGGTACCTCGGGCATCGCTACGCCCGCCGCAGCTGGACGCCGGGGATCGTCTCGTCGGTGGCAGCCGACGTCGCCCGAGACGCCCACTTTCGCAGCTGGGGCCTCGACCCTGGAGGCGCGGCCGCAAAGGTGGTGGCCTCCCAGCCGGGCTCGCTGGCCGAGACACTGGGGGGATTCTTCTCGGTGTACGCCGATTCGGAGGGCAAACGGCTGTGGGGCGACAAGACCCCGCACTACGTGTTTATCCTCGACCAGCTGCGCGACCTGTGGCCCGACCTGCGGGTGATCCACGTGATCCGCGACGGCCGCGACGTGGCCTGCTCGCACCTCGCCCTGGCCGCCGACGGACGGCGTTGGGTGGCCCCCACGGCCGCGGCGGCAGCGGCCTGGTGGCAGTCCGCGGTGTCGCGCGGGCGGGAGGCCGGAAGCGAGCTGGGCGAGCGCTACACCGAAGTCCACTACGAGCAGCTGGTGCGGCGCCCGCAGCAGACGATCGCCGGTTTGTGTGACTTCCTGGGGATCGAGCGCGACACGTCGGTGGTCGAGTACCACGATCGAGTACGGATGGCAGACACCGATGAGTTCAGCCGGGTGCGAGAACCACTCGACCCCGGCGCACGCGATTGGCGCCGGGAACTCACCGACAAGGACGTGGCCGCGTTCGAGTCGGTCGCCGGGCAGCAGCTGGCCGACTGCGGCTACCTGCTTGCCAACGTGCCCACCCGACGGCTGAGGAAACTGACGTCGAACCTGCAGGCGCGAACCTATCTGGGAGCGCGCGGGATGCGGCGTGGAGCCCGGCGGGCCGGCCATCGGCACGCTCCGGCGGTCACGCGCAGATGGGCGCGTCGCCGCAGAGATTCCTAGATGGCCCTGTTCGTCACTCACTCGTCGGTGGCCGGTGGAGCCGAGACTGTGCTGGCAACCTACCTGCGGCTGCGACCGGGGCAGCATCGCGTGTTGGTGCTGAGCGACGGCGAGTGTCCCCGGCTGTTCGCCGCGGCGGGAGCCGAGGTGACCACGCTGCCGGTCTTCCGGCAGGACGATCCGGGTCGCACCCTGACCGTCGCGGAGGCGCTCACCACCGGCGGGCGCACAACCGCGCACCTCCCGGCCATCCTGGCACACATTCGCCGAAGCGGCGAACGGGCGGTGATCACCAACAGCATGAAAGCCCACGCGCTGGCACCGGCCATCGCCGCCACCGGCCGCCCAGTCGGGATGCGCCTGCACGACACGCTCGGAGCCGGATCGCTCAGCCCCGCGGCGACCACGCTCATGCGCCTGGCGGGCACCACCGCCGCATCCACCGCCGCCGTCTCGCGCGCAGCCGCTCACGCGGCCCGAACCGCCGACCTGCCGCGGGTGCGATGGTTTCACAACGGGGTTGAGCTGGGCGAACCGCGAACAGCCGGCCACACCGGCCCGCTGCGCCTGCTGACCATCTCCCAGCTGACCCCGTGGAAAGGCGTCGCGGACGCACTCGAGGCCGTGGCCGCCGCCCGCGCCGACGGTACGGCTGTGACTCTGGACGTGGTCGGAGCTGAGATCTTCCACGAAACCGGCTATGCCGCGCAGCTCCGCGCGATCAGCCATCGCCTCGGGCTGGACGATGCGGTCAGGTGGCACGGCCGGGTTGCCGACCCCACCGCCCACCTGCGCAACGCAGACGGACTGCTGCATCTGCCCACCGCGCCGGATCCCCTGCCCACCGTCGTGCTGGAGGCCCAGGCATGGTCGCTGCCGGTGATCGGGCGAGATCACGGCGGCATCGCCGAGATCGTCGAACACGGCCGCACCGGGCTGCTGACGCGCTCGCCCGACCCCGCGGCGGCAGCCGACCTGATCACCCAGCTCTCGCACCCGGGCACCCTCGCGGCCATGCAGTGGGAGGCCCGTACCCGGGCGCAGCAGCGATTTTCGGCCGCGGCCTATGCCGAGCGTTTTGACGACTGGCTGGCGGCGGTCGAGGCGGCATGACCGAACTCACGCTCAAGCCACGTGACGCCTGGTGGACGGTATTGGTGGTGGATCCCGTGGCGGCGCCGTTGCTGCGCACCTGCGCATCTGTGCGCTCTATCACACCCAACCGCATCACCGTCGCCTCGGTGCTGGTCGCGTCACTGTCGGCAGTCGAGTGGGTGCGCTCGGATGCGATCGCAGCGGCGCTCCTGTTTCAGCTCGCATTCCTGTTCGACTGCATGGACGGCAAGCTCGCCCACCTACGGCGCTCGAGTTCGGCCTATGGAGCCTGGCTGGACGCGGCCTCGGACGCGATCCGCATGACGGTCTGCTACGCCGGGTTCGCGTGGTGGGTGGCGGGCCGCGCCGACCTGACTCGATCGACGGTGCTGGCACTGGCCGCCTACCCGGTGTTGCACGCGGGCGTGATCCTGACCGGCCGGGCATGGCCGCGTGAGCGCCCGCCCGCGCCGCCGCTGGTGGTGAAGGCCTCGGCGGTGGCGATGTTGCGGGCCGCCCCGCGCCGGCTGGGCTCACCCGGCTCGACCGTGGACGCCGAGGCCGCGGTGTTCACGCTCGGCCCGATCCTGACGGTGCCGGTGATCGGCCTGTGGGTCGCCACGGCGTTCAACCTCGTCCACCTCACCCTGATGCTGGTGGCCCGAGGCTCGCGCGTCGCCGCCGAGAGCGCAGAGCGATGACCGGCCCGCAGCCACTGATCGTGCACGACTACCTGCTCCAGCACGGCGGTGCCGAGCGGGTGGTGGACGTGCTGATGTCGGCCTACCCGCGCTCCCCGCTGGTGACCTCCCTGGCCGGCCCCGAGTACCGCCGCCGCTACGGCGCCCGCCTGCACACCAGCTCGCTGCAGCGCCTGCCGGTCGACCAGCGCAGCTTCCGGGCGCTGATGCCGCTGTACTCGCGCGCGTTCGCCGAGGTGCCACTGCCCCCGGCAGAGATCGTCCTGTGCAGCTCCAGCGGCTGGTCGCACGGGGTGATTCCCCGCCTGAACGTGCCGTCGATCGTGTACTGCCACACCCCGGCGCGATGGCTGTGGCGGGGCGCCGAGTACTTCCAAGGGAGCCGGCTGCGCCACGCCCGCGGCGCCCTCGAGCCGTTGCTAGGCGCGGTTGCGCGCCCGCGACGTGGAATGCGCCCGAGCCGCCACCCACTACATCGCCAACTCGGCCGCGATCGCGGCCCGCATCCGTCGCTGCTACCAGATCGAGGCGTCGGTC
This sequence comes from uncultured Actinomycetes bacterium, assembly GCA_963811675.1. Taxonomy (GTDB): domain Bacteria; phylum Actinomycetota; class Thermoleophilia; order Gaiellales; family JAICJC01; genus CAVPTL01. The sequence goes on along the minus strand of CAWESH010000007.1, from coordinate 196,759 downwards.
GTCCACCCGCCGGTGGCGGTCGAACGGTTCCGCTGCGACCGTCCCCGCGAGGAATTCTATCTGGTCGTCTCGCGGCTTTTGGACTACAAGCGGATCGACCTGGCCGTGGAGGCCTGCACGCACCTGCGCCGCCGTCTGCTGGTGGTCGGAAGCGGCCCTGCACTTCCCCGGCTGCGGGCGCTGGCCGGCCCCACGGTGAGCTTCCTGGGGAGCCGTTCCGATGCCCAGGTGGAGCTGCTGATGGAGCGCTGCCGCGCGCTGATCGTGGGCGCCGAGGAGGACTTTGGAATCGCCGCGGTGGAGGCCATGGCTGCCGGCGCGGCGGTGGTGGCACTCGGTCGCGGAGGCGTCACCGAGACCGTCACCGACGAACACACCGGGATCCTTTTCGGCCAACCGCATGTGGCCGCCGCGGTGGCCGCGATTCGACGGCTGGAGTCCCGCGACTTTCCGGCGGGGCGGCAGGCGGCCGCAGCCGCACCGTTTGCCGCTACCCGCTTCGTCTCCGAGATGGCGGCCGAGATCGATGCTGTGATGGACGGCGCCGCGCCCCGAGTGGTCACGCCGCTGCGGGCATGACCGGCCCCCCGAATCTGCTGCTGGTGGTGATGGACGCGGTGCGGGCATCGAGCCTCGAGGTGTATGGCTGCGACCGCCCCACCTCGCCGTTTCTGCGTGAGTTCGCTGAGACCGCCTGTACCTACGAGCGGGCGCATGCGACGTCGTGCTGGACACTTCCCTCGCACGCCTCGATGTTCACCGGCCTGGACGCCGACGACCACCGCGTCGGAACCGACCGCTGGTCGCTCGACCAGGTCGCCACCCCGACGCTGGCCGAGCACCTGCGCGAACGCGGCTACGCCACCGTGGCCGCCTCGGCCAATCCCTGGGTAGGTCAGGCATTCGGGTTCGGCCGCGGGTTCGACAGCTTCATCGAGAGCTGGCGGGCGGGATCCCTGCCCGACCTCACCAGCGACGCTCTGCGAACCGGACGAGTGAGTGCAGCCGACCGCGCCCGCCGGATCGCCGCCGCCGGTCCCGCGGCCATCGTCTCGGCCGTCCCTGCCGCGGCGATGGCCGCGCGACGCCGCTCGGGTCACAGCGCCAGCGGACAGCTGACCCGCCGGCTGGTGCACGCATTCGCGTCCGCGGGCGATCGACCGGTGTTCGGCTTCATCAACCTGCTCGACGCCCACCTGCCGCGGCGGCCACCCGCTCGGCATCGCGCTGCCGTGGATGCCTCGCCGGCTCGGTCTCCCCACCCATGGGAGTACGCCGGGGGACTCGCTGAGCCACCCGACCGGGCGGCGCTACTGGCCCTCTACCACGCCTCGGTGCGGCAGTCAGACGAACAGGTCGGGCGGCTGGTGACCGCCGTTGACCGCGTCAGCCGGCGACCGACGATGATCGTGATCACCGCTGATCACGGCGAGAACGTGTGCGACCACGGGCTGATGGATCACCAGTTCTCGCTGCACCAAACCGTGCTGCACGTGCCGCTACTGGTGCGAGCACCGGATCGGGCCGGCGCCGGTTCGCGCAGCTCCGGCCTGGTGTCGCTGTCAGACGTATTCGAGCTCGTGGGAGAGGGCCGTCAACCACCGCAGCGGACCAGCGTGTCCGCCGCCTATCTCCAAGCCCAGCCGCCCATCGAGCGGCTGCGAGCGCGTTACCCGCGGGGCTCATTCGATCGTCTCGATCGGAGGCTGCGGGCCGTGGTACACGACGACGGACACAAGCTGATCTGGGCATCGGACGGTGCCCACGAGGCCTATGACCTCACCGTTGATCCCACTGAGATCCGGAACCTCTGGCCGAATCCCGACCTCGCCGAGCAGCTGGATCGGCTGGCGCCAAGCGATCTCGCAGCCGCCCCGGGCACACCTGCGGTGACGGGTGATGACCACAACACCGAAGCCGCCCTGCGCGCCCTCGGGTATCTCTGACGCCATCACCGGAGTAGGCTATTGGAGGGGATGCAAGCGCTCCGACGTCATCTGGGGGTGATTGCTGCAATCACGCTGCTGGCAGCCGGTGCCACAGCGGTATTCGCGGCGCTGCGGCCCGCATCGTTTCGCTCCCACGCCGACCTGCTGGTGGCCACCGGATTCCTCTCCGGGGCGTACGGGCCCCAGGTGAAACCACCGTTCCAAACCCAGGCCCAGGTGCTCGTCACCCAGGCCAAGCTGGCCTCTGAGCCGGCCGTTGCAGATGTGGCATCGCGGCTCCTGCACGGCCGCTTCAGCGCCGCCGATATCCGTGCTGCAGTGACGGTGTCGGCCTCGCCCAGCCTGGACATCATGACCGTGACAGCGACCGCTCCGGACGCCACCGATGCCCGCCAGATCGCCAACGCCTACGCAGCGGCGGTGGTGCAGCGGGCCCGCGCCCAGGCTCGCAACGAGATCATGGTGGCGGCGGCGACTGTCGCCGCCCAGCTGGCCGCCACCCCATCCCCGGCCCGCACCCAGGAGCTGCTGGCGCAACAGCGCAAGCTGGAGCTGCTGGCCGCCGGAACCGACGGCGGCGTACAGATCACTCAGCCCGCCACGGACGCTTCGGACGCGAATCTCCCGGGATACCAGCTCGTGATTCTGGCTGCCGTCGCCGGACTGGTGCTGGGCGCGCTGGCAGCGTTAGCGGTCGATCGGCTCGAACATCGCATCGACGAGTCGGAGCTGGGTGAACGGCTCGGCTGCAGAACACTCGGGCGGTTCCCGGCGAAAGCCGACCCGGCATCGTCGCGGGCGATCGCACTGATACTCGACGACGTGTCGGCCTCGGCGCTGGCACGGGTGATCGTGGTCACTGGGGCGGGACGGGGCCGGCCGGCGGTCGCGGCTGCGGCTCGGCTGGCCGTCGGCCTCGGCGAGATCGGCCGGCGTGTGATCCTGATCGACGCGGACATGCGCCACCCGGTGCTGCACGAGGCGTTCGGTTCGAACCCGTCCCCCGGCTTCGCCGACGCCCTCGCCGGGGAGCTCTACGATCTCGGATCAGCGCTGCACCCGATCCCCCTGGCCGCAGGCGCAAACGGCAGCTTGCAGCTGTTCCCTGCGGGGATGGCGGGGGCGTCTGACCCAGCCCTGCTACTGACCGGGAAATCGTTCGCCGAGACGCTGGACGTACTCGAACCGCTGGCCGACTACACCCTGCTGGTCGCACCCGACACGCCCGACCACACCGACGCCAGGCTGATCGCCCGCCGCGCACACGGTATCGTCATCGCCGTGACCGACCCAGGCACGTCACCTGCCGCGCTCGAGCACCTGCGCCCCAGCCTCGAGACCGGCCGCGCAGCCATACTCGGCTCCGTGATCGTGGATGCCGGCGCAGCCCCCTTCTCGCCCCCGTGATCGGACGCCGGCCCTCACTGCCACAGGTCGTTCCGGTCGCGCTGGCGGCCGTCGCCGCCGTGGCGGTTGCCGGTGCGCTGGCGCTGCGCCCGCCCTCGAGCCTGGCGCTGGCGTCCACCGCCCTGCTCGCGACCTGCATTGCGCTGACAGTGGTCGAACGGGTTCGCAGCGACGACTGGCTGAACGGCGCCACCTTCCTGCTGGTGCCGGTGGCACTGGGATTCGGACTGCGTGGCCTCTCGCTGATCTGGGGCGACAGCCACCTGACCTACCCGGCATGGGCGCCGGTGCCGCTCCGCGACCAGCTTGCCACCACCGCACTTTGGACGGCCACCGCCGGCGTTCTGGCCACGTACTGCGGCTACATGGCCGGCGGGCGACTGGCGCGGCATCGCCCGCTGGTGCGAGCCTCGGCAGTTCGACCCCGCCAGGGTCAGATGGGCCGTGCGGACGCTGGTGGCAATCGGGGTGATCGGGTTCGCAGCTCTGATCCAGCGGCTCGGCGGAGTGTCGTACTTCAGCGACCTGGCCCACGCCCGGCTCGACACCTCGGGGCTGGGGATCTTCAAGCTGGCGTCGCTGGGGGTGCGGTTTGCGCTCTTGCTGTGGCTGGCCGCCACCCCCAACCCGTCCCGGCGGCGGCTGATCCTGGGATGCGCGGTGGTGCTGCTGCTGACCACAGGACAGCGCAGCGCGGTGTTCGCGACGCTGATCCCGGTCATGATCGTCTACCACAATCGCGTCCGCCGGCTGGCGCCGCGCACGGTGGCGCTGGTCGCCGTCGGCGCCGTGGTGCTGGCCGTGTCGCTGATCGTCTACCGCCAGCACACACGGGTCACGGTCACGCCCCGCAACCCCGCGGTGGCAACCACCAGGGCACAGCTCACCAGCGGGTCAGACATCTTCCGCTCGGCGCTGGTGTCGCTGGACGGACTGGTGCTGGTGCAACAGGCGGTGCCCACCGACCAGCAGCCCAACCTGGGCCGCAGCCTCGCGCTGGTGGCAGAGGGCTACGTCCCCCGTTCGGTGTGGGCCGGGAAGCCGCCGTGGCGATCAAACGTGCTGGCGAGTCGCTACCTGAACGCGGCCCACGGAGGGGTGTTCCTGTCCGGGTTCGGCACGCTCTGGGCGATCGGCCTGCTGCCGGGGGTGATCGTCGGCTCCCTGCTGCTGGGAGCAGCCGTCGGCTGGGGCTACGCACGCATGCGCCGCTTCCGGTCGCCGGCCTGGGTGCTGGCCTATGCCGTGATCGCGTTGGGCGCCGCGCGATTCATGCTGGCCGGGGACGAGATCTCGCTGTTCTTTGCGACGCAGGCGGTGGGTGCGATCGTGATCGTGGTGCTGGCGGTGTCGAGACCACAGCGGCGTACACTTCGACCGGCATGACCGACCCGCCGTTCACCACCGCCCAGATCGACGAGATTCCCGCAATCGTCGCCGGAGGCGCCTCCTGGAAACCGGTGCGCCGCCACCTCGGGGTGACCGCCTTTGGCGTGAATGCGTTCACCGCTGCGGAGGTCGGCGATGAGCTGATCGAAGATCACGACGAGCTGGGAGCACAAGCGGGACATCACCAGGAGCTCTACTACGTCGCCGCCGGCTCGGCCATGTTCACCGTCGAGGGCACCGACATCGAGGCCGCCAGTGGCACATTTGTATTCGTGCCAGAACCGGCCGCCCGGCGCGGGGCGCGGGCCGCTGCACCCAACTCGACGGTGATCGTGATGGGCGCCCCCGAGGGCGCCGCGTTCACGCCGTCGGAGTGGGAGTTCAGCCAGACCGCCGAGCCGGCCGCCCGCGACGGCGACTTCGAGCGGGCGCTGGAAGTGATGCACGAGGGCCTCGAGCTTCACCCCAACGGCGCCACCCTGCTGTACAACCTGGCGTGCTACGAAACGCTCGCGGGACACCAAGACGAGGCGGTCTCACATCTTGCCGCTGCGATCGATCTGGATCCCGCAATCGCCGAGTGGGCAACCAAAGACGCAGACCTCGACGCCCTACGGCAGCGGGCCGACTTCCCCAAGCTTCACTAGGTAGGGATGTCTCGACCGGCGACGCGTTCGGCGGATGCCACGTCGGCCGCGGTATCGATCTCCGCCCAGTCCGCCGCGACCACCGCCACCGGCATGGCCGGTTCGGCCAGGCAGATGGCGCTGTACACGTCTTCATAGAAGAGGCCGCGGCGACCCGCGGTGCGCTCGGCATCGGCCCGCTCCAGGTACTGAGCACGGGCACCCTGCGAGAGCGCCGAGACACCCACGAACTCGCCCGCGCTGGTGAGTGGATCGAGGCCCTTGCCCAACCGCACGACCCGATCACCGCGGATCTCGACCCGCAGCGCCTCGTCGTCTGTGTCACCCAAACAGACCCCGAGAGCGAGCGCTGCGGTCTCGGCCAGTACCGCCTGCAACACACCGTCGGCCACGATCACATCGCCGTTGAGCACCAGCACTCGCCCGGGCGGCGCCGCCTCCAGGCCCACGGCCAGGCTGACAAAGTTCTCGTACTCCTGCGACAGCGGGTTGTGCACCGAGCGCGCTCGCCCGGCCAGCTGACTGTCGACCTCGTCGGCGTGCGCGCCGGTGACCACCAGTGCTTGGCTCACACCCGCAGCCGCCAGCCGGTCCAGCACCCACTCCACCAGCGGACGGCCGCAGACCTGCTGGAGCAGCTTGGGCCGCCCCCCCAACCGGCGACCGGCCCCGGCGGCCAGGATCACCGCCACCACCGGGTCAGCCGGCATCGAGCACCTCCCGGGCAGCCCGCTCACCCGCCATCACCGCACCTTCCATGAAACTGGGAAGCACCGACGTCTCTGCACCGGCGTAGTGAACCCGACCCTCGGGCAGTGCCAACCCGGGCCACCAGCCGGTCAGCTGGCCGGGTGCCAGGATCAGGTAGCTGCGTGGATAGACGACGCGGATGACGCCGGCCACGCCGACCCCGAACATCGTTCGCACCGGTTCGCTCAGCTCGCGGATCACGGCCGAATCTGCGAGCCCCGCCAGCCGCCGCGCCGGAGTCGACCCGACAAACGCGCCCAGCGTCCGCCGGTCGCGCCGGTACGCATAGCCAAGCACGGTGTCGGTGACCGCCGAGGTGGGCGCGCCGGAGGGTAGGTCGCGATCCAGCTCGATCAGAGACTTAACGGCGACCCCGTAGGTCGCGTCGGCCGGCACCGGCCGCAGCCCGCGAAGCTGCGAGTGAGCGTGCAGCGGTATCGCCACCACCGCCCGCGTGGCCTCGACAAGCTCACCGTTCTCGACCGTGATCGCGATCCCGGCGGCAGCCTGCCGCAGCTCCAGCGCCCGGGTCTGCAGGTGTACGCGATCTCCCAGCCCCACTGCAATGCTCTCGGCGAAGCCTCCCGCCCCCTCGCCGAAGCGAAACTCCGAGTCGGATCGAGCGCCGCCCCGGGCAGCGTCCTTGGCGGCCAAAGCATGCAGTGACATGCGCTCCAGCGGGACGGTTGCGGCCACCGCCGAGATCATCGTCTCGGCCACGGCCCGATCGAACGGAGCGGCCCCGCGGGAGCGCAGCCAGCCGCCCACGCTGACGGCGTCGGTGGAAGGGTCGGGATGCTGCCCCAGCCGCTCGATCTCATCCAACAGCGCGACGTACCCAGGTGGCGACTCGAACTCGCGTCGCCCCGCCACCCAGGCGGCGGACGGTGTGGGGCCGTGATCGCCCCAACCCACGGCTGAGCGCACGATCGCTGCGCCCACCTCGTCGGCCAGCCCCCGCAGGCACGAGTTGGTGGCATCGATCGCCTCGCCCCCGGCCTCCCATGGCCGCCCCCCAGACTCACGCGTCCAGACCCTGCCGCCGACCCGGTCAGAGGCCTCCAGGACGACAACGTCCGCACCGGCCCCCGCCAGCCGGTGCGCGGCTGTGAGACCCGACAGGCCGGCACCGATCACAACCACGTCAGGCATGCCGCAGCGCCTCCAGCTCCTCGGCCACGACAGCGCGCCACGCCCCCACCGCCAGGTCATCCACCGTCAGCGGCCCGTAGCGGTTTCGATGCAACGTGCGTACCGGGTGGCCAATTGCTGCGCACATGCGCCGCACCTGCCGATTTCGGCCCTCGTGGATGGTGATCTCCAACTGCCCAGGGCGGACGCTTCGAACGGCGGCCGGGTGAGTCATGCCGTCCTCCAGCTCCACACCCCGGCGCAGCCGCTCGAGAGCCTCCTCTGTGGGCACACCCTCGACGTCTGCCAGATAGCTCTTCTCGACCCCGTGTTTGGGGTGCATCAACCGGTGGGCCAGGTCGCCGTCGTTGGTCAGCACAAGCGCTCCGGTGGTGGCGCGATCCAGTCGCCCGACCGGAAACACCCGCACGTCGGTCTTGACCGCATCGGTCACCGTCGGCCGCCCGCGGGAATCACCGACGCTCGTGATCATCCCTGCCGGCTTGTTCAGCAGCACCACCACGACCTTCTGGGCGGTCACCGGGTCGCCGTCGAGGCGGACGTCATCACCATCCGCGACGCGGGTGCCCAGGTCGGCCACCTGACCGTTGACCGTCACCCTGCCGTCGCGGATGTACACCTCGGCCGCGCGGCGAGAAGCCAGCCCGGTTGAGGCCAGAAACCGGTTAAGCCGCTCCGGCACGCTGATCAGCCACCAGGTGAAGCCGAGCCCGCAGCGCCTCGTGATCGGCGTCAGTCAGGTCGAACTCCGACAGGGCGGGCAGGCTCGCAGTCCCCTCCTCCAACCCGAACATGCGGGCAAAGGCCGTGGTGACCCGGTACAGCACCGGTTGGCCGATGGAGTCGGCCCGTCCCGCTTCCTCGACAAGTCCCCGCTCCAGCAGGCCGGCGACGCCGGCATCGGCCGACACGCCGCGGATGCGGGCGATATCGGGCCGCGAGACGGGGCCGAGATAGGCCACGATCGCGAGCGTCTCCAGACCGGCCTGGCTGATGCCACGCGTCTGCGGCCGGTTCAGCAGCCGGGCACAGGCCGGGGCGGTCTCGCGCGACGCCCGAAATCCCCAGCCACCGGCGGCCTTCTCCAACACCACACCCGACCGGCCCTCACCGTAGCGATCGCCCAGCGCGTCCAGGGCGCGCTCGATCCGCTCGGGAGCGGCCTCGGTCAGCGCCGCCAGCTCACGTACCGACAATGGCTCTGAGGCCACGAACAGCAGCGCCTCCACGGTGTGGGTCAGCTCGCTCACGCGATCGCCCGCTCAGACACGGCCGGATCGGCCTCGGGCGTCTGCGGCTGCTCGCGCCGCACCGCTCCGCGGGCGACCCTGATCGGCCCGAACAGCTCGGCCTGCACCGGATCGGCCTCGCCGGTCTTGTACAGCTCCAGCACCGCCAGGAACGCCGCCGCCTGGGACAGTCGGTCGAGGCCGGCCACCGCCTGCTCGAAGGCGAAGCCGCGACGCTCACCCAGCAGTGCGCGGAACCGATCCAAAAATTCGCTGACCGGCACCAGCTTGCGACGCACCACGCTGATGTCGATCTCCGGCGGCGAGGTGAGCAGCGTCGCCATGGCCGCATGCAGCTGCCACGGATCCTCGCTGAACTCCTCGATCACCGGCTCGGGTCGCGGCTGCAACGGCGCCGGCCCGGCGCGGAACATCCGCGGTGTGGCCTCGGCCCGGTCGTGCAGCCAGCGGGCGGCCGCGGCGTAGCGGCGGTACTCGATCAACCGCTCGATCAGCTCCTGCTCTGCCTCTTCGACGGTGATGTCGTCCTCGTCGGAGTCCTCGATGCCGAACAGCAGCCGCACCTTGATCTCGAGCAGTGCCGCGATCAGCACGACGAACTCCGTGGCCGACTCCAGGTCGATCTCGCCGCGCTCCTCCATCCGCTCGACGTAGGCGACCACGATCTCGGCGATCGGCAGTTCGGCCAGCTCGATCTCCTCCCGCAGGACGAGCGCGAGCAGCAGATCGAACGGGCCCTGAAATACGTCCAGGTCGAGGTCGAACTCCGCCACGGTCATGGTCGGGACATTCTAGGGCGGCGGGCGGATGGGACTGTCAGCTGGTCACAGTTCCAACAGCATGCGGGTGTTTCCCAGCGTGTTGGGCTTCACCCGCGGGAGGTCGAGGAACTCCGCCACCCCCTCGTCGTATGACCGTCTCAGCTCGGCGTACACCTCCGGCGCGACCGGAGTTCCCTCGATCTGGCGAAAGCCGTGGCGGGCGAAGAACCGGTGCTCGAAGGTCAGCACGAACACTCGCCGCACCCCCAGCTCACGGGCGGTGTTGACCAGATCCGCCACCACCGCATGCCCCACTCCTCGACCCACGAACGCCGGGTCGACGGCGACCGTGCGCACCTCGGCCAGATCCTCCCACATCACATGCACCGCCCCGCATCCCACCACCGCGCCGTCCAGCTCTGCCACCCGGAACTCCTGGACGTCCTCGTACAACGTCACGAGCTGCTTGCCCAAGAGCACGCCCTGATCAACGTATCCACGCACGATCCGGTGGATGTCGCGGATGTCGCCCGTGCGGGCGCGGCGAATGATCGGTTCGGTCACGGGTGCACGATAGGCGCGGTCAGGCGATGACGGCGTCGCCCAGCAGAGCCCGCGCCTCGGCCATGAAGTCGCCGTCTGCCCGCACCCGGTAGTCCGAGCCGAAGCGGAGCACCTTGGCGCCTTCGGTGGTGTCGATGCGCAGCTCCACCGGCGCCTCTCCGGGATACTCGCCGATCAGGCTCTTGAGTTCGTCCAAGATGGTCGCCGGAGCCTCGCGGGCATCCACCCGCAGCTTGACCACACCGGCGTCAGCGACGGCCTCGAAGGGCGTTGCCTCGATTGCCATCAGCTTCACCTCGGTGTCGGACTTGCGCTCGACCCGGCCCTTGATCAGAACGATGGCGTCGGGCCTGAGCACGTCTCGGGCGGTCTCCCAGCTCTTGGCAAACACGATCACCTCAATGGCGTCGGTGGCGTCGTCGAGCTGAACGAACGCCATCGTGTCTCCCTTCTTGGTGACCAGCTGCCGCACCCCGGCGACGATCCCGCCGACGGTCACGACCTGCCCGTCACGGAGATTCGGGAACTCCCGCAGCGGCGTGTCCACCTGCCGCGCGAGCTGTGACCGCAGCGGCGTCAGCGGATGGCTGGAGACGTACAGCCCCAGCACCTCCTTCTCGCGTCGCAGCAGATCATCACGATCCCACTCCAGGGTCGACACCTGCGGATGGACGCGGGTGACGGTGGCCGATCCGCCCGCGGCGTCGTCGCCCATCATGTCGAAGATCGATCCCTGGCCGCGGCGAGCGTCCTCCTGGATCTTCTGGCCGGCCGTGAGCGCCTGTTCCAGCGCCTCGGCGCTGCCCCGCCGGGTTGCTCCGGAGCAGTCGAACGCCCCCGCCGCAATCAGGCTCTCCAACATGCGCTTGTTCAGCACCGTCGCATCGACCCGTTCGCAGAAGTCCCAGATCGATTCGAAGGGGCGTTCGGAGCGGGCCTCGACGATCATCCGCACCGCTCCCTCGCCGACGTTCTTGACAGCGGTCAGACCGAACCGGATCTTGCCGTCCACCACGGCGAAGTCGGACTGACTCTCGTTCACGTCCGGCGGCAGCACCTCGATACCCATGTCGGCGCACTCGCCGACGTAGAACGGCACCCGGTCCTTGGTCGACATCACCGAGGAGATCAAGGCCGCCATGTACTCGGCCGGATGGTTGGCCCGCAGATACGCGGTCTGATACGAGATCAGCGCATAGCAGGCCGCATGCGACTTGTTGAACGAGTAGTCGGCGCTGCGCTCGTTGTCCTCCCACAGCTCTTTCGCCAGCGCTGCACTGACGCCGTTGGCGGCACAGCCCTTGAGGAACTTGTCCTTGAGCGAGGCCATCAGCGATGCGATCTTCTTGCCGACCGCCTTGCGCAGATCGTCGGCCTCGGCGGGTGTGAAGCCGGCCAGTTCCCGGGCGATCAGCATCAGCTGCTCCTGATAGATCGAGATCCCCGCCGATTCCGACAGGATCGGCTCCAGTCGTGGATCGGGGTAGGAGAACTGTTCCCGGCCGTTGAGCCGCGCCGCATAGCGCGGGATGTTCTGCATCGGCCCGGGCCGGTACAGCGCCACCAGGGCGATCAGATCCTCGAACCGGGTGGGTCTCACCTGGCGCAGCGCGTCGCGCATGCCGCTGGACTCGAACTGGAACACGCCGGTGGCGTCACCGCGGGCCATCATCTCGTAGGTCTTGGTGTCGTCCAGCGGCAGGGCGTGAACGTCCACGGTGACCCCGCTGGACTCCTCGATCAGCTCCACGGCGCGGTCGATCACGTCCAGGTTGCGAAGCCCCAGGAAGTCCATCTTGAGCAGCCCCAGCGCCTCCACGTCGTTCATCGAGAACTGGGTGACGACCTCGGAGTCGGTGCCCTTCTGCTGCAGCGGCAGGTACTCGGTCAGAGGCCGGTCACCGATCACCACCGCGGCGGCGTGAATCGAGTCGTTACGCACGACCCCTTCCAGCGGCATGGCCATGTCCACCACCTTGCGGGTGGTCTCGTCGGTGTCGTAGCTCTTGCGCAGCTCGGCCCCGTTCTTCATGCACATGTCGAACGAGATCTTGGGGCCGTCGGGGACGAACTTTGCGATCCGGTCGACCACGCCGTACGGCAGCCCCATCACCCGGCCGGCGTCCTTGATGGCGGCCTTGGGCTGCATCTTGCCGAAGGTGATGATCTGAGCGACGTTGCGGCGACCGTACTTCTCGGCCACGTAGTTGATCACGCGCTCGCGCCCGGCCACTGCGAAGTCGACATCGACGTCGGGCATCGACTTGCGGCCGGGATTCAGGAACCGCTCGAACAGCAGCGAGTAGCGCATCGGATCGAGGTCGGTGATGCGCAGGCAGTAGGCCACCAGCGATCCCGCGGCCGACCCACGACCGGGCCCGACGGAGATACCCTCGGCGCGGGCGAACCGGATGAAGTCCCACACGATCAGGAAGTAGTCGGGGAAGCCCATCTCCTCGATCGTCTTGAGCTCGAACTCCAGCCGCTGGCGCAGCTCGGGGGTCTCGCTGCCGTACCGCTCACGCAGCCCGTCTTCGGCCAGTTTACGGAGGTACGCGATGGCGGTCTCACCGCCGGGCAGATCGAAATGCGGCAGATGCGTTGCCTCGAAATCCAAAGTGGCGGTGCAGCGGTCGGCAATCTCGACCGTGGCGCGCAGCATCTCCTCGCCAAACCGTGGGGCGAACAGGTCGTACATCTCCTGCGGGGATCGCAAGTAGAAGCCGTGGTTGGAGAACTTGAAGCGGTTCGGGTTGTCGAGCGTGTCGCCGGTCTGGATGCACAGCATGGCCTCGTGCGGAATCGCATCGGCGGCCGTCAGATAGTGCACGTCACCGGTGCCCACCAGCGGCAGGCCCGCATCCCCGGCCATCGCCACCAGCTGCGGAGTGATCTGGGTCTGAATATCGATGCCGCCGTCCTGGATCTCGACGTAGACGTCGTCGCGGCCGAAGATCTGCACCAGCGTGTCGAGCTCCTGCCGGGCGCGGGCCTCGTCGCCGTCCACCAGCGCCTTGCTGACCCGCCCCGAGAGGCAGCCTGACAGGGCGATGATGCCATCGGCGTGGGTGGCCAGCTGCTCGAGGTCGACCCGCGGCTTGTACCAGTACCCGTCCAGGAATCCGGACGACACCAGTCGCACCAGGTTGTGATAGCCCTCGCGCGTCTCGGCCAGCAGTGTCAGATGGCCGCGGCGCTCGCGCTGGGGCCGCGCGGTGTGGTCGTCGACCACATAGATCTCGCAGCCCAGAATCGGCTTGATGCCCGCTTTGGCACCGGCCTTGCAGAACTCCACCGAGCCCGCCATCGAGCCGTGGTCGGTGAGACCGATGGCCGGCATCCCGAACTCTGCAGCGCGGTTGACGAGAGGGCCGATCCGGCACGCCCCATCGAGGATCGAGTACTCGCTGTGGACGTGGAGGTGGGCATAGCGCGGTTGGTTCGGCACGGGTTTTTGAGTCTACCGAGCGGGGGCGACGGAGCCGCCCCCGCTCGACAAATTACTGACCCGCCATGCGATGGCGGAGAACCAGCCCGGCCGAGGTGATGACGGCGGCCGTGGTGAAGGCCGCTGCCCCTCCAATCACGGCCGTGCGCCGACGCTTGCGGCGGCGCTCCTGAGAGCTTCGCAGCGTGCGATCGACGATCCCCTGGGCCTTGCGACTAATGCCCACGTTCCGCAGTGTGCGCACCGTCGCGACCGAGGTCGCATACCCGATTGCTGCTTTCCGTGAATTGAACATGCGGCCTACTGTAGCCGAGGCCGCGGGCGCCGGCAGGTTACCGCTTTCCGAGTTCGCCAATACCTCATCTCGGTGATCGGAAGAGGACCTGTGGAGGGCGACATCCTTCCCATGGACGCGAACCCCGACACCACATCAGAGATCGAGATCGACGACCGCTTCATCGGTGACTGGATCGAGTACGGGATGGCTGAGATCAACTCGTACCTGGCCAAGCATCTGCGATTCGCACGCTGGTGCGAAGAGCACCAAACAGCGGAGTAGCGACCGTCAGGCGCTGACGACCGGGAGCGTCAGCTTCCGGGTCTTGCGCTGGGGCCGCACCATACCGCCGGCGATCCAGGCGTCGACCTCACTGAACAGCTCTTCCACCAGCGCCGCCTGGGGCACCTTGCGCAGCACCTCGCCGTGGGCGTAGATGAAGCCGGCGTCCCGCCCGCCGGCGATGCCGAAGTCGGCGTCACCGGCCTCCCCCGGGCCGTTCACCGCGCAGCCCATGACGGCCACCTCGAACACCTCGTCGTAGCCCTCCAGGCGGCGTTCGACGCGCTCGGCCAGGTCGAGCACATCCACGTTCGTGCGACCGCACGACGGGCAGGCGATCATCACCGGGCCCTTGTGCCGCAGACCCAGCACCCGCAGCATCTCCCAGGCCACCTTGACCTCCTCCACCGGGTCGGCGGTGAGCGACACCCGGATGGTGTCGCCGATGCCCATCGCCAGCAGGCTGCCGATCCCGATCGAGCTCTTGACGGTGCCGGTGAACACCGGGCCGGCCTCGGTGACGCCCAGGTGCAGTGGATACGGCACCTTGTCTGCCAGCCGCTTGTAGGCGTCGATCATGACCGGAACCGACGAGCTCTTGACCGAGATCTTGAAGTCGCGGTACCCAAGCCGTTCCAGCAGCCGCACCTCCTCCAGCGCCGCCTCGACCAGCGCCCCCGCGGGGTCGTTGGTCGCAAACTGGCGGAGATGGTCGGGAAGCGAGCCGGAGTTGGCGCCGATCCGCATGGGGATACCTGCCGCTCGGGCGGCGACCACCACCTGCTCGACCTTGTCGTCACCGCCGATGTTGCCGGGGTTGATCCGCACAGCGGCCACCCCGGCCGCGATCGCGCGCAGCGCCAGCGAGGCGTTGAAATGGATGTCAGCGATCACCGGCAACGGCGATCCGGCCACGATCGCCGGCAACGCATCGGCGTCCGTACGGCCGGGCACCGCCACCCGCGCGATGTCGCAACCCGCTTCTGCCAGTCGTGTGATCTGGGCGACGGTGGCGGCGACATCACTGGTATCGGTCAGCGTCATCGACTGCACCGCCACCGGCGCACCTGCGCCGATCAGCACTCCACCAACAGAGATTTGGCGTTGCGAAGCCATCTCGCAGAGGATACCGTCTGCCGGAACAGACCCCCGCGGTCAACCGCCTAGCGAGGCACTACCGCGGTTGGGTGTTGATCAACCCGCCGAGATCGTTCTGAAGCCCGATCGCAAACGCCACCAGCATCAAGGCGATCCCGACCGCTGAGATCCTGCCGAAGGTGGCCTGCGAGACCGCCCGCCCGCGCACCTTCTCGAGCGCGATCATGAGCACGTGGCCGCCGTCCAGGGGCAGGAACGGCAGCAGGTTGAAGATCGCCAGTGACAGCGAGATGAACGCCAAGATGCTGAGATAGCTGGAGATGCCGTAGTCGACTGCATCGGCCGAGTAGCGCGTGATTCCCACCACGCTGTGCAGCTGCGCTCGCCCCTGCGGGGTGACCACGTTGCCCAGCGCGCCGATGGTGCCGGTGGTCAGCGCCCACATCTGCGAGGTCGCCATCTGCGGAGCCGAGAGCACCGAGTGCGACACCGGCGCCACGCCGAACGAGAATCCGAGCCGGTAGACGCCGTCGATCTTCTTGGTATGGGTCGGCGGAAGCGCGATCACGTGGCCGTGGCGGTCAACCGTGATGCGCACGACGCCCCCGTTGCTGGCAACAATCACGTTGTGGGCCTGGTCGGGCGTGAGGTGGCGCCCGTTGACCGTCACGATCTTGTCGCCGGGCTTCAGTCCGGCGGACGCCGCGGGGCTCGGTGAGACCACCGTCGCCACCGTCTTGGTGGCCTCGGGAACACCGGTGATGAACAGCCCCACCAGGATCACGAAGCACGCCAGCACGTTCATGGCCGGCCCGGCCAGGATCACGATCAGCCGGTTGGTGCGGCTCGAGCGCCAGTACGAGCGCGGATCGAGGGCCTCCTCCACCCGCGCGATGTTGCGAGTCACCTTGCGCCGGTCGGTCGGAGTCAAGGAGTGGTCGCAGACCGCCACCGCGGCTCGCACACGTTCCAGCGCCACAGCGGCGGCGTCGTGCTGGTTTCGGTTGATGCAGAGGCGAAACTCGTCGACGGCGTTGGACAATTCCAACCCCTCAGCCGGGTCGAGCTGGTCGGGACGCTCCAGCAGGTCGTCGATCGTATACAGATCGTCGGCCTCGGGCCGCAGCATTCCCGGGATCTTGACATAGCCGCCGAGCGGGATCGCCCCGATCCGGTACTCGGTGTCGCCGTACTGTTTGCCGGCGATGATCGGTGGAAAGCCGATGGTGAAGTTGAGCGCACGCATGCCGACCGCCTTGGCTGCGGCAAAGTGGCCCAGCTCGTGGATGAAGATCAGCGCCAGCAGGCCGAGAATGGCGATCGCGTAGCTCATGCGGCCACCGCCACCAGTTCGCCGGCGATCCCGCGGGCGCGGGCATCGACCTCGAGCACCTGCTCGAGCGAAACCAGCGGCGCCACGTCAGTGCGCTCCAAAGTCTGTTCCACCACACCCGCTATATCGGCAAAGCCAACCCCGCCCGCGAGGAACGCCGCCACTGCCACCTCGTTGGCGGCATTCAGCGCGCACGGCGCTGTGCCACCCGCCTGGCCGGCATCGCGCGCCAGCTGTAGGCATCGAAACACGTGGAGGTCAGGTGGCTCGAACTCGAGCGAAAAGGCCGATTCCAGGTCGAGCCGAGGCGCCGGGGTGGCGGCCCGCTGGGGGTAGGTGAGCGCCCACGAGATCGGTACCCGCATGTCCGGCAAACCCAGGTGTGCGATCAGGGCCCCGTCGCGGAACCGCACCATCCCATGCACGATCGACTGGGGGTGGACGACCACCTCGATCGCCTCATAGCCGATCCCGAACAGGTGGTGGGCCTCGATCAACTCCAGCCCCTTGTTCATGAGAGTGGCCGAGTCGATGGTGATCTTGGCGCCCATGTTCCAGGTCGGATGGTTGAGCGCCTGCTCGCGGGTAACGCCCGCCAGCTGCTGCTCCGAACAGCCACGGAACGGGCCTCCCGAGGCGGTGATCACGAGGCCGGAGATCGACCCCTCGGCTGCGCCCTCGAGACACTGCGCAAGCGCGGAGTGCTCGCTGTCGACCGGCAATAGACGACGCTGAGCGCGGTCCCGCGCCTCCAGCACCAGCGCTCCGCCGGCAACCAGGCTCTCCTTGTTGGCCAGGGCGACGTCGGCACCGCTCTCAAACGCCGCCAGGGTGGCGGCCAGCCCCGCAGACCCCACGACACCGTTCAACACGATGTCGGCGCCGCATTCGCGCACCAGCTGTGCGGCGGCACCGGGGCCTTGCAGGACGCTGCCCGCAAACCGCGCTTTGGCTGCAGCTGCGGCGGCCGGGTCGCTCAGGGCGATCATCGGCACTCCATGGGCCTCAGCGGCGGAAACCAGCGGATCCACGCTGGTGGCAGCGGCCAGCCCGCAGAGCGTCAGGTCAGGGTGCTCGCCCACGATCTCGAGCGCCTGCAGGCCGATTGATCCAGTGGCTCCGAGAATGGCGACAGATCTCATTCTGCGATCAGTGTAACCAGCGCAGGTTGGGATCCGATCAGCGGGCGATGGCTGCCAATGACCGCGGCAGCTCGGCTTTACCGGCGATCTCGCCCGCCCACAGGATGTGCCCCGACACCGCGTCGACCACGAATCCACGGTGATCACAGCCGACCGCTGCGTATCGCGGCGGTCGGTGATCGTCGAACTCCCATCCGAACCACTCCGACCGCGCCACCGCCGCCAGTTCCGGGTGTCGTTCGCACACCGACGCCACCGCCTGGCCGAGCAGGTCACGATCCGAGCTGAAGACCTCCAGCCGGCCGCGCAGTCCGAGCTTGTTGCGCCGCCGCATCACGCGCGTCCAATCGCCAGAGCCACGAAATATGCCGCCGCTCCGGCGAACAGCAGCGCGTCGATGCGATCCAGCACGCCTCCGTGCCCGCCCAGGATCCGGCCGGTGTCCTTGACGCCCATATCGCGCTTCAGGTACGACTCGAACAGGTCGCCGACCGGCCCTGCGAGCGTGATCGCAAGCGCGAACTCGGTGGCATGGATCGGCGAGAGCGGCTGCGAGGAGGGCTGGTGATAGACCGTGAAGAAGACCGCCAGGAACCCGCACACCAAGCCGGCAACGAGTCCCTCGACGGTCTTGTTGGGCGAGATCTGGCCGGCCAGTCGACGGTGTCCGAACATCCGCCCGAAGAGGTATGCCGCCGTATCCGACAGCCACACCCCCAGGAACACCGCCAGCAGCAGCACCCGCCCCCACTCGCCGGGCCCGGGGATGTCGCGGATGGCCACCAGCAGGCCCAGGCCGAGACCCACCCAGATCACGCCCAGAAGTGTCACCGCCAGCTGCACCACCGCGTGCTGGCGAACATCGCCGACGGCCGAGAGCCAAAACGCCAGCAAGAGCGCCCCGAAGAGCGGTGCGGTCGCCCACGCCAGGCCGCCCTGGTGGATCGCGATCGGTATCAGAATCACTCCCAGCATGCCCGCCGGGATCAGCGGCCGGAACTCACGCGTCATCACATACAGCTCGTGCACGGCCACCACCGCAGTCACGACCGCAACGGCGGTCATCACCCAGCCGCCGACGTACACCGCGTACACCGCGAGGATCAGCAGCGGGACCGCAATCACCACGCGCGAGATCAGTGCGTTCACCGACGCCCGAATCTGCGCCTGCGCCCGGCGTAGGCCTCGAGTGCCTCGCGCAGATCCCCGTCGTCGAAATCCGGCCACAGCGTGGGAGTGAAGTGGAACTCGGCATATGCGGCCTGCCACAGCAGGAAGTTCGAGACGCGCAGCTCTCCGGAAGTGCGGATCACCAGGTCGGGATCGGGCATATCGGGAGCGTACAGACGGGCTGCGACGGCCTCCTCGTCGATCGCCTCGGGATCGACTCCGTCGGCCACCAATTGGCGTGCGGCCGCCACGATCTCGTCGCGCGCGCCGTAGTCGAACGCGACCCACAGATCCAGGCGAGTGTTTTCGACGGTGCGCTGCTCCATGTCCTGCATCAGGTCACGCAGACTGTCCGGGCACCGATCGCGCCGACCGATGAAGTGCATGCGTACCCCCTGACGGTGCAGATCGGGGAATTGTTCGCGGATGGTCTCCTCGAACAGCGCCATCAGATCGGCCACCTCATCGTCTGGCCGGCCCCAGTTTTCGGTCGAAAACGCGTACACCGCCAGACTCCGAACACCGAGGTCGGGAGCCGCCTCGACGGTGCGTCGCAGCGCTTTGGTGCCGGCTCGGTGCCCGGCCAGTAACGGCAGACTGCGAGACCTCGCCCAGCGGCCGTTGCCGTCCATGATCACCGCCACGTTCTCGGCGTGATCGGCGATCGGCCGCTCGGGCGGCTCTGTGCGCGTCCGTTTCAGCGCGCGCAGCAACCGCCGCTGCCTGCGCAGAAGCGCCGCGGTCACACTTCCATGATCTCGGCCTCTTTACCCTTGAGGGCCGAGTCGATGGCCGCCGTGTGAGCGTCCGTGAGCTTCTGCAGCCGATCCTCCGCGCGGTGCACGTCATCGGAGCCGACGTCGCCACCTTTCTCGAGCTCCTTGAGGTGGTGAATCGCGTCCCGCCGGATGTTGCGGGCCGCCACTCGGCCCTCCTCGGCCATGTGCCGCACCTGTTTCACCAGATCCTTGCGGCGCTCCTCGGTGAGCTGGGGGATCGGCAGCCGGATCAGCTGACCGTCGTTGGCGGGGGTGAGGCCGAGGTCGGACTCCAGGATCGCCCGCTCGATGTCCTTCATGGTGCCCTTGTCGAACGGCGTGATCGTCAGCATGCGAGGCTCCGGCACGCTGATGGTGGCGAGCTGGTTGACGGGCATCTGGCTGCCGTAGGCGTTCACCTGGATGCGATCCAGGAGCGCCGCCGAGGCGCGTCCAGTGCGGATCGTGGTGAACTCGTGCTTGGTCGCCTCGACGCTCTTGTCCATCCGCCGTGAGGCGTCGGAAAGCACATCCTCGATCATGATGAAACCTCCACGGGAACCTTGTGAGCCGAGATCACGGTGCCGACCCGTTCGCCGGCAACGACCCTGCCGATGTTACGCTCGTCATCGAGGTTGAACACGTACAGCGGCACGTGATTATCCATGCACAGCGAAAGCGCGGTCGAGTCCATCACCTTGAGACCACGCTCGATCGCTTCGATATGGGTCAGGTCGGGCAGCAGCCGAGCATCGGGATTGGTGCGGGGATCGTCGTCCATCACACCCTCGACGCCGTTCTTGCCCATCAGAATCGCCTGAGCACCAATCTCCAGCGCCCGCAGCGCAGCCGCGGTGTCGGTGGTAAAGAACGGATTGCCGGTGCCGGCGGCGAAAATTACGATCCGGCCCTTCTCGAGATGCCTGATCGCCCGGCGGCGGATATACGGCTCGGCCACCTCGGCCACGTCGATCGCCGACATCACCCGGGTGTGGGTGCCCAGCTTCTCCAGTGCATCCTGGACGGTCAACGCGTTCAGCACGGTGGCCAGCATGCCGGCGTAATCTGCGGTGGCTCGATCCATTCCCTTGGCGGCCTCCTGCGTGCCTCGCAGAATGTTCCCGCCGCCGACCACGATCGCAAGCTCGACGCCCCCGGCGGCGACGTCGTGCACGGCCCGGGCAATGGCGCCGATTCGATCTGGGTCCTGGCCGTAGTCGCGATCTCCCATCAGCGCCTCACCCGAGAGCTTCAAAAGGATCCTGCGAAACTCGCTCACCCGGCGCCCACCTCAAATCGCGCGAAGCGCTTGATCTCGATGTTCTCGCCGAGCGTCCCAGAGAGTTCGGCCCGCAGCGTCTCGATCGTCTTTCCGTCGTCCTCCGGCCGGATCGACGGCTGGTTGGCCAGCACGTAGTCGGTCAGAGACTTCGTCCACATGCCGGCCGCGATCTTCTCCAGCATCGCCTCGGGCTTGCCCTCCGCAGCGGCCTTGGCCTGAAAGATCTCGAGCTCAGCCGCCTTGAAGTCCTCCGGGATGTCGGCCTCCGACACGAACCGCAGGTCACGGGCAGCGGCGATCTGCAAGGCGACCTTGCGGCAAAACCCGCGGAAATCGTCTGTGCGCGCGACAAAGTCGGTCTCGCATCCGACTTCGACCATCGATCCGATCCGGCCGCCCGCATGCACATACGTCTCAATCAGACCTTCGCCGGTGCCTCGCCCCGAGCGCTTGCCGGCCGAGGCGATGCCCTTCTCGCGCAGCAGCTTGACCGCTGCGTCCATGTCGCCGCCGACTTCGGCCAGCGCCCGCTTGCAGTCCATCATGCCCGCCTGGGTGGTCTCACGCAGGGCCTTGACCTCGACGGCCGAGGGCGTATAGGTAGCGTCGCTCACTCGGCCTCCCCACTCGTCGCCCGCCGGTTCGGCGGCGGCCTCTGCGACGGGCTCGGGCTCGGCCTCCGCTGCCGGCGCGGCCTCCGGCTCAGCCACCGCAGCAGCCTCGGCCGCAGGAGCAGCTCTCGGCCTCGGCTTCGGCGGCAGGCTGCGCCTCCGCATCGGGAGCGGCCTCGCCGGCTGCCTCGGCTTCGGCGGCCGCCTCGGCGGCGGCAGCTTCGGCGGCCGCCTGGGCTGCGGCGAAGTCAGCGGCCTTGATGCCGAGGTTGCGGCCGTCGGCGACGGCGTCTGCGAGTACCCGCACGATCAGGTCGGACGAGCGGATCGCGTCGTCGTTTCCGGGGATCACGAAATCGGCGTCGTCGGGATCGCAGTTGGTGTCGACCAATCCGACCACGGGGATGTGGAGCCGCCGGGCCTCACGCACCGCCAGCGCCTCCTTCTTCATGTCGATCACGACCACTGCGTCGGGGAGCTTGCGCGTGTCGGCGACGCCTCCGAGGTTGGTCTCGAGCTTTTCCAGATTGGACAGCGCGACCTGCCGCTCCTTGGCCGGCAGCAGCTCCAGCTGGCCGTCACTCTTCTGGCGGCGGAGCTCGTGCAGGGCCGCGATGCGATCCTGGATGGTGCGGTAGTTCGTCAGAAGCCCACCCAGCCAGCGGTGGTTAACGTAGGGCTGGCCGACCCGGCCGGCGTGCGTCTCGACGGCGTCCTGGCACTGCTTCTTGGTGCCCACGAACAGCACGCTGCCGTTGCGTTCACCGATATTTCGCAGGTACTGGGCGGCATCGTCGAGCAGATCGGAGGTCTGCTGCAAGTCGATGATGTAGATGCCGTTTCGCTCGCCGAAGATGAATCGGCGCATCTTGGGATTCCATCGCCGCGTCTGATGACCGAAATGCACTCCGGCCTCGAGCAGCTCGCGCATGGTCGCTGAAGGCAAGTCACTTCTCCTGATCGGTTAGATGAACTCAGCCGGTGGCGACTGCCGGAATCTCGCCACACGTTCAGCGAGACACCGCCGGCGCCGTGTTCCACCGGGTCGGGGACGTACAGGTCGAGCGAAAGTTTAGACGACATGGTGAATAACGGTGCCTGGCACCGTTATTCACCACCCCCGCCTGAGGTGAATAATTGGTGCCTGGCACCGAATTATTCACTGCCTTGCTGCTTTCAGGGCGGCGGCGAGGTCGGGGGGCAGCGGGGAGTGCACCACCACCGGCTCGCCCGTCCAGGGGTGCGTGAAGGAGAGCTCAGCGGCGTGCAGGAACTGCCGCTCCAGGCCCAGCTCAGGGCCGTAGCCGTAGGCGGGATCGCCCACCACCGGATGGCCGATGGCCTGCAGGTGCACCCTGATCTGATGAGTGCGCCCCGTCTCTAGCTCGACCCGCAAGAGCGACCGGTCGGCGATCGCCTCGATCAGCTCGAATCGAGTCGCAGCCTCACGGGGAACGTCGGTATCGGTCGATACCCGGGCCGGCTGGCGCCGGTCTCGCCCGATCGGGGCCTCGATCCGCCCGGTGCGCGAGGGCGGGCGGCCACGCACCAGCGCCGTGTACACCCGGCTGATCTCGCGCCGGCGCAGCAGCGACTGCAGCTTGCCCAGCGTAATCTCGTCCCGGGCAACGACCAACAACCCGGAGGTGTCGCGATCGAGCCGGTGCACGATCCCTGCTCGATCCTCAGGGCCGCCCTCGCCGTGGCCGTGGAGCGCCTCCACCAGAGTCGGCCCGGCCGCTCCCGGCGCGGCGTGCGTGAGCAGCCCCGCCGGCTTGTCCACCACCATCAGTCGCTCATCCTGGTACACGATGGGGACAACCGGCAGCGGGCCCGAGGGTGGCTCCGGCGCCGCCGTCTCGGCAATCCCCACCAGCTCCCCTGCGGTGAGCCGGTACGACTTCGACCTGAGCCGACCGTCAACCGTCACCGCTCCGGCGGCCACCAGGCGCTCCGCTGCGGCACGGGTGCCGACACCGGTCTGGGCGGCCACGAACCGATCGAGCCGGAGACCGTCATGCTCGGTCGTGACGCTGTGGTCAGTCACACAGTCTCGGGAGCGGCGGGAGCCTCCCGGTCCAGCCGCCACAGGCCGAACACGAGCAGCGCCACCCCGATCACGATGAAGGTATCGGCCAGGTTGAACGTGGGCCAGTGACTGACGTCGATGAAGTCGGTCACGTGGCCGTGCGCGACCCGGTCGATCAGATTCGAGAGACTGCCGCCCACCAACAGCCCCAGCGCAACCGGAAACAGCACATGACGCGATCCGCTGCGGGCGAAATGCACCAGCATCCAGGCCACCGCGATCACCGTCAGGATCGACACGACCCCGATCCGGCCGGGCAAGATCCCAAACGCGATGCCGGCATTGCGAACCCGGGTGATGGCCAGCCCCGGGAACACCTGGTGCGACTGCTCGAGCACCATCTGCTGCTCGATCGCGCGCTTGGTCACCTGGTCGGCCACGATCGCCACGACAGCGACCGCGAGCATCCCCGCCCATTGCAACGAGCCCGCGCGAGGCGCGGGCTGGGGCGCTGCGTCTGCCCGGATCAGCCCCTCTCCTCCAGACGCTTGCACTGGATGCACTGGGTCGCGTACGGCAGGGCCTCCAACCGCTCGAGATCGATCGTGTTTCCACATCGCTGGCATACACCGTAGGTGCCGTCGTCGATCCGTGCCAGGGCGGCGTCGATTGCGATCAGCAGATGATCTGCGTTGTCCTCGATCGACAGGTCGATCTCACGATCGAGCGTGTGACTCGCGCTGTCGCCCATGTGGGAGGGCGCGCCGCCGTCGTCAGAGACGTCCTCGATCGAGCGCGACGTATCGTCCAGAAGGCGGCGACGCTCTGCGTCCACCCGTACCCGCTCGTCGGTCAGACGCCGGCGCGTGGCCTCGATATCGACACCCTCCAACACGAGACTGAGTATACCCAGATGGGTATATCAGGCAGATTCGGGAGCGTCGTCAGCGCGCTGCTCGGCGTCCACCTCAATCGCGGGTGCCACCGGCACGGGAGCATGCACCAGATCCTCTTCGTGATCGCGCACGATCTGGAGCGTGGTTCCCAAAAGCGATCGCAGCCGCAGTCGGAACTCAGCTTCCTCGCCACGCAGCTGGGCGGTCTCCTGACGGATCCGCTCGCGCTCGGCATAGGCTCCGTGCAGGATCTCCCGCGCCCGCACCTCGGCCTCGCGTACCGCCAACTCGGCGTCGCGTGATGCCTGGGCACGGCGTTCGTCGGCCACCTTCTCGGCGGTGATGAGCGCGTTTCGGAGGGCTTCTTCGGTCTCGGCCACGCTCGAGAGCTTCTGCTCGAGGTAGTGCACGCGGTCGTCCAGGTCGGCGCGTTCGCGCCACACCGTCTCGTACGCATCGGTTGCGTCGCCGATCAACTGGTCGACGTCGGCGCGGCTGTATCCGATCAGGCGGACAGCGGGTCGTTCATGTCTGAGTTCTACAGGTGAGATAGCCATGCCGCTCGGTTCGTGACCGCCGAACGGACTCCTTCACGAACGCAGATGGTTCTAGCCGAAGGAGTTGAGGATCACCTGGAGGATCTGGGCGCCGATCAGCACCGCAAAGGAGGCCACCATGGGACTGAGATCGAGCCCGCCCATCGGCGGGAGTACTCGCCGGAACACCTGCAGGAACGGCTCGACAGTGTCGTAGGTCAGCGCTCGCAGCCGGCCCAGCCACGGGCTGTAGGTGGTCTGAAGCATGCCCAGGATCACGTGCAGGAAGATGAACCCGATATAGATCAGGCTGAGGGATTGGATGAACTGATCGATCCAATCGATCGTGGTCACGCTCTACCCCAGCTCTCCGGCGCGGCGCATCGCGGCGGTGACGCCGTCGATCACCGCGCCGCGCACACCGTGACGCTCCATCTCGGCCAGACCTGCCGCCGCCGTCCCGCCCGGTGAGGTCACCATCCGCCGAAGCGCACTGCAGGAGAGTTCCTCGGCTCGCAGCAACTCCGCGGTTCCGGCGACCGTCGAGAGCAGCAACCGGCGGGCGTCGTCGTAGGTCAGGCCGCTGACGATGCCGGCATCCTCGAAGGCCTCCAGGATCAGTCCCAGAAACGCCGGCCCCGATCCCGACAGCGCCGTGGCCGCGTCGAACAGCCGCTCGTCCAGCGGCACCACTTCGCCCAGCAGCGAGAACAGCCCGAGCACCGCCTCCTCTGCCGCGGTATCGGTGAACCGGCCAGACGAGAAGGCGAGCGTACCCGCCCCCACTCTGACCCCGACATTCGGCATGAACCGAAACACCGGCGCATCCACGTCCAGGATCGTCTCCAACGTGGCGATGCGCACCCCGGCGGCCACCGAGGCAATCGCCTTGGTCGGCGTAATCAGGTCGGAGATCTCACGCAGCACCCGCTCGACGTCCACCGGCTTGACCGCCAGCACGACCATGGTGGAGGCCTCAACCAGCTCATGGTTGCCGACCACATGACGAACGCCGTACTTGGACGCGAGCGCATCGGCCCGGCCGGAGCCACGATCGGTCACCAGGATCCGGTCAGCCATCAGGGGGTCTGCTTTGACCCACCCGCTGACCATGGCAGAGGCCATGTTGCCCGAGCCGATCAGACCGATGGTGGAGGCGACGTTGGTCATGTCAGGCCAGAGCGTACCGCCACCACCGGCAGCTTCGCGCGGACAGAGGCTCTCAGTACTGGTTGAAGAAGCCGCGCTCCATCAGCAGCGCCTTGTCCTCCGCCGAGACCTTGACTGCGTGCGGCGTCAGCAGGAACACGCGATCGGCCACCCGCTGCATCGAACCGTCCAGTGCATAGGTGAGGCCGCTGGCAAAGTCGATCAACCGCCGGGTGAGGTCGGCGTCGGCGGTCTGGAGGTTGATGATCACCGGCACCTCAGCCTTGAGCTTGTCCGCCACCGTCTGGGCGTCGTTGAAGGTCTTGGGGACGACCAGCGACACCTGGGGAGCCTCCCGATGCCCGTTCTGCTGAGGAGCCGGGGCGGCGCCCCGCGACGACCGGGTGGGAGCACGCACGGGCGGCTCGTCACTGAAGATCTCGTCGAACTCCGAGCCCGACCGGCGCCTCGGCGAAAGCCGGCGCACGTTGGGTCGCTCGGAGTACCCGCGCTCGAGGTCTTCGTTGGCGGCGGTGCCGTCCTCGTAGTACTCGTCGCCCCACTCCTCTTCGCGCACGCCGAAGTAGACCAGGGTCGAATTCCACATGTCCTTGATGGCCATCTCTAAAGACTCTACCGCTTGAGTAGGACACTTCCTAGCCGCACGATGGTAGCGCCTTCCTGCGCTGCCACCTGCGTAATCCTGGCTGGTACCCATCGAGAGCTGCGTCAGTTCGTGCCGACCGGCCCACTTGGGAGCCAGCGTGTCGCGCAGATCCCGCAGCGCCGCGAACCACGGGCCGGCCTCACTCGCCTGCTCCGCCAGCGGCGGCATCGTCATCAATCCGCAGAACCGCACGCTCCCGAACTCGGCTGCCTGCTGCAGGAATTGGTCGGCTCTGATCAGGGGCAACGCCGGCCTTGGACTCCTCCCCGGCGACGTTGACCTGCAGCAGGCAGTCGACCGGCTGTGATGCCCGCGAGTCGATCTGGGCGCACACCGACAGCGAGTCGACGGCGTGGATCAGGCGCACCCGCCCGACCACGTCGCGCACCTTGCGGCTCTGCAGATGGCCGATGAAGTCCCAGGTGAAGCTGTCGGCGAACAGCGCCTGCTTGGCGGCCAGGGCGTCGCTTCGGTTCTCACCCACCAGCGTCACGCCGGCCTCCAGCAAGCGCCTGCATGCCGTCGGTGTCGACGTACTTGGTGGCGGCCAGGATCTCGACCTCGGGCCCGATCTCGGACCGGATCCGGGCCAGGTTCGCGGCGATCACGGCGGGATCAGGAACCAAGGACACCGACCACCCCCTGGCGGCCGGTGCGGCCACGATCGCGCCGGTGCGAGAAGTACTCCTGCGGGCGACAGATCGTGCATCGACCGGCCACCTCGACGTGCTCCACCCCGGCGCGCTCCAGGGCCGTCCGGGCGCAGTACCACAGGTCGGCGCGCCCGTCCCGCACGGCCGGCTTCGCCGAACGCCGCCTGCAGCGGCTTGCCCGACGTCATCCTTGACCTCGTAGCAGCACGGGCCCGCTCCCGGCCCGACCATCGCCACCGACGCCGCCGCCCACCGCGCCGACTCCCTGCTCGCAGATGCCGGCCAGCAGGCCCTGCCACCCCGCGTGCAGCACGGCCAGCCGCGAGCCGTCGGTGCGAGCGACCGCGATCGGCAGGCAATCGGCTGCCAGCAGCACCATCGGCTTGGCGGGCAGCGAGGTGACCAGCCCGTCGGACTTGGGAAACGGCTCGCAGCCCCGGCTGCATGAAGCGACCCGACGCTGGGCGTCGCCGTCACCTCCCGCACCTCGGCCCCGGCCACCTGCCACGCCATCGTGGCGTCGTTCGGGATCAGCGCCGGCCGCCTCGACTGCGCGGCGGCGATTCTCCCGCACCGCCTCGGCTCGTCGTCGGTCAGCGCGCCCAGGTTGAGGCTGGCAAACGCCCCCTCGCTGACGCCGCCCGTGCGGCCGGTGAACACCACCGTCGACGCCGGCCGGTGCGCGTCCCAGCGGATCGTCGTCACGCGTCCTCCGCCAGGATCACCCGAGCGGCCTCGAGCTCCTGCTCGCGACCGTCGATCTGCCCGTTTCGCTTGCGCCGCAGGAGCTCGGCCAACACCGCCCCCACCTGCGGCGAGGGGGCCAGCCCGAACTCCTGCTGCAGCGACGTCGCCGTCCAGCTCGAGCGTGACCGCCGCGCCCCCCTCCAGATACGCGCTGCGCCGGCGGCCGAGCCGAGCGCGGCGGCACACGATCGCGACCTCGAGCGGTTGCGGTGCGAGCAGCTCGGCGACGTCGGCCGGGGTCGCGGCCGCTCGCGAGCGGCGCCAGCAGCCGCGCCGGCAGCACCGCGCGCCAAGGCGACCGCCCGGGCGTCGCGGCGGCGGATCCGCAGCCACTCCAGCCACGGCTCCAGCTCGTCTGCCTCGACACCCCGGGCGATCGCCGCAAACCGCGCCCGCCAGGGCGCGAGCTCCGGCAGGTGAGTCAGCGCGCAGCAGGTCGACCCGCTCGATCAGCTCGATCGTCTCGCGCGAGCAGTCGAGCGCGGGGTGAAGCGCCCGGCCAGACCCAGCTGGTCCATCCGCGCGAGCGCCACGCGGCGCGCGGGGATCCTCCAGGATGGCCAGCAGCTCGTCCCGCAGCCGTGCGCCGGAGACCTCGCCCACCAGCCCCATCGCCACGGTGTTTCGGGCCAGCTCGAGCGTGTGCGGCTCCATCGCGAAGCCGTAGCGGGTCTCGTATCGCACCGCCCGGAAGATGCGCGTGGGATCCTCGATGAACGACAGGTTGTGCAGCACCCGCAACGCGCCGGCCTCCAGGTCGGCGCGACCGCCGAAGGGGTCGAGCAGCAGCCCGAAGGTGGCCGCGTCCACCGCGATCGCCATCGAGTTGATGGTGAAGTCGCGGCGGTGCAGGTCGCGCCGGATCGAGCTGTGCTCGACCACCGGCAGCGCGGCCGGATACTCGTAGTGCTCGGTGCGGGCGGTGGCCACGTCGACCCGCAGCTCACCCGCGATCACCACCGCGGTGTGAAAGCGCTCGTGGGGGTGCATGCGCCCGCCCAGCTCGCGCAGCGAGCGCCTCCGCGAAGGCGATGCCGTCGCCCTCCACAGCCAGATCGATGTCGAAGCTGGGGGCTCCCAGCAGCAGATCCCGCACCGCTCCACCCACCAGGTAGACGCCGTCGACGACGCCGACGCGACCCGCACCGCCGCCCACAGGGGCGCGAGCTGCTCGCGGCCGCGCAAGGCCTCGCCCACCTCGGTCTCGGGGCTCTCTGCCGGCTCCGGCGGGCGGCGGGCTGAGGGCGGCCAGCAGGTCGGTGCGAGTGACCACCCCCAGACGTCGGCCGCAGCCGGGTGGCCACCGTCCGACATCCGTGACCACCGCCACCCGACCGGCCCGCGCCTTCACGATCGCGTGCTGCACCTCGGTCAGGGTCGCGTCGGGAGCGATCGTGGCGACCTCGCGAGGTCATCACCGCCCGCACCGGGGCGTGGCCCAAGCGGTGACCGAAGGCGCGGTCGAGATCCTCGCGGGCAACCGCGCCGACCAGCACGCCGTCGGCTTCCACCTGCACGCCGGACGTCTGTCGCCGGCGGCACTCGGCCATGGCCTGCTCCACGGTCACCTGGTGGTCGATGAACCAGGCCGGTGCCGACATGATGTCGCGGGCGCGGGCGCCGGAGGTGACTCCGGCCGGGCAGGCTCGGCCAGCACCGCGCCCGCACGTCGTCGAGATCACGGTCGCGGACGATCGCCGAGGCGGCGGGAGCGTGACCGCCGCCGCCGAGCTGCTTCGAGCACCGCGCACGACGTCCATCACCGGGGTGCGGCTGCGGCCGACGACGAACACCCGCCCGTCCATCTCGACCAGCATCACCAGCACCCGCACATCGGTCAGCTCGACGATCTTCGATGGCCAGGGTCGAGACTGCGGCGACGTGGTGAGGCCAGCGGGCGGCGGCGATCAGCACCGGCATGCCGTCGACCTGATGCGTCTCGGCTGACTCCATCAACGCGGTCAGCAGCTCGCGCTGATCGCCCGAGAGCGGCGTTCGCAGGAACTCCGCGATCAGCTCCTGGGCGGCGCCGTGGCGGACGCACCATGCCAGCGCCTCGATGTCGCGCACGGTGGTGGTCAGATGGGTCAGCGAGCCGGTGTCCTCGTGGATGCCCAGTGCCAGCGCGGTTGCCTCGGTGGGGGTGGGATCGAGCCCGCGCTCGGCCAGGATCCCGACCATCGTGGCGCACAGCGCGCCGTCGCTCGAGATCACCCGCGAGCCGGGCGTCACCCATTCCGGCTCGGCCTCACGGTCGTGGTGGTCGAACAGCACCACCTCGACGCCGTCGCGCTCGATCACCTCGGCCAGGTCACCCAGCCGGCTCAGCCTGCCCGCCTCGATCACGATCACCCGCTCGACGCGCGTCGAGCTCGATCCGCGCCGGATCGGGGATGGCGAGCTCATCGGCGTGCAGCGAGATGAACGCCCGCACATTGCGGTTGACTCCGCCGGGAAGCCGGATCACGGCTCCGGGATACAGCCTGCGCGCGGCCAGCGCCGATCCGAACGCGTCGAAGTCGGCGTTGGCGTGGGTGACGATCAGTTCGCTGGGCCGCATCCCCGAATCCTACGGGCGCCTCCCTCGCCGACCGGTGTCAGTCGGCCGCGACCACCTCGATCTCGACCGCCGCCCCGGCAGGTAGTGCAGCCACCTGGACGGTCGAGCGGGCCGGTGGATCGTGGGTGAAGTACTCGGCATAGATGGCGTTGACGGCGGCGAAGTCGGCCAGGTCGGCGACGAAGACGGTGGTCTTGACGACGTGCCGAGGGGTCAGCCCGGCGCCGGCGAGCACCGCCACGACGTTATCGAGCACCCGCCGCGTCTGAGCCTCGATCCCGCCCTCGACCAACGCGCCGGTCTCCGGATCGAGACCGATCTGGCCCGCGCAGAACACGAAGTTGCCGGCGCGGATCGCCTGGTTGTAGGGAGCACCTGCGAACGGCTTGGGGGCGCCGTCGGCCGCAATCACCTCACGGTTGAGCTGCATCAGCTGGGAAGTCCTTTCGATGATTCGGTGATTCGTTCGGCTCGGATGGATGCCGAGCGGGCGTGGTTGGGAAGTCCCTCGGCGAGCGCCAGCGCCACCAGCGGCGGCTCCAGCAGGGCCACTGCCGACTCGGGAATCTCGACGATCTCCTGCGCGCGCAGGTAGACGACCGGGCCCAGCCCCGACGAGAAGCGGGCGTTGCCGGCCGTCGGCAGGATGTGGTTGGAACCGGCCACGTAGTCGCCGAAGGCGGCCCCCGAGTGATGCCCGAGGAAGATCGCTCCGGCGTGCACGATCTGCTCGAGCGCCGCGTCCGGGTCGGCGACCGCCAGCTGCAGGTGCTCAGGGGCGTACTCGTTCACGAACGCGATCGCGGTCTCCCACGAGTCGGTCTCGATCAGCGTCATCTCCCCCTCTGCCAGGTGCTCGGCCACTGCGGCGATCACGTCCGGGTCAGGGCTGACCAGCACCGACTGAGCGCCCGCTCCGTGCTCGGCCTGCGCCATCAGGTCCCACGCCAGGTGTTCGGCCGGCGCGGTGGCGTCGGCCAGGATGATCAGCTCGCTGGGGCCGGCCAGCGACTCGATTCCGACCTCGCCGAAGAGCCGCCGTTTGGCCTCCTCGACGTAGGCGTTGCCGGGACCGACGACCACGTCGACTGCCGGGATCGCCTCGGTGCCGAGCGCCATCGCCGCCACCGCCTGGGCACCGCCTGCGGCGTACACCTCGGTCACTCCCAGAAGCGCGCACACGGCCAGGATGGCGGAGTGCACGCGGCCGTCGGCGGCCGGCGGAGAGCAGACACAGATCTCGGGGACGCCCGCGACCTGGGCGGGCACGATCGCCATCACCGCGCTGGACGGATACGCGGCACCGCCGCCGGGGACGTACAGGCCGGCCCGCTGCACCGGCACGTGACGGGTCGAGACGATCTGGCCCTGAGGTAACTCCACCCGAGTGGGCGGCGGGAGCAGCTCGGTCGCCACCGTTCGCAGGTTCGACGCCAAAAGCTCGATCGCCGCCCTGACTGCTGGATCGATCTCGTCCAGGGCACGCGCGAGGTCGCCCGCTTGACCCGGCTCTGCGGCAGATCGGCACCGTCGAGCCGCGACGTCAGGCGCCGCAGTGCGTCATCGCCACCGCCCCGGATCATGTCGATGATGTCGGCCACTATGCGGCGCACATCCTCGCGCGCCTCGAGTGTCGGTCGCAGCCCTACTGCTGCGGCGCCCACCCGGTCCCGGGTGATGCTCAGACGCTTCATCGGCAGATCGTATCCGGCTCGACCCGCCCCGCGCCGAAAGTCCGGACTCAAAGCCTCTCACCGAGAAATGCTTAGGCTTGGGTGCGTTCGATGCGGGCGCCCAGCGCGCGCAGGCGCTCGTCGATGCGCTCGTAACCACGATCGATCTCGCCCACATTCCCGATCCGGCTGGTGCCTTCGGCGCACAGCGCCGCGATCAGCATGGCCATGCCGGCCCGAATGTCGGGACTCGCCATGCGCTCGCCGTACAGCTGGGCCGGGCCGGTAATGACCGCACGATGGGGATCGCACAACACGATCCGGGCACCCATCGACACCAGCTTGTCGGTGAAGAACAGCCGGTTCTCGAACATCTTCTCGAAGATCAGGACGGTGCCGGTGGCCTGGGTCGCGACCGCCACCGCGATCGACGTCAGGTCGGCCGGGAACATCGGCCACGGCCCGTCCTCGAGCTTCGGGATCTGGGCGTGCACGTCATCCACAATGGTGAGCGACTGGCCCGGCGAGATGTGCACATCGGATCCGAGCGTCTCGATCTCCACCCCCAGCCGCGAGAACGCGTGACGGATCGAGCGCAGATGTTCAACCGCCGCATCCTCGATCACGAGGTCGCCTCCGGTGACCGCCGCCAGACCGATGAACGACGCCACCTCGATGTGATCGGGACCGACCCGATGGCGACACCCGCGCAACGTCTGCACACCGTGGATCGTCAGCATGTTCGAGCCGATGCCCTCGATGCCGGCACCCATCGCGTTCAGCAGATGACACAGGTCCTGCACATGCGGCTCGCAGGCGGCGTTGTAGATGGTGGTGGTGCCGCGCGCCAGCACCGCAGCCATGATCGCGTTCTCGGTGCCGGTCACCGACGCCTCGTCCAGATAGAGGTCGTCGCCGACCAGTCCACGGGGCGCGCGCAGGTGATACTCACGGTCGACGTCCACATCGGCTCCCAGCGCGGCGAAGGCCATCAGGTGGGTGTCGACTCGGCGGCGACCGATCACATCGCCACCGGGCGGCGGCACATCGGCAGACCCAAAGCGGGCCAGCAAGGGTCCCGCCAACAGGATCGATGCGCGGATGCGCGTGCACAGCTCCGGGTCGAGCGTGGTCGAGGTGATGTCTGCCGCCCACACTCGCAAGGTGTTGTCCTCGCCCCATTCGACATCGGCACCGATGTCGACCAAAAGCTCGATCATCGCCTCGACATCGCGAATCCGGGGAACGTTCTCGAGCGTGACCGGATCGGCGGTCAGCAGGCATGCGGCCAGGATCGGCAGTGCCGCGTTCTTGTTTCCGGCCGGGCGCACTCGACCGGAGAGCGGGACACCACCCTCGATTACGAATGTCTCCACGGTACCTTCTCGGGTTGCAATCGCCATCAGCGGACGCGCCTCCAACGTCGTCAAGGGTGAGGGTAGCCGCATTCGTGATCACCCCCGTGGGTTCCTGCCCTCGTTGGTACACTCGCTCGCCATGACCGTCAACCTCCCAGCCGATCGAGATGCGGCATGGGCGCTTCTGACCGAGTGGACAACCAGCGAGGCGTTGCTCCGCCACGCGCTCGCGGTCGAGGCCGCCACCCGGGCCTACGCCGTGCAAATTCGGCGAGAACGACGACGAGTGGGGCAACGTCGCCCTGCTCCACGACTTCGACTACGAGCGCCACCCCACCCTCGACCAACATCCCCAGGACGGTGCGCCGGTGCTGCGCGGCACGGCTACCCCGAATGGTTCGTGCGGGCGGTGCTGTCGCATGGCAACCACACCGGCGTCGCCCGGGAGTCGCTGCTGGAGCGCACGCTGTTTGCCTGTGACGAGATCTCGGGGTTCGTGCACGCCTGCGGTCTGGTGCGGCCCGAGGGACTCTCGACGCTGACCGTGAAGTCGGTCAAGAAGAAGCTGAAGACGCCGGCGTTTGCCCGCGGTGTCAACCGCGACGACGTGATCGAGGGCGCGGCTGAGCTGGGCGTCGACCTGGACGAGCACATCGCCTTCGTGATCACCGCGCTCCAGCCGATCGCCGTCGAGCTGGGGTTGCCCGCCTAGTCTCCTCGTAGACCGGCGATCAATGCATCGATGTCTTCCGGTGCGGTCCAGGCGCCGACCGACACGCGGATGTAGTTGGTGTCGGGTATCGAGCGGGTCAGCACCGAGCGCGTGGCCAGGTCGGCCACCTGCTGCTCGGGATCGACCACCAGCGATCCGGTGAGCGCGAGCAGTCCGCTGTCGCTGGGGGCGACTTCCAGCCCGTCCACGCGTTCCAGGCGGTCGCGGGCGGCGGCCACCTTGGCTGCGGCGGTGGCGGTCCAGGTGGCCCGCCCACCGGGAAGCGACTCGACCCACTCCACCGCGGCGGCGAACCCGGCCAGCGTGGCCGGGTCGATCATGCCGGCATCCAGGCGCAGCGCGCCGGGCCGGTATGTGCCCGACCCGTCATGCTCGATCGACAGGTAGGTCGGCATCGGCGGGTGCATGTCGCCGGCGACATCGGCCCGCACCCACAGGGCGCCTGTGCCCATCGGCCCGAGCAGCCATTTCTGTCCCGAGAAGGCGTAGTAGTCGGCACCCGACGTGGTCACGTCCACGGTGATGTTCCCGGCCGACTGAGCCCCATCCACCAGCAACTTTGCGCCCACCCCGTGTGCGGCCTGGGCAATCGCGGGCAGGTCGAGCGCAACGCCTGTCGTCCAGAGAACGTGGGAGAGCGCAACCAGCCTGACGCCCTCCACGACCGCCGGGATCACGTCGCCGGGTGGCGCTTCGATCAGCTCGACTCCGTATCTCGCGGCGGCGGTGGCCAGAGGGGCGGTGATACCGGGATGCTCATCGGTGGTGGTCACCACCCGATCGCCTGGCTGCCAGTCGATCGCAGCCACGACCGTGGCAACGCCCTGCGAGGTCGAGTTGGTGAGCGCCACGTCCTCGCTGCGAGCGCCCACCGAACGGGCCGCTGCCGCCCGCGCCCGCTCACGTCCCTCCAACACCCGCTCGAACACCTTCCGACTGATACGCGGGTTTCCTACCTGAAACTCGGCTTCTGCTCGCATGGCCTCGAGCGCGGCCTGGGGCATCGGCCCGCAGGTACCCGCGTTGAGGAATGAGACTCCCGCCAGGGAGGGCAGCTGATCAAGCATTGAACACCACCGTCGCGTCGACCGGGCTGTGATCGGAAAGCCGCAGCGGCCGGTCTCCGTTGAGCTGCAGATC
Source organism: uncultured Actinomycetes bacterium (assembly GCA_963811675.1). Lineage (GTDB taxonomy): Bacteria > Actinomycetota > Thermoleophilia > Gaiellales > JAICJC01 > CAVPTL01. The sequence goes on along the minus strand of CAWESH010000007.1, from coordinate 161,348 downwards.
CCGCCGCTTCGGAGCCCAGCGCGTGGCCGGGCCGGCCAGGGTCAAGCCGCGCACGAACAGGTGGTCGACACCCACGCCGGCCGGCCCGTCCCGCCACCCGCGAGCGCTCAGCCGCCGCAGCGCGAGGGATCCCGCGTGCACGTTGAGGTCGCCCCCGAACACCATCGGCGCGCCCCGCGCAAACTGCTCCAGCGCCCAGCTGCCGGCCTCGATCTGAGGGTCGGCATCGTGTGCGTCGGCGTGCAGGTTGCCGACCGCGAACTCGGTGCCGTCGCGACGATGCCGCAGACGCACGAGCTGCGCCACGCGCGGCTCACCGCGCAGATGTCGGCGCGAGTTGACCTGCACTCGCCGGGCGGATACCAGCACCAGCTCCGGGCCGTAGAGGACGGCCTGGGCCTGTCCCTCGAACTGCGTCTTGACCATGTCGGGCAACGCGTTTCCCAGCCACTCGCCCGCCGCCAGCGGCAGTGGGATGTGCAGGAACGGTATGTGCGCGCCGTAGGTGTGGGCCAGGGTCACACCCATGTCCGTGCGCTCCCGCAGCAGCGCGGCCGCCCACACCGGCACCTCCTGCAGCATCACCACGTCGGGCCGATCGGCGGTGATCAGATCGGCCATCTCCCCCAGCAGCTTGCGATGGGCATGCCCATATTCAGGGCTGGGCGGAACGTCACGTCCGTGGGCGATGTTCCAGGTGCGCACCAGCAATGGGTCGGTCATAGGCGCCGTCAAGCCTAGCGAACCGGCCCGGCGACACCGGTAGGATTTGGGTGTGTGGTTCCTCCGGTCAAAGCCCCAGTTTGCTGAGCTGATCCAGGTCCAGCTCGAGCTGTTCGAGCGTGAGCATCATGAGCTGCTCGAGCGGGTGGCTGCCGCCGAGCAGCACTATCGCCACGCCCGCCGCCCTGAATCCGAGGAGCTGTACGGCGACTACATGGACCTGGTGGAGGAAGCCGAAGACGAACTGCTGGCGCTGCGCGACCGGTACGCCGAGACGATGGCGGCCCGCGAGCGCCGCCGCTATGAACGGGAGTTCACGCGCACGGCCGAACGGACGCTGCCCACCCTGGTGGCGCGCCGCCACTACCTGCGGGCGATCGACCCCGACAACGATCTGTGAACACCGTGCTCGAGTGGTTCGGCCGCTACGGGTACTACGCGGTCTTCTTCCCGGTGCTGCTGGAACCGGTGGGGATCCCGTTTCCGGCCGAGACGATCCTGCTGGCGGGAGGGGCGACCGCCAAGCTGGGACATCTGGATCTGGCGCTGGTGATGGGAGTCGCCTTTACCGCGGCGGTGATCGGCGGCATGCTGGGGTTTGAGATCGGTCACCGTGGCGGGAAACCTCTGATTGACTGGGGTGTGCGGCGCCATCTGGTGAAGCAGGTGCACGTCGATCGGGTGGTGACGTTCTTCGACCGCCACGGTGGCAAGACGCTGGTGTTCATCCGATTCGTGCCCGGTGTGCGCATCCCCACCTTCTGGATGGCCGGTGCCAGCGGCATGCAGCTGCGGGTCTTCATGTTCTGGAATGTTCTCGGCGCGGCGCTGTGGACGACCGCCATCATCCTGATCGGGTACGTGTTCGCGAGTTCTGTGGATGCGATCTCGCAGCTCCTGGGCCGAGACGTGGCCGTGGCCGGGATTGTGATTCTGGCCGTCGGCGTGGGCGTCTACGAGGTGCGTCGCCGGCTCCATCCCAAATAACCGAGGCTGCTTGCGTATCGAACATATGTTCGATAGTGTGGGGAGCCCTCGATGCCTCGGAATCACCGCACAATTGTCTGCACAATCGTCCCCCGCTTCGCCTTGCGGGTGGCCGCCGGCAACGAGGGTCGCCTGGCCGATCAGCCGCTTGCGCTGGGTCCCGAGCCCGGCGGCCCTCCCCACATCGGCGAGGCCAGCGCAGCCGCTGCTGCCCACGGAGTCCGCGCCGGCATGCGTGTGGGCGAAGCGATCGCCCGCTGCCCCCAGCTACAACTGGTAACGCCCGACCCAGGCGCGGTGGCCATCGCCGATGAGCAGCTGCTCAGCCGGCTGGAACACCTCGGCGCGGCGGTGGAACCACTCGCACCCGGCGCCTCATTGTTTGCCGCCGACGGTCTCACGCGGTTGCATCACGGCACCATGCGGCTCCTGCACACTGTCTCCGGCGCCCTGCCCGCGGGGGGTCGAGTCGGGGCCGGGCCAGGCCGCTTCATTGCCCGGGCGGCGGCGGCCAAGGCCCGCCATCGGCAACCGTTCACCGTCGAGCCCGGTGCCGCCACAAGCTTTCTTGCCCCCTTGGCTCTTGCCCAACTCAACCTTGAGCCGGCGCTCTGCGCCCAACTGGCCACGCTCGGACTCGCCACCATCGGTGATTTGGCTGCGCTGCCTCTGCCGGCGGTGGCCGACCGCTTCGGCCGGGGTGGAATCGAGGCCTGGCGTCTGGCACGGGGTGAGGACGAAGCTCACGTGATCCCTCGGATGCCGCCCGAGCCGCTGCGCGAGATGATCGAGTTTCCCGACCCCGTCGGTGATGAGCTGACGCTGCGCGGTGCCATCGTCGTCCTGGTCGACCGTCTGCTGGCCAACCCTGCCCGCCGGGGCCGACCGGCTCGCTCGGTCACGATCTCTGCCAGGTTGGCGGCGGGGGGATCATGGCGACGACCGATCGCGCTTCGTGACGCCACCGCCGAACCACGCCGGTTGCGGATGCCGTCAGCCCGCGGCTGACAGAACTGCCCGCCGCGGTCATCCAACTCGAGCTGGAGCTGACCGCGCTGGCCCAGAGCGGCGCCCAGCAGCTGTCGCTGCTTCGCCCGCCGAAGAACTCTTGCGCGAGCGGGCGGCCGAGGCGGCCAGACAGGTGCGCGCCGGTGTGGGTGAAGGCAGCCTGTGGCGAGTGGTCGAGGTCGCACCGTGGTCACGGGTCCCGGAGGGGCGCGACCTGCTGATCCCGTTCGACGGCTGACGGCTCCCACACGAAGCTCGCGACCGCCACCACCACCATCAGCAGCGTGGCCGCCAGCGCAACGTGCACCGCCACCAGCTGCCACGGCAGCCGTTGCGGTACTGCACCTCCCCCACCGTCGCCTGACAGCCGATCAGCACGACCGCGGCCAGCGCCAGCCATGCCGGCACGGTGCGTGCCGCCCGCCGCCACAGCCACACCGCCAGCACCACGAGCAGCACCGTGAAGATGGTCGCGATCCGGACATGCAGCCAGGTCGATCGGTAGAAGTTCCACAGCCGCTCGATGGGGGTGTCGGTGCTGCCCGGGTGAGGCCCGGAGGCAGTCACGAATGCGCCGGTGGTGACCAGCGCCAGACAGCCGACCGCGGTCGCCCAGGCCAGCCAGCCCATGCGCCGGTCGCCGAGCAGAGCCGGGCCACCCCGGTCGAGGCGACAGGCGCGCACCGTCACCCACGTCCACAGCGCCACCACCACCATCGCCAGCAGGAAATGTGACATCACCAGGAACGGATTCAGATCGAGCGCCACCGTGAGCGCTCCCAGAGGCACCTGGGCGACTGGTTCCCAGAGCCGCCGCAGCAGCGGCCAAGCCGACACCGCGGCCGAGCCCGCGGTGCGGCCGAGCCATCACGGCCGCGATCACCGTCACCACCATCGCGATCCCCGAGATCACACGATTGGAGAACTCGATCAGGGCGTGGCCGGAGGCCTGAGGTACGAGGCTGTTGGCCTCGCAGGTGGGCCAGTGGGGGCAGCCGAGGCCAGACGCTGTCAACCGCACCAGCGCACCTGTGGTGACCACCAGCCACAGCAGCCCCAGCGAGATGGCGGCGACAGTACAAGAACGTGTGGGCCGACACTCCGCGACGTGCGGTCAACCCGATCGCGGGGCGAGGGATATCGGCGTCGTCGACTGACTGGGACATGCCTGACCGGAGCGTATCGCCGATCGCTCAGCCGGTCGCCCATGCCCTTTGCAGGGCAAATTTACAGTTTATTGACCAGGTTGCTTGAGTAACCTACTCTTCCCTGATAGTCCTTTCAGGGAGGGGGAGGTCGAGTGAAGTTCCGGGCTCTACGGGGGGCAATGCCCCTGCTTGTACATTGTGGCCGCGCTGATGATGGCCGCGGTCGCTGACGCCGCGACGGTGGCGAATAAGCCGCTGGGATCGGTGCAGGCCAACGGCAAGGTGAACGTGATCGTGATCAGCGGCAACACGGCCTATCTGGGCGGCGCATTCACCGCGATGCGACCGGCCGGGTCAACCACCGGCGGCACCACGCGCAATCACGCGGCTGCGGTGGATCTCACCACGGGTGCTGCTGCTTCCGTGGAATCCGAACGTGAACAAGGCCGTCAACTCATTGGCCGTCTCGGGCAGCACGGTCTACATCGGCGGTGTGTTCTCGACGGTCGGTACCGCGAGCCGCAAGAACATCGCCGCGGTCAACGCGACCACCGGCGCCGTCATCACCGGGTTCAAGACCGCCAACGTCAATCACGGCGTGTACGCGATCGCGCCGTCGGGCTCGCACCTCTACATCGGTGGAGCGTTCACCACCATCGGCGGAGCCGCGCGGGCATACGCGGCCGACGTCAGCCCCACCTCTGGAGCGCTCAACTCGGGCTTCGCCCCGGTGCTCGACAACCAGGTGCGTGCGATCACACTGACATCGCGATGGGATCGTGCTGGGCGGCAACTTCACCACCCTGAACGGGGCGTCCAGCGTCTCCATCGGCAAGGTCAACTCGTCCGGTGGATCGATGACGTGGAACTGGCACGGTCCGCCGGGCGGCGGCACCCATCCGTTCCAGGTGGACGCGATCACACAGGACTCCACCGGCATCTACGCTGCGGGCACCGGCAACGGTGGATCGTTCATGAAGTTCAACTCACAGGGCGATCTGCAGTTCATCGGCGGCACCAACGGCAACGTCACCGCGCTGGGACTGGACGGCGGCTACCTGTACGTGGGCGGTCACTTCCAGGGCTACTGCGGCCTGATCATGGGCAGCAACTTCTGCACCGTGGCTGCGACCCGCCACAAGCTGATGGCGGTCAGCACCAGCGACGGCAGCCTGCAGAGCTGGAACCCGACGGCCAACATGGCGCTCGGCGTGTTCACCATGGATGCGGGCGGCGGTCATGTCGCGGTCGGTGGTGACTTCACCAAGATCGGCGGCGTCAGCCAGCAAGGCTTCGCCAGGTTCGGCTGAGGTCGTGATTTCGGGGTGGCGGGCCGGCCCGTCACCCCCTTCGTCCGACGCAATCGGTGTCATACTTCGAGGTGCGGTCTTGCCACGCCGCGGAAGGATGGCTCTGGCTCCAATGTCGGAAATCGAATTGATCCTGTGTACCACGTGCCGGAAGGAAACTCCGCACGTCGTCGGCATGGTCATGGGCGGGGAACCTCTCAAGCTCGTGCTCACGTGCGAGGTATGCGGCAAGCGGCTCGAGAGCATCCCACCGCCGCCGCCGACACCCAAGCAGGGTTAGACCGCGCCGCCGCCGACTTGGGTATCCTGCGGGAATGGCGAAGCGAACGTCTGTTCGGCAGATCGGTCTCCCCCGCAAACTCGGGGTGATCTGCGATCACGATGGCATCCCCACCTCCGTCGCCCATCGATCGGTGGAGCATGTGCGCGACGAGTGGCGGGTCGATCGAGGGCTGGTGGACGGGGAACCGGACGCATCGACGCTATTTCGACCTGGTGCTGGAAGACGGCCGAAACGTGGTGGTGTTCTGGGATCACCGCGGCCGCCAGTGGTTCGGCCAGCGGCGTGTGAATCATTGGTGCCTGGCACCAATTATTCAGCGTGGGACGCCGCCAGAACCACCGCGGACCAGCCTCAGCGTGGCCGGCGCCTCAGAGACGCCGGCCACAGGGAGGGCTGACGAGGACGACCGGGGTTATCACTCCTGCTGGGGAGGCGTGATCGTCATCGCCAGACAAGGTGAATACTACGGGCTAATTGCCAAGATTTCATGGGTAGAAGTGTTACAGATCAGTCACAAAACACTCCCTAGCCCCATTGCAAACGCTTAATAGTGGTCGCATGCCGGGACGTTCACGGCTTGTTTCCAAATCCTGGCTTGACCGATTACAGCCACGTCTGGCATACTCGATCGTCCGACGCGTGTGCTTGGCTATCGCGTTGGAGGGGGGAGTTATGAGCGATCCGGCAGCGTCCGTGGAGCACACAGTCATCGCGTCCGAGGACGTCGTCGAGGACGTCGTGGCCGCGCCGCGCGCCTACATGTACCAGGTGCACGTACGCCGCCGAAAGGGATTCTGGAAGCGCTGGCAAGGACGCGTCGTGACCCGCGACCTCCAGGGTACCCGCAGGTTCTGGCCGTGGCGCATGAGCCACGATCGCGATCGGCTGGTGCAGCAGCTGTGGGAAGAGACGATGCGCGACATCCAGTGGCGAAACAGCGACACGCCGGTGGAGATCGTCGAGGTTTCGTAGCAGACGCTATGCTGATCTGATCGAACACATGTTCGGTCAGTCATGCAGTATCCGGAACTCCACGCCCACTCCTGCTACTCGTTTCTCGACGGCGCCTCGCAGCCCGAAGAGATGGCGATGCGTGCCGCCAAGCTGGGCTATTCGACGCTTGCGCTGACCGACCACGACAGCTTGTCGGGATCCCTGGAGTTCGCCAACGCCGCCCACGACGCCGGGCTGCGCCCCATCACCGGCTGCGAGCTGACCATGGTCGACGGCTCCCACCTGACGCTGCTGGTCGAAAACGAGCATGGCTATCGGAATCTGTGCCGGCTGCTCACCGTCGCTCACCGTGACGATCGCCGAGCGCCCCGCACCACGCTCGACCAGGTCGCCCACCACGCCGAAGGGCTGCACTGCCTCTCTGGTTGTGCCCGTTTGGGCGCGGTCGCTCGGCCGATGGGCCGGGGGCAGGTGCGCGAGGCGGAGCGGATTGCCCTGAAGCTGCGAGGGATATTCGGCCGTGACCGCTTCGCCATCGAGATCAACCGGCCCTACTGGCGCGGTGACGCCCGCCGCAACCGGCTTCTGACCGAGCTGGCGGCCGCTCTGCGAGTGCGCCTGGTCGGCACCGGCGACGTGCACGCTCACTCACCCCGCCGAGCCTTTCTCCAAGACGCGCTGGTCGCGATCCGGTGCAACTCCACGCTGGACGCGAGCGAGGCAGAGCGGCGGGGGAACCACGAGTCGGTGCTGCGCGCCCCGAGCGACGCTGCCCAGCTGTTTCCACCCGAGGCCACCCGCGGCGCGGTCGAGGTGGCCGATCGCTGTCGATTCGACCTGACCCGCGACCTGGGATATCGCTATCCCGACTTCTCCGACACCGGCGAACCTGCTCAGGCAGTGTTGGAGCAGCTGTGCCGGGCCGAACTCGACCGTCGCTACGCCGGCACCGGCATGGTCGCTGAAGCACGTCAGCGACTCGAGCAAGAGCTGGGCTTGATCGCCCATCACCAGCTGGCAGGATTCTTTCTGCTGCACCGCGACATCCTCGAGATGGCTCGCGCAGTGGCGGTGCGCGTACGCGGTCGTAGCGCCGGACGCAGGCTGCTTCCCCCCGGTCGCGGTCGCGGTTCCAGCGTGGGATCGATTGTGTGCTATCTGATCGGGCTGTCCCATGTCGATCCGGTCGAGACGCGCCTGTTCCTGGGCCGGTTCCTCTCCAAGGATCTGGCCAGCGTCCCCGACATCGACCTCGACTTCCCCCGAGATGTGCGCGAGGGGTTGATGCTGGACGTGATCGAGCGATACGGATCCGACCACGCCGCGCTGGTGGCGGCGTTCCCCACCTACAAGACCCGAGGCGCGATCCGCGATCTCGGCAAGGCACTGGCACTCCCGCAGGGCGAGATCGAGCGGATGGCCCGGCTGGCCGACTCATGGGGGCGGATCGAGCCCGAGCAGGTGGAGGAGCTGCGCGGCCGCCTGGACGCCCCCCGCTGGAAGGCGTTCGCGTTTCTGATGGAGGAGATCAGCGGCCTACCCCGCCACCTCTCACAGCACTCCGGGGGGATGGTGATCTCGACCACCCCGCTGGTGGAGCTGGTGCCGGTGATTCCGGCGGCCATGCAGGGGCGCCAGATCTGCCAGTGGGACAAGGACTCGTGCGCGGACGCCGGATTTCTCAAGATCGACCTGCTCGGTCTGGGCATGCTCTCTGCAGTGGAGGAGTGTGTCGATCTGATCGCCGCAGTCACGCGGTGCGCCGATCGATCTCAGCCGTGTCGGGTTTGATGACGCCGACGTGTTCGCCGAGATCCGCGCGGCCGACACGGTGGGCGTGTTCCAGATCGAGAGCCGCGCCCAGATGCAGTCGCTGGTGCAGACCAAACCGGAGAATCTCGCCGACCTGACGGTGCAGGTGGCGCTGGTGCGACCCGGGCCGATCGTCGGCGATGCGGTCAACCCGTACATCAAGCACCGGCGCGCCCGGCGCGATGACCCATTCTTCGAGCCCCCCTACGACCACCGGCTGCTGGAGCCGGTGCTGAACGACACGCTGGGCGTGGTGGTATTTCAGGATCAGGTGCTCGAGGTCGCGATCGCACTGGCCGGGTTCACCACCGGCGAGGCCGAGAGTCTGCGCCGGGCGATGAGCCGCAAGCGCAGCCGTGAGGCACTCGAGAGCCACTGGATCAGATTCCGCGATGGATCCGCCGAGAACGGGGTGTCCGAAGAGACCGCCCGCACGGTGTTCGACAAAGTGGTCGCCTTCTCGGAGTTCGGATTCCCCAAGAGCCACGCCGCCGCCTTCGCCATCCTCGCCTACCAGTCGGCATGGCTTCACCGCGCCTATCCCGCGGAGTTTCTGTGCTCGCTCCTGAACGCCCAGCCGATGGGCTTCTACCCTCCGGCAACGCTGCTGCGCGATGGTGAGCGGCGCCAGGTTGAGACCCGACCGCCGGACGTCAACCTCAGCCTGGCCGCCTGTTCGGTGGAGGATCGTGGTGCAGCGATCCGGATCGGGCTGGGCTACGTCAAAGGTGTCGGCACCCGCTCTGAGCTGCTGGTCTCCGAGCGCGACCGCAACGGCCACTTCACCGATCTCGGCGACCTGGTGCGCCGCTCACCGCTTGCAACCGACCTGCTGGAGTCGCTGGTCAAAGCCGGCGCCTGCGACCGCTTCGGCGACCGCCGGCAACTGCTGTGGGAACTGCGGCTGCACCGTGCCCCCGCGGGCCCCGAGCACGCTCGCCAGCTGGCATTGGCACTCGACGCTGCACCCACTCCGAAGCTTCGGCCGATGAGTGATTGGGAGCGGATGGTGGCAGACCACGAGACCATGAGCCTCACCACCGGCCCTCATCCGATGGCGCTTCTGCGACCCAACATCGCCGAGGAGATCCGCTCTGCCGCGTCACTCCGCGAGGGTCTCGGCGGCCACGTGACAGTGGCCGGGGTGATGGTGGCCCGCCAGCGCCCGTCGACGGCCAAGGGCATCGTGTTCCTGCTGGTGGAGGACGAGTCCGGCATGGTCAACGTGGTGGTGCCGGCAAAGATTTACGAGCGCGACCGGATCGCGATCCGGTCAGAGCCGCTGGTACAGATATGGGGTCGGCTGGAGCGTCGCAACGACACCCTCAATGTGATCGCCGAACGGGTGACTGCGCTCTCGCATGTGGCCAGGCCGGAGATCCGCGCCCAGGCAGAACGGGCCGCCGCCCGCGCAGCGGGTACCGGCGCCGGGCAGGGCGGCCGGGTGGCCGACATGCGGGCGCTGAAGGCTGCGGTGCCACGCGGCAACAGCTGGGGTCAGGGACGACGCTAGTGCTCTAGAACGGCACGGTGGCACGCAGCGCGGGCAGCTTGCTGCAGCGGGCGCCGCCGGCGTTCGGCTTGATGGCCTTCCACCGCACCAGCCGGATGGACACACACTCAGTCGCCCCGGCGGTGGCTCTGGCGCACGCCCAATGGGCTGGAGCTGCCCGGCACCTTGGCGCAGGTGAAGCGCATGTCGCCTCCCACGATCCGGGTCACATCGCCGGCGACAGCCTCGGCATCGACCCCGGTGGGCAGCATCCCCTCCAGGGCCGGCAACTGGCAGCGGGTGGGGTTGGGAGTACCGGCAGCAACATGCCCGCTGACCGACACCCCGACGACCACGCACTCCGACTCGGCCGGGTACACCACCGCACACGCCCACAGTGACCCGTTGGCCTTGAGTTCGCTGCATCCGATCGTGGATCCCGGATTGCGCAAAGCGAGGTGATCCTGGACCGTGGCTGCGTCAGCCCGCTGCCGGAGCTTGCCATACCACAGTCCGCCGGCGAGGAGCACGATCACCAGCGAAATGGCGACGGGCCATCTCATAGGGCGAGCATACCGCGCTCAAGGCAGGGGATTGGCGGTCGCGCTAGACGAACAGATCTACAACGAGGGTAATCAGGAAGACGACTGCGAACCAGGCGAATGCCGCCGCAACGATTGCAAGCACCACATGTGCCTGCGCCCATTCCAGCAATCCACCGCGGTTCTCGTACTCCCACGAATCCTCGCTGGAGACGCCGACGCGTTCAAACAGAGATTCCTTCATTCCCTGAGCATACGGGCGGCGACCCCGATCGGGAAGCCCATGTTCGGGGGGCTCCATCACATCACCAAATCGATGATCAGGGTGAGCGTGTAGAGGATCGCAAACCAGGTCAGCGCAGCCGCGACTGTTGCGACCACGACGTGTCTCACCGTCCAGTGGTGCAACCCAGCGTCGTCTGTGTACTCCCACGCCTCTTCGGCGTCGACTTGGTGGCGCATCGAGACCCCCTCCCCACGTTTCACAACCTCTCATCGGCACCGAGGGGTGCAAAGTCGGACACCCGACAGGGTGATCCCCATGCCCAGGCCAAACGAAATGCTTACAGGACGTTCACCGGGCGGTGCAGGTGTGGGTGCCAGGGTGTGCGTATTCGCGCTCCGCTCCGAACAGTTGCTCTTGCATTCCTCGTATTCGCCGCGCTCGGCGCCACCGCCGCTCCGGCCATGGCCAGTCAGATGGTGGCCTTCGGCGTGCACAAGACCGGGCTGATCGTCAACCGCCACGGCGTGGCGCGAGTCTCGTACACCACTGCCGCCGGTGTGCGAAAGCATGTGCTTGCCTGGGGCGCGATCAACGCCCTGACACCCCGTCAGGGCGCCAGCCAGGTGCACTTCAAGTTTGACTACTCGGGCGGGCATGGGTCGTTCGGAAACGGCTACTGGAAGCGCATGCACAACTACTGCCGCCGCTACACCGGCCCCCGGCTGACCCATCTCGTGGTCGCCTGCGACGCGCCCGACGGTTCCCACTGGGCGCTGCAGTCGTGGCGCCGCGAACTCAAAGACGGCGGCTGGGTGGGCACCGCCCGGCAGCAGGCGCCCGAGCTGCACCTGTCGCATTGGACCGGCAAGATGGCGCAGCTCTTCATGGACACCTCGTGGCTGCAGAACGGACGGTTCGACCGGGTGTTCGGCTACCTGCACTACGACTCCAAGGGCGTGTACGGGTTCTCGGCCACATCGGTGGGTGCACCGACCGACAGCTTTGGCCGCAACATGTACATCGATACCCACAACCCCGTGTGGGGCAAGGGCTGGTTCCGCTTCAACTCCGGGCTGACCCATCGCACCGCCGGGCAACTTCTGCCTGGGGGTGTACAAGCTCTACGGCCGTGCCAATCCCGCTCGCGGCGATGCCTACCGCCTGACCGTGATGGGCCCCGGCGTCACCCCGATCGTCTCGCGGACACACAAGGCCCCGGGCAAGTACTCCGCGGCGGTCGCCAAGAAGAAGCAGGCCGAACTCAACTCGTTCACGCCTGCCAGCGACTCCTGCCGCAACGGCTAGAGACGGCTAGACAATGAGCGCGATGCCGGCGTCGACGTGATCGACCCGGGGCACGATCTCGAGCACGCTCTCGGCCGCACACACCCGCACGTCGTCGTACAGATCCGCCGCCTGCAGGTTGCGGGCGCTCTGTGACGCCGCCAATCCCTCGAGCGAGCTTGGAAACCCGTGCGCGATCACCTCGGCGGCCCGCGCGGCGTCGGTCTGCTCCCAGCCGGGCAAAAGCGCCGTCAGCTCGGACACGAACCTGCCGGCCGCGTAGGCGTCGTCCATCGTCAGCGCGCCCTTGACGCCGGCACACTGAACCAGCACCGATCCCTTCTCGTTCCAGGGCGATCCGAGCAGCCGTGCCTGCGCACGCCCGCAGGTTCATCAAGCACCCGATCAGGATCGTGTCGGCGTGCGCCTCGGCGGCCACGATCGCCCGTGTACCGTTGGTGGTGGTCAGCACCAGGCTCGAGCCCCTCGGCGACTCGCCGTCGAACTCTCGCGGCGAGTTACCCAGATCGAATCCCTCCGGCCGTACGCACTTGCGTTCCCCGGCGAGCATCGTGCCCGGTCCCAGCCTGCCGGCCAGCTCGCGGGCCTGGTCAAGCTCGCCACACGCCAGCACCCGCTCGTATCCCTGGTTCAGCGCGCAGGTGATGGTGGTCGTGGCCCGCAGCACGTCGATCACGATTGCCACCGTGGTGCCGGCGGCCTCGGCCGGCACGAAGGCCACGTCGATCCTCACTTGGCCGCCGCCAGTGAGGCCTGCGCGGCGGCCAGCCGTGCGGTCGGAACACGGTTGGGCGAACACGACACGTAGTCGAGGCCGGCCCGCTCGAAGAACTCGATCGAGGCGGGGTCGCCGCCATGCTCTCCGCACACACCCAGCTTCACGCCCGGATTAGAACCGCGGGCGGCCGCGGTCGCAAGCTCGATCAGGCGCCCCACTCCCGACCGGTCGAGCGTCTCGAACGGGCTCTGCGGCAGCAGGCGAGTGTCCAGGTAGTGCGGCAGAAACCCGTTCTCGGCATCGTCGCGCGAGAACGCCAGCGTCATCTGGGTGAGGTCATTGGTGCCGAACGAGCAGAAGTCGGCCACATCGGCGATCTCGTCGGCGGTCAGCGCCGCCCGCGGCACCTCGATCATGGTGCCGATGATGATGCCGAGACGCTCGCCGCCCTCCTCGGAGATGACCGCCTCGGTCATCGCCCGCAGCCGGCGAAGCTCCTCGGCAAATCCCACCAGGGGATGCATGATCTCCACCCCGGTGGCCTCGGTGGCAAGCGCGGCGCGAACGATCGCCCGCACCTGCATCTCGTAGATCTCGGGGTGTACCAGCCCGACCCGGCAGCCGCGCGTGCCCAACATGGGGTTAACCTCGTGCAGCTCGACCGCGTCGGGGACGAACTCGTGCAGGGGCGGATCCAGCAGCCGGATGGTCACCGGCAGCCCTCGCATGGCCTCGAAGATGCCTTCGAAGTCGGCCTGATGCGGTGGCAGCAGCCGCTCGAGGGCATCAACCCGCGTCGCCAGGTCACGGGCCAGGATCACCTCGCGCATGACGGGCAGCCAGCGCTCTGAGAAGAACATGTGCTCGGTGCGGCAAAGGCCGATGCCCTCGGCTCCCAGCTCGCGGGCGGCGGCCGCATCGGCTGGGGTGTCGGCGTTTGCGCGCACCCGCATGCGCCGGATCTCGTCCGCCCAGCCGGTCACCGTGCGCAGCCCCTCGAGCGTGGTCGGCGCCGGCGGCACCAACTCCGCCTCGCCCAGGATCACCCGCCCCTCCACGTCATCCACCGACACCGTGATCACGTCGCCCTCGCGCACCTCGTGACCGGCCACCCGAAATGATCGGGCCGGCTCGTCGATCTCGATCATCTCCGCGCCCACCACGCAGGGCGTCCCCCAGCCTCTGACGACCACGGCGGCGTGCGATGTCATGCCGCCGCGGCTGGTGACCACCCCGACGGCGCGGGCCATGCCGGGAACGTCGTCGGCCGACGTCTCACCTCGCACCAGCACCACGGCCTCGCCGGCATCCGCCCGCTCCACCGCGGTGGCTGCGTCGAACACGACCACGCCCACCGCCGCTCCCGCGCAGGCCGGCAGGCCGGTCGCGATCACCGGGTGGTCATCGCGGGGACTGACCGTGGGGCGCAACACGTGCTCGAGCAGGTTCGCATCGACCCGGCGAACCGCCACATCCCGGTCGATCACGCCCTCGGCGACCATGTCCACAGCGATCCGCAAAGCAGCGCGCGGATCACGCTTGCCGCTGCGCGTCTGCAACATGTAGAGCCGCCCCTGATCGACGGTGAACTCCAGGTCCTGCATGTCGCCGTAGTGGTTCTCGAGCAGCGTCATGACCTCCAACAGCGACCGGTACGCGTCCGGCTCGAGCCGGCCCAGCTCGTCCAGTGGCAGGCCTGTGCGAACACCGGAGACCACATCCTCGCCCTGCGCGTTTTGCAGGAACTCCCCGTATGGATGGGCCTCGCCGGTGGAAGGGTTGCGAGTGAACGCAACTCCCGTTCCGGAGCGCTCGCCGGTGTTTCCGAACACCATCTGCTGCACGTTGACCGCGGTTCCCATGTCGTCGGCGATATGTTCCCGGCGCCGGTAGGCGACGGCCCGGGGCGTGTTCCATGACTTGAACACCGCCTCGACCGCCAAATCGAGCTGTGCTCGCGGTGCCTGCGGAAAGCGATCACCGGTCTCTGCGCGGTAGAGCTCCTGGTAGGCCTCCACCAGCTCGGCCAGCGCGTCGCCGTCCAACTCCACATCGGCGGTCACTCCGCGCTTCAGCTTCATCCGCCCGAGCAGGTCCTCGAACCGGTCAGACGGCACGCCCATCACCACGTTTCCGAACATCTGGATCAGCCGCCGGTACGAGTCGCGGGCAAACCGCGGGTCGCCGGTGAACTCGATCAGCGCCTCCACCGACTGGTCGTTCAGCCCCAGATTGAGGATCGTGTCCATCATCCCCGGCATCGACACCGGCGCACCCGAGCGCACCGACACCAGCAACGGGTTGGAAGCGCCGCCGAGCTTTGCCCCCACACGCCCCTCCAGCGCCTCGACCGCAGCCCCGACCTGCTCCGAGAGGCCGTCCGGCGACTGTTCACCAGACTCGAGGAACGCCAGACAGGCCTCGGTGGTGATCGTGAACCCGTCGGGCACCGGCAGGCCGATCGCGGTCATCTCGGCGAGATTCGCGCCCTTGCCACCGAGCAGATCGCGCATGGAGCGATCGCCTTCGGCAAACGCGTACACATAGTCCGTCACAGCTACATCAGGCCCGAGTACCCTCGCGGGCTGCGCGCCGGCGCTCGCTGACCAGCTCGGCAACGCGGGCGGCGGCCTCTTCGATCGCCAGGCCCGAGACGTCGATCACGGGACAGCCGAGCCGCCGGTGCAGGGTCGAGGCGAGTTCCAGCTCGTCGTAGATCTCCGACAGGTCGGCGTATCGGGCGTTGGCTCCGGCGGCCAGCGCCCGTACTCGGCGGGCGCGGATCTCGGCCAACCGCTCGGCGTCAATGGTCAGGCCCACGACCTTCCAGGGGTCGACCGAGAACAGCCCGGGAGGTGGATCGATACCGCGCACGATGGGAACGTTGGCGGCCATGTAGCCGAGGTACCCGAGATGCATCGAGGTCGGCGTCTTGGATGTCCGAGACACGCCCACCAGCACGATCTCGGCGTGGTTGAGGTCGTCGGAGCCGCGCCCGTCGTCGTGCTTGACTGCGAACTCGATCGCCGCGATCCGGCGAAAGTACTGGGCATCCAGCGGCGCGGTGCGGCCGGGAAGCATGGTGGCCTGGGTACCCGACGCGGTCGTGATCGCATGCAGTGCCGGGCTGAGCACGTCCAGCGTCACCAGCCGGTTTCGACGTGCCAGGTCGACGATCGCCTCCCGCAGACCGGAGTCGACCAGGGTGTAGAACACCACCGAGGGCCGGCCGGTGGCATCGTCCAGCGCTCGGGCGAGCTGCTCCTCGGTCTGCACGCGGGCGTGCCTGACCATGTCGATCTCCACGTCCTCGTACTGATGGGTGGCCGCCCGGGCTACCCGAGCGGCGGTGTCGCCGGTCGAGTCGGAGACGATGTGGATCTCGAGCTTCTCGGGCATTCTGACCAGTCTATCCGGGGAGTTGCTCGAAGTCGCCCAACCTGCGCAGGCAGCTCGCGACCGCGGCCGCCAGCCCCAGGCGATTCTGCCGGACGCCGTCGTCGGGGTCCATCACCAGCACCTGATCGAAGAATGCGCTCACCGGTGCCACCAGCCCGGTGGCGGCTGCGAGCGCCTTGGGGGCGTCATCGCCGGCCGCGTCGATCTGCGCCCGCGCCTCACCCACGGCGGTGTACAGCGCCAGCTCGGCGGGCTCGGACAGCCGATTCGGATCGACCTCGTCCGCGGCATCGCCCGCGATCCGGCGGGAGCGCGAGTACACGTCGCGCAGGGCGGCCCGATCCGGTCCGGCCGCCGCGTGCAGCGCCCGGGCAAGCGCGGCCACCACCGCCGGCTCGGTCTCACCCGACCCGCGGGCGGCTCGCACCTCTTCCACGGTCACTCCACCGTCGGTCAGCGCCGTCTCGATCCGGTCAAGCACGAACGGCACAGCCCGTTCCCCGACCATCTGCTCGAGACCGATCCGCCATCCCCGGTCGAGCGCGACCGCCACCAGCCCGGCGGCGGTGCGGCGAAGTCCGTACGGGTCGCGGCTGCCGGTGGGTTCCAGATCGAGCCCGAAGGCGACCGCAAGCGTGTCGGCTTTGTCGGCAATCGAGACCGCCGCACCGGCGTCGCCGGCCGGTCGCCGCCCGGCAAACCCGTAGGGCAGGTGGTGCTCTTCGATCGCTGTCGCAGCCTGCTCGTCGACACCCGCCCGGCGCGCGTATACCGCTCCGGCATAGCCCTCCAGGTCGGAGAACTCCCCCACCAAGCTGGACACCAGGTCGGCCTTTGCCAGCTCGGCCGCACGCACCGCTGCCGCGGTGGTGGAGGAGTCCAGCTGCAGTCGCACACACAGGTCCTGGGTCAGTCGTCGCACCCGGGCGGTCTTGTCGGCGATCGATCCGGATCCTTCCAGGAAGCTCACCCGGTCGAGCTCAGCCGCCATCGCCTCGATACCCCGGCCGAGGTCGGCGGTGAACGCGAACTCGGCGTCAGTCAGCCGCCCCACCAGCACCTCTTCGTTTCCTCGAATCACGGTCGCGGGATCGCCACCGTTGGCAACGAACAGGAACCGCGGCTCCAGCCGGTCGCCCGATCGCACCGGGAAGTACCGCTGGTGCGACTGCATGGCGGTGATCACCACGCGTTCGGGCAGCTCCAGAAAGCGCTCGTCGATCCGGCCACTCAGCACCGACGGCCACTCGGCCAGGTACACCACCTCGTCCAGCTTTCTGAGTGGGTCGATCCACTCCCCCGCGTCGTTCAGCTCCCGCTCGATCAGCTCGCGACGCTCCACCGCCGCCACCATCACGTTTGCCGCCCGCATGTCGCTGCGGTACCCGGCGGGACTTCCCACCTCCACCGGTCCGGCCAGGAACCGGTGACCGCGCGACACTCCGGTGGCGACCAGGCCGAACAGCTCGACCGGTATCACCTGATCGTCCAGCTTGACCACCAGCCACCGCACAGGGCGTGAGAACCGGCCGTGGTCCCACCGCATCGACTTGGAGAAGTTGAGCCCCGACACCACTGCCTCCACCAGCTCGGGAACCAGCTCGGCGACCGGTGTTACCGCCCCTTCGCTGATCGCCCACACCAGCCCGTCGCGCTCGACCAGGCTGTCCACCTCGAGGCCGTGCTTGCGAGCGAACCCTGCCCGCGCCTGCTCGGGCGCGTCCGCCTTGGGCCCGCGTACCTCGGCGCGCTTGGCGGCCCGCTCGGCGGGCAGCCCGGTTGCGATCGCGGCGATCCGGCGCGGGCTCACATGCACGCCCACCGTATTCGAGCCCAATCCCAGCCGGTCGAGTCCATCGGCCAGCAGTCCGGGTACCTGGCGCTCGGCCTCACGGCAGGCGACCGCGGGCAGATCCTCGCAGCCGATCTCGATCAGCAGATCAGGCACCGGCCTCCTCGACCTCCAGATACATCGCCGCCACCGCCTGCGACAGGCGCCTCATCCGCAGCACATACGCAGCCCGATCGGTGACTGCGATTGCCCGCCGCGAGTCGAGCAGGTTGAAGGCGTGGGAGCACTTCAGGACGAAATCGTAGGCCGGCAGCGGCAGCCTGGCCTCGACGCAGCGGCGAGCCTCGGCCTCGAACTCGTCGAAGTGCCTCGCGTGCAGTGCGGTGTCGGCCAGCTCGTAGTTGTAGGTGGACATCTGGCGCTCGTTCTGGAAGTACACGTCGGCCCAGGTAACGCCCTCAGACCAGCGCACGTCCTGCACCCGCGCCACCCCCTGGAGGTACATCGCCAGCCGCTCCAGACCATAGGCCAGCTCACACGAGATCGGGTCGAGCTCGATCCCGCCGGCCTGCTGAAAGTAGGTGAACTGGGTGATCTCCATGCCGTCCAGCCACACCTCCCAACCGAGCCCGGCGGCGCCCAGGCTGGGGTTCTCCCAATTGTCTTCGACAAACCGTATGTCATGCCTGGCGACGTCGATCCCGATCCGCGCCAGCGACGCCAGGTAGATGTCCTGCATGTCGTCGGGGGCGGGCTTGAGGATCACCTGGTACTGGTAGAACTGCTGGAACCGGAAGGGGTTCTCGCCGTAGCGGCCGTCGTCGGGCCGGATCGACGGCTCCACATAGCCGGTGCGCCACGGCTTTGGGCCGAGCACCCTGAGGAAGGTCGCGGGATTCGAGGTGCCCGCGCCGACCTCGGTGTGGTACGGCTGCATGATCGTGCAGCCCTGCTCCTCCCAGTAGCCTTGGAGGGCGCTGATCATCCCCTGGAAGGTGAGCGCGGCCATCGGAGCGAGAAGCTATCAGGAGCGGGCCTGCGACCGCCCCGTCATGCGCGCAGCGTGCGTAGCTGAAAGCCGCCGTGGTACTCGTACGTGCGCTCCAGCACACGCAGCGCGTCACGTGTGGCGCGCAGTCCGGGACGCGGCTCTCCCAGCGGCTAGGGCGAGCATCTGCTCGATCGCGGTCAGGCTCTCGAATTCCACCGCGAAGGTGCCCGGCTGGCCCAGGCAGTCACCGCACACGGCACCGCCGGCCGCCGGCGAGTAGCCGGCCAGCGGCCCCGGCGACCCACACGACGCGCACGCCGTGAGATGTGGCAGGTAGCCG
Source organism: uncultured Actinomycetes bacterium (assembly GCA_963811675.1). Taxonomy (GTDB): domain Bacteria; phylum Actinomycetota; class Thermoleophilia; order Gaiellales; family JAICJC01; genus CAVPTL01. The sequence goes on along the minus strand of CAWESH010000007.1, from coordinate 142,318 downwards.
CTCAGCATCAGCAGCTTCAGCTGGAACCCGAGGCCGAGCGGGTCGAGCGCCGGATCGGCGTCGGCGCTTGCCGTCCAGGTCTCGAGCAGCGTCAGAAACCGGTTCAGGCCGGCGAACATCTGAGGCTGAGGCTCTGGCTCGGTGTTCAGCTTCAGTACCGCCTCGGCTCCGATCTGGCCGACTGCGAGGTTGTAGGTGCGCTCACGCACCGCCGCATGCGAGCGGATGATGTCGGCACCCGAAACCGTGTGCAGGTCGCCGCGCCCTTCGTGCAGCATCAGCGCCACGTGGGTGAGCGGCTCGAGCCGCCCGCCGAACCTCGATCCGGTCTTGCGGACGCCCTTGGCGATCGCATTCACCCGGCCCCGCTCGGACGTGAACAGATGCAGCACCCGATCGGCCTCCGAGAACCTGATCGACCGCAGCACGACCGCCTCGGTCTTGTATGACCTCCCCATGGTTGGAGCCTACCGGCGGGGTTGGCGGGTGCAGTGCGGGCAGTAGTAGGTGCCGCGCTGCGCCACCCGGATCTTTCGGATCGGCCGGCCGCAGCGAGGACACGGCTCGCCCTCGCGGCCGTAGGCGTTGAATCGCTCCTGCATCGTGCCCGCCTGGCCGTCGACGCCCCGGTAGTCACGGATGCTCGCCCCCTGGGCGGCGATGCCGCGCTCGAGCACCGCGATCACGGCGGCGTGCAGGCGCTTGATCTCAGCGGTTCGCAGCGACCCGGCGAGCCGCTCAGGGTGGATCCGAGCCTCCCACAGCGCCTCGTCAGCGTAGATATTGCCGACACCGGCGACGATCTGCTGGTTCAGCAGCAGCGCCTTGATCGCAGCGGTGCGGCCGGCGATGGCAGCGCGCAGGTTCTGCCACGTCCACTCCGGCGAGAGCGGCTCGGGGCCGGCGCGGCGGCTGAGGTAGCGGTCGAGCCCACCCGGTTCGATGATGCGCATGGTGCCGAACCGGCGCTGATCGGAGTAGAGCAGAAGCGCACCGTCGTCCAGCTCTACCCGGGCGCGGAGGTGGCGAACGTCGGTTGCGGGCGCTCCCGCGGCCTGATGGTGAAACCAGCCGGTCATGCGCAAGTGCACGACCAGGGTACGACCGCTCTCGAGCATGATCAGGAGGTATTTGCCCCGCCGCCCGATCGAGACGACCCGATCGCCGTCGAGCTCCATGCCGATCATGATCGGATCGTCGGGAGCCGTCAGCCGCCCGTCCAGGATCTCGGCCCGTTCGATCACCCGTCCGGCCAGCCGCGGCTCCAGCCCTCGGCGCACCGTCTCGACCTCGGGCAGCTCGGGCATCAGACGATCTCCAGCACTGTCTCGGTGGGCTGCGGCTCACGATCGCCGATCGCAAAGCAGGCCGCCGCTGCGGCGATATCCGGCTGTGTGCGTGCGTGGATGGTGGCCAGCGGCTGTCCAGGCTCCACCTGCGTACCGGCCTTGGCGTGTACCACCACTCCCACCGCGTGATCGATGTCTGCGCCGACCTCGGTGCGACCGGCCGCCGAGCCGCATCGCGATATCCGCGATCCCGCGGGCGCTGCAGCGTGTCACCCAGCCCTGCTGTGGTGAGGGCACGTCCACGACGATCGGCGGCGGTCGGCAGGGGGGCGTCTGGGTCTCCACCCTGGGCTTGCACCCACCTGTCGAAACGCGGCCAGGCCGGCGCCCGAATCGAGCGCCCGGCTGACAGCGTCGCGATCACCGGTGAGCAGACCGGCCGCCGTGAGTGCAGACATCAACCAGGTCGGCCGGGCCGGCACCAGACAGCGTGGCCACCGCCTCGGCCACCTCCAGTGCGTTCCCCACGGCTGCTCCCAGCGGCTCGTCCATCGCCGTCAGCATGCAGGTGGTGTCCACCCCGGCCGCCTCTCCCAGCCGCCGCATGGTGGCGGCCAGCTCGTGGGCATCGGCGCGCTCCTGCATGAAGGCGCCCTCGCCGACCTTCACGTCCAGCACCAGGCGGCGGGCGCCGGCGGCGAGCTTCTTGGACATGATGCTGGTGGCGATCAGGGGAATCGACGGCACCGTTGCCGTGGCATCTCTGAGCGCGTACAGCCGCCGGTCGGCAGGCACCAGATGGAGGCTCTGGCCGGCCACCGCGATACCGATGTCGCGTACCTGGGACACCAACTCCGCGGCGCTCAGCTGAGTCCGAAAGCCCGGTATCGACTCGAGCTTGTCCAGCGTCCCGCCGGTGTGCCCGAGGCCGCGTCCGGAAAGCTTTGCGATCGGAACGCCGCAGGCGGCCACCAGCGGCGCCACCACCAGCGTGGCCTTGTCGCCCACGCCTCCGGTGGAGTGCTTGTCCACCACCGCACGTCCCACCGGGGACAGGTCGAGCCGCTCACCCGAGTCGACCATCGCCTCCAGCAGCGCCGCCGTCTCGGCGTCGCTGAGGCCGTGCCACAGCACCGCCATCAGAAACGCCGTCACCTGGTAGTCCGGAGTCTCGGGTGCGATCAGGGTGCGGATCTCGGCCGCGGTCAGCTCACGGCCGTCGCGCTTTCGCTCCAGCGCGTGCACCGCGATCGGATCGGGCTCAGACAACCGATCGCCCGGGCAGCCGATCGTCCCCGCGCCCAGTCAGCACCCGGGCCACCGTCGCTCCCACGTCGGCGAACGTGTCACCGTCGTGGCGGCGGCCCAGCATCGGCGCGCCGGGGACGTGCGCCAGCAGCAGGCCGTGCTCGCGCGAGTGGTCGGTCGACGGCGTGGTCGGATCACAGCCGTGATCGGAGGTCAGGATCAGCAGATCGCCGTGGTGCATCGCCGCCATCAGATCCGGCAGCGCGGCGTCGATGTCCTCCAGCGCATCGGCGAACCCGCGAGGATCGTTTCGGTGCCCCCAGAGCATGTCGGTCTCGACCAGGTTGGTGAAGATGAAGGTGCCGTCGGGCACCTCGCGCAGCAGCCGCGTGGTGACCGCCATGCCCTGGCCGTTGGAGCTGGTGGGCGTCGACTGATCGATGCCGGTGTCGGCGAAGATGTCGGCGATCTTGCCCACCCCGTGCACGGTCGCTCCGGCAGCCGCGCAGGTGATCCAGCCAGTTCGGGCTGGGCGGTGCCAGCGAGAAGTCGTGCCGGCCCGAGGTGCGCTGGTAGCTCGCCGGGGGTGCCGGTCGAACGGCCGCGCGATCACCCGGGCGACCGCGAGGTCGCCGACCAGCAGCTCCCGGGCGATCCGGCAGGCCGCGTACAGCTCGTCGACCGGCACCGTCTGCTCGTGGGCGGCGATCTGGAACACCGAGTCGGCCGACGTGTACACGATCCAATCACCGGATCGCTGGTGCTGCTCTCCCAGCCGCTGGATGATCTCGGTGCCGGAGGCGGCCTCGTTTCCGATCACCCCACGGCCGGTGGCCTCGGAAAAACGGGCGAGCAGGTCGGGCGGAAAGCCGTCGGGGAAGGTTGGAAACGGCTGTTCGGTGACGATTCCCATCATCTCCCAGTGGCCGGTGGTGGTGTCCATCCCGCGGCTGCGCTCGGTCAGGCGGCCGTACACCGCCGGGGCATCCCGCCGGGGAGGACAGCCCCGCACGGGCAGGATGTTGCCGAGGCCAAGCGCTGTCAGCGTGGGCAGCTCCAGGCCGCCGACCGCGTCGGCGACGTGCTGCAGGGTGCTCGAACCGGCGGTGCCGAACTCCGCCGCGTCGGGCAGGTCGCCGGCACCCACCGCATCCAACACCAGTACACATGCTCGGGCCACAGAGTCAGCCTAGATGAATGAACGGTGCCGGGCACCGTTATTCACCCCGCCCGCGCCCGTGAATAATGGTGCCTGGCACCATTTATTCATCTCCCATTGGGTGAGGGGTTCGAGGCGGCCGCCCAGCGCTCGCAGGAGCGCCGAGCCGGCGTCCCAGTCTTCGGGCATCAGCGCCGGCACGCTGATGCGGGTCGCGGGCAGGGCACGTACCAGGGCGGTTGCCCGTCCCTGGCGACGGCCGGCGGGATCCACTGCCAGCGCGTACAGCCACAGCCTGCGGCCCCTGACCTTGACCACAGCGACGCTGTCGTCTCCCAGCGCATAGGCGGGCAGTTGCATCAGCGTCTCGGGCTGAAGCTGCCAGGGAGCGTCTGGCCACCCCCAGGCGCGCAGCCTGCGCACCGCCTCGGCCGGTGCGATCGCCTCCGCCCGGATCGACTTGCGCAGCGACTGGCGGCGCAGGCTCCATCCCACCAGTCTGCGGTGCCGCTCAAAGCCGTGCTTTCGGTAGAGCTCGATCGCCCCGGCGTTCTGTTCCAGCACCTCCAGCCCGACCGCGGCGGCGCCGGCATCCCGAAGCGACGCGAGTGTCCGCTCGAGCACCGCGCTGCCGATGCCCTGGCGCCGGTGCGCGATCGCGGTGCCCTCGCCCCTGATGCTGCCGTGCGATCCCCGCACCGCTCCCAGGCAGAACGCGACCAGGTCGCCGTCCACGTAGGCGCCCCACGAGCCGGCCATCGAGACGCCTGTCTCCCTCAGATACACCGACAGCGCGACCTCATCCAGGGCCGCCGGCACGGGGTAGTCCGAGAAGGCATCCTGCTGGCACTGCCACGATCCGCGCGAGGTGTTCACGCTCGAGCGATCGGAACTCCACCGCCATCGGGCTTACGCCCGCGGATGCGCCTTGAAGTACGCCTTGCGCACGTGGTCGGCGGAGACGTGCGTATACACCTGGGTGGTCTCGATGCTCGCATGTCCGAGCATCTCCTGGACACTGCGCAGATCGCAGCCGCCCTCGATCAGGTGGGTCGCAAACGAGTGCCGAAGCGTATGCGGCGTGACTTCCTTGGTCACCCCGGCCGCTCGGGCGTGGTCTCGCACCAGCTGGAACACCGCCTGGCGGGTGATGCCCTGTCCACGGTGATTGAGAAACAGGACGTCGCCGCGCTGCAGTCGCCCCAGGTAGGGCCGGCCGCGCTGAAGGTACAGGCGGGCGGCCTCGGTCGCGCTCTTGCCCATCGGCACCACTCGCTGCTTGGCACCCTTGCCCATGCATCGCACCATGCCCTCACCCAGGTCAACGTCGGAGACGCGCAGCGACACCAGCTCGGAAACACGCAGGCCGGCGCCGTACAGGAGCTCCAGCATCGCCCGATCTCGCAGTCCCCGAGGGCTGCCGTCGGGGCGGGTCACGATCGCCTCGGCCTCGGCCTTGGTCAGCGGCTCGGGCAGGCGTCGACCGAGTCGCGGCAACGTGACGCTGCGGCCGGCATCGGCCCGCGCCCCCTCCCGCGCACGATGCTTGAGAAACGCCCGCACCGCCGCCAGCCGCCGCCGAACCGTCGCCGGAGAGAGGCCGCGATCCGACAGCGCCACCGCATAGTCGTCGAGCACCGAGACCTGCAGCTTGTCGGGATCGGCATGCTCGGTGAAATCGCCAAGGTCGATCAGGTCACGGCGATACGCCTCGACCGTGTGCGGCGATGCCCCTCGCTCGAGCTGCAGGTGAGTCAGAAAGTCTTGAAGCGTCGCGTCATACGAACTCATACCGGGGAGGTTCGGCACTCCCAGGCGATGTCCTGCGAGCCACTGTGATCAGATCGCGACGGCCTGGTCGAGCGGCGTGTAGGGCAGCCCCACGGCCTCTGCCACCGGTTCGCAGGTGATCGCACCGGCGGCCACGTTCACCCCCAGGCGAAGTGCCGAATCGTCGGCCAGCGCGCGCTCCAGCCCCTTATTCGCGATCGCCTCCACGTACGGCAAGGTGACGTTGGTGAGCCCCCAGGTGGAGGTGATCGGCACCGCCCCGGGCATGTTCGCCACGCAGTAGTGCACCACGTCGTCGATCACATAGATCGGATCCGAGTGGGTGGTCGGACGCGACGTCTCAAAACAGCCGCCCTGATCGATCGCGACGTCCACCAGCACCGACCCCGGCTTCATCGCCGAAAGCATCTCGCGACTCACCAGGTGGGGCGCCTTGGCGCCGTGGATCAGCACACCGCCGATGACCAGGTCGGCCTCCGGCAGGGCGGCCTCGATGCCGTGACGGTTGGACATCTGCAAAAGCACCGTGCGCCCGAGGCTGACGTCAAGTTCCCGCATGCGATCGACCGACCGCTCGAACACGGTCACGTCCGCCTGCATCCCCTGGGCGATCAGCGCGGCGTTGTAGCCGACGATGCCACCGCCCAGCACCAGCACCTTGGCCGGGAGCACACCGGGCACACCACCCATCAACCGTCCCCTGCCCCCGAACGGCTTCATCAGGTAGTAGGCGCCCACCTGGGCCGACAGCCGTCCCGCCACCTCACTCATCGGCGCCAGCAGGGGCAGGCGCCGGTCAGGCGTCTCCACCGTCTCATAGGCAATGCAAGTCGCTCCCGTTCCCGCCAGGCCACGCGTCAGCTCGGCGGCCGCAGCCAGATGCAGGTAGGTGAACAGGATCTTCCCGGGCTGAAGCCGCTGCCATTCGCCGTCCAGCGGCTCCTTCACCTTCAGCACCATGTCGGAGTCCGACCACACCTCGTCCACCGACACCACCGTGGCTCCGGCGGCGCGGTAGTCGTCGTCACTCATCGAGCTGCCAACGCCGGCTCCCTGCTCGATCAGCACCCGGTGTCCGTGGCTGACCAGCTCGACGACGCCGGCCGTGGTCAACGCGACCCGGTACTCGTCCGGCTTGATCTCTTTCGCAACTCCGATATTCATGAACGTGCCCTCCGGTCAGCGCGGCTGAGGATTCTCGAGCGATCTCGCTTGGGTGATCAACTCCAGCGTAACCGCTGTCATGGCCTCGAGGTCGGACACCGCGATGTGCTCCGACGGGGTATGGATCTCGGCCATGCCGTTACACAGGTTGACGCAGGGCATCCCGGCGGCATTGAAAACGTTGGCATCCGACCCGCCGCCCGATTCAAGCGACGCCGGCGTATGACCACGCGCCGCCAGAGCCGCGGTGGCCAGGCGTACGGCAGGGTGGGACCGCGAGAGCCGATAGCCCTCGTACTCAGAGGTGATGGTCGATTCGAGTTGGCACTCATACAGGTTCGCCGCGTGCGTGGCGACGTCCAGCATCTCCCGGGCCACCGCCGCAACCCGCTCGGGATCGCGGCTGCGGGCCTCAGCCATCACCGTGCACTCGGGAGGGATGATGTTCCCGGCGATCCCGCCTCGAATCAGTCCGACGTTGGCGGTCGTCTCCGCATCGATCCGGCCCAGCCGCATGTCCGCGACCGCGCGTGCCGCGGCGGCGATGGCACTTCGGCCCTGCTCCGGTGCGATGCCCGAATGCGCGGCCCGGCCCCGAAACAGCAGGCGCAGCGTGCGCTGCGTCGGAGCGGCCACGACGATGTTCCCGATCGGCGCGGCGTGGTCATAGCAGTACCCGAATGCAGCGTGCAGACGGGCGACGTCGAACTGCTTGGCGCCGCGCAGGCCGACCTCCTCCATCGGCGTCAGCACCAACTCGATCCCCGAGTGGGCGATGCCGTCGGCCACCACCTGCTCGACGGCCGCCACCATGGCGGCCACCGCTGCCTTGTTGTCTGCCCCCAGGATCGTCTCCTCAGCGTTGACGACGACGCCGTTTCGCACCTCGGGCCGGATCGGGGCGGTGGCAGGCACCGTGTCGAGGTGGGCATTCAAAAAGATCGGCGTGCCGGTGTCGAGGGTGGGCGCCAGCCGAGCGTACAGATTGCCGATCTGGGAGCCGATGGCCGCCCCGGCGGCGTCCTCGTCCACCTCCACCCCGATCGCGGCCAGGCGGGCGGCGACGGCGTCGGCCACGGCCCGTTCCTCGCCGGGCGGGCTGGAGATCTCCGCCAGTTCGAGGAACAGGTCGAGCACTGCGGTCACGCGGGTGCCAGTCCGTACAGCGGGCCGAACTTGGCCCACAGGTAGCGCATCAGCGGGCGGTGATCGAGCCCTCCCCCTGTGACTCGCTCGATCAGCTCCGGGCCCTCGTACAGCGACCCGGGGTGATGGATGTGCTCGCGCAGCCAGCCCAGCAGCGGCGCGAACTCGCCGGCGGCGATCTGGCCGTCGACATCGGGCAGATCGCGCCGCAGTCGTTCCCACAGCATGGCCGAGTAGATCGTGCCCAGCGTGTAGGTCGGGAAGTACCCAAACGCGCCGCCCGACCAATGTGTGTCCTGGAGCACCCCGTCGCCGTCATGCGGCGGGCGGATGCCGAGGTGGCGCTGATACGCGTCGTTCCACGCGCCGGGCAGATCGGCGACCTCGAGTTCCTCGCGCATCAGCGCCAGCTCCAGCTCGAACCGGATCAGCACGTGCAGGTTGTAGGTGACCTCGTCCGCGTCCACCCGGATCAGGGAGGCCTGCACGGTGTTGACGTGCCGGTAGACGTCCTCGGGGGAGGTGCCGGCCATCGGCGCACCGATGACCTCACAGATCAGCGGCGTGTAGTGCTGCCAGAAGCCCCGACTGCGCCCGACCACGTTCTCCCACAGCCGTGATTGCGACTCGTGCAGGCCCAGCGACGGAGGCGAACCCACGGGCAGATCCTCGTAAGCGGGATCCATCCCCTGCTCGTACAGGCCGTGGCCGGCCTCGTGGATCGTGCCCATCACCGAAGGGAACGGGTCGTCGGCGTACATCCGGGTCGTGATGCGCACATCGCCACGGGAAATCGCATTCGTGAACGGGTGAACAGAAAGATCCAGCCGCCCCGCTTGCATGTCGTATCCGAGCTCGGGCAGCAGCCGCATGCTGAAGCGCATCTGCGCTTCGTCGGGGAAAGTCCTGCCGGCGAATGGCGGCGGCGGCAGCGGGCCGGCGTCCTGGATCTGCCCCAGTAGCTCGGAAAGCTCAGCGGTGAGCGAGGCAAACATCGGCTCGACCTGTGCGGTGCGCATGCCCGGCTCGTAGTGCTCCAGCAGGGCGTCGTAGCGCTCGCCGTCGTGGCCGAGCAGGTCAGCCTCCTCGCGCTTGAGCGTGACCATCTCCTCCAGGTACGGCTGGAAGCGCGAGAAGTCGCGATGCTCCCGCGCCTGCTCCCACACAGCGTTGCCGCGGGTTGCCGTCAAACCGATCCGGCGCACCAGCTCGTCGGGTAGCCGCAGCGACCGGTCGCGATCACGTCGCACCAACCTGACCACGGCCGCCTGGTGGGGATCCAGCGACTGCGCTGAGGCCGCCTCCAGCAGCTCACCCAACTCGGGATCAATCAGGCGGCGATGCCGCAACACCGCCAACGTCGAACTCGCCCGCGCCCTGGCCTCGAGGCCACCGGGCGGCATGGTCGTCTGCCGGTCCCACGACAGCAGCGCCATCACGCCGCCCAGCTCGCCCAACTCGCGGACGCGTTCGGCGAATGCCTCCCAGGTCTCCTCGGCAGTCACCTAGGAACTGGCCGTCTTGCTCTCGGACAGCCGATCGGCCGTCTCTTCCTCATCGGCGTGGCGGGCAACCGCGGCACCGACGAAGTCTCGAAACAGTGGCTGTGGCCGGTTCGGCCGAGACTTGAACTCGGGGTGGTACTGGCTGGCGCAGAACCACGGATGCTCGGGCAGCTCGATGATCTCCACCAACCGCTCGTCCGGCGACGTGCCCGCGATGATCAAGCCCTTGGACACCAGCCGCGGACGCAGCGTGTTATTGACCTCGTAGCGGTGGCGGTGGCGCTCGTACACCACCGGCTCGCCGTAGGCCTCATAGGCACGGGTACCGGCGACCACCTTGACCGGGTCAGAGCCCAATCGCATGGTGCCGCCCATGTCTTCAATTTCCTTCTGCTCGGGCAGCAGATCGATCACCGGATACGGCGTCTCGGGGTCGAACTCACTGGAGTTAGCCCCCTCGAGACCGACCACGTGGCGGGCGAACTCGACCACCGCCACCTGCATCCCCAGGCACACACCCAGGAACGGCACCAGGTTCTCGCGGGCGAACCGCACGGCGGCGATCTTGCCCTCGATCCCGCGGATGCCGAATCCACCCGGAATCAGGATGCCGTCAGCCTGCGACAGGCGCCGCTCGGCCTCGTCCCAGGAGAGCGTCTCGGCATCCACCCAGATGATCTCGAGCTTGGCACCGTGATGGATCGCGGAGTGGTTGAGGGCTTCCACCACCGACAGGTAGGCATCCTGGAGCTGCACGTACTTGCCCACCAGAGCGATCCTCACAACGCCGCTGGCCGACCGCACGCGATCCACCATCGCCTCCCACTCGCGCATGTCGGGCGGCCCGGTGACGAGGCCCAACCGGTCGCACACCAGCCGGTCGAGTCCCTCCTCTTGCATCATGGGCGGGATGTAGTAGATGTTGTCGGCGTCCGGAGCCGAGATCACGGCATCCACCGAGACGTCGGCAAACAACGCGATCTTCTCGCGAATGTCGCTGTCCAGAGGATGCTTGGAACGGCAGACGATCACGTCGGGGGCGATACCGATGCGGCGCAGCTCCTGCACCGAGTGCTGGGTGGGCTTGGTCTTGAGCTCACCGGCCACCTCGATGTACGGCACCAGGGTGCAGTGGATGTACATCACGTTGTCGCGACCGATCTGGTTTCGGAACTGGCGGATCGCCTCCAGGAAGGGCAGGCTCTCGATGTCGCCGACGGTGCCGCCGATCTCGGTGATGACCACGTCCACGTCGCCGGAGCTGGCCACCCGCTGCACCCTCGATTTGATCTCGTCGGTGACATGCGGGATCACCTGGACGGTCGAGCCCAGGTACTCGCCTTTGCGCTCCTTGCGGATGATCGTGTTGTAGATCGATCCGGTGGTGTGGTTGGAGTTCCGTGACAGGAACTCATCCACGAACCGCTCGTAGTGGCCCAGGTCGAGATCGGTCTCGGCGCCATCCTCGGTGACGAACACCTCGCCGTGCTGAAACGGGCTCATGGTGCCCGGGTCGACGTTGATGTAGGGATCGAGCTTCTGCAGCGCCACCTTCAGCCCGCGCGACTTCAAGAGACGCCCGAGCGATGCGGCGGTGATGCCCTTGCCCAGCGACGACACCACGCCACCGGTCACAAATACGTACTTGACCTGCCTGTCCAAAACCCCCGCCTTTCAACGTGTGACCGGTTACGGGATATGAATCATACGTGAGCAAGCTGACGTCACCGTCCTGAGACGGCTTCCGGCGCGGGTGCTTTCACGCACGTTGCGGGCTTTTGCGCAACGCCTCCGCGTGCCGGCGGACGGTTTGATCATCCTCGTCGCCTCCCAGCATGCGTGCCAGCTCGTCGGTGAGGGCATCGCCTGTGAGCAGCTGAACGGTGGTCTGGGTGGGATCGCCGGCGAGCTTCTCGACGCGGAAGTGGGCATCGGCCAGGCTCGCGATCTGGGGGAGATGGGTGATCGATATCACCTGCGCGTGCTCGGCCAGCTTCTGCAGCTTCTCCCCCACCGCCCGTGCGGTGAGCCCGCCGACACCGGCGTCGACCTCGTCCAGCACGAGCGTCTCGGGGCCGCCGTGAGCGCGTGCCGCCACCCGGATCGCCAGCGCGATTCGGGACAGCTCACCGCCCGACGCCGTGCTCGCCAGCGGCGCGGGTTCGAGGCCGGTGTTGGCGGCCAGCAGCAGCTCACAGCGATCCACCCCGCGCGCGCCCAGCGGAGCGTCGGTCAGCTCGACCATCAGCCGAGCCCCGTCCATCCCCAGGTCGGACAGCTCCTGCTCCACCGCCCGGGCGAATCCCTTGGCAGCCTTGACCCGGGCAGCGTGCAGCTTGGCGGCGGTCGCGTCAGCCCGTTCTTGAGCGGCGCGCTCGGCGGCCTCGAGCTGCGCCATCGCATCTCCCGATTGGTCGAGCAGCTCGAGCGTCTCACGGGCCTCGGACGCGAGCGCCAGCACCTGATCCAGGGATCCGCCGAAGCGGCGCTCGAGCTCTGAGAACAGCTCCAGCCGCTGCTCGATCGTCTCCAGCCGGCCCGGGTCAGCCTCGAGGTCGGCGGTATGGCCGCGCAGCTCTGCAGTGGCCTCCTGCAACCGCACACCCGCGTCGCGCAGCTCGGCCGAGACCGCCGCGAGGCTCGGCTCGAATCGCTCTGCATCGGCCACCATCTGCGAGGCTCGGGCGATCACCATCTCGGCGCCGTCACCCTCATCTGGCGACAGCAGCGCGATCGCTCCGGTGATCGCAGCAGCCAGCTCGTCGAGATGCCGCAGCCGCTCGCGCTCGACGGTGATCTGCTCGCGTTCCCCCGGCGCCACGCCGGCCGCGTCCACCCGTTCCACCAGATACTCGAGCTCGCCCCGGCGACGGACGGCATCCTGTGCGTGTTCGCGGGCGTCGGCCAGCGCAGCCCGGGCGGCCCGCAGATCACTCCAGGCGGCCGCCATCGCCTTCAGCCGCTCGCCGCTGCCGGCGTGGCCGTCGAGCAACGCCAACTGCACGGCGGGCTTGGCGATCCTCTGGGCCTCGTGCTGGGAAGACAGCTCCAGCAGACGCTCGCCCAGCAGCTCGAGGTCGGTGCGGGCACAGCTTCGTCCCCACACCAGCGCACGCGTCCGGCCGGATGCAAACACTCTGCGGGCAACCACCAGCGTGTCTTCGCCCTCAGGCCGAAGACCGGCCACCGCTTCCAGCGCCGGATCGTCCAGCAATCCCGCCGGCAGCGCGAACTCCGCCTCCACGTAGGCCTCCTCGGCATGCGGCCCCACCGGGGCTGAACCGGGCTGGCCTCCTGCCAGCAGCCCAATCGCCTGGGCGAGCATGGTCTTGCCCGCTCCGGTCTCACCGGTGAACACCGACAGCCCCGAGGCGGGCTCGAGCTCGGCGTGCTCGATCAGGGCGAGGTTTTGGATCACCAGGCGTAGCAGCACGGTCAGCCCGAAAACGTCTGGCGGTAGCGGCTGAAGAAGGACGTGTCCGACAATCGTCCCAACCTGGCGAATGCATCCCCCATGGTGACCGCGAATCGCCCGCCGGGTGCGACCTCGCCCGCCATGTGGCCGTCCACGATCACCTGCACCGGCACGTCCACCGAGCGGTTGTGCAGCTCCACCCGATGGGGCCGCCCCAGCACCATCGATCGGGCGTGCAGGGAGTGTGGCGAGACGAACGACACCACGAAGCCGTCCAACCCCCAGGCCAATACCGGCCCGCCGGCCGACAGGTTGTAGGCAGTCGAGCCGGTCGAGGTGGCGACGATCACGCCGTCGCAGCCCAGCTCCCCCAGCGACTGGCCGTCGACGCACCACTCCACCAGCGCCATGCGGCCCAGCAACCCGCTGGTCAGCACGATGTCATTGATGCCGGTGACCGCTGCCCCGGCCGGCGTCGCCGACGATGGTCGGCAGTCGCAGCTCCTCGAAGTCGCCTGCAAAGGCACGTTCCAGTCCCTGCTCAAGATGGTCGGCGTCGATCGAGGTGAGGAAGCCGACCCGGCCGAAGTTGACGCCCAGGCAGACCGCCCGAAACGGCAGCGCGGCCTGCAGCGCTCGCAGCATGGTGCCGTCGCCGCCAAGCACCACGATCATCTCGGCCCGGTCGGCATCGACCAGCTCGACGCCCAAGCGGTGTGCCAGCGTCGCCACGCGCTCGGCGGCATCGCCGATCCGCTCAGGGCGCCCGTGGGTGAAGAGACTGGCCGTGCTGATCGCCTGACCCGGTTGGGCCGAGGACGGCATCTGCGATCTGGGACTCGACATCGGTGGTGGACTCCTGGGGGTTCGCGTGTCCGGGGGAGCACAGGGCAAGCAGATACTCACGGTTCCCCGCCGGCCCCCGTACACAAGAATCGCATATCCCAAGGACGGTGACGCCCAACTCGGTGACAAAACCGCACATGTCGCGCAAAACCTGGCGGTGCACCTCGGGGTCGCGCACCACCCCTTTGCGCACCTGATCGCGACCTGCCTCGAACTGCGGCTTCACCAGCACCACCGCCCGCCACCCAGGCGCGAGCACAGCGAATACCGGCGGCAGCACCAGCCGCAATGAGATGAACGACACATCGGCGGTGGCGAACGTGGGCCGAAACGGAAGGTCGTCCACGGTCAGGGAGCGGGCGTTGAGACGGTCGATCACGGTCACCCGGGGATCGGCAACCAGGCGCTCGTGCAGCTGGTTTCGGCCGACGTCGACCGCCGCCACCCGGGCGGCCCCATGCGCAAGCAGGCAGTCGGTGAAACCGCCGGTGGAGGCGCCGACGTCCACACACAACTCCCCCCGCACGTCGATCGCGAACCTGGTGAGGCCGGTTTCGAGCTTCTCGCCGCCGCGGGAGACGTAGCGCGGCGGCTCGATCAGCTCGAGCACAGAGGCGGCCGTGGTCGGGGCTCCGGCCTTGGTGACGACCGTGCCATCCAGCGTCACCCGGCCGGCCATGATCAGGCCGCGGGCGCGGCTGCGGGTGTCCACCAAGCCCCGCTCCACCAGGGCTTCATCGAGACGAGTGCGAGGTTTGGCGATGCTCGGCCGGCCCCGGTCGCCTACGCGGTTCGGTACAAGATCACGTCGGCCAGCTGTTCCAGCTCGGCGGTGTCGCCCCCGGCCTCGGCCAGGTGAGCACGGGCGCGGACGTCGGCCTCGGCGGCCAGGGCTCGGGCTCGTTCGACCCCCACCAGCTTGACATAGCTCGGCTCGCTACCGGCCGAGTCGGCATCCAGCACATCGTCCACGATCTGGAAAATCAGACCGAGTTCCGCGGCGAATCGCCGATACGGCTGCTGACGCTCGGCGGCCAGCCCGGCCACGTGCAGCCCGCACCCGACCGCAGCCGAGATCAGCGCGCCGGTCTTGAGCCGGTGAAGCCGCCCCAGCTCGTCGAGGTCGGCCGGCGTCGACGTGATATCCAGATACTGCCCGTCCACCATCCCGGCCACCCCGGCTGCCAGCTCAGCTGTGACCGCGGCCCGCCGCTCGGCACTCACCTGAAGGCTGCCGACCAGCCCGAAGGCGGCGTTCAGCAGCCCGTCGCCGATCAGCACCGCCACGCCTTCGCCGTACTCGACATGAGCGGTGGGGCGTCCGCGCCGCTCGTCATCGTTGTCCAGCGCAGGTAGGTCGTCATGCACCAGCGAGAAGGCCTGGATCAGTTCCAGCGCCGCGGCCGCGGGAAGCGCGAGATCGGGGCTGCCTCCGCAGGCTCGAGTGGCCGCCAGGCACAGCCTCGCACGCACACGCTTGCCGCCGTGCAGCGCATAGTGCATCGCTCGGTCGAGCTCGGGCAACCTCGACAGCTCGAGCGTCTCCAGGTACTCCTCAATCATCGAGCGTCTCTGCCCGCCGTTCGATCGCGGTGGCGGCCTGCTGGGCCAGCGCAGTGATCTGCTCCAAGAGCTCGGTGGCATCGGCCGCTTCCAGCCCACCGGCCGCCAGCCGCTCGTTCAGCCGGTCGAGCTCGGCGGAGATGCGGCGCAGCTCGTCGATGCTTTGGTCGGTCACGTTCCCACCCCCTGTTCTCGTGCGATCCTTCCCAGCACGCCGTTTACCAGCACCCCGGCCTCGGGGGAGGCGTAGCGCTTGGCCAGGGCGACCGCCTCGTCGATGGCGACCGCCGCCGGCACCTCCCCGGTCGACAGCTCCCACACCGCCAGTCGCAGGATGTTTCGCTCCAGCACCGCCATCCGCTCGGTGCTCCAGCTGTCGGCAGCGGCGTCGATCGACCGGTCAAGCCGCTCGCGATCGCCCCACGTCCCCTCCACGTGCGCCTTGATGAAGTCTGTCGCCGGATCGCCGTTGTCCCGCTGATATGCGTCATACAGGGCATCGAAGTCCGAGCCGGTCAGATCCCGCTGGTACAGCAGGAAGGCGCAGGCACGACGCTGTGACCGGCGGCTGGTGGTCATCGGCGGGACTCCCCGTCGCGGTCGATGCCGGTGACAGTGACATCCACCGACCGCACCTGCAGACCGGTCATGCCGGTCACGGCGTCGGCGATTGCGCCCCGCACCGCAGCTGCGACATCGGGCAGCACGACGCCGTATCCGGCCACAACCTCGACCGCCAGCGCAGCAGCGCCGCCGGTCACCGACCACTCCACCGGTCCGCGCCTGCCGGGCAACACCCGCGAGACGCGCCCCGGTGACTCCAGCCGCGCCCCCGGCACCTGGCTGACCGCGCCCCGCACGATCGAATCGATCGCCTCGTCGGCTACCTGTGCGGCACCGATCCTGATCATGCGGCTGCCTCGGTGAGCAGCGCCGGCAGGAACTCACGACGGCGCTCCAGATATGCGGTTGTGTAGCGGCCCGATCGGAACTCGGACTCCGACAGGATGTCTGCGAACAGCTCCTTGGTGGTGCGCACGCCCTCGATCTCGAACTCGGCCAGCGCCCGCTGCGAACGCGCGATCGCCTGCTCGCGGTCGGCGCCCCACACGATCAGTTTGGCCAGCAGTGAGTCATAGAAGGGCGGAACCTTGTATCCCTCGTAGGCGTGGGTGTCCAGCCGCACGCCCGGGCCCAGCGGAGGCCGAAACCGGGTGACGGTGCCGGCAGCGGGACGAAAGTCGTGGCGGGGATCCTCACAGTTGATGCGAAACTCGATGGCATGGCCGCGCAGTTCGGCCAGCCCGGTGGCCGGCAGCGGCTCGCCGGCGGCGATGCGCAGCTGCTCGACGGCGAGATCGACACCGGTCAGAAGCTCTGACACCGGATGCTCGACCTGCAGCCGGGTGTTCATCTCGATGAACGAAAACCTGCCGTCGGCATCGAGCAGGAACTCGACGGTGCCGGCGTTCTCATAGCCGCTGCCGATGCACGCCAGCCGTGCGGCGTCGGCCATCGCCTCGCGGGTGGGCTGGTCAAGCGCCGGCGACGGCCCCTCCTCGATCAGCTTCTGGTGGCGACGTTGTACCGAGCAGTCGCGCTCGCCCAGCACCAGCACGCCGCCGGAACCATCGGCCAGCACCTGCATCTCGACGTGACGGGGATCGACGATCGCCTTCTCGAGATACATATCGCCGTCACCAAACGCTGAAGCGGCTTCCGCCGACGCCAGCCTGTAGGCATCCGCCAGCCCCGCCTCCGACGCGACCACCCGCATACCCCGGCCGCCACCGCCGGCGACCGCCTTGAGCAGCACCGGATACCCAACCTCTCCGGCCAGCGCGGCCGCCTCGTCGGGCCCTGTGAGACGGCCCAGCGAGCCCGGCACCAGCGGCACCCCGGCGGCGCGCATGGCGGATTTGGCGGCGCTCTTGTCCCCCATCATCTCGATCGCCTCAGCCGATGGGCCGACAAACGTCAGATCGTTCTCGGTGCAGGCTCGCACGAATCCAGAATTTCTCGGCCAGAAAGCCCCAGCCGGGATGCACGCTGTCGCAGCCGGTCGTCTCGGCCGCGGCGATCAGGTTGGGGACGTTGAGATACGAGTCGGCGGGAGCATGCGGCCCGATGCACACCGCCCGGTCGGCGAGCCGCACCCACAGACCCTCCCGGTCGGCGGTCGAGTACACGGCCACAGCCTCGGCGCCCACGTCGTGGCAGGCTCGCACCAAACGCACCGCCGCCTCGCCGCGATTGGCGATCAGCACGCGCGCAAGCATCACACCGGCTCGAGTTCGAACAACGGCTGGCCGAACTCGACGGGCTCGCCATTTGCCACCAGAATCCGGCGGATGACTCCGCCGTGATCGGACTTCAGCTCGTTGAAGAGCTTCATCGCCTCCAGGATACAGAGCGTCTGGCCGACCGAGACGGTGTCGCCCTCGGACACGAACACCGGCTGGTCCGGCGAGGGTGATCGATAGAACGTGCCGACCATGGGAGATTCGATCTTGAATGCCTCACTCACCGCCGGCTCGGCGGCAGGTGGATCCGCCCCCACCGGCGCGGCGGCCGGCAGCGGCCGGTCATCCTGCTTTCGCACGGTGATCCGCACCGCCCCGTCTTCGATCGTCAGCTCGCCCACATCGGAGTCCTCAACCAGCCGGATCAGCTCGCGGATGCGCTCAGATTGCGCCGGCTCCGAGAGCCCCGTCGCGATCGGCCTCGCGCTCGCCACGACCACGCAACGTGGCCAGCAGCCGCTCGGCGTCGTCGCCGAACAACGCCAACAGCAGCAGATCCTCTTCACTGGCCGCGCCCACCGACTCGCGCAGCTCCTCCATATCGATGTCGGGCTCGGCGGTGGGTGCGCCGGCATGGGCCCGGGCGTCGCTCGAGATCTCCAGCGGAGGGGTGCCGTAGGCTCCCGAGAGGTAGCTCTTCATCTCATCCGAAGCCTCCGCCCAACGCCGGGCAGAGAGCACGTGGCGAAGCGCCTGGCCGGCCATGATCCCGCCGATCGGCTGGGCCAGCGGCGGCCGTCCACAGTCCTCGCGCACGACCTTCAGCTCGTCCAGCACCTCGTCCAGCCGGTCGGTGGCCATCGCCCGGCGCAGGCGGGTGTCGAGGTCGGCCACGAGCCCCACCGGCAAGCGGTTGCGGGCCGCCCGCAACGTGATCCGCGGCGAGATCGACGCCGCCGGCATCTGCGCATTCACATGCTGGTCGATGAACTGAGAGGCGTCCCACAGGCGCTCGGTATCCAACCCGTGATCGAGTTCCAGTCCTGTCAGCGCCTCGCACAGCACCTCGCCCGGGACCCGGTTGAGCGAATTGGCCACCGGATAGGCCGCCACCGCCACCGGGGTGGCGCCGTCCCTGGCGGCTTCGATCGCCATCGCCAGCGCGCTCTCGCCCTGGCAATACAGGCCCACCGGTACGCCCGCATGCTCGGCCAGCCGCGCCACCACCCGGCCGCAGGTGCCCGGATCGAGCGCCCCGGCGGGGTCGTGCAGAAGCACGTGATCGGCGCCCAGATCCGCCAGCCGCTTGGCCTTGTCCAGCACCCGCTCGAGGTTGGCCATCTCGCCCGAGAAGGCGAGCCCGGCATACAGCCGCCCGCCCGCCTCACGCACCGCGGTCGCAGCCGCCGTCAGGTTTTCCACGTCGTTGAGTGGATCGTGCAGCCGGAAGATGTCGATACCGCTCTCGGCGGCACACAGGATGAAGCGACGGGTGAGGTCATCGGAGACCGGCCGAGAGCCGACCAGGAACCGACCCCTCAAGGCCATCTGAAGTGGCGTTTTGGTGCACCGCGCCTTGAGCGCACGTACTCGTTCCCAGGGGCTCTCCGTACCCCGCTTGACCGCCGCGTCGAAACAACCGCCGCCGGTCACCTCGAGCGCTTCGAACCCGGCTGCGTCGAGGATCTCGGCCACATCCAGCACCGCGGCGGTCGAGATCGTGCCTGCCAGGGGCTGCTGGGACAGCAACCGAACGGTGGTGTCTACCAGCCTGGTCACGCGCGCGAAATGTACCGCGCCTCGCGCGTGTCGACCTTGATCCGCTCGCCCTGCTCGACGAACAGCGGCACCTGCACGATCGCGCCGGTTTCAAGCGTGGCCGGCTTGGTGACGTTGGAGACGGTATCGCCCTTGACTCCCGGCTCGGTGGCGACCACCTGGAGCTCGACCGACGCCGGCAACTGCACGGCGGTGGGCTTGCCGTCGACCAGCAGCAGCTGCACGGTGTCGTTCTCACGCATGAATCGCAACTCTTCGGTGAGCGTGTCGAGCGGCAGATTGATCTGCTCGAACGTCTCGGAGTCCATCAGCACCACATCGGTGCCGTCGTTGTAGAGATAGGAGACGTTGGTCACCTCGGTGCGCACGCGCGGCATCTTCTCGCCCGCCCGGAACGTCTTGTCGACGACGCTCCCAGAGCTGAGCGCCTTCAGCTTGGTCCGCACGAACGCTCCGCCTTTGCCGGGTTTGACGTGTTGAAACTCGACGATCCGGTAGACGATCCCATCGAGTGAGATATGCATGCCGTTTTTGAATTCATTCGTGGAAATCATGAGCTGAGTGTAGTAAGCCCCATTGTCTAGGCGACCCGCTGGAGTTCCTTGGGGTAGGCGGTCAGTCGTTCGCTTCCGGTGTCGGTCACGATCACGAGATCCTCGATCCGCACGCCACCGCGTCCGGGGAGATAGATACCCGGCTCGACTGTGACGACCATGCCCGCCTCGAGAGTTGCGTGGGACGCGGTCGAAAGCCGCGGGCCCTCGTGAATCGCCAACCCCACCCCGTGGCCGAGGCCATGGCCGAAGTGGTCGCCGTGCCCAGCTGCGGCGATCACCTCACGCGCCACTGCATCCACCTCTCGACCGCCCACGCCCGGCGCGATTGCAGCCAGCGCGGTCAACTGCGCCTCGAGGCAGATGGCGTAGATCTCGGACAGATCGGCATCCGGCTCGCCCACGGCGAACGTGCGGGTGCAGTCAGACGCATAGCCGTTGAGGTAGCAGCCGAGATCGATCGTGACCAGCGTGCCGGCGGAGATCGTCGACTCGCCGGGAGTCGCATGTGGCATGGCGCCACGCTCGTGCGAGGCCACGATGGTGTCGAACGCCAGGTCGTCGGCACCCTGCTCGCGGAACAGCTCGCGCACCCGCCAGGCCACGTCCGCCTCACGCTTCCCGCCCAACCCCTCGGCGGCGATGGCCTCGTACACCGGTGCGATCAAGGCCGCCGACTGACGGATCGCGTCCAGCTCGGAGGCGTCCTTGACCAGGCGCAGCGTCTCGACCACGTCGGCGGTCGACACCAGCTCGCGTTCGGTGCCGAACGCGGCCTCCAGCTTGCCGTGGGTGGCCACCGACAGGTGTGCGGCCTCGATGCCGATGCGGTTGGCGCCGGGCGCGATGTCGTTCAGATGCTCACCCAGAAAGCGACTGGTCTCTCCCTCCAACATCCGCACCTGCATGATCTCGGCGATCGGCTCTGCGGCGGTCACATACCGGAAGTCGGTCATGAACGTGGCTCCCCCGCCGTGCACCACCACCAGCCCGTTGGATCCGTCGTAGCCCGTCAGGTAGCGCACGTTCACAAGATCGGTTACGAGCAGCGCATCGATGCTCTGGGATTGGAGTGCGGCCCGCACGCCCTGCAGCCTTTGGAGGTAGCCGGGGCCGCTCATTGCCCACTCCGGTTGAGGTACTCGAGCGCCTCGTGGTAGCCGTCGGCGCCGCGCCCGCTGATCCTGTGCGAGACGACGTCGGCGATTACGGAGTTGCGCCTCCACGGCTCACGGGTTTCGATCGCCGACAGGTGTACCTCCACCACTGGGCCGGTGTAGATCTCCAGCGCGTCACGGATGGCGTAGCTGTAGTGCGTCCAAGCGCCCGGATTCACGATCAACCCATCGGTGTCCTCACAGGCGGTGTGGATCATGTCGACGTAATCCCCTTCGAAGTTGGACTGCGAGCACCGCACGGTCAGGCCCAGCTCTGAGCCCCATGAGTAGATCATGGTCTCGAGTTCGGACAGGCCGACGCTTCCGTACTGCGCCGGATCCCGCTTTCCGAGCATGTTGAGATTGACCCCGTTCAGCACCATTACCCGCATGCGGGGAGCCTACCGGGTGTTCAGAACGGGAGTGAAGCGGCTATCCCCTGCGACGCCGGAACGCCAGCACCGTGCCGCCGATCACGAGCGCCGACACAGCGGCGACCGCAACGATTCTGATCGCGGGGCGAATCCGCGAGGATGCCGACTCCTCGTCGGAGGCTTCCGCCGAGACCACGTCAGGCTCAGGCTGCTCGGCTGTCTCTGACGCGTTGGGCTCCGCGTCCACCGTCTCGTCCACGGGGGTGGACGTCTCTGAAGTCTCGCTCATCTCCACCACCTCTTGCTCGGGTGTTAGTACGGGAATCTCATCTCCCAGCTTGCCGCAGGTCGCGCATACCCACCGCGCCTCCGCGCCAGAGTCGAGTATCTGGCGCTCCCACTCATGCCCACTGCGGCTGCAGTGGAAACGGGAAAAGAGGCGGCCGCGCGGCCGCGCTGGGGCCAGAGAACTCACCGCGTCAGTCTACGACACCGGCACCGCGAGCGCGACCAAGAGCCCGAGTGCGGTGACAGTTGACCGCCGTCACCAGAGTCGCACCCAGCAGCGCACCGCCGGCGGCATCGGACACCAGGTGCATACCGCTCACCACCACCCAGACGACCACGAAGGCCGCATACGACACCCACACCCACGCGTATCGCGGCATCACCGCGGTCGCCAATCCGGCCAGGAGCACGGCGCGCATGGCGTGACCGCTGGGATAGGTGTTGCTCAGGGAAACCAGGTCGAAGATCCGCTCGGCCGGCGCAAACGGGATCTGATCGACCCAGGCCTTGAACGCGACCTCGACGATCAGACCGATCACCAGGGCCAACACCCACGCCCAGGCCTGCTGTGTCTGTGATCGCCGTCGCAGCACCAGGAATCCGGCGGCGAACAGGGCGGCTGTCACGAACGGGTCTGCGACAACCGCCAGCCACGACCAGTTGGTGCCCCCGAGCAGGTCGAGATGGCGGTCGAGGCGACGATCGATGCCAGAAACGACGCCGGCTTGCACGAACAACGTGAGCATGATGAAGGCGCTCGCCAGCGCGACGGTGAGTCGGCACATCTCCAGAGACCGTAGCCCGATGCCTCGCGTGGTTACGCCGCCCCCGCCGAGAGGTGCCGCTCGACCTCTTCGATCAGCCGCACCACCTCGACCCCAATACGCGGGTTGGAGCGCAGCCCGGTTCCGTGCGTCACCGAGGAGATGAAGTCAATCATCTGCAAGCCGCCCGGTTCAGCGCTCTCGATCCGCGGCGTCAGCATGTGGCCGCTGCCGACCTGTACGCGAAGTTCGCCCGGATCACCGGAGTCGACCGCTTCAAGACCGGTTTCGAATACCTGCACGCACCCGTCAGCAGTGTCGTCGCACACGACCAGCTTGTCGGAGCCCACCACGGTGGCCCGGCCAATGCTGCTGGGCGAAAGCCAGGACAGCTCCAGCTGGGCGATCCGGCCCGAGGGATACGCGAGTGTGGCAAAGACAACGTCCGCCTTGCCGGGAACCATGCAGGCACGGCCGGTGGCCGACACGACCGCCGGCGGCTCGTCGATCCAGGTCAGCAGCCTCGAGAGCTCCCACGGCGCCAGGTCCCATACGACGCCGGCGCCGGGGCGGTGCCCACCGAGACGTGCCCGGCAGGTCGAGACACACAGCACGTCACCAAGCTGCCCAGACTCGATCAGGGATCTGACGTACGCAACCGAGGGGGCGTAGACGGCCGGAAGTCCGGGCATCACCACCAGGCCGAGGCGTTCACCGAACTCCACCAGGTCGACCGCCTCTCGAGCGGACGCTGCCAGAGCGTGCTCGACCAGGACATGCTTTCCGGCAGCCAGGCTCGCAGTGGCCAGTCGATAGCGGGTGGCCACGGGGGTGGCGATCACGATCGCCTCGATCGTCGGGTCTTCGAGTATCTGCGAGAAGTCACTGACCAGCGCGATGTTCGGAAACTGCGGCGACAGGCGGGTGAGCGCCGGCAGCGAGCGATCGCACAGCGCGGACAGTTCCGCACCCGCGGTGACCATCACGTCGCCGGCCACCCGCCGCCCGCTTTCGCCGGCACCGACCACCGCGATGCGAACCGATCCGCGACCTGCGTACGGCGGGCGTAGTTGTACGACGCGGTTCAGGGAGTGTGGGCGGCAGCGGAGGTTGACATGTTCTCGAGCAACCTAGCTGGCAAAATCACCGCTGAACTCCCGTGGTTGCAACAACTCCGTCACAGGATCGTCACGCGAGGTGTGACAGGTCAGTGGCCGGCTACGTGACGATCGCGCGGGCAACCGCCTGCGAGATCAGGTCGTCCCCCGGGTCAACCCCGAACACGGGTTTTCCGATCTTCTCGAGCAGCGCGAACCGCACTCGGCCGCCGCGTGCTTTCTTGTCGCGGCGCATCGCCTCCAACACCGCTTCGGGATCGACGTTGCGAGCCGACGTGGGCAGCTCATGCAACTCGAGCAACTCCCGCACCTGCTGTTCCACCGACGGATCGAGACCACATACCTGAGTCGAGAGCCACAGCGCCGGCAGCAGGCCGATCGCGACCGCCTCACCGTGGCTGAACGCCCGATACGAGGTGGCAGTCTCGAGCGCGTGGCCGATCGAGTGGCCCAGGTTGAGCACCGCCCGAATCCCCTGCTCGGTGGGATCCTCCGCCACGATCCGGGCCTTGTAGGCAGCGCACCGTCGGATCAGCTCCAGCCGCTCCTCGGGCGTCCCCCGTCCCGGCTCCCAGCGTTGCACCAGATCCCACAACCGCCCACCCGAGAGCAGGCCGGTCTTGATCACCTCGCTGAACTGCGACGCCCACTCACGCACGGGCAGCGTCTCCAACACCGCCGGGTCGCTCACAACCCATTCGGCCTGATGGAACGCGCCCACGTAGTTCTTGGCCTGAGGCAGGTCGATGCCGGTCTTGCCGCCGATGCCCGCGTCCACCATGCCGGTCAGCGACGTCGGCACCGCGATCCACGGCACACCGCGCTGGAACGTGGCCGCCACGAATCCGGCAACGTCGGTGGCAGCGCCTCCGCCCAGCCCGACCACCACATCCCCGCGCTCGAGCCCGAACTCCGCCAGCCGCGTCCACGCCTGGCGTGCGACCGAAATCGTCTTGGCGGCCTCGCCCGCCGGAAGCCGTACGGTCACGAACGGCTCGAACGGCCGGCCGACGACGCGCAGCACCTCTCGATCAGCCACCAGTGCGGGTCGTCGCGCTCCGATCAGCCGCGGCAACTCGGCCAGCGCCGCCTGCCTGGCCAACGGCACCAGCAGGGGCTCGTCGCCCACGGCTCCATCGGCGTCCACCAGCGCGTCGGCGGTGTCGTGGTAGAGATGGCGGCGCTGCTCGTACAGATCGGTGAACGCCCGGGCTTCCGACGCCAACGGCCGGTCGCCGGCCTGCTCTTCGACCCTGCGCCAGGCCACCTGAGCCGAGACGTCCAGGAACACCGTGAAGCTGCTGTCGCGAAGCCGCTCCCGCGTGATCGCGGACGTGACCGCCCCGCCTCCCACCGCGATCACAGCGTTGGTCTCGTCCAGCAGGCGGGCGATCACCCGCTCTTCGAGCGCCCTGAACGTGCCTTCGCCGTCATCGCGGAAGATCGCCCCGATCGGCTTGGTCGCTTCCGATTCGATCTCGACATCGGCATCGAAGAACCGCCAGCCCAGCCGCTCGGCGAGGCGCATGCCGGTGGTGGTCTTGCCCGCGCCCATGAACCCGATCAGCACCAGGTTTCGGTGAGGGCCGGGAATCATGCCCGAGCGATACGCTCGAGGTAGGCGGCGTGCGCAGCGACGAAATCGCCGATCGCGTCGCCTCCGAACTTCTCCAGCGCGGCCCGGGCCAGCTCGAACGCCACACCGGCCTCGGCCACCACCGCCGCGGCGGGCAGCACCGTCACATCGCTTCGCTCCACGTGCGCTTCGCGGGGGGTGTGCGACCCCATCTCGACCGAGCGCAGCGGCCGCATCAGGGTCGGCAGCGGCTTCCAGATCGTCCGCACCACCAGATCCTCACCGTTGGTGATGCCGCCCTCGAGCCCACCGGCGCGATCGGTCTCGCGGTGGTATCCGCGCTCGTCGCTGTACATGATCTCGTCGTGGACGCTCGACCCGCGTTTGGACGACGAGGCAATCGCATCACCGATCTCGACACCCTTCGCCGATTGGATCGAGAGCATCGCCGCTGCCAGCCGGCCGTCCAGGCGGGTAGCCGCAGACACGTGAGAGCCAAGCCCCGGTGGTACCCCGAAGGCCCGCACCTCGGTGACTCCCCCGAGGGTGTCACGATCACGCTTGGCCGCCTCGATCTCATCGATCATGGCCTGCTCCGCGGCGGGATCGAGGCAGCGCACCTCGGACGCCTCCGCCCGGTCGAAATCCTGAAGTGAGAGCCAGGCAGGAGGGGTCGCCCGGACTGTGCCCACCTGCAGCACGTGCGAGCGCACCTCGATGCCGATGGTGCGAATCAGGGCCTTGGCCACCGCTCCTGCGGCAACCCGGGCGGCGGTCTCCCTGGCGCTGGCCCGCTCCAGCACGTTGCGCACATCGTCGTAGCCGTACTTGAGCGTCCCGGGGAGGTCAGCGTGGCCTGGTCGCGGCAGCGAAATCGCCTTGCCGCGCCAGCCGTAGGACTCCAGCTCCGAGGCGTCCACCGGCCATGGATTCATCGGCGCGAGCCAGTTCTGGTGATCGCGGTTTTGGATGAAGAACGCCAGCGGGCTGCCCAGTGTGCGTCCTTGCCGAAGCCCTCCGCGTGGCTCGACGTCATCGGTTTCGAGCTTCTGACGAGGGCTGCGTCCATAACCGGCCTGACGCCGAGCCAGATCGGTTCGGATCAGTGCGTGGTCGAGTTCGAGCCCCGCAGGCAGCCCGGAGACGACCACGGTCAGCCCGGGGCCATGCGACTCACCCGCAGTCACGTAGGAGAGTTCCATGGTGCGGGAGACTAGTGGACAGGCGAG
This sequence comes from uncultured Actinomycetes bacterium, assembly GCA_963811675.1. Lineage (GTDB taxonomy): Bacteria > Actinomycetota > Thermoleophilia > Gaiellales > JAICJC01 > CAVPTL01. The sequence goes on along the minus strand of CAWESH010000007.1, from coordinate 116,110 downwards.
ATAGGGTCACCTCCACCATGTCCTCGCCGATCCTCGTCACTGGAAGCAACAGGTCCGGCACGACCTGGCTGGGGAAGCTGCTGGCCGCAGCGGATGGCGTCGGCTACATCAACGAGCTGTTCAACCTCGACCATCCACAGCCGGGGTTGTGTGCTGCCCGGTTTCCGCACTGGTTCATGTACCTGACCGAGGACAACGGCCGACCATACGTGGAACCGCTGGGGCGCACGCTGCGGTTCGAGTACGACTGGGGCGACGCTCTGCGGGCGGCACCGTCTCCTCGAAATGCCCTGCGGGCGCTGCGGGCGCTCCCCAAGACGCGCGTCGAAGACGGCACGCGGCCGCTTGTGAAGGACCCCATCGCAGTGTTCTCGGCGGCCTGGATGGCGCGCACCTTCGGCATGCGGGTCGTGCTCTCGGTGCGGCACCCGGCGGCCTTTGCCGCCAGCCTCGAGCGACTCGCGTGGGAGTTTGACTTCGGCCAGCTGCTCGCCCAACCGCTGTTGATGCGCGACCACCTGGAGCCGTACCGACCGGAGCTCGAGCGCTACGCCCGCGACCGGCCGGACATCATCGACCAGGCCGGCCTGCTGTGGAAGCTGATCTACGGCAGCGTTGGCGACGATGCCTGGCTGACCGTGCGTCAAGAGGACGTTGCGATCCAGCCCGAGGCAGAGCTCCACCGGCTGTACGCCGAGCTGGGACTAGCCTGGAGCGACGAGCTGGCCGACCGGGTGGCGGAGGCCACCGGGGAGGGCAATCCTGCCGAGGCCCCCCGGGGGCGCGCCCACACTTCGGCGCGCGACAGCCGCGCCGCCATCAGCGCGTGGCGACAGCGGCTCAGCCCCGAGCAGGTCGGCCGCGTGTACGAGCTGACCGCCCCGGTCGCGAGCCGGTACTACTCCGACAGCGACTGGTAGCCGACCGCCGCTACCACTGGCCGTTGAGCCACAGCGACCACAGCTGAGGGCCCCACAGAAGCGCGATCATCGCGCCGGCCGCCAGGAACGGCCCGAACGGGAAGGTGCTCTTGCGAGCCTCGGTCCAGCCCTTGGTGACAAACAGGGCCACGGAGGGCACCAGCGAGAGTACAAAGCCGAAGAAGAGCGCGATCAGCACGTACTGACCCAGGCAGAACCCGATCATCAGCACCATCTTGACGTCCCCCATTCCCATCCCCTTGGGCGAGACCAGCGAGGGGATCAGCAGAAACAGCGCACCCAGCAGCCCACCCAGCACGAACTCGAGCCAGCGATCGGGCTGCGCGATTATCGACAGCGCGAGCACTGCCACCGCGCCGGGAAGGTTGATCGCATCGGGAATGATCCGGTACCGCAGGTCGATCGCTGAGGCGGGCACGATCAGCGCGGTCAGAAGCAGCGCCGGAGCAAGCTCCGCGTTGATGCCGATTTTGAAGGCGAGGGCCGCGAACAGGACTGCAGTGACGAAACAGACGATCCATCGCCGCCGCGACGACGCCTCGGTGCCATCGGGCTTGGGGAAGCGCTGAATCATGAGTTCCAGCGGCCATCCCAGGGCAAATCCAACCGTGGCGACGGGGAGAATCGTGTCCATGGTGAGTGCTATCGGCGCGCGAGCGGCGGTTCTGTAGTCAGGCCCGTGCGCCGGCCAGCATGGCGTCCACCGGCGGATATCGCCCGGTGAACAGCTCGAAGGCCAAGAGGCCCTGGCCGACCAGCACCTCGAGCCCGTCCACCACCTCGGCTCCCGCGGCTGCAGCCGCCCGGCACAGTGCCGTCGGCCGGCCGTCCCCGAGATAGGCCAGATCGGCCACGACCATGCCGGGGCGAAGCAGCGCCGGGTCAAACGGCAGCGCGTCGGGATCCCCGGCCTGCCCGATGGGGGTTGCGTTCACGACCAGATCGGGAAGCACACGGGGCGGCCAGGCCTCCACCGCCACACCGAGCGCGGCAGCCGCCTGCGGCCGGCGGGCAGCCACCGCCACATCCCAGTCGGCATCCACCAATGCGGGCACCACCGCTCGCGCAGCTCCGCCTGCGCCCAGCACCAGCGCGCGGCCCTGCTCACGCGGCCCCAGCGCCCACAAAAGCCCACGGCCGTCGGTGCTCTCCCCCGGATCCCCTCCGGTTCGGACAAGAGCGTATTGACCGACCCCGCCCGCACCGCCTCGGCCGAGACCACGTCACATAGCTCGACCACCGCTGCCTTGTGGGGGATGGTGACGTTCACGCCGCGCAGCCCGCTTTGGGGAAGTTCGGCGACGAACTCGGCCAGACGCTCGGGAGCCACGTCGATGGCCTCATAGCTCCACTCCCCCATGCCCAGCGCTTGGAAGGCGGCGGTATGCATGCGCGGCGATCGCGAGTGCGACACGGGATGGCCAATCACGGCCACCCGGGTTTCACCCGCCATGATCGATGAAGTCTTGATAGTCTGGCGGTGAAGTACTGGGCGGCCTTGCCGGGAATCGCCACGTAGTAGATGTAGTTGACCTTCTTGGGCTTGGCGGCGGCCTGCATCGACGCCAGGCCGGGGTTACAGATCGGGGTGGGCGGAAGGCCTTTGTGGATGCGCGTGTTGTACGGCTCAGAGCTGTCCAGGTCGGACTGGTGGATGGCGGCCGTCCACGATCCCTTGTGGTAGAGGATGGTCGCGTCGATCCCCAGTGCCATGCCCGCGTGAAGCCGGTTGTAGATGACCGCGGACACCTTGCCTCGGTCGCCCGGCACCCGCGCTTCCCGCTCGATCATCGAGGCGATGATGAGCACGTCGTAGTTGGTGAGATGCTTCGACTTCGCATAGGTCATGTTCACCTGCGCCCACGCATTCTCGAACGCCGCCAGCTGCTGCGATACGAGCTGAGCCTCGGTCTCGTTCGGCCGGATGGTGTAGGTCGCGGGGAACATGAAGCCCTCCATGTTCACGTGGTGGCCGAAGCCCGCCGGGGGCACGGCGGCCCGCACCGCCCGGGCATATGCCCGGGGTTTCATCCCGACTGACGGCAGCAGCGCCTCGATTTGGGTCAGCCGGTATCCCTCCGGGATCACCAGGGTCTTGACGTGGCCGGCCGGGCCGTGATCGAGCTGTGCCAGCAACACGTCATAGCCGGTGCCTGCGCGCAGCGTGTAGGTGCCTGCCTGGAAGCTCGATCCCTCGTTCTTGGAATCGGCGTAGTCGTGGAAGCGGCCGCCGTCCTCGACCACTCCGCGCTGCTCGAGGATGTCCGAGATCTGAGCCGCGTCGGCTCCTTTGGGGATCACGACGGTGATCGGATCGCCGTGGGGATCGGCGTCGGGCTTTCCGGACGCTGACGACATCACGTCGCGACCGGCGATCACAACCGCCAGCACCGCAGCACACAACGCGATGAGCACGACTAGCCGGCGAATCGCAGCAAATATCCTTCGAGGAGGTGCGCGGCGGCCACCGCGTCAGAATCCGACCCGGACAGTCGGTTGGCCACGGCCGTGGTGAACCGCTCGTCGTAGGTCTCGATCGGAACGGGACAGTCAGTCTCGAGTTCGCGCACGAACGAGAGCGTCTCACCCGCCTGCTTACCCCGGCCCCCGGCGAGCGTCAGCGGCAGCCCCACCACCACCTTTTCCGGCTCGAGCTCTGCGATCGTGCGCAAAAGCGCCGCCCGGCCCTGCTTTGACCGCACCCGCTCCACGACGCACACCGGACGGGCCAGCGTTCCGGTGGCATCACTCACGGCCACGCCGGTGCGGGCCTTGCCGTAGTCGAGCGCCAGCACCTTCACCCGTCACCGAGCCGGTCGAGCACCATCGTGCGAGCAGCCTCGATGGCATGCTCGAGCGCGTCGGGATCGCTGCCGCCGGCGCGCGCCATGGTGGGGCGACCGCCACCTCCCCCGCCCACGATCGGCGCCACCTCACGAATCACGTCCACCGCCGACAAGCCGCGATCGACGGCGCTCTGATCGAAGTTTGCGACCAGGTGCACCCGGCCGTCCTGGGTCGATCCCAGAACGATCACCGCGGGCGCCAGCCGGGCCTTGAGCCGGTCGGAGGCCTGCAACAGCGAGTCGGAGTCCGCGTTCAGCACCGAGGCCGCGATCACGCGCATGCCGCCCTGCTCCACCGCGGTGTCGGCCAGATCGGCCTCGGCGCTGCCGTTGGCATCAGCCGCCGGCGTGGGCGATCGCTGCTTCAGCCGCTTGATCTCTTTGTCGCGCTCGGCGACGGCCTCGACCACCTCGTTCAGAAGCGCGGAGCGCTCCCGCAGGTGTTGCACGGCGGCCGCGCCGGTGATGGCTTCGATCCGGCGGATGCCCTGAGACGAACTGGTCTCGCGGGTCAGCACGAAGGCGCCGATCTCCGCCGTCGAGCGCACATGGGTGCCGCCGCACAGCTCGCGGGACACATCCTTGATCTCGACCACCCGCACGTGCTCGCCGTACTTCTCGCCGAACAGCATGGTGGCACCCAGCTCACGGGCGTGATCCTGGCTGGTGACGAAGATGTGCAGCGGGTGGTTCTGCACGATCCACTCGTTCACGATCCGTTCGATCTCCATCACCTGGTCGGGATCCAGCGGCTGCCCGTGGCGAAAGTCGAAGCGCAGCTTGTCCGGGCCAACGTACGAGCCGGCCTGGGTCACGTGCTCGCCCAGGATGTCGCGCAGCGCCCGATGCAGGAGGTGCGTGGCTGTGTGATTGGCGACGGTCGGCCGCCGGCGATCCTCGTCCACGCGGGCGCGGACGCGATCGTTTCGCAGCAGCTCGCCCCGCTCCAACTCGGCCACCAGCACCTGGTCGTCATCCACCCGGATCACGTCCACGATCGCCGCCCGGCCGGTGTCGGACTCGATCGAGCCGGAGTCGGCCACCTGGCCGCCGCCGCGAGGATAGAAGGGGCTCTCGCGAAGCTTGAGCAGAAGCGTCGACATCGCCGCCGTCGCCCAACGCACCCACCTGGGTGGTCAGATCAAGCCGCTCGTAGCCGACGAAGTCGGTCGTGAAGCCGGCCTCACGGGCAAACGCTCCGGCGGCATCAGCGCCGCGGTCGGAGATCGCCGCGCGGGCGCGGGTGCGCTGTTCCTCCATCAGCAGCGCAAATCCGGCCTCGTCCACGCTGCGCCCTTTCTCAGCGGCGATCTCAGCGGTCAGCTCGAACGGGAACCCATACGTGTCATGCAGCCGAAACGCGTCCTCGGCGGAAACCTCCCCGTCGGTCGCAAGCACCTCGTCCAGCAGCTGTGCGCCGGTCTCGAGCGTGCGCGCGAAGCGCTGCTCTTCGGCCCGCAGCAGCGCCGACACGGTCGCCTCGCCGGCGATCAGCTCGGGATAGACATCACCGAGCAGCTCGACCACGCGGGAGTGCAGCCGGGGCAGGAACTCACCTTCGATCCCGATCCTGCCGGCCTGCAGCATCGCCCGCCGGATCACCCGCCGCAGCACGTAGCCGCGGCCCTCGTTGCCCGGCTCGATCCCGTCGGTCGCCAGGAACGTCATCGCGCGACCGTGGTCGGCCAGCACCCGCAGCGCCTTGGTCTCGTGCGGAGTGCGGCCGTAGAGCGCCCCGCTCCAGCTCTCGACCGCAGCGATCACGTCTCGAAACGCGTCGGTGTCGTACACGCTCTCGACGCCCTCGGACAGCATGGTGGTGCGCTCGACGCCGCAGCCCGTGTCGATGCTGGGCCGGGGCAGCGGTTCCAGCGAGCCGTCGTCGAGCATGTTGTACTGCATGAACACGAGGTTCCAGAACTCCAGGAAGCGGTCGCAATCGCAGCCGGGAGCACAGTCGGCCCGCTCGCAGCCGTACTCGACCCCACGGTCGTAGTAGAGCTCGGAGCAGGGGCCGCAGGGGCCGACCGCGCCGGCCTGCCAGAAGTTGTCGCCGCCCAGCCGCACGATCCGCTCGGCGGGCACGCCCGCGCCCGATCCAGAGGTCGACCGCCTCCTCGTCGGCCGGCACCAGCTCGTCGCCGCGGAAGGTGGTCGCCCACAGCTTGTCGGGGTCGAACCCGAGCCCGTCGGGCGAGGTCACGAACTCCCAGGCCCACTCGACCGCCTGCTGCTTGAAGTAGTCGCCGATGGAGAAGTTGCCCATCATCTCGAAGAAGGTCAGGTGCCTGGCGGTGCGCCCCACCTCATCGATGTCAACGGTGCGAAAGCACTTCTGCACACTCGTCAGCCGCTGCGACGGTGGCCGATCCTGACCGAGGAAGTACTGCTTCAGCGGCTGCATCCCGGCGGTGGTGATGAGCACGCTCGAGTCCCACGCGGGGGGCACCAGCGGACCCGAGGCCAGCCGGTGGTGATCGCGGGCGATGAAGAACTCTTGGAACCTCTGGCGGATCTCGTGCGAACGCATCGAAGCATTCTACCGGCCGGGGTTACGAGCTACCCTACGTTGATGGATGCCGACGACATGGTTTCGCGCTTTGAAGGCGCTCAGAACATGGGCCGCGGAATCGAGCCGCTGGATGAATTCGTGCTGATCGAGCCGGTCGACGAGGAGACCGAAACGTCGCACGGGCTGATCATCCCGGCCAGCGCGGAATCAACCTGCTCGGCCGGCGTGGTGGTGGCCGTGGGCGACGAGGCGCACGGGATCAGCCCCGGCGACAAGGTGCTGTACCCGCGCAGCGTGGGATTCGAGTTGCGGCTCGGGGGCGAGCCGAAGCGGCTGATCCGGCGGCGCGAGTTGATCGCCCGCGTGCTCGACTAACTCGCGCCCAACCGCTGGTCGATGTCGGCCATCTCCCGGTCGGCCGCGAGCTTGCCTTCGTGCTTGGCAGACCGCAGGTCGTCGGGCAGGCTCTTGAGGTCTTCCAGGATGCGCTTGGGCAGGTCTGCGGCGACATCCTTGACCGGCCTGCCCTCGGCTTGTGCGATCGAGTTGACGCGCTTGCCCAGGTAGGCGGCCGCACCGAGCAGCACCAGTGCGGGCGCGAGCTTCACACCACTCCGCCGCGCTGATCGCGCTTGGTCTTGAACGAGCCCAGGCCGTGTTTGATGCCTGCGCTCATGCCGGCCGCAGCCTTGGCGGGCTTGGAGATCGCCTCCGACACCGCCCGCACCGAGTGGTCGACCTTCTCGGTGGCATCCACCGCGGAGTTGGTGATGGTGCCGACCTTGTCCAGCTCGTCGTTGACGTGATCGATCGACGTCGAGACCTTGCCCAGCATCGGTACCAGCTCGGGCGTGATCCCGTCGAGCAGCTTGTTGATCCGGTCGAGCGTGCCACTGGCCCTCAGCAACACCACGATCAAGCCGATCGCGGTGAGCAGCAGAAAGATTGCCAATGCCCATTGCCAGGCGTCAGATGCATCCATGTGCGTCATCATACCCATCTGCCTGCCGGTGTATGCCGACCCAGGTCAGGCGATGGTGCCCGCGCCGACCACGACGTCGTCCTGGTACAGAACCGCCGTCTGTCCGGCGGCGACGCCCACCACCGGGTCGTCCAGGTCGAGCTGAAATCCGTCGTCCTGGGTGCGGACGGTGGCCCATACCGGATCCGAGCGGTAGCGCAGCTTGGCCTGCACTCGACTGGCGGACACGAACACCGCGCCGGGGCTGACCGTGACTGAGGTGCGCTCCAGCGCTGCCCGCGGGCCAACCACCACCCGGCCGCTGCGAGGCTCGGTGCGGATCACGTACACGGGGCTGTTGGCAGCCACGCCGACGCCGCGGCGCTGGCCCGGGGTGAATCGGTGGATGCCCTCGTGGTGACCGATCACACTCCCCTCCAGATCGACCACATCACCGGCCGGCGCGGCACCTCCGTAGCGCTCCAGAAATGCCCGGTGATCACCGCCGCCGACGAAGCACACCTCCTGGCTCTCCGCTCGCCCGGCGGCCTCCAGCCCAGCGGCATGTGCCTGCTCGCGCGTCTCCGGCTTGGTCTGCTCGCCCAGCGGAAACCATGTGCGGGCCAGAATCTCGGGTGCCACCCGGGCCAGCATGTAGGACTGGTCCTTGTGCGTATCGGCCGCCCTGGCCACCAGCGTCCGCCCGTCGCGAGTCACCGCCCGGGCGTAGTGGCCGGTGGCGATCCGGCCGGCGCCGATCCGATCGGCAAAACTCGCCAGCGCGTCGAAGCGGAAGCTGCCGTTGCAGCGCACGCAGGGATTGGGCGTGCGTCCGGCCCCGTATTCGGAGACGAACTCATCCACCACCACCTGGCGAAACTCCTGCCGCAGATCGAGGCCGATATGGGCGACCCCCAGCGCGTGACAGGCTGCCCGCGCCGCCCGCACCGACTGGGGTGAGCAGCAGGCGCGTTCGGAGTCGGGAGCGGCCGGATCAATCCACAGCCGCAGGGTGACTCCCACCGGCTCGAGCCCTGCCTCCACCACCTTGAGCAGCGCAACGGCGCTGTCCACCCCGCCGGACATCGCCACCGCGACCCGGTTGGCGGCGGGCTCACTCTCGGTCGCGTCCACGGCGCGGGCGATGCCGGCACAGAACGCGTCGACAGCCACCTGCAGGCACTCGCGGCTGGCACCGCCCGGGCCCAGCTCGGCCTCCACGTCGGGCAGGCCGATCACGGCCGCCTGAAGCGGACTCAGCCCCTCTGCCAGGCCGCACAGAACAGCCGCGGCGGCAGTCGCATGCGGGCAGGCGAAGCTGCGGTGACGGGCGCGCGCGATCCGCCCCTCGACGAGCTCGAACTCGATCCGCACCTGATCGCCGCAGACGCTGTTGCCGGCCTCGCCGACGACGGCAGCCGATCCCAGCGAGCCGGCCCGCTCACCGCTCAGCGCATGACGAATGACGGCCTCGGAGTACATGCGTGGGATCGTAGGTGAATAACGGTGCCTGGCACCGTTATTCACCCAAGACGTGCCGGGTCGTGAGGGCGGCGAGGTGCGTCGCCGAGGGCGGCGGCGAAGCCGTCGATGTCTGCGGTGGTGGTGTCGTGGCCGATCGAGACGCGGATCACGCAGCGGCTGTCCGCCGCCGACATGCCCTGGGCGATCAGCACGTGACTGGGCGCGGGATCGCCACTGGCGCAGGCCGATCCCGCCGACACGGTGAAGCCTTCGCGATCCAGAGCCAGCACCGCCAACTCGGCGCGCACCCCCGGAAGCAGGATCAGCGACGTCCCCGGCAGCCGATCGACGGACGCCGCCACCACGGTCGGCACCCTCGGGCAGCAAGCCTTCCAGCCGGTCGCGCAGCTCCCGGCGGCCGAGACACGCCGGCCAGTGCCTGCTCCAGCGCCGCGGCGAATCCCGACAGCCCCCGCCACGTTCTCGGTGCCGGAGCGGCGACCGCCCTCCTGACCGCCGCCCCAGATCAGCGGTGGGATGGCCGCCGGATCACGAGCGATCAGTGCGCCGACGCCCTTGGGCCCGCCCAGCTTGTGGGCCGACACCGCCATCGACTCGACGCCCAGCGCGGTGAAGTCCAGCGCCAGCCCCGCGGCCGCCTGGACCGCGTCGACGTGCAGCGGCACCCCCCGCTCGCGACACACGGCAGCGATCTCGGCCACCGGCTGGACCACCCCGGTGACGTTGTTCGCCCACATCGCCGCGGCCAGCCGATCACCCGCCTGGACGAGTTCGGCGAACCGCTCCAGGTCGATCACACCGTCGCCGTCCACCGGCGCCCAGGCCGCCTCGAATCCGCGCCGCTCCGAGCTCGAACAGCGGCTCGCGCACGGCCGAGTGCTCGATCGCCGAGGCCACCATCCGGCCACCGGCATGACCCGCCAGGCCGAACACCGCCTGGTTGGATGCCTCGGTACCTCCCGAGGTGAACACCACCTGGCCCGGATCGGCACCCACCACCCGTGCCACCCGTCCGCGGGCGTCCTCCAGCGCCTCACGGGCCTCCCGCCCCAACCGGTGAGGCTCCGACGCATTCCCGAACCGGACGTCCCAGAACGGCTCCATGGCGGTGCGAGCCGGCTCACTCAACGGCGTCGTGGCGGCGTTGTCGAGGTAGACGGTCATGCCTGCAAGCTACACCGGACCGCGCCGACGCCTGAGGCTGGGCGATCGGCCACTTTCAGGATGTTTCGACCGATCTGACCACCGCCTCGGCGCGGTGAGTGTCGCACGACGGTTAATGAAGTGCGCTTGACGAAATGGCGTCGGCTCTCACACCCTAGCCGACATCGTCCGGTTTCGACACCACGGTGATGCCGTACTGCTTCAGCTCGGCCGGGGTGGCCTCGGTGGGGGCTCCGGTCAGGAAGTCGACCCCGCCCTGGCCTTTGGGGAACGCGGTCACGTCGCGCAGCGAGTCGGCACCCGCAAGCAGCATCGCCAGCCGGTCGAGGCCGAATGCGATTCCGCCGTGCGGCGGCGCACCCATCGACAGTGCCCGCAGCAGGAACGAGAACTTGAGCTCGGCCTCCTCCTCGCTGATCCCGAGCAGGTTGAAGACCCGCTGCTGCATCTCCATCTGATGGTTTCGGCGCGAGCCGCCGCCGACCTCATTGCCGTTCAGGACGAGATCGTACTGGCGCGAACGGGCCGCCTCCGGCTCACTGTCGAAGCTGTCCTGCCACTCCGGCGCGGGCGCGGAGAAGGGGTTGTGCGAGGCCTTCCAGCGGTTCTCCTCGGGCAGCCACTCGAACATCGGAAAGCCGGTGATCCACAGGAAACTCCAGCCCTCCTCGATCAGTCCCAGTCGCTCTCCCAGGTGCAGCCGCAGCGGCCCCAGCACGCGCACGGCCGCATCCCGCTGATCCGCCACCAGGAACACCGTGTCGCCCTCGACGGCACCGGTCTGGCGCACGATCGCATGCCAACTCCGGCTCGCTCAGGAACTTGGCGATCGGCGAGGCGATCTCGCCCCCGGCCTTGACCTGAAGCCAGGCCACGCCCGACCCCGCCCCACGACTTGGCGAACTCCACCAGGTCGTTGAAGTCCTTGCGCGAAAACTCCTGCGCTCCCGGGCAGGCGAAGCCCGCGCACCACCCCGCCGTCGTCGACCACCCCGCGGAAGCCGCGGAACTCGGTCTCGCGAAACGCGTCGGTGAGATCGGCGATCTCACAGCCGAAGCGGGTATCGGGCTTGTCGCTGCCGTAGCGAAGCATGGCCTCGTCCCAGCTCAGGTGGGTGAACGGGATCGGCAGCTCGACCCCCAGCAGCTCGCGCCAGATCAGCGCGAACAGCCCCTCCAGCAGCTCGAACAGCTCCTCGGGCTCGACGAAAGCGAGCTCCATGTCGAGCTGGGTGAACTCGGCGGTGCGGTCGGCTCGGGTGGCCTCGTCTCGGAAGCAGCGGGCGATCTGGTAGTAGCGCTCGTAGCCGGCGATCGCGTACAGCTGCTTGTAGGTCTGCGGCGACTGCGGCAGGGCGTAGAACTTGCCCTTGTGGGTCGAGGTCGGAACCAGAAACTCCTTGGCGCCCTCGGGGGTCGACTTGTACAGGATCGGCGTCTCCAGCTCCCAGAACCCGTGGTCCTCCAGGTAGCGGCGGATCAGCTGGGTCAGCTTGAACCGCACCCACAGGTTCTTGCGCATCTCGTCGCGGCGCAGGTCGAGGTAGCGGTGACGCAGCCGCAGCGGCTCGTCCACACCCTCGTCGTCGAGCTGGAACGGCAGCACCGCGGCCCGCGCCAGCACCTCCATCCGCTCGACCCCAACCTCGATCTGACCGGTTGCCAGCTTGGGGTTCACGTTCTCGGGGTCGCGCGCGCGCACCGTTCCTTCGACCTGGATCACGAACTCGTTTCGCAGCGTGTGCGCTTCCGGCAGGCCGTCGGGGCTCAGCACCAGCTGCACCTGGCCGCCGGCGTCGCGCAGGTCGACGAACACCAGGCCGCCGTGGTCGCGCCGCCGCGCCACCCATCCCGACAGCGTCACCTGCGCACCGACGTCGTCTGCGCGCAGCTCGCCGCCAAGATGTGTTCGATAGCTCACGAAAGCTCCCTCACCAGGTCGTCCAGCGCGACTTGGCGCTGCTCTCCCGACACCATATCCCGCACCGTCGCAACACCCGCCGCCCACTCCTCCTCGCCCACCACCACGGTTGAGGTCGCCCCTCGCTTGGCGGCGTTCTCGAGCTGGCGGCGGAGGGCGCGGCCGCCGAACACCGTGTCCGCCGCGGACACCGCCCAGCCGAACCTCGTCCATCAGCGCCAACAGCCGCGGTCGGGCGGGCTCGTGGGTCACCACGAAGCACACCCACTCGCGCTCGGCGGGCTGCGGCGGGCGCAAGCTCGAACAGCCGCTCCAGGCCGGACCCGAACCCCACGCCGGGGGTCGCGGGTCCGCCCAGTGCCTCAGCCAACCCGTCATAGCGGCCGCCGCCGCCGATCGCACCCTGTGCACCCAGCTCGGTGGTGACGAACTCCCACGCTGTGCGGGTGTAGTAGTCCAACCCGCGCACCAACCCGGGAGTGATCGCATACCCCACCCCGCGAGCATCGAGGAACGCGCGCACCTGCGCGAAGTGCTCGGCACACTCGTCGCAGAGATGATCGGTGATCTTGGGCGCGTCGGCGAGCACCGCCTGGCAGGCCTGGTTCTTGCAGTCGAACACCCGCAGCGGGTTGCTGTCTCGCCGCTCCAGGCACTCCTCGCACAGCTCACCGGCGTGTGCGTCCAGAAACGCCACCAGCAGCTCCAGATAGGGCGGGCGGCAGGTGCTGTCGCCGATCGAGTTCAGCTCCAGCTGGTACTGGGTGACTGCCCACCCGCTGGTACCAGGCGTGCTGGAGGCCGATCACCTCTGCATCCACGGCCGGGTCAGACGACCCCAGCACCTCGACGCCAAACTGATAATGCTCGCGGAAGCGGCCGCGCTGCACCGCCGCATACCGAAACATGGGCGCCACGTACCAGCTCTTGATCGGCTGGGGCAGGCGGCTCATACCGTGCTGAATGTAGGCTCGCACGACGCCTGCGGTGCCCTCCGGGCGAAGCGTGAGCGAGCGGTCTGAGCGGTCGTGGAAGGTGTACATCTCCTTGCGCACCACGTCGGAACCCTCGCCGGAGGTGCGGGCATACACCTCGGTGTCCTCGAACGTGGGCGTCACCACCTCGCTATAGCCGGCGGCCTCGAACACCGACCGGGCCGCGTCCACCAGCGACCGCCGCTGGATCGCGTCGCCCAGGTACCAGTCGCGCGTCCCCCGGGGAGCCTGGAAGCCCTTGCTCATGGGCGCAGCTCGGCCAGAAACGGATTGGTCGCCAGCTCGGCCTCGAGCGTCGTGATCGGCCCGTGGCCAGACAGCACCACCGTCTCGGGCGGAAGCACCTGGTACATGGCCGCGATGCTCTCCAGCAGCCGCTGGTGACTGCCGCCGTCCAGATCGGTGCGGCCGACCGATCCGCTGAAGAGCACGTCGCCCGAGAACACGAAGCCGTGGGCGTGGTAGGCGATCGAGGCAGGCGAATGGCCCGGCACCGCGATCGTGCCGAAGTCGACCCCCGCGACCGACACCGTGTCGCCGCCGTCCACCAGGTGATCTGGCTCGTGCTCCCCACCGGGGAACGCGCGCAGCGCGTCGGCCTCCGCCCGCGGCATCCACACCTCGGCGCCGGTGGCCACCGCCACGTCGTGCACCGCGCCGATGTGATCGAGATGGGTGTGGGTGATCAGGATCGCCACCGCCTGCCATCCCTCCGACTGCAGTGCCGCCAGCACGCGGTCGGGCTCCTCGCCGGGATCGACCACGACCGCCTGCTGCGCTTCCCTCCAGCGCAGCCAGGTAACAGTTCGTGCGGTAGCCGCCCAGCGGGAGCTGGGCTACCCGCAGCGCCGCCTCGCTCACGAGCGGGCTTGCTCCTGCTGTTTGAGGTAGCGCTTCCACGTCCACCGCTCGGTCCACATGCCGATCACCCAGAACATCGCGAACATCCACACCGAGAACAGCATCTGGGTGGACTGGCTGGTCTTGCCGCCGAGCGAGGTGAAGTGCTGCACCGAGATAGAACAGCGCGGCAAAGAGAATCGCCTTCTGGGCCGCGCGCCGAGCGTTGGGCGGCTGCGGCACTCGGGCACCACGTGGCTGTTTGGCCTGTCCGCGGGCCGGCTTGCGCTCCGGTCGCTCGCCGTCCTCGTCGATATCGAGGTGATCGTCCCCACGCCCGTGGGCCTTGGCGCGCATGTAGCGTCGCCGCTGCTGCTTCTTGGTCGCCACAACCGGAGTCTACCGGGCCGAGCGGCCCGGCTACATCTCCTCGAGCTTGCGCACCAGCCGGTCGGCCTCGTGGTGCTTGCCGGCCGAGTCGAGCCGGACGACCTCGTCCACGATCGACCGGGCGTCGCCGGCACGAGGCGAGAACGACAGTCGCTGGGTGTAGATGCTCACGAGCGCGAGCGGCGGGTGACGAGATGTCGGCCGGAAGCACGTGCCGCGCCAGGCATCGGCGCGTCCACCGGGGCGGCGCGACCGCGGCCGCGGCGACGGCGCCGGTATGACAGGCGCCACGACTGCCTCGGGCACCACCGGCTGGGTTGCCGGCTCGGGGATCGTCCTCGGGCTCGACCGGCTCGACCGGCTCGACCTCGAGCGCTGCCACCTGCGAGAGCCTGGCCGCGACCAGCACCCAGACACCGCCGAAGCCGATGGCGGTGACCACCTGCCGCAGCCACACGAACAGTCGGGAGTGGCCCGCTACCGGGATGTCTGCGACGTGGCCCTGGAGTGCGACCAGGGTCGACGCCAGCACCACAGCGGCGGCCACCAGCAGCGCCCCGATGGCGATGCCTGCGCCAGCCCGGGCGGCCGGCTCACGCCATTCGCCGAGGCGGGCGCCGCGGCCCAAGCCCAGCGTCAGAAGGCCCAGTCCGACCGTCAGCGTCAGCGTCTGTGACAGCTGCAGCCGCCACAGCCCGAAGGTGATCCGATCCAGACCGGTGAGGGCGTCGGGAACCGCCGTCTCGGCCAGTGCGTCGGCGGCGACGGCGAGTCCCGCGGCCGTCAGGCATACCCCGGCGAGCGCGAGCGCCTCGGGCACGGATCGCACGCGTCGCAGCCGTTCGATCACAGCACCCTGCCGCGCTTGATGACGGCGCTGATGTCGGCTCCCGCCAAGTGGTAGGCGATGTAGCGCCAGTCGGGCGCGTCCAGCAGCACGATGTCGGCGTCATACCCAGTCGCCAGCCGACCCAGCCGATCGCTTCGGCCGAGCACCCAGGCGGCGTTCACCGTGCACGCCGCGAGCGCCTCGGACGGCGTCATGCCGGCCTCGGTGCAGGCCAGGGTCATCACCAATGGCAGCGAGTCGCAAAACGCGCTGCCCGGGTTGAAATCGGTCGCGAGCACCACGATCGCCCCGGCGTCGATCAGCGCCCGGGCGGGAGGCATCGACCGGCGGAGATAGAGAGCCGCCACCGGCAGCACCACCGCCGCCACGTCGCTCGCCGCCAGCTGCTCGACCCCGTCCGGTCCGGTCGCCTCCAGGTGGTCGACGGAGCGCGCACCCAGCTCGATCGCCAGCGGAATCGCTCCGGCCTCACTGAACTGATCGCCGTGCAGGCGCAGCGCAAGCCCATGTGCGGCCGCCGCCCGCAGGTAGCGATCGGCCTGCTCGGCGGAGAATGCCCCACGCTCCAGAAACACGTCGGCCGCCTCGGCGATCCCCGCCGCATCGGGCAAGACCTCTGCGATCACGAAGTCGAGGTAGGAGTCCGCGTCGTCGAACTCGGGCGGCACCGAGTGGGCGCCCAGGAAGGTCGGGACGGTCTCGATCAGGTGGTCGCCGGCGATCGCGGTCAGCGATGCCAGCTCGGTGTCGTGGTCGAGTCCGTAGCCCGACTTGCCTTCGGCCGTGGTGGTGCCGTGCCGCTGCATCCAGCCGAAGTGGCGGGCGACCACTCGTTCCAGCCCCTCGGGGCCGAGTGCTCGCGTGGCCGCCACCGTGGATCGGATCCCGCCCCCCTCAGCGTGGATGCGCTCGTAGTCGGCCCCCTGTGCCCGCAGGTCGAACTCGTTCGCCCGATTGCCGCCAAAGGCCGGATGGGTGTGGCAGTCGATCAGGCCTGGCAGCGCGATCCGCCCCAGACCGTCCATCACCTCCAAGCCGGAGTGGGCCGCCCGCACCTCGGCGGGATCACCGACCGCGGCCAGCCGCCCATCGACCACGGCGATCGCCGCAGGCTGATGCAGCTCGAGCCGGCCGAGGTCGGCGCCCCGCAAGGGCGCGTCGCGGCCGGCGGGCGACACCGCGGCGGTGAGGTTGTCGAGCAGGTACGAGGGCTCGCCCGCGCCGGTCAAGTCACGCCCGGCCATACGCGGGAATCGAGCCTCCCGAGAGTGGCGCGGAGGCGTCCGAGCACAGCCATTCGATCGCTTCGGCCAGCTCCGCGGGCTTGGGCCACCGGGAAAAGTCGGCTTTGGGGTTCTCCTCGCGATTGCGAGGGATGTCGACGATCCTCACCACCAGCTCGTTGGAGCGGATCCCGGCGGTGCGATTCTCGATATCCACGACCTTCATCAGACCGCGCAGGGCGATCTTCGAAAGCGCATAGGCCGAACCGCCCGAGAACGGGTTGGTGGCCGCCGCCGTGCCGATGTAGACGATCGACCCACGACCGCCCTGCTTCATCACCGGGAGCACCGCTCGAGTCATGTTCAGGGCGGTCTCGAAGTTGATCGCCATCTGCTGTTTGAAGACCTCCGGCGGGGTTTCCTCCAGCGGCCCCCCGGCAAAGAAGCCCCCCGCGATGTTGGCCAGTGCGTGCACCGCACCGAACCGCTCGACCGCAGCGGCCACGGCGGCCTCGGCGGAGACGGGATCGGTGAGATCGGCCTCCACGCCCAACACCCCGGCAGGGAGATCGGTCGCGTCACCGCGGTGGGTCACAGCCACGTTCCAGCCCCGCTGGCAGAACAGATCGAGCGCTGCCCGCCCCCAGCCGCCGGTGACCCCCGTGAGCACCGCGGTGCGGGCGTCGCTCATGCGCGCTCTCGCATCGGCAGCCGGATGTCATGCTGCTCGGCAGCTGCGATCGCCTCGGCGTATCCGGCATCGGCGTGGCGAGCGACTCCCAGGCCGGGATCATTTGTGAGCGTGCGCTCCAGCCGCTCGTCCATCTCGGCGGTGCCGTCGGCCACGATCACCATGCCGGCGTGGATCGAGTTGCCGATGCCGACGCCGCCGCCGTGATGCACCGACACCCACGACGCTCCTGACGAGGTCGAAAGCAGCGCGTTCAGGATAGGCCAGTCGGCGATTGCGTCCGAGCCGTCCTGCATGGCCTCGGTCTCACGAAACGGCGAGGCCACCGAGCCGGTATCGAGGTGATCCCGGCCGATCACGATCGGTGCCGACACCTCTCCGCTGCGAACCAGGTCGTTGAAGATCAAGCCGGCCTTGGCCCGGTCACCCTGCCCCAGCCAGCAGATCCGGGCCGGCAGCCCCTGGAACTCGACCCGATCGGGGGCCAGCGCAAGCCAGCGCTGAAGCAGCGCGTCATCCGGGAACGCCTCGCGCAGCGCCTGGTCGATGCGGTGGATGTCGGCGGGATCGCCCGAGAGCGCCGCCCACCGAAACGGGCCGGCCCCCCGGCAGAACAATGGCCGCACGTAGGCGGGCACGAATCCGGGGAAGTCAAACGCGTTCTCGAGGCCCGCATCGAGCGCCTCTGTGCGAAGGTTGTTGCCGTAGTCGAACGTGTGGCTGCCGCCAGACTGAAGGTCGAGCATGGCCCGCACGTGCTGCACCGCGGTGCGGCGGGCGGCAGCGACGTAGGCGTCGGGATCGCGGTCGCGCAGCGCCAGCGCCTCGGCCAGCGTCATCTGGTTGGGCACATATCCGTTCAACATGTCGTGAGCCGAGGTCTGGTCGGTGACCAGGTCGAACCGCACCCCCCGAGCGGCGATCTCGGCGAACACGTCGGCGGCGTTTCCCTCCAGGCCGACCGACACGCCCCGGCCGGCGTCGGCGTGGGCGCGCACCCGGGCCAGCGCATCGTCCAGGTCATCGGCCACCTCGTCCAGGTAGCGCGTCTCCAACCGGCGCTGGATCCGGTGCGGATCGACCTCCACGTTGAGGCTCGCCGCTCCCGCCAGCGAGGCCGCCAACGGCTGGGCGCCACCCATCCCTCCGAGCCCCGCGGTGAGCACCGTGCGACCGGCCAGATCGGTCGCCTGCCAGTGCTTCTCGGCAGCGGCCATGAACGTCTGGTAGGTGCCCTGCAGGATGCCCTGGCTACCGATGTAGATCCACGAGCCGGCGGTCATCTGGCCGTACATGGTGAGGCCCTGGGCCTCCAATAGGCGAAACTCATCCCAGGTGGCGAACCGGGGCACCAGCATCGAGTTGGCCAGAAGCACTCGCGGTGCGCCGGGGTGGGTACGAAAGACGGCCACCGGCTTCCCCGACTGCACCAGCAGCGTCTCGTCGCCCTCCAACTCGATCAGCGCGGCCACGATGGCACGCAGCGCCTCGGGATTTCGCGCGGCCTTGCCGGACCCGCCGTACACGATCAGCCGAGCCGGATCCTCGGCCACCTCGGGGTCGAGATTGTTCAAGAGCATGCGCAGCGCGGCTTCCTGATGCCACCCTTTGCAGCGAAGCTGCGAACCTCGTGGGGCGCGAATCGCGCTCAGGTCCGAAACCAGTGCCTCGACCTCTCCTTTGACCGACGTCGTCGCCACACCGCGAGCCTAGCACCACCCGGACGGGTTGATACCCTGGGGCGGTGCTGAAACGCGTGGCAGTCGTTGTGGTGGTGGTTGCAGGGCTGGTGGCCTGCGGATCGGCGTCCAAGGCGGACGGCGCGGTTCATCTGCACCGCATCCTCACCGGCCTCGACCAGCCGGTGTACCTCACCGCCGCACCCAAGGACAGCCGTCTGTTCGTCGTCCAGAAGACCGGCAAGATCCTGGTCGACCGGGGCGGGCGGCTGCTGGCGCGGCCGTTCCTGAACCTGTCGGCGAAGGTGTCCAAGGGCGGAGAGCAGGGGCTGCTGTCGATGGCATTCGATCCGCACTACGCCAAGAACGGGTACTTCTACGTCTCCTACACCAACCTCAGCGGCGACAACCGGATCGTGCGTTATCGCGTCCAGCGACTGCATCCCAACCTCGCCAGCCCCACTTCGGGCAAGATCCTGTTGAAGCTGCACCAGCCGTTCGACAACCATAACGGCGGTGACATCGCGTTTGGCCGGGACGGGCTTCTGTACGCCGGCTTCGGCGACGGTGGCAGCGGCGGAGACCCCAACCACAACGGCCAGCGCCGCACCGGGCTGCTGTCCAAGATCGTTCGCATGAACGTGTACGCCAAGCAGCCGGTCGCCAAGGTGTATGCCTACGGCTTCCGCAATCCCTGGCGGTTCTCATTCGACCGGGCCAACGGCAACCTGTGGATCGGCGATGTGGGACAGGATCAGTGGGAAGAGGTCGACCGGATCCCGGCAGGGACTGCTCCCGGTGAGAACTTCGGCTGGAGCTACTACGAGGGCACCCACCTCTACAACGGCGGCAACGGCAACCCCAAGCCCACCGGACGAGTCGTGTTTCCACTGGCTCAGTACCCGCATGTGCCCGCCACCGGCCCCGCCAACTGCGCGGTCACCGGCGGCTATGTCTATCGCGGCGCGGGCCTGCCCTCGATCCGCGGCTACTACATCTACGCCGACTACTGCTCGGGGCGGATCTGGCGACGGCGGGCCACCGGCGGCCGTCCCACCGAGCTTGCGATCTCACGCAAGGTGACCAATATCAGCTCGTTCGGCCAGGGCTCCGGCGGCGGTCTCTACGTGATCTCGCTGAACGGCTCGATCTACCGCATCGGCGTCATAGGCCGGTCGGTCAGAAGACCTAGTTCAGCGGCGTCGAGTCTGCTCGACCGCCGCGATCAGTCTGCCCCGCGGATGTTGGCGGCGACCGCCTCGATCTCGGTCGAGAGCGAGCGGTCGCGGTCGAGATGCGGCGAGAGTTCCCGCACCGCCGATTGCAGCGCCGACACCGCCGGGCCGGGCTTCAACGGCTGCAGGAAGTCGAGGCCCTGGGCGCCGCACAAAAGCTCTACCGCCAGCACCCGCTCGACGTTGGCGCACACCTGCCACAGATGCACCGCGGCGATCGCGCCCATCGAGACGTGATCCTCCTGGCCGGCCGACGTCGGGATCGAGTCGACGCTGGCGGGGTGTGCCAGCACCTTGTTCTCACTCACCAGGCTGGCAGCGACGTACTGGGCGATCATGAAGCCGGAGTTGAGCCCCCCGTCACGAGTCAGAAACGCCGGCTGGCCCTCCGACATGGTGGGGTTCAGCATCCGCTCGGTACGCCGCTCAGAGATCGAGCCCAGCTCGGCCAGGGCGATCTTCAGCATGTCCAGGGCAAACGCGATCGGCTCGCCGTGGAAGTTCCCGTTGGACATCACCTCGCCCTGCGCCGCCAACACCAACGGGTTGTCGGTGGCGGCGTTGATCTCGATCGCGACCACGCCCTCGGCGTAGGTCATGGCGTCGCGCACCGCACCGTGTACCTGCGGCGAACAGCGCAGCGAGTAGGCGTCCTGCACCCTCCCGCACCAGCGGTGCGAGGCGACGATCTGAGAGTCATCCAACAGCCGGTAGAGGTTCGCGGCCGAAGCGATCTGACCAGGATGGGGGCGCAGCGCCTGCAACTCAGGGGCAAACGGCGTACGCGATCCGCGCACCGCCTCGATCGACTGGGCCGCGGCCAGATCGGCGATCTTGGCCAGCCGGCGGGCCCGGCACAGCGCCAGGGCACCGATCGCGGCCATGAACTGTGTCCCGTTGATCAGTGCCAGGCCCTCCTTTGCCCCCAGCTCGAGCGGCTCCAGCCCGGCCACCCGAAGCGCCTCGTCGCCGGGCAGCAGCTGATCGCCGACGGTGGCAAAGCCCTCGCCGACCAGCACCAGGGCAAGGTGGGCAAGCGGAGCCAGGTCACCGCTGGCTCCCAGCGAGCCGCGAGAGGGAACCACCGGGTGCACCCCGGCCGTGAGTAGGTCGAGCAGCAGCTGCACGGTCTCCAACCGGACTCCCGAGCTGCCCTTGGCCAGAGCGTTGGCACGTAGCAGGGTGGCCGCGCGCACCACGTCGACTGCGAACGGATCACCCACCCCGCAGGCATGGCTTCGCAGCAGGTTGAGCTGCAGCGCGGTCGTCTGCTCCGGCTCGATATGGACGTCCACGAACCGTCCGAATCCGGTGTTGACGCCGTAGGTCGGAATCCGCTCGGCCACCACCCGCTCGATCAGCTCACGAGAGGCGGCGATCTGATCAAGCGCCGTCTGGGACAGGGTCACCTCGGCCTGCGCAAGCGCCACCGCCTCGACCTGGTCGATGGTGAGATCGTGACCGGTGAGCTCGAGCGTCGGCACCCGCAACACCCTACTCCGAGCCGAACTGACCGGTCACCGCCACCTCGAGCACCCGATCGCTGCTCGACGCGGGCAGGTGCAAACTCCGAGCGGCGCCGGCCCAGGCGACCGCGGCAGGCATCAGCCCGACCAGCTCCGACCCGACCACCTCCACTCCCCGCTCGCCGGCCAGCCGTTCGACTTCCTCGACCACCTGCCACAGCGGGGTCGCATCGATGTCGATCAGGTTCATCGAGACCTGAGCCCTGCCGGTCGACGCCAGCAACAGGCCGATGGCCTGCACCCCGGGAAGCCCGCCGGAACTGGCCCTCACCGCCGCGGCGATCTCTGCGGCAGGCTCCCGGCGGTCGGTGGCCAGGTTGATGTTGAACGCAACCAGCGGCGGGCGCACTCCCAACAGCACCGCGCCCCCGGTGGGGTGGATCCGGGACGGCCCGAACGCCGGCGGTAACCTCGCCGGCATCGAGCCGCTGGGCGAGTCGCTCCGGCCCACCGGCCCGAAAATGCACAGGCCGAAGCCCCTCCCCCAGCTCTCCGTAGCCAAAGCACGGGACGCCCATATCGGCGATCAGCTCGCCCAGCGCCCGGGCGGCCCGCAGCGGCGCGGGATCGTCGGGCGAGAATCGCACGAACGGGACGACGTCGGCGGCTCCCACCCGTGGGTGGACGCCGACGTGGGAGTTCAGATCGATCCGCTCGATCGCCACCGCCACCGCGTGGGCCAGCCCGTCCACCAGTCCTCCCGGTGTCCCCACGCAGGTGAACACCGAACGGTTGTGATCGGCGTCGGAATGGATGTCCAGCACCCGAGCCGGCCCCTCGATCGCCGCGGCGATCGCCTCGACGATGTCGCGGTCGGCACCCACGGAAAAGTTCGGTACGGCTTCGATCAGACCATCCACGGGCGCAAGGTACCCCAATTTGGTGACATGAAAGGAACCTTTCGGGCGACATGGGCAGCGATTTTGTTGCCGATCATGGGTATACGGATCGATAAGGGCAAACCCACCGTGAGGTGGGCGCGCAAAGCAAGAGGTCTCGGAGATCCTCTGAGACGGCTCGGCTGCCGAAACCGGGACTGCTCAACAGCACGTCCGCACGCGAAAGGCACATCGTGCGAACCTGCGAGCAGCCACCCAAAACAGCGCGGAGAGGACTAGGCACCTCAACGCGCGACTCGATCCGAATCGATACGGAAGCGGGCGGTGGGTGCTGCGGGGGGCAGTGTCACCGAGTGACAGTGAGATCCACCGTCCGCCCCGTTATCGAAATCGCCTAACACCTGCGCCATCCGGCCGCTCGCCCGTCGGCTGTCGCGATATCGTCCCGGGATGCTGGACACCCTGTTCTCACCGCTTGCACTGGGGCCGGTGACGATCCAAAACCGGATCGTCTCGACGTCGCACCAGACCACGCTCGTCCACGATCATCTGCCCACCGATGACCTGATCGCCTACCACGAGGCCCGCGCCAGAGGCGGAGCCGGGCTGATCGTGATCGAGGCCACCGCCACGCACCCCAGCGGACTTCTGACCGCACACACGATCGGGGGCTATCTGCCCGAGATCGTGCCGGTGTTCCAGCGCATGTCCGAGGCCGTCCACGCCCACGGCACCCGGCTCTTCTGCCAGCTCTTTCACGGCGGCCGAGAGCAGATCTCGGTCGGCCCAAGGGCTCCGGCGGTGGCGCCTTCGGCGATTCCCTCTGCCCGGTTCAAGACCGAGCCACGGGCACTGACTGTGCGGGAGATCCACGAGATGGTGGACGGCTATCGCCAGGCCGCACGACATGCCGCCGAGGGCGGCCTGGACGGGGTCGAGGTGTGCGCCGGGTTCGGCTACCTACCCACCCAGTTTCTGTCTCCCCACGCAAACACCCGCACCGACGCCTACGGCGGCAGCTTCGAGAACCGGCTGCGGTTCCTGCGCGAGCTGCTCGAAGCGATGCGCGAAGGCATCGGCCCGGGCGGCGCGGTCGGCTGCCGGCTGACCCAGGAAGAGCTGTCTCCCGACGGAAACGATGACTCAGACGTGATCGAGGCCGCCCGGGTACTGAGCGCCGAGGGATTGTGTGACTACGTGTCGGTCACGATCGGTAGCTCGTCGAGCTACCGCGGTTCGGTCTTTATCGTGCCGCCCTCACCGACGGTGCGAAACGTGGTCGAGGGGTTTGCCGGCCGTGTACGGGAGGCCAGCTCGGTGCCGGTGATCGCCACCGGCCGGATCGTCGACCCCGCCGACGCCGACCGGCTGATCTCCGCCGGTGTGTGTGACGCGGTGGGCATGACCCGGGCGATGATCACCGACCCCGCCCTGGCCTCCAAAGCCCGCGACGGCCGCCCGGTGACGACCTGCATCGGCTGTAACCAGGGCTGCATCGGCCACTACCACGCCGGCGTGCCGATCGCCTGCACGATCAACCCATGGACCGGGTTCGAGCGCACACTGCCGCGCCCTCAGCGGGCCCGGCCCGGCGATGACGTGGTGATCATCGGGGCGGGGCCGGCGGGGTGCGCCGCGGCCGCGGCCGCCGTCGCAGGAGGCGATCGCGTGGTGCTGTTCGAACGCGGCGACGGCCCCGGCGGTCAGATGCGACTGGCGCTACAGGCGCCGGGGAAACGTGAGATCGCTGCCGGCCTGATCGAGGTGCTCGGCGGCTGGCTCGCAGGTGTGGATGTGCGCTACGCCACGGAGGCCGACGCCGACACGGTGCTGGCGATCGATCCCGACCGGGTGATCGTGGCCTCGGGTGCGGGGCCGTACCTGCCGCATCTGCCGGGTGAAGGCGTCGCTGTGGTGCACGCGTGGGACGCGCTGGCAGGAGTTCCCGTAAAGGGCCGGGTGCTGGTGGCCGACTGGGGCGGCGATTGGACCGGCCTGGACGTCACCGAGATGCTGGCCGCCGCCGGGTCGGCCGTGCAGCTCGTGTGCGCGGCCGCCTCAGTCGGCGAGAACGTCCACGTGTACCAGCGAAACGACTATCTCGACCGGCTCGATCGAGCGGGCGTGGTGATCCACCAGCACCTCGAGCCAATCGGGTTGAAGGCCGGCACGGTGAACCTCCGAAACGTCTTCTCCGATCGACACGTCACCATCGACTCGGTCGACACCCTGGTTGTGAGTGCGGGGCGGAGTGGTTCGGAGCAGCTGTTCGTGGCGCTGCAGGATGCCGGCGTCGAGGTCAGCCGGGTGGGCGACGCACTGGGGCCGCGCTCGTTCGAAGAGGCGATCGCCGAGGGGACACGGGCGGCGCTGGGTGTGAGCTTGCAGCTGTAGCGACGGGGTGACGCTCCGGACGTGATTTCGGCACAGGTCGTGACACACCGCGTGCCGGCGACGGCCGTAGCGTCACGGCATGCGAATCAAACTGACCGTCCTCACCCTCGTGCTCGCCTGCTGGTGTGCGCCCTGCGCATATGCCTCCGACACCGCCTACCTCCCACTCGCCGCCAAGCACACCCCCGTTCTGGAGATCGAGCGAGGCGGTGACACCGAACTACCGGTCGACTTCCGCTCGTGCCGAGCGGTGGCCTGTTCGCAGGCCACCGCCCACCCGGTGCTGTTCCTGCACGCGGTGCGCACCCCGGGTGGGCTCTACCTCGAGTACTGGGAGTACCTGCCAGACTCGCGTTTTGCCCACACCGGCATCCCGCCGATCGACGGCTACCACCGAGACGACTGGGAGGGCGTGATCGTCAAGCTGCGCCCAGACGGTGCGGTTGTCGGCGCCCGCGCCACCGCCCATCTCGGGTTCAACGGCCGCCATCCCTGGTGGGATCTGGCCACCGGCGATTGGGCGCACTACCCGGCACCCGTCTATCGCGCCGCCGGGAGCCACGGCGGATCGTTCCAGGCTCGCGACGTCGACCTGGCCGGCGACCGCTGGAACGGCACCGCCCGCGCCGTGCGGCCTGGCTTGGTGGCGGCCGATGTGGCGTCGCACGCCGGCGCCCGATTCTCCTCAGGAGCGGTCGCCCCATGGGTCAAGTTGGCCTGGCGAAGTCCGGAGACGACCATCACCGGACACGCCGGCGACGGCGCCCGCTACGCCGTGTATGCCCGCCTCTGGGCCGTGCTCTGCGGGTGTGGCTAGCTCAGCGGGACATCACAGGTCGCTCACAGCGCAGTCCCAGGTGGGACCGGCACAATCCCCCGCATGAGTAACCACGAACACGATCTCGGCCTTGCACACGACCTGCCCGTGGTCATCAGCCGGCGTCGGGCGATATCGCTCCTGGGAGGTGCCGGGCTGGGTGTCGCGCTGGCGGCCTGCGGCGGCACGTCCGCGTCAACCACCGCGACCGGGTCGGCCCCGGCCGAGACCGCGTCTCAGGAGATACCGGAGGAGACCGCCGGACCCTTCCCAGCCGACGGCTCAAACGGCGTCAGCGCGCTTACCCAGAGCGGCATCGTTCGCAGCGACATCACTCGCAGCTTCGGCGATGCCTCTGGCACCGCCGGTGGAGTGCCGCTGACAGTCAGGCTGCGGGTGCTCGACGTCGCCGCGGGCGCGACGCCGTTGAAGGGCGCAGCCGTGTATGTGTGGCACTGCGACCAGAGCGGGCAGTACTCGCTGTACGACGGCGGTGTCGCAAATCAGAACTACCTCCGCGGCGTGCAGGCCGCGGACGCCGATGGATGGGTCGGGTTCTCGAGCATCTATCCGGCCGCGTACTCCGGCCGCTGGCCGCACATCCATTTCGAGGTGTACCCCAGCGTCGACGAGGCAACGCGCGCCGGCACCAAACTGCGCACCTCGCAGCTGGCGCTGCCGGAAGCGACCAGCCGCGCGGTGTACCAGACGGATGGCTACACCGGCAGCCTGGACAACCTCGAGCAGACCTCGCTCGCCACCGACATGGTGTTCAGCGACGGCTACTCGCTGCAGATGGCAAAGATCACCGGGTCGGTCACAAACGGGCTCACCGCCGCCCTCACTCTCCCGGTCTAGGGTGAATAACGGTGCCTGGCACCGTTATTCACCTGATGCCGGGTGGGTGCTGGAGTCTGGACGCAGCCAGACGCTGGCGTGGGCCGGCTGCACCGTGCCGCCCACGACCGATCGCAGCTCCTCGCACAGCGCGTCCAGGTCGATCTGCTCGCGCAGCCGTTCGCTGAAGCCGTTGACCGCCGCCTGGGCGTCGTAGCCGGCGCGGTAGAAGCGCCTGTCCACCGCCCGCTGGATGATTCCACGCAGCGGCTGGAAGGCAAGGGCGACGGCCAGGGTCGAGATCGTCACAGCAAGCGTCCCCGACGATCCCGCCCACCCGCGCAACAGCGACCCGATCACCGCCACACCACCGAGGTAGATCACCGCGAGCACGATCACCAGCGCTGCGTAGATCAGCGTGCGCCGGATGATCACATCGATCTCGAACAGCTTGTATCGCAGAATCGCCACCCCAATCGATACCGGGATCAGCGCCAGACTGACGAACCAGACGTCCATCAACGCGCTCAGCCACGCCGGGTCGGGACCGCCGCCGGGCCCAAGCAACGCGGACAGCACGAGGGCAGCGGCGTAGAGCATCCCGGAGAGCCCCCCGGCGGCCGCCAGCCACTTGATCTGGAGCCGCTCGACCGCATCTCCGCGGCGAAAACGGATCACCAGGCTGGCCACCGCCGCGACCATCGAGAGTGGGATCAGCAGCACCACCAGCGTGAGCGCGTTGAAGATCGGCTCGAGCGCCTGGACGCCGAACGGATTGTCGTGGCCGGGGAACCCGGCGTCCTTCATCGGCCCTGGGTTCAGCACCCCGATCACGACGCAGGCCACCACCGAGAACCCGCAGACGTACGCCACCCACCGCCAGCGCGGGCTGGGCAGGTGACCGTCGGGGTACACCAGCAGCAGGAACACGCCGGTGATCGCGATCGGAGGAGCCCACACCCACTGGCCCAGCGAGGCAACCGCCTCGGCCGCCGGGAGCGAGTCCGGGATGCAGCTTGAGCGCGTAGTCCCCGTAGCGGTGGCGAACGACAGCAGCGCCCATCCCAGCCCGGCGGCGAGCAGCAGCCATCCGATCGGGTTTCGCGGCCGGCGGGTGGCGATCACCACGCTGGACACGGGGAACATCCAAAAGATCAGCGAGATCATGATCGTGAACAGGAAGCCCGCGCCGCTTGTACCGAAGCTTGAGGCGTCGGCCAGGTCGCGGATCAGCCACTCCAGCACCAGCGCCGCCACAAGCAGCGCGGTGGTCACCGCGAACACGAACCAGGCCAGCCGGCGGAGGGAGCTGTCACTCATCCCTTGGGAGTGTCCCACGCCGGCGTCTCGGGATCGTTACGGCCGACCGGCATCGTGAATAACGGTGCCTGGCACCGTTATTCACCCCGTATGAGCCGTTACGGCAAGCGAGCTGAGATCGATCGGCTCGATCGGGGCCCACACCGTGCGTTCCCCGCAGTCGGGGCAGAATTCCGGTTCAGCGGGATGGTGGTGGGGCTGGGTGACCGCCGCCCTGATCAGGCGGGATTCGACATCGAATGCCGCCTCACCGCTGGTCTCCGAGATGCGCTGGGCCTGCGCGTGCAACAGCTCCGCGTCGTAGCCGACGGTGATCCGAGAGCCGCAGTACCCGCAAAGCGCCATCCGAGAGATGAACGGTGCCGACGACTTGTGGGCGCTGTCAGCACGGCGAAATGCCTTCCAAAGCACCCAGACAAGCACAATTAGCGGGACTTTTAGCACCAGTCCCAAGAACACGAGCGCCCACAGATCGCCATTTCCCATGAGAACCGAAGCCTACCCTCTTGAAGCCGGCCGGACACGCCGTCGTCAAGCATCTGCACAATTGTGTCGAAACCCTGATCCGATGGACGATTCTCAGCGCGAACAGATGCTGATGCTGGCCCGTGGCGTACTTCCCGAGTTGCCGTGCACGATTCAGGTGCTCTCGGAGGACGGCGGGTCGTTCGACCTGCACGTCCAGATCGAGCAGGACGGGCTGCTGCACGCCATCGCACCGCGCGACCGCGTACGCGACCAGCTACGCATCCTGGGCCGGATCGTCGACCCGACCCGCGGCCGATACGAGGTCGAACTCGAAGTGATCGAGTCGTTCTGGCACTCGCAGTCCGAGGTGCTGGTGCACCTCGCGGTCAACAGCGTCCAGCACCAGAAGATGCGACGCGCATCGCCACGGGTGCGGGTCGGCACCGACGCCACTCTGCGGGTGCTGTTCTCACGCACGCAACCCAACGGCTCGGAGCTCGAGGTCAAGCTCGCCGACGTCTCGTCCACCGGCGCTGCCTTCAACTCGCCCAAGCCCGTCGATCCGGGCGACATGATCGCCATCGAGGCAAACCTGAACGGCCGGGACATGTCGTTCGAGGCCCGCGTGATCCGCTGCGATCTCGCCCCCTGGGGCCGGTTCCGGGTGGGATGTCAGCTGACCACGGTGGCTGACTCCGACCGCGAGCTGATCGCGCGCATGGCCAATGAGGCTCCCGCGGGCTCGGCGGAACAGCGCAAACCCGAAGTGGTCGAAGCCCGCAAGCGCCTGCTCGGCTAGCAACTCTGCGGCGAAATTGTTCCCTTGAAAGGGGGACGCGCCGCATACCGCATCGTGGGGATAGTAAGTCACCGCCCATCCGACCATAACGAGACCAGGCGCCCGGAGTGAGGGTGCACGGCAGTGTGGAGATGGAGGAAGTCGGCAATGGTCAAGCGGATCCTCACCGAGACCCGTGGAAGCATCGCGTCCGAAGTCAGTTTCGGGGCGATGGTGATCGGGATACTGGTACTCGGCGGCCTGTTTTCGGTAGCACAGATCGAGGGTGTCTCGTTCACCGTGCTACTGCATCAGATTCAAAACGGGCACTAATCGCAGAGGCGTAGCCTCGGGCTGATCGGGAAGATCCCGATCGCACGTCCGAAGCTACGCTGCCTGCGTGATCTTCAGACGTCTACTGGGATTCCTGCGCCCGTACCGGGTTCAGGTGATCGTCTCGACGCTGCTCGCAATCGCCGCGCAGATCGTCGGCCTCTCGATCCCCTACCTGACCGGCGAGGTCATCAACGCGCTACCGCCGGACGGCACCAGCCGCTCCACCGTCTACGAGCTGGCCGGCCTGATCGTGCTGGCGGGCGCGATCAAGGGCGTGCTCACCTACTACCGCCGGCAGCTGGCCGGGCGGCTGTCGCTGGCCGTCGAGTACGACCTGCGAAACGCCACCTATAAGCATCTGCAGCGACTGTCCTACGCGTTCTTCGACCGCCACCAGACCGGCCAGCTGATGTCCCGGGCCACCGTCGACCTCCAGCTGGTGCGGATCTTCCTCGGCTACGGCCTGATCTTCTTCACCCAGAACTTCGTCACCGTGTTCGTGGTGGTGATCGCGCTGGCGCTGATCGACTGGCAGCTGGCGCTGGTGGCGCTGGCGATCTCGCCGCTGCTGGCGTACTCGGCCTACCGCTACTCGGTCAGGGCCCAGCCGGTCGTCAAAGACGTCCAGCAGAAGATCGCAGACGTCACCACGATCGCCGAGGAGAACATCGTCGGCGTGCGGGTGGTCAAGGCCTTCGCTCAGGAGGAGACCCAGCAGCGGCACTTCGGCCGAGCCACAGAGCGCGTCTTCCGACGGTCGATGGACGCCGCCAAGCTGGCGGCCACCTACGTCCCCTTCATGTCGGTGCTGCCCAGCCTGGGCATCGCCGCCGTGATCCTGCTCGGCGGCCAGAAGGTGATCGACGGCGACATGACCCTGGGCGCGTTCTTCGCCGCCAACGGGTACATGCTGCTGCTCGCCGCGCCGCTGCGATCGGTGGGCATGTGGGTGGGCCAGTACCAGCGTGCCATGGCCGCCGGAGAGCGGATCTTCGAGGTGCTCGACTCCGAGCGTGACATCGTGGAGCCGACCGACGCCCGCGAGCTGCCCGACGGGCCGGGACACGTCTCGTTCCAGCACGTCGAGTTCGGCTATGACGACACCCGCCCGGTGCTGCACGACGTCGACCTCGAGATCGAGGCCGGTTCGACCGTCGCCCTGATCGGCCCCACCGGCTGCGGCAAGACCACCCTCACGACCCTGATCCCCCGCTTCTACGACGTCGCCGGAGGAGCGGTGAGCGTGGACGGCGCCGATGTCCGCACGCTGACGCTCGACTCGCTTCGCCAGCAGGTCGGCATCGTCAGCCAAGACACCTTTCTGTTCTCGACCACGGTCGCCGAGAACATCGCCTACGGCGCGGCCTGGGCGACTCCCGAGCAGATCGTGCAGGCCGCCCGCCAGGCGCAGGCCCATGAGTTCATCTGTGACCTGCCCGACGGCTACGAGACGCGCGTCGGCGAGCGCGGGCTGACGCTCTCCGGCGGGCAGCGCCAGCGGATCGCCATCGCCCGGGCGCTTCTGATGAACCCGCGGGTGCTGATCCTCGACGACGCCACAGCCTCGGTGGACGCATCCACCGAGGCCCGCATCAAGCTGGCGCTGCGCGAGGTGATGAAAGGCCGAACGACCCTGATCATCGCCCACCGCCTCTCCACCATCTCGATGGCCGACCGGGTGGTGGTGCTCGACCGCGGCCGGATCGTCGGCGACGGCGTCCACGACGAGCTGGTGGAGTCCAGCGAGGTGTACCGCCAGATCCACCAGTACGGCCTGGTCGACCGCACCTTCGTGGCGCTCGACCCCGACGGCGCGCCGATCGAGAAAGACGGAGAACCAGCACCGCCGCGGGCCGCCCAGGGACGGCTGCCGTGAAGCTCGGGGCAAACACCCGCAGGATGCGCGGCCTGCTGCGCTACGCGCGGCCGTACTGGTTTCGCGGCACGATCGCACTGGTCGCGCTGCTGATCACCACTGCCACCGCGATCGCCGGGCCCGTGATCGCCAAGTACGCCATCGACAACGGCATCGCCAAGAGCGACATGCAGGTGGTCGAGCTGTGGGTGGGCGTGTACCTGGTGGTCGCCGTGGCCGGCTGGCTGTTCGGCTGCTGTCAGAACTACCTCACCAGCTGGGTCGGCGAGCGGATGCTGGCCGACCTGCGCAAGAACCTGTTCGCCCACGTGCAGTCGCTCGACCTGGGCTACTTCGAGCGCACCCGCACCGGCTGGGTGATCTCGCGCATCACCAACGACGTCGAGGCCCTCAACACGCTGGTGACCGACGGCGCCACCACGCTGATCCAAAACGGCGTGACGCTGATCGGGTCGGCGATCGTGCTGGTGATCATCGACTGGCGGCTGGCGCTGGCGACGCTGGTCGTGTTCCCGGCGATGGCGATCTCGACCGTGATCTTCCGCCGATTCTCGGCGCGGGCCTACAAACGCACCCGCGAGCGGCTGGCCGATGTCACCGCCACCCTGCAGGAGGATCTCTCCGGCGTCCGCGTCGTGCAGGCGTTCCGGCGCGAGCAGGTCAACTACGACCGGTTCGTGGAGGTCAACCAGACCTACCGCACCGCCAACGTGGACACGGTCAACGCGGCCTCGGTGTACTTCCCGTTCGTGGAGCTGCTGTCGGCGATCGCGGTCGCGATCGTGCTCGGCTACGGCGGCACGCTGGTGTTCGACGGCCAGATGACGGCCGGCGGCCTGTTCGCGTTCATCGCGCTTCTGGGCAACTTCTTCGACCCGGTGCAGCAGCTGTCGCAGTTCTACCAGACCTATCTCAGCGCCAACGCGGCCCTGGACAAGATCTTCGACGTGATGGAGACGCCGGCGGGCATGACCGACCGGCCCGATGCCGTCGAACTGGACGCGATCGTCGGGGCGGTCTCCATCGAGCACCTCAGCTTCCGGTATGCGGAGTCGTCGCCGCTGGTGCTCGACGACGTCGACTTCACCGTGGAGCCGGGACAGACCGTCGCCCTGGTGGGACACACCGGCGCCGGCAAGTCGACGCTGGTGAAGCTGCTTGACCCGCTTCTACGACCCCACCGCCGGGCGGATCATGATCGACGGCCACGACCTGCGCGACGTCCGCACCGAGTCGCTGCGCCGCCAGATCGGGATCGTGCCGCAGGAGGGATTTCTGTTCTCGGGAACGGTGCGCGACAACATCGCCTTCGGACGCCCGGATGCGACCATCGAGGACGTGCGCGCCGCGGCCGAGGCGGTCGGCGCCGCGGGCTTCATCGAGGAGCTCGAGGGCGGCTATGAGACCGAGATCCAGGAGCGCGGATCGCGGCTGTCGGTGGGGCAGCGCCAGCTGATCGCCTTCGCCCGGGCGTTCCTCTCGAACCCGCGGCTGCTGATCCTGGACGAGGCGACCTCCAGCGTCGACATCCCCACCGAGGCGCGCATCGAGCACGCCCTGCGGACGCTGCTTGCCGACCGCACCTCGTTCGTGGTCGCCCACCGGCTGTCGACGATCCGAGGCGCCGACATGATCGTGGTGCTGGAGCACGGCACCGTGGTCGAGGCCGGCACCCACGAGCAGCTGATCGCCCACCGCGGCCGCTACTTCTCGCTGTACGACGACTGGGTCGAGGCGGTCGCCTAATACGCGAGCCGGCGCTTGCGTGTGTCGGTTCTTACTCAAGCGCCGCAGTCGTTTTACCGATAGGCAGCATGATGAGGGGTCAACTCGTGAAGTTGGCGCTCGGCGTGCTCCTGTATGCGTGCATGGCGGCTCCTGCCCAGGCGGCGACGGTTGCGTTTTCGGACGTGTCGGCGACGTCGTGGGCGCGTACCCAGATCACCTGGTCGGCGGCCAACGGCTGGGTGGCACCGCGCACCGCCACCACCTTCGGGCCGGGGAAGGCCGCGACCCGGATGGCCGCGGCCCGCGCTGCTCGCCCACCTGGCCCAGGCTCAAGAACGGCACCCCGATCGCCGCCAACCCGTATGCCCAGGCGGTCACCGCCGGCTGGATCATCGCCGGCACCGGCGCCGACCAGCAGATCCAGCAGTGGGAGTTCGACCGCGGCGTCCTGCGGGTGATGGGCCTGATGCCGCAGGTCAAGCTGATCGGCCACCTGCAGACCGCGGACGAGTGGCGCCCGCCGCTGCCGTTCGCCTTCGGCATCGAACAGGCCGTCCGGGCCCTGGGCGCGCGCGTCAACGCGCCCGACGGGTCGGATGCGTGGGAGACGTGGCCGCGCACGCCGATGCGGCGGCTGAACCTGGCCGTCGAGGCCTACGCGCTCGGCCACCTAGCTCCTGAGCTACGCCACGAGCACGTGACTGCCAAGATCGCCGTCGCAACACGCGCTGCCGGCCTGGTCGCCGCTCGCGCAGCAAGGTGCTTGGGGATGGCGCTGCAGTACGCCGGCGCGCCCGTACGTGTGGGCCGGTGAGTGGCCGACCACCGCGTCGCCCTACGGCACCCAGGCCGCCGGCGGCTTCGACTGCTCGGGCTTCGTCTGGTGGATCATGAAGGAGCACACCTACACGCTCGCCGACGGCTTCTCCTGGAGCGGCAACGCGGCGATCCAGGCCCGCAGCACCTACGACATGGCCGCGGCGCTGCCGGTCGGCAAGCGCATCACGCTACGCCAACCTGCACGCCGGCGACATCGTCTTTTGGAGCGCCGACCCCAACGGCGTCAACACGGCGTCGGCGACCGTCTACCACACCGGCATCTACCTCGGCAAGGGCTGGACGATCAACAGCCACGGCGGCGGTGACGGCGTCACGCTCGACTACATGGGCGCCGGCGCCGGCTGGTACCACGACGCGTTCGTGTTCGGCTGGCGGGTCCTGCCCGGCGGGCCGCTGACCGCCTGCGGTGCGATAGCCTGACGGCGTGACCGACGACGCCGACAGCCACCGACACCGAGCCCGAGCGAGATTCCGCAGGGAGCCGACCCCGAGCCCGGCACGCCGGTCAGCCCGCGGGCCGAGCGCGGCGCCCGGATGACGCCGACCGAGGCGATCCGCGACATGCGCATCACGCTGCCCGCGCGAGGCAACCGCACGCTGCGCGACGTGATCGACCGGGTCAACCGCGACGACTCGCTGAAGGCGCTGTGGCACGCCGCCAACGTGAATGCGGTCACCCGCCTGCAGATCAACGACCACTCCTGGGTGCACATCCAGATCGTCACCAACATCGGCCTCAAGCTCGTCCGCGAGCTGCGCCGCGCCGGCGTCGAGCCGGGCATGGTGACCGACTACGGCATGCGCCAGGAGGACGCCGAGGTCGTCGTCGTGCTCGGCTGCCTGACCCACTGCCTCGGCATGGCGGTGCACCGCAACGGCCACGAGGAGATGAGCCTGTTCCTGGCCGCCGACCGGCTGCCGCGGCTGCTCGAGGGGATCTACGACGAGCCCGACAAGACGATCGTCGAGGCCGAGGTGCTGCAGACGATCATCTCGCACCGATCCGACGGCCAGCCGTTGTCGGTCGAAGCCGGGATCGTGCGCGTGGCAGACGCGCTGGACATGGCCAAAGGCCGCTCCCGGATCCCGTTCGAGGCCGGCCGGGTGTCGATCCATTCGCTGTCGGCAGCGGCCATCGAGGCGGTGCGGATCCACCACGACTCCGGGCACGTGCTGGTGGACATCGAGATGAATAACTCCGCCGGCCTCTACCAGGTGGACAACCTGTTGCGCAGCAAGCTGCGCGGCTCAGGGCTGGAGGAGCACATCACCGTGCGGGCGACCATCGAGGGCGATTCGGAAAAGCGGCTGCTGCCGCCGTTTGAGCTGTAGACCGATCCGGGATATCCGCGGCGTATGCAGGTGCCGTTGTTGGCAACCTGGCAATCTGGTAGGCTCGCGGCCGTGTGGCGGTTGATTGCATTTCTCACCGTGATCGCCGTGGGTGTGGGGCTCTCGACGACCGGCCGGGCGGCATCTGTGTCGCCGGCTGCGCACACCCACGGAAGCGTCGTTTTGCGGGTCATGACCTACAACATGGCCGGCGGCGAGTGGGGCTGGGAACACGGCCCGGCCTCGTCCCAAACGGCCTCCCAGGAACAGGGCGTGGTGGACGCGATCCGCGCCGCCAAGGCCGATGTGGTCGGTTTGCAGGAGCCGTTCGGACGCACCCGGCTGATCGCACGCATGCTCGGCCCGGGCTGGTACGCCTACCCCCGGCTGCACACCGTCTCGCGCTATCCGATCCTCGAGCCCGGCGGCGCCAAGAGCGTCTATGCCTATGTCCAGATCGCGCCCGGACGCGTGGTGGCGATGCTCAACACCCACCTGCCCTCAGCCCCCTACGGCCCCTACGGCGTGCGCGACGGCAAGGGCCTGGCGCGGATCCTGCACAACGAGAACGTCGGCCGGATCCCGTGGATGAAGCCGATCCTGGCCGCCGCCCAGCCGTTGATCGCAGCCGGCGTCCCCACCATCCTCACCGGCGATTTCAACTCACCCTCGTGGCGTGACTGGACGCCCGCGGTGGTGCATGCCCGCGGATTGCCCTACAGCGTCCGCTGGCCGGTGTCGCTTGCGATCGAGCAGGCCGGATTCCACGACACCTACCGTCAGCTTCACCCCAATGTGGTCAAGTCGCTCGGCTTCACCTGGCCCAGCGGCTATCCGCTGTTCCAACATTCGGCGCCGAAGTACTCCGACCGGATCGACATCGTCTGGGCAGCCGGGCCGGCCACGGCCCTGCGATCCCAGATCGTCGGCTACCCGGGCTCGCCCTACACCGACATCCCGGTGAAACCGTGGGTGTCCGACCACCGCGCCGTGGTCACCACCCTGCGGGTGCATCCGGTGAAGCCGCCCGACCTGGTCGCGGTCGACTCATTCCGCGTCTACCGTGGCGACTCAATCGGGGTCAGCTTCCACGCCCCGTCCAGCTCCGGCGTGCGTGTCGAGCTGCGCCGCGGCGGCGCCACAGTCGCGGCGCGATCCACCGGCGGTGCCCGCGACGGCCACGTGCCAGTTCCCGAGTGCGGCGCTCCTGCCGGGGATCTACGCGATCCGGCTGGCCGGCGCCGGTTCCTCCACCCCCACGCCGACCAATGTCACCATCGTCGCTCCTCACGCCCAGCCGTCGATCGCCGTCGCCAAGCAGGTGTTCGCGGTCGGTGAGCCGATCGCCGTCAGCTGGCGCAACGACCCCGGCAACCGATACGACTGGCTGTCGGTGAACACGCCCAACGGCACCCCGCTGACGCTCGACCTGCTGGAGTGGCGCTACGTCAACTCCGAGATCAACGGCAGCGGCACAGATCGGGCGCACCGATCACGGCGACTGGCCGCTGAAAGCCGGCAACTACAAGGTGTGGCTGTGTCTCGACGACGGGTACGTGTGCTGGGACTCAGCGTCGTTCACCGTGCGCTGATCGCCCGCGTGTAGCGCACCACCCTCACCGCAACGCCATCGGGGAACCCGTGCTGGCTGACGCCCGCCCGATCGGGCAGCGAAACGTTGTCTGTCTGCCATCCGCGACTCTCGTAGAAGGCACGTGCGCGGTCGTTCTGCTCCAGCACGCGTAGCTCGAGCTGCTCGAAGCCGAAGGCGAGTGCCTCGGCCTCGAGCGCACTCATCAGTGAGCGGCCCACGCCGGCTCGCCAGTGGGCCGGGTCGACGTACACCGCCGCCACCTCTCCCACCGATGTTCCGTTCGCCTCGGTCTCGAGGCTCGGCCGCAGCCCTCCGAACCCCCAAAGCTCACCCGCGGACTCGGCCACAACCGTCCGGGATCCGGGTTGGTCGCGAGACAGGATGTCCACCCACCTGGCCGCCCGCTGGGAGTGGTCGAGAGCTTCCAGCAGCCGATCGGGAAGTATGCCGAGATACCCTGCCCGCCAGGCGGCGATGTGGATGGTTGCGATCGCATCAGCGTCGCCCGGGGTAGCGGGACGAGTCACAATCATTGCCCGCAGTATCGCTCCGGGCGCCCTCCCGGGGGCACGGCCGCCCGACCGTCCTCTGGTATCCTTCGCCCGCCCCTTGCGGGGTCGTCTAATGGTAGGACGCCTGACTCTGGATCAGGTAGTCGGGGTTCGAGTCCCTGCCCCGCAGTCTGGGTCGTTCTCGTAATTGCAACGACGTCTCAGCGATTTGGGAACTCGCCCGCCTTCGCGCCGGCATGACCGTATCGACGCCTGAGCCGCGGGCCGCCCTGGCGGCATCTCCGCATGCCGATCAGGAGGACGCCGGCACAGTTGACGGTCGGCCGACCGCCTGTTAGCGTCACACCAACATGTTGAACCCAGTTCATATAGTGGTGGGATGAGCGGGCTACCCACCCGCATCCAGTCAGTTGCTCGCGCGACCACGCTGCTGGAGTTCGTGGCCTTAAATCCGGACGGTCGCACCGTTCGCGATGTCGCCGATGAGCTTGGCGTCAGAGTGTCGACCGCGTATCACCTCATAAACACCCTGCTTGACGCGGGATACCTGATGAAGTCTGAGAACCGGCGCTACCAGCTCGGCCCTCGCATCGGGCTCCTAGCAGAAGGCTTCCTGGCTCAGATCTCCGTGCCGAACTACCTCATGGATCAGTTGCGCCACCTCGCGCAGCGGACCGGTGAAACCGCTTATGTCTCGGGGTGGCGATATGGCGAAGCGATGGTCATGTCGGTCGTCGAGGGACATCGGGCGGTTCGGGTTGCGGGTGTCCACATAGGTTACGCAGAGCTCACCCACGCCCGAGCTGCCGGAAAAATCCTGCTCGCGATGGGTCCGCCAGGGATGCTTGAACGATACGTCGCCTCACACAGTCGCTCGTTCCCGTCAGCCGACCGCAGCGAGCGTGTGGAGCTGCTGCGCCGGGAGCTTCAGCAGATCCGAAACCACGGCTACGCAATTGACGACGAGGGAGTCGTGGAAGGGGTTTCGTGCATCGCTGCGCCTGCTGACGATGACGGAACTGTCGCACTGTGTATCTCCGTTCCTGCCGAGCGCTACAGAGCCTCGAGGGACGATCTCATCTCCACTGTGGTGGAGATTGCCGATCTGGCTCGTTCGTATTCTCCGGCTTCCATAACCAGAACAGGGTGATCATGATCAGACTTCGTCCCGACGCCGAGCAAACCTCACAGTGTGGAGCGATATCTTGAGCGGCATACAGTTTGTCCATCACACCGGCTACACCGTCGCGGATCTCGACCGGTCGATGCACTTCTACTGCGACCTGCTTGGGCTGGAAGTGCTCGCCACCCAGGAAAAAGAAGGTGGCTACGTAGCCGCAATCGTCGGCTACCCAGACGCCCATGTGCGGATGGCGCACTTGGCGGTTCCCGGCGCCGGCCACGTGGTGGAGCTGTTCGAGTATCTGGCCCCGCCCGGCGCCAATGCGGGACACCATGAGCCCAAGGATGTCGGGACATCGCACCTTTGTTTCATCGTGGATGATCTTCCGGAGCTGTACGATCGGCTGCGGTCAGCGGGCGTCGAGAGCTTTCTGAGCCCACCGGTTGACGTCGATACCGGGATTAACGCGGGTGGGTTGGCGCTGTACTTGCGAGATCCAGATGGAATCCCGGTTGAGCTGTTTCAGCCTCCGCATCGACCGGCCACCGGCTCGGTCGAGTGAACGGAACGCGGTGAAGCTTCTGATTCTGGGTGGCACCCGGTTCGTCGGGAGTCACGTGGCAGAAACCCTCGTGGAGGCGGGGGCCGACGTCACGCTCTTCCACCGCGGTGAAACCGGTGGCGCCATCCACGGAACCACGTCGGTGATTGGCGATCGCTCCCACTCCGGCAGTCTGGCTCAGCTCGATTCAGCCCGGTTCGATGCTGTCCTCGATATGTCCGGATACTTCTCCCAATGGACGCGGGATGCCCTCGAGGCGTTCAGGGGACGCGTGGGTCACTACGTTTTCATCTCCAGCGGGGCTGTCTACCGTCCGTCTGAGGAACTGCCATGGCCCGAAACAACGCCGCTGGGTCCGTTCCCGATATGGGGCCAATACGGTCAGGAGAAGGTCGAATCTGAGCGACTGCTGTGGCAGGCCCACGCAGCGGGCGACATTGTCGTAACAGTGTTTCGTCTCCCATTCATCCTTGGTCCGGGCAACTTCACAGACCGCGAGTCATTCGCATTCTCGCGGCTTCTGGCAGGCTCGCCGATTCTCCTACCCGGAGGAGGAACCGCGCTGAACCAGTTCGTCTATGCAAGAGACGTTGTCAGGGCGCTCGTTGCGGCGCTTGAGAACCCGGGTCGGGGCGGCGGCCAAGCCTACAACTGTGCTCATCCTTCGGCTGTCACAAATCGTGGATGGATTGACCTGTGCGCGGACGTCGCGGGCGTTGAACCCCGAATAGTCGGAATTGACGAGCAAGAGCTGGGCGTCGCTTCCGAGACTGTCGATCTCGCAAACTTGGTGTTTCCGTTTCCGGCGCACCACTATGTGTTGGACGGATCGAAACTGCAGCGCGATCTGGACATCGAGATGCCGACCGGCAACCGTCGCATGCTCGAGGAGTACTGGGAATGGTGGAACGTGGCCGCCGATCGCTCCCCCAAGCGCTACCAACGCGAGGACGCGGCACTTGCCGCGCTTGGAATCGGATGAGGTGATGGCAAGACCTGCTACGCACACCGAGTCGACCTCGCCTGGGCGGGATGATCCGCCGAAGGTACTGCTCGGGGTGGACACGCTCTGCTGGCATACGCGACTGGAGACCGGAGCGGTCGACCTCCAGGCCATCGTTGATACCGCACAGCGGTTGCAGTGTGACTACGTACAGGTCAATTTGCACCATCTCCGCAAGGCCGGAGTTGCTGGAGTCGAACGGTTGCGTGAGAATGCGAGTGGCATGTCCTTGCTGGCGTCCGGAGATTTTCTGGGCGCGGCGCGCAGCGGTGACACCGTCGCCGACGGGGTGGATCGTGTGCGCAGATGGCTGGAGGGTACCGCCGCGATGGGCAGTCCGATTCTCCGTGTGGCATCGGGTTTTTACCGATCTGAACTCGCCGGCCGGCCCGACCTGATTCGGGATGAACAGACCTTTGTGACCGACGTGCTCGATCGCACTGCGGATGAGGCGCTGGCGTCTGGCATTCGGCTGCTGCTGGAGAACCACTCCGACTTCTCGATCTCCGAGTACCAGGCGATCGTGAGCGCAGTTGGACTTGAGAGAACCGGAGTGTTCCTCGACATGATCAACGCGGTCGCCGAGCTGGCGGATCCGGTGCGAGTAGTCGAACAGCTCGCGCCGCTGTCCCCGGCCGGCCATGTGAAGGATTTCATCTTCCGCTCCATCCAGCAGCCGGACGGCTACCATCGGCGCGGCTTTGAGGTGTTGTACCGCTATCCCGGCGAAGGGGTTGCTCCCCTGAGCCAACTGGTGGCTGCCCTGCTCGCCGGTACAGACGGCCGAGGGTTTCACCTCGCCATCGAAGGGCTTGACAATGCCGCTGACATCGACGACCAAGAGGCGCGCATTGCGATGAGTCTCGCATGTCTGCGGCGACTGATTAACGAACCCAGGCCGTAAGGGAACATGTATTCACCAGAGTATGAACACAATCCCCCCTGGCATCGGCGGTTTGTTACACAATCTGAACGGGGCGGCGCAAACTCGGTTGTGCGCTTGACGCAATATGTCACGGCGTGATAGATCTTAGTAACATTCTACGTGTGTGTTTCATATAGTGAATTATAGCTTCGCGGGAGGTCGTATGACCGTCGACCAGGCGGCCGCGATATGCCCGTCGGTAATCGAGAAGTACCGCAAGCTGCACCCCCAGGATCTCCAAAACTACACAACCTGGGCGTCAGGTAACTAACCCGACCCATCTGCTGGGCCAGGACAAAGGAGCGTGGCATCATGGGCTCGTTAAGCGGAAAAGTCGCAGCGGTGACGGGTGCAGGCACCGGTTTGGGCCAAGCGATTGCAAACGCGCTGGCGGCGGAAGGCGCAGATATTGCGGTGCTGGAGCTCGACCGGGACGCCGGAGATGAAGCTGCTCTTGAACTCCGCGGGCACGGTGTCCGCGCCGGCGTGTACCAAACCGACGTGTCCAGCAGCGATCAGGTGGATGCTGCGGTGGCGGGACTGGTCCGAGACCTCGGCAGACTGGACGTGTTCGTGAACAACGCCGGCATCAGTCGAACCGGTCCGCATACCCACAAGGTTTCAGACAAGGATTGGTTCGACTCCATCGCCGTGATGCAGACAGGAGTGTTTTTTGGTATGCGCGCGGCCGCCACCGTCATGCTTGATCAAGGGGCCGGCGGGTCCATCATCAATATCGCGTCCGTACGCGGGTTTTCGCCGAATGTCGGGCGAATCACGTACTGCGCGCCGAAGGCGGCCGTGATCATGATGACCAAGGTGGCCGCGGGGGAATGGGCGCCGCACGGTATCCGGGTGAATGCGATTGCGCCCGGAGCGGAGCGAACACCGATGTGGGACGCTGACGTGGCCAGGGGTGAGATCGATGAGGACCGCTACGTCGCCGCAATCCCCGCTGGGCGGCTCGGCAATCCGTCCGAGGTGGGCACGCTCGCGGCCTTTCTCGCATCAGACGCGTCCGCCTACATCAACGGCTCGTGCATGGTCATCGATGGGGCGCTTTCATGCGTCACCGAAGTGTGAAGCTCACCGGCTCAGTGCCAATGCCCCCCGCCCCGCGTCGCACGGAGCGCCTTTGCGCCGTGATGGATGCCGCCTCCCTTGATGCATGTGTGCTCTTCGGACGACGCCACGTCGCTCATCTCACGGGCTACGCCAGGTACTCCGGAGCCCGGCGACCGTCGTTGTGGACAAGGACGGGATTCGGACGCTCATCGTCACCGCCGACGAGCTTTCGTCAGCACAGTCGCTCGGGGACGCTGACATGGTGTTGCCATACGGCGATCGAGGTTTCAGCATCCAGCCGCATCCGCTGATGCTCATGGCTGCCGCCGCCGCGTCGGTTCCAGAAGTGTCGTCAGGCGCGCGGGTCGGCGTATCGGACGAGATCGGCGGCATGGGTGCAATGCTGCGTGAGCACTCAACGGCGGCGCACGAGGACGTGTCCGGCGCGGTGGAACGGATCCGGCGGGTGAAGGATGGCGACGAGCTCGCGAAGGTGCTACACAGCTATGAGCTGTGCTGGGTTGCTCAGCAGTGCGTGGGCGAACTCGCCCGATCCGGCGCCAGCGAGATCGAGTTGTTCAGCGCGGCGTGCTCGCTCGCCCAGAACATCAACGGTTCGCCGATTGAGTTTCTCTGCGATCTCCTCTCTGGCCCGAATACCGCGCACGCGTACAGTCCGATCCACGTCCCTGGTCCGCGGACAGTCAACAGTGGCGACGTGGTGTTGGCGGACATCGTGATCGGTGCAAACGGCTACTACGGCGACTCAGCTGAGACGCACGTCTCGGACGATCACGAAGCTGCGGCCCAGACACGGGCGGGCCTCGTGGAGATTCTCAACGGCGCGGCGACCGAGCTCCGGCCAGGGAACACCGGCGCCCACGTGTTTTCACACATGCAGGGCCGGATCTTGGATGCGTTCCCAGACGGAGAGTTTTTCCACTACGGTGGCCACGGTCTTGGCCTCGGCATGTTCGATGAGCC
Organism: uncultured Actinomycetes bacterium; assembly: GCA_963811675.1. Lineage (GTDB taxonomy): Bacteria > Actinomycetota > Thermoleophilia > Gaiellales > JAICJC01 > CAVPTL01. Next base: position 73,518 of record CAWESH010000007.1, on the reverse strand, counting down.
GTACATCACACCGACCGGCACCACCGAGTTCGAAAACTGGATGGTGATTGCGCTGGAGCCAGGCGTCTATTTTCCCGGTCGGCTGGGAGCCCGTGTCGAGAACCTGTACGTGGTTACACCCGACGGGGGAGTGGAGTTGAGGGCACTGATGGGGGCGGCGTGAAACGCTCTCCGGAGGAGAACCGTCTGGGGCGGTTGGCGGCCAGGGTTTCGTCCCTCAGGGGAACCACGCGCGTTCCCACCGCGAGACCCCGAACGGCACTCCTTGGGCGGCCCCGATCGCGAGGATCGCTGTGCCGTCGGCGGTCGCCCTCGCGCTCCTGGTGAGAGCCGGGTCGCGCACGAACACGACCGTGCCGGCGGGGGCGTCGAGATCTTCGCCATCCACGGTGAAGACGGCGTGCCCGCTCATCACCGCAAACAGCTCCTCGTGGCCATCGGTGAGCTGGGCTTCGTCGTCGCGCTCGTCGTGCGGCTCCACCATCTCATCGCCCGTGTTCCCGGTGATCCCGTTTACCCCGAACGCTCGAATGTCGAAGTGACGGCGGACGAGATGGAAGTTTCGCGCGCCCGCCCCCTCCCCATCCGTGGCATCGGGATAGTCCGGGGCGATATCGGTGGCGAGAACGACGTCGGCGAGGCGCACCGCGCCGAACGGCGCCTTGCGTGGATCACTCATGAAAGTAAACGTCGCAGGTCACTCTGCGAAAGTCAACCGACGAGAGCGCTGGACGCTCACCAATCGGCGTCGGTGTAGAACTCCGAGGCGATCTGCTCGGTTCGCGCCCGGATCTCCGCGATCTGATCGCGTGTCAGCTCGCGTTTCCAGGAATCAACGTGTGCGGCACTGTGTCGTAAGATCGAATCGGCTCGCGGATGCCAGGTGGGGTTGGACGAACTGGTGGTGTGGTCGAGGAATCGCTCGACCTCTGGCGTCCAGCTCAGGCCGAGCCGCTCGTAGACCGCGCGAAACCGGGCCGCCGGCTCGCGGCAGGCGTCCTCATGCCGCAGCATGATCCAGTCGGGGTGCCGCCGAGCCAGGTCTGCCACGTGCGCGGTGAGGATGTTCCAAAGCACGATGGCACCGTCGAATGCGGACGGCGGCTCGGCCGCGAGCCGCTCGATCTCGTCCCGGCGCTCAGAGAGCAGGTCGCGCATCAGGTACGGCTGGTCGAGGAAGTCGGCGAAGCGGTGATGCCAATTGCGGCGGGTGATGGTCGCAACCAGCGCGCCCGGATGGCGCACCATCACCACAGGCTGCATATCAAAGCTTCGCACCAGCCATTCCGTCGAAAAGAGCGCGATCGGGTCCTTGACCAGGGGCGACGCCCGTCGGCGCCGCAATGCCCGGAATCGCCTCCAGTCGCGAGCCATTCGGGCAGCGCCCTTGGGCGTGCGGACGGTGCGCAGCTCGGCCACCGGCTGGTAGCGGAACTCCAGCATCTCCCGCCACGGCTCCCGCACCTCCTCAGCATTCTCGTCACAGACGTAGTGGAAGTAATGGCTCCAGCCCGGTGGGAACGTTCCCGGGCGATGCTTGGGGCTGAACGGCTCCCAGATGAACCCCACCGGGGTCGCAGAGGCTGCCAGCACCTGGCCTACCCAGCGAGTGCCCGAACGGTGCGGGCCGGTGACGAGGATGCGCACGGCGCCGGACGCTAGTGGGCCGCGCCCGCCGCCGGTGGCGCTCGCCCCACCGGCACCAAGTTCACTGGCGCTGGTACATCGACCGCTAGTTGCAGGTCAAAGTACAACGCGGCAACAGGCGCGACCTCCTAGACGTGTGCGACGCGTGCCCTACTGCCCGCTGGCAGCGGCCGGGCCCAGGTAGCGATCCTCGCCGAAGCCCAGGATCAGCCAGAAGATGAACGGGAGGAAGTACAGCCCGATCGCGAACCCCACTCCGTGCCCAAAGCTTCGAGACAACTCGATGTAGACCATGATTCCCACGATGATGTTGACGAACGGGATGAAGAAGAGAATCAGCCACCATCCCGGTCGCCCGACGATCTTCAACATCACGTAGATGTTGTAGAACGGGATGATCGACGCCCAGCCGGGCTGGTCGGCCTTGACGTACGTCATCCAGATGCCGGCGATCGTCAACACCGCGACCGCGAGCACGATTATCCAGACGACCGCTGAACCGGCGAGCAGCATACGCATCTCCTTTGCGACGAGTTTCGTCAAACGGTGAGCCGATGGGTCCCTGCCGAACGACCCAGTGCCGAGTATCCACTATTTCGCGGCGTAGATGTGCCACCGATCCGGCACACCCTTCAGCTCGTGCACGCCGCGGTCCTCGAACTCGATCCCCGAGCCGGCGGTGAGATCCTTGATCGTCTGAGACACCAGCACCTGGCCGGCACCGGCCAGGGCGTTGACCCGAGCGCCGATCGCAACCGCGATCCCCGACACATCCTGGCCGTCCATATCGATCTCGCCGGTGTGGAGCCCGGCGCGAACCTCGATCCCGAGGCTGCCGACGCCGCCGGTGATCTCCTGAGCGCATCTGACCGCGCGAGCGGGGGCGTCGAACACCGCCAGGAACCCATCGCCCATGGTCTTGACCTCGCGGCCACGGTAGCGTCCGATGCTCGACCGGATGATCGCGTCGTGCTGTTCGCGCACCCGCCGCCAGGCCTGATCCCCGGCCACAGCGGCCTGAGCGGTGGAGTCCACGATGTCGGTGAAAAGCACGGTCGCCAGCACGCGGTGGTGCACAGGATCGTCGGTGCCCAGGCCACCAATGAACGCGTGGGTCTCAGCCAGAATCGCCTTGGCCGGGGTGTACCAGTACTGCTCATTCTGAGAGCGAAAGGACGCCAGCCGCGCGGAGGGGATCCGCCCGGCGATGTAGCGCCCGATCTCGGGTGCGATGTAGCCGGTGCCCTCTTCGTCGACCATCACCAGCGTCGGCACCTGGATCGCAGGAAGCAGGCTGCGAGTGTCGGTCTCCATCCACCGCCGCTCCTCGGCGACCAAGGCGCCGGGCGCAGCGGTTGACCGTTCGAAGCGCAGATACCAGTCGCGTTCGCGCTCGTCCATGTACCGAAAATGATGCTCCCCGACCGTGGTGCCCCAGCTGAGCCGGTCACGCGCAAGCATCAGCTCCTGCTGCCCCGCATCGGGCAGCCAGGGCATGTCCTCGGTCGGAAACCAGACGGTCGAGGGGTCGACCATGATCAGCCCGGCGCAGCGATCGGGATGAGACGCGGCAAACAGCTGGGCCACCATCGTCGTCTCGCCCCACGACATGACCACCGCCCGCTGCGAGCCGGCGGCGTCCATCACCCGCAACAGATCGTCCGTCAGAGACTCGATCGGAGGGATCGCTGTGGGCGCAAACCGATCCGAAAGGCCGGTACCCCGGCGATCGGTCACGATCAGCCGATGACCGTCCGCCAGCCCGCGCAGCAAGGCAGCGTAGTGCGGGCTCTCCCACTGCACGTCGAGGTTCGATGGCGCCCCGGCCAGTAGCAGCAGATCGACCGGCCCCTCGCCGACCACCTCGTAGGCAAGCGCCACATCCTGATTCCAGGCGTAGGCAACCGATCGTGACATGCGCGGAGTATTTCATCGTTCCCGGCTGCAGCCGGGAACGAGTTACCCGTCTCCGGGATGGGTATCGGGGCCGAGCAGCCGGCCGCCCAGCCACGTCCCTATCCGGTGGGGCAGGAACAGTGCTACCAGCCACAGCAGCTGAGCCGCGGTCGGGTTCACGAACGCCACCGGGATCGACAGCACAAACCCGGTCGACGCAGCCAGCACCCCGGGCGCAGCGTGGGCGCGCGCATACAGGCGATAGCCCGGCTGCAGCAGATCCCGGCGGTAGGCGTAGGCGATCTGAGCGGCGAACGTCAGCGTCACCCCCACGATCACCGCCGCATAGATCACCACCGCCTCCACGTGACCGCCGTAGTTGCCGAGCAGCTCGGACGTGAACGGAATCAGGCAGATCCAGGCGAGGTAGAACAACGTCAGGTGGATCAGCCCTTTGTCGAACCGCCGCAACCCGCCGACGAAGCCGTGGTGGATCAACCACAGCCGGCCGATCACGATGAAGCTGAGGATGTAGGCGACCAGGTTCGACTCCTGGGCACGCAGCAGCTTCGACAGGTTGTCCTGGCCGCCGGGGATGTCCAGCCCCAGCACCAGCAGCGTGATCGCGATCGCAAACACGCCGTCGGTGAACGCCACCACCCGGGCGAAGTCGATGGTGCGCCCGTGGGTACCCGCGGTCAGATCTTCTTCCATCTCCCGGTCTTCGCCGACGAACACAGAGAGCCTCCTCGTGCGGGCAGCACAAGGCGCACAGCGATCCATACACGCTTCGTTGAGCAGCCTCGCCGAGCTTCCATCGTGCGGGCGAATCGACCCGGCCCTGGATCGGGTCCGAGCCCGGAGAAGTCGTGACTCATACTCCTGGTTATCGGCCGTCTCAGCGGCGGCCGGAAGGCCCGGACCTCCCACATGTCACCGGGATCCGGGCCTCTCCTGGCGCAGCTCAGTGTGCCTTCACCGTGATGTGGTATTTGATGGTCGCGTCGATCGGAGAGCTGATGTGGCCGACGATTGTGTGGTGGCCAACCGACAGCGGCTTGATGATCACGAAAACGCCGCCCACCGCAGCGGGCGTGCTCCCCTCGGGAAGACCGAAGATGTTGTCGGCGGGAAGGTCGACCGTGAACTTCCGCGTGACCACGTAGAACCGCCCGATGTGCGGCACCTTGCAGCCGTCGATCGTCACCCGCACGCCCTCGAGTTCCGAAGTCTTGGCGCGCGCGCAGGCACGCAGCTCGGCGCTTGTGAAGAGATTGTCGGTTCCGCCGGAGCAGAAGTCGCCGGCCGGGCTGATCAGCAGGGCCTTACCCTGCGGCACTGTGCAGTTGGCTTCGACGAATCCCCCGGTGGAGGCGCCCAAGAACCAGACCTTGTGCGAGTTGAACGGCCCGCAGTTGTTGGGATCCACGAATGGGTTCTGGGGGGTGGGCGTCTCCGCCACCCAGCTGAACCAGTCCGCCGCCCACGCTCGATACGAACTGCCGTATGGGTGGCTGTGCGGTGCAAACACGCGCGGCTTGGCATGGTGCTCGGACGCCATCGCAGACACCGAGAAGCCCACCATCGCGATCACCGCGATCACAACCGCCTTGGCCCAGAAGCGCTTCATCCTGTCCCCCTCGGTAGTGAGCCCCGAGTCTCCCAGGACGTGACATATGTGTCAATCAGGTCGTAGCACTGGGGCCCGGCACCGCCACCGCGTCCGACGCCACCGGGAGTGGAAGCTGGGCGGTCACCCGCGTTCCCCCGCCCTTTGGGCTCACCACCCGAAGCGTCCCGCCGAGCGCCTCAACCCGGTCGGCGAGGCCACGCAGGCCGCTACCCCCCTCCGGGTCGGCACCGCCACCACCGTCGTCGGAAACGTCAACCTGGATCGCGCTGCGATCGGCGGTGATGGTGACCTCTGCCGACGTCGCCCGCGCATACTTCGTGACATTGGTGAGCGCCTCGGCGATCACGTAATACGCCGCGGCCTCGACCTGCGCCGGCAGCTCGCCGGGAAGATCCAGCCCCACCTTGACCGGCACCGCCGAGCGGCTGGTGAGCGCGCTCACGGCTGATTCGAGGCCCCGGTCGGTGAGCACCGCCGGATGGATGCCGCGCGCCAGCTCACGCAGCTCAGCCAGCGCCTCGGCCAGCTCGGTGCTGGCGGAATCAAGCAGCGCGGCCGCATCGGAATCCTCCCCCACCGCCGAGCGGGCCATCCGCAATCCCAGTGCCAGTGAGACCAGCCGCTGCTGGGCACCATCGTGCAGGTTTCGCTCCAGCCGCCGGCGCTCAGCATCCCCTGCAGCCACGATCCGCGCCCGTGACGCCGCCAGCTGGGAACGGGCCTCGGCGGTGGAAAGCGCGACCGCCACCAGCTCGGTGAACTGGACGATGCGGGTCTCCGCATCGGGAGCGAGCGTCTGCTCCCCGATCGTCGAAACGGTGATGGCGCCCCACACCCGGCCGTCAACGGTGACCGGTGCAGACACGGTCGAGCGTAAGCCCAGGGCTCGGAGCCGCTCGGCCAGCTCGCCGTCGATGTGGGAGTAGTCATCGACCCGGGCGGCCTCACCGGTGCGACGAACGATCGGCACGGCGGTGGGCCCGTCGAAGATCACCTGCTCGCCGACCGGCAGGCTGGTCACGTCGGGCTGGCCCCAGGCCGCAACCACAGTACCGGTGGAGGGACCGTCGAACCGCACCAGGTTGGACGTCTGCGCATCCAGCAGCTGAGCAACATCCTCGGTGACGGTGTGGAAGATCTCGCCGGCGGGCGCTTCCACCGCGACCATGGTGGCCAGCCGCCGCAACGCCTCCTCCTGGCGGGCGCTGCGGTTTCGCTCGGTCACGTCCTCGCCAATGCTGGTGGCACCGCGGATCGCGCCGTCGACGTCGCGTGTGAGCGTGTTGCTCCACTGGATCTCACGCGTGTCACCGGCCTTGGTCACAAGCGGTTGCTCGTCGTGCACGAGGATCTCGTCGGCCTTGACCCGCTGGACGAACTCGGGGTCGCCGCTGGGGAACCGGTCCATCCAGCTCTGGCCGATCAGCTCCTCACGAGTCCAACCGGTCAGATCGGCGAAGTACTGGTTGGCAAACGTGATCCGCCCTTCCAGGTCGAGGCTGACGGCGATCAACTGGACGGTCTCGAGCACGTCTCGCAGGCGGCGCTCGGATACGCTCACCTCCTGGAGCCGGGCTCGCAGTTCAGCCTGCAGCCGTTCGTTCTCAATCGCCAGCGCCGCCGGTCCGCAGACCGCGTCGATCAACCCGGGATCATCCAGCAGGAATGGGTCGTGCATCAGCGCAGCCACCGGTTCCCGGTCGTGCTCGATGGTGGTCACAGCCCGCTCCGGCGAAGGCTCAGGCAGCAGATAGCGCTCGCCCGCGACGTCCAGGTACTCGTCCGTCCCCGGCCGGCGATAGGCCAGGTCGAGTGACGGATCGTTGAGTGCTACCCGCAACGCCTCGCGCAGCCCTCCCGGAGCGTTCTGCGCTCGCAGAGTGCCGATCAGCGTCTCCACCGCGCCCGAACGGTCCAACCGGGTGCGCAGGATCCCAAACAGATACCCCACCGGGATGGCGGTGAAAGCAACAGTGAAGACGTAGAAGAAGAGCGTCTGGGAGATTCCGGAGAAGGTCACGAACAGCACCGTGAACGCCAGCAGCACGACGATGGTCGCCGCTCCGGTGAGATACATCGGGCCCAGCACCCGCCGGGTCGCGTCCGACGCCGACCGCCACCGCCGCCACACGATCCATAGCACCATCACCACGATCCCCAGCGCCACCAGCTGGGAAACCACCGCCGCCGCCTGCACCAGCCCCGGCTGGTGGGACACCAGCGCCAGGTTATCGGCGGAGTGCGAGTCGGCGCCCTGGCCGTCCAGCCGGGGCTGGGAGAACGGCAGGATCAGAAGCGACAGCACCACCGTGTCCAGGTAGGTCACGATCACAACCCGGCGGGAGAGGCGATCGAGGTACCCGGTCGGGTACGACAGCAGCAGGTGGGCCAGCAGCGCCGGCCAGAAGTTGTTCAGAATCAGACCGAGCGTGAACACCAGGTCGTTCGGCGAATCGGTGAACGCGGCCGTCAGCCAGGCGAATCCGATCCCGATCATCAAAAGCCCCGTGCGGTTCGACGGGCGCCGGCGCCGCGCGATCAGGCCGGCGATCACAAACGCCCACACCACCGCCAGGCCGAAGACGATGTACGGCCCTTCGTGAACCTCAACCTTGGTGACCGACTCGATGTAGACGGCCGCCAAGCTGGCGAGCACCAGCGTGACCGCCACCGCGACCGTGAACCCTCGGCCCCTCACCTCAGAAGTGCCGTCAAGCCGGCACCCGACAGCTCCGCCTTGGGAATGAAGCCGCGCGCGCCGCTTCTCGCCACCAGCGTCCCGAAGTCACTGCCGTCCCGGCTGGAGACCAGCACCACCTGCACCGTCGCATCGTTGGCGGTGATCTGGGATGCAACCTCGAACCCGTCGATGTCGGGTAGCTGCACGTCGAGCAGCACCACGTCGGGCGCAAGCTCCGCCGCCGAGCGCACCCCCGATGCCCCGTCACCCGCCTCTGCGACCACCTCGAAGCCCTCCGACTCGAGCACAGCACGGGCACGAGCGCGGAAGCCTGGGTGATCATCAACGATGAGAACGGACGGGCACATGCGGTAATCGTCGCATACGGTCACACGCTCCGCGATACGGGTAGCCACACCATTGACGACGGTGTGCAACCACGGTGCGGGTAACCCCACCTCCACCCCGGAGATACCCACCGTCCATCCGCCTGCCTGCTCCACCGCCACAGCGCTGGGACTCGTCGAAGCTGGGTTGGTCATCACCGAGACCTCATGTTTCGGGCAATCGATCCAAGGAGTCGAAATGTTGCGCAAGGGACACCAGGGAGGAATCGCCGCTCGCGTCGGAGGTTGGAGCGCTCGGCACAAGAAGTCCGTGCTCGTCGGCTGGCTCGTGTTTGTGGTGCTGGCAGTCGTGCTCGGATCTGCGGTCGGCACCAAGAGCCTGACACCCGCCGATTCGTTCGTCGGCCAGTCGGGCAAGGCGGAGAAGACGCTCGAGCAGCACTTCCCCACCCCCGCACATGAAGAGGCGCTGATCCACAGCTCATCCATGAAGGCCAATGACCCGGCGTTCAAGGCAGCGATCGTGAGCATCCGCGACCACGTCGCCAAGATCCCCGTGGTCAGCAACGTGCGGGCGGCAAATGACGCTGACGGCACCGGCCTGGTTTCCAAGGACGGTCACTCGGCGCTGGTGACGTTCGATATCAAGGGCGACAAGCAGACCGCCGGCGATCGCATCGCCCCGGTCGAAGCCGCCATCCACGCCGCCCAGAAGCAGTACCCCCAGCTGCGCATCGAAGAGTTCGGCGATGCCAGCGTGGGCACGCAGATCGACAAGTCAATCCAGCACGACCTGAAGCGGGCCGAGACGCTGTCTCTGCCGGTGACGTTGATCATCCTGATCATCGCCTTCGGCGCCCTGGTCGCTGCCGGTGTGCCGGTGCTGCTGGCAATCTCGGGCGTGATCGCCACGATCGGCTTGGTGGCGATTCCCAGCCACGTGTTCCCGATCGACGACAACACCGGGATCGTGATCACCCTGATCGGCATGGCTGTGGGAGTGGACTACTCGCTCTTCTACCTCAAGCGCGAGCGTGAAGAACGACTCGCAGGTCGCGACGACCTGAGCGCGGTCGAGATCGCATCGGCCACCTCTGGTCGCGCAATCCTGATCTCCGGGTTCACCGTGATGGTGGCAATGGCCGGACAGTTCCTGACCGGCGACAAGGGATCCACCTCGTTCGCAGTCGGCACGATCATGGTCGTGGCCGTGGCGATGCTCGGCTCACTGACCGCGCTGCCGGCAATGCTCGCCCTGCTCGGCCGCCACGTCGAGAAGGGCCGCGTCCGGATTCCGTTCAGGCGCCGTCGCCGCCCCGCCCGCACCGAGTCACGCGTGTGGTCGGCCATCCTCGACCGTGTGCTTCGGCGCCCGGCGATCTCGGCGGTCGTTTCGGTGGTCGTCCTGCTGGCCATCGCATCACCCGCACTGCACCTCAAGATCCACAACACCGGGGTCAACGACCTGCCCCCCAACCTCCCCGGAGTGGCTGTGCTGCATCACCTCGAGCAGGCCTTCCCCAACGGCGAGTCCCCGGCGATCGTGGTCATCCAGGCCGACGACACCAGCTCGCCCGCGGTTACCAACCAGATCTCCCACCTGCGGAACGAGGCGCTGGCAAGCGGCGTTGCTCACCAGCCGGTGTCGATCGATACCGACAAGTCCCACACGGTGACCACGGTGGCGTTGCCGCTGGCCGGCAACGGCAGCAACCACGTCTCCAAGCGGGCCCTCGACACCCTGCGGGATCAAGTGATCCCCCAGACCATCGGCCAGGTCGACGGCGTCCAGGCCAACGTCACCGGTGAGACCGCCGTCGACAAGGATCAGATGGATCGACTGATCCAGAACACCCCGCTGGTGTTCGGGTTCGTGCTCAGCCTGGCGTTCATCCTGCTGCTGGTCACGTTCCGCTCGATCGTGATTCCGATCAAGGCGATCATCCTCAACCTGCTGTCTGTGGCTGCCGCCTACGGCGTCCTGGTGACCGTATTCCAGGACGGACACGGAGCGTCACTGCTGGGATTCAATCGCACCGGCGGTGTAGCGCCCTGGTTGCCGCTGTTCCTGTTCGTGATCCTGTTCGGGCTCTCGATGGACTACCACGTGTTCATCCTCAGCCGGATCAAGGAGCTGATCGACAACGGCGCCAGCAACGACGAGGCCGTCGCCAAGGGCATCAAGTCGACGGCGGGTGTGGTCACCAGCGCCGCCGTGGTCATGGTGGGAGTGTTCGGGATCTTCATCACCCTGAGCCTGGTCGACTTCAAGGAGTTCGGACTCGGTCTGGCAACGGCCATCCTGATCGACGCCACCATCATCCGAGGCGTGCTGCTGCCCGCATCGATGAAGCTCCTGGGAGACTGGAACTGGTACCTGCCCAAGCCACTGCACTGGCTGCCCCGGTTCAGCGTCGAGGGCGATCGGCAGGCGATCCCGGAGGCCTCAGGCGACTGATCTGATCCTCCACCACAGCAGTACCGGATACTCGAGTGGCCCGCCCCGGCGGGCCACTCGTTTCGGTTCAGGAGCCCAGCAGCGTGAGCACCGCCCGCACCCGGCGGTGATCCTCAGCGGTGGCGGTCAGACCCAGCTTGGCGAAGATGTTGGTGACGTGCTTCTCGACCGCCCGCTCGGTCACCACCAGCCTGGTGGCGATACCGTGGTTGGAGAGCCCCTCCGCCATCAGCTCGAGCACCTCCCGTTCCCGCGGGGTCAGCGCGCCCAGGGGATCGTCAGAGCGGGGCCGGCCCACCAGCATCGCCACCACCGCCGGATCGAGCGCCGAGCCGCCGGCCGCCACCCGGCGGACGGCATCGGTGAACTCGTCCACGTTGGCCACGGTGTCCTTGAGCAGGTAGCCGGTGCCCTCGGTGCGTTCGCCCAAAAGCGCCGTCGCGTACTCGGCTTCGACGTACTGGGACAGCACCAGCACCCCCACCTGCGGGTACCGCTCACGGATACGGCCGGCGGCCTGGAGCCCTTCGTCGGTGTGGGTGGGAGGCATGCGAATGTCGATGATGGCCACGTCCGGCTTGGAGAACCCCACCCGCCGTACCAGGTCATCGGGGTTGTCGGCCTGGCCGACGACCTCGAATCCGGCCTGCTCCAGCAGCCGCACGATGCCCTCGCGCAGCAGCACCGAGTCGTCTGCGACCACCACCCGTACGCGGCGCGGTCAGTCCCGGATCGGGTTGCGACTCCAACCCCTCGATCACCACCTCGAACACCGCCACCGGACGATCGAAGTCCTTCAGCGACCACTCCCCCAGGTCACGCACCGACGTCCTCGGAGGGCAGATCGTCTGCCACCACCACGCGGGTCGATTGGGAGAGCAGGATCTGGCCTCCCTTGCCCACCTGGCACAGCCGCGCGGCGAGGTGCACGCCAATGCCCGTGGTAGCCCTCTTCGGCCCTGCGAGGCTCGCCGGTGTGCAAGGCCATGCGCGTCAGCACGGGTACGTCCTCGGGCCAGTCGTGCCCAGCCACAGCCTGTTGAGCTGCCACCGCGGCCGCAACGCCGTCGCGGGCACTGGGGAATGCGATGAAGCTGCCGTCTCCGCTGGTGTCCACCTCACGGCCGCCATGCCCCTCGACCACCTCGCGCAGCAAGCCTGCGGTGATCCGCCAGCAGATCGCCGTAGCGATCGCCGAGTTTGCGGATGAGATTGGTGGAACCCTCCAGGTCGGTGAACATGAGGGTGACTGTGCCGGTGGGGAGATCGGCCATGTGCGCCGCCAGGTTTCGGGACGACCGATGCTACCGGTTGAACAGCGCGCAGCGTGCGACAGCCACACCCCCCGCACACCACCCGAATGGACCACCCGCTCGAACTCTTGACGCGTTCTCAGGTGCGGCGTAGAGTCGGCGCTGCGATGACACTGGATGCCGCTGAACTCGAAGAAATCGCTGGGTTACTGCAGCGACTCGAAGGCATCCAAACAGCCGCCATCACCACCGAGGCCGAACTCGCGCGGCGCCAGGCCGAGCTGATCGCGATCAAGGGTCGGGCCTGCCAGATCGCCGAGAAGCTCGGCTATCAGGCCTGAGCCGCACGGCCTACGGCCGCGCGGCGACCATCACGGCGGTCACCAGCAGAAGTGATGCGACGCCGAGCAGCAGGATCCCGCTCGCCATCACCCCCACCATCAGCTCGCGCACTCCCACCGCTCCACAGGCCAGCGTGCCCGCGATCAGCATCAGCGGGATTCCGGTGACCAGCGCGCGAATCGGAACGTAGTCTTCGCGATTGTCCACATCGTCACGTTATGTCGCCGATGGGCGCTGCGCACTGGGGCAAACCCCCCAACCACGGCTCGTCGCGGTCAGGCGGCCAGCGAGGTGCGATCGCGGCCGTCGGCCTTGGACGTGTACAGCGCCCGATCCGCGCGCGCGATCAGCTCCTGCGTGTTCTCCTGGCCGTCCCAGGTCGCAACTCCCGACGACGCCGTCGCACCGTCTGGGATCGCCCGGCCAAGCCGGCTGACGATCTCGACGGCGTGGTGGGCATCGCAGCCGGGCAGCGCGACCACGAACTCATCCCCGCCGACTCGGGCGAGCAGATCGCCCGAGCGCAGCTCGCGCTTCCAGGCCGTCGCCGCGTCGCGCAGCAGCGCATCCCCGGCAGCGTGCCCGTGCTCGTCGTTCCAGGCCTTGAAGTGATCGAGGTCGATCACGGCCACTGAGATGGTCGTCTGGGCGATCGCGGCATCGGCCATCTCCCGCTCGATCAGCGCGTCCCACCAGCGCCGGTTGGGAAGGCCGGTGAGCGGGTCGGTGGCCGCGGCGGTGGTCAGCGCGTCGCGGCGGCGCACGCCTTCCAGGCGCGGTCGCCACTTCGACCGACAGCATCTCCATCACGGCCGCCAGCCGTGGAGACACCTCGCGCACCGGATGCGTCCAGCCCACCATCACCACGGCGACCTGCTGTCCCTCTGAGAGCACCGGCCAAAACAGCACCGCGGCCAGCCCAAACTGCTCCACCAGTCCGGCATCGAGGCGGGAATCGTGGATCGCATCGGCCGAAAACAGCTGCTCGCCCTTCGCGAAATGCCCGGGCCACGCCGGAATGGTGCTGATCGACCGGAACCGATGCGCCTCGCAGCCCGGGATCAGACGTGGCGGTGGCCTCCAGCCGGTCGTCGGGAGCCGGCTCCCACAGGGCGGCCACCGTAGCCTCGGAGAGATCGAGCACCGCCGCGCAGATCGCGTCGCGGGCGGTCTCGCTGTCGGCCGCAGCAGCAATCGTGCGGTTGAGCGCCGCCAATCGGCCGAGGTTTGCGGTCTCGCGGGCCTGAACGTCGAGCGCCGCCTGGAGCCGATCGACCAGCGACTTGACCGCCCAGCCGACGACACCGCAGACCCCCACCAGCAGGGCCAGCTTGCGCCACTCGGTGGTCGAATACTCGGGCGCGCCGATCACCAGGATCGGCGCCGCCATCGCCACCGCCACGCCGCCCACCACCGCGAACACCTCCCACCGGTCGCCGTACAGCGCAACCCACAACACCGGCAGCATCAACAGCACCGCAAATCCCGATTGCCCTCCGCCGGTTCCCTGCCGCAGCAGCACCACCGAGATCACGTAGGAGTAGGCCACTCCGGTCGCGGCGATCCGCGGCAGCCGCGACCAGTCGGCCCACAGCATCGCCGCAAGCACGCCCACCACGATCGCAAGCGACAGCGCCACGTCGGCAGGTTCGGCGGGGTTGGAGTCGAGCGCGACCAGCGGATAGGCGATCAGCGCGACCGCCGCGAACGGAGCAACCGCGCGCAGCCTGGCACCATCGATCTCTTCCGCCTTTGCGCGGAAACCCGCTTCCATAGCCAAAACGTCGGCATTTGGGAGATATCAGCCCTCCCCCATCCGGGGGATGAATAATTGGTGCCTGGCACCAATTATTCACGCCGGCGTGACGCCGCCACAGGTTCAACGGGCCAGCCTGGTGAATAACGGTGCCTGGCACCGTTATTCACCGTTATTCACCGCGGGCGCGGGCTGCCTTGGATCGTTGGCTGTTGCGCTCGGAGGCGCCCAGGATGGCCTTTCGCAGCCGGATGTTGGCCGGGGTGACCTCGATGCACTCGCCGTCTTGGATGTACTCGATGGCCTGATCGAGGCTCATTGTGTGGGGCGGATTGAGCCGCACCAGCACCTCGGCGTTGGAGCGCACATTGGTCATCTGCTTGGCCTTGGTGATGTTGACGTCGAGGTCGTCGGCGCGGCTGTTCTCGCCCACCACCATGCCCTCGTACACCTCTTCGCCGACTCCCACGAACAGGATGCCGCGCTCCTGCAGCGCCTGAATCGCATACCCGGTGGCCTGGCCGCGGCGATCGGCGATCAGCGACCCGTTGGGGCGGTTCTTGATCTCGCCCGCCCACGGTTGGTAGCCCTCGAACACGTGATGCAGCTGCCCGGTACCGCGCGTCTCGGTCTGGAACTCCGAGCGGAAGCCGAGCAGACCCCGCGCGGGCACGAGATGCTCCAGCCGCACCCAGCCGGTGCCGTGGTTGTTCATGCTCTCCATCCGCCCCTTGCGCAGCGCAAGCGCCTGGATCACCACTCCGGCGTACTCCTCGGGAAGGTCGATCGAGACCCGCTCGACCGGCTCGTGCAGCTTGCCGTTGACCTCCCTCGTGACCACCCGGGGCTTGCCGATGGTGAGTTCAAAGCCCTCGCGCCGCATGATCTCGGCGAGCACCGCAAACTGCAGCTCGCCCCGGCCCTGCACCTCCCACGTGTCCGGCCGCTCGGTGTCGAGCACGCGCAGCGACACGTTGCCGAGGATCTCCTGGTCGAGCCGGTCCTTGATCATGCGCGCGGTCAGCTTGGATCCGTCCAGCGACGCCAGCGGGCTGGTGTTGGTGCCGAGCGTCATCGAGATCGAGGGCTCGTCCACCACGATCAACGGCAGCGGACGGGGATCCTCGGCGTCGGCGATCGTCTCGCCGATCGTGATCTCATCGATACCGGCCACGGCGATAATCTCACCGGGGCCGGCGCTCTCGGCGGGCGCCCGCTCCAGCCCCTCGGTCACCAACAGCTCGGTCAGCTTTGCCCGGGTGACGGTGCCGTCACGCCGACACCAGGCCACCGTGGCTCCCCGCTTGACGGTGCCGTGGCGGACGCGGCAGAGCGCCAGCCGGCCGAGGTACGGCGAGGCGTCCAGATTTGCGACCTGCGCTTGCATGGGATGGCCGGGAATGTGAGTGGGCGCGGGGATGTGAGTGACGATCAGGTCGAGCAGCGGCTTGATGCTGTCACCCTCAGCGCCCTGCTCGAGCGTCGCGATCCCGGCCCGGGCGTTGCTGTACACGATCGGGAACTCGATCTGAGACGAGTTGGCGTCCTCGTCGAAGAACAGCTGGTAGACCTCGTCGACCACCTCGCTGATGCGGGCATCCGGGCGGTCGATCTTGTTCACCACCAGGATCACCGGCAGATGCGACTGCAGCGCCTTGCGCAGCACAAACCGGGTCTGGGGCAACGGCCCCTCACTCGCGTCGACCAGCAGCAACACGCCGTCCACCATCGACAGGCCGCGCTCGACCTCGCCGCCGAAGTCGGCATGTCCAGGCGTGTCCACGATGTTGATCTTGACCCCACCGTGACGCACCGTCGTGTTCTTGGCGAGGATGGTGATGCCGCGTTCTCGCTCGAGCCCGGCATCCATCACCCGGTCGACCTCCACCTCGTGCTCGGCGAACGTGCCCGACTGGCGCAGCATCGCATCGACCAGCGTGGTTTTGCCGTGGTCGACGTGGGCGATGATGGCGATGTTGCGGATATCGGTGCGGGCGATCTCGGTCATGGTGAACCGAGGGAGACTAGTGATCCGCCCACGTCACCCGATCCCGGTTACGAGGCGAGAATGTTCACGGCCCGGGCCCCCACCAGCAAAAGCGTCATGATCGACGCGCTCGATTGCACCAGCATCAGCAGCTTGGCCCAGTGGGTCAGCGGCATCGTGTCGGTGGGGCTAAACGCGGTCGAGTTGGTGAAGGAGACGTACAGGTAATCGAAGAAGCGCGGATACCACGAGCCGGGCGCGACGTCCGGGTCGGTCATCTGCGGGAAAGCGAAATCACGCCTGGCGTTGGGCTCGCGAAACCGTGCCGGGGGACCGCCGCCGTCCAGCTCCCAGTACCACAACCCGAACGCGATCACGTTGGTGATCCAGATCTGGGCCGCGGCCGCCAGCAGATCGCGCCCGTGCACACTCGAATGGGGATCCAGCAACAGCGCGATCAGGAACCCCAAGGCGGTGATGTTGGCAAACGAGACGATTCCGGTCATGATCAGCGCCGCCCGGCGCCGGCGCCCCGACTCAACCGCCGATCGGCGCGGCGCGGTCACGGCCAGGGGGATCAACAGCAGCAGCTCGAGCGCCGGCACGAAGAACCGGAAGAAGTTGCTGATGTTGTGGCCGGCGATCACCGGCGCCGGCAGTGTCATGTAGAGCGCCATCGCCACCAGCACCGCCACCGTCGCCGGCCAGCGCGGCTCGCTGATCGGCTGTGCCAGACCGGTGTCCGCCGTTGCAGCCATGGTGGAGAGTTCGGCGGTCACCGCCAGCCCCCCTGCCGGTCGGATTTCCACATCCTGGATACCGATCACCGAATCCGGGTATGCAGTACAGGCGATGACACGAACCATGATGCTCACCGGATTGGACGATATGACCGTGGCCCGGATTCGCCACTGGGCAGACGTCCACGGCACGACGCCCTCGGACTACCTCGTCCGTCTGGTCGATCTGCACGACCGGCTGGCGTCAATCGCACGGTCGCACGGCGACGACCCGCGCGCCGACTTGGCGCGTGAGCTGCTGGGCGCCAACCGGCTGGAGGCCTGAGCGGCTCAGCCGTTTCGCAGCGAGCTGGTGTTGACCACCTCGCAGGTCGCTGCCGTGGATCATGCCCAGCGTGTGCAGGGCGTCGTCGGAGAAGTGCGGGTTCGAGACTCCTGTGACGTACCAGGGTGAGCCGTTGTCGGCCAGGATCATGCCGTAGCGCTTGAGCGCGACCGCGATCGGCCGAGCCTGCGGCGCCAGCTGGGAGACGTCGAAGTCGGCCCGCAGGCGCACCCGCAACCCCATCGGCGGCAGATCGGCACACGATCCGGAGCCGGCGTCATGGCGGGCCGGATAGATATGTCCCGCGCAGGTATCCGGCGCAGTGAACCGCAAGGCGTGGTTGATCACGCCGTTTTGATCTTCCTGGAAGCGCACCAGGCCGGGGAGAATCGGAAGCCCCGCGGCATCGGCGCTCGTCCAATTGTCGGGGCGGAGATTGTTGGAGCGCAGATCCCAGGTCGCACCGGAGCCGGCCGTCCAGCCTGACGCGGTGTGCTTGGCCAGCCACAGCTCGTACAGACGACAATTGGTCTTGTCGACGATCAGCAGGTGGCGGTCGGAACCGCCTTCGATCCTGGGCTTGGCCGGAATCGGATAGCCGCCGCGGTACGACTGCGAGGCGTAGCCAAGCTTGACCTTGACCTTCTTCTGCGTGCCGGCAACGACGTTGTACGGGATGCCGTACCCGGCGTAGGAGCCAAAGTCGGGGTGCAGGCCGGTGCCGGCGCCGATGGCGTTGATCATCGTGGCGGAGTTGGCCGCGACCGGCAGAGAGTCGACCCGCTTGTTCCACACGTTGGTGGCCGGAAACACCGGGCAGGCGGAAGCCGACGGAAGCGGCGATGCGCCGGCGACGACCGGTGACACCGGCCGCGACGGCGAGGCCGGCGGCGCCCACAGCCGCGGCGATTGTGACCCGTGACCACATGCTGTTACTCATCGGCAGCAGCCGCCCCCAGGCACTCCCCCAACGGGGTCACGACGGCATGGCAGCGCCCGGCGGGCGCCTGACCGCAGCAGTGACCTGGGCCTCGAGTACCCGGCGCTGATCGATGTCAAGCTCGACACCGTACTGCTCGAGTGCCATCAACACTGCGCCCAGCACCGGCGGTGGATCGAGCCGCACCAGCCGTGCACCCTTCGCGTGCGGCCGGACGGCCTCCAGCACCGCGGCCTCGAGCAGCGCGCTGCCACCGCGAAAGAGGCCGCCGGCCAGCACCGTGTCGAACTCGTCGGTGAGCATCTCCAGGTGCCGGGCGATCACCACCGCGGTCTCGCCCAGCGAGCTTCCCGCCCAGCGCACGATCCGAAGCGCGACCGCGTCACCCGCCTCGGCCGCCCGCAGCACCGTGGGCGCAGCGGCGCGGGGCGGCTCGATTCCGCGGCTGAACTGCTCCAGGAACTCGACCGCCGAGCGACACCCCGCCAGGGTGCACAGAAGCTCGGTCAGGGTCGTCTCCGGCCCGCGCCCCAGATAGGCATCGGCGACCGCCCGCACGGCCGCGTCGGACACGTCGCTGGCGCTGCCGACGTCGCCCAGGATCATGCCCTGGCCGAGCGTGCGAAACGTTTTGCCGGCGCGATTGACGCCGGCGGCGACCGCCCCGGTGCCGGCCACCAGCACCACGCCGTGGCGATCCCGGGTGCCCGCGCGCAGAGCCACCATCGAGTCGTTTTCGAGCACGTGGTCACAGCCCAGCTCGAGCTGGTCGATGACGCCGTTGACGCGCGGCAGGTCGGAGGGCCAGTCGACCCCGGCCAGGCCGAACGCGGCGGCCTTGAGGTCGCGCACCCCCTTCCCGGTGGGCGACAACGCCTTGACGGCGGCGTCGCGCAGCGAATCGGCCGCGCCCCGCAGCCCCACGGTCTCCCAGTTCGACGGGCCGTTGGTGGCAAACCCCAGCAGCCTGCCCTCGTCGTCGGCGACCACCGCGTGGGTCTTCGAACCCCCGCCGTCAACTCCCAACACCAGGTTCACCGGGCAGCCCCGGCGGATCGGTAGGCCTCGTCCAGCACGCGCATGACCACCAGCCCGTCCTCGCCTGACGGGCTGGGCCGGCGGCCCTCACCGATGGCAGCGATGAACTCGCTCATCTGCGCGGTGTACATCGACTGGGGGCAGTGCTCGTAGGTGTCGGTCGGGGGCTCCGTGAATGCGAACACCCGGGCATACCCATCCGTACCGTAAATCTCGGTGTCGGCCTCCATGCCGGCGGCATGGGGCTGCCACCAGCCCGACTCGACGATCGAGTTGGTGCCGTTGTCCCAGCGGATGAGCAGGATCGCGTCGTCGTCCACGTCGTATGTGCCCGTAGCGCGTGCCGATCGCCGCGTACACGCCCGCGGGGGCCGGCCCGCCCAGGAGGAATCTGGCGGTGTCGATGGCATGCACTCCCATATCGGCCAGCGCGCCCCCGCCCGCGAGTTGTCGTCTGCGTGAACCAGCCGGATGGGCCCCAGCGGACGTGCACGCCGTAGCCGCGGGTCTTCACCACCTCGCCGAGCTCACCGGCGTCGATCCGCTCGCGCAGAGCGCGCACGTCGGGATGGAATCGCCAGCAGTGAGCCACCATCAGCCTCGCCCCGGAGGCTTCGGCCGCGGCCACCATCAGCTCGCCCTCGGCCGCGTTCATCGCCATCGGCTTTTCCACCAGCACGTGCTGTCCCGCCTCGAGGAAGGCGATCGCCTGAGACGCGTGCAGGGCGTTGGGTGTGGCGATCACGACCGCGTCGACCTCGCTGTCGCCCACCAGCTGCTCCCATTCCAGGGTGGTGCGGGCAATCCCGTGCCGCTGGGCGAGCGCCGCCAGCGATCCGGGACGCCAGTTGGCGGCCGCGACCAGCTCCGCCGCCGGATTCTCGATCACCGCGCGGGCGTGGAAGTCGGTGATGAAGCCCGCGCCCAGCAGTGCGATTCGGATCGGATCGGCCATACCGGCCGAGACTACCCCTTGACGCCGGTCAGCGTGACGCCCTCGATGAACACGCGCTGGGCCAGGAAGAAGATGATCACGATCGGCAGCATGAAGAGCAGCGCCGCCGCCATCGTCAGGTTCCAGTTGACGTGATGGATTCCGCGGAACGACGACAGCGCGATCGAGAGCGTCTGGGAGTCGGTGTTCCCGGCCACGTACACCAGCGGCCCGTAGAAGTCATTCCAGGCGTAGATGAAGTTGAACAGCGCCACCGCGGCGATCGCCGGCTTTGCCAGCGGCACGACCACCCGCATCAGGATCTGGAACTCGCCGGCGCCGTCCACCCGCATGGCGTCGGTCAGCTCCTTGGGGATGGTCATGAAGAACTGGCGCAACAGGAAGATCGAGAAGGCGTCGCCGAAGAAGCTCGGGATGATCAGCGGTTTCAGCGTGCCCACGAACTGAATCCCGGTCCAGTCGTGGAACTGGCGCGCCCACAGGATGTAGAGCGGCACCGAGGTCACCTGGGTGGGCAGCATCAGCGTCGCCAGCACCAGCAGGAACACGACGTTTCGCCCTTTCCACTCGAGCCGCGCGAAGGCGTATGCGACCGGCACGCACGAGAGCACCACGCCCACGGTGGAGAGTCCGGCGTAGAGGAACGTGTTCCAGGTGAGCCGCACCATGTCCAGCTGGTCGAACACCGTCTTGAAGTTGCTCCACACGAACGGGTGGGGAATCAGCCTGGCAGACAGCGCCTGTTGATCTGACATCACCGCCGTCAGCGCCATGAAGATCACGGGCACCGCAAAGGCGAGTGAGACCGCGATCAGCACCGCGTGGTTGGCCACCGCCATCAGCAGTCGCTTGCGGCGGATGTGGGCGGGCTGGACCCGCTGCGGACGTTCGGCGACGCTGGCTATGACAGTCCTCCGCCGTAGTACACCCAGCGCCGGGATGTCCACAGAAGCAGCGCGGTGCACAGCATCGTGACCACGAACAGCACCCATGCCAGGGCTGAGGCGTAGCCCATGTGGAAGTAGGTGAAGGCCTGCTCGTAGAGCCACACGCCGTAGAACATCAGCGACCCCTGCGGGTCACCGACCGACTGGCCGGCGGTGGTCGACGCCACGAAGGCCTGATCAAAGTACTGGAAGCTGTCGATCATGCCGGTGATCACGGTGAACAGGATCACCGGAGTGATCATCGGCAGGGTCACGTGCCAGAACCGGCGAAAGGCACCGGCTCCCTCGACGGTGATCGCCTCGTACAGCTCCCGCGGCACATTCAGCAGGCCGGCCAGGTACAGGATGATGGCGTCACCCGCGCCCCACAGGCCGAGAATCACCAGGGCGGGCTTCGACCAGTGGGGATCGATGAACCACAGCGGCGCCGAGATGCCGGGGATGCTGTCCAGGAACGTGTTGATCGGACCGGTGGTCGGGTTCAACAGGTAGACGAACACCAGGGTCGCTCCCACCGACGGTGCCAGCGACGGGATGTAGAAGAGCGTGCGGTAGCCGTTGACGCCTCGCCGCGGACGTGTCAGCAGCATGGCGGTACCCATCGCGAACACCACCCGCAGCGGCAGCGCGAAGACGATGATCCAGACGGTGTTCTTGACCGCCTGCCAGATCACCGGGTCGCCCTGATCGGGCCGCCCGTCGATGGTGGCGTGCTGGAACATGAACTCGTAGTTGGCAAGCCCGATCCAGCGTGGCGAGCTGGTCAGGTCGTAGTGCGTGAACGAGTAGTAGAAGCTGATCAGCATCGGCCCAGCGGTGAACAGCAGAAAGCCGACGATCCACGGCGACAGCATCGCCAGCACGATTCCGTACCGGCGCATCGTCGCTCTCCGCTGCGCACGCCGGCGCTCGGCCGGCGTGCGCAGCGGGACTCGCGCCTCGGTTGGCTACGGCGCCGACGACGACCCCTGTTCCAGCTGGTTGTCGATGTCGTTGTCGAGCTTGACCAACGCGTCATGGAGTCCGGACTCGGGAATCGCGCCCGACTGCCACTTGGACTCAAACGCGTTCACCAGGAGGACGTACCCGCCACCCGACGCTTGCAACGGCGGAGAGTACGACGAGGCCGGGTTGGCCCACACCTTCTCGAAGGTGGTGAACTGACGCGGCTGCTTCAGATCGGGCGAGTTGGCCGACGCGGTCGTGGTGGGCACGTTGCCGAGAGCGTTGGCCATCGTCACCAGGTAGTTGGTGTCGCTGGACAGATAGTTGACCAACAGCCACGCCTGGTCGGGATGCGGGGCGCCCTTGGGAATCCCCACCACCGTGCCGCCCACGCGACCCGAGCCGTACACGCTGGAATCGGCTGCCGGGAAGGGCACCGTGTCGTAGCCGAACTTCGGCACGTCGCGGCCGATGAACGCCGTCCTCCACTCTCCGTCGAAGACCATTGCGATCTTGCCGTTCTCGAACATGTTGCTCGGGTTGAACTCCGACGCGGTGTAGCCGCTGGCGAACTTGGCGATGTTGTCGTAGCCGTAGAAGTCGATCAGCTGCTTCTGCCACTTGAAGGCGTCCGTCCAACCAGGGTCGGTGGCGAGCTGGGCCTTGTTGTCGGAGTCGAACCACTTGGCGTTCCAGGAGCGGGCGAGATCGGCCGCACCCAGCTGCCCGAACTGATCCATCGGGACGAATCCCGCGACCTTGATCGACCCGTCCGAGTTCCTCACGGTCAGCTTCTTGGCGTCTGCCATCAGCTCGTCCATCGTCTTTGGGGGCGAGGCGATGCCGGCGTCCTTGAACATCTGCTTGTTGTAGTAGAGGCCGTAGGCGTCGGTCAGCGACGGCAGCGCGCACTGCTTGCCGGCGTAGTTGGTGTAGGTGACCGCGGCCGGCGCGAAGTCCGAGATCGAGACGCCGCTTGACTGCATGTACGGCGTCAGATCCTGCCACAAGCCGCTGTCGCAGTACTGGCCGACGTAGTCGGGGCCGAACGGCATCGCCACGTCGGGCGAGTTGCCGCCGTTGATGGCGTTGATCAGATTCGGATCGAAGGTGTCGGTGTCGGGGTTCGGCTGAACCTCCTGCTTGATCGTGATCCACGGATACTTCGTGTGGAAGTCCTTCAGCGCGTCGTTGAACGGCTTAGACTCCTCGCCGGCGAACATGTGCCACAGCGTGATCGTGACCGGCGTCTTGTCGACCGAGCCGCCTGACGCCGGAGGTGTCGAAGTGGAGCTGAATCTGAGCTGGAACCACCGCAGCCGGTCGCGGCCAGAACTATCGAGCGCCGTCACCGCCAGCGCCGGCCAGCGCGCCCATGGACGTCTTCGTACCTCGCCGGGCTTGCTCATACCACGCTCTCCCTTCGGTCTGCATCACGATTTGCGATTGAACACCTGTTCCTGCGCCGCCGATAGGGCGGTTGCCACAGCGCCGTGCACCACGGCGTCATCTCCGAGCTGAGACACCGTCAGCCGCGGCCGAAACGGCGACAGCCGGTTGAGTTCGCGGGCGGCCGGATCGACCAGCAGATCGCCGGCGCCGGTGGCGATGCCGCCGCCCAGAATCACCAGCTCGGGGTCGAGGATCGGGGCCACCGCGGCGATCGCAAGCGCGATCCGGCCGGCCTCGTGCTCGACCACCTGAGTGGCCAGCGGATCGCCCGCGCGGGCCGCCGCGAAGATCGACTTCACCGTCAGCGGCGGGTGCATGCCGAGGTCCCGCGCCGAGCGGATCACGCCGCTGGCACCGGCCGCCTCCTCGAGCGCGCCGCGGCGGCGGTTGTGCGGGTCGTAGGGGTCGTCGTCGCCGATCGGCACGTAGGCGATCTCGCCGGCCGCGCCGTATGCCCCCCGAAACAGCCGGCCGTCGATCACGATTCCCAAGCCCGACGCCCGTTCCGACCGAGAGGAACACGAAGTTGGCGACGCCGACGCCGGCTCCGCGCCAGCTCTCGCCGAGCGCGGCCAGGTTGACGTCGTTCTCGAAGCTGACGTCGGCACCGAGCTGATCGCGGATGGCGTCGACCAGCCCGTGCCGACCCCAGCCGGGCAGGTTGGGCGCCAGCGCCAGCGCCCCGCTGGTGGGATCGAGCACGCCCGAACTGCCGACGGTGGCATGGGTCACCTGCGACCACTCGATGCCGGCGTCGGCGGCCACCCGATGAGCGATCTCGCCGATCTGGGTCACGCGCCGCGCCGAGCTGCGTTCGGTGCGCTCCTGCGTGCGCGCGACGAACCGGCCGGTGATGTCGGCCAGTGCGGCCCGCACCCAGTTTCGGCCGACGTCGAGCCCGACGACGAACCCCGAGCGCGGGTTGAGCGCATACAACGCCGCTCCAGGCCCCTTGCGTCCCGTCGAGCGGCCGGTCTCGAGCACCAGCCCGGCGCCGGCCAGCCCCACCAGTGCCTGCGACACGGTGGGCTTGCTGAGGCCGCTGCGCGTGGCCATCTGCGCCCGTGACAGCATGCCCTCGTCTCGGATCAGCTCGAGGATGGTGCGCTCGTTGATCGCCTTCAGAAGGCTGGGTGTCCCGGCAGCAAAGGTGCGCGTCGTGCTCGTGACCCTCTCCCCACTCACGCATATAGTAAGGAAACTTTCCTGAAAGTACCGGTGGAGGATAGGCTGTTGACCGGACTGAAGTCAAGCGAATCCCTGGAGGCCTCATCATGAGTGTGCTCGCGATCACCGGTGGGACCCCCGTGCGAACCGACCCCTTCCCGCGCTGGCCGCACCTCGACGAGAGCGACGTCGAGGCGGTCGTCGCCGTGGTGCGCAGCGGGCTGGTCGGCGGCTGGCCCGAGCCCGGAGCCAACGCGTCGGCGTTCGCCGAGGGATTCGCGGCCTATCAGGGCGGCCGCCACGGTATCGTGATGGTCAACGGCACCGTCACCATGGAGGTGGCGCTGAAGGCGCTCGGCATCGGCTGGGGCGACGAGGTGATCGTGCCGGCGCTGACGTTCGCGGCCACCGCCTATGCCGCGATCGCGGCCGGCGCGCTGCCGGTGATCGTGGACGTCGACCCGGTGCATCTGACGCTCGATCCCGACGCGGTCGAGGCCGCGATCACGCCGCGCACCCGCGCGATCATGCCGGTGCACCTGGGCCAGCAGATGGCCGACATGGACCGCCTGATGGAGATCGCGGCCCGGCACGACCTGCGGGTGGTCGAGGACTGCGCCCACGCCCACGGGCAGCGCTGGCGCGACCAGGGCGCCGGCTGCATCGGCGATTTCGGCTCGTTCTCGCATCAGTCGAGCAAGATCCTGACCTCCGGCGAGGGCGGCACGCTGCTCTGCAGCGACGACCGGCTGGCCCGGCTGGCGCACTCGCTGATCGACTGCGGCCGGGCCAAGGACGACGCCGAGCAGGAGTACACCTTCGGCGCCAACTACCGGCTGGGCGAGCTGCAGTGCGCGCTGCTGGTGCGCGGGCTGGCCCGGTTCGAGGCCCAGCGCGCCGAGCGCGAGGCCGCGGCGGCCGAGTTCGAGCGACTGGCGGTGCAGGTGCCCGGAGTGCGGCTCTACCCGCGCGACGAGCGCATCACCCGCTCGAGCTTCTACCGATTCATCATCGCGGTCGAGGAGGAGGCGTTCGCGGGCGTCGGCAACGAGCGGGTCGTCGAGGCGCTCGAGGCCGAGGGCATCCCGGCCGAGATCCAGTACCCGCCGATGAGCCGCTACGAGCTCTTTCAGCCGTCGCTCTCGCGGCTGCCGGTGGCGGTCGAGTACGCCGACCGGCTCGATCCGGCCAAGATGAGCTTCCCCGTGGCCGAGCAGGCGGCGCTGCGCGAGGCCGTCTACCTCAACGAGAACATCTTCCGAGCGGGCACAAAAGGCATCCAGGACACCATCGACGCGCTCGCCAAGGTCCAGCCGCACGCCTCGACGCTCGGTGAATAAACGGTGCCTGGCACCGTTATTCACGCGGTGGCTGGCTGGGGTCGTTCGGCGCGGGTTGGTCGACCAGCCAGCAGGCCGCCACGTGGCCGGGATCGTCGTCGATCGGGATCAGCTGGGCCGGATCGTCGGTGTGGCAGCGGTCGAACGCCATCGGGCAGCGCGGATGGAAGCGGCAGCCCGACGGCACGTTCGAGGCGTCGGGGAGCTCGCCCTCCAGCACCGTGCGGCGCTCGCCGCCCTGGCGGGGCACGGGGTTCGGCACCACCGACAGCAGCGCCTTGGTGTACGGGTGCTGCGGGTTTGCCAGCACCTGCTCGGTCGTTCCCTGCTCGATCACCCGGCCCAGGTACATCACCGCCACGCGGTCGCACAGCGCCCAGGCCAGTCCGACGTCGTGGGTGATGAAGATCAGTCCCAGGTTGCGGTCGCGCTTGAGCTCCATCAGCAGCTGCATCACCTGCGCGCGGATCGAGACGTCCAGCGCCGACACCGGCTCGTCGCACACCAGCCCCTCGGGCTCGAGCACGAGTGCCGCGGCGATCACGACGCGCTGGCGCTGGCCGCCCGAAAGCTCGTGCGGATATCGGTCCCAGAACCGCTCGACCGGCCGCAGGCCGGCGCCCTCGAGCGCCTCGACCGCCCGAGCGACCCGCTCGGTGCCGCGCTTTCCGACCTTGTGGATCTTGAGGCCCTCCTGCACCAGCGTGGCCACGGTCATGCGCGGATTGAGCGACTGGTAGGGATCCTGGAACACCATCTGCACCCGCCGTCGCAGCTTTCGCAGGTCGCCCTTGCCGAGCGGCGAGCCCTCGAACTGATCACCCCTCGGTGCGGCGGCTGGAGTCCCATCAGCGCCCGGCCCAGCGTCGACTTGCCACAGCCCGACTCGCCCACGATGCCGAGCACCTCGCCTCGGTGCCACTCGAGGTCGACCCCGTCCAGCGCCTTCACCACCGTGTCGGTGCCGCGCATCGGGAAGTGCACCTTGAGGTCGGTGACCTCGAACATCGGGGGCCGTTGCGGCGCTCGGACGCGCTCATCGCGGAGCACCTCCCTCCCACGGCGCGAACAGGCAGCGGGCCTGGCGGCTCTCGGCCACATCGCGCATCTCCACGTGCGGCGTCTCGACGCACGCGTCCTTGGCCACATGGCAGCGCGGCGCGAACCGGCAACCCTCGGGCAGCGCGGCGGGATCGGGCGGCACGCCGGGGATCGCCGGCGCCAGCTCGCGCGGGCCGCCGATCACCGGGAACGCGCCCAGCAGCCGGCGCGTGTAGGGATGCTGCGGCTCGCGGTAGACGTCGCCGATCGGCCCGGTCTCGGCGATCTGGCCGCCGTACATGATCGCGACCTTGTCGCAGGTCTCGGCCAGCACCGACAGGTCGTGGGTGATCAGGATCATCGAGAGGCCGAAGTCACGCCGCAGCGACTCCAGCAGCTCGAGGATCTGGGCCTGCATCATCACGTCGAGCGCCGTGGTCGGCTCGTCGCCGATGATCAGCTCGGGGTTGCAGGCAAGTGCGAGCGCGATCATCACCCGCTGGCGCATGCCGCCCGAGAACTCGTGCGGGATACTGCCGCACCCGGCCGGCGCTGATGCCCGACGTAGCCGAACAGCTCCTTGATGCGGCTATCCACCGCGACTGCTCGATGCCCGGCTCGTGCAGCTTGATCGCGGTGCCGATCTGGTCGTTCACGCGCTGCACCGGATCGAGCGAGTTCATCGCCCCCTGGAACACGATCGAGACGGTGTTCCAGCGCAGGTCGCGCAGACCCCGCTCGGTGCGCCGGTGGACGTGCATCACGCCGCGCGTCGAGTTGATGTCGATGGTGCCGCTGGCGCGGTACAGGTTCGTCGGCAGGAGCCCCAGGATCGAGAGCGCCGTCGTGGTCTTGCCGCACCCCGACTCGCCCGCCAGACCCAGCGCCTCGCCCCGCCGCAGCTGGAAGCTGACGTCGTCGATCAGCCGCACCTCGTTGCCCTCCTTGTCCTTGTAGGCGACGGCGAGATTCTTGACGTCCAGCAGGACGTCGCCGGCTTCTCCTCGGGACCGGCTCGACCGGGCCGACGGGCTCGGTCGCCGCCATCTAGCGGCGCTCCCGAAGCCGGGGATTGACGATCTCCTCGATGGCGTA
The DNA here is from genome assembly GCA_963811675.1 of uncultured Actinomycetes bacterium. Classification (GTDB taxonomy): domain Bacteria; phylum Actinomycetota; class Thermoleophilia; order Gaiellales; family JAICJC01; genus CAVPTL01. The sequence continues at coordinate 45,534 of CAWESH010000007.1, read as the reverse complement.
GCCGACCAGCGTGAAGCCCATCACCAGCAGGCAGATGCAGAGGCCCGGCGGGATGAAGTACCACCACGCGCCCGGCCGAGACGGCGCCGGAGTTGTTGGCGCTGTCGAGCAGCGTGCCCCACGACGGGTGGGTGAGGTCGCCCAGCCCGAGGAACGACAGCGTCGACTCCGACAGGATCGCGATCGCGACGATCAGCACCGTGTTGGCGAAGATCAGCGGCAGCACGTTCGGCAGGATCTGCTTGCGCACGATCCACCACTCCGACGCCCCCAGCGCCTTGGATCGCTCGACGAACTGGCGCTCCTTGACCGACAGCACCTGGACTTCTGATGATCCGCGACGTGCCGGCCCAGCCGGTCACCCCGATCACGATGATCACGATCGAGATCTTCCCGAACGGCAGGCTCTCGGCGCGCGCCCCGCAGCAGCGACGACCATCACGATCGCAAGCGGCAGGAACGGGATCACCAGGAACCAGTCGTCGAGCGCCGTGAGACCGTGGTCGACGGCGCCGCCGAAGTAGCCCGACGGCGATTCCGCAGGCGCCGCCGATCAGCACCGACACCGCCGCGGCCGCGACGCCCACGATCAGCGACACGCGCGTGCCCAGGAGCAGCAGCGAGAGCATGTCGCGGCCGTTCTCATCGGTGCCCAGCCAGTGCGCCGAGCTGGGTCCCGGCAGGATGGCGCGACGAGTAGGACGAGGACGCCGAGGGATCCTGCGGGCGCGATCCACGGGCCGATGATCGCGATCACCATGAAGAATGCGAGCAGGAACAGGCCGACCAGCCCGCTCTTGTGCTCGCACAGGAGCCTGAACCAGCGCACGGTACCGGCCCAGAACCGCTGGGCCAGATTCGGATTGCCGCGATATGAGCGCGCTTGACGACCGCGTCGGCGGTTTCGACGGCCATCAGGTGTTCCTCACTCTCGGATCGAGGTACGTGTACATCAGGTCGGCGAACAGGTTGGCGAGGATCACCGCGAACGAGGCCACCAGGAACACCGCCTGCATCACCGGGTAGTCATTGTTCTGGATCGCCTTGTAGGTCAGATCACCCATCCCCGGCCACGAGAACAGCGCCTCGATCACGGTCGCGCCCGAGATCACGAACCCGAAGCTGATCGCCGACAGCGCGACCACCGGCAGGATCGCATTTCGGGTCGCGCGGCGCAGCACGCGGTGACGCGGCAGGCCGATCGCGCGGGCGGTGACGACGAAGTCCTCGCTCAGCGTGTCGGCCAGCGACGAGCGCATGATCACCACGTACTGGCCGATGATCCCGATCGTCAGCGCGATGATCGGCAGCGCCGCGTGCTGGGCCACGTTCCAGGTGTATCCGAGCGTCGAGAACGTCCCGCCCGGCTCGGATTTCTGGCCGGTCGGGAACAGCCCGACCACGACCGCGAAGAACCAGATCAGGATCATCCCCGCCCAGAAGTCGGGCATCGCGTAGAAGAACAGCGACGACTGCACCACGCCGGTGTCGGTCGGCGAGCCGCGGGCGGCGGCCGACAGGATTCCCAGCCACGAGCCGATGATGGTCGCCAGGATGGTCGAGACTCCCACCAGGATCAGCGTGTTGGGAAGCGCCTTCCAGATCATGGTCGACACCGGCTGGTTGGTCTGGAAGCTGGTGCCGAAGTCGCCGTGCAGCGTCTCGTCGACGTAGATCCGGAACTGCCCGACGTAGCCCTTGTCGAGCCCGCGCTCCTTGATCAGCCGCTCGCGGCCGGCCTCGCTGAGCCGCTGGTTCCCGCGGATCAGATCGTCCTTGGGGTTGCTGGCGACGCGAAACAGGAAGAAGTTGAAGATCAGCACGAAGATCAGCGTGCCGACCGCGAACCCGATCTTCTTCATCGCGAAGCTCATCCGGTGGCCGCCTTTGGGTCGCCTGCCGGGGGAAGCTCGAAGGGCTGGTGCTCCTCGCGCCGGCGGCGGTAGTACCCGATGCCGACCACCAGCGCCGTCACCCCCACCAGGAACGCGATCACCCAGGTCGTGCCGGCGTAGTGGAGCTGGCCTTCTTGCCGGGCTCTAGCAGCTGGAGCTGCAGCCAGCTGAAGCCGAACGGCTGGCCGCCGTCGCTCGGCGACGGCTGCCAGTTCGTCCAGGTGTCGGTGCGGGTCGCCGACATGTACGGCCCGAAGTCGACGATCACGTAGGGCGACTGGGCCAGCTCGATCCGCTCGGCCTGGTGCAGCAGCGCCACCCGCTTCTTGAAGTCCGGGTCGTGAGTGCCTCTTTGGTCAGCGCGGTGTACTTGTGGTTGCACCACATCGAGTCGGACGACGAGTTGCCGCAGGCCAGCACCTCGAAGTCGTAGTCGGGCGTCGGGATATCGCCGAACCAGCCCCACATGAACGCGTCGTAGCTGGGCTCGTACTTGCCCGAGTCGGCCGGATTCTTGGAGCTGGTCTCGTGGTAGATCTTGGCGTTGAGCGCGTCCTCGGTCATGATCTGGATGTCGATCTTGATGCCGACCGCCTTGGCGGCAGCCTGGACCCGCAGACCGACCTGCTGCTGCTGGGAGTCGCTGGATCGCAGGGCCAGCGTGAACTCGGCCTTGTGGCCGTTCTTGGTACAGATCCCGTCGCCGTTCACCGGCGGACACTTCCAGCCGCCCTGTTCGAGCACCTGATGGGCCTTTTCAGGGTCGTAGGTGTAGTCGATCTTGGGATCGTCCTTGTAGGTGGTGAAGTACCCGCGGGGCGCGTAGAACGGCGAGATGATCCCCGTTCCCGGCTGGTAGATGCCGTTGTAGATCGTGTGCACGATCTCGGTGCGGTCGATCGCGAAGCTGATCGCCCGGCGGATGGCGACGTCCTGCACCACCGGAACGTTGACATTTGGAGCCGGGCCGGTGCAGCTCGGCGAGCCCTGGGGCGGGCACATGTTGAACGCGATCTCGTCGAAGCCCGGTGCCGGCGTCGACCAGAACTTGACGTTCTTGTCCTTGCGGAACTGGATCGACCAGTTGGTGTTGGCGGTGTTGACCGCGTCCAGTGACCCCAGCTGGAGATCGCGCTTGGCGGCATCCTCGTCGCCGTACTTGATCAGCAGGATCCGCTTGATGTGCCCCGGCAGTGCGTCCTTGCGATAGAAGTACTTGTTGGGCACCATCACGCTGGTGCCGTTGGGGTCGATCGACTGCACCACGAACGGCCCCGAGCCGACCATCGGACAGCACGGATTGAAGTGGGTGAGCTTGGCCGAGCTGGCCCCGTGCGGCGCCCAGATGTGCTTCGGCACGATCGGCACGAATGCCGACAGGATGCGCGCGTCGTAGCGCTTCATCTTGAGCTGCACCAGCGTCGGGCTGAGCGCCGTGATGCTCTTCATGTTCTCGGTGGCCGTCGAGTTCACGTTCGAGTCGGCTGCGTGCTCGTACGACCACACCACGTCGGCCGCGGTGAACGGCTTGCCGTCCGACCATTTCATGTTCGGATGCAGCCAGTAGGTGATCGTGAGCCCGTCCTTGGACACCTTGTACTTGTAGGCGGGCGAGTTCTTCAGGTCGGGCGCGCCGGTGGGCACGTCGTAGTTCAGGAGCAGGTCGTACACCTCGGTGAAGATGAAGTACGGCGTCGCGTTGTAGGAGGCGAAGATGTTTGCCTGGAAGTCGATGTCGTCGACATACCCCATGCGGAAGTCGGTCGAGAGGTCGCTGGACTTCGATTGTCCGGTCGACGCCGACGTGTCCGACGACGCGGCCGACGCTGCGTTCGCGCCCACCAATCCCACCATCACTGCCAGCACCACTGCCGCGATCACACGCGGGCGTACACGTCTGCCGGTCCCCAAAACCGCCTCCTGACTCGCCGATCAAAGATCGGTCGATCCGATTCGACCACATGCGGGCGCCATCCGTCAAGGGTTGAGCCCACATTCAGTTTTGCCACTACGAGTCGGAAGCTACCCCGCAAATATGTGGAAAACCTTCAGCCGCAGAAGCTGCGGGCGAACCGCTCGAAGGCCATGACGCAGGTGTCGACCGAAGCCAGATCGACCCACTCGTCGGCGGTGTGCAAGCCGGCCCCGATAGGGCCGTAGACGACGCACGGGATGCCTGCCTCGACCAGCACTCCCGAGTCCATCCACCCGTAGTCGGAACGGACCACCGGTGGTGATCCGGTGGTGTCCTGGGCGGCGGCGATCATCGCCTGCACCACCGGCTCGGCGGGATCGAGCATCACCGGCTCGCGCGCGATGGCGGTGTGCGAGCGACCGCGGAAGCGGGCATCGGCGGCCGCGGCCCGGGCCAGCAGCCGTCCGATTTCGGCGTCGGCCTCGGCCACCGACTCGCCCGGCATCAGGCACCGTTCCACCTGGATCACGCACTCCGCCGGATAGGTCGGATAGCTGTGACCGCCGTGCACGGTCGAGGCGTGGATGTTGGGCCGGCCGTCGTCGGGAAACGGCAGGCTCGCGATGCGCCCCTCCAGCTCGCGGTCGAGCTCCACGATGCCGGTCAGAAACGACCCCGCCAGCGCGATCCCGTCGACCCCCAGATGCGGCTCACCACCGGCCGACTCGACGCCCTCGGACACGATCTCGTACCACACGAAGCCGCCGTGGGCCACGATCACCTCGAGGTCGCTCTGCTCCGGCAGCACCGCCCCGTCGGCCTGGTAGCGCTCGACCAGGGACTCGGCTCCCAGGCTGGCCCACTCCTCGTCGATCACACACGCCACCAGCACGTCGCCCGCGAGGCCGTCGCCGGCCGCCAACCGCTCGGCCGCCACCACCGCGGCGGCGATTCCGGCCTTCATGTCGTTGCTGCCCCGCCCGTGCAGGCGGCCGTCGCGTATCTCCGGCACGAATGCGCCGGGATCGGCGCCCACCACGTCGGTGTGCCCGCAGAACATCAGCGTCTGCCCTCCCCCGCTGCCACGCAGACGGCCGACCACGTTGGGCCGTCCCGGAGCGGCCTCCCACACGTCGACGTCGAGTCCCGCCCGCTTCAGCCGTTCGGCCAGGATACGCCCGACCTCGGCCTCGCCCACGCCTCCGGGGACGAGTGTGGGGTTGGTGGAATCGGCCGCTACCAGCTGCACCAGAAGCTCGGACGCCTCGCTCACGTGTGCGCTCCACAGGAGCCGCGCACGATCAGCCGGGTCGGCAGCCGCACCTGTTGCGGCGGTGAGTCGTCCCCGCCGATCCGGGCCAGCAGTCGCTCTGCGGCCGCCCGCCCCAGGTCGGCGACCGGCTGGGAGACGACCGTCAGCGGGGGCTTCACCAGCGTCGTCCAGTCGAGGTCGTCGAAGCCCACCAGCGCCAGCTCCTGCGGGATCGAGAGTTCCAGCTCGGTGACCGCCTGAAGCACGCCGTGGGTCATGAAGTTGTTGGCGGTGAACACCGCGGTGGGGCGGTCGGGACGATCCAGCAGCTGCAGTGCCGCCGCCCGGGCATCGGCCTGGGTTGAGCCGCCGATTGCGACCAGATCGTCAGACACCTCCCCGCCGCCACGGCGCAGCGCTCGCCGGTAACCGGCGATGCGCTCGGCCGTCGATGAGATCTCGGCGGTGTCCGACACGATCCCGATGCGCCGGTGTCCCAGTCCCAGCAGGTGCGCCACCGCCCGCTCGGCGCCGGCAGAGTTCTCGACCATCACGGCGTCGGCGGGCAGACCTCGTACCGCCCGGTCGAGCTGCACCAGCGGCAGCCCGGAGGCCACGATCTGGTCGAGTTCCGCACCGGGTGCGGGAACCACCACCAGGCCGTCCACTCGGCGTGAGCGCAGTGCGTCGAGCACCCGCCCCTCACGTTCGTGATCCTCGTCGGCGTTGGCCAAAAGCACGGTGTAGCCGTGGCCGTCGAAGACGTCGGTGAGGCCGCGGGCAGCGGTCGCAAAGAAGGGGTTGTCGATATCGCCGACCACCACGCCCACGGTCATGGTCGCGTTCGAGACCAGCGCCCGGGCCACCGCATTGGGTGTGTATCCCAGCAGCCGAGCACTCTCCAGCACCCGCTCCCGAGCAGACCCGGAGGAGTACCCATACCCTCCCAGCGCGCGCGCTGCGGTGGCCTGGGACACACCTGCGGCCTGGGCCACATCGCGTACCGTGACGGTCATGGGTCGAGATGATAGCGTTATCACGTTGTCGCCCACGACCCCTCCCACGAAAGGGTTTATGTGACCGATCTGGAGCAACTTGTCGCCACCGCCCACAGTTCCGAGCTGTTCTCAGCGCCCCATCTGGAAGCCGACAGCGGTCGCTTTCTGAGCGAGCACGCCGAAAGCCTGAAGGATCTGGCCGAGCGGGCTCGGCAATCAGCGCGGCAGGTGTACTTCGTGGGCTCGGGCGGATCGTGGGCATCGATGTACTCGGGCAAGTACCTGTTCGACCGGGTCACCTCGGTTCCGGCCGACGTGGCCCTCTCGTACGAGTTGATCTGGCGGGCGCCGCAGCGGCTCGACTCCGAGGCGGTGGTGTTCCTGGCCTCCTACTCGGGCCGCACCGAGGACACCCTGGCGGCGCTGCGGTTTGCCCGCAGCCGCGGAGCGCACACGGTCGCGCTGGTGCGCGACGCGGAATCGCCGATCGGCTCTGAGGCCGACACCACCATCGCCTACACCTCCCCCGGTCTGTACAGCCTGCCGCTGCTTGCGGTCACGCTGTTTGCCTGTGAATGGGGCAAGGCCGAGCACAGCCCGCTGGCCGACGAGCTGCTGCAGGCAGTGCCCGCGCTGCCCGGTCAGATCGGCGAGGCCTTCCGCAGTCAGCGCGAACGCGGCCGTGAGCTGGCCGCAGAGCTGGCCGACTCGACGCTGCTGTACGCCATCGGGGCGGGGCCGCTGCTGGGCCTGGCCTACAAGTTCGGGCTGACGGTGTTCATGGAGAACATGCGGATTCACGGCTCGGTGATCGAATCGGCCGAGTTCCGCCACGGCCCGGCCGAGATGCTCGATCGCCAAACCGCCGATCTGGCGGTGCTGCTGGGCACCGACGAGTCGCGCGCGATGACGCTTCGCACGCTCGAGTTCGCGCGCGCAAACGGTGCCCGGGCGATCACCTTCGACGCCGCCGACTACCCCGGCGTGCATCCGCTGCTGTCGCCGTTCGTGCTCAAGATCGCGCTGCAATGGTTCATCGTCTACTCGACCTTCATGCGCGGCATCGATGACCTGGACGAGCGTGCGTACATGGGCCGGCAGGTGCTGGCAGAGGGCGGCGCCACATGGCCGTGAGCCTGGCCTGCATCGGCGACAACTGCATCGATCGCTATCTCGGTGCGGTGCAGGTCGCCCAGGTCGGTGGCTGCGCCGTCAACGTCGCGGTCGGACTGGCTCGAAGCGGCTTCGAGACCGCCTACTTCGGCGCAGTTGGGGACGATCACGACGGGGCGGCAGTGCGAACGGCGCTGGCCGCGGCCGGGGTGGACACCACCGGGGTCGAAGTGCGCTCGGAGCCCACCGCCGTCACCCTGGTCGAGCTGCGACCCAACGGCGACAGGGTGTTCGTGGAGGAGCACTTCGGAGCCAGCGGGCAGTACCGGCCCTCGGCAGCCGCGCTGGCCCGGCTGGACTCCCGCACATGGGTACACGGCGTGGGCGTGGCGACGCCGGCGGCGCTGCTTCAGTTGGAACACGCCCGCGTGTCCTACGACTTCTCCGACACGTCGGAACCGTCGCTGGTCGATGCATTGGCACCGCGGCTCGACCTGGCGTTCATCTCTGCCGCCGGCGGCGACCGGCAGACCGCGTTGGCGTGCGCCGAAGCCGCCGTCGCGGCCGGTGCCAAAGCGGCAGTCGTCACCCGCGGCGGCGAGGGGTCGCTGGCATTCAACGGCCGTGTCGTCGAACGCCCAGCCGACCCGGTCGCGGTGGTCGACACGCTGGGTGCCGGCGACGCGCTGATCGCAGCCGTGATCGCCGCCCACGTGCGTGGAGCCGACATGCAAACCGCACTCGACCACGGCGCCCGCGCCGCGGCACACACCTGCACCCACTACGGAGCCTGGGAGGCGGCATGACCACGACCACCCGATCGCAAGAGCTGTTCGACCACGCGTCCCACTACCTACCCGGAGGAGTCGGCTCGGGCACCCGATCTCCCCGCTCGGGTTGGCTGCCGTTGCCGGTGTTCGCGCGGGAGGGAACCGGCGCATGGCTGGTGGATGAGGACGGAAATCGCTACATCGACTACGTCATGGGCCAGGGGCCGCTGATCCTGGGCCACCGGCCGCAGGCCGTGATCGAGGCCGTGACCTCCACCCTGACCGAGCGGGGATCGCTGTTCTCGCTGGCCCACGACCTCGAGGGCGAGGCCGCCCGCACGGTGTGTGAACGGCTGCCGTCGGTGGATCGGGTGCGATTCTCGAGCTCCGGCACCGAGGCGGCCATGTACGCGCTGCGATTTGCCCGGGCCTTCACCGGCCGGCAGCTGATCGTGCGCTTCGAAGGCCACTACCACGGGTGGTCGGATGCCATCCACTGGTCTGCGCACCCGTCCCCCGACACCTGGGGCGAGCCCGATGCGCCGTCCGTGCTGCCCGGGTCGACCGGCATTCCGGACGCCGTCGGGTCGACCCTGCTGGTCGCACCGTGGAACGACACCGCGGCGCTGGAAACGCTGTTCCAGCGGCACGGCGAGCAGATCGCGGCGGTCATCACCGAACCGATCCTGGGCAACTGCGGGGCGATCATGCCGGCCCCGGGCTACCTCGAGCGGATGCGCGAGCTGACCACCCAGGCAGGCAGCCTGCTGATCTTCGACGAGGTGCTGACGGGCTATCGGGTCGCCCGTGGCGGCGCCCAGGAACTGCTCGGGATCGATCCCGACCTGACGGTGCTGGCCAAGGCGCTGGGCGCCGGCTTCCCGGTGGCGGCTCTCGGCGGGCGGGCCGAGGTGATGGAGATGGCCGCCGACGGGCGCACCATGCACGGAGGCACCTACAACTCCAACGCGCTGGTGTGTGCCGCGGTCATCGCCGCGGGTGGGCAGACCGGCGCCGACGGGTTCTACGAGGGCCTCGACCGGCGCGGCTCACGGTTGGCCGACGGCCTGGTCGCGGCCGCCCACGAGGCAGGCCTCGAGGCCTGCTGGAGCGGCGTCGGAGGCATGTTCCAGCTGTGGTTCTCGGCAGCGCCACCGCGCGACTACCGCGAGGCATACGCGATCGCCCAGGCCAGCCCATTCTTCGCCATGCATGTGAATCTGCGCGCCAACGGCATTCTGACCCAGCCGCCCCAGGAGGGACTGTTCCTGAGTTCGGGCGCGCACACCGACGATGACATCGATCGCACGCTCGAGGCCGCGGGAGACGCCATGCGGGCCGCAGCAGAGGCGCTTCACCGCGGCGATGTCGGCCCCAAGGGAGGACTTCGATGAGAGCAGCAGTGGTGGCGATTGCATTCGGTGCGGCGGTCATGGCCGCAACCGGGTGCGGCAGTAGTTCCAGTACCGGCTCGGGCGGCGACTCGGCGAGTGTGTCCAACGGGGGGATCCTGAAGGCCGGTATCCCCAACAACCCCGACCACCTCGACCCGGCGTTGTCGTACACCAACGAGGGCTGGGAGATCCTGGAGGCCACCAACAACGGCCTGCTGACATTCAAGAAGCTGGCCGGCGGGGCGGGCGCAAAGATCGTTCCCGACATCGCCACGGCGATGCCGACCGTCTCGGCGGACGGCAAGACCTACACCTTCCACATGCGACCCAACGTCATGTTCTCGGCGCCCGTCAGCCGCGCGGTCGAGCCGTCTGACATCAAGTTCTCGATCGAGCGGCTGTTCCAGGTCGATTCCGGCGGAGTCGGGTTCTTCACCGGCATCGAAGGCGCCAACGCCTACGCCCAGACGCGCAAGGGCGGCATCACCGGGATCGTGGCCGACGACCAGGCCCACACGATCACCTTCCACCTGACCCAGCCCGACGGCACCTTCCTCGACTACATGGCGACACCGTTCGCATTCGCGATGCCCAAGGGCACGCCCTACAAGGACGTCTCGACGCTGGCGGACTGGCGGATCGCCACCGGCCCCTACCGGATCACCGGCTACACCCCCCGGCAGTCGATCACGATCAGGCGCAATCCCAGCTTCAAATCGTGGACGAAAGACACTCCCAACGGGCATCTGGACGGGATCGACGTTGCCATCGGCGTGACCCCCGATCAGTCGGTCAACGAGATCGCCCAGGGCAGCCTCGACTGGTACTTCGAGTCGGTGCCGCCGGACCGCCTGACCGAGCTCAAGGGCCGCTACCCCGACCAGGTGTTCCCGTTTGTCCGAAACAACACCACCTACTTCTTCATGAACGAGCGCAAGGCCCCGTTCAACAAGCTGGCAGTGCGCCAGGCGGTCAACTACGCCATCGACCGAAACGCATTGGTGAAGATCTACGGCGGCCAGGGCAGCCCTACCGAGAACATCCTGCCGCCCGGCTTCGCACCGGCCTACAAGAAGCACAACCTGTATCCGCATGACGTGGCCAAGGCCAAGCAGCTGATCCAGCAGGCCGGCGTGGCCGGCACCCACGTGGTTGTGTGGGGCCACACCACTCCACCCACGCCCAACGCCGTCCAGTATCTGGCCGGCGTGCTCAACTCGATCGGGCTGGTGGCCACCGTCAAGACGTTTGACGAATCGGTCTACTGGGACACGGTCGCGACCCAGAAGGGCGATCCCCAAATCGGGTTCCAGGACTGGAACCAGGACTATCCCGAAGGTCAGGACTGGATCGACGTGTTGCTCAACGGCGAGCACATCGTGGCAGTCGGCAATAACAACACGTCCAACACCAACGTCCCAGCCTACAACGCCATGATCAACCAGGCCAAAGCCATGCCGCTGGGCCCGGCCCGCGATGCGATGTGGGCCAAGCTCGACTACCTGTTCATGAAGAACGATGCCGGATGGGCGCCGTTCATGAACCGCCAGTGGCCGAAGTTCGTGTCCAGCCGGCTGCACGGCCTGGTGTTCAACGGCACCTACTTCGAGCTGTTCCCGTCCATGTACCTCACGCAATGATCGGAGAGCCCGCGGCGGCGGGGCAGGGCGGATTCAACCTCGCCTGGCGCAGACTGCGCCGAAACCCCGCCGCCGTGGGCTCTGCACTGGTGCTGTTTCTGATCCTGTTCATGTGCTTCCCGGGCGCGCCCCTGTACGTCAAATATGTGTGCCACCACGGGCCCGACCAGCAGAACATCCAGGGCTTCCTGCACGAGGGTGGCAAGAAGGTGCCGATCGTGGCCAACGACGGCACCCCGATCGGCCCCGGACTGCGCTCCTGCTACATGCTGGGCGCCGACCCCAACGGCCGCGACCTGTTCGTGCGGCTGCTGTACGGCGGGCGTATCTCGCTGATCGTGGGCGGCCTGTCGGCGCTGGTGTGCGTCGGAATCGCGCTGATCCTGGGGGTCGCCGCGGGATACGCGGGGGGAGCCACCGACGGGGTGATCTCGCGCGGGCTCGACTTGATCTGGTCGTTCCCGGTGTACCTGCTGGCGGTGGCGCTGGCCACTGCGTTTGCCGTGGGCGGCATCAACATGGGCCCGATCCACGTCTCATCCAGCTCGCTGGCCATCCCGGTGGTGGTGATCGCGATCGTCTTCATCCCCTACGTGGCGAGACCGATCCGCGGCCAGGTGATGTCGCTGCGGCGGATGGAGTTCATCGACGCCTCGATCGCCAGCGGCGCCGGCAGCTTCCGGGTGATGGCACGGGAGCTCTCGCCCAACATCTACTCGATGCTGCTGGTGTTTCTGACGCTGATCGTGGCCAACAACATCCTCACCGAGGCCGCACTCTCCTACCTCGGGGTGGGCGTGCCGATCCTGACGCCCAGCTGGGGCAACATCATCCAGCAGGGCGCCCAGTCGATCGTGACCGCTCCCCAGCTGACCATCGCCCCCGGCGTCGCCATCCTGCTGACGGTGGTGGCGCTGAACGTGCTGGGAGACGCGCTGCGCGACGCGCTCGACCCGCACGCCCGGCTGAGGCTCAGGGGTTAGCGGGTGGCCCGGGCGATCGCCAGCCGGATTCTGGGCCTGATTGCGGTGCTGTTTGCGATCTCGGTGCTGGTGTTTCTGATCTTCAACGTGATCCCCGGCGGTGACCCCGCGCTGCGCCTCGCCGGTCGCCACCCGACCCAGCAAAACATCAAGCAGATCCGCATCGATTGGGGCTTCAATCACCCGCTGTACGTGCAGTACGCCGACATGATGAACCACCTCTTCATCAAGCGCGACCTGATCTCCTACCAGGATCAGACACCGGTGATTCCGTCGATCGAGCGCGGCATCCCGCGAACGCTCTCGCTGGCCATCGGATCGGCCATCCTGTGGCTGGTGTGCGGAGTCACCATCGGCGTGCTGTCGGGCCTCTACCAAGGGAGGTGGCTGGATCGCTCGCTCACCGTGGTGGCGCTGGGCGGGGTCAGTATCCCGATCTTCTGGCTGGCGGCGGTGCTGCTCTACCTGCTCACGTTCAAGTGGCGGACAAACCCGCTGTTCAGCTGGATCCCGTCCGGCGGATACGTGCCGCTCACGCAGAATCCGGCCGGCTGGGCGTCGCATCTGTTCCTGCCCTGGATCGTGCTGGCCGTCGTCTCGATCGGCTTCTACTCGCGGGTCGTGCGCAACTCGCTGCTGGACACGGTGCATCAGGACTACATCCGCACCGCCCGCTCCAAGGGACTCTCCGAATGGCGGGTGCTGACCCGGCACACGCTGCGCACCTGCCTGATCCCCGTGGTGACCCTGTTCGGGCTTGATTTCGGGGCGGCGGTGGGCGGCACGGTGATTCTGCTCGAGCCGATCTTCGGCCTGGAGGGGGTCGGCCAGTACGCCCAGGAGTCAGTCACGCACCTCGATCTCCCGCCGCTGATGGCGCTCACGCTCTACGGCGCATTCTTCGTCGTCATTTTCAACACCCTTGTGGACGTGGCCTACCTGTGGCTCGATCCACGCAGCCGAACCTCGTAGGAGGGGTCTTCATGAAGAAGGTCACAGTCACGATCGCGGCCGTCCTGGCGGTGCTGGCAGCCGCCGGCTGCAGCAGCTCCAGCAGCACAAGCACGACCGTCACCGGCGGCACGCCGGTCAACGGCGGCACGCTCCAGGGCGGCATCCCCGACAACCCCGACCACCTCGATACGGGGCTCAGCTACGCCGTCGAAGGATGGGAGATCCTCGAGGCCACCAACAACGGCCTGCTGACATTCAAGAAGGCGTCCGGCCCATCGGGATCCGAGGTCGTGCCCGACATGGCAACCGCCATGCCCACCGTCACCGACGGCGGTCGCACCTACACCTTCCATCTCAAGCCGGGCATCATGTTCTCGGCGCCGGTCAGCCGGGCGGTCAAACCGTCCGACTTCCAGTACTCCATCGAACGGCTCTTTCACATCGGCTCGCCGGGAGTCGGCTTCTATACCGCCATTGTAGGGGCGGACGCCTACGCGGCGCATAAAGCCGCGCATATCAGCGGTATCACCGCCAACGATGCGACCAACACCATCACGCTTCCACCTGGTGCATCCAGACGGGGCGTTCCTGGACATCATGGCGATGCCGTTCGCATTCGCGATGCCGGCCGGGACGCCCTACAAGGACATCTCCACCGACGCCGCCGCGCGAGTTGCCACCGGCCCGTACCGGATCTCGTCGTACACCCCCCACCAGCAGATCGTGCTGACCCGCAACCCGGCCTTCAAGCAGTGGTCGCCGAATGCCCCCGACGGGCACCTGGACAAGGTCAACATCACCATCGGCGTGACCCCCGAGCAGGCCGTCAACGAAACCGCCCAGGGTGACCTGGACTGGTACATGGAAGCGGTGCCGGTCGACCGGCTGACCCAGCTCAAGGCCCAATACCCCTCCCAGGTTCACCTGTATCCGCGAAACAACGTGACGTATTTCTCAATGAACGAGCGGAAATACCCGTTCACCAAGCTGCAGGTGCGCCAGGCGGTCAACTACGGCGTCGACCGAGCGGCCTTGGTGAAAATCTTCGGCGGCCAGGGAACGCCCACCGAGACGGTGCTGCCGCCGCTGTTCGGTAACGCCTACCACGAGCCGAAGCTGTATCCGCACGATCTCGCCAAGGCGCGTGCGCTGGTCCAGCAGGCCGGTGCCCAGGGCGCCTCGGTCACGGTCTGGACGACCAACGCCGACCCCGCCCCGAAGGCCGCCCAGTACCTCGCCAACGTGCTGGACCAGATCGGTTTGAAGGCCACGACTGTCAAGACCGTCGATGACTCGGTGTATTGGGACACGCTGCTGACCCAGAGCGGTGATCCCCAGATCGCCTTCAACCACTTCGACCAGGACTATCCCGAGGGCGAGGACTTCATCGACACGCTCCTGAACGGTGAGCACATCGTGAACGTGGGTAATAACGACGTGTCCAACACCGACGACCCGACCTTGAACGCGATGATCGATCAGACCAAGCAGATGCCGCTGGGCGAGGCCCGAAACGCCCAGTGGGCCAAGATCGACAACCTGTTCATGCAAAAGGACGCCGGGTGGGTGCCGATCCTCCATCTCCAGCAGCCGACCTTCACCTCGGCCCGGCTGCACGGCCTGGTGTTCACCGGCAGCTACTTCGAGCTGATCCCCAGCATGTGGGTCTCCCAGAGCTGACCGTGAGGGGTGAATAAAAGGTGCCTGGCACCTTTTATTCACCCCGATTGTATCCCCTCAGGGTAGTGACACTGGCTTCTAGAACCGGAAAGCGGCGCGTATATCCCTTGACGGAAGAACGGCTGCGGCATACCCTGCGGGGATGCTGGAGCGTGAGTTTCGCGAGCGGTTTCCCGACCACGAGGCGTGTCTCGAATACCTGTGGCGGACGCGCCACGCCGCCGCCGACGGTGAGCACGCAGACTGCCCGGAATGCCACACCGTGCGCAGGTTCAAGCGCTACCACACCGCCCAGCGGCGGCAATCCTGGACGTGCACGGCCTGTGGGCACCACATCCAGCCCACGGCGGGCACGATCTTCCACAAGTCGTCGACGCCGCTTGACCGCTGGTTCACCGCCGTCTACCTGATCACAGCAACCGGCGGCCAGATCTCCGCCAAACAGCTCGAGCGCGAACTCGCGGTGACCTACAAGACGGCGTGGCGCATGTCAGGACTGATCCGGGGCAGCCTGGCCACCACCGCTGCCGTCCCCGAGGTCGTCGCCGAGGTGGTCAGAGCGGCAGATCCGGTCGAGGTTCCCGAGCACCTCGCTACGGCTGGGCACCGGGATCTCGAACCCGGTGGCCTCGGTCTTCTGGGTCACCGGCTGCGGCGGCAGGTCGCGAGAGTCGCTCATGACCAAAGGGTAGCGCGCCACCACGCGACCCAGATCTACACTCAGGGGATAGCCGCTCTACGCGAGAAAATCCCTGCAAAACCGGACATCGAAGGCCACGGCTAGCCGGGTCGAACGGCGGTCTGGAAGTTGGCCACGTGCCAGGAGTCGTCCAGCCGCGTGAGCTTGACGACGTCACCGGTGCTGGGAGCCTCGATCAGCAGGCCGCCCCCGACGTACATCGCAACGTGCCCGATCGGCTGCTCGAAGAACACCAGATCGCCGGGCTCGAGATCGGCCAACGCCACCGTCTGTCCCTCGGTTGCCTGGGTGGCGGCGAAGTGCACCAGCGAGACTCCCACCTGGCCGTACGCCCATTTCACCAAGCCAGAGCAATCGAAGGCTTTCCCGGCGGTCTCGCCACCCCACACGTACGGCACGCCCAGCTGCGTCAGTGCGGCGCGCACAGCTTTTACGCCCAATGTGTCGCCGGTGATCGCCTTGCCGGGGTCGGTCTTGTCCTTGGCGATGCCTTTGAGAATGGCATCGGCCCGGCGTGCCTGATACGCCGCTTGGGCCCTGATCACGCTCTGCACCCACTGTTCCATGCCGACCACCTTGGCCCGCTTGTGCTCGACCTTGCGATGCAGCCTGGCGCGAACTTTTGGCCAGTGCTCGAGCCTCCACTCGGCGCGTGCCATCCGATGCTCGAGGTGCCTGAGCACCCGATCGGAGCGAAAATGCACGCCCATCGTCCGCAGCGTCGTCTGCTTGAGCACGTGCTTTTTGAGCCAGCGGTGGAGGCCGGCCACGTGGTAGTGGTGATGGGTGGCCCATTTCAGGTGCTTCTCGGCCTTATTCAGCACCTGCTTGTCGTGCTCCACCCGCTGCAGGCCCCAGGTGACCGCGTCGGACGCGTGGGCCGGCGGAGCCAGCCATGCGCCCATCCCCACGGCACAAGCCACGGCACAAACGAACACGCGCAACACGCGCTTGGAGCCCCCCTGAAGCATTGGGGGTGATTATGCCCGCTACGGTGCCCAAAAGTATGCAGTTGACGCTACATCGCCACGAGTTTCGCGCAGGAATCCCCGCTCAGCGATCCTTTTCGGCCTGGCGCAGCTCGTATTCGACCACGAACTGGTCAAGTGCGATAGCCGAGTCTCCGCCCTGACCCTCGCGTGCCATCTGGCGAATCCGATGGATGATCACGTCCGGTGAGATCAACGGCCGGATCGTCTCAGGATCGAGCCGGTAAGCCCCGTGGGTACCCAGATCCGAGTCGCGATCCCGCACCCGCACCATGTGGGCCGCCACGATCGCGATCAGGGCCTCGTCCGACTCCGACTGATCGGACACCCAGCGCACGCATTCGGCCCGATCCCACACCTGCCAGCAGGACAGCAGCATCGCCAGCGCCGGCAACTGCAGCAGGGAGTCGGCCTGGGCGGCCTCGCGAATCCGCCGCAGCCCCACCTGCTCCAGCTCGACCAGGTGGTCGAGCGTCACCATGCGCTCGTCCTCGGCCATGTCGGTGGTGCCTCCGCCGTGGCCGTGCTCCAAGCCCAGCTCTGCGATCACCCACACAGCGGAGCTGATGCCGCGGCAACGCGCCAGCTCACGCTCCAGCAGCGTGTAGCGCTCTGTTTCCTCCATCCGCCCCATTACCGCCCAGATCAGATCTCGTGTGGTGGAGTCGCGCACCAGGCCCAACTCGTCGCCGACGTTCAGAAGCGTCGTCAGGATCGTCGCCAGCAATTCCGGGCGCAGATCCCCGGCGATGTCACGCATTCGCTCCAGAACGGCTCCCAGGCGGCTTACACCGTGCGTATCGCGCTCACCTCCGAGCCGGACGAGCAACGCACCGAATCTCGCGGGGTCGGCGGCATCTACCAGATAGGCCTCCATGTCGGCGTTGGAGACGACACTGCCGGGAACGACGAACTGGAAGTAGATCGAGAACAGCTCGGGAGTGGCGATTCGCAGTTCCTGACGGGTGTTCTCGCCCGGCGGGTCGCGGTGGATGATCAGCCCCGGCTGGTCAGGCACTGCAGGGAACAGCCGCAGAATCAAGGTGATCACCGCCAGGCGCACCGCCAACGGGACGTCCTGGATCCAGGCCTCGTGAAACTCCTGCAGCTCGGAATCGGCAGACAGCGCGGTGCGCGCACGGGTCGACCCGGCGAACCGCTCGGGGGTGGCCCTGATCAGCGAGTACAGATCCGGGAGAAACACCCGCAGCGACTCGATCGCGATGAAATCAGCGGTGTTGACCTCGGCGCTGACCGGCGGATACGACAGCCGCAGCACGTTGACGAAGCGGGCCACGTCGCGAGGCGTACCCAGCAGCGCTTCGATTCCGGGTGTGAAGATCTGCTTCCAGTGGTGTTCGGTGACCACGGCGGCGGCCGGATGTCGTTCCAGCAGCTCGCGCATGTGGTCGAGGAAGATGGTGGACAGCCCGCCGCTCTCGGGCAGCGGCAGGTCGAACGGCACCTGCACCAACCTGCTGACATCGGCGGCCTCCACCGCGGAGCGGTCGAACACCATCAGGTAGATCACGTTCGGCAGCGCCGCCACCAGCTTCACCAGGCGGGTCAGCTCAGAGCGTCGCTCCGGCGGTATCCGATCGACGTCGTCGATCACCACCACGAACCGCATCCGCTCCTGGCGGAGGGTTTCCGCGAGCTTGTCGCGCAGCACCAGCAGGTCGGCGCCGTGCAGTTCCTCGGCTGAACCGCCGGTGAAGGCAGGCGCCAAGACCTGCAGGAAGCGGGCGCCCAGATCGTCCTGAGGGCCGTACAGCCACGGGTTGAACTCGATCACCGCCGTGCTGGGCGACTCAGCAAGCTCGGCGCGTACGAAGTTGGCCACAGTCGTCTTGCCACTCCCCGCACCGCCGTGCAGCCCCAGCACCATCCCCTCGGTGGGCGCCAGTGCGATCGAGTTGGCGATATGCCGCGCGAACCGGGCGCGGCCGATGCGGTCGGTGGCGGGATCGGTCAGCGGCCGGTCGGCTGACAGCATCCCCTGACGCGTTTGGGACGGCATGACCGGCGATCATAGCCGCCGCCCCGAACGGTAACTGGATGGGTCACTGGGCCGTTGCGAAGAACCGCGGGAGCTGCTCGCGGTTTGCGTCGATCAGCGCCTCGGCCAGCGGCTGGGCTCGTTCATAGGTTCCCACCAGGGGGTTTGCCATCAGTGCTTTGACGGCCACATCCCGGTCACCGCTGGTGGCTGCCTCGACGGTCAGCCGCTCGTATGCCTTGACCTGCTGCACCAGTCCCAGCATCTCGGGCGGTAGCGGCCGTTGCGGCAAGGGCTCGGCGCCGGCGGTCGAGATCCGGCAGGGGATCTCGACCACGGCGTCGTGGTCGATATTGGGGATTGCGCCATCGTTCTTGACGTTGACCACCTGTACGTCACCGACATCCAGGGCAAGCGACTCAACCAGCATGGCGGCCGCCTCCGAGTAGAACGCGCCTCCGCGCTGCTCGAGCAACTTCGGCTTCACGTCAAGTGCCGGATCCTTGTACATCTCCAGCAACTCGGCTTCGATCTCCATCACGGCCTGCGCGCGGGGAGTATCGGTTGCCTGTGAGGCCAGTGCCTGCTCGGTGAAATAGAAATAGTGCAGGTAGTAGCTGGGTATCGCGCGCATCAGCCGAATCACCGAGCCGGGCAGGTCGACCTCCTCGGCCAGCTGGTCGGCGTAGACGTCGATCAAGCCGGGCAATCTGTCCTCACCGTCGACAAACACCCCCCGTTCCCACGACAGGTGGTTCAGGCCGACGTGCTCGAGCTGCACTCGGGCCGGATCGACCGAGAGTTGCTGGGCGAGCATCCGCTGGAACCCGATGGGGATGTTGCACAGGCCAATCGCGCGGTGGTCGTGGTCGGCCAGCGCCTGAGTGACGAGCCCGGCGGGGTTGGTGAAGTCCAAGAGCCACGCCCCGTCGGCACCCAGGCGGGCTGTGTCGGCGGCGATGTCAAGCACCACCGGCACCGTTCTCAGTGCCTTGGCGAATCCGCCGGCGCCGGTCGTCTCCTGCCCGATGCAGCCAAACTTGGGCGGGATCGTCTCGTCCCGCAGCCGCGCCGCCAGGCCGCCGACCCTGATCTGCACGAGCACGAACGAGGCGCCGTCGATGGCTGCGGCCCGATCTGTGGTGAGCGTCAGCTCCCCGGCGAACTCGAGCTTCTGGAGGATCCTGCGGGCCAGTGCCCCCAGGATCTCGAGGCGTTCGGGATCGATGTCGTGCAGCGCCAGCTCGTCCAGCCCGAGCCTCTGGGCGCGCAGGCCAAAGCCCTCCACCAACTCCGGCGTGTAGGTGCTTCCCGCCCCGATAACTGCGATCTTCACTCCCACCGCGAACCAGTGTAACGTATGCGCACATGAAATCGTTAGGAAACTTTCCTGATAGATTCCTGGCGGAGATCGCAGGACAGCCAGATGCGATCCTGACAGCCGCCCGCGCAGCCGCCGAGCAGCGAGATGCGTTCGCGGCTGTGGCAGAGATTGCGGCGACCGCCGACTCGATCGTGTTCACCGGCATGGGGTCGTCACATTTCGCCTGCTACGCCCCGGTGACGACGCTGGCGGGCGCCGGAATCCAAAGCTTCATGATCGACGCCGCCGAGCTGCTGCACTTCCGCATGGCGGTGCTGACCGAGCGCACGCTGGTGATCTGCGTGAGCCAGTCAGGAGAGAGCGCCGAGCCGGTCAGGGTGGCGCAGGCGCTGGCGGCACGCGAGCGCCGCCCCACGCTGGTGTCGATCACCAACGGCGTTCGCAACTCGCTCGCCGAGACGGCTGACATCGCGCTGGACACCCGTGCCGGCGAGGAGCGCGGCCCGTCCACCATGACGTTTGCCGCGACGCTGGTCGTGCTGCGGGAGCTGGCCCACGCTCTGGGCGCGCCCGCAGGCACTGCCGAGGCATACGCCGCGGCGGCCGCCGGGCTGGAGCAGCTGGTCACCGATGCCGCCGCCCGGGCGGCCGACCTCGGCGCCTGGCTGGGCGACCGCAGCGCGCTTGCGATCATGGCTCGCGGTCACGGCCGGCCGGCCGCCGAGATGGGGGCCCTGACCCTCAAGGAAGCTGCTCGCTTCCCGGCAGAATCCCTGCAAACAGCCCAGTTTCGGCATGGACCGCTGGAACTCGCCTCACCCGGCCTGGGTGCCGTGGTGATTGCGATCGAGCCCGCCACGGAGGCGATCGACCTGGGCCTGGCCGGTGAGCTGGTGGAGACCGGCGCAGCGGTGCTGGTGGTCTCCCGCCACGGCGCCGGTCCGGACGGCTCGCTGCGAGTCGCAATCGGAGAGCAGGACGCGGGTATCGCATCGGCGGTGGCAATCGTGCCGCTACAGCTCCTGTCCTGGCGGCTGGCGAATCTGAGGGGTCTCGAGCCGGGCTCCTACTCTGTCGCCCACAAGGTCACCACCCGTGAGTGAAACCCGCTTCAGAGTCGCGCTGACGATCGACGCCGAACACGCCGATCAGCCGCGCACCGAGCAGTTTGAATCGCTGCTGGTCGAGACGCTGCGCGAGCAGCGCGTGCGCGCCACATTCTTCGTACAGGGTCGATGGGCGTCCGCCAACCCTGGGATGGTGGCGCAGATCAGCCGTGACGGACACCTGGTCGGAAACCACTCCCACCACCACGCCCCCATGACGCTGCTCACCGACCACGGCATCACCGCCGACGTGACCGCCGCAGAGCAGGCGATCCTGGCATCCGGAGGCGGCAGCCCGCGGCCGTGGTTTCGATGCCCGTTCGGCGACGGTCACGACGACCAGCGGGTGCTGACGGTGCTCTCGGGACTGGGCTACCGCGACCACCACTGGCACGTCGACCCGCGTGACTGGAAACCGGGAAGGACGGCCTCAGAGCTGGTGGCGAGGGTACTCAGCGGTGTCGATCAGCACCGCGACGGTGCGATCGTGCTGTTGCACTCGTGGCCGGTGGTAACCGCCCGAGCTCTGCCGACGCTGATCTCGGAGCTGCGCCGGATCGGGGCGCAGCCGGTCGGCCTGGACGAGGTGGTGGGATCGTGACCCGGGCGGCGGTGCTGGCGGTGGACGCAGGTGCTTCCAAGACCGACATCGCGCTGATCGCCCGCAGCGGCCGAGTGCTTGGATGTACACGGGTGACCGGCGCGCCGTTCTCACCCGACGGGCAGGTGCGCTCGCTGGCGACGCTCCGCGAGGGAGTCACGAGCGCTGCCCGGGCGGCGGGGATCGACCCCGATCGCGGCCCCGTGGCCGAGATCGGAGCCTTCTGCCTGGCAGGCGCCGATCTGCCGGTGGACGATCGTCGCATCCTGCCCTCGCTGCGAGCCGCCGGCCTGGTCGACCAGCCGCTGCTTCGAAACGACACGTTCGCCGTGCTGAGGGCGGGCACCGATCGCGGCTGGGGTGTGGGCGTGGTGTGCGGCACCGGCCTCAACTGCACCGGCGTGGGGCCCGACGGTCGCACGGTGCGGTTCCCGGCTCTGGGAGC
This sequence comes from uncultured Actinomycetes bacterium, assembly GCA_963811675.1. Taxonomy (GTDB): domain Bacteria; phylum Actinomycetota; class Thermoleophilia; order Gaiellales; family JAICJC01; genus CAVPTL01. Next base: position 23,776 of record CAWESH010000007.1, on the reverse strand, counting down.
GATCTCCGGTGACCGTTTCGGCGGCGGCGGCGACCTGGCGGTGGAGGCCGTCGGCGCGACCATCCGCGCCCGGGACGGACGCGGCCCGCGGACGGAGCTGGAGCGGCTGATCCCGGCGTACTACGGCGTCCGCCACCCGTATCAGGTGCTGGAACGGATCCATGTCGGCGAGATCGAGCACCGACGCGTGGTCGAGCTGGCGCCGGTCGTCTTGCGCGCGGCCGACGCTGGTGACGAGGTGGCCGGAGTGATGGTGGGCAGGCTGGCCGAGGAGCTGGTCACGATGGTGCGTGCGGCCTTGCACCGGCTGCGGCTGACGCAACGTGAGCTGGATGTCGTTCTGGGTGGGGGGATCGTGCGCAGCAACTGCAAGCTGTTCCACAGCGCTGTGCGTGCCGGGATCGCGCAGGCCGCCCCGCACGCCCAGGTGATCATCATGCATGACCCACCGGTGGTTGGTGCTGCGCTGCTGGGGCTCGACCAGATCCAGGGCCGCAGTCCCCGCTCTGCCCGCGCCGCCACCACCCGCGTGCGCAAGATGTTGACCGTCGACAGGCTCACCTGAGAAGCTTCGCTCGAGGAGGAGGGAAATGGCCCGGATCGTGCTGGAACAGGTCACCAAGGTGTTCTCGGGCGGGGAGACCGTGGCGGTCGACGACGTCTCGATTGAGATCGGCGACGGCGAGTTCATGGTGCTGGTGGGGCCGTCGGGCTGCGGCAAGTCGACGCTGCTTCGGATCGTGGCGGGCCTCGAAGACCTCACCAACGGCGAGGTCATGATCGGTGATCGGGTCGTGACCGACCTCGCCCCCAAGGACAGGGACATCGCGATGGTGTTCCAAAGCTATGCGCTGTACCCGCACATGACGGTGCGCAAGAACCTCGGGATCGGGCTTGAAGCTGCGCCGCACGTCCAAGCAGGAGATCAACACGAAGGTGCTCGAGGTGGCCGAGATCCTCGGACTCGAGCGCCTGCTGGAGCGAAAACCGGCCCAGCTCTCCGGCGGGCAGCGGCAGCGAGTCGCGATCGGCCGAGCGATGGTGCGAGAGCCGCAGGCGTTTTTGATGGACGAGCCGCTGTCGAACCTCGATGCCAAGCTGCGGGTGCAGATGCGCGGCGAGCTGGCACGGCTGCGCGACCGGCTGCACACCACCACCATCTATGTGACCCACGATCAGGTCGAGGCGATGACGCTGGGCGACCGGGTCGCGGTCATGCGCGACGGAGTCGTGCAGCAGCTGGACACCCCGGCAGCGTTGTTCCAGCGTCCCGCCAACCAGTTCGTGGCGGCCTTCATCGGCTCCCCCTCCATGAACCAGTTCGAAGCCCAGATCGCCGGTCGCGAGGTGGTCTTCGGCAAGCATCGCCTGCCGATCCACCCAGACCACGACCTGCGTGCTCACGACGGCAAGACGGTGATCCTGGGGATGCGGCCCTCCGACTTCGAGGACGCCGCGGTGTGGCGCGACGAGTCCCGCCCAACCATGGACGTGACCGTCGACATGGCAGAGGAGCTCGGTTCCGAGGTCAACCTGATCTTCGAACTGGATGCCAAGCCGATCGAGTCCGCCGTCGAGGCCGAGGCGGCCGACGATTCCGGCGACGGGGCGTTCGTGCCGCTGGCACCCACCGACGCGACTGTGTGCACCGCCTGCGTGGATGCCCGTACATCCGCCCGGCCCGGCAGCCCTGCCCGACTGATGTTCGACCCTGGCCGGCTGTACTACTTCGATCGCGAGTCAGGGCAGGCGGTCGGAACCGCCGACGCGTCGCGTCAGACCTTGGCCACCGGGTCGAACCTGTAGCCGACTCCGTGGTGAGTCTGGATGTAGGTGTAGGAGCCCGATTGCCGGTCGACCTTGAGCCGCAGCTTGCGCACGCACACGTCGACCGAGCGGTCACGGGCGCGGTGCGGCACGCCCCACACCCGCTGTTGCAGCTGATCGCGGGTCAGCGCCCGCCCCTGGTCGGAGGCCAGCACGTACAGCAGCCTGAACTCGAGCGCGGTCAACCCCACGTCCTGACCGTCCAGCTCGGCTCGATGCAGATCGGGGTCGATCACCAGCCCAGGCGCCTCGATCCGTTCCGCCACCGTGTCGTGCCCGACGTCCACCCGTGACCGGCGCAGCGCCGCCTGCACGCGCGCCACCAGCTCTGCCATCCCAAACGGCTTTGCCAGGTAGTCGTCTGCGCCCAGTCCCAGAGCGTGCACCTTGTCCTGCTCCGAGCCGCGCGCGCTGACCACGATCACCGGCATCTGCGATCCCTCCGCGCGCAGACCCTCGGTGATCTGCCAGCCGTCCATCCCGGGCAGCATCAGATCGATCACCGCGACGTCCGGCCGCTCGAATCGCAGTTTGCGCATCGCCTTGTCGCCGGTCGACGCGACCTCGACCGTGAAGCCCGCGTGACGCAGATGCGTTGCCATCACCGATGCGATCACGGTGTCGTCCTCGGCAATCAAAACGCGTGAGATGCTCGTGATACTCCCCTCTCGAGTTGCACTGAAGTGTGCCGGGGTACCACAGGCGTGGGTATCTCGATGGTTATCGACTAGTGAACAAGTGGTGACGGCCGATTTGGCTACACTCCGCCGCCATGAGCGCACCCACCGAGCGAGACATCGACGCGCTGTGGGGACCGGCCACCCCGCAGTTCGCCTACCAGATCGCCAATCGGATGGCCGAGCTGGTGGCCGACCTGCCCGCCGACGACCCGGTTCGCCGCTACGCCCAGCAGCGGCTGCTGGAACTCGACCAGCTCGGGCACGGCAGCAGCAAGGGCGAAGAGACCGGCCACTGACGCGGGCTCAGACCGAGAAGACGCTCCAGGGTGCGCGCAGCACGTCGCGGGCCACGTGCCCGGCGATGGTCGGGTTCTCCCGCAGCCGGCGCACCGCATAGCCGTACCAGGCCTTGCCGTACGGCACGTAGACGCGCACCCGGTGGCCGGCCTGCACGAGATCGGCGCGCATCCGCTCGGCCACGCCCAAAAGCGTCTGAAACTCGTAGTCGGAGCGCTCCAGCCGGTGGCGATCGACCACCCGCAGCGCCTCGTCCACCAGCACCTGATCGTGGGTCGCGACGGCCACGTACGAGCCGGCGGCGACCAGCTCCTCGAGCAGCTCCACGAAGTTGCGCTGGATGATCCCCGGATCGGTGTAGGCGATCGCCTTCGGCTCGACGTAGATGCCCTTGACCAGCCGCACGTTCGGTGTCAGCGGGGCCAGCGCCCGCACGTCGCGCAGCGACCGCCGCAGATACGACTGGATCACCACGCCGCAGTGGTCGAGCCCTTCCTGCCGTAGCGTCCGGTAGATCTCGAGGGTCGTGTCGGTAAACCCCGAATGCTCCATGTCGATCCGCACCGCGCTGCCGTGATCGGTGGCTGCTCGCACCAGCCGGCGGATGTTCTCGAGCGCCAGATCGCGATCGAACTCGAGACCGAGCGCCGAGAGCTTGACCGAGACGTTGGCGTCGAGGCCGGCGGCGGCGATCTGGTCGATCGCCTGCAGGTACTCGGCAACCGTGGCGTCGGCCTCGGTAGCGGCGGAGGCAAACTCTCCGAGCACATCGATGGTCGCCATCTCACCGGCGTCGTTCAGACGGCGCACCTGCTCGACCGCCCGATCGAGCGTCTCCCCCGCCACGTATCGACCCGCGACGCGGCGGACGACCGGTCGAGGCACGGCGGGAAGCGTGCTGACGATGGCGCGATCGACGATCCGCACGCCTCGGATCGTAGTCCTCAGGTCAGACCGACACGGTAGTGATCGACCACCTCGTCCACCAGCGCGTCCATGGCGCCCGGTGGCCGCGGTCATGGCCTGGCCGAAGCCGGCGGGATCGCCCGAGCGGGCGGCCAGCGCCATCGCCTGCCAGGCCGCCGCTGCCGGCTCCGCCGTGGCCGGATCGGTGGCAGCCGCGGCGGCCAGCCGCTCGGCGTGCTGCTCGAACACGTCGAGAGTCGCGCCGAGGTCGGCTCGCGACGTGTGCGATCCGATCGAGATACGCGGGGCTGGCGGCGCGCGGCCCGGCCGCCGCGGCCGCGGTCTCGGCGGCGGCCACAGCCACGGCCGCAGCGGCCGTCGCCGCCTCGTGATCGAGCGGGCCGAGCGCCGTGGCGAGATCGCTGAATGCCAGCTGGAGATCCTCGGCGGCGGTGGCAGCGGACACCTCCTCGGCGCGCTCGGCCAGCGCGATCACCGTGACTGTGTCTCCCACCATCCGGCGGTCGGAGATGACCGTGCCGGAGTTGTCGAACACCACGTAGGTGCGCTCGGCACCCCGCTCGAACGCACTCAGGTACACCGTTTGACGGGTCAGGCTCGGCCGGCATGACCGCTTCAACTGCTCGCCCTCGATCGCCATCGCGGTCGCGGTCGTGATCGCACGATCGAGGTCGTGCTCCAGGCTCACGCCGCCGGACTCTCCGTGGGAACGACCACCAGCCGCAGCTCGAGCATGATCAGCACCGCCGCCGCCACCACCGCCCAGCTCAGCACCGGGCACGAGCAGCGTCGGCAGCACCGAGTGCCGCGGCGATCCCGCACAAGATGATCGCCATCTCGTTCTTGGTGACCGACTCGACGTCGTCGGGGCGGCAGCGCAGGTGGGCCAGCAGGCCCAGGCCGTACCCGACCACCAGCGGCACCAGCCGCGGCTGCAGCGCCGAGGCGGCCATCGCGCCGACCAGGCCGGCGAGGCACCATCCGATCGCGTAGTGACGGCCGCGATCGAGGCCCAGCCACACGATCGTCGTGACCTTGCGCGGTCTTGCTGCGCTGTCGGCGTCGTGGTCGAGGTAGTGGTGCACCATCAGCATCGACACCGTATACGCCGCCACCGCCACCGCGGCCAGCCAGGTGGCGCGTCGAACCCCGGCGTCTGCAGCAGCGCCGCGCCGACGACGCACGCCCCCATGCACACGAATGCGATCGCCTCGCCGGCGAACGGCCGGTAGGCCGCGCGCACCGGCGGCACGGTGTAGACGATCGCCCCGCCCACCCCGACCAGGCCGAACGGCAGCATCACCAGACCGCGCGAGGCGACCATCACCAGCCCGAGCACCACCGTCGCAACCAGCGCGACCACGAACACCATCCGCAGCGCCCGCGGTGACAGCAGCCCGTTCACGATCACCTTGCTGCCACCCGAGAGCATCCGCGGCGACGGGTCGCGATCGGTGCCCGAGCGCCAGTCCTCGATCTCGTTCACGGTGTGTGCGAGCAGTCCCTGGATCAGCACCCCGAGCGCGATCGCCCCGAGGTAGTACCACCCGTCGAGATCGCTCGGCCGCGATCGGCCCCGAGTGCCGTTCCCAGCGTGAGCGCGGAGAAGCTCCACAGAAGCACCGGGATCACCCGCACCTCCAGCCACAGACCGCGCAGCGTGCGCTCCATCGAGCGAGCGTAGCAGCCCCAGGCCGATCGCAGGTGTTGCCGATCCGTCCGACACTGTCCGTACCATTCCGCGATGGCATCCGCTGAACTCGTCGAAGCACCACAGGATCACGCCGCCGACGTCGAGGCCTGGCGACTGCACGTGCTCCTGCGCGCCGGATATCCGCTTCGCGTGGCCGAGCGCCTGGCCAAGAGCGCGGCCGACCTGCACACCGCGGTCGACATCCTCGATCGCGGCTGCACGCCTCACACCGCTGCGCGCATTCTCGTCTGACCGCTGGTGCGCCCACCGATACCATGACCTCGTGAGCGCGACCCCAAAACCGACCCCGACGACCTACGGCGATCGCGACGTCTACACCGTGTCCGGGTTCAACCTCGGCATCCACGGCTACATCAAGCGGCTGCCGGCGGTCTGGATCGAGGGCGAGATCGCCGAGCTCAAGCGAAACCCCAACTGGGGCTTCGTCTACCTGGTGCTGAAGGACCCCGAGGACGGCGCGATGCTGAGCGCCTCGATGCCTCGCCGGCGATTCGACGCGCTCGCTGCCGTACCGGCGGTCGGTGAGCGAGTGCACGTGCTGGGACGAGCCGAGTACATGCAGAAGAAGGGCGAGCTGCGGCTGACCGTGATCGACCTCCAGCAGGTCGGGCTGGGCATGCTGCTGCGCCAGATCGAGGAGCTGCGCCTGAAGCTCGCCAGGAGGGCCTGTTCGCCGCCGAGCGTAAGCGGCCGCTGCCGCTGCTGCCACGCACCATCGGGCTGATCTGCGGGTCGGACGCGGCGGCCAAGCGCGACGTGGTCGACACCGCCACGCTGCGCTACCCACCGGCGCGATTTCGCGATCACCGAGACGATGGTGCAGGGTGCCGGCGCGGCCGTGCGGATCGCGACCGCGCTGGCCGAGTTCGACGCCGACCCCGAGATCGACGTGATCGTGCTCGCCCGCGGCGGCGGATCGGTCGAGGATCTCCTGCCGTTCTCGAGCGAAGCGGTGTGCCGGGCGGTGTCGGCGTGCCGTCACCCCGGTGGTGTCGGCCGTCGGCCACGAGCAGGATCACCCCCTGGTCGACCTGGTCGCCGACGTCCGCGCCGGCACTCCCAGCCTGGCCGCGAACCTGATCGTGCCCGACCACGCATCCGAGACGGCCGCACTCGACGCGCTGATGGCCCGGGCCATCGCGGGCGCTCGAGGGTGGTTGCGCGCGCAGCCGAAAGCTGCTCGAGCTGCTGGTCACACGGCCCGCCTTCAATGACCCCACCACCTGGATCGCGGTGCGACGGATGTCGCTCGACCAGAGCGCCACGGCGATCCGCCGGGGCGCCGCCGACCGGGTCGGCGCGAGAGCGCACCGCGCTTGATCACGCCCGCGACCGGCTGCGGCTGCTGGGGCCGGCGGCCACCCTCGAACGCGGCTACGCCGTGGTGTTGTACGCAGACGGCGCCGTCATCAGCGACGCGTCCACCGTCGCCGTCGACGCCCCGGTCGGAGTGCGACTGGCCCGCGGCAGCCTGGCCGCCACCGTCACGGAGGTGCGCCCATGACCGACGAGCTCACCTTCGAGCAGGCCCGCGAGGAGCTCGAGAAGATCGTGCAACAGCTGGAGGACGGCCGCACCTCACTCGACGATGCGCTCGGTTGTGGGAGCGCGGCGAGCAGCTGCACGCCCTCTGTCAGGCAAAGCTCGACCAGGCAGAGACGCGTGTGGCCGAGCTGGTGGCCCGAATGGGCACCCCGCCACCGGATCCGCAACGCTGAAGTACCCGCCCTCCCCCAGCTCGAGGGCGTAAGCCCGTGCCGGGCCGGGGGTTGTCTGCGGGCTTCTTCGACGATTGACCGTACCGATGCCGTCGGACGGCACGGCAGGATCCAACCCGCCCGCGGCGAAGAGGGGTCGCTCGTGATGCCAGCACCGAAATCCGGGGCGTTGAGCCGCGCATGCGCTCCTGCGATGGCGATCGCCGCGCTCGTCTTCCTGCTCATGGCCACCTCCGCCCAGGCGGGCACCTACACGGTGCGCTGGGGCGACACCCTGTCGGGGATCGCCAACCGACCATCACGTCAGCCTCACACGGCTGGCGCGGATGAACCACATCCCCGCCTACGGCGTGTTGCAGACCGGCAGGGTGCTGCGTGTGCCGGGCCACGCCGCGCACCACCGCCGCCATCCGGCCAAGCGCCACCACCATCGTCATCCCCGCCACGTCCGCCATCCCAGGCACCACCGTGCGCATGCCCGGCACCACCGGCGCCGACACGTGCACGCCGGCATCCACACCGTGCGAGCGGGCGAGACGCTGTCGCTGATCGCCGCCCGCTACCACTCCAGCGTGCGCATCCTGACGCGCGCGAACCATCGCCGAAGCGGTCAGGTGCTGCTTGTCGGGACGCGGCTGCTGATCCCGCTGCGCCATCGCTCGCACCGCCACCACGCCCACCACCGGCGTCGTCACCATCACCGCGCGGCTCGGCACCACCGCCATCGGGTGTACCACTCCGCTGCGGTGCGCGCGCACCCATGGGTGGTCGGCATGATCGATCACTGGGCCCGCAGCTACTCGATCGACCGGCACCTGGTGCGGGCGATCGGCTGGCAGGAATCCGGCTACAACCCGAGCGCGGTCTCCTCGGTCGGTGCCCGCGGAGTGCTCCAGGTGATGCCGGGCACGTGGACGTTCACCGAGCGCATGTACATCGGCCGGCACGTGCCCCACACCGCCGACGGCGGTGTGCATGTGGGCGTGGCCTACCTGCGCGCGCTGCTGCGGATCTTCCACGGAAACGAGCGTCTGTCAGTGGCCGCGTACTACCAGGGTCCCGGCGCCGTCCAGGCCTACGGAATCTTCCCCGGCAGCCAAGCGTATGTCAGGAACGTGCTGGCGCTGCGCCGGAGGATGTAACCGCAGCCCGGGCGTCGGCGGTGCGCCGGACCGATGCAAATGCGGCCTCGCACAGCACGAACACCTCGGGGTCGGCCACCATGTGGTAGCAGTGCAGCCCTTCGCGGCGGCGCTGGAGAAGACCCGCGTCGGCGAGCATCGAGAGATGCTTGGACACATTTGCCTGGGTGCACCCCAGCTCCTGGGCGAGGTCACCCACGCACCGCTCTCGCTCGGAGACAAGCCACAGCAGCCGCAGACGGGTGGGCTCGGACAAGAGCCTGAATCGCTCTGCCAGAGCGTCCATTGCCTGTGGTGAGGGTTGATCCAGCATTTGCACCAGTCTAGCGCATGTGCAAGTATATAACTACTCACTTGAACAGATTCTCCGAAGGAGACGCATGTCCACCCCAATCGAAATCACCGAATCAAACTTCCAGACCGAGGTTGTGCAGTCCGAATCGCCCGTCCTGATCGACCTGTGGGCTGCCTGGTGCGGTCCCTGCCGTCTGGTCGCGCCGATCGTCGACGAGATCGCCTCTGACTATCAGGGCCGGATCAAGGTCGGCAAGGTCGACGTCGACGCCGAGCCCGGTCTGGCTGCCCGCTTCAACGCGCTCAGCATTCCCACCATCGTGCTGGTGAAGAACGGCGAGGTTGTCGCAAGCGCAGTCGGCGCCCGCCCCAAGGCCGCACTGGTGGAGGCGCTTGGAGCTCGACCTGCACACCGCCGCAGTCGCATAACGAGGTAGGCCGGCCGCCCCAAAGCGGGGAGCCGAGATACTCCAGTCCGGCCATCCCCAGACGGCGGGGCCAGACGATGATAAGGCTCAGCAGGCCGGGAACCAGCCGCCGGTGACCGGCCTGCCTATCCGACTGAGTGCTCGACCACGGCGGCCAGGACGGCGTCCACCGCGTCGATATCGGCGGGGATCTCCACCGTGGAGAGCTCAGGTGCCACCGCGTCGATCGTCTTCAGCCCGTCGCCGGTGATGTAGGCAACCACCGTCTCGCCGGCTCCGATCTGACCGCTCTCGGCCAGCTTCTTCAGCACCGCGACCGTGACTCCACCGGCGGTCTCGGTGAAGATTCCGGTGGTCGATGCCAGCAGCCGGATCCCGGCCACGATCTCGTCGTCGTCTGCGGCCTCGATGCTGCCACCGGTGCTGCGGGCCACGTCCAGCGCGAACACGCCGTCGGCCGGATTGCCGATGGCAAGCGACTTGGCGATCCCCGACGGCCGCACCGGGATCACGTCCTCACTCCCAGCGGCGAACGCTGTGGCCACCGGCGAGCAGCCGAGGCCCTGGGCGCCGTGCATGATCGGCGCAGCGCCGGGTGCGATCAGACCCGCCGCCCTGCCCTGCTCGAAGCCGGCCAGAATCTTGGTGTAGAGCGAGCCGGACGCGATCGGGGCGATCACCCGGTCGGGAGCCCTCCAGCCCAGCTGCTCGGCGGTCTCCAGTGCGATCGTCTTTGAGCCCTCGGAGTAGTACGCGCGCATATTCACGTTGACGAACGCCCATGGCCGCTCGTAAGCGAGCTCCGAGCACAGCCGGTTGACGTCGTCGTAGGAGCCGTCGACGGCAAACACGGTGGCGCCGTAGGCGGCTGCGGCGACGATCTTCTCCCGCTCCAGATCGTCGGGCACGAAGATGTAGGACGGCAGGCCGAGCGCTGCCGCCGCAGCCGCGGTCGCGCCCGCCAGGTTACCCGTGGACGCGCATGCGAGTGCCTCGAAGCCGAGTTCCACGGCCTTGGCGGCGGCGATCGCAACCACCCGGTCCTTGAACGAGTGGGTCGGGTTCGAGGTCTCGGTCTTGACGTACAGCTCGCACTCGAGGCCCAGCTTGCGGGCCAGATTGTCGGCCCTGATCAGCGGCGAGAGTCCCACCGGCAGGCCCACCGGGGGCGGCCCCACGGGCAGGAAATCGGCGTACCGCCACAGCGTGCGTGGCCCCTGTTCGATCCGTTCGCGCGAAATTTGGGCATCCAGCTCGGTGTAGCCGACCTCGAGCGGGCCGAAGCAGGCGGCGCAGGCGAACTGCGCTTCGAGTGGGTAGGTTGCGCTGCAACCCTTGCAAATCAAGTGGGCGGCCTTCATCTGTTCGATCCCCTGTTTCGGGCCGGCTCCGGGGTCTCCCGGAGGGGCCGGTTCACATCGTTCGGAATCCGTGGATTCCGCCGGAATTGGCACCTCTCCCGCCCGACCGGACGAGATGGTTGCCGAGGCTTCACAGGGCCGTTCCCTCCGCCTCTCTCGATGCGTACATACCGGGGATCGACCCCGGTGGCACGTCAACTAGCTGGCCTCATGGTACCGAAGCCCCAGGGGATCCGTCAAAAGCATGCGTTCAGGAGGATCTCAGGCGGCCACCTCGGCGGCGCGCTCACGGCCGAGCGGAACACCGGCCAGCCCCGCCAACCGCGCGTCGCTCTGTTGCTGCGACCAATCCGCGAACACATCGTCGACCCCGCGCTCGGCCGCGTAGGCGCGCACGATCCGCTCCACCGCGTACTTCATCTGATCCGCCGGCATCGGCTTGGGGGACACCCGTCGCCCGAACCCGGAATCGTCACCCAGGTGGCCGCCGATGTGCAGGATGAACCCTTGTACCCGAGACCCGTCCTCGAGCCGGGCGATCCCGCCCTGAAGGCCGATGTCTGCGATCTGGTATTGAGCGCAGGCGTTGGGGCAGCCGTTGAGGTTGATGCGCAGCGAGCCGGCCAGATCCCCCACCCTCCGTTCCAGATGGTCAATCAACTCGGCCGCGCGATCCTTGGTCTCGACGATCGCGAGCTTGCAGAACTGCATCCCGGTGCATGAGATCACACCTCGGCGGAAGGTCGATGCCTCGGTGGGCAGTCCCAGATCGGCGAGCGACGCCGCCGCCTCGTCGACCAGCGCGTCGGGCACGTCCAGCACGATCAGGTTCTGGCGGTTGGTGCAGCGGATCGCTCCCGATCCGAATCGGTCGGCGAGATCGGCCACGCCGATCATCTGGTCAGCGGTGAAGCGACCGCGCAGAGTGGTCGCTCCGATGTAGTACAGGCCCGCCTCGCTCTGCGGGTGGATGCCCAGGTGATCACGATGGGGATCGATCGGGGGCAATGGGGCGACCGAGGTCTTGAGCGGATGACCCACCTTGGCCTCGACCTCGGCCCGCAACCGCTCGACTCCCCACTCGTCCACCAGAAACTTGATCCGGGCGCGGGTGCGCTTGGTGCGATTGCCTTCATCGCGGTAGATCTCGGTGATGGCCTCGCACACCTCGGCGGCCTCGTCCGGCGCCACGAACACGTCCAGCCGGCGGCCCATGCGCGCGGAGGCGCCCAGCCCACCGCCGACCCACACGTCGTAGCCGATCTGTCCGTCCTTTTCGACCGCCACCAGGGCAACGTCGTTGATCTCGTGCTGGGCGCAGCCGTGGATGCATCCCGACACCGACACCTTGAACTTGCGGGGCAGGTTGGCGAAGCGGCGATCGCCCACGAACCGCTCCTCCAGCTCCTGGATCACCGGTCGCGAGTCGAGCAACTCATGGCCGTCGACTCCCGCCAGCGGGCAGCCCACGATGTTGCGCCAGACGTCACCGCAGGCCTGGGTGAACGAAAGACCAGCGGCGTTCAGCTCGTCCAGCACCACCGGCATGTCCTCGATCGCAAGCCAGTGCAGCTGGATGTTCTGACGAGTGGTGATGTCGCCCATGCTGCGGCCGTATCGCTCTGAGAGGCCGCCGATGGTGCGCATCTGGTCGGAACTGACGCTGCCTCCGGGAAACTTGATGCGCAGCATGAAGTAGCCGTCGGTATCCTCGGACGGGCCGGGGTCGATTGACGCCGCCGACTCCTCAGCGCGCTGGGTATAGACGCCGTACCAGCGAAACAGGGCGAGATCGTCGGGCTCGATCGCATCGAAGCCGAGTTCCGCGTAGCGGTAGATGTCTGCGAGCACGTCCAGACCGTTCTTGCGGTCCTTGATGTGCTCGATGGGCGGCAGTTTTGCTTGGGCTTGAGACGACATCAATCCTCCGTGAGATGCAGAAGTAGAGCTGAACCCTACCGACTTTGGATCCAAACTGCAAAGTCCAGGATACAAGTGCCTTCTGCTGCGAACGAGTTCCCCCTGCTAGCATCGAGCGATGTCTTCCACCTCACCCATCAGCCGCGCCGACGATCTCGCACATACCCTCCAGATCGAGATCATGACCGGCGAGATCCCGATGGGCACACGGCTTCGTCAGGAGGACCTGGCCGCTCGGTTCGGCGTGAGCCGCACTCCCATCCGCGAGGCGCTGCGGCAACTCCAGGCGATCGGGCTGGTGGAGCAGCTCGGGCACCGCGGTGCGCTGGTGCGGGCATTCACCGCCGAGGAGTGCCGCAATATCTTCTTGGTGCGGGCCGAGCTGGAGGGCTTGGCGGCGGAGCGCGCTGCGGGCCGTCTGACCAACTACGACAACGCCGATCTGGCCACCGCCCAGTCTCTGCTGCGAGCCGGGTGCGCCCGCCACGCCACGCTCGAGGCTGATGACCATGGCGGTCGCGCGATCATTCGCGAGCAGTGGTCGCATGCCAACGAGCTGTTTCATAACGTCATCCTGGCGGCGTCCAACTGCCCGCCGCTGCGCGACACGGTGCAGTCGCTGGCCAACCGGGTGCCGAGGTCGCTGGCATGGCATACGTTCGGCGACGACCCGGGGATCATCGTGCGCTCGATCGAGGATCATGACCGGATCGTCGAGCTGCTCAACGCGCCGGAGCCGCGCCAGGCGCGCAGGCGGTTGCAGGCCCACGTGATCGACACCGGTGACACGCTGGCCCGCTGGCTCGACCGCCACGCTCGCTGAACTCGATGGCCAAGCTGATCTACTCAGTGCTCGCGTCGCTCGACGGCTACGTCGAGGATGCCGACGGTGGTTTCGAGTGGGCTGCGCCGGACGAGCAGGTGCACACGGCCGTGAACGATCTGGAGCGGCGGGTCGGCACCTACCTGTACGGCCGGCGGATGTACGAGGTGATGGCTGCCTGGGAGACGATGGACACCGGCCCCGACCAAGCGGCGGCCATGCGCGACTACGCCGGGATCTGGCGGTCGGCCGAGAAGGTCGTGTACTCCAGGACGCTGGAGACGGTGTCCACCGCCAACACGCGCATCGAGCGGGACTTCGACCCCGCGCGGGTGCGAGCGATGAAGGAGTCGGCGAGCCGGGACATCACCGTGGGCGGCCCCGAACTCGCCGCCGCTGCGCTCACGGCCGGCCTGGTGGACGAGATCCTGCTGTTCTTCGTCCCGGTGATCATCGGTGGCGGCAAGCCCGCGCTACCCGCCGGCCTCCGCCTGAACCTCGAACTGCTCAACGAACGCCGCTTCACCAACGGCACCATGCTCCTGCACTACCGCGGTGAATAACGGTGCCTGGCACCGTTATTCACGACAGGCGCCCTGAGGCGCAGGCCGTTGAGTCTGTGGCAAGGATCGAGCCGCGAGCGGAACGGAGGCGTGGCAAAGCCACGTCGAGCACCGCACCGCCGCGTGAGGACGCCGCCACACCCGCCACCGAGCTACCGCGGTATGAATAATTGGTGCCTGGCACCAATTATTCATACGTCGATGTACGACCGGCGCCCTGAGGCGCAGGCCGTTGGGTCTGTGGCAAGGATCGAGCCGCGAGCGGAACGGAGGCGTGGCTAAGCCACGTCGAGTACCGCACGCGGCGTGGGACGCCGCCACAGCCCCAACGGACCAGCCTCAGCCGGGGACGCGGGCGGCGGCGATGGGTCCCATATACGACATGTTCTCGAATTGGACGACCGTGCCGGTGTGAGGCGCGTGGATGACGGTGTTATTGCCGACGTAGATGCCGACGTGGCCGAAGCCGTAGAAGAACACCAGATCGCCGGGCTGGAGCGCGCTCAGCGGGACGTGCGGGAGCGAGGCGTACTGCGCGGCGGCGTTGTGCGGAAGGCCGACGCCGAGCTGCGCGTACACGTACATGACCAGCCCGGAACAGTCGAATCCGGAGGGGCTCGCGCCGCCGTACACATACGGCACTCCCAGGTACTGCTCGGCGATGGCAACAGCCTTACCACCGAGAGAGCTGGACGGAGGGATCGGAATCGATCCGCCGTATCCGCCACCACCGCCGCCGCCACCACTGGACGGCTGGGTGGCCGCTGCGGCTGCTGCCTGTGCGGCGGCCGCGGCTGCCGCTGCCGCCTGCTGATCGATCAGGGTACGGATCTTGACGTTGAGATTGGCCTTGTAGTCCTGCGCGGCCTGCAGGCTCGAGAGCGCGGCGTTCTTGGCCGCCTCGGACTGGGCGTTCTGCTCCTGAAGCGCAGCGGTCTGCTTCTTCAGCACAGCCTTCTGGTGAGCGATCAGATGCCGGTAGGTGGTGACCTGCTTGAGCAGATCGCTGTTGTCCGAGTTGGTGCGGTCATACAGCTGCACCTGGTTGACCAGGTCGCTGACCGACTTGGCCGCGAGCATGTAGGTGACCGGATCCTGATTGCCAGACTTGTACGAGCGGGTGAGGCTGGCTGCGAGCCGGTTCTGGGCAATCTTGAGGTTGTACTTCGCGACCTTCACCGCCGCCAGCGTCTGGCGGTAGTGGGTGCGCGTGTTCACATAGCGCTGGTGCACGGCGTCGTAATGCTGCACCTGCTGCTCGGAGGCCACGTACAGCTCGTTCACGCGGGCGTTGGCGGCGCGGGCCTGGGCCTTGAGGCTGGACAGCGAGGTCGCCGACGCGGTGGTTGCGGTGACCGCAAGCACGACGGTAAGAGCGAGCACAAGAGCGAGCCACAGTGCTCGGGTCACGCGCAGCAGGGGGTGCCGACGCGACTGGCCTCGGGCGAACATAAGCGGTGACGCTACCAAACCGACGTGACGCGATGCGCCGTTAACGCGCCCTACTCACGGAATCCTTACAACCGCAGAATCGGTGAAGCTACGCGGTCGCGGCGGCTGCCGCCAGTGACTCTTCCAGGATGTCCAGGCCGGCGTTCAGGTCCTCCTCCGAAGCGTTCACCGGAACCAGGATCCGAATCACGTTGTCGTAGATGCCGGTCTTGAGCAGAATCAGGCCCCGCTCCAGCGCACCGGCCACCGTAGCCGTGGCGATTCCCGCGGCCGGCTCCTTGGTACCCCGGTCCTCGACCAGCTCGATGGCGGCCATCGGGCCGATCCCGCGCACCTCGCCGATGCAGTCGATCCGGTCTGCCATCTCGTGCAGGCGACGCTGAATCGTGATGCCGTGATCGGTGGCGGCCTGAAGGAAGGCCGGGTCGGTGATGGCCTTGAGGCTCTCCACCCCCGCCGCACACGCCACCGGGTTGCCGCCGTAGGTGGATCCCAGTCCGCCCACGTGCACGGCGTCGATCACATCGGCTCGGCCGACCACGCCCGCCAACGGCATGCCGGAAGCCAGCGACTTCCCCACCGTCATCAGATCGGGCACCACGCCCGAGTGCTCGATCCCCCACATCTTGCCGGTGCGCCCCATGCCGGCCTGCACCTCGTCATCGATGTAGAGGATGCCGTGCTCCTCGCAGCGCGCCTTGAGCCCGCGAATGAACTCGGGCGGCATCACCGTGAACCCGCCCTCGCCCTGCACCGGCTCCAGGATCATGCACGCCACCCCCTTGGGATCGACGGTCGCCTTGAACATCCAGTCGAGCTTGGCGAGCGCATCCTCGGTGGTGATGTCACGGTAGGGATACGGCGCGGGCGCGCGGTACACCTCGGGCGCGAACGGCCCCATGCCACGCTTGTACACGAGCTTGGAGGTCAGCGTCAAGGTCAGCAGCGTGCGGCCGTGAAAGCCGCGGTCAAACGTGATCACGGCGTCGCGATTGGTCGTGTAGCGCGCGATCTTGACGGCGTTCTCGACCGCCTCGGCTCCCGAGTTCACCAACAGCGCCTTCTTGGGGTGCGTGCCCGGCGTGTTCTCACACAGCAGCTGACAGACATCGATGTAGGGCGCGTACCCGGCCACCGGGAAGCACGAGTGCAAAAGCGCGTCGGCCTGGTTCTTGATCGCCGCCACAACCGCGTCGGGAGTGTGCCCGAGGTTGATCACGCCGATGCCACCGGCGAAGTCCAGATACTCCTTGCCGTCGACGTCTGTGAGCTTGGTGCCGTGGGCACTCTGAGCAAAGATCGGCTGGATCGAGACGCCCTTGGCGACATACCTGTCACGCTGCTCGCGAAGAGCTTCGGTGCGCGAACCTGAGACTGATACGGCCATGACTAACCCCCGTGTGCGGTCGATTGGGATGCGCCTGCGAGTATAAGCCGAAGGTCGCGTTTGTGCCCACATCTACTGGTAGCATTGGCCAGTCTGTCCAAACCGACTCCGCCGGTACACCCGAAAGGACCGCCGCATGGCTGCAGATCACACCCAGCTTCAAGAGACGGCCAAGCGCCACCTGATGATGCACTTCACGCGTCAGAGCACGTACCAGACGGAGGAGATCCCGGTGATCAGCCACGGCGAGGGCTGCTGGCTGTACGACACCAACGGCAAGAAGTACTTCGACGGGCTCTCAGGGCTCTTCTGCACCCAGATCGGGTACAGCTTCGGAGCCGAACTGGGCGAGGTCGCCGCCAAGCAGATGGCGAAGCTGCCGTTCTACATCAACTGGAACTATGCCCACCCGCCCGCCATCGAGCTGGCCGGGGAGATCGCCGAGCTGGCCCCCGGCGACCTCAACCGCACGTTCTTCGTGTCCGGCGGGTCGGAGGCCAACGAGGCCATCATCAAGCTGGTCAAGCAGTACCACCAGCTGCACGGCGCCCGCAACCGGTACAAGATGATCGCCCGCCGGATCGCCTACCACGGCACCACCCTGGGCGCGCTCTCGCTGACCGGGATCTCGTCCATCAAGACCCCGTTCGAGCCGTTGATGCAGGGCGTCCACCACGTCTCCAACACCAACTCCTACCGGCGGCCGGCCGGCGAGTCGGAGGCCGAGTTCACCGCCTTTCTCCTGGAGGAGCTGCGAGGTGTGATCGAGCAGGAGGATCCCGAGACGGTGGCGGCGGTGTTCATGGAGCCGGTGCAGAACTCCGGCGGCACCTTCACGCCGCCCGCCGGCTACTACCAGGGCGTGCGGGAGCTGTGCTCCGAGTACGGCATCCTGCTGGTGGCCGACGAGGTGATCTGTGCGTTCGGACGGCTGGGCTACTGGTTCGGCTCGGAGCGCTACGACATCCGCCCCGACATCGTCACCTTCGCCAAGGGCATCGGCTCTGCGCACGTGCCGTTGGGCGGCGTGCTGATGACCGACGCCGTTGCCGCGCCGTTCATGGAGGGCACCGCCATGTTCAACCACGGCATCACCTACGGCGGCCATCCCGTGTGCACCGCGGTCGCGCTCAAGAACCTCGAGATCATGAAGCGCGAGCGGGTGCTCGAGAACGTGCGCGAAAACGAGCCGTACTTCAAGTCGGTGCTTGACGACCTCGGCACCAAGCCGATCGTGGGCGACGTGCGCGGCGCCGGGATACTTCATGTCGCTCGAGCTGGTCAAGGACAAGGAGACCAAGGAGACGTTCAGCGAGGACGAGGCCGAGCACCTGCTGCGCGGCTTCATGTCGGGCCGCCTGTACGAGTCGGGGCTGATCTGCCGCGCCGACGACCGCGGCGACCCGGTGATCCAGCTGTCGCCTCCGCTGATCGCGACCCGCCCCGACCTCGACTACATCCACGACGTGCTCGACACCGTGCTGGACGAGGCCTGGGTGGAGATGACTCGCGGTCGCAGCCGCGAGACCGTCGCGACCTGACAGCAGACGTGCTGACCGTCTCCGACATCCTGGGCGCTGGAAGAGCTCGAGCTGACCCTGGTGGCCGGGGCCGAGCGGGTGTCGGCCCCGGTGCGCTGGGTGCACAGCTCCGAGCTGGCCGACCCCACGCCGTGGCTGCGCGGCGGCGAGCTGCTGCTGACCACCGGCCGGCCGCTGGAAGACGCCCCCGAGCGGTTCGTCGAGCTGCTGGCCGACAGCGGACTGGCAGGGCTGGGACTGGGACTCGGATTCGGCTTCGACGAATGCCCCCCCGAAGCCCGCGCGGCGGCCGACCGGCTCGGCTTCCCGGTGTTCACGATCCCCTACGAGATCCCGTTCATCGCGATCACCGAGGCGGTCTTCACCGGCCTCTCGAACCAGCGTGTGGCCGAGACCGAGCGACGGCTGGCCGGCGACCTGGTCGAGGCGATCGTGGCCGGCGACATCAGTGCCCGCGAGCTGCGCCGGCGCACCCGCGCGTTCGGACTGCGGGGCACGCTGCCCCTGACGTTCGTGATGCTGCGCGCCGACGGCGACAGCGCCGCCGCGCTCGACGCGGATTGCCGACGCCGCCGCCGGCTCCGGGCCGACCAGCGTGCGGGATGGCATCGTGGCCGTGCTGATCGAGGCCGCCGACGACCGGCCGCCGAGGCTCGCGCGGCCGAGCTGCTCGCGACCACCGCGGCGTCGCCGCCGGTGTCGGCCGTGTACGCGATCAGCCCGGCACAGCTTCCCCGCTGCTACGACGAGGCGCTGTACGCGCTGGACGTGCACGCCGCCGGAGCGGACCCGGCGTCGCGACCTTCCGCGAGCTTGGCTCGATGCAGCTTCTGCTCTCGCTTCAGGACGAACGGGCAATCGAGCTCTACTGCGACGCGGTGCTCGGGCCGCTGGTGACCCACGACGCCGTCCACGGCTCGGAGCTGATCCAGACCTTGCGCGCCTACATCGAAGCCAACGGCCGCTGGGCCGAGGCCGCGGCGGCGATGAACGTGCACCGCCACACGCTGCGCTACCGGGTGCGCAAGATCGAGCAGCTGACCGGGCGCGACCTCACCGACGCCCGCGATCGGCTGGAGCTGTGGCTCGCGCTGCGCGCCGATCAGCTCAGCCGCGGCGAGCGTCAGCTCGAGCTGGTGGGATGAGCGTCGTCTCGGTGGTGGGCGCCGGTGGCATCATCGGCCCGGCGATCGTGGCCAGCCTGGCCGAGCACGACGCCGTCACCGAGATCCGCTGCCTGGACATGAACGTCGAGCGCGCGCCGAGGTGGCGAGCCGAGTACGGCGGCGGCAAGGCGCACGCGGGATCGCTTGACATCCGCGACCGACGCCGCCGCAGCCACCGCGCTCGGCGGGTCGACGCTGCTCTTGAACACCGCGGCGTATCGCATCAACCTCGACGCGATGCGGGCCGCCCTGCGGGTCGGCTGCCCACTACCTCGACCTCGGCGGGCTTGTTTCACGTCACCGGCGAACAGCTCGAGCTGGACGCGGAGTTCCGCGAGGCCGGTCTGCTGGCGGTGCTCGGGCATGGGCTCGACTCCGGGCAAGACCAACGTGATGGCCGCGCGGGCCGTGGAGCTGCTGGGCGGACAGGTCGACCGGATCGTGGTCGGCGCCGCCGGCCGCGACCCCAACCCGCCCGCGGGGCCGCTGGTTGCGCCGTACGCGGTCGAGACGATCCTGGACGAGCTGTCGATGCCGACCCCGGTCGTGCGCGACGGAGTGGTTCAGTACCTCGAGCCGATGTCCGATGCCGGCGTGGTCGAGTTCGGCGATCCGATCGGGCCGGCCTCCACGATCTACACGATCCACTCCGAGCAGGCGACCTTCCCCCGCTCGTTCGGGGCGCGCGAGGTCAGCTTCCAGCTGTCGCTGAACCCGGCCTTTCTCGAACGCGTGCGCCTGCTCACCGACCTTGGCCTGGCCTCGACCGAGGCGATTGACGTGCGCGGCCAACAGGTCGTCCCGCGGGCGGTGCTGCTCACGCTGCTGGCCCAGCTGCCTCGCACCTCCCCCAGTCTCCAGACGTTTGGCATCCACCGGATCGAGGCGTACGGTGCCGCCGGGGTTGCGGTGGTCGAATGCCTGACCCAGTCGGTGCCCCGGCTGGCGTTCGGCGGCGGCGTGCTTTCGACCGCCTGTCCCCCGGCGGTGGTCGCCAACATGATCGTGCTCGGGCGAGCTCGAGGGCCGCGGCGTTCTTACCCAGCGAGATCGCGGTGCCGTTCGGCCGCTGTTCGAGCGACTCGAACGCTACGGCGTGTCGGTCACCGAGACGCTCAACCCAGCTTGAACGCGAACGGATCGAGCGGCGGCCGATCCTCTTCGGTGCTCACGGCCTTGCCGGCGTAGTGACTCTTGATGCCGTCGATCCAGGTGTGACACCGCTCGGTCAGGCGGTGGTCGTCTGTCTGCATCCGGCCGCGGGTTACCAGCACGCCCAGATCGGCGCCCTTGTAGCGATAGTCGCCCGGGGCAGCCACCCGGAGATAGAACGCCTCGGACTCGTCGATGATCGAGTGCCAATCGTGCGCCCACCGGCGGAAGCGGAACTGACCGTTCTCGTCGAGATGCCAGATACCCGTGCGAGGCGCGCGCGTGAGCAGCTCCACCCGATCGTCGGTCTCCTTGATGATCAACTGACTCCACTCGTCATCTGCGGCCAGACGCGACCAGCGCTCGTTGATCTCGTCCACGTCGATGACGTAGTCGACGTCGAGATACTCGAGCAGGTGAAACAGAAACAGCGGCATGTCGGCGTATGCGGCCAAGGTCACATGCGTAATCGGCGACGAGCCCTGACACCCGGGGGTTCAGCTCGCCGAGATACAGCTCTCCGGTGTCGACATCGACCAGGTAGTCGACTTCGAAGAAGCCCTTGTATCCCTCTTTCGCGAGTTCGGCGCCCAGCCGTTGCGTCATCTTGGACGCCTTCTTTCGCTGCTTTTCGGTGAGCACCGCCGGATAGATGTCGTTCCCGCACCAGCCTCCCGCATACGGCGTCAACTCGGGATAGCCAACGAGTGAGGCGACGTATGGTCCCACCAGCGTTCCGTACTTTGTGATGACCGCCTCCACGCACACCTCCAGCGGTCGAATGCGTTTCATCACTTTGAGCTGCTTGTCCGGCCATCGCTTTGGAATGTTTGTCCCAGTCGCCGCTCGAGTTGATGAAATAGGTCGTACGGCCCGAGTCCCCATACGGCGTCTGCACGACGAGTCGGTCGCCGAGCCCCGCATCGGCCGCCAGCTTCTTGAGATCTGCGTAGCTGTCGGCTCGAGCCAGCACGTTGGGCACGCTGGGTACGCGCGCCCGGTTACCGATCTTGGTGGTGACGATCTTGGAGTCGAGCCGCCCTCGCAGCTTGGCCGTGGGGTGAATGACCTCCAGGCCGGCGTCGGCCGCGAGCTCTTCGGTGCGCTCGTCGAACATCACGAAGCAGGCCTTGCCGGTCGGTCCGTGGCCGTGAATGAAATCGATCACCTGCTTGTGGCCCAGCAGGTAGTTGCAAATCTCTTCCATCGAGTTGAACTCGCGAGCGTCCCGTTCGCTGGGGACGAAAACCCGCGGATGTCCGCCCTCGTACGAGTCGAAGTACGTCACGTAGTAGAGATTCTGCACCCACCGGTCGAGCCCCATCAGATTGAACGCCGTGGGCGAGATGAAGTACACGGGAGTCTGATTCGTGCGCAAATACGCACGGATCTCCGAGACCCCGTTCAGTTGAGGTCGTTTGTGCTTCTTCTTACCCATCGCCGCCCCCCAGCAGTCGGCGGGGTTATCCGAGCAGTTTCTTGACGCCGTCGAGACGCGACCGAAGCTCGCTGACCTCGGCTCCCTGGGCCTTGACGGCCGCCGCGAGCGCCTCGACGCTTGCGACCAGCTGCGCGGCCAGTGCGTCGATGTCGCCGCCGTTTGATTCAGCAGCGCTGCGACGGGTGCCTGAACCGCGAGGGCGGCCGCCCTTGGACGCGGTCTGGCGCGGCTTGCGTGCGGGCGCCGCGGCCTTGCTCTTACGCAGCGACCCACCGGCGCGCTTACGCGCGACACGGTAATAGTTCGCAGCGACGGTGCCTGCTTGCCGGCCGGACTGCTTTGAGATCTCGGCGAAGGCCTGGGTGCGGTTCATTCCATCCGCCACAAGCTTCTCAACCTGATCGTAAATTTGTTCTCCGATGACGCCTGACCGCGGCATGTTGCACCTCGTTGTAGTTAGCGATAACTCTGGGCTGACATTTATACACGAAATCCCCTGCAAGCGACCGCGATCATGGCAACATCGGACGGCCGCTGCCGATACCGGTTGACGAATCCTCAGCGCTCGCCTACCATGTGCCCCACGATGACCGCTGCTCACCGAATTCAGGAGACCGAAGCCCGCTCGCGCTTGAGCGGGCGTCCTGTCGGGTGCTCGCCGCGTTCTTCCTCGATTCTCCTCGGCCTTCTGCTTCTCGCCCAGTAGGGCGAGCTACTGCACCCACGCGCCGAGCACCGGCGCATACGCCGAAGCCGAACGGGAGAGGTGCGTCCGCATCTCCCCCATATCGAGGAGGATGTACGTCATGAGTTCGAATGCGCCTGCCGGACGGGACACTGTCCGAATATTTGATACGACCCTGCGAGATGGAGAGCAATCGCCGGGGATCGCTCTCAATGCCCACGAGAAGATCGAGATCGCCCGCCAGCTGGAGCGGCTGGGCGTCGACATCATCGAGGCCGGCTTTGCCATCTCATCCCCCGGCGAGATCGAGGGTATTCGTGCCGTGAGCCAGGCTGTCGAGTGCACCGTTGCGTCGCTGGCCCGCACGAACCTGGAGGACGTCGACGCGTGCATCGAGGCCCTCCAGGATGCCAAGAGCCCGCGGATCCACATCTTCATTGCAACCTCCGATATCCATATGGAACACAAGTTGCGGATGACCCGCGAGCAGGTCATCGCCGGCGCGGATGCGTCGGTACGAAAGGCAAAGCAGTTCTGCTCGGATGTCGAGTTCTCGTGTGAGGACGCGACTCGCAGCGATCCCGAGTTCATGGCGAGCGTCGTACGCACCGCCATCGCCGCTGGGGCAACCACGATCAACATTCCCGACACGGTCGGCTACACCGTGCCCGACGAGTACATCGAGATCCTCACCGGTCTGCGCGATCGCGTTCCCGAACTGGACGGGGTTGTGTTGTCGGTGCACTGTCACGACGATCTGGGGCTGGCAGTCGCCAACTCTCTGGCGGGGATCGAGGCCGGCGCGCGTCAGGTCGAGTGCACGATCAACGGTATCGGTGAGCGCGCGGGAAACGCCTCGATGGAAGAGATTGTGATGCTGCTGGCGACCCGCAAGCCCCGTTTCGGTCTGAGTACAAACATCAACACCCGAGAGATCGTGCGCACGTCACGAATGGTGTCGCGGCTGACGGGTTACGTGGTTCAGCCCAACAAGGCGATCGTGGGCCGAAACGCGTTTGCACACGAGGCCGGTATTCATCAGCACGGCGTGCTGGCCCATCGCCGGACCTACGAGATCATGGACGCCGAATCGGTCGGTCTCGAGGGTTCTGACATCGTGTTGGGCAAGCACTCCGGACGGCACGCGTTGCGCCAGGCATTCGCCGATCTGGGTTACACCATCGAGGGCGACGAGCTGAAGCAGGCGTTCGTGCACTTCAAGGCGATTGCCGATCGCAAAGGCAAGATCACCTCGCTC
>CAWESH010000006.1:0-20208 GCA_963811675.1 uncultured Actinomycetes bacterium | reverse complement strand
GACGCACCGGCACCCGCGCCCGCCGCCCCCGCCGTGTCGTCCGCGCCGCCGGCCGTCGCCACGGCGTCCGGCAAGGGCGAGGTCACGACGACCGAGCTGACGCGCACGCAGTCCCTGATCGCGCGCCGGATGGCGGAGTCGCGTGCGACCGTGCCGACCTTCACGCTGCGCGCGACGTTCGACATGACCTCGTGCGTGCAGCTGCGCCAGGAGCTCAAGGCCGCACGGACCGAGGAGCAGGGCCCGCTGCCCTCGTTCAACGACCTGGTCGTCAAGGCGTGCGCGATCGCCTTGGCCGAGCACCCCCGCGCGAACGGGGCCTACAAGGACGCGACCTTCGAGCACTACAGCCGCGTGAACGTCGGCGTCGCCGTCGCCGCGCAGGACACGCTGGTCGTCCCGACCATCTTCGACGCGGACATCAAGGGCCTGGCGCAGATCGCCCGCGAGACGCGGACCCTCGCCGAGCGCGTTCGCGAGGGCACGATCACGCCGCCGGAGTGGGCGCACGCTTGGCAAATGGCGAGAGTTCCACCGGATACTCGGTCAGAAACACCGGCGCGGTGATCTTGGGCTCCACGTAGTGCGACAGCAGGTGGTCGACGGCCTGCGCCCAGGTGTGGTCGGCCGAGGTGTCGATGTCGTCGGCACGCATGTGCGCGACCAGCCGCTCGAGGTCGCGGTCGGCCATCGGGTCGATGCCGGCGTCGGCGATGATCGCGTCGCGCAACGGCAACCGCGGCCACGGTGGAGTCAGATCGATCTCGCTGCCCACAGCTTCGCCGGCGGCTGCCACCAGCCGCTCGGTCATGTCCATGCCGCTTTGGTAGTCGCCGTAGGCTTCGTACCACTCCAGCATCGTGAACTCCGGGCTGCGCTTGAAGCTGACGCCCTCGTTGCGAAAGTCCTTGCCGATCTCGTACACCCGCTCGAGGCCGCCCACGATCAGCCGCTTGAGATAGAGCTCGGTCGCGATCCGCAGGTAGAAGTCGCGCTCGTAGGCGTTGTAATAGGTGGTGAACGGCCGGGCGGCGCCACCGCCGTAGAGCGGCTGCAGCACAGGCGTCTCGACCTCGATGAAGCCCTCGGCATCCAGCACCCGGCGCAGCGCCGCGATCGCCGCCGGGCGGGCCATCGCCAGCGTCCGCGACTCCTCGTTCACGGCCAGATCGAGATAGCGGCGGCGATGGCGGGTGTCGACGTCGGTGAGCCCGTGGAACTTCTCGGGCAATGGCCGCAGGCACTTGGCCAGCAGCGTCCACTCGGCCACCCGCAGGGACAGCTCACCGCGGCGGGAGACGAACACCTCGCCCTCGGCAGTGATCACATCACCCAGGTCGGAGTCCGACAGCGCGTTGTACAGATCCTCCCCGAGCCCATCCAGGGTCGCGTGCAGCTGCAGCTGGCCGCTGCGGTCGGTGAGATCCAAGAACATGGCCTTGCCGTGGCCGCGGCGAGCGGTGATACGACCGGCCAGCCGGGCACGTGCGCCGGTCTCGGCGCCGGCTTCCAGCTCGGAATAGCGGGCGCGCACGTCCTGCACCGGCTCGCGATCGACGGCTCGCGGCGGGTAGGGATCGACACCCGACTGCCGCAGGGCGTCGAGCTTGGCCAGGCGATCAGCCCGGATCTGGGCTTCGGCGTCTGTGCTCACCGGCGACCGCCTATCGATCAATCATCTAAGCGGCCTTGATGTCCATGATCTTCAGCCGGATCGCGCCGGCCGGGGCCGCCACTTCCACCGTCTCGCCCTTCTTGTGGCCGATCAGCGCGCGGCCGACAGGAGATTCGTTGGAGAGCCGGCCCGCCCCCGGATCGGCCTCGGCCGATCCGACGATCTCGTAGGTGTCGGTGTCGCCGTGGTCGACATCCTTGACACGCACCTTCGACCCGACCGACACGACGTCGGTGGGGATGTCCTTGGCATCGATCACCCGCGCCGACCGCAGCTGCTCCTTGAGGCGCGCGATGCGATGTTCCAGCAGCGCCTGCTCGTTCTTGGCGTCGTCGTATTCGGAGTTCTCGGAGATATCTCCGAACTCGCGCGCCTCCCGAATCCGATCAGCCACCTCGCGGCGCCGGGTCGTTTCGAGTTCTGCGATCTGTGTCTTGAGCCGCTCGTAGCCTTCTGGAGTGAGGATTACGTCCTTTTCCACCTGACGTCCTTAGTTGGGGCCCATCCGGGCTCGCTCGCAAACACGAACGGTGTCCCCCCAGAGTGTGCGATTTGCAGCACTTTTCCTCTGGGCTGACACCGAGGAACGCCGGATTATACCCGTTTCCATGTGCACCGCAAACGTCCATTCGAGCACGCTGGCTAGGATCCTTCCATGAACCCGCTGACCCAGAACTGGTACATCCGGGATATCGAGATTCCCTCCCGGATCGTGCTGGCGCCAATGGCAGGTGTCTCAGTGCAGGCATTCCGCCGCCAGGGACGTCGATTCGGGGCCGGGCTGGTGTGCTCCGAGATGGTTTCCTCGTGCGGATTGTCGTACGGCAACGAGCGCACTCTGGGGTACCTGCGGATCGCCCAGGACGAACACCCATTGGCCGTCCAGATCTTTGGCTCCGAGCCCGAGCGGATGGCCGAGGCAGCGGAGATGGTGGTCGCTGCCGGCGCAGACATCGTCGACATCAACTTTGGCTGCCCCGTTCGCAAGGTCACCAAGACCGGGGCCGGAGCCAGCGCCCTGGAGCAGCACGACCTCGCCTGTCGACTGGCCCGGGCGGTGGTCGACGCGGTCGACGTCCCGGTCACAGTGAAGATGCGCCGAGGACTCGAGAACGGCTCGCGCACCGCCCTCGACCTGGGGCCAAAGCTCGAGGCCGAGGGAGTCGCGGCGCTCACGCTGCACCCGCGCTCAGCCAAGCAGATGTACACCGGCACCGCCGACCACACGCTCACAGCCGAGTTGGTCGAGCGGGTGTCGATCCCCGTGATCGCCTCGGGTGACATCACCGACCGCGCCCGTGCGCAGGTGGTGTTGAAGTCGACCGGCGCCGACGCGGTCATGATCGGCCGCGGCGCGCAGGGGCGACCATGGGCGCTGCGCGAGATGGCCGGTGGCGAGTCGGCCGAACCCGATCGCGCGGAGCTGTACGCCGAGCTGGTGCGGTTCATGCGCGAGGTGGTGCGCGAGATGGGCGACGAGCGCTCGGTCGGATTCCTGCGCAAGTTCTACGGCTGGTACCTGCGTGGCACCGAGGGCGCTCGAGCGGTTCGGGGCGAGCTGATGCTGTGTCAGACGGTGGACGCCGCCGAGCAGGTGCTGCTGAACGCCTGCCCCGAGGCCCGTGAGCTCCTGATCGCCCACGCCGCCGAGATCGACCTGCTGCCCACCTCCGAGTCCGATCGCCTGCTCGACCTGCCGATCTCGATCTACGGCGGTGGGTGAATAAAAGGTGCCAGGCACCTTTTATTCACCTTTATTCATCACACCCGACGACCTGGAACCATTCCGGCTGGGGCTTCGGATTGACCTCGATCCGCATGCCGAGCTTGCGCATCACGCTGATCGAGGCGAGGTTGGTGTGGTCGGTGGTGGCCACGATGCGGGCCAGCTTCAGCTGCTCGAAGCCGTACGCGATCAGTGCCGCAGCCGCCTCTCCGGCGTAGCCCTGGCCGCGCTCGGCGGGCGCCGTCTCCCAGTAAAGGCCGACCTCAGGGCGAAAGCGATCGGGATCGCCGCCGTCGCCGAGGCCGGGGATCAGTCCGAACGGCGCCAGGCGCGACACCAGCCCAACCAGGCCGACCACCTCGCCGTCGCTACGCCGCTCCACGGCCCGGTCGCCGTAGGGCGGCTGCTTCAGATCCGCGCGCTGGGCGTAGCCCGCCACCGTCCACTCGAGCCACCGGTCGCGCCGCTCTCCCACGACTCGCTGGACGTTGCCCGCGTCGTTTTCTGTCAGTTCACGCACCCGCAACCGATCGGTGTCAAGCGCCGGCATCATCAGCAAACCTCCAGCCGATCGATCTGGTGGCCACCGGGGCGCCTCTGAATCGCCCTTCCCAGTACTCGCCTTCGCGGACGAAACCGCTGTAGAGCGCAAGCCAGGCGTCGACGGCGCCGGTGGCGCCCAACTGGTCGGCCACCAACGGATCGAGGCCGTGGGCCAGATCGCTGATATCCGTCGCCGACCAGGCCGAACCGGTCGATGGCCGCGAACATCTCCTGATCCTGCAGCGTCAAGAGCGCGGCGCTCCACCGCGACACAGCCTGGGCCAGCTCGATCCCGATGGCGTTCAGCACCGGCGACGCCGCAGCACCCCAGCGAGGGTCGGCGACCAGCACCATCAGCCGGCGGCGCTGATCGGCTGCCGGAATCGCCGCCAGCTCGGCGGCGTGGGCATCGATCGCCGGCCGGGCCACGTCCAGGCGCTGCTGGATCGGCGGTGACAGCTGTCCGCTGATCTCGGCGATGCCGACCAGCTCGAGCATCGTCACCCACGCCTCGGCGCAGCCGAAGTGAAACTCGCCGGCCGCCACCCGCCCGATCACACGCCAGCGCCGCGCCTCCCGGCGGCGGACGTAGGCATCAACGCCGTAGGCCGTCATCAACAGCAGCAGGAAGCCCCCGACCACCGCAGCCCACAGGGGATGCTCGACCCAGAAGTCCTGCCAGAAGCCGATCGGCCAGTCGCTCGCCAGCAGCACCATGGTCAGCACCAGGGTGGCGCCGAATCCCCCGAGCCTGAGTTTCCCCATCCGCGCGATGATAGGTGAATAACGGTGCCAGGCACCGTTATTCACGACTAGTCTCCGAGCATGGGCAGAGTGGACGACTTTCAGCGCGACGGGGCGGTTGTGGTGCGCGCAGCGTTCACGCCCGGGGAGGTCGGGGAGGTCACGCGCGGCATCGAGCGGAATCTGGCCGAGCCCAGCCCTCGGGCGCTGGTGGCGTCGCGGGATGACGATCCCGGCAGGTTCTTCGAAGACTTCTGCAACTGGAGCCGTTTTCCCGACTTCGAGCAGGTGATTCGGGAGAGCCACGCGGCTGCAATCGCGGGCGAGCTGACGCGCAGCTCGCAGATCCGGCTCTACCACGATCACGTGCTCGTGAAGGAGGCGGCCACCCGCCAGCCGACCCCCTGGCACCAGGATCAGCCCTACTACAACGTGGAGGGCAGCCAGACCTGCAGCGTGTGGATGCCGGTCGATCCGGTGCCGCGATCGGCCACGCTCGAGTTCGTGGCCGGTTCCCATCTGGGGCCGTGGCTGATGCCGCGGACGTTCATGGACGGCCAGGCCAGCTGGTTCCCTGAGGGCGCGCTGGCCGACCTGCCTGACATCGAGGCCGACCGCAGCGCCTTCCCGATCATCGGGTGGGAGCTGGAGCCGGGCGATGCCGTCTTCTTCAACATGCTCACGCTGCACGCCTCCGGCCCCAGCAGCGGCCTTCGGCGTGCCTTCTCGATCCGCTTCATCGGCGACGACGTGACCCATGCGCCGCGGGGCTGGAAGACCTCACCCGAGTTCCCCGGCCTGGCCGAGCGGCTGCCGGCGGGCGCGGCGATGGACGACGAGCTGTTCCCGGTCGTGTGGGAGCGGCGCTAACCGCTGCCGGCGCCGAGCAGCGCCAACCCGCGCAGCGTCAGCCACGGATCAACCTGCGAGACCGTGCGACAGTGAGGAGCGACCACCTCCGCGTGCCCTCCGGTCGCCACCACAGGCACCTCCGCGCCCAGCTCGGCGCGAAACCGCGTGACCAGGCCGTCGACCATCGCGGCGTGCCCGAACACCGCCCCGGAACGGATGGCTTCGGCGGTATCGCGCTGGACGGCATGGGTCGGAGCGTGGAGATCGATCACGGGTAGCCGATCGGCGCGCTCGGTCAGCGCCGCCACCGAGATTCCGATCCCCGGGGCAATCGCACCCCCCGCCCACTCGCCGGACGCCGACACCACGTCCACCGTCGTTGCAGTACCCATGTCGACCACGATGCATGGGCCGCCCACCAGCGCGAACGCGGCGGCCGCATCGGCCAGCCGGTCAGCTCCCACCGGGGCCGCAGGCACGACGATCGGCGGGCGGCCGGTCAGCTCAGTCACAACCGCGTGGTACCCGGCATCGAGTGCCTGGCCGGCGGTCGCGACCACCACGCCGTCGACGCCATCGCCGATCAGCACCCCCACCAGCTCGCGATCGGCATGATCATGGTCGGTGGGGATCCGCCGGTGGGCGACCAACTCGTCGCCGTCGAACAGACCTGCGACGGTGTCTGAGTTGCCTGCGTCGATGACCAGCAGCACCGCGGCCGGCTAGTCGTCTGACAGTTCGAAGCCGGGCGGCAGCACGGTGTCGATCGTGCCTTCGGGGCGCAGCTCCTCGACCGTCACGTCCTGGGTGGTGTGCACCTCCGCCCGCGGGATGATGCGGCTGGGCCGATTCTTGTCCCACACCCACACATCCTCCATCGACAGGTGCACCATCGGGTAGGCCGTGGTGTGCTGGGACTCCATCACAAGCCGGTTACACAGGTAGGTGGCCTCGGCTGTGAGCACGCAGTAGCGAAACATCCCGAAGACGGTTGCATATTCGCGTTTCAGCCGGAGTTCAAGCTCGGCGTCGAACTCCTCGAGGTCCTCGAGAAACGACATGCTCCAAGTTTACGCATAAACGCGGCGGTCGCGCACGGCGATCACACCCGCTGGACGCCCTGCGGTTGGATCCGCGCCAGCCAGTCTGCGGCGGTGCGCCCGCGGAGGATCGTGTCGGGCGAGATGTCGACCAGCGGCCGCAGCACGAACTCTCGCTCGTGTGCACGCGGATGCGGCAGCTCCAACTCGGGATCGTCGGACTCGACGCCGTCGTACCAGATCAGGTCGAGGTCGAGCGTGCGCGGCCCCCATCGCCGGTCTCGTACTCGGCCGAACTCGGCCTCGATCGCATGCAATCCCGCGAGCAGCTCGGCGGCAGCCAGCGGCGTCTCGAGCTCGGCCACCAGATTGAGAAAGTCAGGCTGATCGGTCACTCCGATCGGGGCGGTGCGATAGGTCGGCGATACCGCCCGAACGTCACCGAGACGCTCGCAGGCACGCACCGCCCGGGGCAGCGTGTCCGCAGGATCCCCAAGATTCGCGCCGAATCCTACGAGCGCAACTGTCACCCGATGGGGTGCACTTTCCTTCGCGACCTTAACAATTTGCTCATCTTTGCCGATGCTCGTGTGGGACGGCTTTTCGCGGGCCGTACCAAAGCTCCCACGCTCTGACGAAGGATGACCATGTCGACCCTCATGGAATTGACCGTCGTGCTCCTGATCTGTCCGGCCGCCCTCGCCACGTGGGCCGACGCACGGTACCCCAAGCTGCGGCCGCGCGAGATCCGGCGCACCACCATCCACCTCGGCATGACCGGCCTGATCGCGTTCGTGGCGATGAAGCCGCTGCTGAGCGAGATCTTCCAGCTGCTGTCCGGCCCCGCCGGGCGCGCAACCGCGCTGTGCATCTCCTGCATCGCCATCACGTACTGCCTGATGGTGTCGCTGTGGGTCGTGCGGCTCGCAACCGAGACCGCTCGCACCCGCCGCTAGGCTCGGCGTGAATAACGGTGCCTGGCACCGTTATTCACCACCCACCGCTCAGGCGTGAATAAAAGGTGCCTGGCACCTTTTATTCACGCGGTTGCGACCTGGTGGAGCGCTGCGGCGGCTTCGGCTCGGGTGCGGGCGTTGAGCTTGCGCAGGATCGCTTTCACGTGCCAGCGCACCGTTTCGGGCGACAGGTACAGCTCGGCGGCGATCTGCCCGGTGGTGTAGCCACTGGCGATCAGCCGCAGGATCTCGAGCTGGCGGGGTGTCAGCTTCTCTCGCTGCGGCGGCCGTGGGGCCAGCTCCAAGCGCTGCTCGGCGCCGCGAACCTCGTCCAGCAGGTAGGACACCATCCGGCGTGACACCGCGGCCTCGCCGCCGACCACGCCCACGATCGCTTCGGCCAGCCGGTCGGGCGGCTGATCCTTGGTGAGGTAGCCGACCGCGCCGGCCCGCACCGCCGCCAGCATCACCTGCGGATCGTGTGACTCCGACAGCATCACGACCTTGACTCCTCCGCCGACGGCGTCCAGCAACCGACGGGTCGCGAGGATGCCGCTGCCGTCCTTCAGCTCGAGGTCCATGAGCACCACATCGGGACGCAGGCGCACACCTCGCTCGATCGTCTCCAGCACGCTGGAGGCGGTGCCCACGACGTTCATGCCGGCACCCTCGAGCAGCGTGATCAGTCCCCGCCGAAAGAGCGGGTGATCGTCGACGACAACAATCCGGATGGGAGCCCCCATTGGTTCAGTTATACGTGGGTTTCAGCGGACGCGCGAGACGGTCACGGCGACGTGATCGAACCGATGCTCGATGGGCGCGTCGGGCTTGGCCACTCGCACGGTTACTTGATCCACCGGGAACTCCGCCAAAAGCGCGGTGCAGACGACGTCGGCGACCTTCTCGATCAGGTTGTAGGGGCCGCCACGGACGAGCTCGACCACGCGATTGCACACCGCCCCGTAATCGACGGTGCCCGCCAGATCGTCGTTCTGCCCGGACTCGGCGTCGCTGGCCCGCAGGGTCACGTCGATCACGAACCGCTGCCCGTCGCGGCGCTCGTGCTCGAACACGCCGTGGTGGGCGAACACCTCCAGCCCTCGGATCTCGATCAGCGGGCCGCTCACCGCGTCCTCCCGAATCGCTGCCTCGACGGCCAGACCGTGGCGCACCGCACGCACGTCATGCACCCGCACCATCCACGCACCGGCCCGTACGGCGGCCAGGCTGGCCACCAGCGAGGCCGCCCCCCGGTCGCCCTCATCCGCCCCGGTGAGCGCCCCCAGGAAGCGCTTGCGCGACACTCCGACCACGACCGGGTAGCCCAGCGCGACGATCTCGTCGAGCCGCCGCAGCAGCTCGAGGTTGTGCGCCAGCGTCTTCCCGAACCCGATGCCGGGATCCACACAGATCCGGTCGGCCTGCACGCCCTGTGCGCGCGCCCACTCCGCCCGCTCGCCCAGGAATCCAGCGACCTCGTCGACCACCGCGTCGTAGCGGGGGTCGTGCTGCATCGTGCGTGGCTCGCCCAGCATGTGCATCAGGCACACCGGCACGCCCGCGGCGGCCACCACCTCCACCATCCGGGGATCGCCGCGCAGCGCCGTCACGTCGTTGACGAAGCTCGCTCCCGCCGTCAGCGCCGCCTCGGCGACGTCGGCTTTCATGGTGTCGATCGAGACCGGCACGTCGGTCACCGACGCGATCCCCTCGATCACCGGGACGACCCGCCGAAGCTCCTCCGCGAGTGCCACCGGCTGCGCTCCGGGACGGGTCGACTCGCCGCCGATGTCGATCAGGTCGGCGCCCTCGATCGCAAGCCGCCCGGCGTGGGCAATCGCCGCCGAGGCGTCCAGGAACTCACCCCCGTCCGAGAAAGAGTCGGGCGTGACGTTGACGATGCCCATCACCGCGGGGCCGGGGAACCGATCCAGAACGCTCATCGGTCGGGACACTACCGACGGGGGCGCCGGGGCGGGCAGCTCGCCCCGACGCTCTCGTGGGCGAGGGGGCTATCTGAACGACAGGGCGGTCGCCTCGGGGATATCGCGCTCCCAATGGTTGGCGCTGTCGAACGTCCATCCGTGGGAGGGGCTGAGCCCGGGTACCAGCAGCTCGGTGGAAGAGTTGTTGTCGAAGCCGATCGCGTCGCGGGCGCCCAGCTGGCGCAACATCGACGTCCACTGCCACCCGTACACACCCGAGTCTGCCGACCCGGTGATCAGCATCGATCCCCAGCCGTTGGTGCCCATCATCACCGCCGGCCGCCAGAACCGGCCGCACCACTGGTAGCAGGGGTTGTGATCCATCATCGGCGGATCGGCCCAGGGGGTCGTGTAGCGAGCGACGCCGTTTCTGACCAGCAGCGGCTTGCCTCCCATCACCTCGGCGACGTGCGCCCACTTGGCGGAGTCGACCGCAACCTTCACGGTCGCAGCCGGTGCGGCCGCAGCATCCTCCAGGCCGGTGGCGGCGAACCGGCCGGCACGCGCCACCATCAGCGCCTGGCCGGTGTGCAATGTGATCGACGTGCCCGCGGGGCAAACGCCGCTCGCACAGACAGTGTTCGAGATCGGCAAGAGCAGCGACCGGGTCGCGACCCGGCGCTCACCGAACCGGAAGCCCACCACCGTCTCGTTGGCCGAGGTCGAGGAGTTGGTGGGATTGTGGTAGCCGGTCTTGGTGCCACGCAGCATCGAGCGCAAACGGGCTGGGAACGGCCGCACTGCCCAGCACCACTCCGATCATCCCCGAGGGGATCTTGAAGGCAACGTTGTGCGCGGTCGCCACCGCCACCTGATCGCCCGGCAGGTCGCCCGCCTTCGCAGCCAGACTGGCGGGAGACGGCACGAAGCTGCCGATGGTGGTGAGCGTGCCGTGGGGCAGCGAGATGTTGGTGGGCACTGCCCGCGGGTTGCCGAATACCATCCCGCCGGGTTGGCCGCCCAGGCCTTTGGTCTCGTAGCCGACGCCGGGGCCGCCCCAACCGAACGCGTCGATCGTGCGCGCCTCGCACCAGCATTCCGCTGGGGTAGCCGCCGTACCAGCCCTTGTACCCGAAGAAATCGCCGTTGAGGGCGCCCACGAGCCCCTTGGGGCCGCTGCGCGTCCAGCTGGAGATGGTAGCCAGCGCGATCGACCCCACCGGGCTCAGGGGGCGCAGCGCTTCCGCGTCCAGGTGCACGTGCGGGTTGCCCACCTTCCACGACAGCTGGTAGATGTTCTGCGAAGGGCCGCCGCGGAGGGCGGCATGCAGGCGGGTGAGCGTGACCACCGGGTGTCCGCCGGCGCGCCGCAGCGTCTTCACGCAGGGCGAAGCCGCGCAGGTCAACTTGGTGATCGGCCCACTACCGTGAAGGGTCAGCGGCCCAGCCGCCGCGCCCGGCGCAAACGCCAGCAGCGCGACAGCCGGGGCCGCAAGCACGACCCCCCTGCCTCGAAATCGCATGAAAAGTCCGTCCTGAAGAAAACAAACGCGCTTTCCTACAATCGGCCGGCAGCGACCGCAATCTCACCTCCCTGAGGGGGATCCCGCTCCACCAAAGGGGTGATTAGGCGCGGTGTTTGGTCAGGAAGGCTGAGGAGACTCGGGCGGCTGACCGCTGGCGATGTTGCCTGGCAGTGGCAAGCCGAGCCCACGAGGTCGAACCGGGTCCTTCTTGGGGGCCTCGGCCGGAATCTCTTCGGGCTTCTTCTCGACGTCCTTGAAGACCTCTTCAGGCGCCTCACCGGTCAGCAGCCGCTCGAACTGATCGCGATCAAAGGTCTCGTACTGGATCAGCACCTGAGACATCTGCTGCAGCTCGTCGATGTGCTCGGTCAGCACCTCGCGGGCGCGCTCGTGCGCACGCTCCACGATCCGCCGGATCTCATCATCGATCTCGCGGGCGATCTCTTCCGAGTAGTCGGCCTCGTGACCGAAGTCGCGACCCAGGAAGGGCTGGCTGGAATCCCGGCCGAACGTGCGCGGGCCGAGCTTCTCGGACATGCCCCAGCGCGTGACCATGCGCTTGGCCGTATCGGTGGTCTTGTTGAGATCGTCCTCAGCGCCGGTGGTGACCTCTTTGAACACCAGCTCCTCGGCGGCGCGGCCACCGAGATTCTTGGCCAGGCCGTCCATCAGCTCGAGCCGCGAACGCATGAACTTGTCCTCCGACGGTAGCGTCACGACGTAGCCGAGTGCCATGCCACGGCCCACGATCGAGATCTTGTGCACCGGATCGTTGTGCTCGAGGTAGTGGCCGACCAGCGCGTGGCCCATCTCGTGCACTGCGGTGATCTCGCGCTCCTTCGGCGAGAGCAGCCGGGTCTTCTTCTCCGGCCCAGCGATGACCCGCATGATGCCCTCTTCCAGCTCCAGGTTTCCGATCTGCTTCTGGCCCTTACGTGCAGCCAGCAGCGCAGCCTCGTTCACCAGGTTGGCGAGGTCTGCGCCGGTGAACCCAGGCGTCTGACCTGCCAGCGCTTCGAGATCGACCGAGGCGGCGACCGGCTTGCCCCGGCTGTGCACCTCGAGGATCTTCTTGCGCCCGGCGCGATCGGGCCGGTCGACGACCACCTGACGGTCGAACCGACCGGGACGCAGCAGCGCCGGATCGAGGATGTCGGGTCGGTTGGTGGCGGCGATCAGGATGATGTTGTCCTTCATCTCGAAGCCGTCCATCTCCACCAGCAACTGGTTCAGCGTCTGCTCGCGCTCGTCGTGGCCGCCACCCATACCGGCGCCGCGATGGCGCCCGACAGCGTCGATCTCGTCCATGAAGATGATGCACGGCGAGTTCTGCTTGGCCTGCTCGAACAGGTCGCGCACGCGGCTGGCGCCGACGCCCACGAACATCTCGACGAAGTCCGAACCGGAGATCGAGAAGAACGGCACACCGGCCTCGCCGGCGACCGCGCGGGCCAACAGCGTCTTACCGGTACCAGGAGGCCCGAACAGCAGCACACCCTTGGGGATGCGGGCGCCCAGTGCCTGGAACTTGCGCGGGTTCTCGAGGAACTCCTTGATCTCGTGCAGCTCCTCAACCGCCTCGTCGACACCTGCGACGTCCTTGAACGTGATCTTGGGCGAGTCGACCGACATGCGCTTGGCGCGGCTCTTGCCGAAGCTCATCACCTTGGAGCCGCCACCCTGCATCTGGTTCATCAGGAAGATCCAGAACACGAAGAAGAGCAGGAACGGCAGCAGCGTGATCAGCGCGCTCCACCATGGCGAGCCGCCGGTGCGGGTACCCGTGGTGGGAATACCCTCCTTGATCGCGTTGCGGGTGATCGTGTCCAGCTGCTGCTGTGACGGGATCCCGATCGTGAACGACTTCTGGTCGCTCTTGCGCTTGAAGGTGACGCTGGAGCCGGGGTAATCCCCGCGCAGCTCCGAGATCTGGTTCTTCTTAACCATGTCCTGGAGCTGGTTCCAGCTGGGTGCCTGCGCGCTCGAACCGCCCGAAAGGAGCCTGCTGACGAAAATCGCCAACACGATCACGATCAGAATCGGAAACGCCGCGCTCTTAAAAAATCGACTCGCAGAAATTTCGAATACCTCCCCCGGGAGCTGCTTCCAATGTCGTCCAGAGTGCGGCCGGGGAGCTCGCCCAATTACCCATCCCGGATGCTAGCACGGTGGATTTCCGCGTCATCGGCACTACGTCCACGCGTCTGAAGCGGATTGGCGACATCTCACTCAAGGATGCCCGCAAAGTGCGACTTATGCGAGCCCGCCCACAATTTTCGTTTCATCCAGGGCGGCGACGTACGGCAGGCTGCGGTAGCGCTCGGCGTAATCCAGCCCGTATCCGATCGCGAACCGATTGGGGATCTCGAACCCGACGTAGCGGCATTCGATGTCTGCAACCCGTCGGTCGGGCTTGGTCAGAAGCGCACACACTTCCACCGATGCCGGGTTTCGCGCCTCCAGATTGCGCAGCAGATACGAGAGCGTCAGGCCGGAGTCGACGATGTCTTCGATCACGACCACGTTGCGGCCCTCGATGCTGGCGTCGAGATCCTTGAGGATCCGCACCACTCCGGAGGAGTCGGTGCTGTTGCCGTAGCTGGAGACGGCCATGAAGTCGATCTCGCAGGGAATCGTCAGGCGCCGGATCAGGTCGGCCATGAAGAACACCGCGCCCTTTAGCACTCCGATCAGGAGCAGGTCGGTATCCGCGTAGTCATGAGAGATCTCGACGCCGAGTTCGGCGATGCGAGCCTCGAGCGCTTCCTCTGTGACCAGCACCTCGGCGATCAAGCTCTCGTTGCCGGCGTGCTCGAGGTCTGCGCTCATCCTGAGTGAGGATACCGCGTCGGAGCGGCGAAGCTGAGGGTTCGGCGGTCGCGCACGGCCTCGAGATCCCGTGCGAGCGACAACCGCTCGACCCCTTCACCGCGCGTCGCCAGGAGTTCCAGCCTGCCGGTCAGCTCGCGCGGCAACCGCAGCGGACGACCGGCCGCCCGCTCGGCGGCGGCCCGTAGCACCACCACCCGCAGCCCGCGGGGCAGCTGCGACAGCGAGTCGAGGTCAAGCTGGTCGGTGACGTGCTCCTCGGCCAGCTCGCTTAGCAGATCGTCCAGCTCGGCCAGCAGCTCGGCGCTGCGGGCCAGGTTCACCTCGGCTCCGGGGTGTACCCGGCGAAGCGCCGGCATGACCTCATGGCGGATCAGGTTGCGGCGATGAACCGTGTCCTGGTTGGTGGCATCAACCCGCGGCTCGTGCCCTCGCTGGTCACACCACGCCCGTGTCTGCTCGGCGGTCAGGCACAGCAGCGGCCGCACCAGGTCGCCCTCGCGGGGGCGCATCGCGGCCGCCGCTCGGGGGCCGGATGACGACGCCAGCCGGTACAACACCGTCTCGGCCTGGTCGGACACGGTGTGCCCGGTCGCGATCACCCTGCCCGCGGCGTACTCGCGCGCGGCGCCGTAGCGGGCCTCGCGGGCGCGGGCCTCGAGGTTGCCGCCGGGCGTAACGTCCACCGCGACCACCGCCGCCCCCAGCGCCGCGCAGAACTCGGCGTCGGCGTGACCGGCGTGACCTCGCAGCCCATGGTCGACGTGGAGCGCGTCTACTCGGTATCCGAGCTCGCTCAGCAGTGTCCACAGGCAGAGTGAGTCGGCGCCGCCCGACACCAGCGCGACCAGCTCCTGGCCAGGTTCGAGCAGCCGACCGGCGGCGATGTAGTCGGCAACTCGCTCAGGCAGGACGGCTGTCACGAAGTGCCCGGGTGGCATAGGTCGTGGCCAGCTCGACGTAGCGAGCGTGGGCGGTCTCGGCGGCGTCTTCGTCGCCTGCGCGGTGGGCACGCTCCACCTGGATCAACAGGTCGTTGAGGCGCTCTTCGAGGCGCAGCTCCAGCACCTGCTCGCCCGAAAGCTCGTCTCCACGCCCGGTTGCCCGCAGCCCCCGGGCCTGCCACACGATGGCCAACTCGGCCAGCTTGGGCTCGGTGTTGAGCACGTCGAAGCCGCGAATCGCGAACGGACGGAGCGCTTCGGCATCGAAGCTCGGAACGGCGATGTCACCGTCTGAGCCGCCCGGCTGGAAGCGACCGCCGCACTCACACGTCGCCAGCAACGGGGCGATCTCGGATTCCACGCCGGCGCTGCCCAATCGAAACCCGTCAGCGCCGTGATCGGCCAGGCGCACCAGCCCGATCTCGGCCGACAGCGGCGCCAGATCGGCGGCCAAGCCGCAATCGCTGCAGTGCCACGGATCGGTGCGGGCAGTGGTGATCGAACTCACGCCCTAAAGCCTAGAGCAGCCGTGAATAAAAGGTGCCTGGCACCTTTTATTCACAAGAAGTCAGCGACAGCTACGCCGAAGGAGTAGGGAGCCTCGATCATCGGCATGTGACCGACGCCGGGCAGCACCACTTCCTCGGCACCGAGCAGGTCGGCGAACTCGGGGCCGTTGTCCCAGCCGGATTGGTCGTGCTCGCCCCATACCACCAGGCAGGGCACGTCCACGTCGGCGGCGATCGTGCGCAGGTCGAGATGCTCCAGCGCAGGCAGCGCAGAGGGCACCACCGGCGCAGCACGAGCCGCGCCTCGCAGCAGCGACCGGGCCTGATCCGGCTCCAGGCCGTCCAGGTCGTTCATGCCCACGAACCAGCCGAAGATCACCCGTCGCGGCCACCGCGAGCGCGACGCGGCGGCCTCCCACAACCGCTCGCTGCGGGCCAGCACCTTGTGCATGGGCATGACCGCCCGCGCCCGGCCGATGTGCAGCGGCGTGATTCCCACCGGCGAGGCCAGCACCAGCGCGGACACCGGCCGGGCCGCTGCCCAGCAGACTGCGATCGGCACGCCGAACGAGTGGCCCACGATCGCGGGGCTCTCGGCGTCGAGTTGGTCGGCTGCGTCGGCCAGCACGGTGACCAGGCCGTCGAACGTGAACGGCTCCAGCGCCTCACTCTCCCCGTGGCCGGGGATGTCGAACGCGATCACACGGTGTCGCCGCGACAGCCGCTCGGCGAACGGAGCCCAATAGTCAAGCGACCCCGTGAGCCCATGAACCAGTACCACCGGGGGACCGGATCCCCACTCGGTGACGTTGATTCGCAGCCCGTCGACCGAGAGAGTACGGTTCTGCACATGTCGCAAGGTAGCACCGAGTCAGCCGACGAGTATCGCGCTCGCAGCGCCCAGAACTGGGAAGAAGCGGCCGGTTCGTGGGAGCAGAAGCGCGAGTACACCCGCAAGAGCTTTCACGCCTTGACCGAGTGGCTGCGAGCCCAGGTGATGCTCGCGCCGGGCAAACACGTGCTGGAACTCGCCGCCGGGCCGGGTGACACCGCCATCGAGCTGGCGACGTCGATCGTCCCCGGCGGGCACTACCTGGCCACCGATCGTGCCGAGGGGATGGTGGCGGCGGCGACCCGGTCAGCCGCGGCCGCGGGACTCAGCGACGTGATCGAATCCCGGGTCATCGATGCTGAGGCGATCGACCTGGACGACGACAGCTTCGACGCGGTCGTGTGCCGGTTCGGGCTGATGCTGATACCCGACCAGGCCGCGGTTCTCCGCGAGACGCGGCGAGTGCTGAAACCCGGTGGCCCGTGCGGCTTTGTGGTGTGGGGCGACGAGGACAAAAACCCCTGGGCCACTCGCCTTTGGGGAGTGCTCGAGCGGCTGGTCGACATCCCCGCGTCCCCCCCGGGATCGCCCGGGATGTTCGCGCTGGCCGACCGCGCCCACCTGAGCGGGCTGATCGCCGACGCCGGACTGCGACAAACGGCGATGGAGGCGATCGACATCGAGTTCGAGTACTCGTCGTTTGACGACTACTGGGAGACGCACTCAGCCCTGGCGGGCGGTCTCGCTCGGCTGCTGCCCACGCTGACCCAGGCCAAGCGCGATCACCTGATCGGAAGCGTCCGCGATGGGATGGCCGACTTCCGCCTCGCCGATGGGCGCTACCGCGTCACCGGCCAGGCTCTGTGCGTCGCTGCCGCCGGATAGGATCAGGCGATGCCGATTCACCTGCGGGCCGAGCCGGGCGACTACGCCCCGGCGGTGTTACTCCCCGGTGATCCCCTGCGGGCGCGATGGATCGCCGACACGTTTCTGGAGTCGCCCCGGCAGGTCAACGGCGAGCGCGGCCTGCTGGGATTCACCGGCTCGGTGGACGGGACGCCGGTGTCAGTACAGGCCACCGGCATGGGCTGTCCCAGCGCCGCGATCGTGATCGAGGAGCTGATCCAGCTGGGCTGCACCCGGCTGATCCGGGTGGGCACGTGCGGAGCGCTCCAGCCCCAGCTGGCGCTGGGAGACATGATCGTGGGCATCTCGGCGGTGCCCGCCGACGGCACCGCCCGGGCCTACACCGGCGGCGAGCCGCACGCTCCGACCGCTGACTTCGGGCTCACCCACGGCATCATCCACGCCGCCAAGGGCTTCGGCGTGCGCCCCCACGTGGGGGCGATTGCGAGTTCGGACACCTTCTACGACCCCGACCCGCAGCGGCACAAGCGCTGGGGCGAACGCGGCGTGCTGGCCGTCGAGATGGAGGCGGCTGTGCTGTTTACGATCGGCGGCTTGCGCAAGGTGCAGACGGCGTGCCTTCTGACCGTGTCTGACCTGGTCTACGGCGACGCGTTCGAACGCATCGCTGACGACGAGTTGGCAGCCGGCGTCGAGCGCATGTGCCGATTGGCGATCGCGGCGGCGGTCGACCCCAAGTGACCGCAGTGATGATCGTCAATCCGGCCTCCGATAGCGGCGGCACCGCCAAGGCCTGGCCGGGGATCGCCAAAGGCGCGAAGCTGCGCGGAATCGACGCCGACGTGCGCCTCACAACCGCCCCTGGCCACGCCACCGAGCTGACCCGCGAGGCGCTCACAGAGGGGGCGCGGCTGATCGTGGCGGTGGGTGGCGACGGCACCATCTCGGAGGTCGCCAACGGTTTCTTCGACGGTGAGCGGGCGATCGCTCCTGAGGCCGAACTGGCGGTGGTATGTCGCGGCTCGGGGTGTGACTTCATCCGAACGTTCGGCATCTCCAAGAAGACCGACCGCGCGCTGGACGTGGCCGCCGGGGGCACCGCGCGGACGATCGATGTGGGCGTGGCCCGCTTCACCGGCCCAGACGGCGAGCCGGCCGAGCGGCTGTTCGTGAACGTCGCCAGTGCCGGCATGACCGGCTTTGCCGCCGAGAAGGCCAACCAATCGTCCAAACGGCTGGGCGCCACCG
Source organism: uncultured Actinomycetes bacterium (assembly GCA_963811675.1). Classification (GTDB taxonomy): domain Bacteria; phylum Actinomycetota; class Thermoleophilia; order Gaiellales; family JAICJC01; genus CAVPTL01. The sequence goes on along the minus strand of CAWESH010000006.1, from coordinate 1,992 downwards.
TGACGTTCGCCTGGGCCGGCCTGAGTTCGCTGATCTCCTACACCAACCAGCGGATGCGCGTCAGCATCGACGGCGAGGAGCGCGAACTCGTCTCCAACAACGTGATCGTGGCCAACTGCCGGAGCTGGGCCGGCGGCATGAAGATCCTGCCGATGGCCGAGCCCGACGACGGCGAACTGGACGTGCTGGTGTGGGGCGACATCTCCAAGACCGACCTGGTCAAGACGCTGCCGAAGCTCTATCGCGGCACCCACATCCACCACCCCAAGGCCAGCATCAGCCGCGCCCGCGAGATCACGGTCACACCCGAACAGCCACTGCCGATCGAGCTGGACGGCGAGCTGCCCGGCATCACGCCGGTGACGTTCACCATCCGCAAGCAGGCGCTGCGGCTGCGCGTACCCGGCTGAGAACGGCCGCTAAGTGGTCTCGGTCGCCTCGGCGGCGGGCTCTGCGACCGGCGGCTTCGGCTTGGCGGCCCGCGGACGGCGCGCTGCGGGCTTGGCCTGCTTCTTGGTCAGATCGGCCAGGGCGGCCTCGATCCGGTCGACCGACTCCTGCAGTCGCGTGATGTCATCGCGGGTGGCCAGCGGCAGAGCACTGGCGACCTGCTGGGCCATGCTACGGGCCGCGTTGGCCCGATCGCGGGTAGCCGAGACGACCGGGTTGACCTCGTTTTGAACGCGGGTCACCTTCTCGTTGGTGGCGTCCACCACGCGCTCGACCAGAGTCTTGCGGTCGTCTTCCATCGTTCCCTCCTGGGAAGGCATGAAACTACTCCGTCGCGGGCACCGTATCAGTCCGGAGACCGAGTTTTCCAGTAGCTTCCCGTGCGTGACCACCCCCCGCCGCCACCGCGCCTCGCTGCGCGTGCGCTTCTCAGAGACCGACGCGATGGGGGTGGCCAACAACGGCGTCTACCTGGCGTGGCTGGAGATCGCCCGGATCGAATACCTCCGCTCGCTGGGGCACAGCTACCGCGATGTGCACGACAGCGGCATCGACCTGGTGGTGGCCGAGGCCGCCGTCCGCTACCTCAAGCCGCTGCGTTTCGATGATGAGTTCGAGATCGACTGTGGCTGCGCAGAGGTCACCCGAGCCACCGTCACGTTCGACTACGAGCTGGTATCCGACGCCGGGGTGCACGCACGAGCAACCACTCGCCACGCCTGCGTCAACCGCGAGTTGATGCGACCGGTGCGGCTGCCCGAGTGGCTGCGCGAGATCGTCACCGAGACCAGCTGACGCCACCGTCATCGGAGCGCAGCAGCAGGCCCGCGGCGGTCCCGGCGAAGGCGTTTTGGGGGTTTCGGGTGTCGACCGCGAGCGCAGTGATGCCCGGTTCGCGGAGCACTCGGGCAAAGCTCTTACCGTCGTTGGCGGAGCGCAGCAGGCCGGCCCCGTCAGCGACCAGCAGCACTTCGGTGTGTGGTGTCGAGGTCGCAACCGCGGTGGCTGAGGCCACACCCGCGACCCGCCCAAAGACGGCGCCTGAGTCGGTCGATTTCCACAGCCCGGCCGGCCCGGCAGCGACGTAGATGGTGTCGGGTTGGGACGTGTCGGGTCGCCGCGCGGCGACCGCCACGCCACTCTTGGGCAGCCCGGCGGCGCGCAGCGGCACCCATGATCTGCCGACGTTGACCGACAGCCACAGGCCGCCCGTCACCGTCCAGCGCGTACAGGCGATGGGTCACGTAGTAGGGCGAGGTGACCGCCACCAGCGGTCGGGGCGCGGGCCTAAACGGCCGCACCACCAGGCCCGTAAACGGCCCCACCCGGGCGCCCAGCGCCCCGTACAGATAGGTGTGTTTCTCCCCAAACGCGATCGCACCGCCGCCGGCCGATCCGGCCACCCGCTTCCAGGAGTGGCCGCCGTCCTGCGAGCGGTATGCTCTCGCCGGTGTGGTCATCCACAGGGTGCCGTAATTGTCAGGCGCCACTGCGACCGCACCGTGCCCGGCCCGGCATCGCCACGGGTGACTCGGCCGATTT
>CAWESH010000005.1:0-145500 GCA_963811675.1 uncultured Actinomycetes bacterium | reverse complement strand
AGGTCTCATCAAGGGCCAGCAGGCGGCCTCGGCAAACGGAGCGGTGCTGATGGCGCCTTCTTTTTCCGAAGAGGAACTCGAGGCCGGATTCAGTGACTGGAACGACTTAGCCAGCCATGACGAGGTGCGCGCAGCTCTGGTTGCTAAGGAGCTAGAAAGCGCGCTTGTAAAGGCTTTGGGAGCGCGCCCCGCACCGGGATCCCGCGCTGGACGTAGACGGCAATACTGAGCTAGAGAACGCTTTTGAGCGGGAAGATGAAGAGGTTCCCGCTTCGACCGGAATATTTCTTCTGGCGTAACCGTGCAGAATGAACAGAAGACCTTTTTTTCTCTCGGCAAGAATGGCGTAAATGAGTATGTCCGGACTGACGACGGCCGCTTCGTGCTTCGTGAGGGCGGCGAGAAGCTTCGGGTCCTTAACGACGATCACCAGGAGGCAACGCCAGAAAAAAACATTGCTGGCAACACGGCAACGCCGGAAGAAGCCCGCGTCGACTCCGGCGAGGCCGAACAAGAACCAGGCTGGGTGTTCTCGTCCGGAAGCCTAAAGGAGGAACAAACCATTGTTCCACCAATCGACAAGGATCCTCGTTCTCAGTGGGATTTTCGGATCGGAAAAAATGGCGTGATTGAGCATTTCCGGAGCTGAGGATGGCCGTGTGGCGGTCCGTGAAACCGGCGATAAGATCGAGATCCTTGACCAGGATCATGATAGCTTGGAGCTTGCCCTGGAGCGGGCTGTTGAGCGCTTCGGCGGTTACCTCCATTTCGATGGAAATCAGGCTGGAGCTCGAACCCTGATTGATATTGTGGTCACGCATGATTTGGCGGTGACCTTTACCGACGATCAATTAAATGCCCAGATTCAGTTGAGAAGAACCCAGAATGGTCTGGACAGAGGGCGTTCGATCGTGACCTCAGAGCAAGAGCAAACTGTGGCCCAAAAGCGCGGCGCTGGCGCTAGCGGACTAACGCCAGAAAGAAAAACGGCAGTGCAACCTGACGGCCAGCTGGCAAGCCAGCAAACTGGCGAGGTGTTCGTTGATTGCGGAGCGGCACGATTCAATTTCGATGAGAAGAACGACCTAAATTATTTTGTGCGGACGATCACGCCCCAGGGCGAGCAGCGGATTTATTGGGGAAAAGATTTGCCGCGCGCATTGGAAGAGGCCGGGGCAAAAGTAGGTGACTCCATAACTGCGACTCGGGTGGCGAGCAAACCTGTGACAGTTGAGGAAATCCAGGAGCAGCCGGACGGCTCAAGGCAAACCGTGAGAATCGATGCCAAGCGTGGGCAGTGGCAGGTGGATAATCATCGGGTTAACCGCGAGGCGCTTATTAAAGCCTACGACGTGCTCGTGAAAAGCCCTGAAGACCGCAAAAAACTCGAAATAACCGCGCCCATGTTGGTTGCCGCGCGAGATAAGGCGGTCGTGGAGCAAAAAAGAGAACGGCTCCAGCAAGAGCTTGCCACCCGCAGCGCCCGTCAAAGCAATTCACTGCGCATCTGATGTGACCCACGCCTCCGGACGCTACCGCCACAGTCGCTATACCTAAGCGGAGCGCAGCAATTGCTGGAAGGCGATTCAATTCAAAACGCGCAGCGGACGAGGCCGCCGCCGATTCGGAGGGCAGCGCCGTTGATGGCGGAGGCGAGCGGGCTGCTCAGATAGGTAACGAAGTCCGCGATCTCCTTAGGATCGATGAGCCGTTCAATGAGGGGCTACACAAGGCACGCTGCGATATGACCTAATAAGGCGTCCCACATCTGCTGAAGAATTTCCGTTTTTGGTTTTGGCTCAGGCACTTTCCGGGTCAAATCGATCGGCAGCGCAGCGTTTTCCATCCTTGCGGGGCCGAAAACTACCGGTTCTGCCTGTTTGGGGAAATTCTCCGGCAGTCCAATCAGGAGCCTTGCCGAGGGCGAAGGCATATCCGCCGTTCCGATCCCCTTATTTTTAGGTCGTTGTGGCTCCTAGCTGCGCATCTGCCGCTTGGCGGTCATAGCTCACTTCGACCGAGCGAATTTTACCGCCTTCCACCGCAATCACGTCGTTGCCCGAGAGGGTGACGGTGCGCCCCGTGGCGGCCGAGCCGTCCATGAGCGGCCCGGTGTTGGTGCCCCGCAGCAGCCACTCATGCGCGACCTGGCCCGGCGCGATTTCGCGGACCCCGACCAGCTCGAAGGTCACGTCAGGGAAGGCCGCCCAGACCGCTTTGGCGTAGTTGGCGATGGCCTCCACGGTCAATCCTTGACCCGCGTGGGGATTACTGTAAGTGCCCCCTTCGGCGAAGAGCGCAACGATTGCGTTGGCGTCGCGACCGTTCCAGGCTTGGTTGTAGCGTCGTACGACTTCGATGGCATTCATGGCGTGGTTTCTGGTGACGTGAGCGGAAGGCTCGCGCAGGCCCTCACGCGAGGCGCCGGAGTCGAATGGACCTCCAGGCAAGGTGTACGGATAAACCCGTCTAAAGAGAAGCTCAACACTACATCCCGGGCGGCTGGCCGCAAGTCCCGTTTGGGCGGATCCCTATTGACCCGGTCAGAACCGTAGGGCGCCAGAGCAGCCTGACTTGGCGTTTTCGAACTCTCTGCACCGACGGTTTCCCGCTCGTGTGGCTGACCCCTGTTAGGTCTAATCGCAGCGTCCCTTGTGTAGCCCCAATGAGTGAACTTGGGCGATTTTCACGCATGAAGCGTTTCTCCGCTTCTTCCCTGACTTTACGGGACAATTCCGCTGTATTAGAAAATTCCTTGTGAGCGAGAGCGACTTTCCCTCCGGTCCATGGGTTGGCTTCTACACCTACAGCGGCGTGCATGACAAACATCGCATGGACCTGGGATTAGATTTCGCTAATGGAAGAGTCTCCGGCGAAGGCAACGATGATGTCGGTGCTTTCGTTATTTCGGGCCGCTTTGACAGTGCCGAGGGTGAGTGCGACTGGACCAAGACCTATATAGGCGCCCACGATGTTTTCTACCGCGGCTTCCGCGAGGGCAAAGGGATCTGGGGAACCTGGGAGATTTTATGGGATGCCCGCGGCGGTTTCCATATCTGGCCACGCAGTTTCGCAGCGGCCAACGAGGAAGCTGTATCCGCTGAGGAGGAGATGCCGGCTCCGGCATTCAAAGTTTAGGCTTCAACCTCAATGCAAAACATGTGGCGTTCCCCTGAATTTTGCGTGATCCCGACCAGGTGAGAGAAGCAAGGTTTACAACATGCTGGTCAATCCGAACAACCGCCTGGTAAAGAAGGTTTTGACGAGGATGGTGGAAAGCGGCGATTACTTTTTCTTTGCCATTAGTCCCAACCAGAGCGTCACCGCGTTCCGATCCGAAATTGGGCAAAAAAATTTGGCTGGGCTAAGCACCAACCTTCGACAAATTCAAGGATCAACAACGACGGATGCCCAATACCAGAGAGCGCTGGCGCAATTCATAAAGAGGGCCCCGACTGGATCTGGTCCTACTGGCGTCCGGCGCCTTACTTTAACCGAGGGAAGAAAATTTAAATTACCAGTCGGGGTTTTGCCGAGATACACCGAAAAAGAGCCGCAGCGCCCGCGTTTTGTAAACGACGCAAGACATATAGCCAATAAAGGAGTCACATGAAGAATCTCATATCTGCTGAGCCGAAGACTCTACCCTCCACGATGCGCTACGTCGCCCACGGCGAGGGTGGCGGACCGCAAGTGCTTCAGCTCGCCGAGGGTTCGGTGCCTGCGCCCGGGCCGCGCGAGGTCTTGATTGAAGTCGCCTTTGCCGGCGTCAACGGGCCCGACGTGCAGCAGCGTTCCGGCCGCTACCCGCCGCCGCCCGGCGCCTCGGCCGTTCTTGGACTGGAGGTCGCTGGCCGCGTCGCGGCGCGCGGCGGCGAAGTCACGCAATGGAACATCGGCGACGAGGTCTGCGCGCTGACGCCCGGCGGCGCCTACGCGGAATATTGCGTGACTGACGCCAGCCATTGCCTGCCGATCCCGCGCGGACTCGGTCTCGCGCAAGCGGCCGCACTGCCGGAAAATCTCTTCACCGCCTGGACCAATCTGATCGACCGCGGCCGGCTCCGGTCCGGCGAGTCGACACTCATCCATGGCGGCTCCGGCGGCATCGGCTACACGGCCATCCAGCTCGCCAAGTTGCATGGCGCCACGGTGTTTACCACGGTCGGCAATGACCAGAAGGCGGAGTTCTGTCGCGCACTCGGCGCGGATGTGGTCATTAATTACCGCACACAGAATTTCGTCGCTGAGGTGCAGGCGCACACCGCAATGCGCGGCGTGGACGTGATCCTCGACATGGTCGGCGGCAAGAACATCGCGCAAAACGTCACTCTGCTCACGCTGGAAGGCCGGCTGGTGCAGATCGCGTTTTTGGAAGGCAGCAAGGTCACGGAGTTCGACTTCATGCCCATCATGCTCCGCAGGCTGACGCTGACCGGTTCAACCTTGCGCCCACGCAGCGTCGAGGAAAAAGCCGCCATCGCGCGCGACCTGCGCGCGCACGTCTGGCCGCGGCTGGAGAGCGGCGAAATGAAAGTCGTCATCCACCATGTATTCCCGCTGGCGGACGCTGCCGCGGCCCACCGGATGATGGAAGAGAGCCAGCACGTCGGCAAAATCCTGCTGCGGGTGCGCTGAATAGAAACTCAGTTCCATTCATCTGCCCAGCCCCCGTTTCGGGATCGATTAAAGGTTAAATTCCAACAAAGGTACCAAAACTCTCACAGGACCGTGACTCTGGCATCGTTGGATGTCCTTAGACGCTGTTCTCGCGAATCAGGTTTTCGAGGTTCTTGGCCGTCGGTGCGAAATGCAGGCCGGCGATGCACGAGATCAGCTGACGGTTCAGCTCCTCGGGAAACGGCGTCAGATTGTTGCCGCCGGTGCGCAGTCCCGCCTCGACGTGCATCACCGGGATGCGCAGGTGAAAGGCCGAGAGCGCAGCCGACATGGCCGAGGTGGTGTCGCCGTGGACGAGCACCGCTGCCGGGAACCGGCCGTTGAGGATGTCCTCGGGGTCGGCCGTGCCGTCGGGGTGCGCTTCGAACCGCTCGGCGCAGAAATCCTCGAACCGGCGCATCACCGATGCCACCCGCTCGTTCAGCTGGGAGCGCTTCGAGCCCGCCCACAACACCACATCGGGCGTGATCCCGGCAAGCTCGAAGATGTAGGCCACCATCCGCTGGTGCTGGCCGGTGGACACGACCAACGGTTCGTAGTGGTCGGACTCGGCCAGCCGGCGGATAATCGGCACCAGCTTGATCGCCTCCGGCCGGGTGCCGACGATGATCGGCACGACCAGCTTGGACGCCTGCAACGGCTCCGATTTGGCCACGCGGGCCACCGCAGGCGCTTTCACACCGAGTCGGGCAGTCTCGGCGGTTATGAGTGTGACCTTGGGTTGCTGCGACATCCGGGGTTCCCATCGGCAGCAGGGCAAAACTCTTGAATTGCCGCCAATCCGGCTGAAATCAGCAGGTCATGCAGGCAGTGCCGTCGCGAGGAACTGCTGCACCAGCGGTGACGGCGTACCGGCCCGGTGGGCGAGCGCCAGCCGCAAGGTCGCCGAGGATCCGCTCAATCGGCGAAACGTCAGGTGCTCGCGGCTGAACGTGCCCACCGACTCGGGCACCAGTGCCACGCCGATCCCGGCGGACACGAGGCTCACGATCGTCTGCATCTCGTTGGCTTCCTGGACGACGGTGGGGCTGAATCCGGCGGCGGTGCAGACGGCCAGGATGTCGTCGTAGAGACCGGCACCGAGCCGGCGGGGAAAGCTGACAAACGGCTCGTCGGCGAGCATGCCGACCGGCACCACTTTGCGGCGGGCGAGCGGGTGGGAGTCGGGCAGCGCCACCAGCAGCTGCTCCTCCACCAGCGGTATCACCACGAAGGCGTCGCTTCGAACCGGCGGGCGCACCAACCCGACATCGATCCGGCCGGCCTCCAGCGCCTCCAGCTGGGGACCTGTCGTCAGCTCCACCAGCTTCACCTCGACCCGCGGGTGTGCCTGGCGGAACGCGCGCACGATCGTGGGCAGCGTGCGGTAGGTGGCCGACCCGACGAACCCGACCGTGAGCGTGCCGGCCTCGCCGGCCGCGGCGGCGTGCATCGTCTGTTCCAAGCGGTCGGCCTGGGCCAGCAACGGCGTCGCCTGGCTCTGCAGCAGCCGGCCGGCGTCGGTCAGCCGCACGGTGCGCCGGTTTCGGTCAAACAGCTGCACCCCCAGCTCGGCTTCCAGGCGCCGGATCTGCTGGCTCAGCGGCGACTGGGCGATATGCAGCGGGCGGCGGCTCGGCCGAAGTGGAGCTCTTCGGCGACGGCCGTGAAGTAACGCAGGTGACGGAGTTCCATTGAGACCTCTATCGTCTCATTCACTGAAGAAATTGATCTTGGACATCCTAGCCGTTCGCACCTAGGCTTCGTAGACGTGGAGGCTCCACCCGCAAACATCCGGATTCTTGGCGGGATGTCCCCGTTCTTGCTGGGAGCGGGGGCGATGTTTGCCACCATGTACTCCACCCAGGCGATCCTGCCGCAGCTCGGTGACTCATTCGGCGTGAGCCCGGCGGAGGCTGGACTGACGATCTCCGCGCTGGTCGTCGCCCTGGCGGTCGGCGCCTGGATCTGGGGACCGCTGTCTGACCGGATCGGCCTGCGCCGCTCACTCACGCTCGCCAGCGCGCTTCTGGTCGTGCCGGCCGTTGCCGTGCCACTGGCGCCCACGTTTGCGCTGCTACTGGTCGCCCGGGTGGCGGAGGGACTGGTGATGCCGGGCCTCCTGACGGTCGGCGTGGGGTACATCGCCGATGTGTACAAGCCGCGGATCGGCTCGCGGGCGATGGGCTACTACATCTCGACGCTGGTGGTGGGTGGGCTGATCGGGCGGCTGGGAGTCGCCTGGCTCACCGATCTTTACGGCTGGCGGTGGGCGATGGCGGCGCTGGCGGTGCTCCCAGCCGTAGCCGCTGTGGTGGTGCGCCGCTCGCTCGAGTCAGACCCGGTCCGGCAGAACGCCGACACGCCTGTGGGGTCACGGCTGGCGCTACTTCGAAATCGCACCCTGATCGGCGCCACCGCTGCCGGCGCCGCGCTGTTCTTCGGGTTCGTGGGCGTGTTCTCGTTCATCGACTACCGCCTCGAAGCCGCCCCCTTCTCGCTGTCACCGTCTGCGGCCAGCCTGATCTTTGTCCTGTGGGTGTTCGGGGCAGTGGGCCCGGCCGCCGGCAACCTGTCAGGTCGGATCGGGTGGCGACGGGTGGCAGCCGCGGGCGTCGCGGCGGCGCTGCTCGGCACCCTGCTGACGCTTTCGGGAGCGATCGTCCTGATCGTGGTCGGCCTGGGGCTTTTTGCCGCCGCGATGTTCGCCGGAGTTACCGCATGCCAGCTGGGCGTGGCCTCCTCGACTGACCACAATCGCGGCTTCGCCACCGCGGTCTACTTCAGCTGCTACTACGTGGCCGGGGCGTTTGGCGGCTACCTGCCCGGACTGGCGTGGGAGTCGTGGGGCTGGGGCGGCGTCGGTGGCCTCGCCGCCGGAGTGCTCGCGGTCGGCCTGGTGGTGCTGACCGCCACTGCCGGCCGCTCCCCTCAGCGCGCCGTGAGAGCGGCTCGGGCCGACTTCTCGAACGGCGTCAGCTCCAGTGGGATCAGTCGCTGAAGGCGATCGTCGGTGACGATCGTGGGGTTCTTGAGGCCGTCGATCAGCGGTCGCGCGGTGGCCGCGTTGACCGGTGTCACCAGGCCCAGCCAGTGTGACGAGAGCCGCGGCGTCAGCACCGGCAGCTCGACGATCAGCGGGTGGCGCCCGCGGATCTCGGCAATCTCTTCGATCATGCGGCGGTAGGTCATCACCTCAGGGCCGCCGGCCTCATACGTCTGTCCCAACGTGTCCTCGCGGCCGGCCATCGCAGCCAGATAGGCGACGATGTCGTCGATCGCGATCGGCTGGGTGGGAGTGGATACCCAGCGCGGGCACACCATGCCTGGGAGCCGGTCGACCAGCGCCACGATCGTCTCGAATGCCGTGCTGCCCCGGCCGATCACGACGGCCGCGCGGATGGTCGTCACCGGGGTCGCGCCGGCGGCCAGCACCCGCTCGGTCTCGCGGCGGCTCTCGAGGTGCTCGGACAGACCGGTGCCCTCGAGCCCGAGACCGCCCAGGTACACGATCTGGCGTACCCCGGCACCCTCGGCCGCCCGCGCCATGATCGCAGCGGCGCGACGGTCGCGGGCGGCATAGTCGGACGTGCCCAGCGAGTGCACCAGGTAGTAGACGACCTCGATCCCGTCCAACGCCCGGCGCACGCTGGTGGGGTTGCCGGCATCGGCCACGACCCAGTGAACCGAGTGCTCGTCGTCGCGGGGACGCCGCGAGACGCCTGTCACCTCGTGGTGTTCGGCCAGCGCCGGCAGCAGCGCCCGGCCGATCGTCCCCGTCGCTCCGAACACGGCCACCTTCATCGCTGCGCCGTTTCGACCAGGTGGCGGAAGTAGTCGCCGCTGATGCCCACGTGGATGCGGGCCTGGACGCGCTTGTACAGCTCGCCGGTCCAATCGGGAGCCTCCGGGCCGAGCGGCCAGAGTCGGGTGAAACCCGGCGATCGCCGACTCCAGCTGCACCCGGTCGCCCAGCTGCCGTTGGCTGAAGGTGATGGTGCCGGTGGGTTCGCGGCTCAGGAGGCCGCCGGTGATCGCATACACGCATGTCACGGCGTCGGCTTCGACCGATACCTGCGCGGCGGCGAACCGCAGGACGGCCGGGCCGTGGCCGGCCACACGGATCTGCACACCCGAGCCCGAGATGCGCACGCGCACCAGCCCGCGGGTGGTGCGCTCTACCTCTCGCCAGTAGCGCATGCCAAGCTCGCGAGCGCCGGACTCGCTCGCCTCCACAACCGGTTGTGCGACCCACACCTGCTGTTTGGATTCCACAGCGCCGTCCTCTGATCGCGCCTCGGACGAACGCCATCCCCACAGGTCAGCGTTCGACGGCATACGTACCCTTCGTGCTCGACGTGTAACCCGGATGCATCTCCGGATCTTGACAGGCGCCGAGCGCTACCATCCGGCGATGGTGGATGCTGGGGTTGTTCTGATCACCGGAGCGTCGAGCGGTATCGGCGCGGCGACGGCGCGGCAGGCGGTTGAGAGTGGGCGCCGGGTGGTGCTCGCCGCCCGTCGCGAAGCCGACCTGGCAGCGCTCGCGCAGGAGCTCGGTGGCGACAGTCACGCGCTGGCGGTTCGCTGCGACGTGTCCGAGTGGGACGACGTCCAGGCGACTTGCCGCGGCTGCGCTCGACCACTTTGGTCGTATCGACGTCGTGTTTGCCAACGCCGGCTTCGGAGCTGATCGAGGATTTCTGAACGAGTCGGTCGAGCATTGGCGTTCGATGATCCTGACCAACGTCCTGGGCGTGGCCTTGACCATCCGGGCGACCTTGCCGCATCTGCTCGAGCGGGGAGACGGTCACTACGTGCTGACCAGCTCGGTGGCCGGGCGACGGACGATCCCCGGCTCGCTCTACGGCGCGACCAAGTGGGCGGTCACCGGCATCGGCCAGAACCTGCGGGCCGAGCTCCACCAGGATCACCCCGAGGCCGCCGTGCGGGTCACTCTGATCGAACCCGGTGGGGTGGAGACGCCGTTTTTCGATAATCCCGGCTCCGGCCGGCTGGAACCCGAGGATATTGCCCGAGCTGTGATCTACGCCGTTGACCAGCCCACCCACGTCGACGTCAACGAGATGCTGATTCTTCCCATCGCCCAACCCTGACGACCGCCGGAGTCCGCCATGGCCGACACCTGTTCCCACCTTGATCAAATCCAGCTGACCGAGCTACCCGAGTCGATTCCCGGATGCGAAGACTGCCTGAAGATCGGCGCCCGTTGGCTGCATCTGCGGATGTGCACCAGCTGCGGCCACATCGGCTGCTGCGACTCGTCTCCGAACAGGCACGCGACCGCTCACGTGGGCGAGACCGGCCACCCGGTGATCCGCTCGGCGGAACCGGGTGAGGACTGGTTTTGGTGCTACCCCGACGAGATCGCATTTACGGTATGAGCGAGCCGGAGCCGGAACCGAGGGAGGCCGCCGCCAGGCCGGTGGTGCTGGCGGTCGACGATGAGCCGTCCGTGGCCCGCGCGGTCGAGCGCGACCTGCGCCGGCGCTACGGCCGGGACTATCGCGTGCTGCGTGCCGAGAGCGGCGAGCAGGCGCTCGAGGCGTTGCGGCAGTCGAAGCTTCGCGGTGCGTCGATTGCGCTTCTGATCGCCGACCAGCGGATGCCGGTGATGTCGGGCGTCGAGTTTCTGGAGCAGGCCATCGAGATTGCTCCCGAGGCCAAGCGGGTGCTCCTGACCGCCTATGCCGACACCCAGGCGGCGATCGATGCGATCAACCGGGTGGCGCTCGATCACTACCTGCTGAAGCCCTGGGATCCCCCCGAGGAGGAGCTCTATCCGGTGGTCGACGATTTGCTCGACCAGTGGCGGGCGGACGCTCCCGAGCCCTCCGACCGGATCCGGGTGGTGGGCCATCGGTGGTCGAAGGCCTCCCATGATGCACGCGACTTTCTGGCTCGAAATCAGGTGCCCTACCGGTGGCTGGACGTGGAGCGTGAGGACGAGGCCAGGCGCCTGGTGGCCTCGGCCAACGGCGCCGCCGACCTGCCGCTGGTGCTGTTTCCCGACGGCGGTTCATTGCAGGCCCCGACCATTCCCGAGCTGGCCGATCGCGCCGGCGTGCGCCGGCGGGCGGAGCTGCCCTTCTATGACCTGCTGATCGTGGGCGGCGGCCCGGCGGGTCTGGCGGCTGCGGTGTACGGTGCCTCCGAGGGGTTGCAGACCGCCATGATCGAGCGCGAAGCCCCCGGCGGGCAGGCCGGCCAGAGTTCACGGATTGAGAACTACCTGGGCTTCCCGGCCGGTCTCAGTGGCGCCGATCTCGCCCGCCGCGCGACCGCCCAGGCGACCCGCTTCGGGGCCGAGCTGTTGACGGTGCAGGAGGTCGTCGGGATCGACGAGCGCGGGCCTGCCAAGATCGTGCAGCTGTCGGAGGGCGACGAGCTCGGCGCCGCGGCGGTGATCGTCTCGACGGGCGTGGACTACCGCCGCCTGGAGGCGCCGGGGATCGAGGCTCTGACCGGTCGCGGCGTCTACTACGGAGGCTCGCGCAGTGAGGGCGTCTCGTGTCGTGACGAGCATGTCGTGGTGGTGGGCGGAGCCAACTCGGCGGGCCAGGCGGCCATCTACTTTGCCGGCTACGCACAGCGGGTCACGATTCTCTATCGCGGCGACACCCTCGCCAAGAGCATGTCCCGGTATCTGATCGACCACATCGAGGAGACTGCCAACATCGATGTGCGGCTCAACGGTGAGGTGGCGGAGGCCCATGGCGACGACTCGCTCGAGCGGATCACCGTCAAGGACTCCAAGACCGGCGAACTCGAGCAGCTCGACCTGGCCGCTATGTTCGTGTTCATCGGCGCCCGGCCGCAGACCGATTGGCTGCCGGCGGCGGTGGCCCGCGACCAGCGCGGCTTCGTGCTGGCCGGGCCGGAGCTGCTGATGGAGGACGTGCGCCCTCGCTGGCGGCTGGATCGCGCGCCGCACCTGCTGGAGACCAGCATGCCCGGCGTGTTCGTGGCCGGCGACGTCCGCAGCCAGTCGATGAAGCGGGTGGCCTCGGCCGTGGGTGAGGGCTCGATGGCGGTCAGCTTCGTCCACGAGTATCTGGCGGTGTCAGGGTGATCGAGTTGCTGCGGCAGCTCGACATCTTCGACGGCGTCGACGACGAGACGCTGCAGGAATTCGCATCGAAAGGCTCCGAGGAGCATCTGGCGGTGGGAGAGCCGGTGTGGGTCGAGGGCAAATCGATCGAGCGGTTCATGGTGCTGGCCGAGGGCACGGTGGAGTGGTCGCGAACCATCAACGGCGTGGACATCGTCGTGGGCGAGCGGGGTGCACCGACCTATGCGGGTGCCACCAATCTGCTGACCGGCGATCCCGACTGTGGCCAGCGGCCACGCGCTCACGCCGCTTCGGCTGATCGTGTGGGACGCCGCCACCTTCCGTCAGTTTCTGCATGACAACCCCTCGGCGATGAAGACGGCGGTGCGGCTGATCGCTCCGATCGCCCAGGCGGCCGAGTCGGCGCTGCGCCAACAGGAGAAGCTGGCTGCGCTGGGCACGCTCAGCGCCGGGCTGGCCCACGAACTCAACAACCCCGCCGCGGCCGCGCGGCGCACGGCCACCGAGCTGGCTGCCGCGTTTGAGACGGTCGAGACGACGCTGCGCACATTCGTGTCCAGCGGGGTGGAGCGTGAGCAGGCTGCGGTGCTGGTGCGGCTGCACCAGCAGGCGGTCACCCAGTGCACCGCGCACGTCGACGAGAGCCCCGTGGAGGCCGCCGACCGCGAGGATCGGCTGGCGGCGGAGCTCGACGAGCTGGGGCAGGAGGGCTGGCGGCTGGCCGAGCCGCTGGCGATGGCGCGGGTCGACGACCGGTGGCTGGCCGAGGTGGGCGAGGCGGCCGGCAGCGCCACCGGTGCGGCGTTGGAGTGGGTGGCGGCATCGCTGACCGCTCACAGCCTGGTGGCGGAGCTGCACGAGAGCACCGAGCGGATCTCCGACCTGGTGTCGGCGGTCAAGGACTACACCCACATGGATCGGGCGTCAGTGGAGGAGGCCGATATCCACGATGGGATCGACAGCACGCTCAAGATCCTCGGCTACCGGCTCAAGCACGGCGATATCACGGTGGTGCGGAACTATGACCGCAGCCTGCCCCGGATGACGGTGCACGGCTCCGAGCTGAACCAGGTGTGGACGAACCTGCTGGTGAACGCCTTGGACGCGCTCGACGGCAAGGGCACGATCACGATCACGACCCGGCCGGGACCGAGCAAGGGCGTCACGGTCGAGATCTCAGACGACGGCCCGGGGATTCCCGCCGACGTTCAGTCGCGCGTGTTCGAGCCGTTCTTCACCACCAAGGGGGTGGGCAGCGGCACCGGCCTGGGGCTCGACATCTCCCGTCGGATCATGCTCAGCCATCGCGGCAACCTCACCGTCCGCTCCGAACCCGGTGAAACCACCTTCACCGCCACCATCCCGCATGAATAACGGTGAAGAATTGGTGCCAGGCACCAATTATTCACTCCCAGTCGTAGCGTACGCCGGCGGCCGCCCGCCAGCGGTCGAGTGTGCGCATGGTGGCCAGCGACTGGGCCCACGATCGCTCCCACTCGCCGGTGCCGGCATCGATCAGCTGTGCGAAGCCGTCCAGTTCGAGTGCGAAGATGTGGCCGCTGCTTCCGATCTCGATCACCTCGGTACCGGCCGCAGTGCGCAGCTCGATGCTGGTGTCGCTGTCACGACATTCCGGGATCCAGCACGGCCGGTCGATCGTGATCTCGCCGTCCGCACCTGAGATCCGCAGCTGGTGGGGTTGTTCCAGTGCGACTGCGCACTCGACCTGAGCCACCACCGCGCGCGGAAAGGTGAGGGTGCCCACGGCGTGCAGATCGACCCTCTGCAAGGGGTCGAGTTCGGCTGTCCCGGTCACCGCGATCGGTTCCTGGCCGGTGATCAATTGCGCCATCGACACGCAGTAGCAGCCCACATCCAGGATCCCTCCCCCCGCCAGTGCATGATCGGTCACGCGGCTGCGGTCGGCGTCGTGAGTGGTGAAGCTAAACCTGACCGCGATCTCGCGCAGCTCCCCGATCCGGCCCTGTTCGAGCAGCTGCAGCAATGCGTGTGTCTGCGGGTGGAAGAGATACGCGAACGCTTCCATCACGGTCACACCCGATTCCCGGACCGCAGCGATCACGGTTTCGGCCTCGCCGGCGGTCACCGTCAGCGGCTTCTCACACAGCACGTGCTTGTGCTGCGCCACGGCGGCGCATGTCCACTCAGCGTGCTGCGTGTGGGGGGTGGCCACGTACACCGCATCGACCTCGGGATCCTCCAGCAGTTGCCGGTAGGAGCCGTACGAGCGGGGGATGCCGTGGCGTCGGGCAAATGCGGCGGCCCGCTGCGGGTCGCGGGAGGCAGCCGACACCACCGCGACGCGACCGCTTCCGGAGGCCGCCTGTGCCAACTCGGCCGCGATCGAGCCGCAGCCGAGGATCCCCAGCCGCACCGGCGTGCTCAGCTCTCCGTCTCCGGCGCCTGGCCCTCGGGCATCATCCACACCGCGCCCACCAGGAAGCAGATGGCGCCCCAGAAGGTTCCTGCGGTGTCCAGTGCGGCGTCCAGCAGATCACCGGTGGCCGGCTGTATCCAGCCTGCGATCGCCGAGATGCCGAAGAAGATCGAGCCGAGCATGTTGATGGCCGCGATCCGCCACCCGAGGCTGCGCGGATTCCATGAGATCCACCGGTGGCCAACCTCGGCGTAGGCCAGCTGGCTCGAGATCAAGAAGCAGATCGATCCCAGCGCATCCGGCGTCCAGATCACCAGGTCTTGCTGATGTACGTCCAGGCCCTGGATCAGCGCGTCGCCCGTGGTGAAGTTGAAGAACACGGTGCCCAGTAGCTGGATCATGGTCGCCCACCAGTCCACCCGTGTGGGCTGGATCGCGAACCATCGCCGCCGCCGGTCGCCGTGATCCACGGTCGGGGAGCTGCTGATGCACTCGATGTACTGGAGATAGGAGGCCGAGGTGAAGAAGATCGACCCGACGAAGTACGTGACCGCGTCGGCGTGCCCACCCACCAGCGAGCTGTATCCCGCCAGTGACCCCAGCGCGAAGCACGCCGAGCCGACCACGAACAGCGCGGCGCACCACCAACCCATGTGTTGCGGATCCCAATACGGCGAGTCGGAGCTGCGCTGCTTGCGGTGACGGCGGGACGTCCACACCGCCTGGGTGCCGTCCTCGAGCTCGTACAGCACCCGGGTCACGAACGGGCCGGGACCATCGCTCTGCAGGACGCGTGCGCCCGGGGGAAGATCGACGTACGCGGTTCGATCGCTCAGACGGCCGACCATACCAGGCGCACCTGACTGCGCTCATGAGATGATTTGCCGGTGTCGGAAACCGAGCTGACCTCACTGCTGATCATCGTTGGCGCAGCCGCGCTGGCACCGTTAATCGCCGACCTGGGCAGGAGCCTGATGGTGAGCGTGGTGGTGGTCGAGCTGCTGCTCGGGATCGTGATCGGCCCCCAGGTGCTCGACATCGCCCACATGGGACCGACGATCGAAACCCTGAATGTTTTCGGGCTCGCGTTTCTGTTCTTTCTGGCGGGAAACGAGGTGGAGATCGAGCGGGTCCGGGGTAGACCGGTGGAGCTGGCGCTGGTCGGGTGGGTGGTGTCCTTTGTGGTCGCCCTGGGGCTGGCGGCAGTGCTGCAGATCTCAGGGCTGACGGTGGACACGCTGTATGTCGCCACCGCGCTGGCTGCCACCTCGATGGGAACGCTGGTACCGATCCTGGGCGACGCCGACGACCTGGACACTCGCTTCGGCGCGTTCGTGCTCGCGGCGGCCAGCGTGGGGGAGGTGGGACCGATCATCGCGGTGTCGGTGCTGTTCACCAGCGGTGGCCGGCACGGAACCGCGGCAATCCTGGTCGCGATCTTTGCGCTGACAGCGGTGGCCGTGGCCTTCGTCGGATTGAAGTTCCGCCAAGAGCGGATCCAGCGGGTGATGAAGAAGACGATGTTTCGCAGTGGCCAGTTCGCTCTTCGCACCGCCATCTTCGTGCTCGTGGCGATGGTCTACCTGGCCGATCAGTTCGGGCTCAACATCATCCTGGGGGCGTTCGCAGCCGGCGTTGTGATCGGGTTGGTCGGCGGTCCCGAGGAGAAGGAACAGCTGTACGTGAAGCTCGAGTCGATCGGGTTTGGGCTGTTCGTCCCGATCTTCTTCATCACCACCGGAATCACCTTCGACCTGGACGCTGTACTCAGCCCCAGCGGATTGGTGCGGCTGCCGCTCTTCCTGGCGTTGTTTCTGGTGGTGCGTGGGCTGCCGGCGTTTCTGTTCTACCGGCGTGATCTGGCGTCGCGCGACCGGCCGCCGTTTGCATTGCTCTCGGCCACGACCCTGCCGCTGGTGGTGGCGATCACTGCGCTGGCAGTGCAGCAGGGGCAGATGCGAACGTCGACGGCCGCCGCCCTCGTCGGTGCGGGCATGGTGTCGGTGTTGATCTTCCCGCCTGCGGCGCTCAAACAGCGGTTGCGGTCGAAACAGTTGGAGGCCGAGGCGGCCTGAGGATTCGGTAGCGTTCGCGGGCAATGCGACCGGTGATCGGATACACCATCGAGCTCGACGATCCTCTGCTGGGGGAGGTCGAGCCGTCGCTGCGCACGCCGCTGGAGCGGGCGGGGGCGGTCGCGGTGGTGCTGCCGCGGGCGACGCCCGTGAGCGACGTGGATGCGCTGCTGGACATCGTCGACGGGGTGCAGCTGTGCGGCGGGGCTGACGTCGACCCGGCCCACTACCGACAGGATCGGCACGCCAAGACCGAGCCGATCGATCCCGCCCACGACGCCTTCGAGTTGGCGCTGGCCCGCGGGGCACTGGATCGCGGGATGCCGGTACTTGGTATCTGCCGCGGGATTCAGGTGCTGGCGGTGGCGGACGGCGGAGCCCTCACGCAGCATGTGGAGGAACAGCACGAGGGTGCCGAGTTCCACAATCATTCGTGGTCAGAGCTTGCCATCGCCCCGCCGGGAGATCACTGGCACGAGGTCGAGATCGAGCCCGGGTCACGCGCCGTCGAGTGGTTCCAGGGCGGCAACCGGCGGGTCAACTCGTTTCATCATCAGGCGGTCGCCCGCACGGGCAGCAGGCTATCTCCGACCGTTCGTACGCCGAGCGGGGTGATCGAGGCGATCGAACGCACCGACGGCCTGGGCTGGGCGGCCGGCGTCCAGTGGCACAACGAGCTGATGTGGCGCTTCGACCAGCGCTTCCTGCGCCCTCACAACGAGCTGGTAGCCGCCGCGCGTGAATAACGGTGCCAGGCACCGTTATTCATCCGTCGGTGAGGATGGCGCGGGCGGCGTGATCTCCGGGGCCGCCGGTGAGGCCGCCGCCGGGATGGGCGCCCGAGCCGCACAGGTAGAGCCCGGGGATCGCGAGGCGATGCCGAGCCAGCCCCAGCACCGGTCGCCAGGCGAAGAACTGGTCGAGCGCTTGTTCGCCGTGGTTGACGTGTCCGCCGGCCAGGCCATATTCGCGCTCGAGCTTGCCCGGGGTCATCACCGCGTGCTTCTTGACGAGCCCACCGATACCCGGGGCGTAGCGCTCCAGCTCTGACACCACCCGCTCGCTGACCGCCTTGCCGGTGACGCCGGGCGGCACCCACTGTGCCAGCACCTCCAGCCGGTGCTCCTTGGCACCGTCGTCGCCGAGCGTAGGGATGGTCGCCTCCAACATCGGGTGCTCACTCAGCTCGCCGTACTTGGAGGCGTCAAAGGCCCGCTCCAGGTCGTCGATTCCCGGCGCGGTCAGGATCCGGCCCCCCAGCTGTGCCGTGTCGGTCACCCCGCTGAACTCGGGCAGCCCGGTGAGCGTCAAGGTCAGCCTGGCGGTGCGCCCGGGCGTGCGGATGTTTCCGGCGCGCCAGCGCAGCTGAGGGCCTACAACCACCGGGTCGATCCAGCTCGTCAACACCGTTTTTGGGTCGACGGCGCAGGCCACCACTGGGGCAAACAGCTGCTCACCGCCTTCCAGCCGGACGCCCTGCGCCCGCCCATACTCGGTGATCACCCGCTCGACCAGCCGCTTGGGTGCGAATCTCGACCCCCGCCTCGATCGCAGCGGCGGCGAGCGCATCGGTGACAGCCGTCGGGCCGCCGCGGGCATGCACGCTCTCGCCGGCCGCTCCACCGTCGTTGCCGGCAGAGTCGTTGAGCAACACCAGCGCCGTTCCCGCCGACCACGGCCCCATCGCGGTGAATCGGGTGCCGCGAGCTGCCAGCGCAGCCCGCACGGCATCTGACTCGAACCACTCACCGACCAAGTCGGCCACCGCCATGGGAAGCGCCCGTGTGATCTCGCGGCCGGGCTTTGCACCCAGCCCGCGAAACGCCCGGCCCAGCCCCAGTGCTCCTCCGGCATCTCCCCGTGTTGCCCGGTCGAGGCGGGGCGGGATCGTCTCGTTGACCCGGCCGAGAAATGTGGCCATCGTGCGGATGTGGGCGTCGAATCGAGGGTAGGCCTCGGCGTCGGCGGCCGAGTGGTCGCGCAGCCCCGTGGCGGTGCGCTGCGCGCTTCGCCAGAAGGTCAGCGGCTCGGCGTCAGGTCGCAGAGCCAGCAGACGCACATCCGGCTCGATCAGCTCCAAGCCGTGCCGGCGCAGCTCCAGCTCATCGACCAGCGACCGGCGCAGGCGTCCGGCGGTGAGTACGATCTCGGCGATCCCGCCGACACGCGCCCGCCGCTCCAACACCGCCACGCTGCGGCCGGCTTGTGCCAGCCGGGTGGCGCACACCAGCCCGTTGTGGCCGCCGCCGGCAACGATCACATCGAAGCTGGTCACGTCTTCACCCGTGCAATGCCGCTGCGCTTTGACTTGAGCAGCTGCAGCGCCGCGATGCGCCCGGGTGCGCCCATGATGCCGCCGCCGGGGTGCGTCGCCGAACCACACATCCACAGGCCGTCCACCGGCGTCTTGAACCGGGCCCACCCCGGCACCGGGCGGTTGAAGAAGAGCTGCTCCAGGGACAGCTCGCCCTGGAAGATATTGCCCTCGCTCAGCCCGATCTTCTGCTCGATGTCGAGCGGTGTCAGCACCTGGCGGTCGACGATGATGTCTCGGATGTTCGGCGCCCGCTCGGCGATCGTGTCGATCACCGTCTCGCCGAACGCGTCACGGGCCGCGTCGTCCCAGACCCCGCCGTCGGCCAGGTGGTACGGCGCGTACTGCACGAAGCAGCTGATCACGTGCTTGCCGGGCGGCGCCATCGACGGGTCGACCAGGGTGGGGATGATCATGTCGATGTAGGGCCGCGCCGACGGCCGCCCGTACTTGGCGTCGTCGTAGGCCCGCTCCATGTAGTCCAGCGACGGCGAGAAGCTGATCGCGCCGCGCAGGTGCTCGCCCACTCCGGGCATGCAGGTGAAATCGGGCAGCCCATCCAAGGCCAGGTTGACCTTGCCCGACGAGCCGCGAAACTTGTAGCGGTCGACCTCAGACTCGAACTCGGGGTCGAGGGTGCCCGGCTCCAGCAGCTGTTTGAAGGTGACGCGGCTGTCGGCGCTGGAGAGCACGGTGTCGGCCAGCAGCTGCTCGCCCGACTCCAGCGTGACGCCGGTGACGCGCCCCGACTGCACGTCGATACGGGCGACGGGAGCCTCGGTGCGGATCTCGGCGCCCAGCGCCTCGGCTGCCGATGCGATCGCCAGGCTGACGCCGCCGGTGCCGCCGCGGGGAATACCCCAGGCCCGGAAGGCGCCGTCGATCTCGCCCATGTAGTGGTGCAGCAGCACGTAGGCGGTGCCGGGCGAGCGGACGCCTTGGAAGGTGCCGATGATGCCCGACGCAGACATGGTGGCCTTGAGCGGATCGGTCTCGAACCACTGGCCGAGAAAGTCTGCGGCGCTCATTGTCATCACCTGGATGAAGGTGTCCTTGAGCTTTCGCGGGAGCTCGGCGAAGCGCTTCCCCAGCGGCAGCAGCGACAGCCACTCGAGCGGGTTGATGCGGCCCTGGTCAGGCGGCACGGCCGACAGGATGGGCTTGATGAAGCGCGCCATCTGCACCATCAGGCGGCCGTACTCCTCGTAGGCCTCGGCGTCGCTCAGCGACCATCGGCGCAGCTCGCGGACGGTGCGGCCATGGTCGTTGGGCCGCCACAGGTAGTCGTTGTCGAGTGGCGTCAAGGTGCCGTCCAGCGGCAGGATCTGGAGTCCGTGGCGGGGCAGTTCCAGCTCGCGCACGATCTCGGGCCGAAGCAGCGAGACGACGTAGGAGGCGACGCTGAATCGGTATCCGGGGACGACTTCCTCGGTCACAGCGGCCCCACCCAGCACGTACCGACGCTCCAGTACGACCACCCGCATCCCCGCTCGGGCGAGGTAGGCCGCAGTCACCAGCCCGTTGTGGCCGCCCCCGACCACGATCGCGTCATAACGTTCAGGCACGGCGGGCATCGTACCGGCCGGCGGCCTAGACTTGCTCGCTATGACTATCGGTACACCCTTCTTCGAAAGCGAATCAACCCGCAACACCAAGCACGCCTGGGGCGAGTGGTCGGGCTATCTGGCCGCCGCCACGTACGCCGATTCGCACGAGATCGAGTACAACGCCATCCGCCAAGCGGCGGCCGTGATCGATGTCTCGCCGCTGTACAAGTACGAACTCACCGGGCCCGACGCACAGCGCCTGGTGGATCGCGTAATCACACGCGACGCCTCCAAGATCGAGGTCGGCCAGGTCGTCTACACGCCGTGGTGCGACGAACGCGGCAAGGTCATCGACGATGGCACTGTCGCGCGTTTGGACGAGACCAGTTTCCGCTGGACGGCGGCCGACCCCCAGTACCGGTGGTTGCGCATGAACGCCGCCGAACTCGAGGTCGAGATCGCCGATGTCAGCGAGCAGCTCGGGGCGCTCGCCCTGCAGGGCCCGCGTGCCCGGGCGGTACTGGAGGCAGTGACCGGCACCGCGTGGGAGGACGTGCGGTACTTCCGGCGCCGTTCGGCTGAGATCGCGGGAGTCGAGATCGACGTCACCCGCACCGGATATACGGGCGACCTCGGATACGAGCTGTTCATCCCCGCCAAGGCTGCAGTGACGGTGTGGAATGCCCTATTCGACGCGGGGGCGGCCCACGGGCTGCGACCGGCGGGCATGCGCGCCTTGGACGTGGTGCGGCTCGAGGCCGGGCTGATTCTGATCGAGGTCGACTACACCAGCGTCACCCATGCTGAGGCCGCCGACCACGAGTACTCGCCGTTTGAGATCGGGCTGGGCCGGTTGGTGAGCTTCACCAAGGGCGCCTACGTGGGACGCGACGCGCTCGAGCGCGAGCGCGACGGTGGCGGCCCTCGCCGGCGACTGGCGGGCATCGAGATCGAATGGGAGGGGATCGAGCGTGAGTTCGCCCGGCATGACCTGGCGCCGCACGTCTCGCCGGTGGTCGATCGCAGTCCCATCCCGATCTACTCGGGGCGCAAGCAGGTGGGGCGTGCGACCAGCACCGGATGGTCGCCCAGCCTCAAGAAGATGATCGCGCTGGCCTCTGTCGACCGCGATCACGAGGCGGTCGGGTCGAAGCTTCAGATCGAGTGGTCGGTGGAGGGAGAGCGCGGTCGGATCCCAGCGACGGTGGTGGAGCTGCCCTTCCTCGACCTCGAGCGCAAGCGCAGCTGACCGTGCCCGTCCGCTTGGCTGTGGCGGTGGCGCTTCTGGCGGTGTTCGCAACCGTCGCGGCGTATGGCTCTGACACTTCCCGCCCGGCGGCCGCCCGCACCGTCACCGTCGTGCTCGACCCCGGTCATGATCTGATCGCCAACCTCGGCATGGAGCCGATCGGGCCGGGCTCCGCCGCTCGCAAGATCAAGGACGGCGGCGGCACCTCGGGAGTGGTCACCGGCCAGCGCGAGGCCTCGGTGAACCTGCGGGTCGCGCTGCGCCTGCGAACGCTGCTTCAGGCCGCCGGCGGCATTCGCGTGAAGATGACTCGCACCACCACCTGCTGCGTGAGCCGCGGCAATGTGTGGCGGGCGAATTTCGCCAACGGCTGGGACGCGGCACTGTTTCTGCGGATCCATGCCGACGGATCCACCAACCAGGCGGTGGCCGGCACATCGACGCTGTATCCGGTCGAATCATCGCGGCTGGACGAGCGACATTTACGCTCGCAGCCTGCAGGCCGCCCGGATCATCCAGGCCCGGCTGGTGAAGCGGCTGGGGTGGCCCAACCGTGGCATCGTGCCGCGTTCGGATATCACGGGATTCAACTGGTCGAACCGGCCGGTGGTGCTCACCGAGGTCGGATTCCTGACGAATCCGGGCGAAGATCGAGCGCTCAGAACCACCGCGGTCGTGAACCGCGCGGCGGCCGGTCTGCGCGACGGCGTACTCGCCTATCTGCACGCCCGCGGCCTGCGCTGACCACAACGATCGGGCCGGATCACCGACAGGGCTCGTGCCGGCGGCTACAATGTAGGGCATGACTAGTTACTTAAGTCACAAATACAGCGCCGAAAGGAGCCGACATGAAGAGCCACTCAGGGGATCTCGCCTGGGGCATCAAGGTTGGTCTTTTGGGGGTGCTGGCGTTCATGACGTGGCCGATCTGGGGCGAGGTCGTCGCGGGCTTCCATCACTTCAGCTGGGCGGTTGCGGCCTCCGCGCTCGTACCACTGACCATCACCTTGGCGGTCCCGTTTTTGATCTTCGACGGACCCGACCGGGTCGGCTCAGCAGTACGCAAGTTCGAGCACGCGACGCACATCGATAACCTGCTGCACCACGGCCACGCTTAGGCGCTTCTGAGTGAGGGGGTCGCGGACGCACGCATCTCGGCGAGCGCATCGCTGATCGTGTCGGCGATTCGCTGCAGCTGGTGCTGCTCGATCACGTAGGGCGGTGAGATCTGAAGCGCGCGCCCGGCGAGTGCCCGTGTCAACACCCCGCGTGCCCGGCACGTCTGCACCAGCCGGTCGACGAACGCCGGGTCGGCAGCGCGCAGCTGCGGGATCGATCTCGACCGCCGCCAGTAGACCCAATCCCGCCCGCACCTCGCTGATCTCGGGGAGATCCGCCAGCGGGTTGACCGCTGCAGCCAGGGTGCCTTCGAGTTCGAGCACTCGGCCCAACAGACCCTCGCGTTCGATCACGTCCAGGTTGGCGAGGCCGGCGGCGCACGCGCTGGGATGGCCCGAATAGGTGAATCCGTGCCGGAAGATCGCGCGTCCCGGCTGGGAGTAGAACGGCTCCTGCACGCGCGTTGAAGCAAGCACCGCCCCCAGGGGCTGGTATCCGGACGTGATCACCTTGGCGCAGGTGACCAGGTCGGGCTCGATCCCCAGCCGCTCGCTGCCAAACCATGTTCCCAGCCGTCCGAACCCCGTGACGACCTCGTCGGCGATCAGCAGCACGTCGTGCGCCCGGCAGATCTCCTGCACGCGCTGCCAGTAGCCGGGTGCAGGGTGGATGATCCCGCCCGCGCCGATCACCGGCTCGCCGATGAAGGCTGCGATCTCGTCTCCCCGCTGGGACAGAAGTTGCTCGAGCGCTTCGGGGTCGTTGTGCGACACCAGCGCCACTCCGGGGATGAGGTCACCGAACCCCTCACGGTTGGTGGGGATGCCGGCGAGGCTGGTGCCGTAGGCGTTCATGCCGTGGTAGGAGTGCTCGCGGTGGACGATCACCTGCTTCTGTTCGCGGCCCAGCGCGTGCCAGTAGCGGCGTGCCAGCTTGGCTGCGGTATCGACTGCCTCCGACCCCCCGCTGGTGAAGAACACCGCGGCGTTGGTCATCGGTGCGATCGCTGCCACGCGGTCGGCCAGCTCCAGAGCCGGCCGGTTGGCGAGTCGCTCGAACGTGTCGTAGGCGGCCAGCTCGCGCATCTGGGCCGCAACGGCATCGGCAATCTCGGCCCGGCCGTGGCCGATACCGCAGTACCACAGGCCGGCGCGGGCATCGATGTAGTCACGGCCGTTTTCATCCCACACCACGGCACCCTGTCCGCGGGCGATCACGACCTCATCGTTCTTGACCACCGCCATGTCGGCGAAGGGATGCCACAGGTGGGTGCTCATGCCGACCTGGACGATAACTCAGCCGCGGCTTCCACCAATGCACCGAACACCGGGGCGCCGCCGCCGGCCGGGTCGGCGTCGGGATGCCACAGCACACCGACGCAGAATCGCAGCGCTGGATCCTCGATCGCCTCGATCACGCCGTCAGGTGCGTGGGCGGAGGTGATCAACCCGCGGCCGACGGTGGCAACACCCTGGTGGTGGTGGGATCGCACGGTCGCCCGGTCCCCCAACATCGCGGCCGCGCTGGTACCGGGCACGGTGAGTACGTCGTGCTGCCCGAATGTGCGATCGCCGGCTCGGTGTGGGGTGATGTCGATGCTGTCGGCCAGATGCTGGTCGAGCGTGCCGCCGCGAACGACATTGAGCAGCTGCATTCCGCGGCAGATCCCGAGCGTCGGCAGGCCTCGGGCGAGCGCTCCCGTCAGCAGCCCGACCTCGACGCGGTCGCGGCGCTGATTGGCGGGGCCGGTGGCGGGGTGTCGGTCGGCGCCGTACAGCCCCGGATCGATGTCGTCTCCGCCGACCACCAGCAGGCCGTCCAGCAGGTCGAGCACATCCTCGGGCTGCGACTCCCACAACGGATCGGTGGGAAGCACGAGCGGACGGCCCCCGGCCAACCGAACGCCTTCGACGTATCCCTGGCTGACGAGCACAGCGTCGGTCGACCAATGCGCCATGGCTGCGTTGGCCCAGTAGCTCGTGAGCCCTATCGATGGACGGTCAGACATGGCCGCCTACCGTACCGAACACCCGGCTTGCGGTCAGGGTTCGGGGAACGTGAGCTGTGCCAGCATCGATCCACCCAGGATGCGGGAGTGGTCGTCGACTTCGAGCATGCGCTCACGCACTGCCTGCTCGACGTGCCGGTCCGCCGTCTCGGCCAGGGCTTCGCCCAGCGGTGTCAGCTTGGTGTGTCCGCTGGCGCCACTGCGTGTCGCGATCCCACGGCGGGTCAACCGCAGTGCCAGCTGCTTGGCCTGGCTGCTGCTGGCTGCGAGCCGCTGGGCGAGTTCAGCGGTGGACAGGCGACCGCCCGATTCCAGCAGCAGCAGCGCGTACAACTCCATCGGTCGTAGCTCCAGCTGGCGTGCGACGTCCAGCACAGCCCGGTCGATTGCACGTACCAGTCGCAGGCCCGCCGGCACGTCTGAGGCGGAAAGGGAGGGGGTGCCACCGGCGACGACACTCAGCCGGCGGGGCATGCGAAGGTGGGAATCCGGAGTTGCCACGGACCGGAGTCTCGTCGTCCCAACGCCCTCCCGCGCTCCCCGTTTTGCGGTAATTTCGCGAGAATTTCGACTGATCATCTGACACGATCCGCAGGTTGTTGTCGTTTTGACCAGCGCGAACCACGAAGTGGCCGCGAGCTTATGCCACAGCCGTGCAGGGGTCGTAGCGGTGGAGCTCATGCCCGTGTTCGTGAAGCCACGCGGTGGCCTGCTTGCGCGCCGGAAAGTGTGTCTCCACCAGATCCCAGAAGGCCCGCGAGTGGTTTGGCTGGATCAGGTGGCACAGCTCATGCACGACCACGTAGTCGAGCACCTCGGCCGGGGCCAGCAGCAGCCGCCACGAGAACGACAGCGTGCCACGGCTCGAGCACGAGCCCCATCGCGATCGCGGGTCGCGGATCGATATGGCGGTGGCCCGCACCCCGATTGCCGGTTCGTGCACGCCTGCTCGATCGGTGATGCGAGTGCCGGCCTCGCGCCGATACCAGCGTTCGATCGCGGCCGCGGCCGCGGCGTTCGATCCACCCACCAGCAGCCGTCCGCCGTCGAGGCGCGCAATCGCGCGTCCACCGCGGCGTTCAACCGGCACCACGTCTCCGTTGAGATGAACGACGCCCGGCCGGTCGAGGCCCAGGCGGGACGGGCGGTTCGCCACCGCGCGGGTCGAGCGCAGCCTCTGGGAGATCCACGCTCGATTCTGCTCCAGCGCCTTGCGCACCGATCGGTCGCTGGTGCCGGTGGGCACGATCACCTCCAGCGGCCGGTTCGGTCCGATCCCGATCCGAATCGAGCGCCGACGCTTCGACTCGCGTACTCGCACCGAGACGACCTCGTCGGGCAGCGAAAGCTCAATCGGCAGGCGCTCGACCAGGCGGGAGGGGCTCATCGGTCGATTCTAGAGAGCGGGGTGGCCGTGAACGGTCGTCGCGTGGAGTGGACGGGCGGCCGTGATGGTGGCAAAATTGTCTCCACGACGACCAAGGAGGTGGGGGCGTGAACGGTGGGCGGATCAGTCGCGGTTGGACGCTGACCAAGGTGTCGTGGGAGGTCGTCAAGCGCCGGCCGGCGTTGCTGGTGCTGCCGGTCGTGTCCTTGATCACCACCGCGGTGGCCGCCGTGATCCTGCTCGGCCCGTGGGCGTTCGACGTGATCGATCAGCACTCCCAGCTTCGCATCTTCGTGGCGGCTGCGGTGTGTTCGTACCCGTTCGTGCTGATCTCGACCTTCTTCAACGTGGCCTTCTACGCGATGGCCAATGCGGCATTGGACGGGCGGGAGATGGGGATCGGCGAGGCACTCGCAGTGGCCCGCAAACATCTCCGCTCGATCGCGGTGTGGTCACTGGTGTCCACGCTGGTGGGAACTGCGCTGCGGGCCCTGGAGCAGGCTCCGGGCGGTGGCACCCTGGCGCTGCGGATCGCCGAGATCCTGCTGAGCGCCGCGTGGGTGCTTGCCAGCTATTTCGTGGTACCCGCGCTTGCGATCGAGGATCTGAACGTGCGCGGTGCGATGCGCCGCTCGATCTCGGTGATCCGAGAGCGCTGGGGTGAGAGCGTCACCGGCAACTTCGTGATCGGGCTGATCACGATGCTGGTACTGATCCCCGTGATGTTCGTGGGTGCGATCGGGATCGCGATCGCCGGCTCGACACCTGTGGTCGGATACGTCATTGTCGCCTTGGCCGTGGTCGTGTCTGGCGCGGCGTTGCTGGTGCAGACCGCGGTCGGGCAGGTGTTCCGGCTGGCGGTGTTCCGGTTCGCGACCACCGGCGAGGCCGCCGCGCCGTTCACCAGTGAGCAGCTCGAGTCGGCGTTTCGTCCGCGCCGCAACCGCTTTCGCTAGTCGCTTGTCCTCAGTCGTCCATCCCCATGATCAGCCCCGGCTGCGCGATCGCGTGATCGGCCTTGGTCGGAATCACAGCGGTGCCGACGGCGAAGAACTCGATCACGTGCGATCCCCAGCCGTGCGAGCGCTCGGTCAGCTGGACGCCGACGATCCCCTCGGCCTGAACCTGCTGGGCTTCGGCCTGCATCCGCTGCATCGCCAGCTCGCGCGCGTCGTAGAGCGCCTGGGTGTAGTTGGTCATCTCCACGTTGCGGCCGGCTGACCGCAGGAATCCGCCGCAGCCCCTGGTGGGCGACGTGGTAGACGCACGATCCCATGCACATACCCACCGGTCGATAGCCGGAGGCGTGCAGCGTCCAGAACGCCTGGCCGGAGAGATCCGACGTGAACGGGCGGCCGTTGGGTGCGCGGTGAAGCTCGCCCTCGCGATGCTTGACGGCGGTGCCGATGGCGATGAACTCGGCCAGATCGGCGCCCCATTCGTAGCGGCCGATGTCGAGTCTCACCCCGACCACGCCGTCGGCGCCGAGCTGCTCGGCCTCTTCTTCCATGCGGGTCATGGCCAGCTCGCGGGCGTGGTACATGGCCTGGGTCAGCACGGCCATCTCCTGGTTCTGGTTCCAGTTCGATTGCTGATAGCCGATGTGGTAGATCGAGCTTCCCACCACCATCCCCAGCGGATCGAAGCCGGCCTGCTTGACCAGCAGGAACTCCTTCACCGACAGGTCGGAGGTGAACAGGCCGGCCTTGTTCTGCGCCAGCCTGCCCTTCGCGTCATCGGGCACGCCGGCGAGGCTGGTGGGGTCATAGTTCATGGTGAGTCTCCTTTGAGAGTGTCGCCTTCCAGCAGGTTCTGGAGCGCGATCCGGCCGGACTCGGTCTGCTCGGCAACCTTGCCGAGTTCGGATACCAGCTCGGCGATCCACTCGCCGATCGCCAGCGGATCGGTCTTGAGCGTGATCCCGCGCACCACTTTCAGCCGGGTGGCGGTCACCTGTCGGCCCTCATAGCCGAGCCAATACACCAGCTCGCCGAAGGTCACGGCCACCGACTCGACCACCCGCTCGGAACTGAGCATCCCTTTGCGCTTTCGAGCCACGTCGCAGCGGTCCGGGAAGGCGTCTTCCAGGCGCACCGCCAGTGCCGGCAGGAAGGCGCGCATGTCTGACGAGTCGGCTCGAAGGTTTGCTGCCAGCGAGTCGAGATCGTGCTCTGGCTCCGAGCGGGGGATGACTCATCGCCTGGCATTATCGCCACAGACCCCTGCCGCCGCCTGTAGGCTCGCACTGTGACCACGTTCGCTCCCGTGTGCTTGGCCGCAGTGCAGGCCACGCCGGTGATCCTCGACCGCGAAGCGAGCGTCGAGAAGGCGCTCGATCTCTGCCGCGACGCCGCGGCCCAGGGGGCGAAGCTGGTGGTGCTGCCGGAGTGCTTCCTGTCGTTCTACCCCTCGGCGTCAATTACCCGCTCACGTCGGGACGAGGGCATGGCCGAACTCTTCGAGCGGATGTGGCTGAGCGCCGTGGACGTACCCGGGCCAACGGTGGACCGTTTCGTCCGTCACTGCAAGGACCTTGACATCCACCTTGCGATCGGTGTCAACGAGCGCGAGGCCGCGCGTCCCGGGACGCTTTACAACACGCTGCTGCTGGTGGGGCCAGACGGGCTTTTGGCGAAGCACCGGAAACTCATGCCGACCTACCACGAGCGGCTGTTCCATGGGTTCGGAAACGGCCAGGACATCGAGGTCACCGACACCCCGATCGGCCGCATCGGTGGACTCATATGCTGGGAGCATCGGATGCCGCTCGCCCGCTACGCGGTGTATCGCGGCGGCCCGCAGGTGTGGGTCGCGCCCACCATGGACGACAGCGACACCTGGCTGGCGCTGATGAAAGCCGTCGCCTACGAGTCGGGCGCATCGGTCGTGAGCGTCAGCCAGTACCTCCACGGCGGCGACTATCCGTCCGACTTCCCGTTCGAGCTGCCCGCCGACTGTCACCGCGTGCTGGGCCGCGGGAACTCCGTGATCGTCGACGGACGGTCGCGCGAGATCGTCGCCGGCCCCCTGATCGACTGCGAAGGAATCCTGGTCGCGGAGTGCGATCTGCGAGGCAGCCTGCGGGAAAAACAGTGGTTCGACGTGGTCGGGCATTACAGCCGGGAGGATGTGCTCCTGCCGCTGCTGCATGCGGATGAAAGGACTTGAACCTTCACGACCTTACGGTCACACGGACCTGAACCGTGCGCGTCTACCAATTCCGCCACATCCGCGAGCGGGCCGTAGTCTATCCCGACCCACAGGCCCCGGCGAGCAGGTCGGCGACCTCCTCCGGGCTGTATCCCGCCTCTGCGAGCACCTCGGCGGTGTGTTCGCCGAGACGTGGGGGATAGCGGCGGGCGGAGGGTCGTTCGCCGTCGACTGAGATCGGGGAGCGCACCAGCTTGAGCGGTCCGGCGGTGGGGTGCTCGACCGTCTCGACCATGTGCGCGGCGGGGCCGTCGAACACCTGGGGCACCGTCAGCACGGGGCCACCGGGAGCGGCGGCACGATCCAGCACCGCCTCCCACTCAGCCACCGATCGGGTGGCGATGGTCGCCTGCAGCTCCGCCACCAGCGTCTCGCGACCCACCACACGGTCGCGGTTGGTG
The DNA here is from genome assembly GCA_963811675.1 of uncultured Actinomycetes bacterium. Classification (GTDB taxonomy): domain Bacteria; phylum Actinomycetota; class Thermoleophilia; order Gaiellales; family JAICJC01; genus CAVPTL01. The sequence goes on along the minus strand of CAWESH010000005.1, from coordinate 116,040 downwards.
CGATACCGGGGATCGTCGGCGAGATCGCCGCGGCCCGCCTCGCGGCAGAAGCGCGCGAACTGATCGTCGGTTCCGATCGCCAGATTGATGTAGCCGTCGGCCGCCTCGAATGTCTCGTAGGGGACGATCGAGGGGTGGGCATTGCCCAGTCGCTGGGGCTCGATTCCGCCGATCAGCCAGTCGCCGGCACGATTTGCCAGCCACGCCACCTGGGCGTCCAGTAGCGACACCTCCAGCTCCCGCCCGGTGTGTGTCGACGCGCGCTCCACCAGCGCTGCCAGGATGGCGTTTCCGGCGAACAGCCCGGCCACGATGTCGGCGATCGCGACAGCAACCTTCACCGGCCGGCCGTCGGGCTCACCCTGCATGCTCATGATCCCGCCCACGCCCTGCATCAGAAAGTCGTATCCGGGCCGATCGGCATTGGGGTGGTCGTGTGGGTAGCCGCGGATCGCACACGACACCACCCCGGGGTTGGTGTCGATCAGGCTGGCATGGTCGAGCCCATACCTCTGGGCGGTGCCGGGGAGGAAGTTTTCGATCACCACGTCGGCGGTGTCCGCCAGCCGGCGCGCAACTGCAACCCCCTCGGGCTGCTTGAGGTCGATCGCGATCGACCGTTTGGAGCGGTTGACCTGCAGGTAGTAGACGCTCTGGTCGCCGGCGAACGGCGGTCCCCATTGGCGACTGCCGTCACCACTGCCGGGTCGCTCGACCTTGACCACGTCTGCACCCAGGTCGCCCAGCACCATGGTGCAGTACGGCCCGGCCAGGATCTGGCTCAGGTCAAGTACCCGGATACCGTCGAGTGGGAGTGGGCGGCCGTCCATGGCCGCCGGTCAGCCGGCGAGCTTGGCCAGCTCGGCCAGAGCCCAGTCTTTGTGGGCGGTGGCCTTGACGTTGCGCTTGGCTGCTGCCAGGTTGCCGTCGGCGTCGATCACGAATCCCGACCGGATGATGCCGTGGTAGGTCTTGCCGTAGTTCTTCTTCTCGCCCCAGGCGCCGTAGGCCTCGGCGATCGCGTGATCGGGGTCGGACAGCAGCGCAAACGGCAGGCTGAACTTGTCCCGGAAGCTGTCGTGGGACTCGATCCCGTCGGGGCTGACTCCGAGCACCACCGCGCCGTATTGCTCGAACGCACCCCAGTCGTCGCGGATCTCGCAGGCCTGCTTGGTACACCCCGAGGTGTCGTCCTTGGGGTAGAAGTAGAGCACCACCGGCTTGCCCTTGAGCGCGCTCAGGGACACGCTTCCACCGCCGTCTGAGGCGAGCGTGAAGTCGGGTGCGGGCTGTCCGGGCTCGACCATGGGCGCGCAGTTTAGCTAGCCTCTTGCGGCGATGCCTTTGGTACATGCGGTGGTCGGGACGCTCCTGATCGCAACCAACCTCGCGGTGGCGATCTGGGGCTTTGTCGCCTACCGCCGTGACCGTGCCCCTGGGCGGGCATTCACGCAGCTGTTGGCTGCCGCCCACACGCTCGTGATCGCCCAGGCCACGCTGGGGCTGATCCTGCTCTCCGAGGGCGACCAGCCCGCGGATCGCCTGCACTTTGTGTACGGCCTACTGCCGCTGCTGGCGGTAGCCTATCCGTATGCACTTCGGGGCGAAGATGGACGGCGCAACGTGCTGCTGTTCGCGGTCGGGTCGGCGCTGGTGACCGCGCTGGGCATCCGCGCGTTCATGACGGGGCCGCACCTGTGACCCGCGACCAGATCCGGGGATGGCTGATCATCATCGGCCTGGCGTTGATCGCGACCGTGTTCTTCAGTGTGTCGCAGCAGATCGCCGCGATCGTGTTCGGGGCGCTGGGTCTGCTCTTCATCGTCTTGATGTGGTACTTCGGCTACTCCTGGTACCGCGACAATCTGACCGCGATCTCGCTGATGCCGGATCGCCAGCGAAACGCGCTGTACGGCGGCGCAGGAGCGCTGACGGTGGCGGCCGCGATGTGGTCGCTGGACAAGTTCGGGTTGATCCACCTGGGTGGGTTCACGCCACTGCTGGCACTGGTCGCGATCGTCGGCGGTCTGGTGGCGTTCTGGGCCTGGCAGGAATCCAAGCGGTACTACCTGTAGGTCGATGCCGGCTGCCTTCGCCATGATCGCTCAGGCCGAGGTCGGGGAGGCCGAGGCGGCCGAGCGGCAGGTGCGGTTCCCGGTTGGCGCCGCCGTCGAGTTCGAGGATCTGGAACGCGCCGATCGGGTCGACGTGTTCGATCGGCTGCGGGCGGCTGAGCCGATCTCGTGGGTGCCGGCCATGGGCGGCTGGTTGGTCACGTCCTACGGCCTGGCCCGTCAGGTGCTGGGGCCGCGCTCGGCGTTCACGGTGCAGGCCCACCAGAATCTGGTGCGGGCATCGCTGGGGCAGATGATGCTGACCACCGATCCGCCGGCGCACGAGCACATGCGCGCGCCGTTCGAGGCGCCCTTTCACCGGCGGGCGGTCGAGCAGCGATTCCGCGAGCCGGTGACCGCACGGGTGGGGCGGCTGCTGGACCGGCTCCAGCCGCAGGGCAGCTGCGATCTGGCGGCGGAGTTCGCCGCGCCGTTTGCGATCGGAGTCGCGGGAGACATGTTGGGTCTGTCGCTCGACGACGTGCCCCGCATCCGCGGGTTCTATGACGCCTTCGCCGGGGGCATGGTGTACGACGGCGACCCTGAGCCTCAGCGCAGGGCCGACGCCGCCCGGGCCGAGTTCAGTGAGCTGCTGTTGGGTGAGCTGGAGCGGGCTCGGCGCACTCCCGACGGCTCGGTCACCGCCGCGGTGGTGTCCGACCCGGCCACCGAGCTTTCCGACGAGGAGGTGGTCGCGCAGCTACGGGTGATCCTGTTCGGCGCGATCGAAACCATCGAGTCGATGGTGTTGAACACCATCATGCTGCTGCTCGATCACCCCGAGCAGCGGGAGGCAATCAGCGCCGATCCAGAGCTGATCCCCAACGCGGTTGAGGAATCGCTGCGCCTGATCCCGCCGGTGACGTTCATCGAACGCTGGGCGTCCGCGGCCACGGTGGTCGGCGATGTCGAACTCGGTGTCGGTGAGTTCGTCGGTGTCAGCACGCTGGGGGCAAACCGCGACCCGGACGTGTTCGCCGATCCGCTCCAGTTCGACATCCGCCGCGAGAACGCCCGCCACGGACTCTCCTTCAGCTTCGGCGTGCACCACTGTCTCGGCTTTTCGATGGCGCGCCTGCAGGGCGCGATCGCAGTGGAAGCGATCACGCGCCGGCTGCCCAACCTCGAGATCATCGAGGTCGAGCGTCCCGCCGGGTTCGTGTTCAGAAAGCCCGCGGTGCTGCGATTACGTTGGGACGCCGAGGGCGGCACTGCCGCCCAGTGACCGCAACGCCTGCTCGACCGTCACCGACATGCAGGTGAAGATCGGGGTGTCGGTCTCGGTGTAGCGACTGGCCTCGGTCTCGCGCAGCGTCATCATCAGGTCGAGGAAGTCACCGACGTAGTCGGTCTCGAATGCCACCACGAACTCCTGGTCGTCGATCCCGAACGAGTAGGTGGTGTTGATCTTGACCGTGGGAAACTGCTTCCCGGTCGCGATGTGCTCGTTCATGATCCCCTGCCGAGCCGGCTTGGACAGCTGATACCAGGCGCGGGTCTTGACCATCGGGTAGATCAGCAGGTACTTCGAGTCGGGATCCCACATCACCCGGCCGCGCTTGTGCATCGAGCGGCCCTCGCCCTTGACGTACTGCGATCGGCGCGTCATCGAGAGGTAGCCGTAGGGCGTGTGCAGGTATCCGCCCATGGCTGTCGAGAGCATCGCGGTACCCAGCTCGTGGAAGTCCTCGAGCCGCTCGGACACCTTCCACAGCATGATGTCGGCGTCGGGGCGGAGTCCCGCCATGGTGTAGGCCCGGATCGGGAACTTGGTGGCGTGCTCGTCGATCACCGCGGCCAGTTCGGCGCGTGATGCGTCCTGCTCTTCGGCCGGCAACCGCCGCCAGGCGGGGTCGAGCTTGTAGAAGCTGAAGTGGACGAACTGGCGATCTTCGCCCGAGGAGTTGTTGGCTGGTTCGGTTGCGCCGTTGTCTGCCATCGCCTCGATCGTAGCAGCCGGATTGTGACCGTTTCGGCACGGCCACCCGGTTGAGTCGTCACCAGAGCGTTCATACCGTGGTCGCATGGGTTCACAACGGGGTCAGGCAACGATCGAGACGGTGGTGCTGCTGCCGGTGCTGGCGGTCTGCGGCGTGGGCGCCTGGCAGGTGGTGATGGTGGCGTGGACGCTGGTGTCGGTTGGGGACGCAGCCCACGCCGGCGCACGGGCGGTGCTCTCGCATGAACCTCCCCGGCCGGCGGTCGTGAGCGCGCTGCCGGGGTCGATGCGTCAGGGGCATGACGATGGAGACGGCCGGAGGGCGCCTGCGCGTGACCGTGCGGGTGCCGTCGGTGATCCCCGGATTCGCGCCAAGGGTCACCGCCGTTGCCGAGTTGGTGGGCCGGTGAGTCGCGACACCCGGGGCCAGGCTTCCATCGAGATGATTGCTGCCTGCCTGCTGGTGTTGGTGATCGCGTTCGGCGGGTGGGACATGCTGCGGGCGCTGCAGGCTCGCGACACGGCGCACCGGATGGTCGACCAGGCCGCGGTGCTGACGCTGGAGCAGCGACCACTTCCCGCCTGGCTGCGCAAGTCGACCACTGTCCGGCAGGGAGTTATCACCGCCACTGTGAGGGTGTGCGCGGTGACCAGCGGAGTCGGCTGCTTTGACGTCACCGCGGTGGGCCACACCAGGTGATTCGGCGTGAGCACGGCCAGGTGTCGATTGCAGCCGTCGGGATTGCAATCGCGGTGCTGCTGGGAGCGGTGGTGCTGGTACATCTGGCCGCGATCCGATCCGGCGGCGCCCACGCCCAGAGCGCCGCCGACGTGGCAGCGCTGGCGGGCGTGCAGGTGCTGGCGGCCGACCCGTCGGCGACCAGATCGGCGGTCGAGGCGGCGGTGAGCCGGGCCGCCGCGGCCAACGGCGGTCGAGTCGAGGCGTTCCGCATCGAGACCTCGAACGGCGTCCCCAAGGCGGTGGACGTGACCGTATCCGAGCTGGTGACGGGTGCCGTACCCGGAGTCGGAAAACGCGCCGACCGGGTGTGGTCGTGGTCGCGGGCGGGAGTGACGTACGCGGCCACGTTGGCCTCGGGGTCGTTCCGCCCGGTTGATCTGGCGGGCGCTCGGGGAGCGGCGGCCGTGGTCGCTGCCGCCGAGGCCCAGATCGGGTGGCCGTATGTGTGGGGCGGCGAGAGCCGGGCCGAGGGCGGGTTCGACTGCTCCGGACTGGTCGACTACGCCTACGGCGCGGCCGGTGTGTCGCTGCCGGGTCGTCCCACCGCCGCGGATCTGTGGCACATGTCGCGGCACGTCACGGCGGCCGAGCTCGCGCCGGGGGATCTCGTGTTCCTGGGGGCGGACACAAATGAGCCGTACCACGTCGGCATGTACGTGGGCGGGGGTATGACGGTGGTCGCGCCGCACACCGGCGCGGTTGTGGCCTACGAGGCGCTGGTCGACGTTCCCTGGGACGGCTTCGGTCGTCTGCTCGCCGGCCCGCCCGCGGCCGATCCCGCTGCCTCCGGCGTGGAAGCGGCCGCCCGCCGATATCAGGTACCGGCGAACGTGATCGCGGCAGAGCTTCGGCTCAGCGTCGACACCAACCCGTACCGGATCGCATCGCTGCTGCACATGGCGATGTTGCGGCATGAAAGCGACCTGATGGAGGCGTTGACAGATCAGCTCGGGGGTGACGCCTCGAAGGCCGCGGTGGTGATGCGAAGCGCCTCCGGGCCGGCACTGGGCGCGGGCTTCGAGGCCAAGGTTGAACTGCTGCCGCGGCCGCACAAGACCGGGGGCAGCGGTGCTCCGAATCGGCCTTCCGGCGGTACCAGCTGGGGCTCGGTGATCTCAGGGGCGGGCGGGACAATCGGCCATGGGGTCGATTGGCTTGGCGACCTCAGGCACGAAGGCGGATTGCACTTCCCCCGACATCTCGGCCACGGCGGCAACCTCCTGCTCGACGTCGCAGCGGCGATCCCCAACAAGACGGTTTCAGCGATCGCGCAGGTTTCAGCGGCAGGGTATGACATGGTCTCCGCGGTTGGCGCCGCATCTGAACCGATCGTGGCGGGATCAAGCGTTATTCCGGGTCTCAACCTTATCCTCGGATTCATTCAGGCAGGGTTCGGCGCTTGGGGGCTCTACCACGCGCGCACCTGGCGAGGGCGGCTGTACAACGGAGCACTGATGGTCGGTGGGGTTCTGGGGATGGCTGCAGGAGCGCTGGTGCTGGCGGGAGTACTGACGCTTGGCTCGCCGGTCATCCTCGCGCTTGGCATCGGTGCGGCGGCGTTCACCGTCGGCGCCGCGGTTTACAACAACTGGGACACGCTCACCAGTGCCGGCTCGCGGGCGGCCGGCTGGTGCCGCGACACCGCAAGCAGCGTCCTGCACTCCATCTGGTGAATAACGGTGCCAGGCACCGTTATTCACCACCCACGCCTCGTGTGAAGTAATTCGGTGCCAGGCACCAATTATTCACCGCGTAGGATTCGGGGGTGGCAACCGCATCGCAGTCTGATCGCTTCGAACGCCTCCAGCTCCAGATCAAAGCGCTGCCCGACACGCCGGGCGTCTACCTGTTTCACGGCGTGTCCGACGAGGTGCTGTACGTGGGCAAGGCCAAGTCGCTGCGAAAGCGGGTGCAGTCGTACTTCCGCGGTGGATATGCGATCCAGCGGACGGCTGAGCTGGTGGAGCGGATCGAGGAGATCGAGGTGTTCGTCGTCACCAGCGAGACCGAGGCGCTGCTGCTCGAGCAGAACCTGATCAAGCGTCACCGGCCGATGTTCAACATCCGGCTACGCGACGACAAGTCGTATCCGTACATCGCCGTGACGGTCGGCGATGAGTACCCGCGGGTGATGTTCACCCGCGAGCGTCATCGCAAGGGCGTCCAGTACTTCGGGCCGTACTCGAGTGCGCGCAAGGTACGAGAGACGCTGGATGTGCTCAACCGCGTGTTCCCCTACCGCCCCTGCGAGGGGCCGACACCGGGCCGGCGCTCGGGCGTGCCGTGCCTGGATTACCACATCGGCCGCTGCGGAGCACCCTGCGTGGGCTACGTCTCCAAGCAGGAATACGGCGCGGTGATCGACTCGGTGATCGAGTTCCTGTCGGGACGCGTGCGACCGCTGGAGCGTGACCTGGAGAAGGCCATGCAGGAGGCCGCAGAGTCGCGCCAGTACGAGGAGGCGGCGCGCTACCGCAACCGCCTCACCGCCGTCCGGCACCTGTCCGAGACGCAGGTGGCCGACAAGCGCAGCCTCGGCTCGGCGGATGTGCTCGCGGTTGCCGTGGCCGGAGACAACGCCAACGTCCAGCTGTTCCACCTCCGCGACGGTCGGCTGGCCGATCGCCAGAGCTTCTACCTCGAAAACACCGAGGGCGAGGACGAATCCGAGGCCCTGTGGGGATTTGCGCTCGAGTACTACGGCGGCCATGTGGCCATCCCCGCCCAGGTGGTGGTGCCGCGGACGTTCCCCGACGCCGAGCTGCTGGAGGCGTTCCTGGGAGAGCGGCGCGGCGCGGCTGTCGAGGTGCGGGCGGCGCAGCGCGGCGAGAAGCGCCGGATCGCCGAGCTGGCGGCCCAAAACGCGACGCTCGCACTCGAGCACGACGCATTGCTCGCCCAGCGTTCGCGGGCCCGCCGGGTGGAGGCGCTGGAGGAGCTGCGCGAGCGCCTCAACCTGGAGAAGCTGCCGGTGCGGATCGAGTGCTTCGACGTGTCCAACCTGGGCGACACCAACACGGTCGCCTCGATGGTGGTGTTCGAGGACGCGGTCGCGAAGCGCTCCCACTACCGCTCGTTCACGATCCGGCACGGCAAGGGCCAGGACGACTTCTCGAGCATGCGCGAAGCCGTTTCCCGCCGGTTCGCGCGGATGCGGGCGGTGGAGGCCGACCGCTACGACGAGAGCTTCGCCGCGACTCCCAGCCTGGTGGTGATCGACGGCGGCAAGGGACAGCTGAACGCGGCGCTGAATGCGATGGCTGAGTTCGACCTGCCCCGCGTCGCCGTGATCTCCCTGGCAAAGCGGATCGAGGAGGTCTTCATCCCCGGTCGCCCCGAACCGATCATGCTGGATCCGGCGTCCAACGGCCTCCAGCTGCTGCAGCGGGTGCGTGACGAGGCCCATCGATTCGCCGTCGGCAGGCATCGCAAGCGCCGCGCCCGCTCGTCGGTGGAGTCGATTTTCGACTCGCTTCCCGGTGTGGGGCCGGCCCGCAAGCGGCTCTTGATCGAACACTTCGGAACGCCGGAGCGATTCGTGTCAGCCACCCGCGACGAACTCGAATCCGTCCCGGGGCTTCCGGCCAAGGTGGCTCGACAGATCCACCAGTCGCTGCACAAAGCGGGAAGATAGTCGTGGCCATGGATCTCTTTCCCGAACAGACCAGCGCGTTCGAGCCGGCGCCTTCGCGGCGCCGCCGAGGGGTGCGGGTTGTGTGCCTGGGCGGCGGCACCGGGCTCAGCATGATCCTGCGCGGGCTCAAGCGCATCGCCAGCGTCACTGCGGTGGTGACCACCACCGATGACGGTGGCAGCTCCGGCCGGCTGCGGCGTGACTTCGGCATGCCTGCGCCCGGGGATCTGCGCAGCTGCCTGACCGCCCTGGCCGAGGACGAGTCGCTGGTGGGACACCTGTTCCAGCATCGCTTCACCACCGGCGAGCTCGCCGGGCACAGCTTCGGCAACCTGTTCCTGGCCGGCATGACCGACATGCTGGGCAGTTTCGATCAGGCTGTCTCGGAGTCGGCACGGGTGCTTGCGGTGCGCGGCCGGGTGGTGCCCTCCACCACCGATCTGGTCGAGCTGGTCGCACACTTCGCCGACGGTCGCGTGGTTCGCGGGGAGACTGCCCTTGCGGCCGACGGCGCCCAGTGCCAGCGGGTCGAGCTGGATCCGCCCGACCCGGTTGCCCACCCCCGCGCGCTGCAAGCCATCGAGCGGGCCGAGCTGGTGGTGATGGGCCCGGGAAGCCTCTACACCAGCACCATCCCGCCGTTGCTGGTCCCCGGCATCCGAGAAGCGATCCGGGCCGTCCAGGTACCCAAGATCTACGTTTGTAACCTGCTCCAGCAGCCGGGCGAGACCGAGGGCTACCGAGCCTCCGACCACGTCGCGCGGATCATCGACCATTGCGGTGAGGGACTCGTCGACGCTGTCTTGGTGAGCCGCAACCGGGCGGAGCAGGGAACGCCGGTGCCGGTCGATCGAGGCGGCCTGCGACGGCTGGGCGTGCGGGTGTTCGGTGCCCGTCTGGCCGGCGAGTGGCAGCACGATCAGGACAAGCTGGCGCGCACCTTGGTGCGGTTATCGCGGTGGGATCCGCGGGCCGAGGCGCAGTGAGCTTCGGCGAGGCGGTGCGGCATGAGCTGGCGGAGCGACCGCCGGCCAAAGCCTGCTGTCGCCTGGCCTTCATGAGCGGCCTGATTCGCACTGCCGGTACGCTCCAGCTGCGGTCGGGAGGCGAGCTGGCGGTGAGGCTCGACCCGATCGACGCGACCGCCGCGCGCACGCTGTTCACGCTGCTGCGTCCGATGGAGGCGGGAATCGAGATCGTCTCCTATCGGGAGCCGCGGTTCTCTCGTCGCAACGTTGTCAGCGTGCGGCTGCACGGCCCTCGTAGCCTCCAGCTGCTGCACGAGCTGGGGGTTTTGGGGGAGGCATTGGCTCCGCTGCCCGAGCCGCCCCGGCGGCTGGTCAATCGCCGCTGCTGCCGAGGTTCCTATCTGCGCGGTGCGTTCATCGCCACCGGCTCGGTCTCCGCGCCGCGTGCCCCCGGGCACCTGGAGTGGCGCACCGCCGACATCGAGGGAGCCGGGGTGATCGCGCGCCTGGCAGCGGGCGATCAGCTGGTGGTGCGAGCGGTCGAGCGCCGCGGGCACGCCATCGCGTACGCCAAGAGCAAGGCGATGATCCGCGAACTGCTGGTGCATATGGGGGCGCACGATGCAGCGCTGTCGTTCGAGGAGGCTGATGTGATCAGCGAGACGCGGGCGCGGGCTAACCGCAACACCAACTGGGACGAGGCCAACCTGGGCCGCATGAGTGAGGCCTCCCGGGCTCAGCGCAGTGCTATCGCGCAACTCAACCTGGACACCCTGGACCCCCGGTTGCAGCAGATTGCCCGGCTGCGGCTGCGACATGCCGACCTGTCGCTGACCGAGCTTGGCAGGAGGGCCAGCCCGCCGCTTTCGAAGTCGGCCGTGGCCCACCGCATGCGCACGCTGATGTCCCTGGCCCGGCCCTGACCCGCGACCGGTTGTTAACCTGGGGCGTACGCATACCTTACAATTTGCTAAAGAATCACTCGGACGGGGGGCGCGACCGAATGCCGGGTCCGGCACACTGAGTTTCAGTGTTTCGCGGGTGACCGGCATCCCCTGCGCGACGGAACCTGACCCCATCTGTTGCTGCCCGATTCTGCCGGACACCCGCGAAACCCGGGACATCTCCTCGCCGGGCCACCCCGCCCGGCGGAACCCGTTCTGGCCGATCGACGATAGACTCGAACCCGACAGGAGTGGCCAACAGCGGGGGTTTCGATGAGCGTTCGAGTGGCGATCAACGGGTTCGGGAGAATCGGTCGCAATGTGTTTCGCGCGGCCAGGGATCGCGCCTCGGGATTCGAGATCGTGGCGGTCAACGATCTGATGGATCTCGACACCGCCGCTTACCTGCTGCGGTACGACTCTGTGCACGGCCGGTTCCCAGGGACGGTGGAGGTGGGCGACGGCGGTCTGATCGTCGACGGCAAGCCGCTCAAGGTTGTGTCCGAGCGCGATCCGGCGGCGCTGCCGTGGGGGGATCTGGGCGTCGAGGTGGTGGTCGAGTCGACCGGGTTCTTCACCAAGCGTGAAGGGGCGGCCAAGCACCTCACGGCCGGCGCCCGCAAAGTCATCATCAGCGCGCCCGCGACCGACCCCGACATCACCATCTGCATGGGTGTCAACGACGACAAGTACGACGGCGACTCCCACAACATCATCTCCAACGCCTCGTGCACGACCAACTGTCTCGCGCCGCTGGCAAAGACGCTGCATGAGAACTTCGGCATCGAGCGCGGGTTCATGACCACCACCCACGCCTACACCAACGACCAGCATGTGCTCGACCTGCCGCACTCCGACCTGCGCCGCGCCCGCGCGGCTGCGGTCAACGTGATCCCCACGTCGACCGGGGCGGCCAAGGCGATCGGGCTGGTCATCCCCGAGATGAAGGGCCGGCTCGACGGCATTTCCATGCGAGTTCCCGTCAGCGACGGCTCGGCCACCGATCTGGTCGCTCTGATCGGCCGCGAGACCACCAGGGACGAGGTCAACGAAGTCTTCCGGGAAGCCGCCGAGTCGATGCCGGGGATCCTCGCCTACATCGAAGATCCGATCGTCTCGTCCGACATCGTGGGTGACTCGCACAGCTCGGTGTTCGACTCAGGGCTGACGATGGCAAACGGCAACCTGGTCAAGGTTGTCTCGTGGTACGACAACGAGTGGGGTTACTCCTGCCGCGTGGTCGATCTCATCAACAAGGTCGCCTGAGGCCGTGCTGAAATCGGTCGCGGACGTGCCGGTGGAGGGCCGGCGGGTGCTCGTGCGGGCCGATCTGAATGTGCCGATGCGTGACGGCGAAGTGGCCGACGACGCCCGCATCCGGGCCTCGCTGCCAACCATCCGCCACCTGCTCGACCGGGGGGCGACCGTGATCGTGATGTCACACCTGGGTCGGCCCAAAGGGGAAACCAACCCGGAATTGTCGCTGCGTCCCGTGGCCGAGCGGTTAGGTGAACTCGTGGGCGAGCCGGTTGCACTCGATGGTGAGCAGGGGCGGCTGCGGCTGCTCGAGAATCTGCGGTTCGATCCTCGCGAGGAGCAGAACGATCCCGAGTTCGCGGCCGAGCTGGCCGGCCACGCCGACCTGTACGTGAACGACGCCTTCGGTGCCGCGCACCGAGCCCACGCCTCCACCGAGGGAGTTGCACACCTTCTGCCTTCGGCCGCAGGGCTGCTGCTGCAGGCCGAGCTGGATGCCTTCGGGCAGCTCCTGGATCAGCCCGAGCATCCGTTCGTGGTGGTGATCGGCGGCGTCAAGGTGGCCGACAAGATCGCCGTGATCGACCGCTTCACCGACCTCGCCGACTCGATCCTGATCGGCGGCGCGATGGCATTCACCTTCCTGGCCGCCGACGGCATCGACGTGGCGGGCTCCCGGCACGAAGATGCCGACGGCCAGGCGATTGCCCGCCGCGCGGTGATCGAGGCCGGTGCCCGGGGGTGTGAGCTGCTGCTGCCCACCGACGTGGTGGTGGCTGACCGCTTCGCAGCCGACGCCGCCACCCGCACGGTGGCGGTGGACGAGATTCCCGCCGGATGGATGGGGCTCGACATCGGCCCCGACACCGTACGGCTCTACCGAGAGCGTTTGGCGGCAGCGCGCACGATCTTTTGGAACGGCCCGATGGGCGTATTCGAGCTGGCGCCGTTTGCCGCGGGCACGCTGGCGATAGCCCACGCGGTGGCCGACTCACAGGCCGTCTCGGTGGTCGGAGGCGGTGACTCGGTGGCGGCCGTGAACGTCGCCGGGGTCGCAGATCAGATCTCCCATGTCTCCACGGGCGGGGGTGCCGCGCTGGAGCTGGTCGAGGGCCGCACCCTGCCGGGGGTGGCCGCACTGGAGGAGCACACATGAGCCGCACACCGTTCGTTGCCGGAAACTGGAAGATGTTCAAGACGTCCACCGAGGCGGGGCCGTTCGTGGCCGCGCTGGCCGGCCAACTGCCCGCCGGGGTGGATGCTGCGGTGTGCGCGCCGTTCACCGCGCTCGCCGCTGCCGTGGCCGCAGCGGAGGGATCGTCGCTGCAGGTGTTCGCCCAGAACATGCATCAGGCGTCCGAGGGCGCGTTCACCGGCGAGATCTCTGCCGGCATGCTGACCGATCTCGGTGTCGACGGCGTGCTGCTCGGCCACTCCGAGCGGCGGCAGTACTTCAACGAGACCGATGTCGCGGTGTCCGAGAAGCTGGTCGCTGCCCATTCCGCCGGGCTGGCCGTGATCCTTGCCGTCGGTGAGAGCGAGCAGGAGCGGCGCGACGGTTCTACCGAGCAGGTGCTCGACCGTCAGCTGGGCGCGCTGGACGCGTTGACCCCGGAGCAGGTGGCGGCGACCACGATCGCGTATGAGCCGGTGTGGGCGATCGGCACCGGGCTGACCGCCACCCCGGAGATGGCGCAGGCCGCGCACGCACACATCCGCGTGGTGCTGGGTGCAGCCGGCGATGGGGTGCGGATCCAGTACGGCGGAAGCATGAAACCGGAGAACGCCGCCGGCCTGCTGGAGCAGCCCGATATCGACGGCGGCCTGATCGGCGGCGCCAGCCTGGACGTGGACAGCTTCCTCGCTATCCTCGACGCTGCGGCATGAGCCCAGCGCCGGTGTGCGTGGTGGTGCTGGACGGCTGGGGGCTGGCCGAGCCGGGACCGGGAAACGCCGTCGAGCTAGCCCAGACACCGGTATTCGACCGGCTGTGGCGGGAGTATCCGCACACGACGCTGCAGGCCTCGGGACGCGCCGTCGGCCTACCCGACGGCCAGATGGGCAACTCCGAGGTGGGCCACACCAACCTCGGGGCGGGTCGAGTGGTGCGACAGGATCTGGTCAGGATCGACGATGACATCGACGCCGGCACGTTCGGGCAGAACCCGGCGTTCGCCCAGGCATTTGAGCGCGCCCGCGGCTCGGCGCTGCATCTGCTCGGCCTGCTCTCCGACGGCGGGGTGCACAGCCACATCCGACACCTCCAGGCATTGATCGCGGCGGCCGCCGATGCCGGGGTCGCCCACGTGTATGTGCACGCGTTCACCGACGGCCGCGACGTGTCGCCCACCAGCGGTGCCGGCTTTGCCGACCAGATCCCGGGAATCGTGACCGTCAGCGGGCGCTACTGGGCGATGGATCGCGATCGCCGCTGGGATCGCACCAAACGCGCCTATGACGCGATCGTGCACGGAGTCGGCGCGTCAGCCTCGAGCGCGGGCGAGGCGATCCGCCGCTCCTACGAGCAGGGTGTCACCGACGAGTTCATCGAGCCGACTGTGATCGGCGATCCCTCGCACGGTCGGATCCACTCCCAGGATGCGGTGATCTTCTTCAACTTCCGGCCGGATCGCACCCGTGAGCTGACGCGGGCGCTGATCGAGCCGGAGTTCGTCGAGTTCGACCGGGGCCCCGATCCTCCGCTGCCGCTGTTCGTCCAGATGACGGAGTTCTCGGAGGAGTTCGACGCTCCCATCGCCTATCCACCCGAGTCGCTCAGCGACGTGCTGGCGGATGTGCTGGCCGGTGCCGGATTGGCCCAGCTGCACGTGGCCGAGACCGAGAAGTACCCCCACGTGACGTACTTCTTCGATGGTGGCAACGAGCACCGCCGTGCCGGCGAGGAGTGGCGGCTGGTGGACTCTCCGCGGGACGTCGCAACCTACGACCTCGCGCCCCAGATGAGTGCCGAGGCGATCACCGACGTCTTCTGCGACCGGGTCGCTCAGGGTGGGCTCGGATTCCTGCTGATCAACTTTGCGAACCCTGACATGGTTGGCCACACCGGGGTGATTCCGGCGGCAGTCCGGGCGGTCGAGGTGGCCGACGCCTGCCTCGGCCGGGTGGTGGCGGCCGTCGCCGACGGCCGGTGGGGTGGCGCTGGTCACCGCCGATCACGGCAACGCCGAGATGATGCTGGACGCCGACGGCTCGCCGCACACCGCACACACCACCAACCCGGTTCCGCTGGTGATCACGCGCGCCGGAATCGGATTGCGCGACGGCGGTCGGCTCGCCGACGTCGCTCCGACAGTGCTCGGGCTGCTCGGAATCGACGTGCCGGCATCGATGACCGGGCGAACCCTGGTGGCATAGGCGAAACGCCGTTCGCCAACGTGTTGAGGTCTCGTTAGATTCAGCACGACGGGGGTTTCGTAACGGGTTGGCCCCGGTCTATACTGCGACCGGTTCCCGTAACCACACCGACACAATTTGGGTCTCCCACAGCCTGATCCCAACGTGCTCCGCCGTGCCCGGCGGGGCGATGAGGACGCGTTTGCGCTGATCGTTCGTCAGTACCAAACGCCGCTCTTCAACTATGTCCTGAGAGTTTTGTCAGGGGATCGTGCGCTGGCCGAAGACATGTGTCAGGAAGTGTTCCTGCGCGTCTACCAAGCGCTGCCGAGGTTTGACGACCGGTGCCGGTTCACGACCTGGATGTTCCAGGTGGCGAAACACCGCGTGGTGGACGAGTTACGCGCGCGAGAACGGCGGGTGCGCACTCCGGTCGACCTCGACTCGGTGCCGCAGCTGCGGCTGGCGGTACAGCCGACCGAGACGGTCGAGTCGATGGATGCCCTGTGGCGTGCGATCGGTGCCCTTCCGCTCGACCTGCGCATGGCACTCGTGCTGCGCGATGTCGTAGGCCTGAGTTACGCCGAGATCGCCGACACGCTCGAGACCACGCTGGCGACCGTCAAATGGCGCATCTACAAGGCGCGTGAAGGCGTGGTCAGCGAACTCGAGCTGAGCGGCGTCGACCTGGGCCTCAACGTGCGTACACCGAAGCTACCGGCCGCTGCTGAGGCGCGTGCCTAACCTGCGCGGCAGGCCGACCTCGGCGATCGAGCGCTGAGTCGCGGCGATGTCGTACTCAACCCGCTTCCAGGTGGCGTGCTCGTTGTCGAGATCGAGCATCAGGTATGCCGCCCGGGGATCGCCGTCGCGGGGCTGCCCGACCGAGCCGGGGTTGAGCAGAAAGGGACCGCCCGCAAACGAGATCTCGGTGTCGGCGGGAGCCAGCCCGGCCACGAAGTCGTCGCCGGAGTAGCCGTACAGCAGCGGAACGTGACTGTGGCCGATCAGTGCCAGCTGTGACGACTGCAGCTCGAGGCACACGGCGGCGGTGTGGTTGTCGATCACGTACTCCCACACCGGGTCGCGGATGCTCGCGTGGTACAGCTCCACCCCGGCGCGCTCCCCGCTGGGCTGGAGCCGTTTGAGCGTTTCCATGGTCGCGGCGGTGATAGTGGCCGCGGTCCAGCGCGCGGCCGTCCCGGCGTCGGATGCGAACACCGCGATGTCGATCGCGTCGGTCACGACCAGGTCGTGGTTTCCCGCCAGGCAGACCGCGGAGCGGGCATCGACCGTGGTCACGCAAGCGTCGGGGTGGGGGCCGTAACCGACCAGGTCTCCCAGGCACCAGACCTCGTCGGCACCGGTCGCGTCGATGTCCGCGAGCACCGCTTCCAGAGCCGGAAAATTCGCATGGACGTCCGAGATGACCGCGACTCGCATCCACTAACGCTATAACGCCTTGGTGCGCCGAGCCGCCGCAACGGTCGCGCTGGCGGCTCTCGCCGGCCTGGGAATCTGGCTGTGGCAGGCTCAGCTGCCAGGCCCCGTGTCGGCGATTCCGGCCCGCTCGGTGTTCACCACCCAGCAGATTCAGCGGGCGATGTCCTATCGCGACGCGCAATACGTGCTGGCACTGATCGGACTGCTGATTCCGCCGCTGGTGGCGTGGCTGCTGGCGTGGTACGGCGGTGACCGCCTGGCGTTGGGGAAGGCGGCGGCGGTGAGGGTGGCGACGGCGTCGTTTCTGGTGGCGGCGATCACGACTGGAGTGGTGCTTCCGATCGGGTACATCACCCACGTGCGCGCACGGAACCGCGGGCTCGACCTGCAGTCGACCGCGGCGTGGCTCGAGACCGCCCTGATCACGCTGCTGGTCTCGTCCCTGGTGGTCGGGGTCGTGTACACGGCGGCGTGGGCGATCGCGCGCCGGTCTGCCCGGCCGTGGCTGGCGGTGGGCATCGCCGCCTGGGTGGGGGTGGCGGTGGTGACGCTGCTTCAGCCGCTGCTGTGGGATCCGCTGCTGCTTTCGACCAGCCCGCTCCCCAACGGCCGGGCGGCTGCGCTGGTGCACCGATTGGAGGTCCGCATGGGGGTGCATCCGGCATCGGTGACAGTCGCCCAGGCCGGCTCCAAGACCACCGAGGAGAACGCGTTTGTGGACGGCGTGGGGCCGACCCAGCGAGTCGTGATCTACGACACCGCGCTGCGGAACATGTCGGCGCCCCAGCTACGGGCACTGGTGGCGCATGAGTTCGGGCATATCCAGCGCCGGCACACGCTCAAGGGCGTGCTCTGGTTCGGGGTGCTGGCGCTGCCCGCGTTGTGGCTGGTGTGGCGGTTACTGGAGCCGCTCGCCCGCCGCCGCTACGGCGACGGACTGCTGGATCCGCGCGCGACCGCTCTGGTACTGGCGGGCGTGCTGACCGCCGCTGCGATCCTGACGCCGGTCGAGAACCTGATCTCGCGCCGCGACGAGGCCGAGGCGGACTGGGCGGGCTTGCGGGCCACCCGCGACGGACCGGGAATGGTGTCGCTGGAGCGGCGGCTGGCGCTGACCAACCTCTCCAACCCGCTGCCGCCGCTGTGGGCTGTGTGGACGTTGTTCAACCACCCGCCGGTGATGGACCGGATCGAGGTGGGACGCAGCTACCCCTCCGGGAGCGGGCCGAAGGCGTCGTCGGCGTCGTCGCCGCGGTCGAACTCGGGCAGGCTCTTGATGCCTTCACGGGTGCGCCACTTGGAGTAGTTGTCGGTCATCGCGTCGATCAGCTCAGCCATGAACTGCGGCGAGAGGTTGACCCGGGACACGACCACGCCGGGCACCTCGTCATCCTCGACTTCGTGGTCGACTCGCGCGAACGTGAGCGTGAACTCGTAATCGGAGTGGCTGATGTTGGCGAAGTTCGAGTACACCCCCGCCATCATCTCGGGCGGGAAGTGGATGTTCAGGTGGCGGTCGGGAGGTTCGTCGTTCACCGGTGCACCCTACATGGTGGATACCGGTACCATCCCGGCGCATGACTTCGACCCCGCTCACCGACCTCTCCGAAGCGGTCGCGGGCGCGGTTTCGACCGTCGGCGGCGGTGACTCCAGCGTCAAGCTCGAACGCCCGGCCGACGAGGGCCACGGCGACTACGCCACTGCGGTTGCGATGTCGCTGGCACGCTCGCTGAAATCCTCGCCGCGTGACATCGCCGGTCGCATCGCCGAGACGCTCGACTCGCCGTTGATCTCGTCGGTCGAGGTGGCCGGTCCGGGATTCATCAACATCCACGTCTCCGACGAGTGGTACCGGCAGGCGGTGGCGGCGGTGCTGGCCCAGGGCCAGCGATTCGGCTCGGGGGCGGCGCCCGAGCCCAAGCGCATCCAGGTGGAGTACGTCAGCGGCAACCCCACTGGGCCGGTCACGGCTGCGACAGGCCGAAACGCGGCGTACGGAGATTCGCTGGCGCGCCTGCTGGCCTTCTCCGGGCACACCGTCGAGCGCGAGTACTACTTCAACGACGCCGGACGCCAGGTCGACCTGTTCGCGGCTTCGCTGCGCGCCCGCGCCCGCGGCGAGGAGTTGCCCGAGGACGGCTACCAGGGGGCCTACATCACGGAGATCGCCGAGCGGCTCGATGTCGGCCCAGACGAGCCGGTGGATGTCTGGCGGCAGCGCGGCGTCGCGGTCATGGTGGACGAGATCAAGCACACGCTCGAGCGTTTCCGCGCCACCTTCGACTCATGGTTTCTCGAGCGATCGCTGTACGAGGACGGCTCGGTCGATCGCGCCATCGCCAAGCTGGACGAAGGTGGGCACACGTTTCGCAGTGAGGGCGCGCTGTGGCTGCGGTCGACCGACTTCGGTGACGACCGCGACCGGGTGCTGGTGCGCTCGGACGGCAATCCCACCTACATCGCGGGCGATGTCGCCTACATCGTGAACAAGCTGGAGCGCGGTTTCGACGTGGCCGTGTATGTGCTCGGATCCGATCACCACGGATACATCGGCAGGCTGAAGGCGGCCGCCGGCGCGCTCGGGTATGACCCTGACCGGATCGACGTCCAGATCTATCAGTTCGTGAAGATCAGCGAGGGCGGAGTGCTGGTGAAGATCGGCAAGCGGCGCGGCAACGTGCTGATGCTGGACGAGCTACTGGATGCGCTGGGTGTGGATGCGGTGCGGTTTGCGCTGGTGCAGCGCTCCCACGACCAGGTGATCGAGCTCGATCCCGAGCTGTGGGCGCAGAAGAGCTCCGATAACCCGGTGTACTACTGCCAGTACGCGCACGCCCGGATCGCTGCGATCCTGCGCAACGCGGGTGAGGCGGCGGTGGGCGCCGCGCCCGACCCGAGCTGGCACCCAGAGCCGGCCGAGATGGCTCTGGTAAAGGTGCTCGCCGGCTTCCCCGATCTGGTGGCCGAGGCCGCCGAGCGGCGCGGTCCCCATCGGATTGCGGGCTACACCCAGGAGATCGCCAAGGCCTATCACCAGTTCTACAAGCAGTGCCGGGTTTTGGGCGCCCCGCCGCCGGTCGAGCGCAGCCGGTTGGCGCTGTGTGCCGCGACCGCCCAGGTGATCGCGACCTCGCTCGACCTGATCGGTGTGTCCGCTCCGGACTCCATGTAGGCGGCTGCTAAGGTGAAGTCATGAGTACTCCCGAGGCGCCGGTTATCTATGAGATCGAAGAGCTGTCCGAGGAGCTCGCCAATCGCAACGACGGCGATCTGGGCGACGGCGAGTGGTATGCCATCCGCACCGATCCGTGGCCGTGCCCGACCTGTGGGCTCGCCGAGGACTACATCACCGCGTGTCATCACGTGGTGATCGCGCCTGACCGTGACGACCTGATCGATCACGCCGCGCGGGCGTCACAGGTGGGACGAAACCCCAAGATCGTGCGCTACGACGACATCAAGCCGACCATCACCCTGTTCCAGTGGCGGGCCCTGGGACGGCCGGTGCACGGCATCAAAAAGGTGTAGCTCGGCTCGTCGGTGGGTAGTAGCGCTCAACCAAGGAGGTATCGCGATGCTGCGCGAGTTCCGGCAGTTCCTGTTTCGTGGCAATCTGATCGACCTGGCGGTGGCGATCGTCATCGGCACCGCCTTCGGTCTGCTGGTGGCGGCGTTCGTCGCCGACATCATCACTCCGATCGTGGCTGCCATCTTCGGCAAACCCGACTTCAGCAACCTGAAGTTCACGATCAACGGCAGCGTATTTCTCTACGGCGATTTCCTGAACGCGCTGGTCACGTTCCTCTCGATCGCGGCGGCCGTGTTCTTCTTCGTCGTGCGCCCGATGAATGCCGTGATGGCGCGCTCCGCCAAGACCGACGACACGGCGATCGCGATGCGGGAATGCCCGGAGTGTCTCAGCTCGATTCCGGCAGCGGCTCGGCGGTGCTCGGCCTGTACCGCTCAGGTGCAGCCGGCTAGCTGACGCAGACGGGTACCTGTGCCGACCACCCGGACGGCGAGCCGGCGGCGTCGACGGCCTGGTAACTGATCGTGGTGGTGCCTTTGGTCTTGACGTCGTAGGTGCCCAGGACGTTGATCTTGGTCGACGGGCCGCCGTTGAACCTGACGTAGTAGTCGATCGGGCTGCCGTCGGTGCCGTTGGCAGAAAACCCGGTGACCGTGTTGGTGCCGGCGGGGCATCCGGCCGTTGGGGTGACGGTCGGCACAGGTGGCGGGACGTTGTCGATGTTCGCCTCGCTGGCCGAGGTGGTGTTGGTCGGGCCCCAGGCGGAGACATTCCCGGCGTGGTCGACCGCCCGGAATCTGACGATGGTCAAGCCCTGGTTGGTGATCACAGCCGGCCCCTGAAACGGCGGCCCGGGCCACCCGCCTCCGTGCGCGGGGCGTGAGGTCTCGTATTCGTAGTAGTCCACGCCCGAGCCCCCGGTGTCGGTGGAGCCCGATCGCGGTGATCGTGACCGAGGCGGCTGTCGTCCACGAGGACGATCCGCCACTGACACTCGGCATGGTCGGATCGTGCCAGGTCGATCTTGGCGGTCGCGGCGGCCTGAATCGTCGACCATGCCGACCAGTTGCCGGCCACGTCACCGGCCCGGAACTGCACGAGCGTGGTGGCCTGAACATTCACCGCCGCGGTCGACCCGTCTGTCGGCGGCGACCAGGAACCGCCGTTGTTGGTCGAAGTGCGGTACTGGTAGGGCACTGCGGCCATGCCGCTGAGGGCATCGATGGACGTCCCGGTGGCATCGATCACCACTGGAGTGATGTTCGTCCAGCTGGATGAACCGCCGGTTGGGGTCGGCACCGAGGGAGCGGTGCGATCGAGCCGAACGTCGACAGGCAGGCTCCACGCCGAGGTGTTGCCCGAGTTGTCGGCGTTGTCGGTCACCTGAAACTCGACTTGGGTGTAGCCCTCGGCCGAAACGGTGAGGCTCGACCCTGGAGTGGCTGCCGACCACGCGCCGCTGTTGAACGACGTCCGGTACTGGTAGGTGGATGTCTTGATGCCGCTGCCGAGGTCAGCGGCGGCGGGTGTGACCACCACCGAGGTGACCTTCTGCCACGCGGAGGATCCGCCGGCAGCGCTCACAGTGGGCGCGGTGCGGTCGATCCGCACCTCTGCCGGCGCGCTCCAATCGGACACGTTGCCGGCGTTGTCGGCCACCTGGAACTCCACCAGGGTGTCACCCTCGGTGGTGATGGTCGCGGTTGACGCGGTGAACGGGCCCAACCATGCGCCACCGTTCGTGGACGTCTGGTACTTGTAGGTGGAGGTCTTCACTCCGCTGGTTGCGTTCACGCCGGCTGCGGGAAGGTCGGTTGCACTGGGGGTGATCACGACCGATGCCGCCTTGTGCCAGACCGTGCTGCCGCCGGTGGTGGTGACCGTCGGCTTGGTGTTGTCGATGTTGGCGGTGTTCGCCGCGCTGTTGGTGAGGGGCCACGGTGTCGAGACGTTGCCGGCGTTGTCCACCGCGCGCATCTGGACGTAGGTGGTGCCGTCGTTCGAGACGGTCGCCGGTGCGCCGGTCGCCGACCAGTTCGAGTTCGACCAGCTCGTGCCGTCGGGTGAGGTGCGGTACTGGTACGGACCGGCGGGGAGTCCGGAGAGGGGGTCGGTCGAGCCGGTCGCAGTGAAGGTCGTCGAGCCGGTCTTCCATGTGGCCGAGCCGTTGGTGACAGAGGTGGGGTGGCCGGGGGCCGCGCGTGTCGATCAGCACCGTCCCCCCGGCGGTGGGCGATGCCGGCCAGGCGGATGTGTTACCGAGCCCGTCCTTGACCTGGAACTCGACGTACAGCTTGCCGTCGACTTGGGGAATCGAAACCGTCGAGGGTTGGCCGGCGGGGATGCTGCCTGTGGTCCAGCTCCCCGTGCCCGTAGGCGAGGTGCGATACGCCCACGTCGATCCATCCACGCCCTTGCCTGCATCCGTCGCTGTCGCGGACACCTGCGTTGGCGGGCTGTTCGTCCAGTTGGCCGAGCCTCCCGAGACGGTCACCACCGGTGCGGTGCTATCCAGCCACACCTCAGCCGGAGGCGACCACGCCGAGGAGTTGCCGACCGCGTCGACGCTACGAAACTCCACCTGGTTCTTGCCCTCCCCGGTCACGGCTACAGATGCGCCGGACGGAAATGGTCGCGGTGGCAGGAAACGGGGTTGTCGGCGTTTGGACGCGGTACTCGTACACGACTCCACCCGAGTCGGCGTCGATCGATCCCGAGGCGGTCACCGAGAACGGACGCCACCTTCTGCCACGTCTGGGACCCGCCGGGGACGGAGACGGTGGGAACAGACGGTGCAAGCTTGTCCACCCAGGCGCTCGCTGTGGGATCACCCGCTGCCGGGACCCATGCCGAGACGTTGCCGGCCTTGTCCACTGCCCGGAACTGCACGTCGGTCTTGCCGGTGGTGGAGATTGTGGCGACGTTCCCGGTGGCCGGCAGACGACCAGGTCGAT
The DNA here is from genome assembly GCA_963811675.1 of uncultured Actinomycetes bacterium. Classification (GTDB taxonomy): domain Bacteria; phylum Actinomycetota; class Thermoleophilia; order Gaiellales; family JAICJC01; genus CAVPTL01. Next base: position 93,161 of record CAWESH010000005.1, on the reverse strand, counting down.
CCGGGCTCGAGCAGGGTGTGGTACTGGTAGGAGGCGATGCCGCTGCCGCCGGTATCGGTCGATCCTGTGGCCGAGATCGGGACGGCGCTGTTGGTCCACGCGGCGGAGCCACCCGACACCGACGGAGCCGTCGGCGCGATCGTGTCGACCGACCACTTGTACGTCGCGGTGCGGGTGGTGCTGCCATGCTTGACTGCGTACCGAGAACGAGTGCGCGCCCTGCTTGAGATTTGCGTAGGAGTGGGTCTTGGAACACTTCGCGTAGGCGCCGGTTCCCAGGCGGCAGGTGACCGTCAGTCCCGTTCCCGTGGTCTTCCACCCGAACTTCGCCGTGGTGCTGCGAGCTGCTGTCGCCGGGTGGGTAGTGATCTTGACCGTGACCGCCGTCGAGGCGGGCAGCAATGCCTTCGCAGCCGCCGGGGCAGCCATCAGCAGGCATGCCAAAGCCGCAATCACGACGGATCGCGGCAAACCGTGCAGCCTAGGGGGTAGGGGATACCGGTGGGGATCTGCCACCTGAGCACCTCTGGAGGTCGGGAGTGCGCTCCAGACCTGTATCGGTGCATAGAGCACAAAGATTGAGTTTCAACAGGGGGATATCGTGGTGGAACCGTCCGAAAACGGACTCTTCGGCTGACGCGGTTTTGGGTAGGCTGGGCGCGACCGTCGGGGAAGGTCTTCGAGCAGACGGTCGCGAATTCGGGGGAGGACTCACATGAAGGGATCGCGAAGGCTGGCGGCTGCGTTAATCGCTGTCGCAACAGCACTTCTGATCGTGCCCGTGGCCGCAAGCGCGGCACCGGGCTACAAGGTGGTCTTCGGACACGCCAACAATCCACGGCAACTGTCGTTTGCTCCCAACGGGGCGCTGTATGTGGGAGAGGCCGGGAAGTCCGGCTCGATCTGCCTCGACCCGGAGGACTGCCTCGGGTTCACCGGATCGGTCACGAAGATCTGGGGCGACTCGCATTCCCGGGTCGCGCGGCGGATCGTCTCGCTGGGCGGTCAGGACGGTAGCTTCACGGTCGGTGCCGACGGTGTGTCGGTGGATCCGTGGGGTCGCGTGTACGTGCAGATCACGTCGGCCGGGCCGCCACCGCTGCCGCCGGTACTGCCCAACCGGGCCAAGCAGCAGCTCGGAAACCTGATGCGGGTAGGTCACGACGGCAACCTGGTGAAGGTGGCCGACATCGACAACTACGAGTTCAACCACGATCCTGACGGCCAGGGCGTCGACTCCGACCCCTACGCCGTGCTGGCGCTGCGCCATCAGCAGATCGTGACCGACGCCGCCGGGAACACGGTGCTCCGTGTCCGGCACGGTCACGTGCGGCTGCTGGCGGTGCTGCCCAACAACTCAGCCGGCGAGCAGTCGGTGCCGACCTCGCTCACGCGTGGCCCCCACGGCTCGGTGCTGGTCGGAGAGCTGGGCGGCGAGGGAACGCCCCCCGGCGGTTCGCGGGTGTGGCAGATCTGGCCCGACAAGCTGAACCAGACGCCCAAGCTGTTTGCGTCCGGGTTCAGCGCGATCACCGGGCTGGACTGGCACAACGGGGCGCTGTACGTGGCCGAGTTCAGCATCGACTTCGCCAACCAGAATCCCAACGGCGATGTGATCAAGCTCAAGCATGGCCATCGCACCACCCTGGGCGCAGGCATTCTGCACTTCCCCGGCGGCGTTGCCGTCGACAAGTGGGGTCGTGTGTATGTGTCCAACTGGAGCATCCTGCCTGGATTCCCGATTCCGAATAGCCCGTTCCCAACGGCGAACGGACAGGTGATCCGGCTCAAGTAATCGACAACCGGCCGGTCTGGGGCGATCCGCGACGGGTTGCCTCAGACCGGCCGGGCGGTAGGCTGGTGACATGGCCTTGGGGCGTGGATCGCTGGTCTCCATCGGGGTGGGTGCATTGGTGTTTGTGGCGGCGCTGCTGCTATTGCGCGGCGTCGGCGCGGACGGCTCCAGTGCCGAGCCGGCTCTGCCGTCGAACACCCGCATCGTGCACCTGGGCGGCTCGCCGTCGGCGATCGCATGGTCGAACGGCGCGTTGTGGGCCACCGCGGGCGACCGGCTGACGCGGATCGACCCGGCCACCATGAAGCTCACCAGGTCGGGGCGGCTGCCGGCCATGTGCGACGACAGCCAGTTCGCGTTCGGACTCGGCTTCGTGTGGGTTACCAGTGGCCACTGTGGGCCCGGGCGGTTGATGCGAATCGATCCGGTCACCATGGCGCTGACCGAGATCGTCACCGCGCCGGGGCACCTTGAGGGAGTGGCGGTGTGGCATGGCCGGGTGTGGGTGACTGCGCCAAACGGCGCATCGCTTCTGGAACTCATCCCGCAATCCGAGCGACTGGCGCCCACCGCACTTGAAGTGTCCGGGCTGTCCCAGATCGGGCTATTTGCGTTTCGTCTGAACTCGCTGCTGGCGACTCCCGATCAACTGTGGGGTGTGGTCGGGGGACGAGGGTCGGGGCTGCTTCGCATCACCCAGGCCGGGGGACACCTCGAGGGTGTTCCGCTGGGGGGCGACCGGCCGCTGGTGACCACCCCGCTGGCCTTCACCGGCTCAGTCGTGTGGAGCGCGTTCGGGTCGGCGGTCGCGCCGTTGTCGGCGCGTTCCGGGATTCAGATCGGCAAATCGGTGAGGCCGCCGGCAGGTGACCCTCTGGCGATCGCGGGGGGTGACACCGAGGTGTGGATTGCGACCGACCGCAGGCTGTACCGCGGCAGCATCCGGCCGCCGGTGCTGGTGCCCTCGTCAGTGCTGCCCTTCCGCCCAAAGGCGCTGGCGGTCGGCGGTGGGTATGTCTGGGTTGCGAGCGGAGGCGACGCGATCGCCCGCCTGGGCGATCCGCCGGTGGTGTCGTGATGCCCGCCGCTGTCGGCGTGTGTGGCTCGGTGAACATGGACGTGTTCGGATATGTCGAGCGTCCTCCCGGGCCCGGTGAGACGGTGATCGGTGACAGGCTCGCACTTTCCCCGGGGGGCAAGGGAGCCAACCAGGCGGTCGCCGCCCGCCGGCTGGGTGCTGAGGTGCGGTTTGTGGGGGCGTGTGGCGGCGACGAATTCGGCGACGTGGTTACCGCGGCGCTGGCCACTGAGGGCATTGACCTGTCGGGCATGGAGCGCGTTGACGCTCCCACCGGCGTTGCCCTGATCCTCGTCTCCCGAGGTGGGGAGAATCAGATCGTGGTGCTTCCCGGCGCGAATGCGCTGGTGGAGGGACCCGATCCCGATCCGGACGTTGCGGTCTGGCTGGCCCAGGCGGAGGTGCCGCCGGCGGCGGTGGAGCGGACGCTTGCCGCTGCCAGGTCGACCGGGGCGCTGGCGGTCGTCAACCCGTCACCCGCCGGCCGGCTGCCGCCCGAGCTGGTCCGCAGGTTCGACATCGCGATCGTCAACCAGACCGAGCTGGAGGCGCTCGGCGCCGGGAGCCCACCCACGGTCGTGCTCACGCTCGGTGCCGGTGGAGCGCGGCTCTTGCCCGACGGCCCATCGCTGCCGGCGTTGCCGGCCGAGGTGGTGGACACCACGGGGGCCGGTGATGCCCTCGCCGGTGCGCTGGCCGCGGGTCTCGCAGCCGGAGCGTCGCTCGAGCAGGCGCTCCAGCTGGGACTAGCGACGGCATCGTTGTGCGTCGAGCGCGACGGCTGTCAGCCGGCCATGCCGACCCAGGCGGAAGTGCAGCGCCGCCTCGACTCGCAGAGGTAGCCGTCAGGTGGTGCCGAGACGAGCAGCGATCAGCGCGACGGCACAGTCGAGCCGCTCGCGGTTCCCCGGGAGGTGCGGCCACGGGCTGGCACCCGACGGGTGGGGGAGGGCGATCAGCGTGCGCCCGTCGGCGGTCGTGAGCTCGCGGCCGACGGCATCGTCGAGCTTCTCGCCCGGTGCCAGGGTGGTCAGCGCCAACGCGCCGACGGTGATCACCGGCAGTCCGGGGAGCGCCGCCAGCTCGGCGTCGAGCCATGGACGGCAGGTGCGCTGCATCGCGCGAGACGGCGCTCGGTCGGAGCCGCCGGGGCGCTTTCCGGGGAAGCACTTGGCCACCGACGTCACGTGCAGACGCCCGTAGAACTGTGACTCCTGGCCCAGCCCGGCCGGCTCCAGCCAGCCTCGCAGAGTCCGTCCCGCCGATGCGGCGAACGGCCGCCGCACCACCGGCTCATGTACCCCGGGGGCCTGTCCCACCAGGATCGCCTCAGCACGTTCCGACACCGAGAACACCGGCATCGACTGCACCTCGATCCCCGCCGCGGGACACCGCCGGCACACCCACATCAGGGGCGCGAGCTGGGAGATCTCACTCACCCCGTGCCTCGATCACGAGCATCACCACGAACATCCCCACCAACACGGCCAGCTGAGCTGTGGCCTCGATCCGGATTCCGATCGGGATCGTGGCCAGGGCGACCACAGCGGCCACGGTACGGGTTGCCACTGCGCCGATCGATAGCGTCCGGCGAAACAGCGCCTCGCCGACCAGGAACACCGCCGCACCGCCGCCGAGGGCGACCGCCGCCGAGTGTGGGAGCGGGTCGAGGCCGTGGCCGGTGGCGGTCTTGAGGCCGGTCGCGATGGCGATGATCCCGAGCAGGATCACCATGTGCCAGTAGCCGAACGCCTCCACCGCCAGCCGGGGACGAGCTCGCATCGGCGCTGCGGTCATCGCCCGCTCAGGAGCCTCCTCGTCGTTTCCGAAGTGCGTCCACCACAGGCAGCCGCTGAGCGCGAGTCCCAACAGTCCGACCGCGACAAGTTGGGCATCGACCGCGAGTCCGGCTGCACCGATTCCCACGGCGATTACCGATTCACCGATCGCGATCAGCACGACCAACCCGTGGCGCTCGACGAAGTGGCCCGGCTCGATCACGAAGCCCGAGTCGTCGATCAGCCTGGGGGAGATCCATTCGCCGATCACGGCGATCGTCCAGATCACGTACTGGGCGGTGCCGCCGATCACGCCGCCGAGCAGCACCAGCGCAGCCGTCGAGAGGTTGAAGGGTGCCAGCCCGAGGATCGCTCGTGTGGACGTGACCCCGGATGACCGGGCAAACATGCCGAGGTGCAGCAGCACCACCACCAGGTATGCGAGTCCGAACGTCGCTCCCTTGCCCGTGAATGCCTCGGGGATCGTGAGTGCCACCAGGAAGAAGCCCGCCATCCCGCTCAGCAGTATCAACCTGCGGGTGAGACGATCGAGCGACACCGCGTTGGTCAGCCACACGTACCCGCCGTACATCCAGAAGATGATGCCGAGCATCAGACACACCTGGTAGAGCCCGGTCCAGGTGGGCTCGTGCGACAGCACCCCGGTGAGCTGGGTGATGGTGAACACGAACACCAGGTCGAAGAACAGCTCGAGCGTGGAGACAGCGACGCGCTGATCGGGTGCAGGCTCGGTCATCGAGGGTATTGTGGCGATTGTGGCCGATCAGCAGGATGTTCGCCGGATCGCACTGGCGTTACCTGGGAGCAGCGAGTCGGACGAGCGGTTTCGAACAAGGGCAAGCAGAAGGGCTTCGTGTGGGCGTGGAACGAGCGCGCTGAACCGAAGCAGCCCAAGGTGCCCCGAGACGACGTGGTGGCGGTGCGAGTCATCGGGTACGGCTCCCGGCGGTCAGCCTGCCGCAGCTGGAGGAGCTGATCGTGGACGGCTGGCGATGCCAGGCTCCGCGGGCGCTGGCCGAGGAGTTCGACCGTGCCCGGTCCGCTTAACCGAAAGCTCACGTGAGTTGCCGGGGCTGCCCGTAGATTGGGACTGTGAGCCGAGTTCATCTCTTCACAGTCACTGCCCTGGCCGTGGTAGTCGCGGCGTGCAGCAACCCGGTCGCGGATAACCGGCCGGCCGACGAGCGCTGGGCCGACCAGGTGTGCAGTGCGCTCGTGAAGTGGTCGTCCGCGCAGTCGTCAGCCCAAAACGCGGGACTGCTGAAGGGTCTCATGGATGACGGTCTGCTCACACGCCGCACGATGATCAACGCCCTGCGCCCGGGAGCGGCCGCCAATAGTGACCTCAGGAGAGCTGTGAGGGATGCGGGGCCGCCGCCGGTGCGTGATGCGCGCAGCCTCAGCCGGAAGCTCAACGCCATGGTGGAGACCGCGACGGTTCACGTGCAGCGGGCGTATGGCATCGCCCGCAACTCGAACATCTCAGTTCTCGATGCGTACTGGAGGATCCAGGTCGAGTTGGGGGTGGTTGACGACGCGCTCGCCCATCGAGGCATTGTCAATATCCGGTGGGGTCAGGTCGATTCGTGCGAGGCGCTGACCTAGCACCGGTGCTTCGCAGCGGCATCGCCAGGATGATCCCTGCGGCGATCGCAGCACCGAGCATGTCCATCGCCAGATCCCCGACGACGTCCTGGTAGGCCCCCAGGCCGGTCGCCTGCGGGTGCTTGAAGACTGCGAACTCGAACAGCTCGATGGCGATCCCGATGCAGAGGCCTCCGGCGACTGCGACCGCCGCCAGCGCGATCCGCCCGTCGACGTATGAGCGAAGCAGGGCCGCGGCGAACATCGCCGAGAACGCGAGTCCGACCAGGTGGGCAGCCTTGTCGTAGTGGTCGAACCGCGCATACAGGTGCAGTGAGTTTCCGGTCAGATCGAACAGCAGCGGCACCATCAGGAACGAGTCGGCAGCGAGCGGATACGAGCGCCGACCACACAACGCCCACCCGACCGGGATCAGCAGCACCGCCACCGCGTAGACGAGCACTCGCCCGGTCATCGCCTGGCCACTGAACTCATGCATCGCCGGCACCGCGAGCGCCGTCAGCGTCGTGAACATGATCAGCGCCTTGACGGCGATCAAGCAGCCGGGGACGGCGTCTGCCGGCGATCCAACGGCTCGCCGTACCAACTCGGCTGGGCTGTTGGGGAGAGTATGGGTGGCGACGGTTCGCATACGCCCACGGTACGACCGCGCGAACGCGGTGGCATCGGGGATACCCCGTGGGTGAATAACGGTGCCAGGCACCGTTATTCACCCACGGGTTCGCTACTGCAGGTGGCGGCGCATCCGCTGCCACAGCGATGGAGGGCGGGGCTGTGTGCGATCCCATTCGCTGCGCGACGGCAGCCGTCCCTGCTCGCGGGCCGCGTTGACACACTCCGAGTGGGCGTGGCGCCTGCGACCGGTGTCACCCTCGGGGGCGATCAGCACGTGGTCGCTCATGGCGTGCAGTTGATAGCCGCACAGGGGGCAGCGGTAGCTGGCCGGCTTTCGGCTGGAGACCCGCCGGACCGTCCACCACCGCGCTTTTTCGAGCCGTGCCATGGTCGTATGATCGCACCGGCAGAGGTAAACTGACCCTCGGTTTCATGCGGACGTAGCTCAGTTGGTAGAGCGTTGGCTTCCCAAGCCAAAGGTCGCGGGTTCGACCCCCGTCGTCCGCTTGTTTTCCCTCTCTTCTCCGATGACCGGCCGGGCGCCGTGCTTGAGCGCCTGGGTCTGGGTAGAATCGCTCGATATGGGCAAGGACAAACACGAGCCGCCGCCACTCGATCTCGATACGGTCCCAGAGCAGTACCGCACAGAGGTTGGCGAACTCGACCACGACATCCGCACGCTGCACTGTCATGTCGACCACATCGAACGGGAGACGAGTGGGGTCGGATGGCAGGCGCACTGGGCCCCGAACGAGGGCCGAAAGACGACCTACAACATCGTTACCGGGTCGACACCGGTGGCCGCATTACGATCCGCGCTGATCGGCGCTCGGGCGTATCGCGACCCTGCCGACAATCCGCCTCACTTCCACCTGCTCTAAACCACGAGCGGCGGTTGGTCGGGGGAGCCCAGCGGCCCCAATGCCTATCGGAGACCAGGCGACCTAGCTGCGGATGCGGCCGGGGCGGAGTGGGCGGGCGTGGTTGCTGATTTTTTCGAGCGCGCGAGTGAGGGCTTTGGTGTCGGTGTCGGTCAGGTGTTTTGAGAAGTGGCGGTTGATGCCGTCGCGGTGGTGGAGGCGGGCCTGCTCCATTTTCTTGGTGCCCGTGGCGGTGATGGTGACGAGGATCGAGCGGCGATCGTTGGGGGGGCGAACGCGGCTGACGAGCCCGGCCTCCTCCATGCGGTCGATGACGCGAGTAAAGCCGCTCTTGCTGTAGAGGATCTGGTCGGCGAGTTCGGTCATGGGGATGCCGTTGGGTGACTCTTCGAGGTGGATGAGGACGTCGTACCACCGCTGGGGGATGCCGGCGGTGGCTTGGAGCTCGGTGTCGAGCACGTCGATGAGGGCAAGTGAGCTTTCGATGTAGAGCCGCCAGCAGTGGAGCTGTTCGGTCGAGGGGCTTGACAGAGATGGTTCCATATGCGATAGTCCTCCACGCAACAGTTGATACAGAGACTGTTGTGTAGCATACCAACTAGCGGAAGGGAGTGGGACATGACTACCATCACCGCGGAGCGAGCACAGGCCGGCTACGCACTCGCCAACGATGAGGGCGAGGCGTTCTGGCTGTTGGGGATGCTGCAGACGATCAAGATCGGCCGCGACGACACGGCCGGCCGTTATGGCATGGCCGAGATCGTCGTGCCCGAGGGCATCGGCTCACCCTGGCATGTGCATCCCGAGGAGGACGAGTGGTTCTACGTCTTGGAGGGCTCGATGACCTTCTGGGTCGCCGACGCGCGCCTGTCCCTCACAGCCGGGTCGTTCGCGTTTGGTCCCAAGGGCGTACCGCACACCTTCTACGCCGACGCGGGCGGGGTGAGAGCCCTGGTCGGGTTCGCACCGATGCAGTTCGAAGGATTCCAGCGAGAAGCCGGCGAGCCCGCCCCCGACCGGGTGCTGCCGCCGCCGATGGAGGGACACCCCGACATGGCCCGACTCGCCTCGATCGCGAAGCGAAACGGCTTTGAGATCCTCGGCCCCCCAGGCCCTCCGCCCGGCCACTAACCCACCACCGGGAGACGTGCGCCCGCCCGTGAGAGCGGGCGCATTTCCGATCCACCAGGAGGCTTGTGATGACGCCGGAAGCATCCATCGCCCTTGTCGAGTCGTTCTGGGAGGAGGTTTGGGCGGCGTGTAATCCTGCAGCGATCGACCGCTTCGTGACCGAGGACTTCATCATCACCACTGCAGGCGTGGACGTCGCCGGGCGTGAAAACTTCAAGACCTGGGTAGCCGGCTTCCAATCAAAGATCGCCGACCTCGAGATTGAAACCATCGAGACCTTCGCAAACCTCGACGGCTCCCGTGTGTCGTCACGCTGGCGGGTGACCGGCCGCAACAACGGCATGTTCGGGCTGCCCGCCGATGGCAAGCCAGTAGCGTTCACCGGCAACGCCATCCTCGCCGTCACGCCCGCCGGCAAAATCGCGCACAACTGGGTCGAACGCAGCGCCTGGGAGCTCTACAACCAGCTCAACGCGTAGATCCACCACGGCGGTCCACACAGCTCTCGTCCGGCACGTACCGGCTATCCGAGGAATGTTCGGCGTTCGGCTGGGGTGAGTTGGCGGGTGATGCGTTTTTGGGCAAGGGCAAGGAGTGCATCAGGGTTTTGGCAGTCGGTGCAGGCGTCCCAGATGTTGATGAATCCGGCGTAGTCGAGGGTGGCCAGGTTCTTTCCGTTCGGGTTGAAGGCGACCGTGTAGAGCGCTGTGGGGTCGTCGAGGATGCGAAGTGGCTGTCCGGTGCGGGCAGTCCAGATGCGTGCGGTGCCGTCGAGGCTGGCGGTTGCCAGCAGTGTGCTGTCTGGGCTGAAGGCGATGTCTTGAATACCTTTGGTGTCGCCTGTTGTGGTGGCGAGGGTGTGGTCGGTGACGGGGTCGATGATCGTGACCTGTCCGACGTTGCCGGAGTTGGCGACGGCGAGCAGCTTGCCGTCGGGGCTGAACTTGATTGGGCCGAGGTTCATGTAGCCGGTGAAGCGGAGTTGGTGGCCGACCCGCCTCCCGGTGGCAGTGTTCCAGACGTCCACTTGGCCGCAGTATGTTGTCGCTGCGACGCGGCGATTGTCGGGACTGAAGCTGAGGTGTTGAAAGCCGGCGCATTTGGTCGTTCCCAGGCGGCGGGTGCGACCCGTCGAGACGTTGATGACTTCGAGCGTTAGGGCGGGCTTCGTGGCTTGGAATGCGATCCAGCTCCCGTCATGGCTAAGCACAGGGCAGCATTGGGCGCTAATTTTGTCGGTTGCGACGATCCGTTGGTCGGCGACGCGTCGGACCGTGAGCCTGGGAATGGTGCCACCGGGGGATTGAGGGCCGCTCATGACCCGTCGACCGTCGGGGCTGAGTCGCACGTAGGAGCCGACCGCAGCGCCAATCCGAAACGCACGGCCCGGCTTGCCTGTGGCAGTCCAGCTCTGCACGATCTGGTGCCCCACGTCCGGCCCGCTGGTGGGCGCGGTCCTGGTGACCAACCGACCACCGGCATAGGTCAGGTCGGCCAGCGCCAGCCAGGCATTGTCCGACGGGTCCAGCGTGCTGGTCGTGATCGACTGCCGCTGGTTTCCGGCGGCCCGCCAGATCAGTGCTTTGCCGTCACCGGCAGCGGTCGCGACTTCCCGCCCGTCGGGAGAGAAGGCGACCTGGTAGATGTTTGTGGTGTGACCCGGGAAGGACACCAGCTGGTTTCCGGTGCGCAGGTCGATCACTCCGGCGGATCCCTCGTTGGTGCCAAACGCAAGCCTCTCCCCGTCCGGGCTGAACCCAACCGCCATGTATGCATCGCCATTCAGATGTCCCAGCGTTCGCAGCGGTTTCAGTGTGTGAGCGTCCAGCATCAGCAGCCTGCCCGCGGCACTTCCGGAGGACAGCACCGGCGAGTCGGCGACAGCAATCTGGTTTCCGTCCGGACTGAGCGCAAGCCACCAGACCGTCGGGATGCTGGTATTGGTCGCAAGCACCCGACCGGACCGCGCATCAATTACCGCAACGCCCGGCAACCCTCCCACCACCAACCTTCGCCCATCCGGACTAACGGCAGCGAAATACAGGCCATACACCGAGCCAACACCACGAATATCGCCTGTAGCGAGGAACCGCACGCGGTTGGTATGAAGATCCCACCGAACCACGTTGGTGGCGTCGCTGAAGTACACCACCGACCCCGACGGGCTGAACGCGAGATTGTTCGCGACCGTCGGCATGGGGTCCCAGTACCCGGGCACCTTGGCCACCGCTCGCGTGAGGCCGGTGTTTGGGTCAACGATTCGCACGTCCTTGACGCTTGCCACCGCCAGCACCCGCCCATTGGGGCTGTACTGGACGACCGGCGCGGGTGATCCGATCACGATCCGCCGAACCAACGTCCCCGTCTTGGCATCAAAGATCCGCACCGAGCCGTCCTGGCTACCCTCTGCGATCCGCGTTCCGTCGGCGTTGTAGGAGATCCCGGCCCCCCAATACAACTGCACCGTCGACTGCGACCCAACACCCGGAAGTCGTAGCCGCAGCGGCGACACGTCCAGCGCTCGGCGAAGCGCAAACACCGCGTCGGGGGTCGGCGATTCACGCACCGCCGCCATCGCCAGCAAGATCGACCGCTCGGGATCCACTGCTAGCTGCGCCGAGCTCTCAGCCGCCCACACCCGCGACTTCGATTGAACCGCCTCTGTCTGGGCCTGGTTACGGCTGATCAGCGCTACCACCGCGAGCGCCAGCGCGACTACCACAGCGACCAAGCTGGCACCCACGACGAGGCGTTGACGGCGACTCGACGCGGTGCGACTGTTGTAGATGTAGTCACGTTGTAACGCGGTAGGGGCGGGCTCGGCTTGATCGCTGACGCCGGCCAGCCACGCGTCCGCAGCCACCAACTCGCTGCCACGCAAGAGAAAGCTCCGGTCGCGGGCGTGCGAGTCCCAATCAAGCGCTCGCACCAGCCAATGGGTGTGTGCCCGTGCATGCTCAAGATCTGTGTCCAACGCCGCAACCAGTCGCTTCGATGCCGCGTCCGCGTCCACGTCAGGTGTGTAGGGGATCCAACTACGCACCCGAATCGCCTCCGGCACTCCGTCGTCGACGACCAGTTGGCGCAACACCGGCACCACCCGCTTTTGCAGCTCCAACGCATACTCCACCTCGGTCTCGCAATACCGAGACGCCACCGACTCAGGTGTGATTACGAAGACGAATGCGTCTGACTGCTCAATCGCATGGCGGATCGCATCCGGAAACACCTCACCGTCACCGATCCCCTGCGTGTCGATCCACACGCTCTTACCGCGCGTTTCAAGGTCAGCCGCCAGGGCGTGTACGAACTCGCCGTCATGCCGCGAATACGAGACGAATACGTCAGGCAAAGACGCTCCGATCAGAGACGCCGGCGATCGAACCCTCGATCATGGCGCCGACCCGGTCGGCGCCACCTCGATCCTACCTCGGAGCATGCTACGGCGCATGAAACGCGGCTGGCGCTCCTCCGTTTAAAAGGCGCCGAGCAGCAGCGGTATGAACAGGCTGACGCCGAGGGCGTACAAGGCGTCGAACCAGAAGATCCGCAGCGCGTTGGCCGCGGTGATCAGACCGGAGGCGGTCTTGGCGAGGTAGAACGTCACTCCGCGCCCGCGGGCGTCGTGCACCTGGGCGGTGAGCGATGCAGCGTCCTGACGGCTGGGAAAGGCGTGCATGCCGATCGAGTAGCCCAGCCACGCGAGCATGATCAGCACCGGGTCGTTGAACTGCTCGTGGAGGACGACGAGCTGATAGGCCACGGTGAGCGTGAGGATCGAGCACAGCACGGTGTTGATCACGAGCGGCCCGGCCGAAATCAGAAGCGCCGCGCGAAGGCTCTTGGACTTGCCGTGGATGACATAGCCGGCGGGGTTACCCATAGGTCGGAAATAGCTGACCTCGTAGACGGGCGTGTCGGTCACGTCGCAGAAGAAGCGATGTGCGATCTCGTGCACCACCACGCCGGGAAACGTGAGGAGCGCTACCAACCAACCGGGGAGAAAGAACATGCTGCCTCTCGCTAACTGACAGGGGAGAAGTACCGCTGGTATTTCGCGGGCATGTACTGCTTGAGCGCATCCCAGTCGCTCTGACTGAGCCGAACGCCCGTGAGCAGGTTCATGGCATCGGCGGGTTCGCTCGCTGCGAACTCGGCCTCCGCGAGGGCGACCGTGACGTCCTTGGATGTCGGCGCCTGACCGTGGGCACGGCGGAGATCGGTGACGGCGGTCTGGTAGTCGCCGTGCTTCAGCGCGGACTGGCCGTTTCGCAAGTCGTGCGCGGCTGATATCACCCCGGGCGCGAGCGCGAACGAGTAGACCGCGGCCAGCACTGTGAGCACGCCTGCGACCACGATTGGGAGCGGATATCGGTGCTTTGGGAGTGCCCGCGGCGGGCTGGCGACGTCCGCGACCAGCTCGCCCATGGGCTCTGTGATGGCCATGCCACCAGTATCGGTTGATACAAGCGGTGGGGTCCATCCCCCATTCGAGGGGTGACGCCGGCGTACGAGGTCATCGCCGCAGTCCGCCACCGCCCAGTGGTTCGGTGCCGCTGAAACCAACCCACGCCAGCCTCTGGCTGCGCCCGACCAAACTGCCCGGGCCCCGCCCGGAGGATCGAGATGACTTTGGTAAATCTGCTTCGAAGTCAAGGCGTGGCGGAGCTGCCTCCGTGGGCCTCGACCGCTTCGCGGATGCGGTTATAGATCGCCTCGTCGCCCACCAGATCAAGGATGCCCGCTCGTTTGAGCTGCTCGCGGACGTTGTCGCTCACCTCGGCAAAGACGACCATGACGCCCTGGCCGTGGGCCTGGGTTATGACCTCGCGTAACGTCTCCATGCCCGTGTAGTCGATATCGTCGATGCCCGCCGCGTCGATGCACAGCGTGACCAGCGGCGGCTCGGCTGGAGCCAGGATCGCGTGGACATCCTCGGCGAATCGGCTCGCGTTCGCGTAGTAGAGGCTCGCGTTGAAGCGATAGAGGACGAGCCCCGGCAAGAGCTGCGGCGCCGGCCCATGCTCCGGCACCGGCGTCCAGGCACGCCGTCCGATCGAGGTGAGCACACCGTTCCGGGGCTGGTAGCTGTGGCGCAGGTGGATGATCACCGAGAGCCCCATCGCCAGGATGATCCCCTGCTCCACACCGACGATCACGACGACGGCCGCGGTCACCGCGGCGACCCAGAACTCCTCGAGGCGAGCGCGGTAGATCCTGACCATCCCGCGGACGTCGATCAGCTCGATGCCGATCAGCAGGACCACCGATGCAAGCACCGCTTCGGGCATGTACTGCAGCGGTCCTGTAAGAAACACGAGCACGATCAGCACGATCACGCTCGTCACCAGAGCCGGGATCTGACTCCGCCCGCCGGCACTGTCCACGATCTGAGTCTTCGTGGGGCTGCCGTTGACGACGAACGTCCCGGAAAGCCCGGCGGCCAGATTGGCGGCGCCCAGGCCGATCAGGTCGACGTTCTCGTCGAACGGCTCTCGGTACCGATTTGCGTATGCGCGCGACGTCGCCGCACTCTGGGCGAGCACGACGATGAAGATCGATATGGCCGTGACAACCAGGTCGCGAGTCTGGCCGAGCGTGACGTCCGGCAGACCGAAGCTGGGGAGGCCGCCGGGCACCGAGCCAACCACAGAGACACCGTCAGAGGCGAGGTCAAGCCAGTAGCTCACCACAATCGCGCCGACCACCGCAATCAGCGGACCCGGGATGCTGCGGCTGATCATACGCGCGCCCAGGATCACCACCATCACGCCGATAGACACCGCCAGGGTGGGGAGGTTGGTCTCGTCGATGTTCTGCAACGTCCCCCACAGCTTGTGCAACGTTCCGCCGGAGCCGCCGGGGACGCCCAGCACGCCGCTCACCTGGCCGCACGCCACCTGAATCCCGACTCCAGTGAGAAACCCGACCAGCACCGTGCGGGAGAGGAAGTTGGCCAGAAACCCGAGCCTGACGATCCGGGCCAGGATCAGGAACCCTGCGGCGAGCACCGCGAGCATTCCCGCCAGCGCGACGTACTCGGCCGATCCCTCGGCCGCCATCCCCGCCAGTCCTGCTGCCAGAATGGCCGCGGTGGCCGAGTCGGCACCCACGACCAGATGACGAGACGACCCCATGATCGCGAACACCGCGGTCGGGATCAGGATCGTGTAGAGACCGGTGATCACCGGCATGCCGGCGATCTTGGTGTAGCCCATCACCTCGGGAATCGCCAAGCACGCCAGCGTTATCCCGGCCACCACCTCCGTCGGGACGCGAGCCCGATCTACGGGCCGGATGCCCCTAAACAGCGGTACCGGAAACACATGTTCTCCAACCCAAGAGGCCGTTGAGCAATCCAGCATACGGATTCCGCGGGCGTGGAGGATTGTGGTCGGCTGACGATCCGCAATGCGGGTATCCCGATCCCGCGATCGGGGAATTCACCGATGGCGTGCACCTGCGGTGGTGCGAGCCTTTCAACCATGCAGGCAAACAACAGCTCGCTGCGGCCACTGAAGGTGGTCATCGCCGGCGGCGGAGTGGCCGCGCTGGAAACGGCCCTCGCCCTGCGCGATCTCGCAGAAGGCTTGGTGGACGTGACCCTGGTCGCGTCGACCGATCGGTTTACGTTCGCGCCGGCGTCGGTGGGGGTGCCGTTCGGCAAGTCTTCGCTCCGCCGGTTCGACCTCTTCCGCATCGCCAATGATCTCGGTATCCACCTGGTGGTGGGCCGGTTGGCATCGGTGGATGCCGAGCACCGGAGCGTGATCCTCGAGAACGGCGACGTGCTGGAATATCAGGCGTTGGTGATCGCCTGCGGGGCGGAAGCGCGCGAGGCCGTTCCGGGCGCCACCACGTTTCGCGGCCCGGGCGACATCGATCGCATGAGCAGCGTGCTTGCCGACGTTCGCGAGGGACGCGCATCACGGCTCATGTTCGCCCTGCCGGCGAGCCTCGGCTGGGCACTCCCGCTGTACGAGTTGTGCCTCCTCACTGGCCAGTTTCTCGCCGAAAAGGGCGGGATCTATCGCTATCCCAACGGCAACATGCGCCGTGAATTCGTCGAGATCGGCGTGGTCACTCCTGAGGCGACCCCGCTGGAAGCATTCGGAGGCGAGGCCGGTCGCACCATCGCGGCGATGATGGCCGACCGCGGGATTGTGTTTCACCCGCGGCGCACACCCGTACGGTTCCACGACGGTCAGCTCGAGGTGCTGCCCGGCGATGCCATCCGGGCCGACCGCGTGGTGGCGATGCCCCAGCTCGGAGGCATCGGGATTCCGGGTGTTCCGGTGGACGGCAACCGCCTGATCCGCACCGACACCCACGGCCGGGTGGAGGGCCTGGATGACGTCTACGCCGCCGGCGACACCACGGCGTTTCCGATCAAACAGGGCGGCATCGCCGCACAGCAGGCGGTGGCCGCCGCCCAGACAATCGCAGCCATCGCCGGGGCCAACATCACCCCCGAACCGTTTCAACCGGTGCTGCGGGGCCTGCTTTTGACCGGCGCGGATGCGCGCTATCTGAGGACGGAGGTGCAGGGCGGTCGAGGGCCGACCTCGACAGTCGCCGAGCAGCCGCTGTGGTGGCCGCCGGGGAAGCTCGCAGCCCGCTACCTGGGGCCGTATCTGGCCGAGCTCGACTCCGACCTCACTCAGAGGCTGGAACAGTCGTGAGCGATTCGGCCCGCGATCCGGATCCCGATCGGGTCTCGGTGGGGGGCGTGGTGGTGGCCTGCCTTGCGGTCAGCTTCGTCATGTTCGCGGTCGCTCTGGCCGCCTGGTACGCAGGCGAGTCTCACGCGACGTCGACGGCGCCAACGTCCCCAACGGTGACCACGTACCCGGCCGTCAGCCCGCTGGTGGCGGCGGGTGCGCATGACTTCTCGCGGTTTGCCTGCGGCCAGTGTCATGGTTTCCGGGGCCAGGGAGGCGTCTCCCCAGACGTGCCGGCGCTGGCGACGCTTGGCCCCACACTGAGTGAGGCGACGCTGGAGCAGGTCATCGAGCACGGCGCGGGCGTCTCGTCCAACCCCACCAAGCCGTTCATGCCGGTGTGGCACGGCATCGTCTCAACGACGCAGATCCACGAGCTTGCGGCATATCTGCACGCAGGGCTTCCTCTCGTGCAACATGCAGCGCCGCCTCCGGTGCCTGTCGGTCAAGGCGACGCGGTCGCAGGGTCAGTGCTGTACGTCAAGTTCGGGTGCGTCAACTGCCACGGCCCCAACGGGCTGGGCGGAGTGCCCAACCCGGACTCCCCGGACACGACAATTCCTTCTCTGGCGACGGCCGACTTCCGCAACGAGTTCAACACCGCCCAGAAGATTCGCGACGTGATTGTCTCGGGGAGCGTGATTGGCCGGGCGCCGATCGTGAGCATGCCCCACTGGGGCGGGATCCTCACACCGACGGAGATCCGGCAGCTGGTCGCCTACCTCCAGACGCTCAAGTAGTCAAAGACTCGGGGATCTCACGCGTGCCCGGTGCCCCGGTCAGTACCGGACACGGCGCATACCTCAGAACGCCCGTCACGACGCTGCCGTGGATCATGCTCTGGAGTGCGCTCCAGCCATGGGCGCCAATCACGATCATGCGCACCTTCCGATCTCGCGCGGTCGTGCAGATCTCGCTCACCGGCTCGCCGAACAGCAGGCAACTCTCGGCATTGACGCCGAGTTTCGCGGCGCGCGCCATAGCGGCGGTGAGCACGTCCTCGGCGACTCCCCGGTCGGCGTCAACGTACTCCTGGTCGATGTAGCCGAACGGTGCTCCGATTCCACCGCGGATCATGTCCCACACCGAGACGAACAACACGTCGTCGCCTGTGGTGTGGGCGATCTCGAGCCCCAGCCCAACGGCCGAGTCGGCGGCCTGGGAGCCGTCGGTTGCGATCATAATCGTGGCCATGCGGGTCCTCCATTGTCGGTGGTGAATAACGGTGCCAGGCACCGTTATTCACCCCTGGTGCCGGCTTTCAGCGTACGGCGTGTCACTGCGCTGAACGTCGGGAGATTGCCGGTTTGGCACTGCGGGGAATTACCGAGCGCCGGGGCGCCGGTTGGGTGATCTCACCCATGCCCCGCGGACGGTGCCCCGGCATCATCCGAACGATGAAGACCGCCGATGATCTGCTGCAGTTCCTGGACGAGCGGACGGAAGAGTCCGACGGTGACCGGTCGGCCGTCACCTGGAACCTGAGAGTCGGCCTGCTCCGCTGGGACGGGGACCCTCGCGGAGGCGTGGCAGGAGCGTGGGTGCTGACCGTGGGCGCTCATGACCGGGTGCTTCACGGCGTGTCTCGCGCAGACCGGGCCGAGGCCCTCGAGCGTTCTCGCCGGTTCGTGGCCGAGTACATGAGCAGCGTTTCCCACCACTACGTCGACTGAGCTGGGTTGTCGTGATCTGCTCACGCGGTGCTCGCGCGTCCCTGCACATGGTCGCAGTCGCGATCTCGACTATGGCAGTGGCGGTGGGTGCGAGTCGCGTTGATGCCCAGGCCGCTGTGCGACCGGCGATTACGACCCACGGAGTCCACTTCGTGAACGCGGACGGAGCGCGTGTGATCCTGCGAGGCGTCAATCTCAACTACCACTCGAAGTATCGAACTCTCGTGACTCAGCTCGGTGCCAACTTCGTGAGAGTGCGGGTGCTCTGGAACGACGTGGAGCCCGCGCGCGGCGTGTTCGATCAGGCGGAACTGGCGCAGCTCGAGAACCTGGTTCAGTGGCTCAACGCCAACCGGATTGCGGTCGAGCTCGACCTGAGGGGTGTGCCGACGCCGATGTGGTTCGGATCGCCCGTGGGCTTCTGGAAGGCGAACATCCACGCATCACAGGCCGCGTACTGGGGGTTCGTGCGCGAGATCGTGGAGCGCTACCGGCGCTACCGGTACGTGATCGGGTACGGCATCTACAACGAGCCGCACCCGTTCTCCCCCTCAGCGGGATCGCACGCGCTCGATCAAACGATGCTGCATTGGCAGGCGGGAATCCGTGACCGGATACTCGGTCTCGATCCGTACCGGGTCGTGTTTTTCAGCGTCCGCGGTGGCAACTACGGGATCAAGTATGCGAACTTCCGGGCAGCGGGCTTCGGACTGCGGCACACCGTGCTCGATTGGCACAGCTTCTACAACGGTTGTTGCGGATCTGGATTCGACGAGCAGAACGACAACTGGATCCCCAGCTGGTCGCTGACGCACAACCAGCGCAGCCACAGCTACGCCGGCACCCGCCAGAACCAGTGGCTGAACCTGTCGATTCCCTGGAAGCGCACGCACGCCCTGCGGATACCGATGATCGCGGGTGAGTGGGGCATTCAGAACGTCGATGTCGGCCGTTCGGCCTACAACAGCCAGATGTCACGGATCTTCGCCACGCATCAGGTCAGCTGGGCGCGGTGGTCGCTTGACTCCAACCGCATGGGGTTGATCCGCCACGGCGCGCTCAATCAGCAGGGAACGTGGCTCGCCGGGCTCATGGCGGCGCCGGGCTAATCATCTAAACCGCGTCTCCCATCGCCAGCGCTCGGGCGACGTCGGTGAGCGACAGGATTCCGACCAGCTCGCCCTGCTCGAACACCAAGCCGCGGCCGACAGGTGTGGTCATCAGCGTGTCGGCCGCCTCGATTGCCGGTGTCGAGCCGGCGAACACCGGTACCCGTCCGGCCGGGATCATGGTCTGCCTGACCGTCCGCAGCCCCCAGTCGGAAGGGGAGCTATCGACGAACGCTCGCAGCGGAAACAACCCCACGACCAGACCGTCGTCGACGACCGGATAGGAGGTGTGTCGGGAGCTTCCGTGCAGCTGTGCGGCGACCACTGCAAGCGACGACGACGCGTCCACAGAGATCGGATCGAGGGTCATCAGCCGTCTCACATCGAGCCTGCCCAGCGCCTCCTGGGTGGTGACGTGGCGCTCCTCAGCCCGTCCCGCTTCGAGCACGAACCAGCCGATCACGGCAAGCCACAGCCCCGTGACCGCTCCTCCGAGCACCTCGAAGATGCCCACTCCGATAAGAACCGCGGCCAGCACCGTCCCCACCCGAGCCGCCCGTCGGGTGGCCGACGAGAGATCGCCCGATCGTGCCCACAGCGCCGCTCGCAGCACCCTTCCGCCGTCGAGCGGCAGGGCCGGCAGGAGGTTGAACAAAAGCAGTGCGGCGTTGATGTACCCAAGCCACGCGATCACCGACTCGGCGGCCCCCGGCAGCGGCAGTGTCACTGCGGCAAGGATGCACACACCGCCGATGACGAGCGTCACCGCGGGGCCGGCGATGGCGATCCGAAACTCGGCGCCGGCGGACGGGATCTCTCCGACGATCTTGGCGACTCCGCCGAACAGCCACAGGGTGATTCCCTCGATCCGTACACCCTCGCGGCGTGCCTGGAATGCGTGGCCGAGTTCGTGCAGGATCAACGACGCGAAGAACGCCGCCGTGGCGACCACTGCCATCGCGCAGTAGACAGTCCATGACCGGCCGGGAGCGTCTCTGGGGAATTGCACGGCTGCAAGCGACCACACGATCAGCGCGAAAATCCCGATCCACGTCCAGTTGATGCCGATCTCGACGCCGCCCACGCGGCCAAGCGTCACGGTCGACGCAAACACCCCCTCCGACCGCCGGCCCGTGGCGCCGCCGGACGCCGGTGTGTTCGACCCAACCGCAGCGCTCATGAGGCTCCGGTTTCGCGGGAGCCGGGGAAGTGTTCGATGCTCGCATCGGAGCCTGGATAGATGATGCTCTCGTGGCCGTCTGACTGCCAGCGCACCCGGTACGGTCCGTGGTCTCCGAGCACCTCGATGATCTCGGCGTCAAGCGGGATGGCCCCTTGGTGATGGGCATGAACGACGAGTCGGTCGCCGACGGCCACCGTCGGCAGTGAACTCTCGGTGGACATGTCTTCCTCCTGATTGGGCGCTGATGATTGACATCGTCATCCGGGGCGGTGGCTCCGGCATCCGTGTGCAGCCCGATCGTGCATACGAGGTTCGCCGCACCAGCGTGCGTGCCGTCCCCGATTCGGGCACGGTCGATGCGAGCGAGACTGCGATGATGGGAACAACCGCGGACACTGCATGGGTCAGCGTCACCGTCAGAGGTGAGTCGCTGGGCACGTTCCGGGCGTTCGTGTTCGATCTCGACGGCGTTGTGACCGATACCACGGGGCTGCACAGGCGCGCATGGCAGACGATCTTCGACCGCCATGCGGTGAGATTTGACTCCGAAATCGACTACCGCAAGTACCTCGACGGGCGGCCGCGGTTCGACGCCACCAGAGACGTTCTCACTGCACGTGGCATTTCGCTGCCTTTTGGCGAGCCGACCGATTCGCCCGGGACGGCGACCGTCTGCGCCCTTGCGAACGCCAAGAACCGGGAATTTCTGCGGCTCGTGGGTATCGAGGGTGTTCGGCCGTATCCGTCCACCGTCGGCCTGCTGCGTGAACTTCGCAGCGCGGGTATCCCGACCGCGTTGGTGTCGTCGAGCATGGATTGCGACACGGTCACTCACGCTGCCGGCGTCGCCGACGCGTTCGACGTTCGGCTCAGTGGCGTCGAGATCCGGGCGCTCGGTATGCCGGGGAAACCACACCCGGGCGGGTTTCTCGAGGCGGCTCGACGGCTCGGGGTGGAGCCCGCCGACGCCGTCGTGGTGGAGGACGCAGAGGCCGGAGTCGAAGCTGCCAGGCGTGGGGAGTTCGGGCTGGTGGTTGGGATCGACCGATCGGCCACCGGCGGCCGTCTGGATCGCTTCGCCGACGTCGTAGTTCCCGATGCCGGCCAGCTCGTCCTCTCGTGGTCGGCACCAGCATGACCAATCGGCCTGCGATCTACTGCTACGACGGCTCAGAGCCCGCCAAGCATGCACTGGCCACTGCGCCGAGGACCCTCTCCGGCTGCCCAGCGATCGTGATCACCGTCTGGCGATCGGCGTGGGTGGCGACCGCCGGACTCACACACGGAATCCTTCCGCCCGAGAACGTCGATGCGGTCGATCGGGCGTCCGCGGGCGCGGCGGCTGCCCTCGCCGCCGAAGGAGCAGCTCTCGTGCCCGATGCGACGGCGGCGGCGGTGAAGTCGAACGGCTCGGTGTGGCAGTCGATCCTCGGCTTCGCAGATGCTCACGACGGATCGGTGATCGTGGTCGGCGCCCGCGGTCTGGGCGGCTTCAAGTCAACCGTGCTCGGGAGCGTCTCGCACGGCCTGGTGAACCACAGCCACAGGCCTGTGCTGGTGGTGCCGCCTGACGTCTAACCCACCCGCAGCACCGCCGTCCCCTGGATCCGCCCGCCCTCCAGCTCGTCCAGCGCCTCGCCGGCGGCGTCCAGGTCGAACACCGTCGTCTGGGCGCGTATCGGGATCTCGGCGGCCAGTTCGAGGAACTCGCGGGCGTCCTCGCGGGTGAAGTTCGCGACCGAGCGCAGGCTTCGCTCCCCCCACAGCAGGTCGTAAGAGAACTCGGGCATCTTGTCCAGATGGATGGCGTTGATCGCCACCGTCCCGCCGGGCGCGAGCACCGCCAACGCGGACACGACCACCGAGCCCACAGGAGCGAATGTGACCGCCGCGTCCAGCGGTGCCGGAGGCGAGTCGTCGTAGCCGCCGACCCAATCGGCTCCGAGGTCGCGGGCCAGATCGTGCTCGCCGGCTGACCGTGAAAACACGCACACCTCGCAGCCCCAATGCTTGGCGACCTGGATCGCCAGGTGCGCGGATGATCCGAACCCGAACAGACCCAGCCGCTGTCCCGGCTCGACCCGGCTGAGCATCAGCGATCGGTATCCGATGATGCCACCACAGAGGAGCGGCGCGGCCTCCTCGTCCGAGAGCTGGTCGGGCAGCGGGAACACAAAGTCGCTGCGGGCCGCCACCCGTTCGGCGTACCCGCCGTTCAGCGTCCAACCGGTGAAGTCGGCGTGCTCGCAGAGATTCTCCAGCCCGGCTCTGCAGTAGTTGCACGTCCCGTCGGCTCCTCCCAGCCACGCCAGCCCCACGCGTTCGCCGGAGGGCAGCCGACCGACCACCTGGTGGCCGGGAATCAGCGGCGCGCGGCGCATCGGCAGGTCTCCCCGTACGATCTGCAGGTCGGTGCGGCAGACGGCGCACGCCGACACATCGATCACCACCTGACCATCACAGGCGATCGGATCGGCGACCGTCCTCAGCGCCAAGTCGCCGGGCTGTGTGAGCACCATTGCGCGCATCGACGCCCCTTAGATATCACCTGGACAGCCTCTCGTGGTGAAATCGCCTGCTCGCTCAAGCGGTGGTCGCGGCGGCAGCCGCGGACTCCTGCTTCTCACCGGCCGACGCCGCGACGGGAATCACGAGCACCGGACAGGGTGCGAGGTGAAGCAGTCGCTGGGCCACGGATCCGACCAGCAGGCCCGACACCGGGCCGTGGCCGCGCGTGCCCACGATGATCACGTCGGCGTGGATCAACTTCGCGGTCTCGGCGATAATCTGCGCCGGCCCGTCGCGCACTGTGGACACCACCTGCAGGTGCACGTCATATCCCGCCTCACTGAGGCTGTGAACCGTGCCCTGCACCTGCTCGACCACTGCCGCCTCGTCCAGCTTCACCGGCGCTCCGCCGACGCCGCGGCCCATCAGCAGCTCGCGGACGTGGACGACCTCGATCCGGGCGCTCTTGTCCGGCGACAACCGCTTTGCGTACTCAACCGCCTTGAGCGAGTGCTCCGAGCCGTCCAGCGCAATCACGATTTTCGAGAACATCATGATCTCCTTCCGTTGGGAGTTGTGGTGACGACTGATGTGGGGTGACCGGTGACGACGGTGCCCGCGCGTTGTCTCACCAAGCTTCCGATCTCGTCCAGCGAGCCGATCACCGCGGCATGGCCGGTGTGTTCCACGAATCGACACGCCGCCTCGACCTTGGGAGCCATCGACCCCGCGGCGAACTGCAGGTCGCGCAGCTCGTCCGGGTGGGCGGTGTGGATCGGATAGGCGCATGCGGTGCCCCAGCCGGCCTGGACGACGTCGACGTCGGTGACCATCACAAGCTCGTCCGCGTCGAGCTCCTCGGCGAGCAGCGCGGCCGAGAGATCCTTGTCGATCACCGCCTCGACGCCGTGGCGACCGATCTCGTCGGCCACCACCGGGATGCCGCCGCCGCCCGCGCAGACGACCACGACCCCCGCGTCCAGCAGGATCCGGATGGTGTCGATTTCCACCACCTGGTGCGGTTGGGGTGAGGGAACCACCCGGCGGAAGTTCGCCCCGTCGGCTGCCACCGCCCATCGCCGCGCTCTCGCGAGCTTGTGGGCGGTGACCTCGTCGTAGATGGGGCCGATCGGCTTGGTCGGGTTGTCGAACGCCGGATCGTCCGCGTCGACCACGACCTGGGTCAGCAGCGTCGCGATCGGCCGATCGCCGAGGTGGTTGCCCAGCGCCTGTTCGATCAGGTAGCCGATCATGCCTTCGCTCTCTGCTCCCAGCACGTCGAGTGGGTAGGGCTCTGTGTCGGGCATGGCCTCGGCCTGCAACGCCAGCAGGCCAACCTGGGGGCCGTTTCCGTGGGTGACGACGAGCCGGTAGTCCCGGTCGAGTGCGGCGATCGCCTCAGCCGCGATGCCGACGTTTCGGCGCTGGTGCTCGGCGTCCATCGGCTCACCCCGGCGAAGCAGGGCGTTGCCGCCGAGAGCGAGCACGACCAGCGGGCGTTCCTGCGGGGTGGTCATGGTGCCACCCAGTTTCCCCTGATCAGTGAGTGCAGCAGCGCCTGCTCGGTCGGCAGCCGGTTTGCCGCCTGCTGCCAGACAACGCTGGTCGGCCCGTCGATGACCGCGGCCGACACCTCCTCGCCGCGATGCGCGGGAAGGCAGTGCATGAACACCGCATGGGGGTTGGCCAGTGCCATCAGCTCTGGGGTGACTCGGAACGGCTCCAGCTCCCGCAGCCGCGCGGCTCGTTCGGACTCCTCGCCCATCGACACCCACACATCGGTGTAGACGGCGTCGGCGCCTCGCACCGCCTCGCGCGGATCGTCGACCACCGTCACGTGGCTTCCGTGTTCACGGGCGACGCGTTCCAGCCGCTGGGTCTCCCCGGCGCCAATCCGATAGTGCTTGGGAGAGGCGACCACGATCTCGACGCCGGCCAGCGCGCCGGCCTCCATCAACGACCGGGCGACGTTGTCGCCGTCGCCGATGTATGCGAGCCGCAAGCCGTGGATCTCACCAAACCGCTCGCGCAGCGTCAGGAAGTCCGCCAGCGCCTGGCAGGGGTGGTGCTGGTCGGTGAGGGCGTTGATCACGGGCACGTCGCTGGCATCGGCGATCTGCTGCACCACCGCCTGATCGAACGTGCGCACCACGATTGCGGCCGAGTACCCGGCGAGCACGCGGGCGGTGTCGGCGATCGGCTCGCCGCGGCCCAGCTGCAGCTCATCCGGCCGCAGCCACAGCGCGGTCATCCCCAGCCGAGCTGCGGCGCCGGCGAACGACACCCGCGTGCGGGTCGACGGCTTCTCGAAGTAGCAGGAGATCATCCTGCCCGGCAGCTGGGTGCGGTACTCGAACGGCCGAGCCTTCATGCACGCCGCCTGGTACAGCAGATGCTCGAACTGGTGCTCGTCGAGATCGCTGATCCGCAGCAGATCGTCGGGGGGTGACTTTGGCGGTGAGTGTCTCGGTCATTTGTGGCGCTCCTTGGTGGTCACGCAGGGTCGCGGAGGATCGGGCACGACATGCAGCGGGGACCGCCTCGGCCGCGGCCGAGTTCGGCTCCCGCGATGGTGATGACCTCGATGCCCTCGTGGCGAAGGCGGGTGTTGGTGTCGACGTTTCGCTCGTACGCGACCACGACCCCGGGAGCCACGGCGAGCACGTTGTTGCCGTCGTCCCACTGTTCGCGGGCGGCCTCGTAGCGGTCGCCGCCGGTTTCGATCAGACGCAGCTGCTCGACGTCGAGTGCCTCGGCCAGCGCGGCGAAGAGATCGGGCACCGGGGTGATCGAAAGCGCATCTCGACCCGGCACCAGCGAGTACGCGCTCAGGCTGTGGCGAAGCTCGGGGTAGATCGTGAACGCGTCTCGGTCGATCATGGTCATGACCGTGTCCAGGTGCATGGCCGATCGTTGTTTGGGCAGCACCACCGCGATCACCTGCCGGGCCGCACCCGCCTCGAACAGCCGTCCCGCCATCGCCTCGACCGCAGCCGGACGGGTGCGCTCGCCCATCCCGATCAGCACGCAGCCCTTGCCGACCACCAGCACGTCGCCGCCTTCGAGAGTCGCGGCTTCGCCCAGATCGTCGCTCCAGAAGTTCGGGGCGGCGGACTGGAATGCCGGGTGGTGGCGATAGATCAGATTCACGTTCACGGCCTCACGCACACGCGCCGGCTTGGCCATCGCGTTCACGGTCACCCCGTCGTAGATCCAGGCCGAGGTGTCGCGGGTGAACAGGTGGTTGGGCAGCGGCGGCAGCACGAACTCGTCCGGTGCCGCAACCTGTGCGGCCAGCGAGCGACCCAATCGCGGCAACTCGTCATACGTCACACCCGCGATCGCGACCTCCGTCAGCGTCTCGGGCGAGAGCTCTCCAAGCCAGTCTCTGAGCTCTGCGGTGAACCGCATCCCGAGTGCCGCCGACGCGCAACATGCCGTCGATCAGCTCGGTGCGGGCGGCTTCAGCCGAGAGTGTCTCGGTCAGCAGCTCGTTGAGGTAGAGCACCTCGACCCCCCGTTCGACGAGCGCATCGGCGAACGCGTCGTGCTCTTGACGAGCGCGCTTGACCCACAGTACGTCGTCGAACAGGAGGTCATCCTTGTTGGTCGGCGTGAGCCGCTTCAGCTCGTTCCCGGGCCGGTGCAGCATCACTCGCCGCAGCGTGCCAACCTCGGATGCGACCCCCACCTGGGGAGCGGTTGCACTCCCCAGGGTGGTGTGCGTGGGGTGGAGGTGATTGATCATGCGCGTCATCCACCCACCGTCTCGAGCGTCTGTCGAGGCTCGGCCGTCTCCGGTACGCCCGGTGGGATCGCCCGAGCGGCCTCGGCGGCGTTCTTGGCGTTGCGCCACTTGATGTACACGTACACCGGGATGCCTGCCATCAGCAGCAGGAAGCCCTGCGCGATGTACTCCTGGCCCGCGCCGTAGATCATCCAGAAGGAGTAGGCGAAGGCGAGGATCGCGATGGTGGCGTCGCGCGCCACCCGGCGCCCGGTGAAGTTCTCGCGATCGTTGAACATCTGCATCAGCTGCGCAGCTGCCGCGAAGGCGTAGGGCACCAGCGTGGTCAGGGTGGCCAGGATGATGACCTTGGTGAACGTGTCGGTCAGAGACGACTGGTAGTTCATCGCCATCAGACCCGTCAGCAGCACCGACGAGGCAACCAGACCGACGATCGGCGTCTTACGCACGCCGCTGACCTGCGCGAACTGACGCGGGAAGAGCCCGTCCTGCGCGGCGGCCAGAGGGATGCGCCCCTGGATCAGGATCCAGCCGTTGAGTGCACCGAACGTCGAGATCATCGCGACCGCGGCGATCAGCTTGCTGGGTGACATCCCGAGCACCGAGTTACCGAACATGACCTGAGCGGCGTCGGCAAACGGGGCCGGCGAGTCGGCCAGCTTTGCGCTGGGGATCACGCCCATGACCGCCACGGTCGAGATCACATACAGCACCGTGACTGCGAGCGTTCCGAAGATGGTGGCCCGCGGCAGGGTGCGCTTGACGTCCTTGATCTCCTCGGCCGGCACGGTGGCCGACTCCAGTCCCAGGAACGCCCACAGCGTCAACGTGGCTGCGAACGAGATGGCGTGGAAGTGGCCCACCAGGCTGCCATGGGCCGGGTCAAACGGAGAGAAGTTGGCGGTGTTGATGTAGAACAGGCCGATCACGCCGATCAAGAGCAGCGGCACGAACTTGAGCACGGTGGTGACGACCTGCATCACACCGGACTCGCGTACGCCGGCCATGTTCAAGAGCGTCAGCCCCCAGATCACCGACAACCCCAGCGCGAAGGCGAGCGCGTTGTTCGTGGCGAGACTGGGCCAGAACACGCTGGCGTAGCTGACGAAGATCACCGCGATCGCGGCGTTACCGGCCCACGCCGCAATCCAGTAGCCCCAGGCCGTCCAGAATCCGGCGAAGTCGCCGAAGGCGATACGCGTGTAGGCGTACGGCCCGCCGGTGCGTGGATAGGCCCGGCCGAGGTTCGCGAACACCAGTGCCAGCAGGATCGCACCGGCGCCGGTGAACACCCAGGCGAGCAGTGCGATCGGGCCGGTGCCGGCCAGTGCGGACGGTAGGCCGAAGACGCCAGAGCCGACCATATTTCCGACGACAAGCGCCGTGGCCATCGAGAGACCCAGTGAGCGCTTGAGCTTGGGGCGGTTGGCGCCCTCAGGTACCGAAGCCATGACGTTCCTCCTGATCAGAGTCCGTTTAGGAATGCGGTCCTATTGCACCGCGCACACCGCCTCGGGGGCATGGGTGGATGTGCTGGTCAGCGGCGCGGGAAACTACGCAACTCTGGCGGTGCCGGTACGGATGCCGCCACCGGGGCCGGCGACCAGAATTCGCCTGGTATGGCACGCACAGACCACGCGGCCGGCCGCGCGACCAGCACAGACATCTCGGCCACGATCGTGGCCGGCGCCGCCCTGCTTGCGTTGCTGGCAGGCATCGGGCTCAGCCTCGCGGGTCGCTCGTCCGCCGCAGACGCGATCTGGGTGGTCACGACCGCCGCCCTGCTGGTACCGCTGACGTGGTCGGTGGTGAAATCGCTTGCTCGGGGAGATGTCGGCGTTGATGCGATCGCGCTGCTGGCGATGGCGGGCTCGCTGATCCTGGGGCAGTACCTGGCGGGTGCGGTCGTCGCGGTCATGCTCAGTGGCGGCAATGCGCTTGAGGCCTATGCCGCGCGGCGCGCGCGGCGAGAGCTCTCGGCTCTCTTGGGCCGGGCACCACGCACCGCCAACGTGCGCCGCGGAAGCTCGATCGAAGCAGTGGCGATCGACGCGGTTGTGGTGGGTGAGGTGGTGGTTGTACGCACCGGAGAGGTGGTGCCGACCGACGGAACGCTCCACTCCGACCACGCCACTCTCAACGAGGCGGCGTTGACCGGCGAGTCGTTCCCCGTGGAGATGAGCCGTGGTGGTGATATCCGATCGGGAACCACCAACCTCGGTGCGGTGTTCGAGATGGCTGTCACCCGACCGGCTGCCGACAGTACCTTCGCCTCGATCATCAGGCTGGTCAAAGCCGCTGAGCTTCGTCGCGCACCGTTCGAGCGGCTCGCCGACCGGTATGCGACCCGGTTTCTTGCGATCACCCTGATCGCCGCTGCGGTGGCCTGGATCGGAAGTGGCGATCCGGTGCGTGCGCTGGCGGTGTTGGTGGTGGCGACGCCCTGCCCGCTGATTCTGGCCGCACCGGTCGCGCTGGTGTCGGGGGTGTCGGCTGCCGCTCGCCGGGGCGTGATTGTCAAAGGCGCGGCCGCGATCGAGGCGCTTGGATCTGTCCGCGCGGTGCTGTTCGACAAGACCGGCACCGTCACTCTGGGCGTGCCCACAGTGGAGCGAATCGTCGCGCTGAACGGGCGGTCAGACACAGACATCCTGCGGCTGGCGGCGTCGCTCGACCAGGTCTCGCTGCATGGCGTGGCCGCATCCCTGGTCGCGGCGGCGACTGAGGACGGGGTGCCGCTGGAACTGCCGCACGACACCGACGAGGGTGTCGGTGAGGGGATCGCGGGCCGGGTGGGCGCTGAGCGAGTGGCGCTGGGCAGCCCGGCGTTTCTCCGTGACCGTGGTATCGATGATCTGCCTGACACCACAGCGCTGGGTGTCGAAGAGGACAGCGCTCGGGTATTCGTCGCAGTCAACGGCCACGTCGAAGGCGTGGTCGTGATGAGTGACGACCTGCGCATCGACGCCGGCGGCCTGGTCGATCGGCTGCACCGCAGCGGGGTGCGGCACGTTGCCATCGTCAGTGGCGACCGCGCCGGGGTGACCGAACGGATCGGCCGACAGCTGGAGGTCGATGCGGTGCACGCCGGCCTCTCTCCCAGCGAGAAGCTGGATGTGTGTGCAACAGTGCGGGCGGCAGAGTGGGGCGGACCCGTGGCGATGGTCGGCGACGGTGTCAACGACGCGCCCGCCCTGGCCGGTGCGGACGTGGGCATTGCGATCGGCACCCGCGGCGGTTCGGCTGCGGCCGAGACTGCCGACGTCGTGATTGTGGATGACCGCATCGACCGCGTGGTGGACGCGATCCGGATCGGCCGGCGGTCGGTCGCGATCGCCCGCCAGAGCGTGCTGATCGGTATCGGCCTGAGCGTCACCGGGATGGCGTTTGCGGCCTTCGGCTACCTCCCGCCGGTGGCGGGCGCGATTGCCCAAGAGGTGATCGACGTCGGCGTCATCCTCAACGCGCTTGCGCGCGCTCAGCCCAGATACGCGCGAATGAGTCTGGCAGCGATCAGTTCCTCCCGGGCGTGCACCACCAGGATCCGAGCGGGCGATTTGTCGTCTGCGATGTCACAGTCGGGCACGGCGTCCCGATTTCGAGTCGGCTCGAGGTGCACGCCGAGGAATCTGAGCCGGTCGCACACCGCCGCGCGCACCAACGAGGAGTTTTCGCCGACGCCGGCGGTGAACACGAGCGCCTCGATGCCACCGGCCGACACGGCCATCGCGGCGACCGCTCCCGCGACACGCAGGCTGAGGTGGTCGAGCGGGAGTCTGGCGTTGACGTCTCCGCTGCGGATTGCGGCTTCGAGATCGCGGACGTCTCCGCTGGTGCCGGTCAGGGCGTGCAGGCCGGATTCGCGTTCCAGCTGATGCTCGAGTGCGTCCACCGTCATGCCCGAACGGCGCAGCACGTGCAGCACCGCGCCCGGGATCGACCGAGCCCGAGCGTGTGGTCATCGGTACGCCCTCGAGCGGCGTGAAGCCCATGGTGGTGTCCACCGAGCGCCCGTCCACCACCGCGGTCACCGACGAGCCTCCGCCGAGATGGCACACCACCAGCCGAAGCGGAGACGGCGGAGGTTGCAGCAGCTCTGCGGCGCGTTGGGCCGACCAGGCGACCGAGAGGCCGTGGAAGCCGAAGCGGCGAATCCCCCATTGCTCGCGCCACTCCCGCGGCACCGCGTAGATCGCCGCTTCGGGCGGGATGGTCGCATGGAAACCGGTGTCGAACACCGCGACATGGGGGATGTCGGGGAACCGCGCGCGGGCGTCGTCCAGCGCTGCGAGGGCCGGCGCGTTGTGCAGCGGCGCGAGTTCCTCCAGCTCGATCATCTGGCGCCGCACCGTCTCATCCACCAGCACCGGATCGCGGTAGCGCGACCCGCCGTGAACGATGCGATGTCCGACTGCCGCGATCGATTCGCCGCGAACGCCGTCCAGTGAGTCGACCGCCGTCGCCTGCCCGTCGCGTGCGACCACGCGCAGCTTGAGGCTGGTCGAGCCGGCGTTCACCACCAGGATGTCGCCGTCGGTCAGTACGGCCACGCCCAATCGGTGATCTCCGCGGGATCCTCACCGTGGTCGCGCGTCCACTGGCGGCAGCGCAGCCGCTTGCTGACCATGTCCTGCCGAATGTGGCCGGCACTCGATTCGAGGCCGGGCACGCGATCAATCACGTCCATCACCAGATGGAAGCGGTCGAGGTCGTTCAGGATCACCATGTCGAACGGCGTGGTCGTGGTTCCCTCCTCGTTGTAGCCGCGCACGTGGATGTTGCGATGGTTGGTGCGCCGGTACGTGAGCCGGTGGATCAGTGCGGGGTAGCCGTGGTAGGCGAAGATCACCGGCCGATCGGTGGTGAAGAGCGCATCGAACTCGGCGTCGGACATCCCGTGCGGATGCACCGTCTCTGGTTGCAGGCGCATCAGGTCAACCACGTTCACGACGCGCACGCGCAGATCCGGAAGCCGCTCACGGAGAACGGCGACCGCGGCCAGCGTCTCGAGGGTGGGGGTGTCGCCGCAGCACGCCATCACCACGTCCGGCTCCTGGGCGTCGCCGTCGTTCGAGGCCCAGTCCCAGATGCCGGCTCCGCGTGTGCAGTGATCGACCGCATCGTCCATCGAGAGGTAGTTGAGAGTGGGCTGCTTGCCCGCCACGATCACGTTGACGTAGTCGCGGCTTGCCAGGCAGTGGGCGGCGACCGACAGCAGCGTGTTTGCGTCCGGCGGCAGATACACGCGCACCACCTCGGCACGTTTGTTCACGACGTGGTCGATGAATCCCGGGATCCTGATGCGAGAAGCCGTTGTGATCCTGCCGCCAGACGTGGGAGCTGAGCAGATAGTTGAGCGACGCCACCGGCTGTCGCCATGGGATCTGGCGACTCACCTTGAGCCACTTGGCGTGCTGGTTGAACATCGAATCGACGATGTGGATGAACGCCTCGTACGAGTTGAAGAGGCCGTGGCGCCCGGTCAGCAGATAGCCCTCCAACCAGCCTTCGCAGAGCTGCTCGGACAGCACCTCCATCACCCGGCCGTCAGGGGTGCGCTCCACGTCGACCGCGAGCGTCTCGGCGTCCCACGCGCGGCTGGTCGCCTCGAACACCGCCGAAAGCCGGTTCGAGGCGGTCTCGTCCGGCCCGAACAGCCGAAACGTGTTCGGGATTCTTGGTGATCACATCTCGCAGGAACTCTCCCAGCACGCGAGTCGCCTCGCTGGAGGTGGTCCCCGGAGCCGTGACCGGCAACGGCATAGCGGCGGAAGTCGGGCAGATCGAGATCCTTCAGCAGGCAGCCCCCGTTGGCGTGGGGGTTGGCGCTCATCCGCCGCTCGCCCTGCGGGTGGAGCCGGTCGAACTCGCGGTTCGGTGCCCCGCCCACGTCGAACAGCTCGTTCGGCCGGTAGCTTCGCAGCCATGTCTCCAGAATCGCCAGGTGTTCGAGGTTCCCCGGGCGTTGGCCACCGGCACCTGGTGCGACCGCCACGTCCCCTCGACCGGCAGTCCGTCGACCTCGCTGGGGCACGTCCATCCTTTCGGCGATCGCAGGATCAGCATCGGCCAGGTGGGCCGACTCACCGCCCCCTCCTCGCGGGCCGCGTGCTGGATCGCGGCGATCTCGTCGAACGCCTGGTCGAGCGCGGCGGCCATCGACTGGTGCACGACCTCGTGGGGGTCGGAGATCTCGCAGGTGACCACCAGCGGATGCCATCCATAGCCCTCGAACAGCGACACCAGCTCGTGCTCGGGGATGCGCGCCAGCACCGCCGGGTTCGCGATCTTGTAGCCGTTGAGGTGAAGGATCGGGAGCACCGCGCCGTCATTGCGGGGGTTGAGGAACTTGTTGGAGTGCCAGCTCGCGGCCAGCGCGCCGGTCTCGGCCTCTCCGTCTCCGACCACGCAGGCGACCACCAGGTCGGGATTGTCGAAGGCCGCGCCGAACGCGTGTGCGAGCGAGTAGCCGAGCTCTCCGCCTTCGTGGATCGATCCCGGCGTCTCGGGTGCGACGTGGCTGGGAATGCCGCCCGGGAACGAGAATTGGCGGAACAGCTTGCGCAGTCCGTCGATGTTTCGACCGATATCGGGGTAGACCTCGGAGTAGGTGCCCTCGAGGTAGGCGTTGGCCACCAGCGCCGGGCCGCCGTGGCCGGGGCCGGCGACGTAGATCATGTTCAGGTCGCGCTCACAGATCACGCGATTGAGATGTGCGTAGATCAGGTTGAGGCCCGGTGCCGTTCCGAAGTGGCCCAAGAGCCGCGGCTTGACATGGGCAGGCACCAGCGCCTCTCGCAAAAGCGGATTGTCGAGCAGGTAGATCTGGCCCACCGACAGGTAATTCGCGGCCCGCCAGTAGGCGTCGATCGCCTGGGCCTGGGCGGATGTCAAACGTACATCCGTGGATGAGCTACTCATGCTGTCGGCCCGACGCGGTCTCCCCGACCAGTTCCTCTGGATCGAGTAGGCCCGGCGGTTGGGGCGTGCCGCTCAACACCGCGCACGGCGCGTGGCGAAGCACGCCGGCAGCGACGCTTGCGGACATGAATCCGCGGATCGCACCCCAGCCGTGCGACCCGAGCACGATCAGCCGCGCGTCTCGCTCGGCGGCGACCTTGCAGATCTCCTCCACGGCGTCACCCGACCGCGACACCGTGTCCGCGTCGATCCCGTAGCGCGTGGCGAGGGCCTTGGACGCGACCAGTACCGCCTCGGCCCGCTCCTTGTCGCCTTCGAGGTAGCGCTGCTCGATGGTCGCGCTGAACTGGCCGAAGTTGCTCTTGACGATGTCCCACACCGACACGAAGACGACGTCGTCTCCGGCGGCGCTTGCGATCTCCAACCCGAGTTCAGAGGCCTTCTGGGCGGCCTTCGAGCCATCGGTTGCAATCAACATGGTCGACACGACGTCCTCCGCTGTGGTGGTGTCACGTCAATCTAGGAGCCGTCTGTCACCGGCGAATCGGGGTCGCCACTGAATCGCATCGCGGGTTCTCCGAAGTCCGCCCGATCTAGAATGGCCGAGTGAACGCCGGTATCACCGATGCTTCGCGGCTCGAGCTCCTCCTCGATGCGGGCATAACGATCGGTAGTGGCTTGGATCTCGAGGCGGTCCTGACCAGGCTGGTCGAACTCGCCTGCCGTGTGACCGACGCCCAGTACGGGGCGCTCGGGGTGATCGACCAGTCGGGGAACCGGCTCGACCGATTTATCACCCATGGGCTCGACCCCGAAACCCGTAGGGCCATCGGACCCGAGCCGATCGGACGCGGCATCCTGGGAGTGCTGATCAGCGACGCCCGCCCCCTGCGCTTGACAAACATCCAGGCCGATCCTCGCTCGGCCGGGTTTCCGCCGAACCATCCACCGATGACGAGCTTTCTGGGGGTGCCGGTGGTGGCGGGCGGCAGCGTGTTCGGCAATCTCTACCTGACCGAAAAGCACGGGGGCGAGTTCACCGAGACCGATGAACGGCTGGCGACCACGCTGGCCGCACAAGCCGGTGTCGCCATCCAGAACGCGCGGACTCTACGCCGACGCGCAGGAACACTTGCTCGCGCTCGAGCGGGCGGTCTCGGAGCTCTCGTCGGTGCGCGAGGTGAACGATGCGATTGTCTCCGGACAGCCCCAACGGCACGTCTTGGAGCTGGTCGCAGCCCAGGCGTGTGCCGGCTTGCACGCACGCGTGGTGATGGTCGCTCTGGCTCGGCCGGGGGAAGCCATGTTGCGGGTCGAGGCGGCCAGCGGTGAAGGAGCTGCGGCCGTTGTCGGAGTCGAGATTCCGGTGGCCGCCTCCAAATCGGGAATCGCGTTACGCGCTCGCAGGCCCGTGAGGATCGACGACGTGCGCGGGGATCCTCAGTTCAACCCGGTGGCAACCGACATCATCGGTGGTAAGGCGGTGCTGATCTTTCCGCTGATTCGACGCGATGCCGCCGACGGTGTCCTGATTGCGGTCGACAGCCTCGAGCGGCCGGTCTTCAATGAGGACGACGAACAGGTGATGGGGCTCTTTGCGGCTCGTGCGACTCTGGCGCTGGGCATGGCGCGCTCGCTTCAGTCCGAGCGCGATCGCTCCGACGCCGAGGCGCTCCTGCTGGGCGCCGAGGAGCGAGAGAAAGCTCGCCGCGAGACGCTTCGACGGGTGGTCGAGGCACAGGAGGCGGAGCGCCGCCGGATCGCCCGCGAGCTGCACGATGACACCGGGCAGTCGCTGGCGTCGGTGTTGATGGGGCTGCGGCGTGCCGAGGAATCACGTGACCCCGCCGAAACCGCCCGAATCCTCACCGAGCTGCGCGAGACGATCACCGGGTCGATTCGCGATCTCCGCGCCCTGGCGGTGGAGCTGCGATCCACCGCGCTCGACGACTTCGGTCTCAAGGCTGCGCTCGAGCGCCTGACCGAGACGTTTGGCCGGCGCACCGGTCTGCAGATCGACCTGCAGACGTCGGGGCTGGAGGAGCGGCTGCCCGACCCGGTGGAGACTGCCCTCTACCGGATCGTGCAGGAATCGCTCACCAATGTGGCCAAACACGCGGGTGCCGGCACCGTCAGCGTCGTCGCCCAACACCACGCGGGTCGAGCGGTGGTCGTGATCGAAGACGACGGGCGAGGGTTCGAAACCACCGCGGCGCTCGGCGGCCTGGGGCTGGTCTCGATGCGTGATCGAGTCGAACTGGTCGGCGGGAACCTTCGCGTCGAATCCACCGAGGGCTTCGGCACCACGGTCGCCGTCGAGGTGTCGCTGTGATCGGAGTGCTGATCGTCGATGACCACGCGGTCGTCCGATCGGGTATTCGGCTTTTGCTCGAGCGAGAGGACGACCTCGAGGTCGTCGGCGACGCCGCCGATGCCCGCAATGCGGTGTTTCTGACCCGCCGGCACAAGCCGGATGTGATCCTGCTGGACGTCACAATGCCGGGGAGAAGTGGCGTTGACGTGATCGCTGAACTGCTCACCGAGTCGCCCGAGTCACGAGTCGTGATGCTGTCGATGGAGGACGACCCCGCCTACGTTCGTCAGTCGTTTGCGGCCGGCGCTCGCGGCTACGTGCTCAAGGAGGCGGCCGACACCGAGGTGGTCGACGCGATCCGCCGAGTGGCGGCCGGGGAGCAGTACGTGCATCCGGCGCTGGGAGCACGGCTGGTCTCGCCCGCCATCACCGGGCGACGCCGACGGGGAGGCGCTTTCCGACCGTGAGCGGGAGGTGCTCTCGCTGCTCGCGCTGGGGTACACCAACCCCGAGATCGCCGAGCAACTGGTGGTCAGTGTTCGCACGGTCGAGTCGCATCGCTCGCACATCTTCACCAAGCTGAGGCTCTCCACCCGAGCCGAGCTGGTGCGCTACGCGATGGATCACGGACTGCTGAAACGTCCGTAATTTCCCGCCGCACCGGTTCCGCAAATCCGCCCATGTCACGACGTCTCTGTGCTCTCACACTGTGTTCATGGTTGCGCCGTTTCCAATCGCGTGGGAAGCCGAGGACGCGCTGCGGTTCGTCGGCAAGCTCACCTTGCGTCCAGACGAGTTCGAACTCGACGGGACAGCCACCGAACCGTCTCGACCGAGACGGGTGGTGATCGTCCAGCGGGTGCACGTCAACAGCGTGCTCGTCGAGCGCGCGGATGAATGGCCCGCGGTCAGAATCACCACCAAGCACACCGTGTACCGGGTCGAGATCCTCTCGGGCGGCCGCGGAGCGGCCATGAGGCTCGTCGAAGATCTCTCGTTGTGAATAAAAGGTGCCAGGCACCTTTTATTCACGCCGCGGTGAATAACGGTGCCAGGCACCGTTATTCATGTCCAAGGCAGGGCTCGGAAATCGTTGTGACCGTGACGGCATGAGGGAAACGGCGACGCTGCTCGCTGCTCGGCTCGATCTCGCCCAGTCGGCAACGCTCTCCCCGGCCGAGACCCTGACCAGACTCGACACACGAGACGCGGGGCTCACCGGCGCCGAGGCGTCTGCGCGGCTGGTGGAGTACGGGCCGAACGTGCTTCGCACCCACGGAGTTCACGTCCTCGACGTGCTGGTTCGCCAGCTTCGAAGCTACCTCTTACTGCTCTTGCTCGCCGCTGCGGTGGTGTCGGCGGTGGTCGGTGACGGCAACGAGGCGTTGATCATCGGCGCGATCATGACGATGAGCATCGGCCTCAGCTTTGTCAACGAGTATCGCTCCGAGAAGGCGGTCGAGGCGCTTCATTCCCAGATCCGCCATCAAACGGCCGTAGATCGTGACGGCGCCTCCGTTCGTCGCGACGTTTCGAGTCTGGTGCCCGGCGATGTCGTCCATCTGCGGGTCGGCGATGTGGTTCCCGCTGATCTCCGGTTGCTCGAGGTACACGGGCTCGAGTGCGACGAATCGGTGTTGACGGGCGAGGCCGAGGCTGCTTTCAAGACGACGGTTGCGGCCGAGTCGGGCGAGTTCTCACTCGACCTGCCCATGTGTGCATTCATGGGCACCATCGTGCGCTCAGGCGCCGGGCGGGGAGTGGTTGTCACAACCGGCGCGCACACCGCGTTCGGTGGCATCGCGCTCAGCCTGGGGGAACGCCACGAGCAAACCGCGTTCCAGCACGGCCTGCAGGACTTCTCACGCATGATCGCGATCGTGGCCGGGGGGCTGGCGGGATCGATCTTCGTGATCAACGTCCTGCTCGGGCGATCGGTGCTCCAATCTGCGCTGTTCGCACTCGCGATCGCGGTTGGCCTGACCCCGCAGCTGCTGCCGGCGATCGTGACCGTGAGCCTTGCTGCCGGCAGCCGCCGGCTCGCTCAGAAGAAGGTGATCGTCAAGCGACTCGTCTGCATCGAGGACCTCGGCAACATCCGCGTGCTCTTCACCGACAAGACCGGCACGCTTACCGACGGCCAGATCCGCTTCGCCGCTGCGCTCGGGCCCGACGGCAGCAGATGCGGCCGTGTGTTCGACCTTGGGCTTGCATGTAGCGATCGAGCGGGCAACGAGCTTGACTCGGCACTGTGGGACGCGCCGCCGCCCGACTCTGGCGGGCATGTCGAGTGGGAAGCGCTGGATCGGTTGCCGTTCGATCACGAACGCCAGATCGCGTCGGTGCTTGCGCGTTGGGGCCAGGAGTTGCGGGTCATCACCAAGGGGGCACCAGAACGCGTGCTGAGCCGGTGTGACGACATACCGGACGAGGCCGCGCCGGTGCTTACCCGGCTGTTTCAATCGGGCACGCGCGTGGTCGCTGTGGCCAGCCGTGCGGTGTCGATCGACCACATCAGCGCCGAGGACGAGCGCGATCTGCGACTTGACGGCTTCCTGTGTTTTTCCGATCCGCCGAAACCACGTGTCACCGAGTCGCTGCGGCGGCTTGACCGGCTCGGCGTCACCGTCAAGGTGATCACCGGCGACAACGGCCTCGTCGCCCAGCACGTGTGCGATCAGATCGGACTCGGCGGCGGGGGCATTCTCACCGGCAACGACCTCGATCAGATGAGCGATCCCCAGCTGGATGCGGCGCTCGCGGAGACCACCATCTTCGCCCGCGTCACCCCCGACCAGAAGTCACGCGTGATCGTGCGCCAGCGCGCACTTGGATCGGACGTCGGATTCCTCGGCGACGGGGTAAACGACGCGATCGCTCTGCACAAGGCCGACATTGGAATCTCCGTCGACACCGGAGTCGAGGTCGCCAAGGACGCCGCTGACGTGGTGCTGATGACCAAGGATCTCGACATCCTCGCCGACGGCGTGGCGGAGGGGCGGCGCGTGTTTGCCAACACCATCAAGTACGTGCTGATGGGGACGTCATCCAACTTCGGCAACATGTTCTCCGCCGCAGGTGCGTCGCTGTTTCTGTCGTTCCTGCCGATGCTGCCAACACAGATCCTGCTGAATAACCTGCTTTACGACGTCAGCGAGCTGACCATCCCCACCGACAACGTCGACGAGGAGCTGCTGGCCCGTCCGTCACAGTGGGACATCGGCATGATCCGCCGGTTCATGGGCTTCTTCGGACCGATCTCGAGCATCTATGACTTCCTCACCTTCGCGGTCATGCTCAAGGTCTTCGACGCCGGCCCGACGCTGTTTCGCTCGGGCTGGTTCGTCGAGTCGCTGGCGACGCAGACGCTCGTCATCTTCGTCATCCGCACCCGTCGAGTGCCGTTCTTCAGAAGCCGGCCGAGCACCCCGCTGCTGGTCACCACCGTCGCCTGCGCGGCCGTTGCCGTGGCGATTCCCTACATCCCGTTGATCGCCGAGCCGCTGGGGTTCACCAGCCTCCCGCCAACGTTCCTGCTGGTGCTCGGGGTGATGGTGATCACCTACCTCGCTCTCGCCGAACTCGGCAAGAGCATCTTCTTCAAACCCCGGCCGCGGCGGCATCGTGCCCTCAGCCGGCCCGTCCAGGGGCGCAGGATCATCCGCCGGGCGGCGCGCTGGAGTGCATGGCCCCACCGCCACCACCTGCATCAGACATCGGCACCTGGGTCACACGGTGTTGCCGACCAAGCGACCCACCATCATGGTCAGTAGCATCGCAGCGACACCCCACACGGTGACGCGCAGCGTTCCGCGCACGACCGGCGCCCCACCCAAGCGGGCACCCGCCCAGCCGGTCACAGCAAGCGCTACCAGCGTCGCTGCCACAGTCGCCTCGATCCGCCACGAGGACGGCGCCAAAATCACCGCCAACAGCGGCAGGGCCGCGCCGACGGTGAAGGATGCAGCTGACGCACCGGCTGCCTGAAACGGCCGGGCATGGGAGAGCTCGGTCATGCCCAGTTCATCCCGGGCATGCACCCCGAGCAGGTCGTCACCGGCGCTCAGTTCGCCTGCAACCTGCTCTGCGAGCCTCGGGAGAAAGGCCACGGGCGCGGTAGATCTCAGCGAGTTCGGCTCGTTCGCCGATTGGGTCGCTGCGCAGCTCCTGCTGCTCGAGCGCGAGGTCAGCCCGCTCGGCGTCTGCTTGGGAGCTGACCGACACGTATTCCCCGGCGGCCATCGATGCCGCGCCTGCGACGAGGCCTGCCACTCCCGCGGTGATGATCGCGGAGCGGCTCGAATCGGCCGCTGCGACACCCACGATGATGGCCGCGACCGAAACGATCCCGTCGTTGGCGCCGAGCACGGCTGCGCGTAGCCAGCCGGTGCGGTGGCCGAGGTGTCGCTCCGGATTGCGGGCCGGTGCGGTCACGGTGCGATCGTACCGCGACCGCGCGCGCGGCTAACCGTGCCCCCAGGCGGGGAGCAGCGGGAATACGAACACCGTCATGAGCACCCCCAGCCCGGCGATTCCCACCACCGAGAGTTGCCGCACACGTGACCCGCGGATCCGGTTGGCCTCGTGCCAGTCGCGGCCGGCCATCGCAGGCAGCGACCACACGTGCCCGAGCACATGGATCGTCATCGACCCAAACCACACGATGAAGCTGAGCTTGTGGATCGTGTACACGGTCTGGGAGTGACGGCCGACGATTGCCAACGCCACGCCCGAGGCGAACAGCGCGACAGTGGTGAGTACCACGAACGGCCCGGCGACTCGCAATACCGGATGGGGGGCTCCGGCACGCCGATACGCCGGGTTGCCGGTGTAATACCGGACAAACCGGTAGAAGGTGGTGCCGAGTTTGAGCAGCACGATGGGGATCAGCACCAGCCCCACAAGCACGTGCACAACCTCCAGCTGCCCCAGAAACGGGATCGTTCCGCCCTCGATCGCGAGCAGCACCAACAACACCGCGCCGAGCGCGGCGGTAAGCCGGCGATTGCCCTCTACGCCCGTGTCCTGCCTGCGAGCGGAGCGATCGTCTGTGTCGACCTGCTGCAAGGTGATCATTGGGCGCGCACCAGGCGGAGCGCGAGCTTGGGACATGCGGCCACTGCCCGCCGGGCGTGCACCGCGGTGATGCCGTGCACAGGTGATCGATCGATCACCGGGTACCCCCATTCGTCCAGCTCGATTCGCTCAGGTAGAAGGTCGGCGCACAGTCCGTGTCCGTCGCACGCAATCGGGTCGACGTGCAACTGACGCTGCTTCATCGCCAGTCGGCTTCTGTCAGCGGACGTGAGCTCAGTGGCAAGGCGAGCGGCTGTGCATCAACGCAGCCACCGTGGCGCTCGTGCTGGGCGACGTGTTCAGGAAAGCCGTCGAGCACGCTTGCCACCAGCCGGCGGACGCCGTCGGGCAGGGCGCACGCACCGCGCCCGTCGATCACGCTGATGCGCGAGCGCAGCCGCGCCGTGATGATGCCTCCGGTCGGCCTCGAGCACAGCCGTGCGAGATCGTCGGCCACCGCGGCCACCCCGTTGAAGCACGGGCCACACTGGCCGGCGCTCTCACCCGCGAGGTACGAAACGATCCTGGCCGTCTCCGCGATCACGCAGGTGCCTTGCGGCGCCGCGATCAGAATTCCGGCGCCGAGCCCGGCCCCCGCCTGCTTCAGCTGGTGAGGATCGACCCGAAGCCCCGCACATGACTCCCAGGGAATCCACCCGCCGAAGTAGCCGCCGGCCAACACCATCGCCGGCCTGGAGCGGGGATCACATGCCTCCACGACCGCGTTCAGGGAGGAACCCATGGCGACCTCCGCGACCCCGCCGTTTGCGACAGCGCCGGTCACGGTCATCAGCGTCGTTCCCGGAGCGTGGGAGG
The DNA here is from genome assembly GCA_963811675.1 of uncultured Actinomycetes bacterium. Taxonomy (GTDB): domain Bacteria; phylum Actinomycetota; class Thermoleophilia; order Gaiellales; family JAICJC01; genus CAVPTL01. The sequence goes on along the minus strand of CAWESH010000005.1, from coordinate 51,188 downwards.
GGCCGAGAGCGCGAAACCATGCATCTCCGTAGCGGGCGATCAGAGCGATATGGGCCAGCGTCTCGACGTTCAGCACCAGCGTGGGCCGCCCGCCAACTCCCCGTTCAAAGGGCCGAGGGGGAACCGCCAGGGGCCGGATCGGGCCGCCGTCGAGCCAGTGGACGACCGCCGTCTCCTCACCGCCGACGTATCGCGGCGGTCCCTGATGGATGCTCGTCTCGATCTGATCGAGCCCGACCTGGTGACGCTCGGAGACAGCACGGATGAGCGAGTGCACCGCATCGACGCGGTCGCGGCGGACAGCCACCTTGACCACGTCGGCACCTACCTCGGCCGCCGCCAGAGCGGCTCCGTCCAGGACGAGGTGGGGGACGACCGAGAGCAAGTACCGGTCTTTCGCGCTGGCCGGTTCACCCTCCATCCCGTTCACCACCACGATCGGCCGGCCGCGGCCACGCCTGACGGCGTCCAGCTTGCGGGCGGTCGGGAACCCGGCCCCGCCCCGGCCGACCAGTCCCGACCGCTCGACGGTCGCCCAAAGTGGAGCCGCGTACGCCGCCGTGCGCGGATCGCCGTAGTAGTCGAGGTGGTCGTGCAAATTCATTCGACCTCGATGCGCCCGATGACCGGCCAGCAACCGCGGCACTCCAGCGGGGGGAGCTGCCGTGCGCGGTCGGTCGTAGGCGGTGGCGGCGGCGCTCACCGGATGCCCGCCAGCGCGAACGACGCAGACTTCGCCCATCCCGGCTGAAGCGGCCCGTTGAGCGTCCAGGCGGTGACGGCCAGCATCACGCCGACGCCGACGGTTCCCCAAGCTCCGCGCTGCCACGCGGGAATGTCGGCGGTCGCCACCCTCCAGCCGGAGGCAACGAGCACCAGAGCGGTGCACACGGCGGCGACCACCGGCAGGATTCTCGAGCGCACGTCTGAGCCGGAGCCAAGCGCGTGGATCACAGCCACCGGCCAGATCACGTACACGGCCCAGTGCACCGCCCGCCATGCTCGATGACCCAGCCTGACCCGCACGAGACTCGTGACAATTACGGCAGCCAGGAGATCGACAGCCACCGCCCCCAGGCCGATCCACACCGGCCGGTAGGACGACGCGAGCGGCACGACTGCGTCGATCAGCCGGATTCCCGCATAGGGGTCTGCAACTGCCGTGGCGATGTGTACGCACACGAACGCCACGACCAGAAGCGACAGGTTGCGATGGAGTCCGGCGACTACGAACCGCGGCATGCTCAGCATCGGTCCCGGACTCATACTCACGAGTCCCAGGAGGAACGTGATGGTCAGGAGCATGAGCGTGACGATCCCTGTGCCGCGGGTCAGGTACCACAGCGTGCGGGTGTCCAGCCCGATCGTGCTCACGCGCTCTCCGCGGAGTTCGGCCAGCCGCCCACGCTGGTCACGTCACCAGCGGCGGTCACCAGCCTGCAGGGGAGTCCCGCCCGGGTGAGACGCGCTAAGGCGCCACGCCCATCGACGATGGCGGCGGTGCTGGCAGCGTTGGCGGCGACACACGTACCGGCAGCCACAGTGACCGTTCGCCACACGACCTCGGCGGAGCGGCCGCGCCGGGGGTCGATGATGTGGTGGCATCGCTCTCCGGCTCGGTCCCAAACGCGAGTCGTGGTGCTGGACGTGGCGATCGCCCCTCTGGTGATCGCCACTGCCTGCTCGATCTGCTCGCGCTCCGCCCGGTGGTCGTCGGCGATACCGATCGACCATCCTCCCGCCGGCGCGGGCCCTGCGGTAGCGAGGTCTCCGCCGATGCTCACCAAGACGCCGCAGCCGATGACCTTGACCGCTCGCACGACCGCCCGATCGACCGCCAGCGCTTTGCCTGTCGCGCCCAGATCGAGGCTGGTGCCCGGACGAAGACGCACCTCCCGTCGGGTTCCGTCAAACCAGATTGCTTTGGTGCCGGGAACCGGGCGCTCGCAGGGCAGCGGATGATCCAGCGGCACCAGCTGTTCGTAGTCGCGGTCATATCCAATCGCCGAGACAGCCGCCCCGACCGTGGGATCGACCAGGCCGTCGGTTGCCGCGGCGGCGTCCAACGCCACGCTTAGCGCCTCAGCCAGGAGTGCGCTGACCGTGGCCGGGCGGCCAGGGGTGCGGTGCAGCTGCATGAGTTCGGAGTCCGGCCGAAACCGGCTGCAGGTGCGGTCGATGTCGGCGATTTCAGCTTCGACCTCGGCGACCGCCGCAGCCAGCTGACGGGGACGGGTGACCGCCACCACCGCGGTTGTCCCCAGTGCGGCGAATCGGGTGCTGACAGGCCCGCCGCTCATGATCCACCCGTGACGATGACCGGTGGAGTGGAGGTCGAGGTGACCGGTGGCGGAGACGATTGTGTGGCTGCTCCCGCGCTCCCGGTCGAAGCCGGCGGGCTGCTGGGGGTACTCTGCGCCCTGTGCACCTGGTGTGCAACACTCGCCGGCTGCGGCGGGGACGTGAACCGGCCGGGATTCGAGCGTGCAGCCGCCACCGATATCACCAGCGCCCCTGTCGCGGCGGCAGCGGCGGCCACCCTGGTGAGCCGGGAGATGCGAGCGCGCCCGAGGTCGCGGTGGCGTATCCGGTGGTGTCTCATGACTTCACTGTGGCCGCGGAAGATGAATGGTTCTTCATGCCCGGTCGCGAGTCACACGACGTCGCGATACCGTCAAACCATGCATCTGCTCGTGGTTGACGATGAACCGCGGCTCCTGAGCCTGCTGGAGCGCGGCCTTCGCACACAGGGATTCGACGTGCAGACAGCGGCGAGCGCCGATGAGGCACTCTCACTCGCCCGCTCCGATCCGCCCACGCTGGCCGTGCTGGACGTGATGATGCCGGGGGCGGACGGCTTCGAGCTGCTGGAAGCGCTCCGGGGGGTGGTACCGGGCGTACCGGTGATCATGCTGACCGCTCGGTCGGGCGTGGAGGACAGGATCCACGGCCTCGAGCTGGGGGCGGTCGACTACGTTGTCAAGCCGTTCTCCTTTCGGGAGCTGACCGCCCGCATCCGCGCCCAGATCCGCCGTAGCGCCGAGCCGCCGGTGGAGCTTTTGAGCGCCGGAAGCACGCGTCTGGACGTGTACAAACGCGAACTCGAATCACCGCTGGGAGTTTTCACGCTCTCAAACCGGGAGTTCACGCTGCTCGCCCATCTGATGCGAAATCCCGGTCAGGTGCTGACCAGGTCTCAGTTGGCCGAGGGCGCGTGGGACAGCCTTTCTAACGTGCGTTCGAACATGATCGATGTGTATATCGCCTCGCTGCGACAGAAGCTCGCGCCGGGCACGATCGAGACTGTCCGGGGTGTCGGCTACCGCCTCTCGCCTGAATGATCAGGCACGTGTCCCTGCGCACGCGGCTGGCGCTGCTCTATGCCGGCCTGGCGATGATCGTGCTCGCCATCAGCCTGCTGACCGTGTACGAGTACGCCCACCGCAACGCGCTCAACCGAGTCGACAGCTCACTCCGAGCCGACGCCGACAAGCTCGGCGGTCGTGCGGAGGGAGCCGAACACGGGGATGAGCCGGGCTCGAGTGAGCGATTCGTGAACGCGCGCGAAGCGGTCGCCTCGGGCCACCTGCTTGCCTTGTATGACGACCACCGCGTGATCGCCCCAAACGCTGATGCGCGTGTGCTCGCAACCCGGGCGCGCGGAGTCGGGGCTGTTCTCCCAGAGAGCACATGTGGCCACGCTGCAGCTTCCGTCGGGGAAGTTCCGAGTCAGCGTGGTGCCGATCGACAGTGGTGAATACGCGTTGGCAGCGGCCCCGCTTCAGCCGGTGTTGGAATCGATGGAGAGCCTGCTTCACGCCACGCTCCTGGCCGGCGCCGTCGGCGTGGTCCTGACCACGGTGGGCGCGTGGTTCGCGGCGCGCCGCGGCCTGCGGCCGCTGGAGTCGATCACGACGTTGGCGAACGAAGTCGCGCCAGATGCCATGGGGCTGCGGACAGGACTCGAAAACCGCGACGAGATCGGTGCAGTGGCGGCTGCCATCGACCGCATGCTCAACCGGTTGGAGACGGCCTTCGACTCGCAGAAGCGGTTCCTCGAAGATGCGTCCCACGAACTGCGCACACCGCTGACGATCGCTCGCGGCCACCTGGAGCTGCTGGCAGAGAATCCCGACGCCACCACGGAGCAGCGCGATGAGGCGGTGGACGTGGCGATCGCCGAGATCGACCGGATGGGCCGGCTGGTGGACGGACTGCTGCAGCTGGCCCGCGCGAGTGAGGTCGAGCGACTCAACATCGTGGCCGTGCCGGTCGAGCCGCTGCTCCAGTCGGTCGCCTCCCAGCTTTCACGGCTAGGTGACCGGGAGTGGGCGGTCGTTGCGGGGGACGGCAGCACCGCATCGGCCGACGAGGACGTGCTGCGCCAGATCGTGCTCAACCTTGCCCGAAATGCTCAGGAACACAGCCCTGTCGGCTCGCCCATCGAGTTTTCGGCGACGACCCGCGGTGAGCATGTCGAGATCACGGTCGCCGATCGTGGCACGGGCATCGACCCCAAGGTGCGCGACCACCTGTTTGAACGCTTCGCCCATGACGGCGAGGGCATCGGGCTCGGCCTCGCGATTTCCCAGGCGCTGGCCGAGGTTCAGCAGGGATCGATCTCGCTCGCGGATCGGCCGGGCGGTGGCACGGTCGCGACGGTGCGCCTCCCACCGCCGTTGCCGGCTCGGTAGCGCTCTCTCGCGCGAGGCTGGGTGCGCCTCGCTCGCTGGGGTCGACCTCAGCGGCGACCTGCTCCGCGGTGGGGCTGAAGAAGTGCTGGGCGATCGCGGTGGGCACGATCGCCGACAGCACGACCACCGTCACCAGCAGCGAGAACTGGGTCTCGTCGATGATCCCCGCCTGGAGTCCGTACAACGACGTGATCGTGCCGAATGTCAGGCCGGTCGACATCAGCAGCGTCGTGAACGCCGCGTGCGGTTTGGTGTAGCGACGCGCCAGCGGGTAGACGCCGGCGAACTTGGGCGCGATCTTGGCCACGATCAGCAGGGCCAGCACGCCCAGGTTTGCCCACACCGCCGAGAGCGACACGTTGAGGCCGCCCTTGATGAAGAAGAACGGCGTCAGAAACGCGAATGCGACCACGCGCAGGCGCTCCTGCTCCTGGCGGTGCTGGGCGTAGTGGCCGCTCATCGCCAGGCCGAGGATGAACGCCGGCAGCACCGGTTGGCTGTCGGCCTTGGTGCCGAAGTAGATCAGGACGAAGAGCGCGGCGAACACCAGCTTGATCTCGGGTTCGATCACCCGGTCGCCGTAGCGGCCGAAGAACCACGGCGCGATCTTGGGGAGGCCCCAGATGAACGCGATCGAGAGCACCACGAACGGGATCACCCACAGGTTGGGGGTGACGAACAGCACCGACAGGCCGATCACCGTGAGGATGTCGGTGATGAACGTCGCCGACATGATCCGCTTGCCGATGATCGAGCGGTTGAGGCCGGTCTCGACCAGCACCGCGTACACGACTGCCAGGCTGGTGGTGGAGAGTGCCAGACCCGCCGATCTCGGCCTGGTCTCGGTTCCACCCGGCCAGCCAGTAGCAGGCTCCGAGTGCGACCACGAACGGCGCGGCAAACGAGACCGCGCCGATCAGGACGCTGGCCCGCCACTCGCGGCGAAACTGGGGCACGTCGACCTCCGCGCCGGCCAGGAACGTCAGCAGCACACCCGCGAACGTGCCGATGAACGAGAGCCAGTCGGGCACGCTCACCGTGAACAGGTTTCCCACCGCGACGCCGGCGGCCAGCTCGATCAGCGCGACCGAGAGGCCGGCCTCGATCGACACCATGCTCGCCAAAAGAATCGCCGTCGTCAGCAGCGCTGCCAGGGCTAGATCGCTCACCGCACACCTCCAGGACGTGGTTCTACCGAGTGGTAGAGGCCATCAGCCCCTGAGGGCGGTTAGGCGCGAGCCTCATCGCGCGTGCCCCAATACTACCCGGACTGGGAGAATGCCGGAGGTCAGCGGCGGGGATTCCTGGTCGACTATGTGCATGACCGACAGGCAACCACCCGCACACACAGTCCCGGACGCGGCCGCAGGGACAGCTTCGTGAAGCTCCTGTGCCGCTACCAGTCGGGTGATCTCGAGGACGGGGGCTATATCTGGGCTCGCGCCGAGCGGGGCCACCTGGAACTGCATCGGCGGGCCGCCGGCAGCCTCGCCCGCAATCGCGCTTCTGTGGCTGGACTACGCCGTGACCGAGCTGTTGATGTGGGCCGTGCTGGCCCTCATCCTGTTCGCCGACGATTGATTCTGTGGCACCATCGCAGGTGATGGTCATCCACCTCATCGACGGCACCTACGAGCTCTTCCGCCAGTTCTACGGCAGGCGCAGGGGCGCTTCGGAGGACGTGGAGTTCGGCGCAGTCATCGGTGTTCTGCATTCGCTCTTGCAGATGATCGAGGAGGGCGCGACCCACATCGGGGTGGCAACCGACCACGTGATCGAGTCCTTCCGAAACGATCTGTGGGCGGGGTACAAGACCGGGCGGGGGTCGATCGCGCTGTTCTCGCAGTTTCAGCCGCTGGAGCAGGCGGTGGCCGCGATGGGGGTCGCGATCTGGCCGATGATCGAGCTGGAAGCCGATGACGGGCTGGCCTCGGCGGCTCGCATCGCAGACGCCGACGACGCCGTCGAGCAGGTGCGGATCTGGACGCCGGACAAGGATCTGGGACAGTCCGTTCGCGGCGACCGGGTGGTGCAGGTCGACCGTCGCGCCAAGGCGATCCGAAATGCCGAGGGGGTGCGCGAGAAGTTCGGTGTGGATCCCGTGCTGATCCCCGACCTGCTGGCGCTGGTGGGTGACTCGGCCGACGGCTACCCGGGGATTCCCGGGATCGGCCGGGTGACGGCCGCGCGCCTGGTGAACCAGCACGGGCCGATCGAGGCAGTTCCCCGACGAGGTGCTCAGCGACGACACGCCGCGAACTGGCGCTGCTGTTCAAGGATCTGGCCACGCTCCGAGACGGTGCCGAGCTGTTCAGCGAGGATGACGATCTTGCGCTGGGCCGGCCCGACGGCCGACTTCGCCGGCTGGGTCGAGCAGCTGGGGTGACGACCGGCTGGCCGAACGTGCCGCCGCGGCCGCAATCTTTGCGGTAGACCGCCGGTGTATGCGAACATATGTTCGATATGGCCGAGGCGACCATTCTCCACGCCGACCTGGATGCGTTCTACGCGTCGGTCGAGCAGCGAGACGATCCCCGCCTGCGTGGACGGGCGGTGATCGTCGGCGGCGGTGTGGTGCTGGCAGCCAGCTACGAGGCCAAGGCCCACGGCGTCCGCACCGCGATGAGCGGTCGGCAGGCCCGCGGGCTGTGTCCGCACGCGATCGTGGTGCGGCCGCGCATGACCGCCTACTCCGAGGCAAGCAAGGCGGTCTACCGAGTCTTCGACGACACCTCGCCGCTGGTGGAGGGGCTCTCGATCGACGAGGCGTTTCTGGACGTGCGCGGGATGCGGCGGATCGCCGGATCGCCGGTCGACATCGCTGTGCGGCTGCGCGCGGGCGGTGCTGGAACGGGTGGGACTGCCGATCACCGTCGGCATCGCTCGCACCAAGTTTCTGGCCAAGGTGGCGAGCGGGGTGGCCAAGCCCGACGGCCTGCTGGTGGTGCCGCCCGACGGAGAGCTCGAGTTCCTGCACCCGCTGCCGGTGGAGCGGCTGTGGGGCGTGGGGCCGGTGACTGTCGAGGAAGCTGCGCGAGCGGGGGATCGTGACCGTGGCCCAGGTCGCCCGGCTGGACGAGGCCGCGCTGGTGTCGCTGCTGGGGCGCGGCCTCGGGGAGGCATCTGCATGCGCTCGCCCACAATCGCGATCCCCGGCCGGTGCAGACCAGGCGGCGGCGGCGTTCGATCGGCTCGCAGCGGGCACTGGGCCGATCGAGGCGGTCGATGGAGGAGATCGACGCCATCCTGATCTCGCTGGTCGACCGGGTCACCCGGCGGATGCGACTCGCCGGTCGGGTCGGGTCGCACCGTCGTCCTGCGCTTTCGCTTCGACGACTTCTCGCGGGCGACGCGGTCGCACACGCTGCCGTTTGCGACCGCCGAGACGCAGCTGGTGCTGTCCACCGCCCGGCAGCTGCTGGCATTCGCCGCGCCCATGATCAGTCACCGCGGCCTGACGCTGATCGGCGTGGCGGTGGCCAATCTGGACAACGAGACCCCGATGCAGCTGATGCTCCCATTCGAGCGCGCCCGCGACAGCGCGCTCGATGCGGCGGTCGATCAGGTGCGCGCGCGGTTCGGCACGGCGGCGATCACGCGAGCGGTGCTGCTGGGCCGCGACCAGGGCTGGTCGGTGCCGCTGCTACCCGACTGACGGGCGCAGCTGCTGATCCAGCTGCCGTCCGAGGGTCACGGCGGTGTCAAGCAGAGCGTCGATGTGTCGGCCTCGGCCCGGTAGTTGACGATGCAGGCCCGCAGGCAGTAGGCGCCGTCGATCTCGGCGTTGCTGGGGAAGGTCCGGCCGTGCACGCGGATCTCGTGCAGCAGGCGTTCGTTGAGATCGATTCAGGTACGTCTCACGACCGGCGGCGGGCGGCAGGTCGGCGGGCACGTATCGGAAGCACGCGATCGAGAGCGCCACCGGCGCCATCGGCTCGAGTTCGCCCGGCGGGTCGCCTCGGCGTGGAGATACCTGGCCAGATCCACGTCGTGGGCGATCCGACGGGCGTAGGCGTCCAGTCCGTGGGCGGCCAGTGACATCCACACCTTGAGCGCGACGAACGGCCGAGACCACGACGGTCCCAGCTCGCCGAAGCTCGGCCGGCGCCCGGTGAGGTCGCGATCCTCGTACACGTAGGCGGCGTCGGAGCCGTAGCTTGCGACCCAGATGCGCGGGTCTCGCACCAGCAGGCAGCCGCTGGCGTGGGGGGTGTAGAGCCACTTGTGCGGATCGAAACGTGATCGAGTCGGCCAGCTCGATGCCGCGCAGCAAGGGCCGCAGCGCCGGCGCGAACATCGCCGCACCACCGTAGGCGGCATCAACGTGGAACCACAGGTCGTGGCGGCGGCAGATCACTGCGCGACCTGGTCCAGCGGATCGATCGAGCCGGTGGCGGTGGTGCCGGCGGTCGCGGCCACGGCGATCGGCCGCACACCGTCGGCGATGTCCGCCTCGATAGCCTGCTCGAGCAGGTCGACGCGCATCTGCTGGCGCTCGTCGGTGGGGACGGCCGCACCGCCCGCGACCCCAGGCCGAGCATGTCCCCGGCCTCCTCGATCGTGGCGTGCGCCTCCGCGGAGGTGTAGATCGCCAAGCCGCTCGGTGATCCCGTCGCGGCGGATGTCGCCGGTGGCTCGGCTGTCGCGCGCGGCCTTGAGTGCAGTCAGGTTGGAGGTGGCGCCGCCGCTCGTCATCAGGCCGCCGGCCCGGCTGGCAGTCCGAACAGTTCGGCCATCCACCGCATCAGGTGGAGCTCGAGCTCGGTGGCCGCGGGCGATAGCACCCAGCCGCCCACGTTGGGATTGAGTCGCGACGCCAGCAGGTCGGCAGCGGCGCCGGGAACGGTGCCGGCACCGGAGACGTACGCCAGGAATCCCGGGTGGCCGCACAGCGCGGAGTGGTCGAACACCAACTCGCGCATCAGACGTCTCGATCTGCTCGGGCGCCAGCGGCTCGGAGACCGATCGGCAGCCGCATCGCCTCGGCGACGTCGGCCGCCGGCTCGACCCGGCTCGACGGGCAGGTCGCGCATGCCGTCGAGCAGCTCGCTCCAGATGCCCAGCATCCGCTCGGTCAGGTCACGAGCGCGGTCGGCGTCCCAGTCCAGGTCGCGTACGGGTCGGTGGCCGCTCCATGCGCGAGAACCTACCTGATCGGCTTTGCCGCGCCGCCGCGTGATCGCCGGTTTCTGGGATCCTCCCGCTCTTGACCGCCCCCTCACCGTCACCTCGTTTCCCCGCACCCCGACCGTCCGCACCGGCCTCTTCATCCCCATGAGCGACGGCACCCGGCTGGCCGCGCGGGTGTGGCTGCCCGACGACGCCGATCGCCGATCCCGTGCCCGCGGTGCTCGAGGCGGTGCCCTACCGGCTCAACGACGGCACGGTCGCCGGCGACCACCAGCAGATGACCTGGTTCGCCGGGTCACGGCTACGCCGGTGTGCGCGTCGACATCCGCGGCAGTGGCGAGTCCGACGGGCATCCTCAGCGACGAGTACACCGCGCAAGAGCAGGCCGACTGCGTCGAGGTGATCGCATGGCTGGCAGCTCAGCCGTGGTGCACCGGCAGCGGTCGGCATGATGGGCTACTCCTGGAGCGGCTTCAATGCGCTCCAGGTCGCGGCGCTGCGGCCGCCGGCGTTGAAGGCGATCGCCTCGTGCTTTGCCTCCGACGACCGCTTCGCCGACGACGTGCACTACCGCGGCGGGCTGGTCGAGCCGATGGACATGGTGCACTGGTCGACCTGCATGCACGCCTGGCAGGCCCGCCCGCCGGACCCCGAGGTGGTCGGCGAGCGCTGGCGTGAGATGTGGCTGGAGCGGCTCGAGCAGCCGCCGTGGATCGAGCACTGGCTTGCGCACCAGCGCCGCGACGCGTACTGGGAGAACGGCAGCGGTGCGCGAGCGCCTACGACCAGATCGAGTGTGCGGTGATGTGTGTGGCCGGCTGGACGGACGGCTACAACGACGCCGCGCTGCGGCTGATGGAGGGCCTCGACGTGCCGCGCCGGGCGCTGATCGGGCCGTGGGGCCACAACGATCCGGTGCACGGCAACCCCGGCCCGGCGGTCGGCATCCTGAGCGAGTTCGTGCGCTGGTGGGATCGGTGGCTGAAGGGCATCGAGAACGGGATCGACGCATGAGCCGATGGTGGTGGCCTGGATGCAGGACTCGGTGCCGCCCAGCGCCAACCTGGAGCAGCGACCGGGGCGGTGGGTGGCAGAGCAGCGGTGGCCGTCGCCGCTGAGTCGAGCCGCTGACGCTCGCGCTCGGTGACGGCGAGCTGGGCGATCCGGCGTCGCACGGGCTGACGCGCAGCATCGGCAGCGTCCAGACCGTCGGTCTCGACGGCGGCGCGTGGTGCGCCGACGGCCGCTCGGCCGACCTGCCGGTCGACCAGCCGGTGGACGACGCCCGCTCGCTCACGTTCACCGGCGCGCCGCTGCCAGAGCCGCTCGAGATCCTGGGCTTCCCGGTGGTCACGGTCGGGGTGTCCTCCGACCGGCCGGTGGCGCTGATCTCTGTCCGGCTGTGCGAGCTGCGCGCCGACGGTTCGTCGCTCATGGTGACCCGCGCTCAGCTCAACCTCTGCCATCGCGATTCCCACGCACACCCGGCACCTGCTGGAACCGGGGCAGGAGTATCCGATCACCGTCAAGCTCGACTCGATCGCCCATCGATTCGAGGCCGGCAGCCGCATCCGGCTCGTCGATCTCGCCGTGCTACTGGCCGCTGGCGTGGCCGTCGCCCGAGCCTGTGACGCTCACCCTGCACCTCGGCGCGGGCAGCGAGCTGGTGCTGCCCGTGCGGCCGGCGAGGGCCGAACGATGGCCCGTCGCGGCCACCCGATCCACCGCAGGAGCCCGCGCCGCTTGCCACCGAGCAGGTCGAGGGCCGGCCCGGAGGGGCGCGAACAGTCACCCGCGACCTCGGCAGCGGTCGCGCCGAGCTGTCGTTCGACTGGGACATGGGCGGCGTTGACCCGGATACCCAACGGGCTGCTCTATCAGGACACGTCGGTCGCCTCATACAGCGTGGTTGAGGGCGATCCGCTGTCGGCCGAGGTGCGGGTCGAGAACACCTCGGTGGGCGGCCGTGAGGACTCCCGGGTCGACATCCGCGCGACCGGGGTGATGACCAGCTCCGCCACCCACTTCCTGGTCACATCCGAGCTGGACGTGCGCGAACGTGGGCATCGGGTGTTCGCGCGCACGTGGACGCATGAGTTTCCCCGCGACCACTGCTAACGCGGACGTCCGTAACGACTCCGGAACGGTCCGGTGGGAGACTTAGCGTGGTGAACCAATCCGCTCCAGCACTCTCATGACAGGCCGAACCGCGACCTGCATCGGCGTCGTGTTGACGGTTGTCACCTTGATCAACCTGGTGGTGTTCGCCGCCGCCGGGGACACCAGCGGAGTGGCCTCGGGGATCTCGGGCGTGCTTGCCGTGATGTCCTACGGGGTCGTGGGCACCCTGGTGGTGGGGCGCCAACCCAAGAACGCCCTCGCGTGGATCCTGTGCGTCACGCCGTTCATCATTTCCGTGTCTGCCGTGAGCGCGACGTACTTCGAAAACGCCGGTACGGGCTGGCCGGCCACCACGCCCCTGGGGCTGGTCGGAGACACCGGCTGGATCGTCGGGATCGGGTTGCCGGCGTGTTTCCTGGGTCTGCTGATTCCGGACGGCCACCTCCCGTCCCGGCGCTGGCGCCCGGTGGCGTGGGTGGCAGGCGCCGCGCTCGCCGCCGCCACGCTGGGGACGGTGTTCGGGGAGTCGCAGATCGACGAGCGAATCCCCAACCCTGTGTACATCGCGGGGGCCGGGTACGTCGTTCAACGTTGCAGCGTTCGCACTGCTCGGATTACTCGCAGCGGGGGTTACGGCAGTGGTGGTGCGCTACCGCCACGGCACGATCGTCGAACGCCAGCAGCTGAAATGGATCATCGCCGCGTTCGTCGTGATGGTCATCATCGGCGTGGCGAGCGACGATGGTCCCCGAGATCGTGTGGTTCTCGTCGTGGTCGCTCTTGCCGATCGCGTTTGCCATCTCGATCTTTCGCTACCGGTTGTACGAGATCGACGTGATCATCCGGCGCACGCTGGTGTACGCAGGCGTTGCGGTCACGCTGGGCGCCCTCTATCTGGGGGCGGTGGTGCTGTTGTCGACGGGCTTTCGCAGCGTGGTGGGCTGGTCGGATTCGGTGGCGGTGACGCTCTCGACGCTGGCGGTCGCGCTCGCGTTTCACCCCGTGCGCCGGCGGGTGCAGCGGCTGGTCGACCACCGCTTCTACCGCAGCAGCTACGACGCCACCAGGACGCTGGACGAGTTCAGCACCCGGCTGCGTCAGCAGATCGATCTCGACGCGCTGTCCGACCGAGCTGGTGGGAGTGGTGGGATCGACACTTCAGCCCGGTCAGGTGTCACTCTGGCTTCGCTCCGGCGATCGCTGAGCCAGGTACGCCCCCGCGGCGCGAAACGCGAGCACCAGCGCCAGCGTGAACACCATGGTGGTGATCAGAAAGGCCGCCTGCTTGCCGTCGGCATGCCGCCCCAGCGCCACCGCTCGGATCGCGACTCCCAGCGGAATCCCGATCGCCCAGGTGATCAGCAGCTTCCCGCGGCTGGGGTGGCGGTACGTCCCGACCACGAGCGGCCACGCCAAACCAGCCCACCAAGAGTGGCACGGCATCCCGCACAAAGCCCGCCACAAACACCGAGCCATCGTGCGACAGCATGCCCAGCACCGCGAACACCACGATCGCAGCCCCATCCTGAATAATTGGTGCCAGGCACCTATTATTCACGCGAGTCATTTGTCACCGAACCTCCACATCTGCAGCTCGCCGGGGCGGAGGCCGCGGCGCTCGTAAAAGCGGATGGCGTCCTCGTTTCCGGCCAGCACCCCGACGGCGAGGTCGTGCACACCTCGGTGGATCAGCTCGGCATCGACGGTGTCCATCAGCCGGCTGCCCAACCCAGAGCCGCGTTCGCCGGGGGAGACCGCCAGTGACTGTACCTCGGCGTAGGTGTCTCCCACCGGCCAGGTGTCGTCAGGGCCGGTGTGGATCTCGACCACCGCGTATCCCACCGGCGTTTGGTCGCGGCGTGCGAGCACCATGAACCCGTCACCACCGGTGAGTATCTCGCGGTACCAGGCCGCCCGTCTCGACCACGACAGATCCTCATCCTCAACCAGCCGTGAGGTCGCCACCTCACGGTGGTGGCGGTGAAGTTCACGGTAGAGCGGCTCGACGTCGGGGATCCGCTCGGGCCCGGCGATCTCGATGCTGACGGCGCTGGTCATACACGCATGCTCGCAGACCGGCGCCCGCCCGGGGGTGTAACAATCCGCGCCATACCGGGACCACATCGAGCGTATTCTTCAGGGAACCTTCGACCAGAAATGGGAGCCAACGTATGGCGAGCAAGATCACCAAGACCGAAGAGCAGTGGCGAGCCGAGCTGACCCCGGCGCAGTACCAGGTGCTGCGCGAGAAGGGCACCGAGCCGGCCTTCACCGGCACCTACTACGACTGTCACGACGACGGCGTGTACCGCTGCGCCGCCTGCCACGCAGAGCTGTTTCGGTCAGACGACAAGTTTGATTCGGGCACGGGCTGGCCGAGCTTCACCCAGCCGGTGTCCGCCGACGGCGTGGAGACCCACGACGACCGCAGCTTCTTCATGCGGCGCACCGAGGTCATCTGCTCCAACTGCGGTGGCCACCTCGGCCACGTCTTCGAGGATGGGCCGCGTGAGGCCGGCGGGTTGCGGTACTGCATCAACTCGGCCGCGCTCGAGCTCGAGAAGGCCGACGACTGACCTCACGGGCTACCCGGTAGCTGTGCCGGTGGCATAGGCGAACACCACCGTCACGTTTGCGGTTACCCGCTGTGAGCCGCGCCGGATCGGCACCTCGAGTGCTCCCGGTGCGGCGGCCTTGGCGGCGGTGTCACCCATGTATGTCGGGTAGCCGTATGCGACATGCGCTTCCGACACCGAGATCACGCCGGTGACGTGGAGGCCGGCGGCCGCGGCGGCGGCGTCCGCCTTGGAGCGGGCGTCGGCGACCGCCGATCGGATCGCCCGGGACTGGCCGGCGTGCTTCGCCCCGGACGAGAAGTCAGGGCCGTAGTTGGCGGTGGCCCCGGCGTCGAGGCCGGCGGCGGTCAGCTTGCCGGTCGTTCCCACCTTCATCACGGTCACGGTCAGGTTCTGGTCGGCGTGGTAGCCCGTCGAGGTCTGGTACCCGTTGGCCCCGTCGGTGACCATGTTGATGCGCGCGACCCCGCCGGCGTGCATGGCGGAGATCACTGCGCGCATGGTCTTGCTGGCCTGGTTGGTGGCGTCCACCAGTGTGCTCGCCTCGCCACTGGTGGTGAAGTGGATGGTGGCGCGGTCGGGGCGGATGGCGACGCCGCCCTCGCCGTCGAAGCGCAGGAAGCTCGGCATGTCGGGCTTGGGCGACGTGGCCGCCACCGCCCGCGGGTGTGGCCCGGCCAGAGTGTTGTACGCGAACACGGCGAGCACCAGCGCGGCGGCCAGACGACCAACCGTTGAACGGACACCGACATCTCCAACCTCCTGCGAGCGGGTTACGGACATCGGTTAGACCGCGCTCGCACTCGGCTGGTTCAGCGACCGTCAGCCGAGCGGCACGCCGGAGCGGGGAAACGCGATCGGCTGTTCGCAGTAGGCGTTGTGCAGCGCCACCGTCACCTGGTGCTCGAGCAGCTGCACGACCCGCGGGTGGCCGCCGTCGGCGCGCAGCGCCGCGATCGCTGCATTCACCTCGCGTTCCCACTCGAGCCAGTCGTTCTGCTGGGCGGTTGTCGGGCATCCCTGGAGCGTAGATGATTGACGTCCGACCGCGTTCGTACGATTCGAGTATGGAGTCCGAACGCGACAATCTTGCGATGACGATCGACCTGCGGCTGGCCGATCTGTGGGCCGAGGTGTTCGAGGTCGACCCCGATCGCCTGGATGCCGAGCTGCTGGGCTGGTTCCTGCGGGCGGCCTACGGCCAGGGCTACACCGACGCGCTGCGCGAGACCCAGCGTGGTCAGCTCTGCCTCGATCTCGGGTTCGCTGTGCCAGATCCGACTGCCTGAACCGCGCGAGCGCGCTAGTCTGGCCGTCATGAACGCTCGTCCTCGCCTGGTGATAGCTCTCGTCGTCTCGATGATGCTGGTCGCGTTCATGGGGTACTTCGTGTTCGCGGGCGCGGGACAGCTGCTGGTGAGCGTCAATCAGCTGATGGCCGACAAGGACGGAGCCCAGCAAAAGACGGTGCAGCTCACCGGCAAGGTCGTCTCCGCGACCGGCGATCAGAGTCCGGTGCAGGTTCGTGCTGCGCGACTTCAGCTCGCCGCGAACCGTCACCGTGGCCTACACCGGCTCGGTCCCGGATGCGTTTCGCGTGGGGCGCAGCGTGATCGTCACCGGCAGGCTCAGCTCGACCGGGGTGTTTCAGGGCAAGCCGGACTCGCTTCTGACCAAGTGCCCGAGCAAGTACTCGGCGTCCAAGGACGCAACCTGGAACGCCTGATCAGCTGATCGGGAACCGGCCGTAGTGCGCCTGGCTGACGCCGCCGATCACCGTGAAGTCGCCTCCGACCGAGAGCCAGGCGGGCGCTCGGGCCAGGACGTACACGCCCAGGTCGCTATTGGCTTCGGGATTCCACGCGGTCAGATCGCCGTTCGAGGTCTTCAGCGACAGCAGATGGCGGCGCGTGACCAGAGCGGGGCAGTGCGGGCGGCGCACGCAGATGCCGCTGAAGTGGCCGCCGACGTACACCTGGTTGCCGATCACCGTGATCGACTTGACGTTGCCGTTGACCTGCCGCACCCACACGCGGTTCCCAACCGCGGAGAAGTGGTTGATCGCTCCGCCCAAGCCGGACACGCCGGCATAGATCTGGCGACCCTGCTGGGCCAGCGACAGCACCTGACCGCTGGGATGGCCACGCCAGGGCAGCTTGGCTCCGGTCACCGGAGTGACCGCGGCCAGGCGGCGCGAGCGCTCGCCGCGGACCGTCGTGAAGAACCCACCCAGCATGATCCGCCTCGGCTGCGTCAACATCGCGGTGACCCGGCCATCGGTGTCTGCCCGCCAGCGAGACACGGCGCCGGTCCTCGAGGACGAAGGCGGCCGCGTTCGAGCGCGGGTGGCCGTTGGCCTGGGTGAACGTGCCGCCGACGTACAGGCGGTTGTCGCCGATCGCGAGTGCGCTCACCTCGCCGTTGGTGTGGGCGGGGTAGGACAGCAGAGCGCCGGCGCGGGAGAACGCGGCGATCCGGAGCCGGGTCTTCCCGCCGACCGTCGTGAAGCCGCCGCCCGCGATCACCATCGAGCTGGTGGCGACCACGGCCTTGACCTGACCGCCGACGACCGGATGGAAGGTCGAGATGGCGTCGCCGGCCGCGTTGAATGCGGCCAGATTCGACACGGTCAGGGAGTGCCCGGAGTGGTCGGTGACCCTGGTGAACGTGCCGCCGACGTAGGTGACGCCGTTCACTGTCGCGATGGCCGCGACCCGGCCGTTGGTCTGCCAGGTCGACGGCGGCGTGCTGCCGACTGCCGCCATGGCAGAACTCGTTGCCAGCAGAGCGATCCCGATCAGGGCGATCCCAATTCTTGGAGAACGCGAGGCACGCGGAGCATTCTATGCTGTTTCATAATCTGTCGGGTTGACCCTGCGATCAGATGCCCCGCACGGTCAGCTGTACGTGAAGCGGGCGAGGTGTTCGCGCGCTGCACCGTTGATCACCGTGAAGTCGCCGCCGACCCAGAGATTGCCCTTGGACGCGCGCAAGGCGAACACTCCGAGCACCGAGTTGACAGTCGGCGCGAACGGCTGCAGCGCGCCACCGGGCCCGACGGCGAACATCTTGTGCCGCACGATCTTGGTCCCGCAGCCGATGACCTTCGAGCAGACGTTGTTGAAGTGGCCTCCGGCGATGATCTGATGGGCCGTCACAGCGATCGCAGCGAAGCCGCCGTCGGTGCGTACCTGCCACACCTTGTGGCCGGCGGTCGTGAATGCGGTCAGCCAGCCGCCGGCACCGCTGCCACCGACGTACAGCCTGCCCGAGAGCGCCAGCGAGAGCACCGGGAACGTGACGTCAGGGAATGCAATCCGGGTGCCTGTGATCGCGATTGAGCGCGACGATGTGACGCTCGGTCTTGCCGTTGACTGCGGTGAACTCGCCGCCGAGGTAGATGCGGTTGGCGGACACCGCGATCGCGTCAACCGCGCGGTTGACGTTGGGGCTCCACTTCAGCAGGGCTCCGGTCTTGGGGCTGAGCGCGGCCGCCCGGTGGCGGCGCTTGCCCTGCACCGTTCTGAACGTGCCGCCGATGATCAGACGCGTCTTGTCGAGACGGATGGCGCGCACCACGTTACCCGCACCTCCGCCCCACAGGCGACCGCCGGCGAACGAGATCGCGGCAATCCGCTTGGCTCCCTGACCGCGAATCGTGGTGAAGGCTCCGCCGGCGAAGATCCGCTTGCCGTTCGAGGTCAAGGCGCGCACCTCACCGTTGGCGTTGGGGTTCCAGGCGGTCACGCTGCCACCGCTGAGATTGAACGCCGCCAGGTTGTTCCGCGGGAAGGTATCGCCGTTGTTGTCGCGCACCTGCGTGAACTTGCCGCCGACGTAGACCACGTTTCCGACTCTTGACGATCGAGTTCACCCGTCCGTTGGTCCCACCGAACTGCTGTGAGTTCGCCGAAACCGCGCCAGAAGCCCTAACAACAGAAAATGTAAAGCTCGCTACCAGAATCAGCGCGAGCGGAGCGTAACGTCGCATCTCTCCCCCTTGCCCGGAATAACCCCAAAAGAAACGTACACGAAAGATGCAATAGAAGCGACGTTCGACCGCCCAACTCGCGGCGCAGCAGCCGGTCCAAAGCCGGTACCGTTCAGGCCATGTCCCTCGCCCTCCCGGACGCCGGAGGCCGGTGACCACCCTCGGTTCTGTCGCCCTGTACGTGCTGGTTGCGCTGGCGATCTACACGACCGTCGCCGGGGTGCTTGGCGGGCCTTCGCCACGACCGCCGGCTCGCCCGCAGTGCCGGTAACGCGCTGGTGGCCGCACTCGCGTGCGCGGTGGTGGCTGTGGCTGCGCTCGAGTACGCGCTGCTGACCCACGACTTCTCGCTGGTGCAGGTGGTCGACCACACCAGCCGCGGCTTGCCGCTGGTGTACACGATCACGTCGCTGTGGGCCAGCCAGCCCGGGTCGCTGCTTCTGTGGCTGACGGTGCTGACCGCCTGCGGGGCGCTGGTGACCTACCAGAATCGCAATCGAAACCGAGAGCTGATGCCGTGGGTGACCGCGGTGATCGGCGGGGTGATGGTGTTCTTCGCCAGCATGACGGCGTTCGTGTCGTCGCCGTTCGAGAAGGTCTCCGGCGCGACGCCCACGGCCGGCCTTGGGCCTCGATCCGTCGCTGCAGAACCCCTACATGGCGATCCACCCGCCGATGCTCTATCTCGGCTACGTGTCGTGTGCGATGCCGTTTGCCTTCGCGATGGCGGCGCTGGTCACCGGGCCGTACCGATGCTCGCTGGCTGCTGTCCGTGCGCCGTTGGACGCTGATCTCATGGACGGCGCTGGGCATCGGCATGCTGCTGGGCGCCCATTGGGCGTACGTCGAGATCGGGTGGGGTGGCTACTGGGCGTGGGACCCGGTCGAGAACGCCGCGCTGATGCCGTGGCTCGCGGCCACCGCGTTCCTGCACTCGGTGATGGTGCAGGAGAAGAAGGGCATGCTCAAGGTGTGGAACATGGCGCTGGTGTCGGCCACCTTCGCCCTCGCCCTGTTCGGGACGTTTCTGACCCGCAGCGGCATCGTCAACTCGATTCATTCGTTCGTGCAGTCGTCGGTCGGCCCGTTTCTGCTCGGGTTCATCGCAGTGGTGCTCGTGTTCGCCGCGTCGATGATCGTGTGGCGGCTGCCGCTGCTTCGCGCCGACCACAAGCTCGAGTCGGTGATCTCGCGGGAGGCCACCTTCCTGTTCAACAATCTGCTGCTGCTGGCGCTGGTGTTCGCGGTCATCTGGGGCGTGATCTTCCCGATCCTGAGTGACGCCGCCCGGGGGGTGCAGTCGACCGTGTCGAGCCCCTACTACAACTTCTTTCTGGTGCTGTTCGGGCTGCCGCTGCTGTTGTTGATCGGGATCGGCCCGATGATCGCGTGGCGGCGGGCCTCTCCGCGCAGCTTGATACGCACCTTTCGCTGGCCGATCGTCTCCGCCCTGGCCGCCACCGTGGTGCTGTCGTTCTTCGGCCTCGCGTCGAGTACGGCGGGGCTCACGGCGCTCTCGCTGTGCGTGTTCGTGGTGGTCTGCATCGGGCTCGAGTTCGCGCGCGGGACCGTGGCCCGGCGCGCGCTCTCCGGCGATTCCTATCCGCGCGCGTTGATCGGGCTGATCGGCCGCAACCGACGTCGGTACGGCGGCTATGTGGTGCACCTGGCGGTGGTGTTGCTGGTGGTCGGCGTCGTTGCCTCGGGTGAGTACGGAAGCTCCACCCAGGCACTGCTCAAGCCCGGCCAGTCGGTGTCGGTGGACGGCTACACGCTCACCAACGCCGGTATCTTCCAGACCCGCGAGCAGAACTCGATCACCGCGCGCGTGCGCTTGAACGTGACCGATCACGGCCAGCCGGCGGGCTCGATCTCGCCGGGTATTCGCCAGTTCACCGACGCCGATCAGCGCCAGTCGGCCGAAGCTGACATCCGCACCGTGTATCCGTCGCTCACCGACGTCTACGCGATCCTCCAGGGCATCCAGGGTCGCGACGTCCAGGTCAAGGTGCTGGTGAACCCCATGGTCGGCCTGATCTGGCTGGCGGGAGTGGTGTTCCTGCTGGGCGCGGCGATCACGATCTGGCCCGATCCGCGCGAGGCGCGGATGCTCGCCCGTCGGTACGCTCGGGCGGTCGGGCCCGAAGCGGCTCGCCGCGCGTGAGCACTGCGGTGGCCGCGCTTGCGGCCGCGGGACTGGTGATCGCGGTGCTGGTGTTCGTGGCCTGGCCGTTCGTGGTGCCGGAGTCGCAACCGGTCGAGCCGGCGCTG
The DNA here is from genome assembly GCA_963811675.1 of uncultured Actinomycetes bacterium. Lineage (GTDB taxonomy): Bacteria > Actinomycetota > Thermoleophilia > Gaiellales > JAICJC01 > CAVPTL01. Next base: position 30,405 of record CAWESH010000005.1, on the reverse strand, counting down.
AGCGAGGTCGAACGTCGGCGGCTGGCGGCCGCGGAGCGCCGCGACGAGGCCTATGTCGCCCTTCAGGAGCTCGAACAGGACATCGCGTCCGGCAAGCTGACTCCCGAGGACAGCCGGCTCGAGCGCTCTCGCCTGCGGGCCGAGGCGGCCGCCGCCCTGCAGGAGTTGGACGCGTTAGAATTGCCCGAACACCGAGGTGGGTCCGAGGAGGATTGATGGCTGGATTGATGTCCCGATTTACCACGCTTTTCAAGGTCAAGGCCAACAAGGCGCTCGACAAGGCCGAGGACCCTGGAGAGACGCTCGACTACAGCTACCAGAAGCAGCTGGAAAGCCTGCAGAAGGTCAAGCGTGGCGTCGCGGACGTGGTCACTGCCAAGAAGCGACTGCAGCTGCAGACGGCCAAGCTCGAGGAGAGCGTGGTCAAGCTCGACGGCCAGGCCAAGCAGGCGCTGGGCGCCAATCGTGAGGATCTCGCCCGCACCGCGCTCGAGCGCAAGGCCCTGATCCAGGGTCAGCTGCAGGGGCTCGACCAGCAGATCGCAGCACTGGAAGCCCAGCAGCAGAGCTTGATCGAGCAGGAACAGCGACTGTCCACCAAGGTCGAGTCGTTCCGCACCCAGAAGGAGGTCGTCAAGGCGCAGTACTCCGCCGCCGAGGCCTCGGTGCGGATCGGTGAAGCCACCACCGGCCTCAGCGAGGAGATGTCCGACGTCGGCATGGCGCTGAGCCGCGCACAGGACAAGACCGAGCAGATGCAGGCTCGGGCTGCCGCGGTCAACGAGCTGGTCGACACCGGCGCCATCGACGATCTGACCGCGCCCGCCGGCTCCGATCTCGACCGCCAGATCGCCGCCCTCACCGCCGACACCCAGGTCGACGCGGAGCTCGCCAAGATGAAGGCAGAGCTTGGTCAGGGCTCCGGCCCGGCGGCGGAGCTGGAGGCCGGCGACGGCCCGGCAGAGGCCGCGGCGGAACCGGCCAAGGAAGGCACGGAACAGTGATCGTCCGGATCCTCGAACACGGTCAGTTCCGGCTCGACGATGACCAGATCGGCCCTCTCAACGAACTCGACAATGCGGTCGCCAATGCGGCCGCGGCGGGCGACGACGCCGCCTTTCGGTCGAGCTTCGATGCCTTGATCGAGTTCGTGTCGACCACCGGCGAGCGAGTCGGCGACGCTGAGCTGGTGACGTCGGATCACGTGCTTCCGCATCCCGGTACCACGCTCGAAGAGGCGCGCGAAGCGTTCGCCGGCGAGGGCGCCGTCCCCGGCTGAGCTACTGGTAGACGATCACGTCGGGCGAGGGATGCAGATGCATCACCTCTCGCGGCTTCATCAGGTTGGTGTCCTGCGTGTAGAACAGCTTGAGGCCGTTGTACCGACCCGGCTTGGTGCGGGCAAACAGGTGGTACTTCGAGAGCTTGGCGGCGCGGCCGCCCCAACCGTCGACCGTGACCGCGGTGGCGATCCCCGGCACCGTCTGGATCTGGCCTCGGTTCTTGATCATGTCGGACGTGAACTGGTGCACCATCAGGAGCTTCTGGGGCAGCTTGTACGTGCGCACGAAGCCGGCCATGTAGTCGGCGACCTGATTGACGACGGTGGCGCTGGTCGAGCCGATCACGGTGCCGGGCACCTCTCCGGGCTGCATGCTCCACTCGGGATCCATCGCGATGCCGACGTCGGGCTGCCGTAGCCACTTGCCGAAGTGGTGCACCTCGGTCATGAAGCTGGACTGGCCGGGCTGGATGTCGAGGATCAGCAGCATCTTGGCCCGGCGGGCGGCGGCCAGGTAGTCGGCGATCACGTCGTCCTCTTGGCGGGCGTTGTAGTTGCCGTCGAGGCCGGCGTCGCGCTGGGCGATGGTCGCGATCAGCTCCATCGCGGGCAGCACCGGCCGTTTCGGCGTGTCGTATGCCTCCGCCTGCTGATTCAGCTTGGCGGCGGCCTGATCACGCGTGCCGACTCCCAGTGGCCCCAGCACGGGTGTCTGGGGAGCGCCGTCGTAGGCGACCACCCGGTAATCCGGCAGGATCTGCCGCCCGCCCCGTGGGAGCTTAGCCGGCGGCTTTGGCTTGGGCTGGGGTACGACCGCGGTCGTGCGGGTCTGGGAGCCGTGTGGCCACAGCATCACCCCGGCACCGAGAACGACCGCGATCAGCGTGCCTGCGCCGATCATCCGCTCCCGCCTGATTCGGCGGCGTCTGGCTTCGCGGGCCGCTTCGCGGTTGTACTCGAGCATCAGACCGGAGCGTCCCACAGCGGGAACCAGCGTTCCAGCTCGGGTTCGATGGGAAGTTCCTGTTCGAGCTTGGCCTGCAGCTCGAGCTCACGATCAGAGTCACGCGTCTGCGGCCCGCTCGGTACGAACGGGTAGAACTTCCCCCGTTTGAAGTTGTAGATGAAGTGGACGTTCTCGGCGAAGGCGAACATGGCGCACAACAGTTGTTCCCCAAAACCCTCGTCGATCATCGACTGGGCGGTGACGTGGACGGTCGTCACCAGGTTCTCGAAGTCGGAGCTGGTCAGCGTCAGCCACTCGTAGCCAAAGCTGTCGACGCTTCGGTCGATCTTCATGCCCTCGTCCTTGAACGCCAGCCGGGTCATCTCCTCGATGTCCTTGCCGCTTTCCCGGAAGCGCGCCGAGGACATCGGCTTGAAGCAGATGGCGGCACGGTCGGTCGGCTCGAGTCCGAGTCCGGTCGAGAGGGTCACCTGCGCAGTGGATACTGCGAACAGCCGATCGAGAGACGGCCGCTCGAGTCTCGTGCGGCCCAGCAGAGAGTCCAGCAAGCCCATTTGCAGGGATGATCCTACAGAGGTCGAAGCTAGAGTGCTTCGATCTCGCGCTCGAGCTGCCGCAGCTGCTCCAGCCGAGCTTCCAGCGGAGGATGCGTCGAGAACAGGTTCGAGATGCCGTCCTTGACGTTGCCGGGAATGATGAAGAACTGGTTCAGGCCCTCGGTCATGCGCAGATCCTTCTGCGGGATCTTGCTCATGGTGCCCGAGATCTTGACCAGCGCCGATGCAAGGCTGGAGGGCGACTTGGTGAGCACGGCGGCGCCGCGATCGGCCGCGAACTCGCGGTAGCGAGACAGCGTTCGGATCAGCACGAATGACAGTGCGTACACGACCACCGAGACCAGGATCACCACCATCAGAGACGCTCCGCTGCCGTCGCGGTCGTTGTCGCGGCCCCCTCCGAACCCGCCGAACGCGCCGAAGTAAAAGCCGTAGCGGACGATGATCCCGGCCATCATCGCGAAGAAGCTTGCAATCGTCATGATCGCCACGTCGCGATTCTTGATGTGGCTCAGCTCGTGTGCGATCACGCCTTCCAGCTCATGCGGCTCGAGTCGCTTGATCAGGCCGGTGGTGACCGCGACAGCGGCATGTTTCGGAGTGCGGCCGGTGGCGAAGGCGTTTGGCATGTCGGCGTCGATCAGTGCCACCCGGGGCATCGGCAGGTCGGCGCTGATGCACAGCCGCTGGATCGAGGCGTGCAACTCCGGGGCTTCCTCGGCAGTCACGATCTTGGCGCCGGCGGTGGCCAGCGCGATCTTGTCGCTCGTCCAGTACTGCACCCCGAGCAGCACGGCGGCCAGGATCACGACCGGGATCAAGCCCAGGTTGAAGACGTGTGCCAGCACCGCGAAACCGACCACGTAGACCAATCCCAGCAGGAAGGCCGTGGTCAGGATCCGGGCAGACAATTTGCGATCGCGTCCGAGCGGATTTCTGCGTGCCATAGCCGAATCGTAGCCCGCTTCCCAACCGCGTCCTCACGCGGCGCACATGAGGCTCAGCTCTCCAGCACGTGAATATCGGGCAGATCGCGGAACTGCTGGCGGTAGTCGAAACCGTATCCGACCACGAAACCGTCAAGCGCCGTGAAGCCCGAGTAGCGCACCGGGATATCGACCAACCGCCGGTAGGGCCGGTCGAGCAGCGTGCACACCTCGATCGACGCGGGGCCGCGAAAGCGCAGGGTCTTGAGCAAGGAGTGCAGCGTCAGGCCGGTATCGATCACGTCCTCGACGATCACCACGTGCGCTCCCCGTACCGGCCGGTCGAGATCCTTCAACAGCCGGATTCGTCCGGTCGATCCGGCCGTCGCCCCGCGGTAGGCGGAGATGGCCATGAACTCGAGTCGGTGGGGGATGGCGATGGCACGCGAGAGATCGGCCAGGAACACCACCGCGCCTTTCAGCACCGTGACCATCACCAGCTCTCGTCCTCGATAGTCGCGGCTGATGGCCTCCCCGAGCTCCGCGACGCGATCGGCGATCAGCTCGCGGCCGAGGTAGACGTCACCCGGTGTGCACGGCGCCAGCGGGTCGGCGGCGGCACTCACGCGGCGCCGAGTTCGTACTTCTGCACCAGCGCGTCGATGTCACGACGGTAGAACAGCTTGATCCGGATCTCGGGGTGGAGTTCCCGTAGCCGGCGCATCTTGCGGTTCTTCTTGGTGACCAGTGACTGCTTCATGGTGGTGATTTCGAGATAGAGATCCTGTTCGGGTAGGTAGAAATCCGGCGTGAAGGCCTCCAGCACCGTGCCGTCCTCGTCGACCTCCAGCGGGAACGTGTGGGGCTCGTAGACCCACGGGATGCCGTGGTAATCGAACAGCAGCGCGCACTCGCGCTCGGCGGGGTCGGCGAACCGTGGGGGGCTCGTTCCCACGAACGCGTGAAAGCTATGGTGTTCCTGCATCCCGCTTCAAAATGGTAGTCCCGGGTGCGGATGCCGCCGACTCGCGCATATGATCGGTGTGTGGCTTCCAAGCCGTTCACCATCGCGCATCTCTCCGACTTGCACTGTGGGTCGCCCTACTTCGTCGCCAACCTGCTCGAGCGTGCGATCAAGGAGATCAACCGGCTCGAACCCGACGTGGTGGTGTGTTCCGGCGATCTCACCACCTTCGGGTACAAGCAGGAGTACCGCGATGCCCGCGGGTATCTCGACCGGCTCGACTGCCCCGACGTGATCACGATTCCGGGCAACCACGACTCCAGGAATGTGGGATACACCCATTTCGAGCAATTGATCGGCCCGCGTTCCACAGTCTTGCGCAAATCCGGCATCACGTTCGTGGCGGTCGACTCGTCCGAGCCGGATCTCGATCACGGCACGATCGGCCGGGGCCGCTACACGTGGATCAGCGAGCAGTTCGCACCCCCGGCGGATTTCCGGGTGTTCGTGCTGCACCACCACCTGCTTCCGATCCCCGGCACGGGACGCGAGCGAAACGTCGTCCACGATGCCGGGGACACGCTCGAGGTGCTGCAGCAGGCGGGTGTCAACCTGGTGCTGTCGGGACACAAGCACGTGCCGTACGCGTGGCGGCTGGAGGATCTGTTTGTGGTGAACGCGGGCACGGTGTCCTCGCTGCGGCTGCGCGGGCAACACCCGCCCCTGTTACAACGTGGTCGAGATCTCGTCCGACGAGGTGCACGTCTACCGCAGGTTCCCGTTTCACGGCCGCGAGCCGATCGTGCGCTTCTCTCCTGTCACGCTCACCTACGAGAAGTTCTCGCCCGCCCCGGGGCGGTGACCGTGGAGCGCACACTGGCGCTGGTCGACGGCGAGCATCACCCCGAGGTGGTGCGAGCGGCGCTGGGCAAGCCGCCCAGGAGTGCGAGGTGGTGGCGGTGCTGCTGCTGGGTGGGGGAGAGAAGCTGGACGGCGACCCGGAATACGGCTTTCCGCTGAAGCGCGTCTCCGACGATCCGGCGGCGGCGATGGTGGCGGCGGCACGCGCCCACGGGGCGCGACACGTGCTCGACCTCTCCGATGAGCCGGTGCTGTCGGAGCAGGGACGGTTCTGGCTGGTCAGCCATGCGCTGGCCGCGGGCCTCTCCTACAGTGGCCCCGATTTCGACTTCCGGCCCCGGCCGCGCCCGCCGGTCGATGCGCCGACGATGGCGGTGATCGGTACCGGCAAGCGGATCGGAAAGACGGCCGTCTCGGCGCACACCGCCCGTCTGGTGACGGCCGCCGGCCGCCGCGTGGTGGTGGTGGCCATGGGGCGGGGCGGGCCTGCCCAGCCGACGCCGGTGGATCCGACCGCAGGCGACGCTGGGGGCGCGCGAGTTGCTGGTGCGCGCCCGCGCCGGCCAGCACGCCGCCTCCGACTACCTCGAGGACGCCGTCCTGGCCGGCGTTCCCACTGTGGGCGCGCGCCGGTGTGGGGGCGGGCTGGCGGGCACGACCTACGACTCGAATGTGTGGGCGGCCGCCGAACTGGCGGCGGCCGACCGCCCGGACATGCTGCTGCTCGAAGGTTCGGGTGCGGCCATTCCGCCGGTTGCGGCCGAGCGCACCTTGCTGGTAACGTCGGCTGTCCGACCGTCACACGAGTTGATGACGGGCATGGGTCCATTTCGGGTATTGGTGTCGGACATGGTGGTGTTGACGATGTGCGAGCCCCCACTGGCATCGGCACAACAGGTCGAGCAGGTGCGAGCCGCGGTTGAGACGGTGAGGCCGGGGATTCCGGTAATCGAAACCGTGCTCGAGCCGGTTCCGGCCGAGGACGTCTCGGGTCAGCGGGTTGCCTACTTCACCACCGCCCCGGCTGCCATCCACGATCGGCTGCGGGCAACGCTTCAGGACGGTGGCGCCGAGGTGACCGCGGTGGTGGGCTCACTCTCGAATCGCGCCGCTCTGCGGGACGGCCCTGGAGCAGCCCGACGTCGATCGAGCGGACGTGTTTCTGGTCGAGTTGAAGGCCGCCGCCATCGACGTCGTGGCAGCCGCGGCTGAACAGCGAGGCAAGCGGATCGTCTTTTGCGACAATCGTCCGCGCTCGATTCTCGGGAGTGGGGAGCTGGACACGGCGCTGCTGGCGCTCGCCGATCAGGCGGTGGCGGCATATGCGTGATCTCCGCTTCTGGCGCGGCGAGAGCCAGCCTGACCCGGCGCCGCCGCAACCCCGGGCGGAGCCGCGCATCCGCGGCCGCGGACCTGGCCTGCCGTACTCGAAGGGCAGGATGGCGCAGACGTTGATGCTGTCGGGGTTCGAGGCCGAGCGTGCCTACCAGCTTGCCCAGGTGATCGAACGTGAGGTGGGAGAGTCCGGGGCCGACGAGATGTCGATCGACCAGCTCCACCGGCTGGTCGAGGGCGTTCTGGGCCGCGAGGACACGCCGGCGATGCTCGCCCGCTACCACGGCTGGCATCAGGTGATGCACCTCGACCGGCCGCTGGTGCTGATGCTGGGAGGTGCGACCGGCACCGGCAAGAGCTCGCTGGCGACCGACATCGCGTTTCGGCTGGGGATCAGCCGGATCACGTCAACCGACGCCGTTCGCCAGGTCATGCGCGCGTTCTTCGCCCAGGAGCTGATGCCGGCGCTGCATTTCTCCTCGTTCGAGGCCGGCGAGGGCCTGCGCATCCCGATGCCCGATCCCGACGCCGAGGATCGGGCGCTGTACGGCTTCATCCAACAGGCCGAGCAGGTTGCGGTGGGCGCCAACGCGATCATCGAGCGGGCCGTGATGGAGGGGCTCTCGACCGTGGTCGAGGGTATCCATCTGGTGCCGGGTCTGGTCGTTCCCGAGCGGCATCATGCGGCCGTCGTGGTGCAGGTGGTGCTCGCCATCAGCGACGAGGACGTGCACCAGGCGCACTTCCTTTTTCGCGACTACGAGTCGGGCGGGACGCGGGCGATGGAACGCTATCTCCAGCGCTTCGGCGAGATCCGCCGGATTCAGGACTATCTGGTCGGACGGGCCGAGCGCACAGGCGTGCCGGTGATCGAGGCGGGCGACATGAACGCCGCGCTGGTCGACGTGATCGACCTGATCCTGGAGCGCGCCGGAGGGCGGACGGTCGCGCTAGGCTAGGTTCCGTGGCGGTTCCCTCAATGCATGCAGCGGCCGAGTTCGATGCCTCTGCGGGAGACGCATGGCCGTGTCCATGCACCGAGCTGGTGTCGGTCACCGAGCGGTGTGCGCTCGCGGCCGGCAGGTATCTCGGCCGGGGCGACGCCCGGGGTGCCGATGAGGCGGCCACCGACGCGATGGTGGACGCGCTGGGACGGTTGCGGCTCGACGGTCACGTCGTGATCGGCCGGCCCGAATCGGACCACCCGCTGGCCGAGGGCAGCCATCTCGGCGGCGGCGGGGGGATCGAGCTGGAACTCGCGTGCGACCCGGTCGAAGGCGGTCCGGTGCTGGCCCGCGGCCAGTCCGGTGCGCTCTCGATCCTGGCGGCGGCGCTTCCCGGCGGGATGACCCGCGCTCCGCGCATGTACATGAAGAAGATGGCGGTGGGCCCGGTGGCGAAGGGGCGCATCGATCTGCGCAAGAGCGTCACCGAGAACCTGGAGGCGATCGCCGACGCGTTCGGCCGGCGGGTGGCCGACGTCACCGCGATCGTGCTTGATCGTCCCCGCCACGACGATCTGATCGCCGAGATCCGAGATGCCGGCGCCCGCATCAAGCTGATCTCCGACGGCGACATCACCGCCACCATCGACGCGGCGGTGCGCGGCACCAACGACCACCTCGCGATCGGCATCGGCGGCGCGCTGGGCGGGATCATCTCGGCTGCGGCGCTGCGGTGCCTCGGCGGTGAGATCCAGGGCCAGCTGTGGCCGATGAGCCGCACCGAGATCGATCGGGCCGCGGAGTACGGCATCACCGACATCTCCCAGATCTTCGGCATCGACGACCTCGTGCGCGGCGATGTGATCGTGGTCGCGTCGGGGATCTCAAACGGCGACCTGCTCCGTGGAGTGCGGTACATGGCCGAGGGCGCGCGCAGCCACTCGATCGTCCTGTGCTCGCGCTGCAACCGGGTGCGGTTCGTCGACTCGATCCACCTCTTCTCGCAGGATCGCCACGCCGAGATCAGGCTTTAGCCTTCCTAACCCCAACCGGACGGAGACTCGTTTTGCTGCTCTACCAACTGCACGATCGTGCCCGCGATGCGGGCATCAAGGGCTATCGGCGGATGTCCAAGGTGCAGCTGGCCGAGGCGCTCGAGATCGAGCTCGACGGGCAGGATCAGCCGGCGCCCGAGGTGTCTGTAAGCTCCCCTCCGAGCGGGCCGACCGAGGTGGACGTCGCCCGCCGCAACGGCTTTGCGATCGTCACGCTGCGCGGGCACGACAACGCGCTTGGACTGGACACGCTCGAGCGGCTGGCGACCGTGTGCGAGGAGCTCTGCGAGGACGCCGACGTTCGTCTGATCGCCATCACCGGGGCGGGGCCGCGGCTCTTCTCAGCCGGTGCCGACCTGGCCTCGATGGAGGGTCTGGGCGGGGCTGAGGTGACCGCTCGCGGCACCGATGCCTGTCGCCGGATCGCCGTGCTGCCGGTGCCCACCGTGGCGCTGCTCAACGGCCACGCCGTGGGTGGCGGGATCGACCTCGCGCTGGCGTGTGACTGGCGGATCGCCGCCCAGGGCGCCAAGCTGCGTTTCATCCACAACGAGCTGGGATATTCACCGCCGTGGGGCGCGGCCGCGCGGGTGGGCGACCTGATCGGCCGGCACGTCGCGCTGCGGCTGTTCGCCACCTGCGAGGTGCTGCCGGTCGAGGAGGCGCGTGCGCTCGGTCTGGTCGACGAGGTGGTTGCGCCCCAGAAGCTCATGTCGCGGGTCGAGTCGCTCGCATCGCGGGTTGCCCGCAGCGATCGGGAGGCGCTGGCGGTGACCAAGCGGCTGCTCAGCGGCCACGACGATCTGCTCACCCACGAGCGGGAATTCGCGCGTCTGTGGGAATCCAAGGCTACGATGAGGGCATGAGCGTTACCGAAGAAGACGTGTTCGAGGCCCTGCGGGCCGTCGAGGATCCCGAGCTCGGCATGGATGTCGTCGATCTGGGACTGGTGTACGACGTGCGGCTCGAGCCCGAGAAGGTCACCGTCACCTACTCGCTGACCTCGATGGGATGCCCGGCCGGAGCCCAGATCGAGCAACAGATCGGCGAGGTCGTGCGCAGCCTGGAGGGTGTCGGCGAGGTCGTCACCGATCTCACCTGGACGCCCCCGTGGACGCCCGAGATGATGTCGGACGACGCCAAGTTCGTGCTCGGCTTCTGATCCACTTCAGTTCGTGACGAGCCCCGCGCAGCTGACCGCCGCCGTGCTCGAGCATGCCGAGCGGATTGGGATCGACGCCTGCGGCGTGTGCCGGGCCGAGCCGTACCAGCGCACCGAGCAGCTGATCGGCGAGCGCCGGGCGCGGGGCCTGTTTGCCGACATGCGGTTCACGATGACCAACACCGACCGCTCCTGTCACCCCGAGCGGCTGCTGCGAAACGCTCGGTCGGTGGTGGTCGCTGCCCGAAGCTACGCCCGTCCGGAGCCCGAGAAGCCCGCTGACCTGCCCCGCGGGCGACTTCCCCGCTACACCCGGCGAGACGAGTACCAGCCGCTGCGCGAGGACCTCGGTCGGCTGGGCGAGCACCTCAAGGCGCTGTCGGCCGGGCGCGCGGTTCGTGGTGCACGTCGACTCCAACCACCACGTCGATCGAGAGGCCGCCGCCCGAGCGGGGATCGCGGTGTACGGCAAGAACACGCTTGCGATCACGCGCAAGCACGGCTCGTGGGTGGTGCTGGGAGCGCTCATCACCGATGTCGAGCTGGCACCGACCGCCGCGGATCCCGAGAGCCCCGCGTGGGATGCGTGCGGCTCGTGCACGGCCTGTATCGATGCCTGTCCGACCGACGCGATCCTGGACGGAGGGGTGCTCGATTCCTCGAGCTGCCTCTCCTACCTCTCGCAGTCGCGGCTCGAGCAGCTGCCGTTCCCCGCGGCGTTCGGCGATCGCGTCTACGGCTGCGACATCTGCCAGGAGGTGTGCCCGTGGAACCGGGGCGCCGAGCGCCGTGCGGCTCACCTCTCACCGGATGCCGTCGACGACGTGTACCCGCCGCTGAGCGACTGGCTCGAGAGCGACGGTGACGCCCTCGCCGCGAGGTATGAGCGGCTGTACGTGCCCGAGCGCGACGGCAGGTATCTGCAGCGAAACGCCCGGGTGGCGCTGGCCAACTCTCAGCCGGCGGGCACGGCCCGCAGCTGATCGACCAGCGCCGTGGCGTCGGCCTTGATGCGGTCGCGCAACGCCGGCGGCTCCAGCACCTCGGCGTCGCCTCGGTATCGCATGATCTCGGGGATCAGCCACTCGGGTGAGCCGTAGGTGATCGTGACCACGGCCGCCTCGTCGGTGGTGGCCACCGCGTCGCGGCGACCCTCCAGCTCCCAGCGTGCGCGCTTGGGTGAGAATCGGACGCGGGCGATGCCGACGTCTCCGCCGAGGGCCCGGTTCAGGTCGGACATCTCTGGCCGGGGCTGGTAGAGCTCTTGGCGGAGCGTTGCGTCCTTGATGTAGGCGACCTTGAATGTCCGCCGGGCGTCGCGGCTGACGTCGTAGGCCTCCACGTACCAGCCGCGCTCGTCGCGGCGCAGCAGGTACGGCTCGATCGTGCGCGAGGTGAGTTCGCTCGACGAGCGGGAGAGGTAGGTGATGTCGACCAGCCGCCGCGATCGCACTCCCTCGTTCAGCACCGTGACGACCGACTCCTCGGCGTTGGGCTGGACCGGAGTGGGGGTGTCGGCGAGTGCAAACCGGCCGAACGACGCTTCGACCTTCGCGCGCACGGTGTCCAGCGAGCTGTGGGCCTCGGCGGCGAGCAGCGGCGCCACCACGTCGAGCGCTCGCAGCAGCGCCTTGGCCTCCAACGGGGAGAGCCGCGCCGGCCGCCGGAAGGTATCGCCGTAGAGCTCCTTGTCGATGATGATCGAGCCGTTCTCGGTCGAGCAGTAGACGGCGTAGCAACCGCCGCCGAAGTTGACCAGGTTGAGCAGATCGAGGTGCTCGGTCAGCTCCGCGGTGGTCAGTCGGAAGCGGTCGCGCACCTCCGCCGACGGCACTCGGGCACGGGCATCATCGCCGCAGGACGCCAGCAGGAAGGCGAGCAGCGCCTGCAGCAGCGCAAACCGCTCGGGCGGTACGGGGCTGGGCTCGCGGTTGACCGGTTGCGACGGGGCCGGCCGGAGCGGGCGGCGGCGGCACTTCCTCGACCGCCGTCGGCTTGCCCGAGTGCACGCGGGCGATCGCGCGCAGGTCGGCGGTGACCCGCTTGACCAGCTCGACCGGCTCGCGGGCCTGCACCTGGCCCCCCAGCGACAGGATCCACCCCGACAGCGCGGCGACGTCGGAGTACGGGGTGGTGAACACGCCCGAGCCGTCGTCGAGCTCCTCGAACTCCCCGTGCATGCCGTACCGGCGCTGCACCCAGAAGGTGGCGTCGGGCGAGACGTTGACCGTGGCCTCGCCGCGCACCTGCCGTCCCAGCCTCCACGGCGGGCGGTCGCGGTAGGCGTTGACGCTGAAGTCCTCGGGCATTCGGAAATCGCGCTCGCGGCGGGTCGCGAACTTGATCTCGCCGCGGATCCGCGAAACCCGGAACGTGCGCCGGCGGTCGGGGTCGTCGGCGTCGCGGTCGAGGTCGTCGCCGACCACGTACCAGACGCCGTTCAGCTCCCACAGTCCGTACGGGTTGATGGTCCGGGCCTTCTCGACGTCGCTGCCGATCGTCCAGTAGGTGAACCGCACCGTGCGCTGCTTCGAGATCGCCTGCTCGAGCTTGGCCAGGCGGTGCGCGACCTCGGGCGAGTACAGCGATCCGAGCAGATCGACGGTCGCGGTCTTGGGGCCGGGGTCGAGCGTGGGGTGTGCACGCCCGAGCGCGAGGTTCTGCAGCGCCAGCCGCAGCGGCTCGGAGTAGGCGAACTGCCCCTCGAGCAGGTGCAGGCTGGTCTGCAGCGCGGCGAGCTCGTCGTCGCTGAGGTCGACCGGCGGCAGGAAGTACTGCTCCTCGTTGAGGTTGTACAGCTCCTCACCGGTGAACTCGTCACGGTTCGATCCGATCGGCACGCCGAGGCCCTTGAGCTCGGTGCGGTCGGCGAAGAACCGGCGCGCGAACGCCTCATCGCCCATGGCCGAATAGCCCTCGACGTTGCTTTTTACGTCGCGGGCCGTGATCGGGCGCTGTTCCACCATCAAGTAGGCGACCAGCGACAGTTGACGTATCAGCTTGTCGGCGTCGTGGGTCAAGGCTGGGTGTAGCTTACCGGTCGCCGGCTGACCGAGGTGCCTCAAGATCGCGTCGGGTGTCACGTGTTGCGCGCAAAAAGCGCCGATCCTGGCCGCCCGGCCGTGCGACTATCATCGAACGTATGATCGCCCACCTCGACCTGGACGCGTTCTTCGCGGCGGTTGAGCTTCACCGCCACCCCGAGCTGCGCGGAAAGCCGGTCGTCGTGGGCGGGAATCCGGACAGCCGCGGGGTGGTGTCGACCGCCAACTACGAGGCGCGCAAGTACGGCATCCGCTCGGCGATGTCGTCGTCCGAAGCCCGGCGCCGCTGCCCGCAGGCGGTGTTCGTGCGCCCCGACCACCGCGAGTACCGGGAGTGGTCGGGCAGGTTGTGGGAGTTGGTGCGGGGGATGGCTCCGGTGGTCGAACAGGTCGGTATCGACGAGGGCTACCTGATCGTGCCTGAGGGCGACCCGCGCGAGCAGGCGGCGCTGATTCAGCTGGCGGTGCGGCGGCGGCTGCGGCTGTCGTGCTCACTGGGCGTCGCCACCTGCAAGGTGGTCGCCAAGGTCGCCTCGGACATCCGAAAGCCGGGGGGCATCACGGTGGTCGAGCCCGGCCACGAGGCCGAGTTTCTCGCGCCGCTGCCGGTGCGCCGGCTGCCCGGGGTGGGGCCGAAGGCCGAGGCGCGGCTGGCGGCGTACGAGCATCACCACCGTCGGCGCGCTGGCGTGGCATGTCCGACGAGCTGCTGGCGGCGATTGTGCCGGGCCGGGTGGGCGTCGACCTGCGGTTGCGAGCCTGCGGCGTCGATCCCCGGCCGGTTTCGGCCGAGCCCGGCGAGGCCGTCTCGATCTCGAGCGAGGAGACGTTCGAGCGCGACGTCAGCGATCGAGCCGAGCTGCACGAGGCCTTGCGGCAGATGGCCGCCGAGCTCGCCGGCTCGCTGCATCGGCGGGGCTGGGCGGCGCGCACGGTCACCACCAAGCTGCGCTACCCCGACTTCTCGATCGTCACCCGCTCCCACAGCCTCACGGTGGGAACCGATGACGCGACGAGATCGCCGAGCTCGCCTGCGCACTGCTCGACAAGGCGCTCACCGACCGGCCCGACGCCATCCGGCTGGCCGGCGTGGGCGTGTCAGGTCTCGAGCGTCACAAGCAGCTCACCCTGGAGTTGCAAGCTATGTAATTCTGGGTATAATGTGACGCAGTGGAGCACGAATCCCACAACCAGCGGTCTGCGAGGTCCGGCGGCGGCGGCCGTCATCGCGGCTGGAATCCTGAGCGCGGTGGTGCTGCTGCGGGCCGGGGGGCCGGCATCCGTGCCGGACGGCCCAACTCCCGCACGCGCGATGTACTTCGGCTGGGCTGCGCTGGCCGCCTTTGGGACATCGCTGGCAGCGGCCTGGGTGGTGTATGAGGCCGCGACCCGGCCGCGCCGCCCGGCAGCACTCTGGTTCACACTCGTGGCGCTCCTCTGCGCGATCGCAGTGTCCGGACTGGGCGAGGCCGCGGTGTACGTGGCCGAGCATCCGTCGTGGGGCATCTGCAGGACGATGCCGTCTGGGCGGCTTCAGTGCGCGCAGCAGCCGAACAAGCCCGCGTCCCAGCATGAAGGCGCTCGAACTCTTCACCGTCGGACTGTTTGTGATCCTCGGATCGGGCGTGCTCGCGGCGGTCATCATCGACCGGCGACACCCGCGCGCCGGTGCCGACTCGGTGTCCGCTACGACGTCAGCCGGTAGGCAGCGACGGGGTTGCGCTCTTCGAGATGCTGGTGCGACGGGCAGTACTCGCGATCGGGAAGCGGCGTGCGCTGGCACGGCTTGCCCTTGCGAGTGGTCGCCCGGCAACAGGAGATGCCGTCCCCGGCGCGCTCGATCTCTTCCAGGATGTAGTCCACCGCGGTGGTGATATTGCGGTCGATCGAGCGGAACACGCGCTCCTGGTTCGAGATCGAGAACAGGTGCCGCACCTCGGAGAACAGGCTCTGGCTGGGACGGGCGAAGTAGTGCGGGTCGCGAGCGAGTCGCTCGACCGTTGCCTCACACGAGTACAGGACGCGACGCTTCGCCTCCGCCACCGAGATGGTGTCGGGATGCGGGTCGACGAGATCTTTGATCTCCGTGAAAATAGCGCGGCTAAAGCGGTACATACTGCTCCTTGCGTGTTACAAGGTGTGCGGAATCGTGAAAGGCATTATGCACGCTCAGGGGTTGATTTAGGGTCTAGGATTGTTAAGCGGAGATTAATAACCTCACTTTGTTCGGCAATTATGACGGATTCCCCAATAAACATCGGGACGGCATCGCGGTCACAAACTGGACACACCCGGGCCTATCTGAACGACGTTTTTCGCCGGCACGATCCCGGGTCCGCACCCCGACCAGACCCGCCCGGTATGACGCCGTGCTCGCTGCTGTAGCCGAATCCGGCTGGGCGACCGGCGATGCTCCGGCCGCGCCGATGGACGCGATCGCCCGGGTGCACGACCCCGCTGACGTCGCGCGGCTCGCGGCAGCTGGCAGCGGCCGGAGGCGGTCAGGTCGACCCCGACACGATCGTGTCTGCGGACAGCTTCGATGCGGCCGTGCACGCATGCGGTGGCGCGATCGCCGCCGTCGACGCGGTGCTCAGCGGGGAGGCGACCGCTGCCTTCAGCGCCGGCCGTCCCCCCGGGCATCACGCCGAGCGATCCCGGGCGATGGGGTTCTGCCTGCTCAACCAGGTGGCGGTCGCGGCGGCGCACGCGCGCGCCCGCGGGGTCGAGCGGGTGGCTGTGCTCGATTGGGACGTGCACCACGGCAACGGCACCGAGGCCATCTTCTGGGACGACCCCGATGTGCTGTACGTGTCGCTGCACCAGTACGGCTGGGGCTTCTTCCCGGGTACCGGCGCCGCGACCGATCGAGGTGGGCCAGATGCCACCGGAGCCACGCTCAACATCCCGCTGGAGGCCGGCACCGGAGATGCCGAGTACCTCACGGCGTTTCGGCAGCTCGCGCTCCCGGCGATCGTGGCCCACCGACCCGAGCTCGTGATCGTCTCCGCGGGGTTCGACGCGCACGCCGATGACCCGCTGGGCTCTCTGCGCCTGTCCACCGAGACCTTCGGGGTCATGGCTGGGCAGCTGGGCGAGCTGCGAATCCCGCTGGCGCTCGTGCTCGAGGGCGGCTACGACCTCGAGGCGCTGCGTGCCGGCGTGCGCGAGACGCTCGGGGCTCTCAGCTGCGGCTGAGGTCGGTGAGCGTCTGGGAGAAGGTGGAGTTCTCGCGGTAGTCGACGGGAATCTCGATCACCGACGAGACGTCGGCGGCGAGTGCTCGCTGGAGCGTCGGTACCAGTTCGGCCGCCGAGCCGACCCGCACGCCCATGACTCCGAACGACTCGGCCAGCGCCACCCAGTCGGGGTTCGTGAACTTGGTGCCGGCCAGCCGCCCGAACTTGCGCTGCTGGTGCATCTCGATCACGCCGTAGGCGCTGTCTGTCCACACCAGGTTGACGACCGCGAGGCCCAGCCGTTTGGCGGTCTCGATCTCCTGGAAGTTCATCAACACCCCGCCGTCGCCCGAGATCGTGACGACCTTGCGGTCGGCCGGCAGCACCATCCGGGCGGCCACGCCCGCGGGGACGGCGAAGCCCATCGCCGCCGCCCCGTTGGAGATCAGCACGGTGTTCGGCTGGTGCGTCGGCCACAGTCGCGAGATCCACAGCTTGTGCGCGCCCACGTCGGAGATCAGCAGGTCGTGGGGCCCCATCAGCTCGCGCAGGTCGCGCAGCACGCGCTGCGGCTTGATCGGGAAGCTGTCGTCCGAGCCCGCCTCCAGCACCGCTCGGAACATCTCGCGGTAGGGGGGTGCCGGGAGCCGCGCCGGCGGCTTTTCCGAGATCAGGTTTCCCAGGTGCGTCAGGATCGATGAGATGTCGCCGGTCAGCTCGACGTCGGGCACGTAGTGCTCGTCGACCTCGGCTCCCACCGTGTCGATGCAGATCACGCGCCGATCGTGATTGGGATTCCACGCCCGCGGCGACCATTCGACCAGGTCATAGCCGACGCACACCACCAGGTCGGCCTTGCCCATGAATCCGCGCGGATAGTCCTGGGCGCGGAGCCCGGCGGTGAACAGCGCATGCTCACTGTCGGAGTCGATCACGCCCTTGCCCATGAACGTGGTGATCACGTTCAGCCCGCTCTGGGCGCAGAATCGCCGCAGCGCCGCGGCCGAGTTCTGGCGAACAACGCCGTTTCCCGCCAGGATCACCGGGGCCTCGGCGGACTGCAGCAGCTGGGCGGCGCGGTGAAGCTCGCCGGCCACGGGCTCCACCAGCGGCGCCGGGCGGCGGGGCACCGGCGCAGCATCGATGGGAGTCTCCATGACGTCGTCGGGAAGCTCGAGATGGGTCGCGCCCGGCTTCTCCCGCTCGGCGACGGCGAACGCCTTGCGTACCGCCTCGGGAATGATCTCGGGGTCGTGGATGCGAGCGTTCCACTTGGTCACCGGCTTCATCATCCGCACCACGTCGATGTACTGGTGGCTCTCCTTGTGCATCTCGCCCAGGCTGGTCTGCCCGGTCAGTGCCACCACCGGGGCGCGGTCGAGGAACGCGTCGGCCAGGCCGGTGACGAGGTTGGTCGCACCGGGCCCGAGCGTCCCCAGGCAGACGCCGGCATGGCCGGTCAGCCGGCCGTACGCGTCGGCCATGAAGGCCGCCCCCTGCTCGTGTCGCACCGGCACGAAGGCGACCGTCGACGAGTGGTCGAGCGCCTCGTTCAGATCGAGCGTCTCCTCGCCGGGGATGCCGAACACGTAGCGGACGCCCTCGTTTTCGAGGCATCGAACGAACAGCTCTGCCGCGGTGGCCATGGGGCGCAAGTGTAGTGCCGCCATCAGCGTCCGGCGTCGGCTCGCAGACGCGTACACTGCGACCCGTGTCCGGCCCCGACATCGTCGTGTTCATCCCCGCCTGGAACGAGGAGCGCAGCCTTCCGGCGGTGCTCGACGAGCTGCGCGGCGAGCTGCCCGAGGCCGATGTGCTGGTGATCGACGACGGCTCGACCGACGACACCGTGGTGGTCGCCCGCCGGGCGGGAGCGGAGGTGCTCAGCTTCCCCGAGAACCGCGGCCTCGGGGAGGGCATCGCCGCCGGCTACCGGTACGCGCTCGAGCACGAGTACGGGATCTGCGGTCGGGTCGATGCCGACGGTCAGCACCCGGTCGCCGAGCTGCGCCGGCTGATCGACGAGGTCAGCGCCGGCCGCTGCGACGTCGCCGTCGGTTCGCGGTTCGTGTCCGGCGAGGGCTATCCCGCCTACCGCTACGCGCTGCACGGTGCGCGCCGGTTCGGCACCGCGGTGATGCGCCGCTCGGTGGGCGCGCTCTTGCACCGGCCGTTCAGCGACCCGATGAGCGGGATGTACGCCGTCAACACCAAGGCCCTGCCGCTGCTCGCGGAACCGTTCGAGAGCGAGGCCCCCGAGGTCGAGGCGCTGCTTCGCATCAGCGAGGCCGGACTGGTGTTGCACGAAATTCCGGTCGAGATGCGCCAGCGCACCGAGGGCGAATCGAAGCTCAAGGGCCGCAAGGCGGTGGCCGTCGTGGTCACCGTCGCGGGCACGCTGTGGATGGGCCGGCGAATGCTGCGCCGGCGCTGAGCAGCGCCGTGGAAACGCGCTGGGCGATCGTGATTCCCGGAAGCGGCGAGCTGGCCGTCGACGGCCGCTACCGCCTGCGATCGGTGTGTCACCGCTGTCTGGATGCTGCCGCCGAGATGGCCGAGCAGCGCCGCCCGCATCTGGTGGTGTTCTCGGGCTGGTCACCGCATCCGGGACCGACCGAGGCCGAGCAGATGCTCGAGGCGTGGCCGGGACGGCGCGATATCGATCTCGTGGCCGAGCCGACGGCGTCGATCACCGCCGAGAACATGGCCCGTTCGCTTCCGCTGCTGACCAGCCGTGGGGTCACTGAGGTGACGCTGGTGTGCGCCCTCGTGCATCTCCCGCGGGTGCGGTACTTCTTCGGTGGTGTGTATCCCCGGTACGGGATCCGGTGTCGATACTCACCGGTGACCGCCGGTGTCAGCGCCAGGTCGATCGCCTGGGAGGCTGCGGCGCTGCCGCTGGCGCGGCGGCAGCGCAAGCAGGCCCGCGCGGAGATCGCGCGCAGGTTGTGACGGTTCGTTGTCCGGTCGCGTCTTGTTGCGTGTGACGGGGCGCCTCCAAGCTTTTCGCGACACCGGAATCGACCTGGAAGGATCGAATATGTCCATTTTCACCCTCGGCAGCGCCTGGGCAGCACCTCTCCGACGAGACGGTCAGGGCACCGTCGAGTACGTCGGGCTCGCGATGGCCATCGGCGTGCTCCTGCTGGGGGTCACCTCGTATCTCGGCGGCACGGATCACGGCGTCGGCTCGATCATCACCGGCGCGATCAAGTCGGCCCTGCAGCAGGCCTCCGGCGGCGCCAAGTAGACGGCAGGTGGTGAATAACGGTGCCAGGCACCGTTATTCACCCCCCGCGCTCAGCTGTGGGGCTCCACCGGGAACGCGATCTTGACCAACGCGTTCCAGCGGGCGATCGAGCCGTCTTCGACGTCACAGGTGATCTGCATCACCTCGACCGTCGTGATGCCGCGAATCGATCGGGACGCGGCGCTCACGGCCGCGCGCACGGCGTCGTCCGCGCCGGTGGTCGACGATCCGATCACCTCGATCACCTTGGTGACTGCGGTGCTCATACGGCGGCCGCGTAGAAGTCGCGCATCGACGCCAGTGAGCGCGGCTCGTAGTCGCCGGCATGACCGGCCTGGCCGAACTGGGTCATGCGCTCCTCCAGCACCGACTGCATGGCTGCGCGGGCCGGCTTGAGGTAGTACCGCGGATCGAACTCGCCCGGTTTCTCCGACATCGCTGTCCGGATGGCACCGGTCATCGCCAGACGCAGATCCGTGTCGACGTTGATCTTGCGCACGCCGTGGCGGATCCCGAGCTGGATCTCCTCGACCGGCACGCCCCAGGTCGGGCGGATCTCGCCGCCGTGCTGGTTGATGATGTCGACCAGATCCTTGGGTACCGACGACGAGCCGTGCATCACCAGATGCGTGTCGGGGAGCAACTCATGGATGCGCTGGATCAGGTTCATCGCCAGCACCTCCCCGTCGGGGGCACGGGTGAACTTGTAGGCGCCGTGGCTGGTGCCGATCGCCACCGCCAGCGCGTCGATTCCCGTTCGCTCGACGAACTCGACGGCCTGATCGGGATCGGTCAGGTGCACCTCGCCGGATCCGACCCCGTCCTCGATCCCGCCGAGCGTGCCGAGCTCACCCTCCACCGTGACACCGACGGCGTGTGCCATGTCGACGACTTCGCGGGTGACCGCGACGTTCTGCTCGAAATCCGACGGCGTCTTGCCGTCCTCGAGCAGTGAGCCGTCCATCATCACGCTGGTAAAGCCCTGTTCGATGGCCGAGGCACAGGTGGCCGGCGAGTTGCCGTGATCCTGATGCAGCGCCACCGGGATCTCCGGATAGAGCTCCAGTGCGGCCTCCATCAGGTGGTACAGGAAGCGGTCGTTGGTGTACGAACGGGCGCCTCTGGATGCCTGCACGATCACCGGCGAGTTGGTGTTGCGGGCCGCCTCCATGATCGCCTGGATCTGCTCCATGTTGTTGACGTTGAACGCGCCCACGCCGTACCCGCCGGCGGCGGCCTCGTCCAGCAATTGGCGCATCGAAACCATCGCCATCTGTGTGATCCTCCTCGTTCGGCTCCGGCCAAATCCTAGTGCGTTCGAACCGTTCGCCGTGCATCTAGGACTGGCCGAAGCTCCAGAGCTTGTTCCCGAGGAAGCTCAACGGCGTGACGATCACGATCGCGACCGCGGCGGCGGGCAGTTTGCCGACACCGACGGTCTCGACCAGCACCGCCAGAATTGCGAGGTCGAGCATCAGCGCGGCAGCGCTGACCACGAGGAACCGGGCGAACTGGTGGTGTGGCCTGCCCGAGGCGCCCGAGAACGTCCACAGCCGGTTCCACACGAAGTTCGACCCGGCCGACACGGCGAATGCGATCGCGAACGCGGGCAGGTACGGCATCCAGGCGTCGACTGTCCGAAACACGCTGAGGTTGATCAGGTAGCCGGACGCGCCGACACAGCAGAAGCGCAGCAGCTGCAGCAGGTGCTCCCGATCGGGGAAGCCCAGGGCCGCCAGTCGGTCGGGCTGCTCGTAGGTGATCACGCGCACCGTGAGCGTGCCCGACTCGTCGGTTTCGATCGTCTCGGTGCGGTCAGGCCGCGGAGGGTTTGTCAGGGCCACACTTCAGGCCATCGGCAACTCCGGCCACGGCCTGAAGAACCCACGGTGGTTTCACCCGGAGGTGGTGGAGGGCGCCGACGCGCCGCTGTCCTCGGCCGGACTATCGGTCGGCCGGAACAGATCGCGAACTCCCCCTTGGCGGGTGCGCTCCAGCGTCACCTGGATCGGCTGATCCAGCTTGGTGACCACGCTCTCGACGCTGCCGATGATCGACCCGATGTCGGCCCGCGCCTCGGCCACGTCTTCGCGCACGGCGGCGATCCCGGCCGACAGCAGCTCGACCACGAGTTCCAGATCCTCCACCCGGCCGAGCCGCTCGGCCAGCAGGTCGCGGTTGACCTGATCAACCCGTCCCGTGAGTTCGAGGATGAGATCGCGCAGCTCGTTCGAGCGGCGGGCGCTGTCGTGGGTGTCGAGCACCCGCTCCACTGCCCGCTCGACGCGCTCCGGCAGGCTCTGTTCCAGCGACGCGGCGGTGGCCCTCAGCTCGTCGACGTGGTTCTCGGCTCTGGCGAGCAGCGTTCGCAGGTCGGGCACCGGTGGCGATCCGTCGTCAGGGGTCGCCGCGACGGCCGGGATATACGTCGACTCGGCACCGCGCGCCCGTGCTCTCAGCTCCTTGATCCGGCGGTAGAGCTGCGCTTCGGCGTCGGCCATTGGATTCGGCTCGCCTTCCACGTGGCGATTCTATGCGATCGTCCGGATGCGCTGCTACCCTCGATAGTGTCCCCTTCTGAGGAAGTGTCTGCGTGTCTGATGAAGATGATGATGTGACCTACACTCGAATTCTCGGACCGCTGGACGCTCCGCCGACCGGCGGCGAGACGGTTGCTCGCGACCAGCCCGCCCTGGTGTGGCAGCCGAAAAACGGCCCTGAGCAGGTGTTTCCGTTGGAGCATCGGCTGATGAAGGTCGGGCGCAACGATCAAAACGATGTGATGCTTGCGGGGCCGACGGTGTCGTCGCGTCACGCCACGGTGCGGCGAGAGCCGATCGGCGTTGTGATCGAGGATGAAGGCAGTCTCAACGGCACCTTCGTCAACGGCGTACGGATCGAGCAGCAGTTGCTCGAGGACGGCGACCGCATTCAGATCGGCCCGCATCTGCTGGTGTTCGTCGGCGCCGGCGCTACCCCGGGTACCTGAGTGCCGCCCAGGACGGCACCGGTGCGAGCTCGACCAGAGGCGATGTGTCGGTCGGCATGCGGTAGCCGAATGTTCCTGAGTCCTGATCGAAGCTCACGTCGAGCATGCCGGTTTTGACGCGATGGTCCAGCCACGCTCCTCGGAACACCAGTTTGCGCAGCCAGTAGCTCACCGGTTCGGGGTGCAGTCGGTCGATCTCGGCCAGGTGCGACGTCAGGTACGCGCCCAGGCCGCTGACCGGCTGCTCGACAGCGCCGGTGGCTGCCAGAGCGACCAGGTCGGCCGTCTCGGACGGCTGCAACTCTCGTTGGGGAACCAGTTGCAGGCGCGCCGCCGCGGCGGTGACGCGCTCCTCGAAGTCGAACCGCGAGAAGCCGTACCGGTAGTCCAGGAACTCGACCACATAGTCGTCGCCCGAGACGTAGTCCGAACTGCGGTGCTCCATGCCATGGAGTGTAGGTAATGGCGCGAATCAGGCTCGAGGGCGGCTCGGTGGTGTGCGATCGGGCGGTGCTCGCCGTGACCATGTGGACGCGCACCAAAGGGCTGCTGGGGCGGTCCTCGCTGGCCGACGACGAGGGCATGTGGATCCAGCCGACCAACTCGATCCACATGTTCTTCATGCGCTTCCCGATCGACGTGATCTACGCCGACGCCGGTGGGCGAGTGTTGAAGCTCGTGCGGGACATCGGTCCGTGGCGGATGTCGATGTGCTGGGGAGCAAAGGTGGCTCTCGAATTGCCCGTGGGCGCGATCGACCGCTGCGGAGTGTCCGTCGGCGATCACCTCGTGATCGAGCGGTAGCGCAGCTTCAGCTACTACGGATCGGGGCGCCAGGGGCCTCTCTGCCTACTGCAAAACGTTACATCTTTGAAACAACGTGACTTGCGAGTATTTCGTTTTGCTCTGGTGACTTGTACGTTGGCATCGTGCCTCGGGGCGGCCGGGGACGGGAGGTGCTAAACGAGTGCCGCGGACGCAACGTCGATGACCGCGGCCATGAACCAAGGAGCCAGCCAGCGTGGCCGAATCAACTGTACTGGTCGTCGATGACGAACCGCGAATCGTCGAATTCCTGCTCGAAAACCTGCGTGCTGACGATTTCATCGTCCTGACGGCCGTGTCCGGGAGTGACGCGCTGAACATGCTCACCCAGTCGCGACCCGACGTGATCCTGCTGGACGTGGTGCTCCCGGACATGAGCGGCTATGAGCTGTGCCGCAAGATCCGTTCGGCCCACCCGGTGACCGACGGCTGGGACCCCGACGTGCCGATCATCATGATCTCCGCCAAAGTGGAGTACACCGATCGCGTCCGAGGCCTCACCCGCGGGGCCGATGACTACGTCACCAAGCCGTTCCACTACCCCGAGCTGGGGGAGTATTCGCAACCTTTGTGCGAGAAGTTGTCGCAACTTTTCTGGGGTGCGAGCTGACACGTCTGTGGCGGCTGTCTTACTCCTGACTCTGGTGTAGCTGCGGGACGTGTGAGTTTGCATCCTGGCCGGTGGTGTTTGGGTGTTCGTTGATCCTTGGGTTGGTGGGCGGGTACGCGGTCGCGGTGGCGAGTCGGGCAGTGTGTGGGATGCGGTGAGACTCCTTTGCGGGCGGTGGTGAGTGTTTCGGCCCATGCGGATTCCACGTGCGCGATTTGCTTAGCGAGCTGCTCGTGGTTGGTGTAGTGCGGCGGACGGGCGCTCGCTTCCGTAAGGGGTTGAGCAGACGGATGTAGGGGATGTAGTCGCTTGGGGCGTGGTGGTAGCCGATGACGATCAGCAGCCCGTCGTCGAACGCGCGCGACTAGCTGGCGTAGGCCCGTGCGTCTACCTGTCCCTTGCTCCGCACCTCGTAGTCAGCAACTTGGATGTCTCGCAGCAGCGTCGAGTGGTCGGTGTTTCTGTGTCAGAGACGTATCGCCGCAAGATTGGGTGAGGCGGCCTCGATCTGTCGACTCAGCTGTGGTGGAGGTGCTGGTAGTAGACGAGGGCGGCGGCGTGGAGTAGGCAGATCGCTGCGAGGAGGTCGTTTTCGAATTCGATGGGGTGTCGGTAGTAGCCGGGGCGGTCGAAGAGGCCGTAGCGGGTGGCGAGGAGGCCGTGGAAGCCTTCGTCTTGGCTGAATCGTTGTTTGCCGTACTCTTCGGAGTGGGGGTCGTTGTAGGTGTAGGGGTTGCCGAAGAGCAGGTCTACGTCGTCTGCGTCTTTTGGGTCGGTGGGGTTGGTGCGCACGAAGCCGGCGGGGGTGATTCGCCATTGTCCGGAGGTGATGGTGATCGTGCCGCAGTTGGAGCATCGCCCGACTGTGCGGGGGATGACGATGCCGCTTTGGGTTTCGTCGAAGCGGCGTTCGGTGCGGCCGCCTCCGCAGTTGCACATGAGTTCACGGTGGCCGTTTGCGCTCCAGTTGGGGTAGCCCTGGATCGCGAGGCGGCGCTCGTTTTCCTTCTGGACGCGTGCATGGTTGTCGGGCCCGTGGCTGACTGGGTGGATGATCTCTGTGTAGCCGATGCTGCGGACTCCGCGACGGACGGTGTTGGATGCAAACCCGCCGTCTGCGACGAGGATTCCGCCGCGGGCTGGGGTGAGTGGCCGGAAGGTCTGTCCGAGGTCGGCGACTGCGATCTGCCCGACGCCGGGTTCGGAGAAGTTGTTGGGGTGCGCAGAGACGTGCAGGACGATGCCAGAACGCGTGATGATTATGGGTGCTTTGAATCCGTCACCGACCCGGTTGAGGCCGCTCTTTGTGCTGAGGAAGCCAGCCTGGGGTGCGGTGATGCTGTCCGCGTTTCGAACCTCGCCGGTTTTCGGGTCGAGGTGTGGAGCGGTGTAGTGCGTGTTCTGGCGGATGCTGTCGAGAAACGTCAGGTGGGAGTCAGCCACCACCTCGGGGTATTCGAAGAGACGCAGCGTGAGGTCGTGATGTAGAGCGCGGTAGATCTTGTTTCGGACGTCGGCGGGGAGAAAATGCTGGATGATCCGATATGGGGTGCTGGGGTTGGGCACTCCGTGGTTCATTCCCGGTCGGCGGTCAGCGCGGTGTTCGTGTGGGGTGGCGAAACCGATGGCGTCGCGCAGTGCGGCGAGAGCTGGCTGTTGAGCTGTGAGCAGGGTCAAGGTTTTTCTGAGCCGGCGCTCCTGAACTAGCAGGCCAACGAAGTCGAGCTGCATGATCTGCTCGGTGTCGAACCGGCTTTCAAATCCGCGCGGGTTGCTGGCCCGGCGGAGGCGGTCGATCGCCTCGCACTGGGGGACGACTGTGGTGTGCCATGACTCGCCCTCGGTTAGGTAAAGCAACTCTTGCACGAGGCTCTTATGGCTGTGGATTTCGCGTTTGCGTGAGTGGGGGAATCCGGGGTGCTGCTTTCGCAGCGGAGGTCGGCTGTCTGACACGCGAAGCCGGCGGTCGGGACGGTCGCGTTCGGATTTTCGGTCGGGGCCTTTGGACATGGTCGTGCTCTTTCGTGCGCGGTCGGGGTCAGTTGGACGTGTTGCGGGTGACATTGGGCCGGGCGTGCGGTCGACTTTTCGCCGGCTTGCTGGAATAGCGCCGCTTGGGATGTGATCGCTCGGCACGGAGGGAACGGGGCGGTGGCATACAGTTGACGTACCAGCCATGCGGACAAGTAGTCTCTGAGGCACCGTCGGAGCCCCGTGATGCATGTGTCCGACCGGTAGGTACTGTCGATGCATGTCCACGACTCATGCTGTCGATGTGCTTGTCACGGCGGCTCGCATCCTTACTTCTGAGGAACTGGAAGAACTCACCCGAGCGCTGGTCACACTCCGGCTCGAATGTCGGGGTGTCGCCGATTCCCGTGCAGAGGCGTTGCTTCGGCCGGTGGCGGAGTTCGCGGCCGGGCTCGGCCGAGCCCCGACGGTCACCGAGTGGCGCGATCTCGTCTCTGCTGAGGCTTCCCGCGGTGAGGCTCTTCCTCCCGCCTACGAGTTGATCCGCTTCTTCGGCTCCTGGCGACAGGTGAAAGAGGCCGTCAGCCTCGTGGAAATCTCGACCGCGCGCGAGATCCATGAGCGGTTTCGCAAGCGGCGCCTTGGAAAAGTGTGGCGCTACACGGACGAGTCGCTTGGTGAGGCGCTTCACCGATGCGCTGAGGAACTGGGCCGCGCACCGATGGTGGCCGAGTACGACTGGTGGCGCCGACGCCAGCTTGAGCTTGCCGCTGCCCGCGGGGAGGACTGGGTACACCTGCCCAGCGCGCGTCCGTTCAGATCCCGATTCAGGACGTGGGAAGCGGCGCTCACGCATTTCGGGTTCCGCCAGGAAGATCGCGCTTCTCGACATGACCCGACGCATCCCGAGCCGCGACCCTCTGCGGATGGGATTTGACCCACTCGCAGACGATTTCGCGTCGCCACCACCACGCACCACCGACACGACCGGACGGCTGTGGCAGGAGGTCATAACGCTCGAGCCACAGGTATCTGCGGATCGACCCTTCGGTGAGCCCGACGATCCGGCTCACCTCGCAGTTGACGAGGATCGACTGCTGCCACTGCGTGGGAGCGATCCCGGAGCATGGCCGGCCGTCTCGATATGCCTCAACGTCGTCAAGATGCCATGCCCGACGTCCGCCGATGGTGATGGCCGGCGCAGGGAAGTCTGAGCGCTTGATGATCGTCTGCGCCTGGGCGCAACCCATATCGAGTGCACGTGCGATACCGGTTAGTCCGATCAGGTCACCAAAATCGTCCTCATCCGGCCGCCGGCCGCTTTCCGTTCTGCGGGCCTCGTCGTATGACAGTTCACCTCGCGCAACCCGCTTTGCAGTCGTCCAGCAAATCGCGAGCTGCCCGACGATTGTTTTCGCGCGCACAAGTGGCAGATATCCGTCCCTGCGCCCCGAGTTGCATTCGCGTGCGAACGCGTCGTAGTCCTCCATGCGCTCGGACGACGGACAGGTGGAAAGCCAGCGGCGCAGACAGGTTAGGTAGTGCTCGTACGTGCGCTTCCGACCGGCCGTGGCGCGCTTGAGAGCACGAGTAGCGCTCGTTAGCGGAACGTGCTCGCCCAAGGACGCGTCGACCGCCCAACGCCAGCGACTGAAAGCACTCACAGCCTCGTGCAGCCCTACCTCAAGGCCGAGATCCTTCGCCGTCGCCGTGAACTGTTTTGCCGTCAGCCGCTCGCCGGGTTCCATATTCCGAGCGGCCACGACCTTCCCGATGGCATCCAGCACCCGCGAGCGACGTTCGATCTCCTCGCCCAACGATGAGTCGGCTAGCGTGACCGCGAGGACTTCTTGGAGCGTGCCGTAGAGCCTGAGCTGGTCGATGTAGGCCAACTCGAAAGCACGTGCCGTGACGTCCTCCAACTCGGTGCGCGACTGAGAACCGCTACGCGCAAGTTCACTAACTCGGGGACTCATGATCGCTCCTTCGGTGATGGTGATCGGCGTACTGCTCATGACCATCAGAAATCACGAGTTGAGGCAGACGTCTCGGCTAGACCCCGTTCTTTCCCCCGTTTGCGCCGCCGCGATCAGCCAACAGGGTCTGCTGACGCTGTCGCGGCGCACCTGTCCGCGGCGGCCGCACAATCGAACCATGACCAATCAACACCAACTCGCCGATGGCGTCTTCGTCTACGTGCTCGGCCTCGTCATCATCGCCGCCCGACCAGATCGTTTCTGGCTTGGCATCGCCCTCGCGGCCTTGCCCATCCTTACGAGCGCAGGGAGACAGGCGATCGCCGCCGGGCGACAACCCTCCAGGTAGTACGCGCGGCGCTAGAGATGCGGCGGGATCACCGCCGGCCAGAAGCTGGCGAACTCGGAGTTGAGTGATGTTTCTGGACGAGCCGCCCGAGTTTCTGAGCGATGGCGGTCGTGTCTTCTGCTTGGAACGAAATCACCTGAAATGTCAGTTGAGGCGGTTCGATGTCAGCTTAATGTCAGTAGGGCCTGTCGGATGTCACTTTTAGTTGGGGCGAGGGAACTCGTGACCGTGGGATGATCATGACATCTGCTCGTGGCTCTCGATGCCTGACCTCTTCACAGCCGGCGGATCTCGCTGCTGCGTTCACATTGGCCTTGGTGTGCCGAATCTTGGGGCCGCACGATCATCTTCCACCTGCGAAACGTCCGCCAGAAAGCGAGTGGCCGCCCGGTGTTGAGCGATAACCGGGAGTCGGGTTACTTTGAAGAGGGCCCGAACAGAGGATCCTCCGCACGAGATGTCTCGGGCACCGTGGTTGGGCGAGTCGCCGGCCTTGGAGGATGACAACCTCGGGCACCAAACACCAAAGGGAAGCTTCGCTCTATCGTGGCGGGGCGGGCCATATCTCGGGGAACTCGTTGACGTGGATGCTGCTACGGCTCGATCCGTCCCTTAACGGTCTGGATTGAGCCGGTGGTTGGCTACGTCTGTGGTGAGGCGCGCGCCGGTTGTGCGCCGGGCTGTGTGGTGGGGATGCCTCGGGTGAACAAGAGTGCGATGAGCGCGATCAGCGCGAGGACTGCAAGTGCGGCGCGGAGGCCGTCGATGCGGCTTTTCTGGTTGGTCGTGACGATCGCATCCGCCGTCTCCTTGGGCACGTGGGCATCTGCGAGCGCTGCTGTCAGGCCGGTGTCTGAGAGGAAGGGGACGCCACCGGCGAGATTGGTCTCGGCTTTGGAGCTGACGCCCTTGGGGACGTCTGGGTTGTTTTGGACGCCGGTGAGGAAGGATGCCGTGAGCGCTGAGATGAGCACGGCGCCGGCCAGTGCGGTGCCGATCGAGGCGCCGAGTTGGGTGCCGGTGTTCTGGAGGCCTCCTACCTCGCCGCTTTGCTCGTCGGGGACTGCCGAGACGGTCACGCTTCCGAGTTGTGATGCCATCGCCCCAAGGCCCGAGCCGGCGATGAGCAGTGGCCACGTGACGATCTCTGGCCCAGCGCCGACTTCGAGCAACGCGACCAGCAGTACAAGGCCGGCGAAGAGTGCCATGAACCCGAGCCGGATGACGCGTCGGGGGGACGCGTTCGGTCAGCAGCTTGGGGACGCCGATGGCGAACAGCAGCAACGTCAGCGACAGGGGGAGCAGCCGAATGCCGGTTTGGATCGCCGAGAGCCCGAGCGCGACTGAGAGGAACAGCGGCACCACGAAGAATGTCCCCGCCTGCACCAAGAACATGAAGAAGAACGAGGTCACCCCATCGCGGAGTTGGACGTTGCGCAGCATTTTGGGGTCGATGAGGGCGCCGTCGCCGAGCTTGATCCGCCGGTTCTCCCAAAGCAGGAACAGTGCCATGACCACAGCGCCGGCCATTACAAGCCAGATCACCGGTGAGAGTCCGAGCCAGTGCGGAGCTCCCGGCTTGGGTTCGACGAACCCCCACACCCCCGATTGCAAGACACCTATCACGATCAGCCCCAGACCGAGCGCGGAGAGCCCGGTGCCGACCAGGTCGAGTCTGACACCCGGTTTCGCCGGGCTGTCGGCGATCCGTCGAGCCAAGATAAGGATCACCACGACCATCCCCACCTCACAGACAAACACCCACCGCCATGACCAGTAGGTGGTAAACGCGCCGCCGATTACCGGGCCGAGCGCCGCAGCGATCGCAGCTGCGGCCGCTACCAGCCCGTAGGCTCGCGGCCGGTCAGCCTTTCCGAAGTTGGTTGCCACCAGCGCCACGATCGCGGGCATGATCAGCACCGCACCGAAACCCTCCAGAAACGACCAGCCGATGATCAACACGGTCAGGTTGGGAGCCAGTGCGGTTGTCATCGATCCGCACGCGTAGACGACGCATCCGATCGAGAATGCGCGCTTTCGGCCGATGATCTCACCGACCTTGCCACCGGTGATCATCAGCGAGGCCATCACCAGGGTGTAGAGCGTGATCGCCGTCTGGATCCCGGTTACGTCGGTTCCGACATCCCTGGCGACTGTTG
>CAWESH010000004.1:0-190335 GCA_963811675.1 uncultured Actinomycetes bacterium | reverse complement strand
GTTGCGGTCACGGAGTTGACGCTCGGGTTGTGAGCGTTACTGCCGGAGTATCGGCGTACCATCTGCTCCCCAACGACAAGGAGCGACCATGCCGACTGTGATTGCCCACCACGACGTCACCGATAAGGACGACTGGCTGGCCTCACCACGACGCGAGGAGTTCTTCGGACCCCTCGGTGTGACGAACATCCGCACATTTGTCGACCCGTCCAACCCGACCAGAGTTGCCGTGCTCATGGATATCGCGGACTTGGACGCCGTGATGGCGGCCATGCAAACGCCTGGGGCAGCCGAGGCCATGGAGCACGACGGTGTGCTTCCCGAGACCATGGTGATGCTCGTCGAGGCATAGGCCTCCAAGGACTGGTTTTTCGGGCATACTCTCGGGTGTGCCTTGGCAGCACAGGGGCCGGGGACGTGGGGGTCTGCTCCAACCCGGCCTCACTGCTGCAGCCGGTGTACTCGGTGTCTTGCGAACCCCAGGGGTGGGTGGCCGCGGGGGGTTCCTGGGGAGGGTGCGGACCACCCACACCCCAGATTGCAGTGTAGACAGACCTGTCTACAGGAATCGTGAGGCATCACCCACACCTCCTCGACCGACTCACGATCGTCGCGGGCGGTGAGCCGCCACGCCCCGATCAACTCGACCTCCTTCCTCATCCGCACCAAGGGGTAGAGTCGCTCGATGCCCGCCACCCGAGAGTCATCTGCCGGTGGTGCGTTGGTGCTGCTCACACTGGCCACTGGACAGTTTCTGATGACGCTGGACATGTCGGTCATGAACGTCGCCATCGCCACCGTCGCCAAGGATGTCGGCACCACCGTGACCGGGATCCAGACCGCGATCACGCTGTACACGCTGGTGATGGCCGCACTGATGATCACCGGCGGCAAGATCGGCACCATGATCGGCCGGCGGAAGGCGTTCATGATCGGTGGCGTGATCTACGGCGTGGGCTCGTTCGTGACCGCGATCGCACAGAACCTGCCGGTGCTGATCCTGGGGTGGTCGTTTCTCGAGGGTATCGGCGCGGCGCTGATCATGCCGGCCATCGTGGCACTGGTGGCCGCGAACTTCGCGGTGGCCGATCGCCCGCGTGCCTACGGCCTGGTTGCGGCCGCCGGCGCCATCGCGGTGGCGATCGGGCCGCTGTTGGGTGGCCTCGCCACCGAGTACTTCTCGTGGCGCTGGGTGTTCATCGGCGAGGTGGCGATCGTGCTGGTGCTGCTGGTACTGGCACGCAAGTTGGTCGATCCCCCGCCGGAGAAGGGCACGCGGCTGGACGCCGTCGGGTCGGTGCTGTGCGCCGCCGGCCTGGGGCTGTTCGTCTTCGGCGTTCTGCGCTCCGGCGAGTGGGGGTGGGTGCAGCCCAAGCCTGAGAGCCCCGAGTGGCTCGGCCTCTCCCCGGTGATCTGGCTGGTGTGCGGCGGGCTCGTGTTGATGCGGGTCTTCCTGTGGTGGGAGACACGGTTGGAGGAACGTGGCGCCGAGCCGCTGGTGCGCCCGTCGATGTTGAAAACGAGACAGCTCACCGGCGGTCTGACGATGTTCTTCTTCCAGTACTTCGTGCAGGCCGGGGTGTTCTTCACGATTCCGCTGTTCCTCTCGGTGGCCCTCGGGCTCTCAGCTCTGCAAACCGGGGTTCGGCTATTGCCGATTTCGATCACGCTGCTGGCTGCCGCGGTGGGCGTGCCGCGACTCGCTCCCGACGCCTCTCCCCGGCGGGTGGTGCAGATGGGGCTGGCGGTGTTTGGCTCCGGCACGCTCCTGCTGATCGCCGGCCTCGAAGTCGGCGCCGGGGCGGAGATCATCACCGTGCCGCTGCTGTTGATGGGGTTCGGGGTCGGCGCGCTGGCCTCACAGCTGGGAGCGGTCACGGTGTCATCTGTCCCCGACAGCGCGAGCGGTGAGGTTGGCGGTCTGCAGAACACCGCCACCAACCTGGGGGCATCGCTGGGCACGGCACTCGTCGGCGCAGTGCTGATCGCGAGCCTTTCCACCGCCTTCATGCACGGGGTGTCGCAGAACCCCGATGTGCCTGCGAGCGTCAAGGACCAGGTGGGTGTGAGCCTTTCCGGCGGTGTCCCCTTCGTCTCCGACGCTGACCTGAAGACGGCGCTGGACGACGCCGGCGTGGACGCCCAGACGACCGACGCGATCATTGACGAGAACGAGCAGGCGCGCATCGCAGCTCTCAGAAGCGCACTTGGAGTGGTGGCGCTGGTGTCGATCGGCGGGCTCTTCTTCACCCGCCGGATCCCGTCCCAGCAGCCCAGTTCGGCGACTGTTTGAGCGGTGGTGGCCGGATGGCCACCACATCGATCAGGGTGCCACCCGGCCGTAGCAACGGTTCCCCGTGTCCCGGCGGTCAAAACGCCGGCGACCACGGCGCCCCCGGACGCAGCGGGCCCTTGGGTCTCCGTACCATCGGTGGTTTACACTTCCTGCATGGCCCGGTTTCGACTCCCCGGCGGCCAGCGATACGAGGTGGCGGCCCAGTACTGGATGCCCAGCGTGACGGCGGTGGTGTTGCTGTTCATGGGCGGATGGTTTGCTGCCAGTTTCTCCCAGGCCGACGATGCCGGCGGGGCGTTCGTGACCACGATGACCGTCAAGGGCAAGGTGGTGCGGGTCAAGGGCCGGCCGGTGCGCGTTCTGGTGGCTCCTCGAACGGTGTTGTCAGAAGGTGAGGTCGTCACCAAGCCGGCCAGCACGATCAACCTGACCCAGACTCGGACGCAAACCGACAGCGTCCCCGCACAGACGGTGACCGACAAGGTCGTGAGGACCGTGCGAGTGCCGACGACCATGGAGATCACCGTGGCCGCGCCGCCGACCGGCTGACGATCACCGAGACGGTCCCGACGGTGACCGAGACCCAGACGGCCACGGTCACCAGCACGGTCACAAGTCCGCCACCGACCAGCTAGATCGCTACGGTTGCAACCGCACGGTGAACTGTGCGCCCTGCTGCAACAGCCGCACGTACACCTGCCCGCGGGCATTTCGGTAGCGCAGCGTGCCGCCGACGACCGCAGCCCGGAAACCGGTGGTGTGATTGGTCTCCGGGAACGAGGTGATCGCGGTGATCTGCCCGTGCGCCAGGGTCAGCGTCAGGGTGTACTGAACGCGCATCGATTGAGCGCCGACCTGGGTGAGCACACCGGTGACATCCAGGACACCGGCCGGATCTCCCTCCGAGGTCAGCGGTCCCGACGCTGTGGTCGAATCACCCGGGCTCGGTCCCGAGGGATCGTGGTCGACGTTCGAACCCTGGGCGGACGAGAGCGTTAGCACCAACGTCTGCCGGTTATGAAGACCACCCAATCGGGCGGGGGCGGGCTGCACACCGGGCTGAAGGCGGAGCATCGGCATTGCAGGGCTGGTGCTCGCACCGCCGGCGACAGACACCGCAGCGGCGGCCGCACCCAGTGCGGCGACCATTGTGAGTCCGATCGCGAGACGCTTTCGCATTCCGCCTCCGAACCTACCGAGAGCGGCGGACGGCGGGGAACGCCGAAGCGCGCCTCACGAAACGTGGAGAAACTCCACGTCATGAGGCGCGCAGAATGATGACGGGCGGCTAGAGAACGCCGATGACTGAAGTGAGCTTGCCCTTGATGGCCGTCGAGAGCAGGCCGAGTGTCGCTACCACAGCGATGGTGATTACCGCGAGCACGACCGCGTACTCAGCCATCGTTTGTCCCTCAGCACGGCGGCTGTGAGCCGCCAGCATGCGTACGAGGTCGATCATCTACAACTCCTTACCGGGGGGATTCGAGGATTCCGCCCCCCGAATCAGAAAAAGACTGCTCCGGTCTAGATCGGCCAAACTGAGTCGAAACTCAACCCACGTCTGGAAAGATCCCTCGGTCGGGGGTCATTTCATGTGTGCTATGAAACATTGGCATGACGAACACCGAGATCCTTTCCCGATCAGTCCATGACTATCTGACCGAGCTGGCTTCCCCGCCCGACCCGGTGCTGGAAGACATGCGCGCGCACGGTGATCGGGACAACATCCCGATCCTGAACGCCGATTCGGCCCGGCTCTTGATGGTGATTGCACTGGCCACCGGTGCCCGGAATGTGGTCGAGGTGGGCACCGCGATCGGCGTCTCGACCCTGCATCTTGCGCGCGCGGTGGGCGCGGACGGCCGAGTCACGTCATTCGAGATCGACGAGCAACGCCACAATGCCGCCCGAGAGTACCTGGCCCGCGCCGGTGTCGCCGACCGGGTCGACCTGCGGCTGATGGATGCCGGCGTGGGTCTGGAACAGCTCGAGCCCGGTGTGGACTTGGTATTTCTGGATGGGGTGAAGGAGGACTACCCCCGCCACCTCGATCTCGCGGTCGGGTTGGTACGTTCTGGAGGCCTGATCGCAGTCGACAACGCGCTGCTCTCGGGCGGCGTTGCCACCGGCCGAACCGATCGGACACTGGAGCCGGCAGGCGGTCGACCGGATGCGATCGATCAACGCCCGGCTGGTGTCCGGTGACGGACTGACCGGGATGGTGATCCCGACCGGAGACGGTTTGGCGATCGCGGTGCGCAGCTGACGCCTGCGTCGGCGGCGCCTTGGAGCAAGGTTGGAATACGTGAGCCAGCTTGCTGGAGCCGGAATCCACGCTGCTATCGTCTAGACCAGGCTCAACCAGCAACGTTCTGATGCCGATGGGAGATTCATGGCCCC
Organism: uncultured Actinomycetes bacterium; assembly: GCA_963811675.1. Lineage (GTDB taxonomy): Bacteria > Actinomycetota > Thermoleophilia > Gaiellales > JAICJC01 > CAVPTL01. The sequence goes on along the minus strand of CAWESH010000004.1, from coordinate 185,639 downwards.
GCTTCAAAAAGTCCGATCACTGATGAATCGCCGCACACTGCTGCTGGCACCACTTGCTGTCGTGGCGATCTCCGCCGCAGGCTGCGGCGGCTCGGGTACGTCCTCGAGCGCCGATCCGACTGAGCTGATCCAGGCCGGCAGTGCCGCCGTCAAGAACGCCACCTCGGTGGGCTTCGATGTCAAGCTTTCGCTCGACCTGAACGGCCAGTTGAACGCGCCGCAGGCCGCCACGATCCTCAACGGTCCGGTGACCGTCGAGCTCAAGGGCCACGCCGCCAAGGCCCAGAACGGCTCTCCCGCCGCGTTTGATGCCACCTTCACGGTCGATACCTCCGCCGCCTCCATCAACGGCGAAGTGATGTCCCCCGACGGCAAGACCGGCTACGTCAAGATCCCGGTGCTGCTCGGCCAGGACTGGGAGTCGTTCCCGATCAATCAGCATTCCAGCAGCACGGGTTCGGGCACCGACATGGTCGATCCGACCGGTCAGCTGGACAAGCGCCTGAAAGGTCTCAACCCCCAGAACTGGCTCAAGAACGTGACCGTCTCCTCGGGTGACGGCAACGACACGGTCTCAGCCGATCTGGATCCGACCAAGCTTGCCGCCGACATCGTGACGCTCTCCAAGGGCACGATCAGTGCTGCCGACCAGAAGCAGCTGGACGAGCTCACCGGCGCGCTCGACGTCGCTCACGGCTCGGTCTCCTACGACCAGTCCACACACCTGCCCAGCGCGGTCAGCGCTGAGGTGACGGTAACCGTGCCCAAGGCGCTTGCCGGCCAGGCTGACGGCCTGACGGGCTTCGATTTCAAGATCGACGCGACCTTCGACGACTGGAATCAGGACGTCAACGTGACTGCGCCGAGCTCGTCGAAGCCGCTCGACCTGTCCGGGTTGAGCAACATGTTCTCAAACGGCATGTAGCTCTCGGCTAGCCGTCGCCGGGCGTGGTGCGTACAGCATTTCAGCGCCGCTGCCGATAGCGGAGGTGATGTCACAGGCACCCACCTCGCTCACCGAACCGGGCCTCGGCCGTGCATTTCGCGCAACGTTAATTCCGCTGGCCTACATCGGTGGGCCGCTGCTGCTGGCCACCCTGGTCTTTACCATCGGCGGCCGGCACGGATTGGGGCTCGACTTCCACGGCGGGATCTGGAATGCCGCCCAGGATCTGCTCAACGGCCGCTCGCCGTATCGCCCGGCCCGCCTCGACGCCATCGCAGCCCACATCCGCGCCGGTGGAGATGCCCCGACGATCGTGGAGCTGCCGGTCTACCCACCGGCAGTGATGTTGGTGCTGGCCCCATTGGGGCTCCTGCCCGCGACAGTGGCAAACGCCGTGTTCGTGGCGCTGTTGGTGCCGCTGCCGGCGTTGGCGCTGCGCCTGGTCGGTGTGCGTGATCTTCGCTGCTACGCGGTTGCGTATGCCTGTGCGCCGGTGCTCCTGGGGATCGAGATCGGCACGCTCAGCCCGATTCTGATGGTCGGCCTGGCCGCAGCCTGGAGGTGGCGTGACCGAGCCGTCACGGTCGCCCTGATCGTGTGCGGCCTGATCTGCCTCAAGCTGTTCCTGTGGCCGATGGTGATCTGGCTTGCCGCCACCCGCAGGTGGCGAGCCGCAGGGCTGTCACTGGTGGCGACTGCGGCAGTCACGCTGGCAGGCTTCGCGGTGGTGGGATTTGGCGATCTGACCACCTATCCGCACATGCTCTCGACGCTCAGCTGGATCGAGCAGTCGCAGGGATACAGCGTGGTGTCGGCAGCGATCGCACTCGGCGCCGGGCAGAGCGTTGGCCGCGCGGCTGCGGTGCTGATGGGCATCGCACTGGCGGCTGGGGTGGTGCGGCGCGGGTGGACGGCCGGCGACGACCACGGGGCGTTCGCGCTGGCGGTGTGTGCGGCGCTGGTGTTGTCACCGATCGTGTGGCTGCACTACCTCGCGTTGCTGTTGGTCCCTCTGGGAGTCTGCTACCGCACGCTGCGATGGCCGTGGTTGGTGCCCCTGGCGCTGTGGCTCACACCTGCACAGCAGTCGGTGGAGCACCCCTGGGGGATCGCGGTGGCAGTGGCGGTGGTTGCGGTTGTGGCGGTCACGACTGCGATCGATGGGGGCGGCTGGAATCGAACCAGCGACCAACCCGTTATGAGCGGGCTGCTCTAACCGCTGAGCTACACCCCCGGCGATGCGGCCATGGTACCGGCCCGCGCAGCCATCCCCGGATTGAGATTCTGTTGGAGGCCACAAACCGGACGGGTGGTTTCAACGTAAAAACGTATATGAGCCGGCTCCAAAGCCACATCGAAGATCACGACATCTTCGAGGGCCTCACCGAGGCCGACGTCGCAGTTCTCGGCGACCGTCTCGGGACGGCCACGTTTGCCAAGGGAGAACTCGTATATTCGCCGTTCGATTCCGGCGACGCTGTGTACCTGGTCACCGACGGTCGGGTGTGCCTGTACCGCAGTGGCGCGGACGGCCGTCAGTTCACGCTCGCGATGGTGGACGCAGGGTCTGCGTTTGGGCACGTGGCGCTGCTGCATGCGCCCACCTATGACGCGTATGCCGAGGCCATGACCGAGACCGTCGTGCGTGTGATCCGCGTGGCTGACCTCGAGCGGGTGGTGGCACATCACCCCCAGGTGGCGGTGAATCTGTTGCGGGCGCTGGCGGGGCGCCTGCACGAGGCCGAGGATCAACTCGAAGCGCTGGCCTTCGACGGGGTCTCCAAGCGACTGGCCGCCAAGCTGCTGGAGCTGATGGATCGCTACGGGCGGGTCACACCCAACGGGATCCGCATCGACGAGCGGTTTACGCACATGCAACTGGCAGAGATGATCGGCACCAGCCGAGAGACGCTCACCAAGGTCATCAACGAGTTGCGCGACGCTGGGCTGATCGACGTTCGCGACCGAATGGTGTGGGTGCTGGACGTGGCGGGCTTGGAGCGACTCAGGCAACGCGTCTGAGCGGATACGATTAGCGGCGAGAACCTCCGTCATTTTCAGAAGGGGTGCAAGCCGTGAGCGAAACCGGAACCTTGCGAGTCAAGAGCGGCCTGGCCGAGATGCTCAAGGGCGGGGTGATCATGGACGTCACCGACGCCGATCAGGCCCGCATCGCCGAGGACGCCGGAGCCTGCGCAGTGATGGCACTCGAGCGCGTACCGGCCGATATCCGCCGCGATGGTGGTGTCGCGCGCATGTCGGATCCCTCCAAGATCCGTGAGATCCAGGAGGCGGTGACGATCCCGGTGATGGCCAAGGCCCGCATCGGCCACTTCGCCGAGGCGCAGGTGCTGCAGTCACTCGAAGTCGACTACATCGACGAGTCTGAGGTGCTGACGCCTGCCGACGAGGCCAATCACATCGACAAGTGGAAGTTCACAGTGCCGTTCGTGTGCGGCGCGACCAACCTGGGCGAGGCGCTGCGCCGGATCAACGAGGGCGCCGCCATGATCCGCTCCAAGGGTGAGGCCGGCACCGGCAACGTGGTGGAGGCGGTTCGCCACATGCGCTCGATCCTGGGTGAGATCAAGCGGCTCACCACCATGAACGAGGACGAGCTCTACAGCGCGGCCAAGAACCAGTCGCTCCCTACGACCTGGTGCGCTTCTGTGCCGAGAACGGTCATCTGCCGGTGGTGACGTTCACAGCCGGTGGAATCGCCACCCCGGCGGACGCGGCCCTGATGATGCAGCTGGGAGCCGACGGTGTGTTCGTGGGATCGGGCATCTTCAAGAGCTCCAATCCCGCGCTGATGGCCAACGCGATCGTGAAGGCAACCACGCATTTCGCCGACCCGGCGATCGTTGCGGACGTGTCGTTCGGACTGGGTGACGCGATGCCCGGCAAGGAGATCTCGGAGCTGGGCGAGAACGGCCTGCTACAGACGCGTGGCTGGTAGGGTCGCCGTCCTCGCGCTTCAGGGCGCCTTTCGCGAGCACTGCCGAGCGCTCGCAGAAATCGGGCTGGAGCCGGTCGAAGCCCGCTTGCCGCGCGACCTCGAGGGAGTCGCCGGGCTGGTGATTCCCGGTGGGGAGTCGACCACCATGTCGAAGCTGATCGAAGCCTACGATCTGGCTGAGCCGATCATTGCGGTGCATGCATCCGGCGTCCCGGTTTTCGGCACATGCGCAGGCATGATTACCGTCGCCGCCGATGCCGTCGACGGCCGCCCCGACCAGCGGTATCTGGGCCTGATCGATATCGACGTGCGGCGAAACGCATTTGGCCGTCAGGTCGCGAGCTTCGAGGCGCCGATCGAGCTGGAGGGCGATCCGCGGCCGTTCCCCGGCGTCTTTATCCGCGCGCCCTGGATCGAGCGCGCCGGAGCCGACGTCGAGGTGCTCGCCGGCTACGACGGCCACCCGATCGCCGCACACCACAATCGGGTGCTGGTCACGGCATTTCATCCGGAGCTGACCGACGATCGCCGGCTCCACAGGATGTTCGCGGCCATGGTTGCCGAGGCGTCTCAGGAGGTGGCAGCATGAGCGGTCATTCCAAATGGTCGACGATCAAACACAAGAAGGGCGCTGAGGACAAGAAGCGGGGCAAGCTCTTCACCAAGCTGTCGCGTGCGATCATCGTCGCCGCAAAAGAGGGCGGGCCCGACCCTGCCGCCAATGCGACCTTGGCCACGGCCATCGCCAAGGCCCGCTCCTACTCGATGCCCAAGGACAACATCGAACGCGCGATTGCGCGCGCGACCGGCGGCGGGGAGGGGTCAGAGGCCTACGAGGCGATCACCTACGAGGGATACGGGCCAGAGGGCGTGGCGATCATCGTCGAGGCGCTGACCGACAACCGCAACCGCACCGCCGCCGATGTCCGCTCGATCTTCGCCAAGCACAACTCCGCGCTGGGCACCCCCGGTTCGGTCGCCTGGCAGTTCGAGCGCAAAGGCGTGATCCTGGTGCCCGCCGAAGGAGTCAGCGAGGACGACATGGTGCTGGCTGCGGCCGAGGCCGGGGCGGAGGACGTGGGCCCCGACGGCGACACCTGGCACGTGACCACCGCCGCCACCGAGCTGGCGCCGTGCGCGACGCTTTCGAGGCCGCCGGGGTGGAGATGGCGTCGGCCGAGCTGACGCTGGTTCCTGCCAACACCGTGGCGCTGGAGGAGGACGCGGCCCGCAAGCTGCTGCGACTGATCGATGCGCTGGAGGATCAGGACGACGTGCAGGACGTCTACGCCAACTTCGACATCCCCGATGCCGTGCTAGAGGCTGTCGCCGGCTAGTGGTCGCACCACGGTTCGGGGTATCCCTCCGCCGCCGCTGTACGTGGCCGGATCCAGCGGCTGACCAGGGCGGTGGTGACCACCACGGTGGTGACCGAGAACGGGAAACCCAGCACCCGGCCGACGGTGTCGAGTACCAGTGCCGATGCGTGCACGATCAGCTCGGCCGAGATCACCAGCGACACGAATGCGCCGAGACCGGCTGCGGCCAGCGCGGCCACGGGCCGCAGTCGCCACTCGGTGGCCTTGCGCATCCACACGGTCAGAAGCAGCGCCTGGCCTCCGGTCACGGCCACCGCCAGTAGCACCACGCTGAGGCTTCCGCCGAGGCTGGCCCGGCCGGCCACCAGCAGGTCGAAGAACGCCTGGGCCTGGCCGGTGAAGCGGATCAGCAGCAGCCCGGCCACCAGCCCGCCGCCGCCGCCCAGGAACTGTGCGAAGAAGACGAGAGCCACCAGAACGCGGAGCCTGGGACGGTTGTCCATCCTTCCCAGTGTGGCGGTGATTCGCCGGATTGCAACACGAACGCGTGTTCGACCGTCGTCCGAGATCGAGACTACACTCGCAGGGTGATCGTGCTTGGAATCGACCCCGGAACGGCACAGACCGGCTTCGGCGCGGTCGCGGTCACGGGTAGTCGCTTGCGTGCCCTCGAGCACGGCGTGATCACAACCAAGGCGGCTGATCCGATTGCCGAACGGCTGGCGACGATCTCCGACCATGTTGCCGGTCTGATCGATCGCATCGGCCCCGATGCAGTCGCGCTGGAGGATCTCTACGTCGGCAGGAACCCCCGCACCATCCTCTCGGTGGGGCAGGCCCGGGGCGCCATTCTGGCCGCTTGCGGCCGGGCCGGCGTCGAGGCCTGCGGCTACGCTCCGGCGGAGATCAAGACCAGTGTGTGCGGATACGGCCGCGCCGACAAGAATCAGGTGATGCGAATGGTTACGGCGATGCTCTCACTCGAACAGGCGCCCGCGTCAGACCATGCCGCAGATGCACTGGCGGCGGCTGTGTGTCATGCCCGGGTGGCGCGAGCTCGTGCGACCCTGGCGGGAGCCCGGCGATGATCGCCGAGCTGCGCGGACGCGTGTCCCGGGTCGACGCCGGGTCAGTGGTATTGGACGTGGGCGGCGTCGGCTATCTCCTGAGCGCCACCTCGAGTGCGCGCCGGCTGGCGGTGGATGCCGACGGTGCCGAGGTCACGCTGGTGACCCACCTGCACGTGCGCGAGGATGCGCTGCAGCTGTTTGGCTTCGCGGGAGCCGCTGAGCGAGAACTGTTCGAGCTCTTGCTGGGCGTTTCCGGTATCGGGCCCAAGGCAGCGCTTGCGATCGTCTCGGGGTATGCCCCCGACCAGATCCGGCGGGCGATCGCGGTCGGAGACTACGCGCTCTTCACCAGCATCCCCGGGATCGGCCGGAAGACCGCCGAGCGGCTGGTGATCGACCTCAAGGACAAGGTCGGATCGGTCGCCCTGGACGACGCGCCCGCAGCCGGCGTGGACGACCACACCGCTGCCCGCGACGCCCTGGTTGGGCTGGGGATGTCGGTGGCCGAGGCCGAAGACTCGCTTCGCAACGTCGATGCCGAACTGCCCACCTCAGAGCGGGTGCGCGCAGCGCTGGCAGGCAGGGTGTGAGTATCGACTCCGCCCATCGCCTGCCCGACGCGCTGGTCGCTCCCGGTGAGGAGGAGTTCGACCGCACGCTGCGACCGCACAGCCTGGACGAGTTCGTCGGCCAGACGCAGCTGAAGGAGCAGCTCTCGATCTTCCTGGAGGCCGCCAAAGCGCGCGGCGAGCCGTGCGAGCACGTGCTCTTCGCCGGCCCGCCGGGCCTCGGCAAGACGTCGCTGGCGGGCATCATCGCGGTCGAGATGGGTTCCACCATGCGGGTCGCGTCGGGGCCCGCCATCGACCGCAAGGCCGACATGGCAGCGATTCTGACAGCGCTTGAGTCCCACGACGTGCTCTTCATCGATGAGATCCACCGGCTCAACCGCGCAATCGAGGAGCTGCTCTACCCAGCCATGGAGGACGGGTGCATCGATCTGGTGATCGGGCAGGGGCCCGGCGCGCAGTCGATCCGACTCGACCTGAAGCCGTTCACGCTGGTGGGAGCAACCACTCGCACCGGCCTCTTGACGACTCCGCTGCGAGATCGCTTTGGCATCACCCACCGCCTCGACTACTACGACCACGGCGATATCCAGACGATCGTGGAGCGCTCCGCCGGGGTGCTGGGGGTGGCGATCGACTCGGCCGGCTCGGGCGAGATCGCGCTGCGCGCGCGTGGCACTCCCAGAGTCGCCAACCGGATCTTGCGGCGGGTTCGCGACTTCGCCCAGGTGCGCCACCAAGGGTCGATCACGCATGAGATCGCAATCGAGGCGCTGGAGCTGTTCGAGGTCGACTCGCTGGGCCTGGAACGCATCGACCGCGCGATCTTGACGGCGATCGCCGAGCGGTTCTCGGGTGGGCCGGTCGGTCTGTCGACGCTGGCCGTCGCGATCGGTGAGGAGACCGACACGCTCGAGGACGTGTACGAGCCGTTCCTGCTGCAGCTGGGGCTACTCCAGCGGACGCCTCGGGGCCGGATCGTCACCCCCGCCGGGTACGCCCACCTGGGGCTGCCGCCGCCGGCCCGCGACCCTGGCTTGTTCTGACACCGATCTCGCCATCACCCTGGCATAGTCTGAGTTCGTGCGACTACCCCGACCTCGCATCCACCGGCAGTGGTACATCCTGGGCGGAGTGTCCCTGCTGCTCTTGATCGCCGGCTCGACCCTGGGGGTGGCGGCGATCGAGACGGCATCCAAAGGGCCGGCGTTCCGATTGGCGGCGACCTGCTACCGGCTGAACGGAGGGCCCGGCGGGGTCCGCCAGCGGCTCGGCGTCGTGACCGGTTTCGGGCCGGCCATCACCGGTCCGGTGGTCGAGAACACCGACGGCACCGGCTGGGCCAGCATCCAGTTCGACGTGATCGGGTCGTGGCGCACGGGACACGCGCACGTCAGGGCTGTGCGGGGCACAGACGGCGTTCCCATCGACGACTGGCGGATCACTCACGGAAGCATCAACATCGACGGCCTCTGGTATCCCTTCAACCCGCGGCGGACGCTCGGATCTGTCGCTGATCGAGCAGTATGCGCACCGCCGATCTCGACTACCCGCTTCCACCAAACCTGATCGCCCAGCAGCCGGTCGAGCCCCGCTCGCACTCTCGGCTACTGGTGTACGAGCGGGCCAGCGGTGAAACCCGGCACCTGCGCTTCGATCAGCTGGCCGACCTGCTCGATCCCAGCGATCTGCTGGTGGCCAACGACACCCGCGTGCTGCCGGTGCGGGTGCGGGCCCGCCGCGCTACCGGCGGCGCAGTCGAGCTGCTGCTGCTGGAACCGCTCACCGATGGTGACTGGACCGCTCTGGCCCGGCCGTATGCGCGGCTCAAGACCGGTGAGAGTGTGATCGCGTCGGCAGATCTCGAGTTTCGCATCGTCGAGCGGCTCGGCGACGGCCGGGTGCGGGTGGCACCGCCCGCCGGAATCCCGATCGAGCAGGCGTTGGAGCGAGCGGGGGAGATGCCGCTACCTCCATACATCCGCGAACGCCTGGGCGACCAGTCGCGCTACCAGACGGTGTACGCCGCCCACCCCGGATCGGCCGCCGCTCCCACCGCCGGCTTGCACTTCACCGACGAGCTCTGGGCGGCGCTGCGAGAACGGCTCGAAGTTGTCACCGTGACCCTGGGAGTCGGCCTGGACACCTTTCGCCCAGTGGCCGAGGACGAGCTGGAGGCCCACCAGATCCACACCGAGCAGTATGCGATCTCAGACCACGCCGCCGGCCAGATCACCGCCGCCCGCAGAGAGGGGCGGCGGGTGGTCGCGGTGGGAACCACCTCGGTGCGGGTGCTCGAGACAGTTTTCGGGTCGCCCCAGCCGGAGCCGATCGCGCCGCTGGAGGGGCGCACCGGCGTGTTCATCACCCCGGGCTACAGCTTCCACGCCGTGGGGGCGATGATCACCAACTTCCATCTGCCCCGATCGACCCTGCTGGCGCTGGTGATGGCCTTCGCCGGAGTGGAGCAGACCCGCGCGCTGTACCGTGCGGCGATCGAACGCGAGTACCGCTTTTATTCATTCGGCGACGCCACCCTGATGCTGTGATCGGCAAGTTCGAGATCGTCGCGACCGACGGCTGCGCCCGTGCAGGCGTGCTTACGACCGCCCACGGCCAGGTCGAGACCCCGGTGTTCATGCCGGTGGGCACCAAGGCAAGCGTGAAGAGCATGCTGCCCACCGAGCTCGAGCAGATGGGAGCACAGGTGGTCCTGGGGAACACCTATCACCTGTACTTCCGGCCGGGCGCTACCACCATCGCGGAGCTCGGCGGATTGCACCGGTTCATGAACTGGGATCGGCCGATCCTGACCGACTCAGGCGGGTTCCAGGTGTTCTCGCTGCGACATACCGCCACTCGGATGGACGACGACGGCGTCGACTTCCGATCGGTGTACGACGGCTCCCCGCACCGCTTCACACCCGAACTGGCGATGGCCGTCCAGCGCGACCTTGGCTCCGACATCGCGATGGTGTTCGATCACTGCCCTCCGGCGGGTGTCGACCGATCCATGCTTCAGGATGCGGTACGGCGGACGACTCTCTGGGCGGAGCGCTGCCGGGCCTGCGATCGGGCCGACGGACAATTGGTATTTGGGATTTTGCAGGGAGGTACCGATACCGACCTGCGAGCGCAGTCGGCACAGGAGTTGACCGCGCTCGGATTCGATGGATACGCGATAGGAGGATTGTCGGTGGGTGAGCAGCGGACAGACATGCTGGAAACGGTCTCGGCGACCGTCGCCATGCTGCCCCATCGACCAGCCTCGCTACTTCATGGGCCTGGGCGACACCGACGGCCTGGCCGAGACGATCGCCCGCGGCGTGGACATGTTCGACTGCGTGCTGCCCACGCGGCTGGGCCGCACCGGATCGGCGCTCACCAGATTCGGCCGCCTGAATCTGCGAAACGCGAAATTTGCAGCTGACCCGCAGCCACTCGAACCGGGTTGCACCTGCCCCGCGTGTGCCGGCTTCAGCCGGGCCTACATCCGGCATCTGGTCACCCAGAACGAGATCACCGGCCTGCGCTTACTCACGATCCACAACCTTCACCGTGTCATCACCACTGTGCGCGAAGCCCGCACGGCGATTGTTGAAGCGCGGTTTGGGGCGTGGCTTGAGCAGCAGCGGAACCCGGCTAGAATCGACCAATTGTGACCGAGAATCGCAAGAATCTTCTGATCCTCGTGCTGGTGCTGGCGCTCACCGCCGGCGCGGCAGCGGCAGTGGCGACCAAGGGCTTCGTGCAGGGACTCGACCTGCGCGGCGGCCTCCAGCTGGTGGTCAAGGCCGAGCCCACCAACAACACCGCGATCACCGCCGATCAGCTCAACTCGGCCGCAACCGTGATGCGCAAGCGGGTCGATCCCCGCGGCACGCTGCAGCCCGAGATTCGCACCAGCCCCGGCGATAACACCATCGAGATCTCGCTTCCCGGCGTCAACGATCCCAATGAGCTGGGCGACCTGGTCACGGCCGGCGGCTTCCTCAACTTCGACTTCTACAAGTTCCTCAACCCCATCAGCTACGGCTCGGGCGGGAAGTTCTCCTCGCCGACCGTCGCCCCCTCGGCCTACGCCCTGCTGAAGAAGGCCGACGCGGCCGACAAGGGCAGCTCCGATAACGCTCATCAGTGGGGCCTCTTCGACTCGAAAACGCACGAGTTCTATAAGGACACCGGCCTCCAGCACACCCAGCAGCAGGTGCTCGATCTGGTCGGATCGAAGACCCAGCCGCCGGGCACCGAGTGGCTGTATGTCCCCGAGGGCCAGATGGCGGTGTCGTGTGACAACACCACCTCCGGCGGATGTATCGGCAGCACCACAACGTCGCCGAACGAGGTCTGGTACATGTTCGACCAGCCGCCGGCCGACCAGGTCGTCACCGGCGAGCAGATCGCCTCGGCCAAGTCCGACATCGACGATCGCGGGCCGGTCGTCAACTTCACCTACAAGGGCGACGGCGCCAAGAACTTCGGCACCATCACGCGCAGCACCGTTCAGGAGGCCAATCTCAACGGCGTCAGCGGCGGTCTCCCCAATGCGATCGTGGTGGACGATCAGCTGATCTCCACGCCGGTGGTCGACCCCGTCGCCAACCCCGACGGGATCCAGCCCGACGGCGTCAACAACGGCAGCAGCATCACCAACCTGTCCAAGCCCGAGGCCGACCGCCTCGCGCTCCAGATTCAGTCGGGCACGCTGCCGGTCAGCTTCGCGGTGCTGTCCGAGAACGTGGTGTCGGCGACGCTCGGCAAGGACGCGCTCCACAGCGGTCTGATCGCCGGCATCGCCGGGCTGATCCTCGTGATGATCTTCCTGCTGGTCGTGTACGGCTTCCTGGGGCTGATCGCCGACATCGCCCTGATCATCTACGGGCTGCTGCTGGCCGGGATCGTGGCGCTCCTGCCGGTGACGATGACCCTGCCGGGGATCGCCGGCACGATCCTCACCATCGGGGTGGCGGCCGACGCCAACATCGTCATCTTCGAACGGATCAAGGAGGAGGTGCGGGCCGGCAAGAGCATCCGTGCCGCCATCTCCACCGGCTACCGGCGCGGTTTCCACACCATCATCGACGCCAACGTGGTCACGCTGATCACCGCCGGCGTGCTGTATGCCACCGCCACCTCGAGCGTGAAGGGTTTTGCCCTGATGCTGCTGATCGGTGTGATCGTGTCGATCTTCACCGCGGTGGTTGCCACCCGGGCGATGCTGGGAGTGCTCGGCCGGTTCAAGTTCATGGCCAACCCGCGGGTGCTGGGCTCTGTCGGATCGGGCACCCGCTGGACCAAGTTCGACTTCGTCGGGCGTAAGGCGTGGTGGTTCTCGATCTCGGCGGTTGTGCTGATCGCCGCCGCCATCAGCCTGGGTGTGAACGGCCTCAACAAGGGCATCGACTTCACCGGCGGCAGCCAGTTCGACTTCCGCACCAAGGTGGCGCTCAGCCAGGGCAGCATGGAGAACCTGGTGACGCCGATAACCGGCTCCGACACCGTCGTTCGCGGCGTGGTCGGCACCAATCAGAAGGACCCCAGCAAGTACAACCACTTCCAGGTGCAGTCGCACTTCTTGAACGCGTCAGAGCAGAGCCGCCTGTCGCACACCCTGCAGGGTCCACAGGCAGAGGCGTACAGCATCAACCTGCGAAACGTGTCGTCCTCGTTTGGCCAGTCGGTGCTGGACACGGCCTACCTGGCGGTGCTGTTCTCGCTGATCATCATCTTCATCTACGTGTGGTTCCGGTTCGAGTGGGTGTACGCGGTGCCGGTGATGGTGGCGCTGGCGCACGACATCCTGATCACGATCGGGATCTACTCGCTGTCGGGCAGATCGGTGACGGCCGACACCATCGCGGCAGTGCTGACGGTGCTCGGCTACTCGATGTACGACACCGTGATCGTGTTTGACCGGGTGCGCGAGAACATCCCGATTCTGCGGCGCATGTCCGCCTCCCAGATCGTGAACCAGTCGCTGGCAGAGACGATCACCCGATCGCTCAACACCAGCTTTGTCACCCTGATCCCGGTGGTGCTGCTGTTCATCTTCGGAGCGGGCGCGCTGAAGGACTTCGCCTTTGCGCTGATCGTGGGTATCGCCTCGGGCGCCTACTCGTCGATCTTCGTCGCAGCGCCGGTGCTGGCGATGCTGATGGAGCGGCAGCCGGCCTTCGTGCGTCGCCGCCAGGAGATTGCAAAGTCAGCGCCTGCGGTGCCGGTCACACCGGTGGCGGCGGCTGTCCCGGCCGGCCCCAATCCCGCGCCCGCAGCAGCCACTCCCGCAGTCACGCCACCGCCGGCGGCGTCGACCACTCGCCGGCGCCGCCGTGCTCACGGCCGCAACCGGTAACAAAACGGCCTGCCAAGCGGGAAAACCTCAAGCCGACGGTCGGCAGCGCCGATACAAACACGGCATGCGACCGGGCCCCGATTCCACCGATCGCCGCTTCTCGAATCTGATTGCGGTGATTGAAGCGACACGTCAGTTTTCCTCTGCCAGAGACCTGGCGGAGGCGATGGCGCTGTTTGCACGCGAACTGGCGCTCCTGTTCGAAGCTTCCGGGTGCCTGATCTCGACCTTCGAGGCGTCCACCGACGCGGTCACCGATTGGGCGGCGTTCGTGATCCCGCCGGCGCAGCTCAACATCGAGGCCGAGGACTACGCGCTGAACGACTATCCCACCACCAGGCGGGTGCTGGCCGAGCTGATCGAGGTCTCAACGGTGGTTGGCGACGGCGGCGATCCGGCCGAGCACGCATTCCTGCAGCATTCCGGCTTTCAATCGAGCATGCTGGTGCCGCTGGTGATGGACGGCCGCGCAGCCGGTCTGATCGAGCTGTTGGATACCCGCAGGCGGATGTTCACAGATCAGGACCGAGCGCACTGTCGCCTGCTCGCCGACCAGGCCGGGATCATCTTGGGGGCGTCGCAGCTTGCCAGCGCACTCGATCGCCAGCACGTCGCCACGGTGGCCGCACTGGCGGCAGCGTTGGAGGCGAAGGATGCCTACACCGGTGGGCACGCCCACGCGATCGCAGAGTTCGCGGTCGCGGTCGGTGAAGACCTGGGACTGTCCGCGGCCGAGCTGAAGCCGATTCAGATGGGCGCGCTGCTGCACGACGTGGGCAAGATCGGGATTCCCGAGTCGATCCTGAACAAGCCGGGACCGCTGACCGACGACGAGTTCGACGTGATGAAGCGTCACACCGTGATCGGAGCCGACATCATCGCCAGCATCCCGGGGATGGACGAGGTGGTCGCCCTGGTGCGCTCCTCCCACGAGCGGTGGGATGGACGCGGCTACCCGGACGGTCTGGCCGGGCTCCAGGTACCCCGGGGCTCATACGTGATCGCGGTCTGCGATGCCTACCACGCCATGACCGAGGATCGGGTCTACCGCAAGGGCATGTCCCCAGAGCTCGCGTTGCAGGAGTTGCGTCGCTGTTCCGGCACCCAGTTCATGCCGGCCGCGGTGGATGCCATCGAGCAGGTCGTGAGAATCGGTCTGCGCCGGCGCGTGCGGTTCACCGAGGCCGCGTAGCTTCCGCTGCGGTGACCAGCCGCCCGCCGCGATCGACCACCCACTGCAGCAGCCGCTCGTAGGCGCGATCCCAGCCGCGACCGTAGACACGATCGAAACGGTCGACGTGCCACAGCACGGCCACGGTGCCCCGGGCCGCCGCCACCTGCTCCAGCACGCCTACCGAACGTTGCAGACCGGCATCGGCGTCCAAGCCCAGGTAGCGGTGTTCGGCCAGGGTGGCATCCATGATCGCCAGGGGCAGCTCGGTCAGCTCCAGCGGACGGTCGGCGGCGACGTCGTAGGGCCGGTAGGGCAACGAGAAGCCGGCCCGCAGCCCGGGCGTTTCGGCGAAGCCCTGGCTGGTGTCGTAACGAAATCCCAGCTGATCCAAAAGCGGCAGCGTCTGGTGGGTGCGGTGTCGCAGGTAGTGGAACCGCACTCCCGCCGTGGGCTCACCGGTGAGCGCCTCCAGCCGCGATTTCTCGTCGGCCAGAAGCGCCGGCTGGTCGCTGGTGGCATAGCTTGGGTGCAGGCCGATCTCATCGCCCTGGGCGGCGATCTGGGTCACGATCGCAGGGCGCCGCTGCGCGTAGGCCGCCGGCGCCGGGCCGTCGGCCGGCTGGGTGTGACCGGTCATGACGAAGTAGGTGGAGCGGCCGCCGTGGGCGCGTTCGAGTTCTGCGATCCGCTCGAACGCCCAGTTGGGGTCGGTGGAGCGCAGTCGGTGCACCGGTGCCTGCAGGAGTCCGGCCAACTCGGTGCCGAGGTCACCGCCGCGACGGTCGATGGCCGCCCGCTTGGCCCGCGCACCGGCGCCGAGGAACGCCCGCCGCCCATACCAGCGCCACGGCGAGTCGACGTCGTGGGTGAGGGCCACGGTGAACTGGCGTTGATGCTGCTGCAGGCCAAGGGCGGAGCGAAACAGTGCCGCCAGCGTGTCGACGGCAGGCGCAGCGGGGTCTGCCAGGGCGGCCGCCGCCGGAAACCGTCCATGCTGATCGGTGAGTGAACCCGGCCGCTCCTCCCATCGCGACAGATGCCAGAAGGCGCTGGCAACGATGTCGGACACGCCGTCACCGAAATCGAGCAGCCCGTCGCGAACCAGTGCGGGAGGGCCTGGATCGCCGGCTTCGAAGAATTTCCACGCGAGTTCGGAGGCCGGCAACGCGACCGACGGATAGTCAACTGTCTCCGGTGGGTCTGCACAGGTGGAGAGCAACGTGTCGATCGCCCACCGGGCCTTGGGCTGTGACACGGCGGTCACGAGCGCTGCACGTAGCGAGACTTGTGAAACCACGTGCGGGGATGCCGGTGGGCCGCCTTGGACACTGTTCGCGCCGCCTGGGCGACCGCCGGCGCGGGGTCGTCGGCGGCCCACACCGCGTCGGTGTAGGGCGGACGCTGCCAGCCGTTGCGAGTGCCCGCGATCACGGTGATCGCCCAGCGGCGGCCCTCGCCCACCATCTGCACGGGCGCCGGTGGCTGTCCGATCAGGTCGAGGTAGGCGATCATCGGCAGGTCGACGCCGCAGACCGACGCCAGGCCGTGCCACTGCCACAGGCGCGGGTTGACTTCCATCAGCTTGAACTCCCCGGTGCGGCTGTCGCGCTTGAACTCGACCTGAGACACCCCGGTGAACTCGAGTGCGCGCAGCAGCGTCAGCCCGTCCTCCACCACCGCGTCGACCCACACCGCCTCGCCCACCCGGGCGCTGCCCTGGTTCTCGCGCGTCTGCCGCAGCTTGCGCCCGCAGAACACGCCAAGGGCCTCGCCGTCGGCATTGAGATAGCTTCCCAGCGTGTACAGCTCGTCATCGCTCCCAGGTACGAACTCCTGCAGCATCGGCTCGAACTCGACCATCTCGGTGTAGTGGCGCTCGACCTCGGCGGCAGTGTGACACTCGAACGCCTGACGCTTGAACCGGCGCTTGAACTCGACCGGGTCGGAGGGCTTCAAGAACACCGGATAGCCCAGCTCCTCGGCATCCGACACCGCTTGCTGAGCGGAGGCCGGGTGGCGCGTCTCCGGAATGCCGACCCCGCAGCTGAGCGCGGTGTCCAACTGGTGCCGCTTGCGCTGCAGCGCTTCCAGCACCGGCCACGCCGGAGCCGGATAGCGGAAGTGGGGGGAGAGTTCGGCTGAGCGCTTCACCATCGCGTTGAGATGCTCGTCGTGGGTGGCCAGCACAGGGGTGGGTCCGTCGAACCGCGTCCCCAGCGCGGCCATGGCAGCGATGAAGCCGTCCTCGTCTGCCACCGGCTCGGGTGCGATCACGCGATGCGCATAGCGGGATTTGAAGCCGAGCGCCCAAGGCCGATGGTCGACGGCGAACGTGCGCACCCCGCCCCGTCCCAGCGATCGCAGCGCCGCCAGGCCGTTGACCCAGCCGACCTCGACCACCACAGCGGCCTGGGGTTGTGTGTAGCGGGCCGACACCTACTCGTACCCGAGTGCTCGCAGGCGTTCCTGGATCTCGGCCTCTTCGTTTTCGGAGTAGACGCTCTGCTCCGATATCTCACGCTCTCCGGCCATCGCGGCCACCAGCTCCCCGGCCGGGGTGAACAGGGGCAGCACCGAGCCGTCGAGTTGCTCGCCGGCGTCCACACCCAGGAGCGCCAGCACGGTGGGGGCGAGATCGGCGATGGACGCACTCTCCAGCCGCCCGTGCCCAACGGCCGGCCCACCGGCCGCCAGCACTCCGATTGGGCCATGATGGCCGGAGAACCCGTAGTTCTCACTGAGTTCGGGGTCGAGCCGGTCGTGAATCATCCAGGGCGAGCTGAACTGCCGGCGGGAGGCCGATACCAGGATCCTGGGGTCGCGGCTGGTCACCACCAGGTCTGGTGCCTTGTCTGCAAACGGCCCCTCGTACACCTCGCTGCCGCGCCGCACCACAAACGCAGGCTCACCGTCCAGCGGGCTGACCTCGGCCCGCAGATCGGCGATCAGCCGCTCCTGGAAGGCCGTGTCGGTGCGCCGGCCGGTCTTCTCGCCGAAGAACACCGGCCCGTAGGTGCCGTAGGCGTAGGCGTCGGTGCGCCAGCGGTCGAGGTCGCGCATGGTGCGGTTGACGTCGGCGGGGGCCTTTCCGAACGGGACGACGGCGTCGTACACGCGGGGGTACCAGCTCGCTCGCAGCGCCAGCTTGGAGTCGATCCGGGCCAGGCCGCTGATCCGCTGTGCCGAGCGCTTGCGGTAGCGCAGGTATCCGTGATCTTCGAGCCACTGATTGATCTGAAACGTGTAGTGGATCGGTTTCATGCCGTGGTCGGAAAGCACGATCGCGGTCACCTTGCGATCGAGGATCCGCTCGGCGGCCTCGATCACCCTGCCGATGGCGGCATCGACCGCGGCGTACACCTCGCCGATGTGGTCGGCGGCCATGGCCGGGTCGTGGGCGGGATGGTCGGGGTCGCGCAGGTGGTATGCGAGGTGGCCGATCGTGTCTGAGGACATGAAATCGACCGCAAACAGGTCGGGCCGGTCGGCGTCGATCACGTCGATGCTGAGCCGTTCGACCTCGTCCACGTCGGCTATCAGCCGCCGCCGGAAGCCGTCGAAGTCCTCCCAGTAGCGCTCGCGCATCGGGTGCCGCACCGACACCAGGCCGGGAAACGTGCGGGCGATTCGCTCGGCCGCGGCAGGTGGCGTAACGGCAGGCTGCTCCGGCCCGCCGTAGCCGGACACCATGGTGCCGTTGAGCGACTCCAGCGGGTAGGTGAACGGCACCAGCACAAACGACGAGCGGCGACCGGCGGCGTCCAGCGTCCGCCACAGCGGGGTGCCGCCACGGGCGGCGGCGCTCTCCACCCGGAAGCCGCCTCGCAGCGGGTTGGTGGAAAAGTTGTAGATCCCGTGGCGACCGGGCTGCACGCCGGTCAGAAACGTCGACCAGGCCACCGGGGTGACCGGCGGCTCGGTGGAACGCAGGGGACCGAATGCGCCGTGGTCGCGCAGGCGCTTGAGGGTCGGCAGCCGATCGTCGGCGATCATCTCGGCGACGACGTCATAGTCGGCGCCGTCCATTCCGAACACCAGCACCGGAGCAGTGTCAGTTGACATGGGTCGATGCTATCGTCGCGCGTCTCAGCGCGGCGCAGCGGAGCCGCGCGGTATCGTGCGCCGATGCCCGACCAGCTTCGCGTTGCCATCCTGGGAAGCGGTCGCAGCCTGCATACCAAGCGGTGGGCGAGGCGGCTGGCCGAGCGGGGTCACGAGGTGCACATCTACACAGTCTTCCCCGAGCCGGTTGAGGGCGTGTACGTACACGACGTGCTCGGGCGCAGGCTGCCCAAAGGCACCGGTGTACGCATGCTGTGGCGCCGCCGGCACCTGCGTCGCACCCTGCACGCGCTTGACCCCGACATCGTCCAGACCCAGAACCTGTGGCCGTCGGGCGAGTGGGCCTATCGCGCCGGTCAGCGTCCGGTGGTGCAGGGCGTGTGGGGATCCGACGTGTTGGTCGTGCCCAAGACCGACCCGCAGAAGCGTGCGCTGGCCCAGACGCTGCTGCGCGAAGCCGACGCGATCACCGTCAACTCCGACGGCCTCAAACAGGGTGTGACCGACCTGGGGGTACCGGCCGAGCTGGTGCACCGGATCGGCTGGGGCGTCGATACCCGGGTGCGCTACACGGGAGAGCGCGACCGCACGCTGATCGACACGATCTTCCCAGGCCGGCCGGTGGTGGCCTCGCCGCGCCTGCACAAGCAGCTCTACAACCTGGACGTGATCATGGCGGCGATTCCGCTGGTGCACCGCGAGGTGCCCGAGGCTGCGTTCCTGTTCATGGCATACGGGGTTGAGACCGACGCGCTGCGCCACCAGGCCGAGCAGCTGGGCGTGACCGACTCGGTGCATTTCCGCCGGTTCACCGAGGACGAGGTGCCGCTGGTGTTCGCCGGTAGCGAGCTGACCGTGTCGGTGCCGGCCTCCGACACCGGCCGGCCCACCTCGCTGCTGGAAGCCATGGCCGCGCGGCTGCCGGTGGTGCTGGGAGACCTGCCCGCGATCCACGAGCTGATCGAGCAGGGCGACGGTGCCGAGATCGTGCCTCTGCGCGACGTCGGGGCCACAGCCGCGGCGATCGTGCGGCTGCTGTCAGACGAACAGCTGCGACGGCGGTACGGAGATCGAAACCGCGAGGTGGTGGTGCGCGAGGCCGACGCCACCGTCGAGACCGATCGCTGCATCGAGCTCTACCGGCAGCTCGCAGTCCGGTAACTCTCTACGATCATGGCCATGAGCACCGCCCGCAGAGTGATGATCATCGGCCTGGACTGCGCCCCTCCCGAGATCGTGTTCGACGACATGCGCGCCGAGCTGCCGGTGATCTCGGGCTTGATGGACCGCGGCGCCTGGGGCAATCTGGAGTCGAGCGATCCGCCGATCACGGTGCCGGCGTGGTCGTGCATGATGTCGTCCAAGGATCCCGGCGCGCTGGGTTTCTATGGGTTTCGAAACCGCGCCGACCACTCCTACGACGGGATGGTGTTCGCGACCTCTGACCGGGTCAAGGACGACCGCCTGTGGGACATCCTCAGCCGCGCCGGAAAACACTGCACGGTCATGAGCGTGCCCATGACCTATCCGCCGCCGAACGTGAACGGCGAGCTGATCTCGTGCTTTTTGGCGCCCTCGACCAAGTCGCGGTACACATCGCCGCCGGAGCTGCACACAGAGATCACCGAGGTGGTGGGGGAGTACATGTTCGACGTCCCCAACTTCCGAACCGACGAGCGCGATCGGGTGATGGCCGACATCATCGAGATGACCCGGCGCCGGTTCAAGCTTGCCCGGCACTTTCGCGACACCCGGCCGTGGGAGTTTCTGATGCTGGTGGAGATGGGCACCGACCGGTTGCACCACTGTTTCTGGCGCTTCTACGACAAGAACCATCCCGACTACGTGCCCGGCAATCCCTACGAACAGGCCTTTCGCGACTACTACAAGATGGTGGATGCAGAGATCGGGGAGCTGATCGAGGGCCTGGGTGATGACACCGCCGTGATCGTCGTCTCCGACCACGGGGCTCAGACGATGTTCGGGGGCATTCAGATCAACGAGTGGCTGATGCAGCACGGCTATCTGACCCTGATCGACCCGCCCACCGAGTCGACCCCGATCAGCCGCTGCCAGATCGATTGGGACAAGACCCGGGTGTGGGCCGACGGCGGCTACTACTCGCGAGTGTTTCTCAACATCGCCGGCCGGGAGCCGCGCGGGATCGTGCCGCCCGACCAGGTCGATCCGCTGCTGGACGAGCTGATCGCAAAGCTCGAAGCACTGGGAGACGAGCAGGGCAAGCCGCTCGGCACCCGGGTGTTTCGGCCCGGCGACCTGTACAAGGTGGCCAACAACGTGCCGCCCGACCTGATCGTGTACTTCGGCAACCTCACCTGGCGATCGATCGGCTCGGTCGGTGACGGCCGCATTCACGTACGTGAGAACGACACCGGCCCCGACGACGCCAACCACGCCAAGAACGGGATGGTGATCCTGACCGGCCCGGGTATGCCCGCGACGCTGCCGGCCGACGCCAAGCTGTACGACATCGCACCGACGGTGCTCACCGCCTACGGCCTGCCGGTACCGGCCGACATGCGCGGCCGCCCCCTCTGAATAAAGGTGCCAGGCACCTTTTATTCACGACGAACCGACCGGTGGCACTCAACCGCGACTCCGCCAAACTCCTCCGGGCACTCAAGCGTGAGGGTGCCAGGCAACCAATGATTCACTGCCGTGAATAATTGGTGCCAGGCACCGTTATTCACGACACCGGTACGATCCCCGCATGGCAACGCCGGTCGTCGATCGCCGCCAGACGATAGCCCGGGCTCGCGAGATCACGCGGGTTGCTGCTCGGCATGGGTTCGGCTACGCGTTCGAGCGGCGGCCCATGCGCCGCCAGCCGCCGGCGGGGCAATCAGATGCCACCCTGGGACGGCACCTGCGTGAGTTCCTGGACGAGCTCGGGCCGACCTTCGTCAAGTTCGGCCAGCTGCTCTCGACTCGCCCCGATCTCGTGCCCGAGGATGTCGCGGCTGAACTCTCGCTGCTGCAGGACTCGGTATCGCCGTTCTCGTTCGAGCAGGCTCGGGAGGTGATCGAAACCGAGCTGGACGCGCCGCTGGAGACGCTGTTCGCCTCGTTCGACCCGGTTCCGATCGCGGCGGCGTCGATCGGTCAGGTGCATCGGGCCGAACTCCAGAGTGGCCGCCAGGTCGCGGTCAAAGTGCAGCGGCCGGCGGCGGCGGCACAGGTGGAATCCGACCTGGCGCTGCTCTATCAGATTGCCCGGCGAGTGCGAAAGCGCGTCAAGCGACTCCAGTTCATGGACACGGTCGGGAGTGGTGGACGAGTTCGCGCGCTCGATCAGGCGCGAGCTGGACTACCGCATCGAGGGCCGCAATGCCGAGCTGTTCCGGCGGAACTTCGCCGAGGACAAGCGGATCGAGATCCCGCGCGTGTACTGGACGTACTCCAGCGAGCGCGTGCTGACGCTGGAGTGGCTGGAGGGGCGCAAGCTGCGCGAAGTCGATCTTGCCACCACCCCGATGGACGAGCGCCGGCGACTGGCGCTACTGATCGCCGACGCGTGGCTGGAGATGATCTTCCGCCACGGGGTGTTCCACGGCGACCCGCACCCGTCCAACCTGTTCGTGCTGCCCGACGGCCGCCTCGGGCTGGTCGATTTCGGGCAGATCGGAAGCCTCTCGGCCGGCGATATGAACCGCCTCACCCGGCTCCTGCTCGACTGCGTCAACGAAAACGTGGATGCCCTACCGCGCCGCCTGTACGAACTCGGCGTGCGTTTCGACAAGGAGCAGGAAGAAGAGTTTCGGATCGAGCTGCGCGAGGTCTTCTACCGCTACCAGGGCGCTGCGCTCGGCGAGATCGATCCGCTGCAGGTGATCCGAGAGTCGTTCACGCTGATCTACCGCATGCAGGTGCAGCTGCCGTCGCGCTTCGCGCTGCTGGACAAGACCCTGGCCACGCTGGGCTCTGTGGGCACGGAGCTGTATCCCGACTTCAACGTCTTCGAGGTGGCGGAGCCGTATGCCACCGAGTTGGTGGCGCGCCGTTACTCACCCGAAGCGCTGGCCCGCCGCAGCCGCACCGAGCTGGCCCAGTACGGCGGTGTGGCGCTCGATCTGCCCTACCAGATTCACGACATCCTGGAGGCCTTCCGAGACGGTGAGATCGACGTCCAGGTGCATTACAAGGGCCTCGACCGGCTACTGGCAGCAAGCGACGTCATGTTCAATCGGCTGGTGGTCGCGATCGTGATCTCGGGAGCCCTGGTGGGTTCCTCGCTGATCGGCATCTCCGCCCGCGGCGGTGTCCACATCTTCGGCGTGCACATCCTCGCCCTGACGGGGTTCGTGATCGCCTTCGTGCTGGGCGTGTGGGAGATCATCTCGATCGCTCGCAGCGGTCGGTTGTAGCCGAGCCAGGGCCGTCCGGGCCGCTCCCTAGCATGAGTCGATGGATGTAACCGAACCGGGGTGGATCTTTTCCGCCTGCCCACCGGCGGCGGCCGATGATCTGGCGGCCGAGCTGGACGTCCACCGCGTCACCGCCGAGGCGCTGATCCGGCGCGGCCATGACCATGCCGACACCGCCCGGTCGTTTCTGGACGGCGCCGACCCCGGACACGACCCGCTCTCGCTCGGGGACATGGCCGTGGCCTGCGAGCGGATCCTGGCGGCGATCTCCGCCAACACGCGGATCTGCATCCACGGCGACTACGACGCCGACGGCATCTGCGCAACCGCAGTGATGGTGCTGGCGCTGCGAGAGCTCGGCGCCAACGTGGAGTGGCACCTGCCCAGCCGCTTCGAGGAGGGCTACGGTCTTGGCGCGGACACGGTCGAGCGGTTGGCGGCCTCGGGAGTCGGTCTGCTGGTCACAGTCGACTGCGGCATCACCGCCGTCGACCCAGGTGGCGCGTGCCGGTGAGCTGGGCATGGACGTGATCATCACCGATCACCACCAGCCCGGCGAGGTGTTGCCTGACTGCCCGCGAGTGTGCACGCGTCCATCCCAGTACGCCTTCCCCGATCTGTGCGGCACCGGGGTTGCATACAAGCTTTCACGAGCGGTGTTCGCGGCCGCCGGTAGGGATCCGGCAGAGCTCGATCAGCACCTCGACCTGGTGGCCATCGCCACCGTGGCCGATGTGGTGCCGCTGGTGGACGAGAATCGTGCGCTGGTGCGCCAGGGCCTGCGACGGCTCGCGCGCACCAGCAAGATCGGGTTGCGGGCGTTGATGGTGTCCGCCCGGGTCGACCGCGTCAACGTCTCGGCGTCGGACATCGGCTTTCGGCTGGCCCCGCGGATCAACGCCGCCGGCCGCCTGCGCCACCCTGGTGAGGCGCTCGAACTGATGCTCACAACCGACGAGCGGCGGGCGCGTGAGCTGGCAGCCCGGCTGGAGCAGCTCAACCGCGAACGCCAGGCGGTGGAAGACACGATCCTGCAGGAGGCCGTCGCTTTGGTGGACGTGGCCTCCCCGGAGTGGCGCGAGCGGCATGCATACGTGATCGCATCACAGGACTGGCACGAGGGCGTGATCGGGATCGTCGCATCCCGCCTGGTCGAGCGATACCGACGGCCGGTGGTGCTGATCGCGATCGGCGACGATGACGCCAAGGGTTCGGGCCGCAGCGTGCCCGGGTACGACCTGCACGCCGGCCTTACGTCGGCCGCGCCACATCTGCTGCGCTTCGGCGGCCACAAGGCGGCCGCCGGGCTGACCATCGACCCCGCCCAGATCTCGGCCTTTGCCGAGGCGCTGGCGGCTCACGCCGACGGTGTGCTTGGCTCCCGTCCGCGATCGCTCCAGCGGCACGTCGATGCGGTGCTGGCGCCCTCTGAGGTGTCGCTCGAGCTGATCGAAGAGCTGTCGGCACTCGAGCCGTTCGGTCTGGGCAACCCTGGGGTGACGTTGCTGGCTCCGGCCGCCACGCTGCAGTCGGTCGAGCCCATGGGAGAGGGCAAGCACCTGCGGTGCACCGTCGAGCTGGGCGGGTACCGCTGCCGTGCGGTGGGATTCGGCATGGGGGAGATGGCTGACGAGCTGTCTCAGCCCGGCCGATTCGACGTGGCGTATCGGATCCAGCGAAACGAATGGAACGGCTCGGTCACCCCCCAGATGGTGCTGCGGGGCGTGGTGGCCACTCCGATGGGACTCGAAGCGGGCAGCCACGACCCGCTGTCGGTCGAAGGGCGCGGCCTGGGCCGGGCGCGGGTGATCGACGAGCGCGGGCACGGTGTCCAAATCACGACCATCGCCCGCCTGGCAGCCGGAGACGAGCCGGTGCTGGTGCTGGTCGCCGACGTCGCCCGGCGGACCGCGATGCTGGCCGGCCCACTCGCCCCGTCTCGGTTCGGCGAGGGCACCATCACCCTGGCCGACTACGCCCAGGCGGCCGCCATCGACGATCTGGCCGCCCGCTATGCACGAGTCGTGGCGCTCGACCCACCGGCGAGTTCCGACGCCGGCGGGCTGCTGGCGGAACTGGGCTCGACCACCACGTTGCACCTGGTGTGGGGAGCTGCCGAGATCGCGTTTGCCCGGTCGGTGGCCGAGAGCCGCGAGCCGCTGCGCGAGACGCTCAAGCAGGTATGGATGGCCGAGCGCAACGGTGCCACCGAGCTCGCACTCGCCCCGGAAACGGTGGAGCGTTGCCGCGCGGTGCTGGGTGAGGTGGGGCTGGTGTCGGGCGCGAGTGTCGCGACCAAGGTCGACCTCGAGGAGTCCCCCACCTACCGTGAAGCGATCGCCCGGATCGCGGCCGTTAACCGCTTCTTGGCGTCAGATCAGGTTGCCGTTTGAGAGCCACTAGAATGTGACCATGGCGACCGTGCCTCGCAACCCCGAGGCCGAACGGCACGACCACCTCTTGGCCGAGCTGCTTGGCCACGTCACCGAATACAACCCGGATGCCGATGCCGGGCTGATTCGCCGTGCCTTCGACTACGCCTGTGACCACCATTCCGGTCAGCTGCGCAAGAGCGGCGAGGACTTCATCAACCATCCGTGGTCGGTTGCGGTCATCTGCAGCGAGCTGAAGCTCGACACCGCCACCATCTCCGCCGCGCTCCTGCACGACGTGGTGGAGGACACCCAGGCCGAGCTGGATCACGTCCGCGAACTGTTCGGTCCCGATGTCGCGCTGCTGGTCGACGGTGTCACCAAGCTCACCCGGATCAGCTTCGCCAGCCGTGAGCAGGCCCAGGTCGAGAACTACCGCAAGATGATCGTGGCCATGGCCCAGGATCTGAGGGTGGTGCTGATCAAGCTCGCCGATCGCACCCACAACATGCGCACGATCTCCGCTTTGGGCAAGCAGAAGCAGGTGCAGACAGCCAAGGAGACGCTCGAGATCTACGCGCCGCTGGCCCACCGGCTCGGTATCCACACGCTCAAGTGGGAGCTCGAGGATCGCGCCTTCCAGACGCTGCATCCCCGCCGGTTTGCCGAGATCGAGGCGATGGTCAATCAGAGTCGCGACGAGCGGGAGCGGTTTGCCGAGCAGGCCGGCACGATCCTGTCACGCGAGCTCGACGACGCCCACATCGAGGCCGACATCGCCGGCCGCGCAAAGCATCTCTACTCGATCTACACCAAGATGGCGCTGGGCGGCAAGGAGTTCAATGAGATCTACGACCTGACCGCGATGCGCGTGCTGGTCGACGAGCTGAAGGACTGCTACGGCACCATCGGCATCATCCATTCTCTGTGGAAGCCGATGCCCGGCCGGTTCAAGGACTACATCGCCATGCCCAAGGTGAACATGTACCAGTCGTTGCACACGACGGTGATCGGGCCGCAGGGCAAACCCTTGGAGATCCAGGTGCGCACCCAGGAGATGCACCAGACCGCCGAGTACGGGATCGCCGCTCACTGGCTGTACAAGGAGAAGGCACCAGCGCGTCCCGTCGAAGCCGGTCAGGCATGGCTCTCACAGCTGGCCGATTGGCAGAAGGAAGCTGCCGATCCCGGCGAGTTCATGGAGACTCTGCGAGTCGACCTGTTCTCCGACGAGGTGTACGTGTTCACGCCCAAGGGCGACGTCAAGAGCCTGGCGGCAGGCTCCACTCCGCTCGACTTCGCATATAGCGTGCATACCGACGTCGGACATCGCTGTGTCGGAGCCAAGGTCAACGGCAGGATCGTTCCGCTGCACTACACGCTCAAGTCGGGTGACTTCGTCGAGGTGCTGACGTCCAAGCAGGAGCGCGGCCCGTCCCGCGACTGGCTGAACGTCGTCAAGACCTCGCGCGCCCGCAACAAGATCCGGCAGTGGTTCTCACAGCAGCGCCGAGAGGATCTCGAGCAGAAGGGCCGCGACTCGCTGCAGCAGGCGCTCAAGTCGCATGGCCTGCCGCATCAGAAGGTGACGGCGTCGCCGCTGCTGGCGGGGATCATCCGCGACATGGGGTTCAAGAAGGCCGACGACTTCTACGTCGCCATCGGAGCCGGCAAGGTGCAGGTTGGCCAGGTCGTCACCAAGCTGCTCGGCCGGTTGAAGACCGCCGAGGTGGTGTCGCCTGAGCATGAGCAGCTGCCACGCCGACCGGCCAAGCGGCCGACCGCATCCGCCGACTACGGGATCGTGGTGGAGGGCGCGGCGGGCGCAGGCGTGCTGGTGCGGATGGCCAAGTGCTGCACCCCAGTGCCGGGGGACGACATCTGCGGGTACATCTCGCTGGGACGCGGAGTCACGATCCATCGCGACGACTGCCCCAACGTGCGCGCCCTCAAGCGCAACCCCGAGCGGTTCACGCCGGTGCACTGGGACGAGGGCGAGACCGCCACCAGCTCGTTTCGGGTCACGATCGCGCTGCAGTCTTGGACCGGCCTCGCCTGCTTGAAGATGTCGCCCGCACGTTCGCCGAGCACGGAGCCAACATCGTCGAATACGGCGGCCACGTCTCCGACCAGATGGCGCGCAACTGGTACACGGTCGAGGTCGGCGACGTCAAGGAGCTGCGCGCGCTCTTGACGGCGCTTCGCAACGTGGACGCGGTGTTCGACGCGTACCGCGTGACGCCCGGAGGATGACCGAACCGGTGGGTAGACTCACGCCGCAATGAAGACGCTCGACGGCGAGACGATCGTGTGGCAAGGCCACCCCAGCTGGAAGGCGATGATCGTCTTCTATGTCAAGTGGATCCTGATCTCGCTGATCCCGCTCGCGATCTGGGTGGGGATTCACGCCGGCGGCGGCCATACCGGGGCGTGGTGGTTCTCGCTCGTGACCGTGATCGGGATGGTGGTCACCCTGGTCGGAGGCTGGATCCGGAGGCAGACGATCCGCTACGTCGTCTCTGATCGCCGCATCGGCATCCGCACCGGGATCGTGTCGCGCAACGAGCGCACCACCCACCTCAACCGCGTCCAGAACGTCTCGATGCGTCAGGGCGTGGTTCAGCGGCTGATGGGGATCGGCGATGTCGACTGGGATACCGCCGGCACGACTGAGAACGACGCGGATTTCACCTTTCGCGGCATCGACGATCCGTCCCAGCTGGTGCACCTGGTCGATCAGTACCACTCACCGGGCGCTCCCGAGCTGAGCCTCCCCACCTGATCACGCGCGATTGACTGCAAGTTGGTACGAGCGTAGGCTCAGACTATGCAGATCGATCGACATAACCGCTGGTTCCAGGCCGCTATGGCCGTGGGGACGCTGTGCGTGCTGCTGTCGGCGCTCGAGTTGACGGTGATTCTCACCGGCGGCGGGGTGCCTCCGGCGTGGACGAACTGGCTGCTCCTGGCGATGCCGGCTGCTTCCATCGGATTGCTCGTGGTGGCGCTGGCGCGCCCTCGCACCGCCCAGCCTGCCTAGACATCTAGACTGCGCGGGTGAGCGAGAGCAGTGCCATCCGTGAGTTCGCCCTCGCGTTCCCGAAGGCGTTCGAGGATCATCCGTTTGGTCCCGATACCCACGTCTTCAAGGTGGGTGGCAAGAGCATGTTCGTGATCCTGTCCGACGGCCCGCCGGTGAAGGTGACCGTCAAGCTGACCAAGGAGGAGCGCCAGGTCGCGCTCGAGATGCCGTACGTCAGGGAGGCCCGGTACGTCGGCAGGTACGGCTGGATCACCGCCGTCGATCGAGGACGAACATGCCCTCGACGCCACGCTCGAGTGGATCCGCGAGAGCTACTGGCTGAAGGCGCCGGCCGACATCCGCGAAGCAGCCTGGGCTGAATAACGGTGCCAGGCACCGTTATTCACGGGGGGCGTTGGGGCTAGCTGGTGGTGCGCTTGCGATCGTGCGATTCGAACGCGCGCATCGAGAACTCAAACACCACGCACACAGCCGCGGCGACGAGCAGGGCAGGCACTCCCCAGACGAAGAACGCGGCCACGACCGCGCCCACCGACATGATGTTTCGAACAAGGGTCACGATCTCAGTGTCTACCTGAAACCGGGTGATCGCAGTCCCTCGAACGGGGGAAGGGAGTGTGACTTACGCCCTCTCGCAGAACGGGGAGATCAGCACCGCCACCCGCTCCAGGAATGTTCGGTCGTCGTCGGTGAACGCGGCCGGCGTGTCGGAGTCGACGTCGATCTCGGCGACCACCCGCCCCGCGGCGATCACGGGCACCACGATCTCGGCCCGAGTCGAGACAAAGCAGGCGATGTAGCGATCGTCGGCGTTGACGTCGTCGACGATCTCTGTTTGGCCCGATGCCGCGGCCGCGCCGCAGATGCCGGCACCGATCGGGATGCGGGTGTGCTCGGTCGGCTCGGGCCCCAGCCAGGGACCCAGCACCAGGTCGCTGCCCTCGACGAAGTAGATGCCGATCCAGGAGTAGTGGTCGAGCCGGTCGTGCAGCAGCTTCGACGGTGTCGCGCACGACCGCGGCAGCATCCGGTTCCCGGTTGACGACGCGCTCGATCGCCTCCAGCGCGCCCAGCTGGGTGCTGTTCACAGCTCCACGTCGGTATCGAACGCCGCTCACGATCGTGCGCAGATGCTCGCTCACCGGTACAGAGCGACGCGCGGCATGATCGATCTGGACGACCGTCTGGTCAGCGGTCACCAGGTGTGCGCCGGTGGTCACGTCGACGGCTTCGAACTGCCACCGCACGCTGGTCTGCCCGATCCTGGCGACCCGCACGAACACTTCCAGCTGATCGTCGAACTTGGCGGGGGCGTGGTACTCGACGTGCTGGGCGCGCATCACGAACTCGGTCAGCCCCTGACCGTCTGCCAGCAGGTCGAGGTGTCGCAGGTACTCGACCCGGGCGCGGTCGAAGTACGGCATGTAGCGGCCGTAGTAGACGACTCCCTGGGCGTCGGTCTCGTCGAAACCAACGCGGGTGACGAACGAGAATCGAAATGGCGGGCGGCGATCGGTGACGGTCACGATCGGATCAGCCCGAGCACCTCATCCCGGCATGACTCCATCTTGGCCTCAGACAACGCTTCCAGGTTGAGCCGAAGCAGCGGCTCGGTGTTCGACGGCCTGCACGTTGAAGTGCCAGTCGTCGAACTCGAACGACACGCCGTCCAGGTGCGACACCCGCTTTGCCTTGGGACCGAACGTGTCCTTGAGCGTCTGCAAGCGCACGGGCACGTCGTCCACCGTCGAGTTGATCTCGCCAGAGATGAAGTACCGCTCCCGAAACGGCGCCAGCAGCTCCGACAGCTTCTTGCCTGATCGAGATACCAGCTCGAGTAGCACCAGCGCGGGCACGATCCCGGTGTCGCAGTAATAGAAGTCCTTGAAGTAGTAGTGCCCCGACACTTCGCCGGCGAAGACGGCGTCCTCCTTGCGAATGCGGGCCTTGATGAAGGCGTGGCCGACGCGGTTTTCCAGCGCCGTGCCACCCGCGGCTTCGACGGTGTCGCGCACTGCCCACGACGCCCGCAAGTCGTACACGATGGTGGCTGCGGGGATGCTGTGCGAGCATCGATCGCGCGATCAGCGCGGTGATCAGGTCTCCGGGAACGAACTCGCCGGTGTCGTCGATGAAAAAGCAGCGGTCGGCGTCGCCGTCCCAGGCGATGCCGAGATCGGCGCCGTGCTCGAGCACCTTGGCCATGATGAACTGGCGATTTTCCTCCAGCAGCGGGTTCGGCTCGTGGTTGGGAAACGACCCGTCGGGGTCGAGCGAGTAGCTGTGGGTCACCAGCGGCAGTCGTTCCAGCACTGGGGTGATCATCGGCCCGGCCATGCCGTTGGCGCCGTCCAGCACCACGTTCAGCGGGCTGATCGCCTCGGGGTCGATGAACTGCAGGACGCGGTCGACGAAGCCGCCGTAGACGTCGCGCTGGGTGACGCTGCCTGCCGCACTCGGAGTGGGTAGCTCTCCCAGGGCGAGGGCCTTGATCTTGTCGAGGCCGGTGTCGCCACCCACCGGCTGGGCGCCGCGGCGCACGATCTTCATACCGTTGTAGGCGGCGGGGTTGTGCGATGCGGTCACCATGATGCCGCCGTGGTAGCCGTATTCGCCGACCGCAAAGTAGAGCATCTCGGTGCCGATCTGACCGAGGTCGACGACGTCCGCCCCGGCCGCGGTGGCTCCCCGGATCGCCGCCGCGGCGATATCCGGCGAGGACAGGCGCATGTCGTGGCCGATGGCCATCACCTCTGGCTCGAACGCACCGACATACGCTGCCGCCAGGCGTTCGGCTCCCGCAGCATCAAGCTCATCTGGCACGATGCCACGTACGTCATAGGCCTTGAACACCGAAGGTGAGAGCATCAGCAAGAGTCTAGTGAGGGTGGGACTGCGGCCGTTGCAGCTCGCAGACAGCGCGGTACTGCTCGGGTTGTACAGCGCCAACCGCGAGTTCCTGGCGCCGTTCGACCCTCCCCGAGCCGCCGACTTTCTGACCGAGCAGGGCCAGGCCCGAGAGGTCGCGGTGTCGGTCGAGGCGGGACTCGCGGGAGCGTCGCAGCGGTTCGTGATCGAGGCCGAATCCGAGCCGGTGGGAGTGCTCGGCGTCTCGAATATCGTCGAGGGCGCCTTTCGCAGTGCCAACCTCGGCTACTGGGTGGCAGAGGATCACAACCGGCGCGGGATCGCGACCCAGGCGGTGCAGCTGGCGGCCCGCTGGGCGTTCGACCAGCGGGGGCTGCATCGGCTGGAGGCGGGCACTTTGGTCGACAACCTCGCCTCGCAGCGAGTGCTCGAGCGAAACCGCTTTTCCCGCATCGGCCTCAGCCCGCGGTATCTCAGAATCGCCGGCGAGTGGCGCGACCACATCCTGTTCGCCCGCACCGTCGAAGACTGAGAGACTCGGCCGTTACACCGGCCACGCCGCCCGCACCTGCTCCAGCGTGCGGCTGAGGTGCTCGGGCATCACCCGCACGTCGGCGAGCACCGGCATGAAGTTGGTGTCGCCGCCCCAGCGTGGCACCAGGTGCAGGTGCAGATGACCCACGACGCCGGCTCCTGCCACGCGACCCAGGTTGAGCCCTGAGTTGAAGCCCTCCGGCGACATCACCGCGGTCAACGCCGTGATGCCCTGGTCGAGCAGCTCCCACACCTCGGCGCGCTCCTCGGCGGTGAGCTCGCCCGGCATCGCCAGATGCCGGTAGGGCGCAACCATCAGGTGGCCGTTGGAGTAGGGGTAGAGGTTCAGCAGCACATAGGCGTGGGTGCCGCGGTGCACCACCAGGTTGGCGTCGTCGTCGCCGGCCTGCTTCGCGCAGAAGATGCACTCGCCGCTGGATCCGTCCTGCACGTACTGCAGGCGCCAAGGCGCCCACAGCCGTTCGGTCACAGCCAGTCCTTGTGGCGGAAGTACAGCAGCATGCCGGTCGAGATCAGCAGCATGCCGCCGACGATCACCCAGAACGAATCGGCGGTGTGCTCCCGGGGCAGGCCCACGTTCATGCCGTAGATGCCCGAGATCAGTGTCAACGGCAAAAGCACCACGCTGAACAGCGTCAGCACCCGCAGGATGTCGTTCTGCTTGTGGGCGATCACCGACTCGTTGGTCTGCTCCAGCGCCTCGACCACCTCTTTGTAGTTGTCGAGCTGGTCCCAGATGCGCTCGGCCTTGTCCACGATGTCGTCGAAGTACACCTCGAGATCCTCCGGCAGATACCGGGTGCGGGCGCGTTCGAGCAGCCGCAGGGTGCTGCGCTCGGGCTTGATCACCTTGCGGTAGGCGACGATCTCCTGCTTGACGTCGGAGATGTCGCGCACGACTTCCTCTGAGCGGCGCTCGGTGAAGATCGCCTCTCCCAGCCGGTCGAGCTTGAAGCCGATCTTGTCCAGAATCGGGAAGCAGTAGTCGAACATCTCCGACAGCACCTCGTACAGCAGGTACCCGGAGCCCTTCGCGAAGTACTCCTCGCGCCGCTCGGTGTTGCTCTCGAGTTGCCCGAACAGCCGTCCGAGCGGCTTCAGGGGAACGTTGGGGAGGGTCACGATCAGGCCCTCCTGCACGAACACGTTCAGCTCGGCGGCGTCCAGGCGGCGCTTGATCTTGTTGAAGTACGGCACGTGCAGCACGATGAACATGTACTCGTCGTACTCATCGATCTTCGGCCGCTGGCGCGTCGACAGCACATCCTCGAGGTCGAGGGGGTGGAAGTCGAATTGTTCCGCGAGGTAGGCGGTTTCGGTCGCGGTCGGCGCTTCGAGGTTCAGCCAGCGCGTGCCGAGAGCTTCGAGCTCAGCGACATGGGGCTCGACGCGTTCGACCGTTCCTTGCGGCGCACGATCGCGCCTGCGTACTGTCCTCGGGATCCGTGGCAGGTTCGGCATCGTTGCTCGCAGGGGTCAACAGCGTGGGCATCCTTGAAGTGTACTGATTCGACACGACAGTATCGACCCCTCGCATCGGATACCGTAGTCCCAGTGAGCACGCGACGACCAACGGCGGACGAAAACCTTCTGAACCGCCGGGATACGGCCTTTCTCCATACCGATCCGTGGAGGATCCTGCGGATTCAGTCCGAGTTCGTCGAGGGATTCGACGCACTCGCCGAGATCGGCCAGACGGTGGCGGTGTTCGGATCGGCCCGTACCGACCCTCGCGATCGCATGTACAAGGCCGCAAGGGAGACATCTCAGCAATTGGTGAAGGCGGGATATGCCGTCCTGACCGGCGGCGGCCCCGGGATCATGGAGGCCGCCAACCGCGGCGCACGGGACGCCGGCGGAGTCTCGATCGGCGCCAACATCGAACTCCCACACGAGCAGCATGCCAACCCGTACCAGGACATCTCGCTCGACTTCCGCTACTTCTTCGTGCGAAAGACGATGTTCGTGAAGTACTCCGAGGGGTTCGTCGTCTTTCCCGGCGGGTTCGGCACCATGGACGAGCTGTTCGAGGCACTGACACTGATCCAGACTGGCAAGGTGCACCGCTTCCCCGCGGTGCTCTACGGCAGCGAATACTGGGGTGGGCTGCTGGACTGGATCCGCTCGACGATGCTGGAAGAGGGCAACGTCTCGGCGGCTGATCTCGACCTGACGATGGTCGCCGACAGCCCCGAGGAGGCGGTCGCCATGGTGGTGGCGTGCAACACCGGCACCTGTGACCACCCGGCGCACCAGCACACCACTCGATGACCGCCGAGGTTGAGTTTTCGCCGGTCGCCCCGTACCTCTTGCGATCCTGTCTGGGGGCGCCGGACCTGACCCGGCGGAGATTTCCGGGTGGGCTCGAGCTGGCCTTCGAAGCGGCCGGCGAGCCCGTTTACGCGCGTGCTTGGCAG
This sequence comes from uncultured Actinomycetes bacterium, assembly GCA_963811675.1. Classification (GTDB taxonomy): domain Bacteria; phylum Actinomycetota; class Thermoleophilia; order Gaiellales; family JAICJC01; genus CAVPTL01. The sequence continues at coordinate 151,548 of CAWESH010000004.1, read as the reverse complement.
ACCTCTGACGGTCGGCTGCGGGCGCGCATCGATGCCACCGACATCGCACCCGCCCATGATCGGCTGCGCCAACTGCTGAGAGTTGACGTCGACCACCGGCCGTTTTTGCGGATGGCGGAGAGTGACCGGATGCTGGCCCCGCTGCGCTCACATCTCACCGGGATGCGGCCGCTGCTTTTGGGCTCGGTGGCGCACGCGCTCATGCGCGGGGTCTGTGGCCAGCTGATCCGTTCCAGTGAGGCGCTCGCGATCGAGCGCCGGATCGTGGCCATCCTGAGCCCTCGGTATCGCAGCCTACGACTGCCGCCGACCGCCGCCGCCATCGCCCACGAACACCCGGCCCGGTTCGAGCGCGCCGGTCTCTCACCACAACGGGCAGCGCTGCTCAGTCGCGCATCGCTGCAACCCTGGGACGAGTTCGCCGCCCAGCCGAGCGATCGGGTCGAGGCTCGCCTGCAGGCGCTACGAGGGTTGGGGGCGTGGACGTCGGGCCACGTGCTGATGCACGGCTACGGCCGGCTCGATCGAGGCCTCGCCGGAGACCTCGCGCTGGTTCGCCTGGCCACTCGGCTGCTCGGCCGGAAGGCGGATACCTCGGACACCGAGCGCCTACTGGCCCCCTACGGTGAATGGCAGGGACTGGCTTCGCTTTGGCTGATGCACCACCCGCTGGCTGCGCGACATGTCGTCCCCGCCGCTTGATGTCGATTTGGCGCCGCCCGTTCGTGTAGTGGGTGAGACCCGGCATGTGGCCGGGGTAACGTCAAGGAGGACACGATGAAGCGGTACCTACTCAGCGTCTATCAGCCCGATGGCGACCCTCCGGCAAGCGTCGATCTGGAGAAGATCATGCGTGACGTGAATGCCGTGAACGACGAGATGAAGGCGGCCGGCGCCTGGGTCTTCTCCGATGGCCTGCACCAGCCCAGCACCGCCACCGTGGTGCGGCTCGAGCAGAATGACGTGATCACCACCGACGGGCCGTACGTGGAGGGCAAGGAGCATCTGGGCGGTTTGTCGATCGTTGCCGCCCCTGACCTCGACGCCGCTCTGGAGTGGGGGCGAAAGCTCGCTCGGGCAACCACGCTGCCGATCGAGGTGCGGCCGTTCCAGGGGGAGTCCCACGGCGATGCAGCTCGCTGATGCCACCTCGATCGAGCGGGTGTTTCGCGAGCAGTACGGTCGCGCCGTGGCCGTGTTGGTGCGCTCGTTCGGCGATATCGACCTCGCCGAGGAGGCCGTCCAGGACGCATTCACCGTCGCGTTGGAGCGCTGGCCGTCCGAAGGCCAGCCTCCCAGCGCGGCGGGGTGGATCATCACCACCGCCCGCAACCGCGCCATCGACCGACTGCGGCGGGAGGCCTCCCGCGACGACCGCCACGCGCAGGCAACCCTGATGCAGATCGACGGTGAACCCCTCGAGCCGATGGAGCAGGGGGTGGTGGACGACGATCAGTTGCGGCTGATCTTCACCTGTTGCCACCCGGCGCTCTCCCAGGGCGCTCAGGTGGCACTGACGCTGCGGCTGATCGGTGGACTGACGACTCCCGAGATCGCCCGTGCCTTCCTGGTGCCCGAGCCGACGATGGCCCAGCGGCTGGTGCGTGCGAAGGGCAAGATTCGCGATGCCGGCATCCCGTTTCGGGTTCCCGGCCGGGCCGACCTACCCGAACGGATCGATGCGGTACTCAGTGTCGTCTACCTGATCTTCACCGAGGGCCACACGGCCAGCTCCGGCGATCGGCTGGTGCGCGAGGAGCTGTGCGCCGAGGCGATTCGGCTGGGTCGTCTGCTGGATGAGCTGATGCCCGACGAGCCGGAGGTGATGGGGTTGCTCGCGTTGATGCTGCTGGTCGAGTCGCGCCGCGTCGCCCGCACCGCCCCAAACGGAGATCTGGTGCTGCTCGCCGACCAGGATCGCAGCCTGTGGAACGCCGAGCTGATCGCCGAGGGGCAGGCCATCGTCAAGCGCTGCCTGGAGCTCGATCGGCCCGGCTCATATCAGATCCAGGCGGCCATCAACGCCGTCCACAGCGAGGCCGCCGACGCGGAGCAGACCGACTGGTGGCAGATTCTGCGGCTGTACGACCAACTGCTGGCGATCGCACCGACGCCGGTGGTGGCGCTCAACCGGGCGGTGGCGGTGGCCGAGGTGGACGGGCCGGGGGTGGCGCTGACGGTGGTCGATGAGCTCGACCTGGGCGACTACTACCTGTTCCACGCGGTGCGGGCCGATCTGCTGCGGCGAGCCGGCCGGCCTGCCGAGGCGGCCGAGGCCTACGCCGCCGCGATCGAGCTGAGCGATAACGAGACCGAGCGGGTGTTCCTGCAACGGCGTCGGGAAGCGCTCGCGAACGCCTGAAGCAAAAGCGTTTGTGATAGAACCGGGGCATGGTGAGCCTGCGTCCGATCACCGACGCCAACCGCGCGCAAGTGGAGGCACTGAGCGTCTCCGAGCGGCAGCAGCAGTTCGTCAGCAGCGTCACCGACTCGCTGCTCGAGGCGGTGGAGGACGTCGGCGGGCGGGCGATCTACTGGGCGATCTACGCCGACGAGACGCCGGTCGGGTTCGTGATGATCAGCGACGACGTGGACGGCCCCGGATACATCCCGCACTACCTGTGGAAGCTTCTGATCGACGAGCGCCACCAGGGTAAGGGCTACGGCAGGGCCACGCTCGACCTGATCGTCGACTACTTCCGCACGCGGCCTGGAGTCAAGGTGGATGTGCTGTCGACCAGCGCCGGAGAGGGGGAGGGGAGCCCGATCGACTTCTACGAGCTGTACGGCTTTCGCCAGACCGGCGACCTCGTGTTCGACGACGAGGTGTTGCTGGAACTCCAGCTCGGGTAGGCCCAAAACGACGCAGGACTTTTCGCGTCGGCCGGCGATCCCCCTGAATGGTGAGGTGCAGGGGCCTCGGATGGGCGGCGATCCTGAAGGGCGCGCGGTTCAGCGTCGGAAAGACGCCGAGCAACCTGGGCGCAACGTCTGCCTGGAAGCCGTTTAGAGTCACGAACTGAGGGGGCTTCTCTCCTCGGGATCGGAGAGCAGCAGCACGTAGAGTCCGGCCGCTGAGACGGCGAGCGCGAGCGCGGCTGCGACCGCTTCCAGTGCGGAGCCGCGCAGGGCCTCATCGAACAGGAAGATGGCCAGTGCAACAGCCACTGCCGAGGTCAGCGCCTGGTTGGTGGCGATCGCAAGCTCGAGGCTGTTTTGGAGCGCGATCTGAGTGAGCCAGAAGGCCGCAATCGCAACCACGGCGAGGGCGTACAGGTGCCAGTCGGCGATGATCGAAGCCACGCTGTCTCCCCAGTCGTCCACCGCCGACACGGTCAGTGCCGCGCTGAGTCCGAAAAGGATGCCCGAGGCGCTTCCCACGGCCGTGGCTCTGACCGACGGGCTGGATCGCAGCGTGCCCAGCACGAGCACCGCCGAGACTCCCGCGCAGATCGCTCCCGCGATCGCCCACGCACCGATGGAGGCGTCATCGTTACCGCCGGTGGTGTTGGCCAGCGCCACGAACGCGATCAGCCCTCCGGTGACCATCACCGCCCCGGCCACCTCGCGGCGAGACACCACCTGCGCCGTCAGCCACATCCCCAGCGGCAGTGCGAACACGACGCTGGTTACCTGGATCGGTTGCACCACGATCAGCCGGCCGAGGCTGAGTGCCCAGGCCTGCAGGCCAAAGCCGACGATCACCACCGCCACGCCCACCAGCCACACCGGCTGCCGGGCAAGCCTGGCGAGGAAGTCGGCGCGAAGGCTCGAGTCGGATGACTCCTCCAACGTGCCTTTCTGCTGGCACACGGTGCCGAGCGCGAACAGAAACGCGGCACCGAATGCGAGCACGACGGCAACCATGCCGGGACAGTACAGGTGGCCAAACAGTCGCTTGGGGGGTACCGAATGGGCTAATCGAATGGAGACCGAGGGCGACGCGTTCGGCAGCGCAAGACCTGGAGGACGACCACAGGCACCCTCATCCCGGTTTGGGACGCAAGCCTCGACCATCTGCTAAACGCTTGGCTCGACGGCCTCAGCCCGCTCCTTCAACGCTTGATTCATCGCTTCAAAGCCGTGATCCGTCGCCGTGAGCGTCTTCGCGAACACCGGGACGAGCACACCACGAAAGCGCTCGCTCTGAACGAGCCGCGAATGCCCACCATCGAGCTGCTCGATCGTGAACCTGTGCTCCCCGTCGAACACCCCCGGTATCAGAACGCGGCCCAGCCAGGCAAACTCACGGGCATGCTCGACACGGCGTACCGTCGGCTTGAACGTCATCCCCCGAGCGCCGGGTGGCTCGATCCGGACAGTCAGCTTGGCCCCGGGCTCACATCTGCCCTGGATCGATCGTATGAACGGGTTCCAGTCGGGGTAGGAGTCGAAGTCCAAAAGCACACTCCACACCCGCTCGGGTGGGGCGGCGATCTCCACTTCGCGACGAAGCTCCTTCATCTGACGACCTCCTACGGCCGGCCGAGTCATCGTCGCGGACACGGATCGATTTTGGCCTGCGAATTTGTCCGCGGCTGGGCTCAAGCTCGGGGGAGGCCCGCAGGTCAGGCCTCCCCCGATGCTTTGAGTTCTGATCGATGTCTACAGGGTTGCGCACTCTCCGCGCTTGTGTCCAGCGACAACGTTCGGTGCGCCCATCGAGTCGCCAACCTGTGCTTTGGGCACGTTGTTGAAGCAGGCCAGGTTGCCACCGATGACGTTGGTAACGTCCTCGTTGGCATCGGGGTCGCCAAAGCGGTTACCGATAATCCTGGCGTCCCCGGCAACGTTGGTACGGATCAGGCCGAACCAACACGTATGCAGCCGGCGCGCGGTGAAGTCTCCACCGATGGTGCTGTCATGCACGGTCGAGTAATACGGCGCGACTCCCAGGATTGGGGTGATCGCGCAGTTCTCGCTGCCGCCACCACCAAGGAACGACACGTCGCCGCCGATGGTGAGTCCGTGAACAATGGTTGCCCATGCACCGAGAGCTGTCAGATCGCCGCCGATATGATCGTCGGGGCTCACCTTGCAGTCATCGGTACAGCCGATTGCGGCCACGGCGTCGTTCTTGATCCAAACGTCGCCCCACACGTTCAGCACGCCTGGCGTATCGGCGTTAAACAGCGCGTGTCGTTTCACCACCAGATCGTGGCGGACGGTCACAGTGCCGGTGCTGGTCAAGGTGCATGACCCGGCGATCGTCAACGAACGATACGTCCCCGCTGTGACGACCCCGCTGTGGCACGTCGCGTTTCCATGGTGCGCGGTGGCATCGGCAGTGCCGGTCACAACCAGCGCACCAACGAGAACCCCCGCGACGAGCGCGACCCGTCGTAGTCCTCTCATCCCACACCCCTTCCGTGGCGGGAAGCCGCCACGTCCAGGCGGCGTCGCGCCCACGATACGACTTTCCCACCGGCCGGACAACCCGCCTCACCAAACCCGCACCAACGATCCCTACGTTCAGCGGCGTGGCGGGAGGTAGGGTTGAACGCGAAGCACACTCGATATATCATAGGTGCTATGAGAATACTCTTGACTCTCCTCACCGCGGGGATGCTCGTAGCAGCAACCGGATGCACGCTGCTCGACCGCGCCGAGGGCTCGGGACTCGTAAAACGGTCGCAGACGGTCTACACGACAATCCCCGTCTATCCAGGGGCAACGGTGCTCGACACCAGCACAAGCATCGGGCACAGCAGCGAGAGCGGCCCCGCCGACATCGGGGATGCCCTGGGCAACTTCAAGCTTCCCAAGATAGCCACGATTCGCGAGGTCGAACGGTTCTACCATGAGCGGCTGACGGCCCGCGGGTGGAAGCTCCGCGAGCACCTCGCCGGGACGGCGAACCACTCCGCGGGCCCCGTCGACAACTACACCCGCGGCCACACGACTATCTCAATCAACCTCGACAACGGCTATCACCACGGACTCGAAATCGGGGTCAGCACGCGCGCGGGGTAGGCGATGGCGCAAGGCCGATGGTGAAAGTGCGCCTGGTAGGAATCGAACCTACGACCTTGCGCTCCGGAGGCGCACGCTCTATCCCCTGAGCTACAGGCGCGGGGGTCACTGGGACTCAGGGAGTCTACTTGCCCTTGCCGCCCGTACCCTCCGCGGGCATCTGCCGGATGAGCGCGCTAGGCTCGCGTCGCGATGGAGATCCATGCCCGCTCTGCGACCCTTGTTCATCACGAGCCGTTCGTGATCTCTCGCAGTGCCAGCACCGAGTCGGTGGTGGTGCAGGCGGCGCTTACTCACGACGGCATCACGGGGTACGGGGAGGGCGCTCCGGATGAGCGCTACGACGAAAGCGTGGAGTCGGCGCTGGAGTTCCTCAACCGTTTGGAGCCCCTGCTCGGCGATGACCCCTTGGCGATCGAGGCGATTCTCGGCCGGGTGGGGGAGTTGCCGGGAGAGATGGGTGCCAAGTGCGCGCTGGATGGGGCGCTGCACGATCTGCTGGGGAAGATCTGCGGGCAGCCGCTCTATCGCATCTTGGGACTCGACCCGGTGCCTCCGCCGACCTCGTACACGATCTCGATCGACACGGTGGAGGGCACCGCCGATCGAGCTCGCCGGGCGGCCGGGTATCACGCCCTGAAGATCAAGGTGGGCGGCCCGGACGATCTCGATCGCGTGCGGGTGGTGCGCCGCGAGGCGCCCGATGCCCTGATCCGAGTGGATGCCAACGAGGCCTGGACGGTGGACTCGACCCAAGCACTGATGGACGACCTGGTCGGACTCGGTATCGAGCTGATCGAACAGCCGCTGCACGCCTCCGACCGCACCGGATACGCCCAGCTGCACGCCGCCAAGCTGCCGATCCCGATCGTCTTGGACGAGAGTTGTCACACCTTGGCCGACATCGCCCCGGCCGCCGGACACGCCGACGGGGTCAACATCAAGCTCACCAAGACCGGCGGGATCCGCGAGGCAATCCGCATGATCCACGCCGCCCGCGCACTCAACCTGGTGATCATGCTGGGGTGCATGAACGAGTCGTCGCTGGGTATCGCCCAGGCGGCTGCCATCTCACCGCTGGTCGACGTCGTCGATCTGGACGGCCACCTGCTGAACGCCAATGACTTCTTCGAAGGCCTCGAGTTCGACGACGGCCGCGTCATCCCCGGGCCGGGACCGGGACTGGGAGTGACCCCGCTGGAGCCCTGGGCGTGAAGCGCTACGTGATGCTGTGTGAGGGCGCGTTTGACGAGGACGCAAAGACCGCGACCGGTGTGCTGCGCTATGCCGACGCGGTCACCGTGGCGGTGATCGACTCGACCCGCGCCGGCTCCACAGCCGACGCCGAGGTGCCTGGACTGGCGGAGGGCATCCCGATCGTGGCCACGCTGGCCGAGACGCTCGCCGAGCGCCCCGACACGCTCCTGATCGGGGTGGCGCCGGCCGGCGGCAAGCTGCCACTCGCGTTTCGCTCGGTGGTGAAGGAAGCGCTGGAGCGTGGCCTGGACGTCGAAAACGGCCTGCACGACTTTCTCGGAGGTGACGCCGAACTCGCGGCCGCAGCTGTGCAGGGGGGTGCGGAGATCCGCGACCTGCGACAGCCCCCGGCTGACCTGGACGTACCCACGCTGGCGAACCTTGACATCGCGGCGCGGACGGTGCTGACGGTGGGTTCCGATTGCGCACTGGGCAAGATGACGGTGTGTCTGGAGCTCGACCGTGAAGCTCGCCGGCGGGGCCTGGCCTCGCAGTTCGTGCCGACCGGGCAGACCGGGATCGCCATCGCCGGCTGGGGGATCGCGGTCGACGAGGTCGTCTCCGACTACATCGCTGGGGCGGCGGAGCGGTTGGTGCTGGAGGGCCATCAGCGAGCCGGCGATGACGCGCTTTTGTGGATCGAGGGCCAGGGCTCCATCAACCACCCTTTCTACTCCGGCGTGACCACCGGCCTGATCCACGGCAGCGCCCCGCACGCGTTGCTGTTCGTACACGAACCCGGACGGACGGTGATCGACGGCGATCTACGCATGCCGATCCCACCGATCGAGCAGCTAATCGCCGACAACGAGCGAGTGGCGGGGTACCTGCGGCCTGCGCCGGTCGTCGCCCTGGCACTCAAGACCAACCGGATGTCCGAGTCCAGCGCCCGCGACGCGATCGCCGAGTACTCCGAGCGCACCGGCCTGGTCACCGACGACCCGGTGCGGTTCGGCGCCGGACGCCTACTCGACGCAGTGGTCAGCGCGACCGGCGGATGATCCGCGCGGCCGTGACCGCCGAGGCCGCCGCGATCACTGCTCTGGTCGAGCGGGCCTACTCGGTGTACGTCCCTCGAATCGGATTGCGGCCGGCGCCGATGGACGCCGACCACGCCGCGGAGATCGCTCGTGGTGAGGCGTTCGTGATCGACCAAAACCACACCCTGGCCGGGGTGATCGTGTTGGTGATCGGCGACGACCACCTGATGATCGAGAACGTCGCCGTTGAACCCTCATGCCAGGGACACGGCCTCGGCACGCGCCTTTTGACGTTCGCGGACGGGTACGCGCGGGAGCGTGGGTTGCCAGAGATTCGACTGTACACACACGAGCTGATGGCCGAGAACATCGCGTTCTACCGCGGCCTCGGATTCCAGCAGGTCGAGCGACGCCGCGAACACGGCTTTGCGCGGGTGTTCTTCAGCCGCCCGGTGTGACCGGTAATATGCCGCGGCAGTTGTCCGACGCCCGCCTTCAAACCCTCGCCGACCTGCTGTGCCGGTACTCCCTCGACGTGCAACCGCAGGAGCTGGTGATGGTCTACAGCCCTGCGGTCGCCCAACCGCTGGTGGTCGAAGTGGTCAGGTCGGTGACCCGGCTGGGAGGACACGTGATCCTGCGGGCACACTTGGAATCGGTCGAGGCGGCCAGACTCGAACAGGCCTCTGAGGCCCAGTTGACGGCGCTCACGCCGCTCGATCACCTGGACGTCGAGCTGCCGGACAAGATCCTGTCCATCTGGGCCAACGAGAACCTGGCCTACAAGGCTCAGGTGTCGTCTCGCCGCCTGGCGCAGCGAGCGGCCGCCACCGAGCCGCTCGACCGGCGGTTCGGCCAACGCCAGGCCGACGGTGAGAGCCGCTGGTGCGGCACCTTGTACCCCTCGCACGCTTCCGCCCAGGAGGCGGGTATGTCGCTCACAGAGTGGCAGGAGTTCGTTTTCGCCGCGGGCCACCTGAACGACCCCGATCCGATCGCGCATTGGCGCAACCAGTACGAGACGCAGCAGGTGGTGGCCGACCGTCTCGGCCGGCTCGAGCAGCTGCGGATCGTCGCCCCGGACACCGACCTCACGGTCAACGTCGGCGGCCGACTGTGGTCGAACGCCCACGGCCGCGAGAACTTCCCCGACGGAGAGGTGTATACCAGCCCGATCCACACCGCGACCGAAGGCACCATCGCCTTTCCCTTCCCAAGCCCCTACGGCGGCAAGCGGGTCGAGGGCGTGCGACTGTGGTTCGAACAGGGGAGAGTGGTCAAAGCCCATGCCGACCACGGGCAGGAGCACCTGGAAAGCATCCTGGACACCGACGAGGGAGCCAGATTCCTGGGCGAGGTCGCCTTCGGCCTCAACGACGAGATCCAGGTGGCAACCGGCGAGACCCTGTTTGACGAGAAGATCGGCGGCACCTGCCACGTTGCCCTCGGTATGGCATTCCCGGAGGCCGGCGGCACCAATGCCTCCGGCGTCCACTGGGATCTGGTGTGCGATCTGCGCCCGCAATCGCAGGTGTTCGGCGACGGCCAGCTGATCTACGAGAACGGCCGGTTTCTGTGAACGATCCTCGCGTCGCCCGGCTGGCCAAGCTGATCGCCGAGTACTCGGTGGACGTCCGCGAGGGCGACCTGGTGATGATCAACGGCCCCTCGCTGGCTGAGCCGCTCTTGGCCGAGTTGACCAAGGCGGTCATCGACCGAGGCGGCCTCCCGACCGTGCGGGTGACCCTGGAAGGCATCGACCACGCATTCCTGTCCGAAGCCGGCGACCATCAGCTCGACTGGCTCCCACCGTCGGCGTTGGAGGAGATGAACACGATCGACGCTCGCATCAGCATCCACGCGAGCTGGAACACCCGCGAGCTGTCGGGTATCGACCCATCATTGCTGGCCCGCCGCGCGGCCGCGGTGCGGCCGGTGACCGACAGGTTCATGCGACGATCGGCAGACGGCGACCTGCGCTGGTGCGTGACCGCCTTTCCCTGCCACGCATTTGCCCAGGACTCCGAGATGTCGCTGCCGGCCTATGAGGATTTCGTGTTCGGCGCAGGCTGGCTGCAGCTCGAAGATCCGGTGGCGGCGTGGCGCGAGTTCGGGCAGAAGCTCGAGCTGCTGACCCAAAAGCTCGAACAGGTATCGACGATCCGATTGGTGGCCGAGGATACCGACCTCACCCTGGGTGTTGAGGGCCGCACCTGGATCGCGTCGCAGGGGCTGCGCAACTTCCCCGACGGCGAGGTCTTCACCGGGCCGGTGGAGGACGAGACCAACGGCGAGATCCGGTTCTCCTTCCCCGCCATCATCGGCGGTCGCGAGGTCGAAGGGGTGAGGCTTGTCTTCGAGAACGGCCGAGTCGTCCACAGCGAGGCCAGAAGCGGCCAGAGCTACCTGCACCAGATGCTCTCGATGGACGACGGGGCTTCGGTGCTGGGAGAGCTCGCCATCGGCACCAACTACGGGATCAGCCGGTTCACCAAGCAAATCCTGTTCGACGAGAAGATCGGGGGCACCTGCCACATGGCCCTGGGCGTGGGCTATCCGGATACGGGCAGCGTGAACCGCTCGGCACTTCACTGGGACATGGTGCGGGATCTGCGATCGGGCGGCGAGATCTACGCCGACGGTGAGCTGATCCACCGCGACGGGATGTTCCTCGAGTCGTTCTTCGCGCCGTCGCTGGCGCCGCCGACTACTGGCTGATCGCGTCGGCAGGGCGCATCAGCCAGGCCATATGAGCGGCGTGTGCCATAAACGGCAGATCGTGCAGGCGCAGCACCGCCACGCCCAGGTAGGCAGCCACCGCCGTGACCGCCGCCGTACCCTCGAGTGCAGACTCTGGCAGCCCCAGCGGAGCGGCCGTCACCTCCTTGTGGGAGCACGCCAGTAGCACGGGATGCCCGAGCCCGATCAGCGTTGGCAGGTGCCGCAGGGTGTCGAGGTCGGTGTCGATGTCCTTCCCAAATCCAAGGCCGGGGTCGATCAGAATCCCCGCCGGTCGCACGCCGGCCGCCACCGCCGTCTCGACGCGGGCCGTCAGGAACTCGGCGATCTCTGGCGACCGAGATCGAGTAGGAGCCGGTGCGGGCCTGCTTGGGTTGCAGGCCGAGATGGGTGATCACCAGTCCGGCGCCGGCCGCGGCGACCGCCGCCGCCATCTCGGGATCGCTCAGCCCGGTGTGATCGTTGACCAGGTCGGCGCCTGCCTGGAGCGCTGCGGCGGCCACCGGGGCACGGTAGGTGTCGACCGCGATCACTGCGTCGGTGTGCGCGCGCAGCTGCTCGATCACCGGCACCACCCGCGCTATTTCGATCGACGGATCCAGCTCGCCACCGGGCTGGGCGGTCATGCCGCCAACGTCGAGTGCACCCGCGCCGCGTTGGAGCAGCGCCAACCCATGCGCGACGGCGTCGGCGGCCGCAGCGGTGGCGCCCTGGTCGTAGAACGAGTCCGGGGTCACGTTGACGATCCCCATCACCGTCGGAGGCCCTCCGCGGGGGAGGGATCGATGTGCGAATTCGATGGTCACAAGCGGGAAATCCTACTTGCGCTTGACACCGAACACGTGTTCGCCTACACTCCCCGAACACATGTTCGCCTCACCCACATATCGTCACATCCCGTCCGTCCTTGCACTCTTTGTCGTGATCGCCCTGCTGATGCTGGCCGTTGCACCGGCCTCATCCGGCGCCTCGCGCCCGACTCACCACCTGGTGAAGTCGGGAGAGACGCTGTGGTCGATCGCATCGTCCCACTACCGCACCGACGATCCCCGCCAGGCCGTGTTCCAGATCGAACAGGCCAACGACATCAACGACGCAACCATCCTTCCAGGCCAGGTGATTCTTCTCCCATGAGCGCGTATCCCGACAATGTCATCGTGCTGGACGACTACCGGCACAACCTGATCCGAGTACTCCTACGAGCCGCTCGAGCTGCCGCGGCCATCCCGTCCCGATCTCAGGCTGATCCCCGGTTCTGACACTCCGTCGGAGCCGTTCGGCCTCGAGGTGTTCCTGCGCCGCGCCATGATCGTGATGGCCGCGCCACCTCAGGATCCTGCCGCCCCGGCGGCGCCGCTGATCCCACTGCACGCGGTCCGGCATCTGCCTGAGCCGCAGTTTCGGTGCCCACCTGGTGCTGCCCGCCGGTTGCATCGCTCGCCCAGGCGCCGCCATCCGGAATACACCATCTAGAGTGGCGCCGTGGATCTCAATGTGCTTTTCCTCGGGACGGCGGGTGCCGCGCCCACCGCTCAGCGCGGCCTACCCGCGTTCCTGGTTCGGCGCAGTGGCGTGTCGCTGCTGATCGACTGCGGCGAAGGTACTCAGCGACAGCTGCTCCGATCGGGCGCGGGTCTCGTCGATGTGGACGAGATCCTGATCACGCACTGCCACGCCGACCATTTTCTCGGTCTGCCCGGCATGCTCAAGACGTTTGCTCTGCGCGGCCGTGACGCCCCGCTGCGGCTGTATGGGCCGGTCGGCCTGACGGCATTGATGCAGACGCTGCATCCCGTGCTCGGCCGCGTGCCATATGACCTCGAGGTGATCGAGCTCGATCCTGCCGACTGGATCGGACACGATGGCTTTCGGATCGAGGCGTTCCTCACGTCCCACGATCTCCCAAGTCTCGGCTACGCGCTGGTCGAGGACGAGCGACCCGGGCGATTCGACCTCGACAAAGCCCGCGAACTGGGCGTTCCCGAGGGGCCGGCGTTTGGAGCGCTGCAGCGAGGTGAGCCGGTGCAGTCGGCGAGCGGGGTGGAGGTGACCGCCGATCAGGTGCTCGGCGCGCCCCGCCGGGGCCGTCGGGTGGTGTTCTCCGGCGACACGCGTCCGTGCCCAGGCATGATCGAGGCCGCAGCTGCCGCTGACGTTCTGATCCACGAGGCCACCTTTCTCGAGGCCGAGGCCGAGCGCGCCCGCCAAACCGGGCACACCACCGCGCTTCAAGCCGCTCGCATCGGTCGTGATGCCCAGGTCTCGATGCTCGCGCTGACCCATCTCTCCACCCGTTACCTGCCGCGAGAGATCCGCGACGAGGCTCGCGCCGAGTTTCCCAACACCGTGGTGCCCCGCGACTTCGACACGATCGACCTGCCGCTGCCGGAGCGGGGCGAGCCGCAACTGATCCGCGCCGATGGCTGACCCACACTTCGACGCACTCGCCGAAGACTACGACCGGCTGCGTTCCGGAGGGGCACAGTGGAGGGAGCTCGCCGATCAGACACTGGCAGCGCTGGGCTCACCCCGGCGACTGCTCGACGTCGGCTGCGGCACCGGCCGGTTTGCCGTCTATGCGGCCGAGCAACTCGGTGCACGAGTGTGGGCGGTCGACCCGTCGGCTCAGATGCTCGATCAGGCGCGGGCGCGAGCCGGTGGTGAACGGGTCGGCTGGCGACAGGCCTCGATTGAGACGCTGCCGTTCAAGGATGGGTGGTTCGATGCAGCCCACATGCACCTGGTGCTGCATCTGATCGCCGATCGGTCGGCGGCGATCGCGCAGCTGGCGCGCGTCACCGCTGCCGGCGCCCGGCTGGCCATCGTCAGCTTCCACCTCGACCACTTCGAGACGTTCTACCTCAACCAGTACTTTCCGTCGATCCCCGCGATCGACCTCGCTCGCTTCCCCGACCCGCAGGCGGTGATCGGCGAGCTGAACTCCGGCGGCTTCGCCGGCGCGGCGGTCGAACGCATCTCGGTTGCAGGCAACTCCCACGGGCCCGAGCTGCATCGAGCGGTGCGTGGGCGCTACATCTCCACAGCTCGCCGCACATGTGCCCGGCGACGAGTACCGCGACGGCCTTGCCCGGCTGGAACGCGACGTCGCCGCGGCACCGGCCGCCACCACCTTCGACTGGCCATCTGCAGGCTCGATCGCCGATCGGCCGGCTGAACTCGACCGCCACGCCGCTGAACCTACTCGACGGCTCGACCAGGCGGGACCGCTTCATTCACCCCCACGACCCTGAAGTAATTCGGTGCCATGGCGCCAGATTACTCGTCAGCGCCGTCGATGTTCGAGTGACGGATCGAGCGCATGCCGGCTGGCAGAATGCCGTGGCGCCGCCGTTGGCGGGGTGGCGCACGTAGGTCGCGCGGGAATCCCAGGATCTGCTCGGCCACTCGTCCCACGGCGACGATCACCCGTGGCTTGACCACTCCAAGAGGCGCTCGGCATACACCGCTCCGGCCTCGATCTCACCCACCGTCGGGCGTCTGTTGGAGAGCGGCTGCCCGGGCTTGTGCGGGATGGGTCGGCACCGTGTTCCAGACAATCACGCGATGCTCGGCGGCGAGCTCGCCCAACACGCGGTGGACGATCGTCCCCGACGGCTCGCTCCAGCCGTTCTTGCGGGCGGTCGAGGTGGGCCGAAACGGGGCACCCCAACGGGCCAGGTCACGCTCGCTGGTGAAGGCGATTCCCGACCAGCGCATGCCCTGGTAGCCCGCAGCCTCACCCAGCGCCACCACCTCGGCGGTGTCACGCGCCGCCAGATAGGCACGCAGATTCGTCCACCCGGATCGCCCCGGCCTCCGCCACATCGTCCGGGCCGCGGTCGCGATACTGGTTGAAGGTCGAGCCGATGCGCGCCTGTGCGAGATCGGCCAGCAGAGATTCCATGCCAAAAGCTTGACCGATCGGCGCCACATCCGTCGCCGCTGGTAGCATGTTGATGGCTGCAGTTGGAGAGCAGCCCACCACCTCTGCAACTTTTAACCGTGCCCGGTGAGGCCGGAAAGGAGCATGAATGAGCGTGTCTGCGCCCGCCGAGCGAGTGCTGCTCGACGAGGATCACATGCAGCGAACCCTTCGGCGGATCGCGCATGAGATCGCCGAGAAGCACGACGATCCCACCAAGCTGGCTCTGGTCGGCATCTACACCCGCGGGGTGCCGCTGGCACAGCGGCTCCGCACCCTGATCGAGGAGTTCACCGGGGTGGCGGTGCCCACCGGAGCGCTGGACATCACCTTCTACCGCGACGACATGACCATGCGCGCGGGTGACCAGCCGCTCCACCCCCAGCCGGTGGTCAAGGCCACCCGGCTCGATTTCCCGCTGGAAGGCATGTCGGTCGTGCTGGTCGACGACGTGCTCTACACCGGTCGCACCATCCGGGCAGCGATCGACGCGGTGTTCGACTACGGCCGGCCCCAGCGGGTCCAGCTCGCAGTGATGGTCGACCGTGGCCACCGTGAGCTGCCGATACGGCCGGACTACGTCGGCAAGAACATGCCGACCGCCCGCACCGAGCGCGTCAAGGTGCAACTGCTGGAGGTCGACGAGGTCGACCAAATCGTCCTTCAAACCGGGGAGTAGCGGATGCCCTTCGACCTGTACCCGCCTCACAACTCGGACGGCCGCCGGCACCTGCTCTCGGTGACCGACCTGGATCGCACCGCGATCGAGCGGATCCTGGAGACCGCCCACGGGTTCGAGAGCGTGATGCAACGCGACGTCAAGAAGGTGCCGACGCTGCGCGGCCGCACCGTCATGAACATCTTCTTCGAGTCGTCGACGCGCACCAGCTCGTCATTCGAGCTGGCCGCCAAGCGTCTGTCGGCCGACACCATGTCGCTCAAAGCCTCCGGGTCGAGCGTGGACAAGGGCGAGTCGCTCAAGGACACCGTGACCACGCTCTCGGCCTACGACCCGGACGTGATCGTGATCCGGCATCCGCGCATCGGCGCGCCGCGCATCATCACCGCCTACACCGAGGCGCACGTCGTCAACGCCGGCGACGGCAAGCACCAGCATCCCACCCAGTGTCTGCTCGACCTCTACACGATCAAGCGGGCCCTGGGAAAGATCGAGGGCCTGCACGTCGCCATCGTCGGGGACGTGTTGCACTCGCGTGTGGCCCGCTCCAACATCCAGGGACTACGGATGCTGGGGGCAAGGGTGACCGTGATCGGCCCGCCGCCGCTGATCCCACGCGGAATCGCAGCCATGGGAGTCGAGATCTCGCATGACATCGCCGACATCGGCACAGCCGACGTGGTGTACGTGCTGCGGATGCAGCGCGAGCGGATGCAGGAGGGAGCCAACTACGTTCCGTCGCTGACCGAGTACACCGCGCGCTGGGGTGTGACCGCCGGGCGCGTGCGCCCCGGCCAGCTGGTGATGCACCCCGGCCCCATGAATCGCGGCGTCGAGATCGATTCGGCGGTCGCAGACGGTCCCGGATCAGCGATCGTCGACCAGGTGCGATCCGGCCTGGTGGTCCGCATGGCAGTGCTGTACGACCTGCTCAACGGCCCCACCCAAAGCCCGGCCGAGTCGGCCCTTCGGATCGTCGAGGACGCTGCACCCACCCCCGAGAAGCAGGAGGTGGCATGACCGTCGAGCGCCTGTTTCACGCACAAACGGAGCCGGCCGACCTGGTGATCTCGGGAGCACGAGTGGTCGATCCCGGCTCGGGCCTGGACGGCGACGCCATCGACCTGCGGATCCAAAACGGTGTGATCGCCGAGATCGGCCAGAGCTTGGACGGCCCGGAGGTGATCGACGCACGCAACCTGACCGTACTCCCCGGCCTGATCGATCCTCACGTGCACCTGCGCACTCCAGGTCAGGAAGCCAAGGAGGACGTCGCGTCGGGAACGCAAGCCGCAGCCGCCGGCGGATTCGTGGCCATCCTGGCCATGCCCAACACCGTCCCGGTGGTCGACTCGGTGCCGATTCTAGAGGGATTGATCGCCCGCGCACGGTCGCAGGCGACCGTCGCCACCGGCTTCATCGTGGCCATCAGCCGCGGCCTCGAAGGCCGCGAGCTGACCGACATGGGCGCGCTCGCCGACGCCGGGGCAGCGGCCTTCTCTGACGATGGCCGGCCGGTGGAACGCGCGGCGCTGCTCCGGCGCGCGCTCCAGTACAGCCGTATCACCGACCTGCGGCTGACATTGCACGAGGAGGACATGTCGCTGGCAGACGGCGGGCAGATGCACGAAGGCGAGGTATCGGCGGAACTCGGTCTGCAGGGCCATCCGTCGATCGCCGAGAGCATCATGATCGGGCGAGACATTCAGATCGCAGCCTACGAAGGCACAGGGCTCCATATCTGCCACGTATCTGCGGCCGAATCGGTTGCCGAGATCCGGCGGGCCAAGGCCTCCGGTATCGAGATTACCGCGGAGGTCTCGCCGCACCACCTGTGCCTCACCGACGAGGCGGTTCGGCAACTCGACCCGGCAGCGGCCAAGATGAACCCGCCGCTTCGATCCGCGGCCGACCGCGCGGCCCTGATCGAGGCGCTCCAGGACGGCACGCTCGACTGCATTGCTACCGATCACGCCCCACACCTGACACTGGAGAAGGACGTGCCGTGGGAGCAGGCGCCCAACGGCGTGATCGGCCTGGAGACTGCGCTCCCGGCGGTGTACACCCACCTGGTCGAGCCCGGTCTGATCGGCCTCTCGACCGCGATCGAGCGGATGACCTCGGGTCCAGCCGCGGCATTCGGGCTGGAAACCCCGACGATTCGCGTGGGATCACCCGCGAACCTGGCGGTGTGGGATTTCGGTAGCGAGTTCGTGGTCGAACCGCCCTATCGGTCACGCTCGCTCAACTGCGCCTTCGCCGGGCAACGCCTCAGAGGCGTGTGCTCGCTCACCATCGTCGGCGGTAGCGTCGCTCACCGCACCATCGACGCGGTGGTGGCCTCATGACCTCGTTCTTGATGCTGGAGGACGGCACCATCCACCATGGGGCGGCCTACGCGGCCGAGGGTGTGGCGGTCGGTGAGCTGGTGTTCACCACCTCCATGACCGGCTACCAGGAGGTCGTCACCGACCCGTCCTTCGCCGGCCAGCTGGTGACGTTTACCCAGCCCATGATCGGCAACTACGGCGTGGAGCAGGACGTCTCCGAATCAACCCGCCCACATGCCCGGGGTGTGGTCATCCGAGAGGGCAGAAACGCCACGCCCAACAACCGACCCGGATTCTCGGACTGGCTGCAGAGCCATGGAGTGGTCGGCGTGCAAGGAATCGACACCCGGGCGATCACCAGGCGGCTTCGCGACGGCGGGGCGGTGCGAGCGGCTGTCGCAAACGGTGATCACGACCCGGCGCAGGTGCTCGAGGTGATCCGCGCGGCGCCGGAGATGGCCGGCCAGGCCCTGGCCGGCTCGGTGTCCAGGCCGGATGCGATCACCCTGGAGGCGACCGCGACCGAGCGCGCGCACGTGGTGGTGCTCGACTACGGGGTGAAGTCATCGATCGTGAACCTGCTGCGCAGCGCCGGAGCCCGGGTCACGGTGCTGCCCTGGGACTCCACCACCGACCAGGTGCTCGCACTCGAGGCCGACGGCGTCCTGCTCGGGAACGGCCCCGGCGACCCCGCGGCGCTGAGTGGATGCGTGTCTGAGGTGCGCGGCCTGATCGGTGCGGTGCCGGTATTCGGCATCTGCCTGGGCCACCAGTTGCTGGGACAGGCGCTGGGACTCGAGACCTTCAAGCTTCGCTTCGGCCATCGCGGTGCCAACCATCCGGTGCTGGCGCTCCAGACCGGGAAGGTGCTGGTGACCGCACAAAACCATGGCTTTGCCGTCCGCGGCCCCGACCAGGGCACCGCCTTCAGCTGCGACTTCGGGGCCGGGCAGATCACCCACGTGTCCCTCTACGACGGCACCGTCGAGGGACTCCAACTGCACGACGTCGATGTCAGCTCGATGCAGTTCCACCCCGAGGCCAGCCCCGGCCCCCACGATGCCCGCCACGCGCTCACCCAGTTCGTCACCAGGGTCGCGGTCTCGGAGCACGCCGTTGCCTAGGCGCGACGACATCGAGACAATCGCGCTGATCGGCTCCGGGCCGATCGTGATCGGTCAGGCCTGCGAGTTCGACTACTCCGGCACCCAGGCGCTGCGGGTGCTGCGCGACGAGGGCTACCGCACGGTCTTGATCAACTCCAACCCGGCCACGATCATGACCGACCCGGGCTGGGCCGACCGCACCTACCTGGAGCCGCTCGACCTGGACGGGGTGCGCTCGGTGCTCGAACGGGAACGACCCGACGCGCTGCTGCCCACACTGGGCGGTCAGACCGCTCTCAACCTCGCATCCCAGCTGGAGGAGGCCGGGGTGCTCGAGGAGCTCGGGATCGAGCTGATCGGGGCGTCCTACAAGGCCATCCAATGCGCCGAGGACCGCGAGATCTTCGCCGAGACGATGGCCTCGGTGGGCCTCAACGTACCCGCCAGCGTGATCGCGACATCGGTGGACGAAGCACGCACCGCGCTCGCCTCGGGAGCGCTGCAACTGCCGGTCGTGATTCGCCCGGCATTTACGCTCGGGGGCCACGGCGGCGGCTTTGCCACCACGCCGCAGGAGCTCGACGATGCGGTCACCCGCGGAGTCCGCGAGAGTCCGATCTCCCAGGTGCTGCTGGAGCGCTCGGTGGCGGGCTGGGGCGAGTTCGAGCTGGAGGTGATCCGCGACCGAAACGACAACGTGGTGATCATCTGCTCGATTGAGAACATCGATCCCATGGGTGTCCACACCGGCGACTCGGCCACCGTCGCGCCCGCGCAGACGCTGACCGACCGCGAGTACCAGACGCTGCGTGACGCATCGGCCACCGTGATTCGGGCAGTGGGCGTCGAGACCGGCGGTTCGAACGTGCAGTTCGCACTCAACCGCGAAACCGGTGAGCTGGTCGTGATCGAGATGAATCCGCGCGTGTCACGCTCCTCTGCGCTGGCCTCGAAGGCCACCGGCTACCCGATCGCAAAGGTCGCCACCAAGCTGGCGGTCGGATACACGCTCGATGAAATCCCAAACGACATCACCAAAACCACGCCGGCCGCGTTTGAGCCCACGCTCGACTACGCGGTGGTGAAGCTGCCCCGGTTCGCCTTCGAAAAGTTCCCCGGGGCCGACATGCACCTCACCACCCAGATGAAGTCGGTGGGTGAGGCGATGGGGATCGGACGCACCTTCGCCGAGGCCTGGGGCAAGGCCATGCGCTCCCGGGAACTCGATCAAAAGCCCCGTCGCGAGGGCCCGGTGGACGCGGGCGAGTGGGATCGGTTCGACCGCATCCAGGGGCGACTGCTGGCCGGAGAGTCGGCCGAGGCGCTGGCAGACGAGTCGTCGGTGCACCGCTGGTTCGTGGACGAGTGGTCGACGATCGCAGACGCTGAGCGCGAACTCACCGGCACCGCGCTGAGTGACATCTCACCCGCCCGCTGGCTGGTGCTGAAACGCCTGGGGCTGGCCGATGCCCGGATCGCCGAGCTGGTCGGAAGCCGCGAGCCGGACGTGCGCGACGCCCGCATCGCGGCAGGTGTGCGACCGGTGTACAAGGCCGTCGACTCGTGTGCTGCCGAAGTCGAGGCTCAGGCTCCGTACTTCTACTCGACCTACGAGGTCGAGGACGAGCTGCCGACACCTGAGCGGCAAAGCGTGATCATCCTGGGCGCCGGACCCAACCGGATCGGGCAGGGAATCGAGTTCGACTACTGCTGCGTCCAGGCCGTCGCGACCTTCCGCGAACTCGGCTACGACGCGCTCATGATCAACTGCAACCCGGAAACGGTCTCGACCGACGCCGAGACCTCCGACCGGCTGTTCTTCGAGCCGCTCACCGTCGAGGATGTGCTCGAAGTGGTCGAACGCGAGCGGCCGGTGGGCGTGGTGGTGATGTTCGGCGGGCAGACTCCGCTGCGGCTGGCGAGCCGACTGGAACAGGCCGGCGTCCCGATCTTGGGAACGCCGTTCTCGGCGATCGACATAGCTGAGGACCGGGAGCGGTTCGGAGGAGTACTGGCCGAGCTCGGCCTGCGCGCGCCGGCCTGGGGCATCGCCCGCGATGCAGAGCACGCCGCCGATCTCGCCGACGGCATCGGCTATCCGGTGCTCGTGCGCCCGTCCTACGTGCTCGGGGGACGCGAGATGCGCATCTGTTACGACCGCGACTCGCTGCTGTCGCGCGCGGTGCAGCCCGGTTCTCTGATCGACCGCTTCGTGGAGGACGCAATCGAGGTCGACGTGGACGCCGTCTGCGATGGCACACACACGATCGTGGCGGCGGTTATGCAGCATGTCGAGGAGGCGGGTGTGCACTCGGGCGACTCCACCTGTGTGATCCCCACGCTGTCTCTGGGCGAGCAGGTCGAGCACGAGATCGAGCGCCAGACCGCCGCCATCGCCCAGGCGCTGGGCGTGCGCGGTTTGATCAATGTCCAGTTCGCAGTGCAGGGGCCGGATGTGTACGTGCTGGAGGCCAATCCCCGCGCGTCACGCACGGTGCCGTTCGTCTCCAAGGCAACCGGCCAGAGCGTGGTGGACGCCGCCTGCCGGGCCGCCCTGGGGCTCGAGGTGACGTTGCAGCCGGTGAGCGGAAACCACGTCAGCGTGAAGGCGGCAGTGCTGCCCTTCCAGCGGTTCTCGGGCGCCGATCCCACCCTCGGCCCGGAGATGCGATCGACCGGCGAGGTGATGGGCATCGGCCCCGACTTCCCCACAGCGTTCTCGAAAGCCGAACGGGCCGCGGGCAGACCACTGCCGGAATCAGGTGTGGTGTTCCTGTCGGTATGTGACCGCGACAAGCCGGCATCGACCATGCTGGGCGCACTGCTCCAGTCGCTCGGCTTCGAGCTGGTCGCCACCTCGGGTACAGCCCGCTCGCTCCAGCGCATCGGCATCCCTGTGCGCACAGTGCAGAAGGTGACCGAGGGCTCGCCCAACGTGGTGGATCTGATCCTTGCCCGCGAGATCAGCCTGGTGATCAACACCCCGGCCGGTCGCGGGGCGCGCGTTGATGGGTATGAGATCCGGGCGGCGGCGATCGCACATGGAATCCCGTGCATCACCACCATGGCGGGCGCCTCGGCGGCGGTGCAGGCGATCTCGCAGGCCCGCGCAGATGTCACGCCGCTGGCGCTGCAGGACATCCACGCCAGGGTCACGGATGTTGCAACCGCGTAGGCTGGCGGTCTCGAGCGTCGAGGCAGTCGGCGCCTACACGCTGCTGCGGCTCGTGCCCGACGGCGGCGACCTTGGCGGGCCAGGGCAGTTTTTCATGCTCACGGCCGTGCCGCAGCCCGCGACGGTGTACCTGCCCAGAGCGCTGTCGCCGGCGTGGGCGAACGCAAACGAGCTCGCCTTTCTGCTCGATGTCCGAGGCGCGGGTACCCGAGCGCTGGCGGCGACCACTGAGGTGTCGATGCTGGGGCCGCTGGGACACGGCTTCGATCCCGCCCCCGGGCCGGCGATCCTGGTCGGTGGCGGCATTGGAGCGGCGGTACTGCCATGGTTGCGCCTCCAGTTGGGGGGCGACAGTTCGGTGACCACCGTCTTGGGATTTCGATCCGAGGCACACGCCGTGTGCGCCGCCCTGGTCGACCCGGCTGCCACGGTGGTGCTCGATCCCACACCGGTGACCGAGCCGCTGGCCGCCCTGCTCGACCCCGCGGCAACCGTGTACGCCTGCGGCCCTGACCCGATGCTCCACGCGGTGGCGCGCATGTGCGCCGAGCGCGGGGCCGACTGCCGGCTGGCGATGGAGGCCCCGATGGCGTGTGGGTTCGGGGCCTGCTACGGGTGTGCCGTACGTATCGATGGAGAACTCAAGCGGTTGTGCGTCGAAGGTCCCGTGCTGGAGGCCGGCCGTGTCCTCGCCTGACTCCTCCGCAGTCGGGCTGGCTACTGAGTTCTGCGGGATCCAGCTGGACAATCCGCTGATCAATGGCTCCGGCACGCTGGACGCTCTGCTTGCAGGCACGCTCGGGCTGGGTGCCTTCGTGTCAAAGACGGTCACGCTCAACCCGCGCGAGGGCAACCCGCCGCCCCGGATCGCCGAGACCCCCAGTGGGATGATCAACTCGATCGGCCTGGCGAATCCCGGAGTGGAGGGCTTCTGCGACCACACTCTGCCGCGTCTGGCCGAGCTCGGGCTGCCGTTGATCGTCAGCGTGGGCGGGTGGTCGCCCCACGAGTACGCGGTGGCGGTCGCCCGCATCGCTGAGAATCCGAGCGTCCGGGCGATCGAGCTGAACGTCTCCTGCCCCAACGTGGAGAGTGGATGCATCTCGATCGGGACGGACGCCGCAGAGACCCGGGCGCTGGTCGAACGTTGCCGCGGCGAGACCGACCTGCCGGTGCTCGTCAAGCTCTCCCCGAACGTGGCCGACATCGGCGCGATCGCCGAAGCCGCTGCCGACGGCGGGGCGGCGGGTGTTGTGGTCGTGAACACCTTGCGCGGAATCGCCCTCGACCGCGAGACATTGCAACCTTTACTCGGCGGCGGCGGGGGTGGGCTGTCCGGACCGGCGATCAAACCGGTCGGGCTGCACGCGGTTCATCGCGTTTTCGAGTGCACCGGACTTCCCGTCGCGGGCATGGGAGGCGTCGCGTCAACTGCCGACGTGGTCGAATATCTCGCTGCAGGGGCGACCATTGTGGGCGTCGGCACGGCGCTGTTTGGAAACCCCTTCCTGCCACTCGAGATCCTGGGGCAGATCCCCCTCGAGCTGGCACGACGTAAACTGACAACCGTGTCAGAGCTTGTTGGAAGAGCCCATAACCCGGAATCTAAAGCTCTACTAGAGCTTGAGCTTTAGGAACCGGGATTTGGCGTATTCAAGCCGTTTGCACCCGGTTGCACGGGGCGCTAAGGGCTGTATAATCGCTCATCACGATGATGCTCGAAACTCTGACCCAGGCCCCCTCCCGCTCACTCGATCAGCGCATGGAGGCACTCACTCGGGCCAACGAAATCCGCGTTGCCCGCGCCCAGTTGAAGCGCGACCTCAAGGAACGCCGAATCCGCATCGAGCAGGTGATCGCAGATCCTCCCGAGTACGTGCTCACCGCCAAGGTGTACGACATGCTGGTCGCGGTGCCGCGACTGGGCCGGGTCAAAGTCGGTCGTCTGTTGACGCAATGCCGCATCAGCCAGTCCAAGACCGTGGGCGGTCTCTCGGAGCGTCAGCGCACCGAGCTGCTGGACATGTTCCGGCAGAACTGACCGACGCTTCGGTGGGTCGGTGAGTTCTCGGCTGTTCGTGATCGCCGGCCCGTCCGGCGTCGGCAAGGGCACGCTGATCGCCCGAGCGCTGAAGCAGCTGCCCGAGTTCGCCGTGGCAACCTCTGCCACCACGCGGCCGCGACGAGCGTCGGAACAGGATGGGGTGGAGTACCACTTCCTGTCCGACTCCGAGTTTCAGGCTCGGGTTGACGCCGGCGAGTTCCTCGAGCATGTAACCTATGTAGGGAATCGTTATGGCACGCTGCGCAGCGAGGTCGAACGGCGACTCGCGAACGGTCAGAGCGTTGTGCTCGAGATCGAGGTCGTGGGAGCGCGGGAGATCAAACGCCAGATGCCGGATGCGGTCACCGTCTTTGTTGCACCGCCGAGCATGGAGGAGCTCGAACGCCGTCTGGCCGGTCGCAACACCGACTCGCCGGAGACGATTCGATCAAGGCTTGAGATCGCGCGGCACGAACTTGAATCACAATCGATGTTCGACCACGTGATCGTCAACAGTGACGCTGACACCGCCGCTCAGGAGCTTGTCTCCATCATGCGGACCGAGATTGCAACCGAGGAGCGCCAAACATGATCTACCCGAAGATTGACACCTTGCTCGAGCACGCCGACTCGAAATATGCGCTCGTGATTGCCGCGGCCAAACGTACCCGCCAGATCAACGACTACCACCACCAGCTGGGCGAGGGCAGCTTCGAGAACTTCCCGCCGCCGCTGGTCGAGTCGCGCTCCAAGAACTTCCTGACGATGGCCCTCGAGGAGATCGCCGAGGGCAAGCTGATCGTCGGCAAGTCCCAGATCTGACGGCGTGAATAACGGTGCCTGGCACCGTTATTCACCTAGATCACGTGTGAGGGCGCGGTCGGCTGGATGTGGGACACCAGCCCGCCATCCGCGTCGATGCGATGGATCGCGATCGCCTGCGGCTCGTCGACGAACGCCAGCGTGTCACGGCCGTTGAGATCCAGCCGCAGCTGGGCCAGCGTGCTGGGGCACACGACCACCGGCGCGTGCGCCACCCGTCCGGTGATGCTGCGGTGGACGTGGCCGGCGATCACGCCGCGCACATGCCCGTGGCGCGCCACCATCTCGGCGAAGCTGGGAATGTCAGCCAGCCCGATCTCGTCCATCAGCGCGATTCCGGTCATGATCGGGGGATGGTGGATCGCAACCACGGTGGGAGTCTGGCCGAGCTCCGTGAGCCGGTCGTCGATCCATTCCAGCCGGCCGTCATCGAGCGCGCCGGCGTCGGTGCCCAGAAGCACCGAGTCACACATCACCACGGCCACCGTTCCCAGGTCGACCACCTGCTGGCAATAGGCCCCGCCACCGTTCGCACCGAAGGCGGCGCGCAGGCCGGCTCGATCGTCGTGATTTCCGGGAATCACGTAGACCGGCGCGGTCAAGTCGGCCAGGATGGCGGCCGCCAGCCGGTATGACTCCGGGCGAACCGTCGTCGGTGACGTCGCCGGTGATAACCACCGCCGCCGGTGCCGGCCGCAGCGCGTTGACCCGTTCGACCGCGCGGGCTGCTCCCCAGGCCGCCAACTCACCCTGAGGGCCGTCGGCGATGTGCAGGTCGGTGAGCTGGGCGATCAGCATCGGCGCACGCTACCGCAGCCGGCGTGTCTGTGATCTGACTCGCGCCCGGCGACGGGTTGATGCACACTACGTGCATGATCATCGTGGGGGTGTGCGGCGGCATCGCGGCCTATAAGACCTGTGAGCTGGTGCGACTGCTGGTGGGGTCCGGCCACGAGGTGCAGGTGATTCAGACGCCCGAATCGCGGCGGTTCGTCGGACCGACCACGTTTGCGGCGCTGTCTCGCCGGACGGTTCTGACCGACGACGCCGACGCCGTCTTCCCGCATCTGCGACGCGTCCGGTGAGGCCGAGCTGCTCTGCATCGCCCCGCTGACAGCCACCACGATGGCTCGGCTCGCCCACGGCGAGGCCTCCAACGTGCTGACCGCCACCGCGCTCGCCTTTGCCGGCCCGGTGGTGGCGGCGCCGGCGATGAATCCCCGCATGTGGACGGCTGACGCTTCCCAGCAGAATCGTGCCACGCTCGTGCAGCGCGGTGTGGAGTTCGTCGGGCCTGAGCATGGTGATACCGCCGAGGGCGAGATCGGTGTCGGCCGCATGGCCGAGCCCGACCAGATCGCGATGGCGGTGCAGAATCGGCTTGAAGCCGGCTCGAGTCTTGCCGGCGTCCGCGTGCTGGTGACCGCCGGCGGCACGCGGGAGGCGCTCGACGCGGTCCGCTACCTGGGCAACCGCTCCAGCGGTCGCATGGGCGCGGCGGTGGCTGATGAGGCCGCCCGCCGGGGAGCAGACGTGACGCTGATCCGTAGCGGCGGCGCGATTGCGCCCGCCGCCCCGATCCGCGTGTTACACGCCGAATCGGCGTCTGAGTTGGAGCAGATAACGCTCGCCGAGGCGGCTTCGGCCGACATCGTGGTGATGGCCGCGGCCGTTGCCGATTACCGCCCGGTGGCGCCGGCGGAGGGCAAGCGCACAAAGAGCGGAGAGCGTTGGACGGTTGAGCTGGAACCCACCACCGACATCCTGGCACGGCTGGGCGAGGCTCGCCGGCCTGGCCGGATGGTGGTCGGATTCGCGGCCGAGCACGGCCCCGGAGGAGTGGATCGAGCGCGCGCCAAGCTCGACCGCAAGGGCGCGGACATGATCGTTATGAACGATGTCAGCCGCAGCGACATCGGCTTTGACGTGGACACCAACGAGGTCACACTGGTCACCGCCGACGGCGAGCAGCACGTCAGCCGGCGCTCCAAGCAGGCATGTGCTTGTGCAATCTGGGACGCGCTCGCGCGATCCAGAAGCATGGGTGCGGCCGTATAACCGACGACACCTTCCAGGAAGGACGAATCGTGGATGCACCGGAAGTCAATCGTGAGGGCTCGGCGGCGGCGATCACAGCCGCCGGTGACACCGCGCGGCGCGTGATCGAGAACGTCTCGCAGGTCATCCACGCCCCCGCAGCGCTGCTGGAACGCTGCGTGCTGGCGCTCCTGTGCGAGGGGCACATCATCATCGAGGACTTCCCCGGAGTCGGCAAGACGATGCTGGCCAAGTCGATTGCGCGCTCACTCGACTGCGAGTTCGCCCGCGTCCAGGCCACGCCGGATCTGCTGCCGTCGGATATCACCGGCGTGAGCGTCTTCAACCTCCAGGGCGATGAGTTTGAGTTCAAACCCGGCCCGGTATTCGCAAACCTGGTGCTGGTCGACGAGATCAATCGCGCGTCACCCAAGACCCAGTCGGCGCTTTTGGAGTGCATGCAGGAGGCGCAGGTGACGGTGGACGGCCACACCCATCCGCTGGCCCGTCCGTTCATGGTGATCGCCACCCAAAACCCGATCGAGTACGAGGGCACGTTCCCACTGCCCGAAGCCCAGCTCGACCGTTTCACCATGCTTCTGACGCTGGGATATCCCGGCCCCGCGGAGGAGGCCACGATGCTCTCCGAGCACGCTGCCGGTGAGCCGCTGGAGGCGTTGGAGGCGGTCACCACCGCCCCTGAGATCGAGGCCGCCATCGCCGCCGTGAAGGACGTCTTCGTGGAGGACAGTCTGCATCGCTACGTGGTGGCCATCCTGCGCCACACCCGCGGTGACGCTCGGCTTGCGCTGGGCGCCAGCCCCCGCGCCGGCATCTCGCTGCTGCGGGTGGCCAAGGCCTACGCGGCGCTGCGGGGACGCGACTACGTGATTCCCTCCGACGTCAAGGACGTGGCCGTCGACGTGCTCTCCCACCGTGTGATCCTGGCGGCCGAGTCGCGCACGGCCGGGGTGGTGGCGGCGGACATCGTGCTGGAGGCGGTCGACCGCACACCGGTGCCGGTATGAGCCTCGCGACGTGCTGACTCGCACCGGTAAGCGCACCCTGGTGGCGGCCATCGGGCTGTACCTGGCCGCCTGGGGGTTCGGCACGGACGTGATGTTCCCGATCGCGGTCGGGCTGATGGTGGCGCCGCTGGTGGCGTTGGTGTGGGTGCGCACGTTCACCCGCCCGGTGCGGATGCGGCGCACCCTCGCCCAGCATGAGCTGGTGGAAGGCACGACCGTGGTGATCGGCCTCGAAGTCCGCCCCGAAGCCGGTCCGCTACCGGCCCGGGCAACGCTGATCGACCATCTCGGCGATGATCTCGAACTGACGGCCGAACTGGTGCGGGTCGGCCATCGGCTGCGCGGCAACCACCGGCTGGAGGCTGCGCCCCGCGGCCGCTACCGATTGCACAAGGCGCAGCTGGTGCTGTCGGATCCGTTCGGCCTGGCACGCGCGGCAATCCCTGTTGATCGCACCGACGCGGTACTGGTGTATCCCCGCGTGTACCAGCTTGACAGTCTGTTTACCGATGCCGGCGCGGGCGGGGGGGATGCCGCTCGGATGCTGCTGCACCGAACTTCTGGGTATGACCTGCATTCGATCCGCGACTACCAGCACGGCGAGAGCCTGAGACGAGTGCACTGGCGGTCAACCGCACGCCGCCGGCGGCTGATGGTCAAGGAGCTCGAGGATTCCCCGCGAGACGAGGCAGCGGTACTGCTCGACGCCGACGCGGCCGGCCAGGTTGGCCGGCTTGGCAACACCAGCTTCGACGTTCAGGTGCGGGCCGCCGCATCGGTGCTGCACCGGCTGGCCGAGGGCGGTCAGCGCTGCTCGCTGGTGATCCAGGGCAGCGATCGGCTGAGAGTGCGACTGGGCACGGGTTCCGACGACCTCGGCACCGCCATGGCCGCACTGGCCGTCGTCAAGGCAACCGCCACACGGCCGATGCACGTCACCCTGGGAGACGCCATCAGCGGCGGCGACGCAGTCGACGCCGCCCGCGTGTACGTGGTCACATCGGTCATGTCACCGGCCTTGGCGGAGCGGCTGCTACAGCTGGCCGGGGCACGGCGCGACGTCGCGGTGGTGTGGGTCGATGCGGCCACATTCGGCGCGGGAGGCATGGTCACATCGGCCGAGTCGGCGGCACTGCGCCTGAGCTCCTCCGGGGTGGCGGTGATCCGCGTCCGCGCGGGTGACGATCTCGGCCAGGCGCTGTCGGCGCCACCCCAGCGGGCGGTCGCCCATGCGTGACCGCGCTCCGGCATACGGCCCCTGGCTGGCACTGACAGCGCTGGTGTCGGTGGGCGCGTGGCACTGGGCGCGAATCGAGTCGCCGCAGATACCGCTGCTCGAGATGCTGGCTAATGATTGCGATCGCCGTCGCCCCGACGCTGGCGGCGCAGCTGTTCGGCCGCGCGGCGGGGCTGGCCACCCTGGCCGTCTGTCTGGTCGCAGCAGTCGGCATGACCACCAGTCTCTGGCCGGGCGATTCCGGCCCTCACTCGCTACCCAGCCGCCGCAGTGATCTGGATCAACCACGGCGTCCACGACTGGTTCAACGCCACCACCCCGTTCGACTACGGGCGGTTCCGCGCGGTCGACAGTGACGCTCGGCTGCTGTTCATGGCGCTGGTCGCCACGCTCGCCTGGACGGTCGTACTGCGCCGCCTGACGTTGATCTCGATCGCCCTTGCCCTGGTGCTGTTCGCGTTTCCCTCCACAGTGCTCAACCTCGACCACCCGCTGGCTGCGAGCGGCCTGGTTCCTGGCCGCGGCGCTGATCACGCTGCGCCTGGTGCCGCGACGACCGCTGAGCGGCGGTGGGTCGAGCCAGGCCTGGGCGGTGGGCACCGCCGTGGTCGTGCTCGGTCTGATCGTCTCTGCGCTGCCAGGCGTGAACAAAGCCGCATTCATGAGCTGGCACACGTGGAACCCGCTGGCGTCGAGCGCGCCGCCCCGCGATCTCAGCTACGTGTGGGATCAGTCCTACAAGCCACTGCACTGGAGAGGTAAGCCGACGGCTGTCCTGAACGTCTGGGCTCCACATGCGACCTACTGGAAGGTCGCGACGCTCGAGAACTTCAGCCACGGCGCCTGGACGGCGAGTTCCTATCCGATCACCACAGGGGCCTTCTCCCGTCCACGACGGATCGGTCACCGTGCCGCCGCTCGGCGCTTCCGCCCGACGCGGCTCATCCCGGTCAACACACCATGATCGTGCGGGTGAAGGTGCTCGCGCTGGCCGACAGCCACCTGGTCAGCGCCGCCCAGCCGCTGCGATGGTCGGGGCCGGCCGAACACGCCGTTCACGCTGAACACCGATACCACCGCCGAAGCCGATCACGACCTGGCGCGAAACACGACGTACTCGTCACTTGTGTACGTCCCCAACCCGTCGCGCAAGGACTTGCAGGACGCCGGGCACACCTTCCCGCGCCTGGTGCAGCGCGATCTCTCGATCGGCGGGCACGTGATCCCCTCGTGGCCCCAGACCGCGGGCCCCGATGACACAGCGGGGATCGACCCGGCCCTGGTCAAGGCCGCCGATCAGGTGTGGAGACGCTCACAGGCCGCCAGCGAGACCAACGAGTGGTCCGCCGCATTCGACGTCGAGGCGTACTTTCGGGCCAAGCCGTTCGTGTATGACCTTGACCCCAAGTTCTCGGACAGCTCGCCGGTGCTGGCCCAGTTCATGCTGACCGGGCATCACGGCTACTGTCAGATGTTCTCGGGAGCGATGGCGCTGGTTCTGCGCCTGCACGGCATCCCCGCGCGCGTCCCGGTCGGCTTCGCCACCGGGGTCAAGGGCCCCGGTGTGACCGACCCATACGTGGTCACTGATCGCGACGCCCACTCGTGGGTCGAGGCCTACTTCCCTGGATACGGATGGCAGCCGTTCGAGCCCACTCCCAGCCGGCACCTGCCCGGCGGAGCGTCCAGCTCTAACACCAAGTTCCTGCTCGCTCTCCAGAAGGCGAACACGGTCGGTCCCAAAGGACAGCGACTCACGTTTCTGCCCAAGGCGGGGATTCTGAAGCAAGGGGTGGCAACCACCGGCAAGGCGGCGCCTGGAGCCGCCGGTCATCACGGCGGCGGCGCACCGGCGACCAAGGGGACGGCGACGACCTCCTCCGGGCACAGTTTTGGCTTCATCACGGCGGCAGGGGTGCTCCTGCTGGCACTGATCGGTGGGGATGGCGATGGTCAAGTTCGGGGCGGTGCGATGGCGGTACCTGCGCCGCGGTCCGCGGGCGCAGGCCGCGGCCGCCTACCGCGAGCTGGCGACCTTCGTCGGCGACCAGGGCATCAAGGACTCACCCGAGCGTACGTTCGAGGACCTCTCCGGTGAGATCAAAAGCGTCTTCGGGGTGGATGCCTCAGCCTTTGCCGCCAACGCCAGTCGCGCTCGATACGCGCCTGTTCGGCAGGCCGAGCCGGCCGGCCGGGAGTTGCGCCGGGAGCTGCGTACGATCAAGCGCCGGATTCGCAAGCAGCTGTCACTGCGCGACCGGTTTACCGGTGCCTTGCGCCTGCGCTCGGCACTGGCGCAAATCACAAGCCTGGACTAGCGGTTTGGACACCTACGAGCTGTTTCAGCAAGGTCGTCAACTCCTCTCCGAGGGCCATCCGGCGCAGGCCACCGTGCCCTTGGAAAAGGCCCGCCGACGGGAGCCCGACAAGGCCTCGATCCGCGAGGCGCTGGGCGTGGCCTACATTCGCATTCACCGCTATCGCGAAGCGGCCGCCGAGTTCGAGTTCATCCTCGAGTCGGCACCCGCAAATGACTACGCGCACTTCTGCCTGGGGCGCTGTCTCGAGCGGTTGGGGGACACCTCGGCTGCCCTGGGGCACTACAAGCTGGCGGTGTTGCTGCGACCCTCCGTCGACTACTACCAACAAGCCCTCGACAACCTGAGTGAATAAAAGGTGCCAGGCACCTTTTATTCACCACGGGCGGCGGAGTCGATCCAGATCGTGACCGGGCCGTCGTTGGTCAGTGTGACCTGCATGTCGGCGCCGAACCGGCCGCATTCCACCTCGACTCCGAGAGCCCGCAGCTCGCGCACGAACGCGTCCACCAGCTGCTCTCCCAGCTGGGGAGGGGCAGCGCCCACAAAGCTGGGCCGGTTGCCCCGCCTCGTATCGCCGTAAAGCGTGAACTGGGACACGCACAAGACCGACCCGCCGACGTCGGCCAGCGCCAGGTTCATCTTGCCGGCGGCGTCTGAGAAGACCCGCAGGCGGGCCACCTTGCCCGCCATCCAGGCAGCCTCCTTCGGCCCGTCGTGGGGGCCGGCTGCGACCAACACCAGCAGCCCGCAATCGATCGCCCCGAGCCGTTCTTCACCCGCATTCACAGCGGCGTTGGTGACCCGCTGAATCAGCGCGCGCACACGGTCCGGCCGGTGTCGTGTCCATACATCGCCTGCTAGAGTACGGGTTTCGTAAGAAGATTTCGAGGCGGTGAACGAGGTGGGTGTGAACCCGCCTCTTTTTTCGCCCACGACTCGATGGTGGTGGGTAGTGGCAGCAACCAGCGCAGAACAGCTTCAGCGCGAGATCGAACGAACCCTCTCGGCTCAGATGCCGGAGGTCGAAGTCGTGCTCACAGAGGGCCCATCCTCTGGTGTGGTGCGCGTCTACATCGACCGCGAGCAGGGCGGCGTCGACGTCGAGCTGTGCCAGCGTGTGAGTCGTGAACTGGCCACGGTGCGTGAGAAGTTTGCACTCGAAGTCTCGTCACCGGGACTCGACCGGCCGCTGACCAGGCCGGCGCACTTCCAGCGAGTACAGGGACAGACAGTTGCAATAGAACTGGTGGAGGCGACCGAGGGCAGGCGCCGGTTCAAAGGCCGCCTTTTGGCTGCTGACGACACGCATGTTGAGCTTGACCAGGACGGCTCGGCGGTACGCATCGCGTACTCCGAAATCGATCGAAGCCACCTGGTGTACGACCCAGTGGGAGGTCGACGGTGAACAAAGAGATTCTTGAGGGCGTCAAGCTGGTGGAAAAGGAAAAGGGCATCGAGCCGGGCACACTGCTGCCCGCAATCGAGGACGCCCTGCAGGCGGCATATCGCAAGATGCCCGACGCCCGTCACCCGGTGCGCGTGGATATCGATCGCGATTCCGGCGACTACACCGTGTGGTCGGTGCAGCCGGACGCCTGGGAGGCCTACCTCGAAGCCCATCCGCATCACCGCGAGTTCGCGCTGGCGCCCGCCGACGTGGTCACCACCGACGGTCACCAGGGAGAAGAGCACGCCGAACCGGAGCCCGAGATCGAGTGGACGTTCTTCAGTCCCGACGTGATGGTTGATGTCACTCCGGCGAACTTCAGCCGGATCGCAGGCCAGACCGCCAAGCAGGTGTTGAAGCAGCGCATCAACGAGGCCGAGCGCTCAATGATGTACGAGGAGTACCACGACCGCGTCGGCGAGATCGTGACCGGCATCGTCCAGCAGGACGACTCCCGCTACGCGTTCGTCGACCTCGGCCGGATGGAGGCGATCCTGCCCGGCTCGGAGAAGGTGCCGGGAGAGCGGTACGAGCAGGGCAGTCGGATCAAGGCCGTGATCATCGAGGTACGAAGCGAAGGCAAGGGCCCCCAGGTGGTGCTCTCGCGCCGCTCCGACGATCTCATCCGCCAGCTTTTCGAGCTGGAGGTGCCAGAGATCGCCGACAACCTCGTGACCATCCGCGCGGTCGCCCGAGAACCGGGCTATCGAGCGAAGATCGCGGTCGAGTCGAAGGTTCAGGGCGTGGATCCCGTCGGTGCCTGCGTAGGGCCGCGTGGATCGCGGGTGCGCATGGTGGTGTCGGAGCTTCGCGGAGAGAAGATCGACATCATCCCGTGGAATGACGAGCCCGCCCGGTTCGTGGCCAAGGCGTTGTCACCGGCCAAGGTGCGCGAGGTGTACGTGGATGACGACGGACGTCAGGCGACTGTGGTTGTGCCGGACGATCAGTTGTCGCTTGCGATCGGCAAGGAAGGGCTGAATGCGCGGCTGGCCCACCGGCTCACCGGCTGGCGGATCGACATCGTGTCGGAGACCGACTACTACTCCGACGAGAGCGACACTCCGTACACCGGCGCTGACGGCGAGGACGACGAGTTCCCCGGCCGCTGCGTCGCGGTGACATCGTCGGGCAAGCGCTGTCCCAACCAGGCGATCGAAGGAAGCCGTTACTGCGGCATCCCGGCTCACCGGGAGCTCGCGGCAATGGAGGAGGGAGAGCCGGCGGCGTCGTGACCGCACACATCCCCACCCGGCAATGCGCAGGCTGCGGTACCCGCCGGCCCCAGGCCGAGCTGTGGCGCGTAACAGCCGATGCAGGCTCGGTGGTGATCGATGTGGATCGACGTTTAGAAGGGCGGGGCACCTATCTCTGCCCCGGACAGGAATGTGCCGAGCGCGCCCGTGGAAAAGGCTCTCTGGGGCGGCGATTGCGGCAGACGATCAAGGATTACGGGGGGCTGGAACGCCTGCTCGAGGTTGAGCGCGCAGCCCCTGGAATGGAAGGATTGAGGTAATGGCCAAGCGACCACCGACAAAGGAGAAGGCGCCCGCCAAGAAGGCGCCTGCAGCCAAGGCGCCCGAGGCGGCGGCGGCGGAAGCGCCTGCCACAGAAGCGCCTGCCACGCCCCCGGCCGACGACGCCACGGCCGGCGCCGCGCCGGCTCAGCAGCCGGGTCAGCCGGCCCGCCATCCCCGCCCGCAGCGGGGCGCGTCGCCGAAGGGCAAACGCCGAGTCGTGATCGACGCTCAAGCGGGTCGCAAGCCGCCGCAGCGACGGGAGCGAAGCGCTCGCCCCGAGCCAAAGAAAGAAGTCGAGGTGCCGACCGGGCCGGTCAAGGTCCCGTCCGGGATCACCGTCAAAGACCTGGCCGAGGCACTTGGAATCTCGCCCGCCCGCATCATCACGGTGATGATGGGGCTGGGGGAGATGGTGACGCTGACCGTTTCGCTGTCCGACGACGCCGTGGAGATACTGGCAGGCGAGTTGGAACGCGAGATCACGATCCAGCACGCCGCCGACGAAGACGATGAAGAGATCACCTACGACGACGATCCCGCGGATCTCGTCCCTCGCCCCCCGGTGGTCACGATCATGGGCCATGTCGATCACGGCAAGACGACGCTGCTGGACTCGATTCGCGAGGCCTCGGTGGTCTCAACTGAGGCCGGAGGTATCACCCAGCACATCGGTGCCTACCAGGTGGATGTGCCCGACGGACGCAAAGTCACCTTCCTCGACACCCCCGGTCACGAGGCCTTCACCGCGATGCGGGCCCGCGGTGCCAAGGTCACCGACGTGGCCGTGCTGGTGGTGGCAGCCGACGACGGAGTCATGCCCCAGACGGTGGAGGCGATCGACCACGCCCGGGCGGCGGATGTCCCGATCGTGGTGGCGGTCAACAAGATCGACAAGGCCGGAGCCAACCCCGACCGAGCCCGCCAGGAACTGACGACGCACGGTCTGCAGCCGTCCGAGTGGGGTGGCGACACAATCTTTGAGGACGTTTCAGCCAAGAACGGGACGAACCTCGACAAGCTGCTGGACTCGATCCTGCTGCAGGCCGACGTGCTCGACCTGCACGCAAACGCGAAGGCCGAAGCGTCCGGTGTGATCATCGAGTCGCGCCTGGACGTCGGCCGCGGCCCGGTGGCCACGCTGCTGGTGTCACGCGGCACATTGCGCGTGGGGGATGCGGTGGTCGCCGGCGACGCCTGGGGCAAAGTCAAGGCACTCAACGATCACAGCGGCAAGCGCGTCCGAGACGCCGGCCCAGGCACCCCGGTCGAGATCCTCGGCTTCGATCGCCCGCCGCCGGCGGGCGAGTTCTGCCACGTCGTCGACAACGAGCGGGTCGCGCGCCAGATGGCGCAGCAACGGGCGCAGCGTCTCCGCACCGAGATGCTGGCCCGGCGCTCCAAGTCCGTCAGCCTCGAGGATCTCTTCAGCGCCGTGCAGGAGGGCGCTGTGCAGGAACTCAACCTTGTGATCAAGGCCGACGTGCAGGGCTCGGTGGAAGCCGCCATCGACGAACTCGGCAAGATCCAGCACGAGGAAGTCACCGTCAACGTGATCCACTCCGGCGTGGGTGGCATCGTGGCATCGGACGTGAACCTGGCAGCGGCCTCGAATGCGATCGTGATCGGATTCAACGTGCGCCCCAACGCGGACGCGAAGGCCCTGGCCGAGCGTGAAGGTGTCGACATCCGCACCTACCGTGTGATCTACAAGCTGACCGAGGACATCCAACAGGCGCTGATCGGAATGCTCTCGCCCGAGAAGGTGGAAGAGGTGATGGGTGAGGCCGAGGTGCGCCAGACGTTCAAGGCCTCGAAGGTGGGCACCATCGCGGGCTGCATGGTCACCCAGGGCGTGATCCAGCGAGGCGCTCAGGTGCGGATCGTGCGCGACGGCGCGATCGTCCACGACGGTCGTATCGAGACCCTCAAGCGCTTCTCCGACGACGCCCGTGAAGTCGCTCAGGGATTCGAATGCGGGCTCACACTCGAGAACTTCGACGACATCAAAGAGGGCGATGTACTCGAGGCCTATTCGATCAAAGAGGTCGCGCGTCAGGCCTGATCGGCGGCTGGACCGAGGTGCACTCCGACCCGCTGTGCGACCGCGCGGATCAGCGACCCTTGAATCAGTACCGAGACGGTAACCACCACGAACACGATGCCGTAGACGGTGTGCGCCTGCTGCACGTGTTGGTCGACAGCGAATGCGGCCAGCAGGATCGGCACGGCACCGCGTAGCCCCAGCCAGCCGATGAAGACCTTCTCGCCGCGCCTGAGCTTGGCAGGCCACAGAAGCGCCGCCACTGCCGCCGGCCGTGCCACCAGGATCAGGATGGCCGCCAGCACCAGTCCGTCGGTCAGCACCGTGCCGAGGTCGAGCGTTCCCAGCCCGACGGTCAATCCCAGCCCGACGAACACCACCAACTCCGCCACCGACGCGAGCTGCGAGTGAAACGCACGCACGGATCCGTCGTCACCCACAGCGGTGTCGCCCAGCAGCAGCCCGGCCACGAACACCGCCAGAAATCCTGAACCGTCCAGCACCGCCGCCACGCCGTAGATCACGCCGGCAGCGGCCAGGGCGGTGATCGGATCAAGCGAGCCTGCGGGCCGCACGACGCGCGTCAGCAGCTTGGTTGTGAGCACCGCGCCCAGGCCTCCCACGATCACTCCGATCAGCATCTGCCAGCCGACCTCAGCCGCCACGTTCCAGTGGGAGTGCCCGGGATGCGAGACGGCGCTCAGCACTCCGATCATGAGCGCAATCCCGACCGGGTCGTTGGCGCCCGACTCCGCCGCCAGGATGGTGGTCACGCGCCCCTTGGGGGCGTGGTCTCCAAGCACCGAGAACATCACCGCCGGATCGGTCGGCGAGAGCGCGGTGCCGATCACCGCCGCCGGCACCCAGTCGAGCCCCAGCAGGTAGTGAGCAGCGGCGGCCATGATCCCCGCCGTGGCGAACGTGCCCACGATCCCGAGGCCGAGCACCGGCCCGATGGAGCGGCGCACCGAGCGCCAGCCGAGATCCATTCCACCGTCGAACAGGATCACGATCAGGGCGACCACCCCGATCCGGGTCACGTCGTGAATCGACACCGTCGTTCCCAGCCGGGGAGCGATATCCGCCGCGACCGCCGCCCCGATCAGCAGCAACGCTGCCGCGGGCACCCGCAGGCCACTTGAGAGGCGGCTGCAGAGCAGTGCCAACAGCAACGCCACCGACACGACCAGCACCAACTCGCCGAAGTCGGACACCTCACTCACTCCGCTTGCCTTTCGTCGTGGCGTCCCGTGGGCGCCGGTAGGCTCCATCGTATGGCCAGCGGGTATCTCGGCGTGTTGACGTTCGATCTCCACTTCCCCGAATCCCACTCGCTGAAAGCCAAGCGCAGCCATCTGCGCCACACCAAGGCCCAGTTGGAACGGCAGCTGGGAGCGTCGATCGCCGAGGTCGACTTCCACGATCTGTGGCAGCGCGCTCGACTGACCCTGGTGGTGGTCCGGCGCGAGTCGGGCGACGCAGTGCGCGCTTTGGATGAGGCCGAGCGGTACCTTTCGGGTCAGGACTACGACCTGATCGGTTGCACTCGCAGCCTGCTGTCGGTCGAGGAGGATCTGTGAGCCGGCCGCCAACTGAACGGATGCGACGAGTCAACGAGGCCTTGAGAGAGGTGCTGGCCGACGGCATCGAAGCGCTCGGCGATCCGGGAATCGGATTCGTCACCGTGACCGGGGTACGCGCTACTTCCGACTTCGCAGAAGCCGCCGTGTACGTCAGCGTGCTGGGTAACGACCGCAAGCGTGAGCGGTCGCTGCGGTCGCTGGAGCGGGCTCACGGTGTGCTGCAATCTCGCATCGCTCGCGAGCTCCAGCTCAGACGCACTCCCTTGCTGACCTTCCACTATGATGAGACTCTCGACCGCGCGTTGCGACTGAATGACCTCCTGGAGCAGGAGCGTCCCGCGGCCGAAGACCTTCAATGACGGATCCCAGTCTCCAGAACGACCTCGATCAAGTGGTCGCCGCACTCGCGGCGGCTGACCGCGTGTTGATCGCCACCCACGAGAACCCCGATGGTGACGCCATCGGGTCGATGTCGGCCGCCGCCTCGGCGCTGCGCAACCGCGGCACCCAGGTACGCACCTACATTCACGCCGACTCGACGATCCCGCACGAGGTCAGCTTCCTGGAGACCAAAGGGCTTGAGCGGGAGATCGACCCGGCCTCGGTCGAGGGTTGGACGGTGCTGGCCGTCGACTGCGGCAACGAGCGCCGGATCGGCCCCGGCTACGCCGGGATTCTGGAGGCGGCCGAGATGGTCATCGACGTCGACCATCACCACGACAACAGTCGCTTTGGAACCGTCAACCTGGTGGACGGCAGCGCATCGTCCACGGCCGAGCTGCTGGCCAGGGTGTTCGACGGCATGGGCGTCGAGCTCACCCCCAAGATCGCCGAGGCGCTGTACGTCGGGCTGGTAACCGACACCGGGCGGTTCCAATACCGCACCACCAGTCCCACTGCGCTGCGGCTGGCCGCGCGGCTGGTGGAGGCCGGCGCCGACGTGCACAAGGTGTTCGAGCTCGTGTTCGAACGGGTGGGGTTCGGCAAGCTGATGCTGCTCGGCCGGGTGATCGCCAACGCCCAGATGTATCAGAGCGGGCGGCTGGTGATCTCGCACGTCACCCGAGACGAGCTGGCCTCGGTGGCCGGAGACGAGGCCACCACCGAGGGTCTGATCGATACTCTGCGGGCGATCGAAGGCGTCGAGGTGGCGGCGGTGATCCGCGAGCAGGTGCCGCTGGCCAACGGATCCGTGACTGCCAACCGGGTGTCGCTGCGATCCCGCGGCGGAATCGACGTATCGGTGATCGCGCGCAAGTCCCACGGCGGTGGCCACAAGCAGGCTGCCGGCTTCTCTCACGAGGGATCCGTCGACGAGATCCGAGCATTCATCGTGGCCGAGGTGTCGGACCAGCTGGCCGCACCAGCGGCCTGAGTATGAGCGGCCCCAGCGGCATGTTCCTCGTGGACAAGCCCGCAGGGCCCTCGTCGTTTGCGGTGTTACGCCAGCTCCGTCCCGCGCTCGGCTCAAAGACCGGCCACACCGGCACGCTCGACCCGTTTGCGACCGGTCTCTTACTGGTGGTGACAGGCCGTGCCACCCGGCTGGCGCGGTTTCTGACCGACATGGACAAGCGCTACCAGGCGGTAATCCAGTTCGGGGCACGCTCGACCACGCTCGACCCGGAAGGAGCGATCGAGCCGACCGGCGCAGACCACCGACGCCGATCCGGTGAGGGCAGCGGCCGCAGAGCTTGTCGGCGACATCCTCCAGCAGGTGCCGGCGGCATCTGCGGTCAAGATCGACGGCCAGCGCTCGTATGCCCGCATGCGCCGCGGCGAGACCGTGCTGGCAGCTCCGCGCAACGTCAGGATTTCCCGCCTGGACGTGACCGGGTTTGACCCTGATCTGCAGCGCGCGGAGATCGACGTGACCTGCTCCAAAGGCACCTATGTACGCCAGATCGCCGCCGACATCGGCGAGGCCGCCGGAGCCGGTGGGTACTGCCTCACTCTTCGCCGGGTGGCGATCGGACCGTGGCAGGTGGCCGATGCCGGTACCCCCGCCGAGATCGGCGCCGACCCCACCGGGCCATGGTTTCGCACCCCGCTGGAAACCCTGTCGCACCTGCCTGATCACCAGATGTCAGCTGATGAGCGGGATCTGGTCATCCACGGCCGCACCATCGAACAGCCCGTGGGTGCGGCCGCGGAGCTGATCCGGCTCTCTCACGACGGCCGGCTGGTGGCGGTGGCCGAGCCGCGGGCCGGGCAGCTTCACCCGATCGTGGTGTTGGCATGACCGACGTCTACATGAGCCACGACCTGGCTCCACCGGCCCGTCGTTCACTGGCGATCGGAACCTTCGACGGGGTGCATCTCGGCCATCGCGCGGTGATCGAAGCCGCCATCTGCCAGGCCGAGTCAAGCAGTCTGCGATCGGCGGTCGTGACCTTCCATCCCCACCCGATAGCTGTGGTTCGGCCCGAGCTGGCGCCGCCCGAACTGGCCACGCTGGCTCGCAGGATCGAGCTTGCCGGTGAGATCCAGCCCGACGAGGTGATCGTGGTGCCGTTCACAGCCGAGCTGTCGCAGGTCTCAGCCGACTCGTTCGCCCGCGAGGTTTTGCACGGGCGATTGGGTGCCGAAGCGGTAACCGTCGGACAGAATTTCCGCTACGGCCACCGGGCTGCCGGCACCACCGATCGGCTGGCCGCCTCCGGCGAGGAGCTCGGCTTTGACGTGACGGTGATGCCGTTGCTCGAAATCGACGGCGAGCCGGTCTCCTCCTCGCGCATCCGCCGACTGGTTGAGGCCGGCGACGTGACCGGCGCCGAACGTCTGCTGGGCCGCTCGCCGTGGCTGGACGGTGAGGTCGTGCACGGCGACAAGCGCGGGCGCGAGATCGGGTTCCCGACGGCCAACGTGCTGTCGGCAGCCCACTCGGTGATTCCCGGCCGGGGGATCTATGCCGGGCGGGCGCATCTGCTGGAGGGATCGCACGTCGCCGCCATCAGCGTTGGCTACAACCCCACGTTCACCGACGCCCGCGATGCGGTGCGGGTGGAGGCATATCTGCTCGATTTCGACAGCGAGGTGTACGGCGCGCCGATCAACCTGGAGTTCGTCCACCGGCTGCGCGACGAGCAGCGGTTCGAGGGAGTGGAAGCGCTGATCGACCAGCTCGGACGTGACGTCGAGCAGACGCGGTCGCTGCTCGGGTAACCGCGGCGGCTAGCCCGAGACCGGGGCGGGAGTGTGGCCCAGGCTCTCGATCGTCCGGCGCAGTCCGTCATCCAGCGTCACCCGCGGTTCCCAGTCGAGCAGCCGCCTGGCCTTGGTGATGTCGGGCTGCCGTACCTTGGGGTCGTCGACCGGGAGGCCTTCGAAGACCACTTTGGAGTCGGCACCGGTCAGCGCGATCACCCGTTCGGCCAGCTCCAGCAGCGTCATCTCGTTGGGATTTCCGATGTTAACCGGCATGTGCTCGCTGCTCATGGTCAACCGGAACAGCCCCTCGATCAGATCGTCCACGTAGCAGAATGAGCGCGTCTGGCTGCCGTCCCCGAACACGGTCAGCGGCGTGCCCTCCATCGCCTGGCGCAGGAAGGTGGGAATTGCGCGACCGTCGTTCTCACGCATGCGCGGTCCGTAGGTGTTGAAGATCCTGGCAATGTGCGTATCCACGCCCTGCTGCCGGTGATAGGCCATCGTCAGCGCCTCGGCATAGCGCTTGGCCTCGTCGTACACGCCGCGCGGTCCCACCGGGTTGACGTTGCCCCAGTACTCCTCGCGCTGAGGATGGATCTCGGGATCGCCGTAGACCTCGGAGGTGGAGGTCAGAAGGAACCGGGCGCGCTTGAACTTGGCCAGTCCCAGGGCGTTGTGGGTGCCGTATGAACCGACCTTGAGCGTTGCCAGGGGGAGTCGCAGGTAGTCGACCGGGCTGGCTGGGCTGGCGAGGTGGAAGACCGCATCCACCGGGCCGTCGACCGCGATGTGGTCGACGCAGTTGTGGTAGCGAAACTCGAAGTTGTCGCCGCGCAGATCCTCGATGTTCTCGAGTGTCCCGGTGTCGAGATTGTCGAGGCACAGCACCCGCCAATCGCGCTCCAGCAGATATTCACAGAAATGCGACCCGAGAAAGCCGGCGCCGCCGGTCACCACTGCAATGCTCACGTTCACACCCTCGCATAGGGAACCTCGAAAGGGTATCCGTTGCGCCGGTGGACGCAAGCCCCTGCTACCCTCCTGGACGGCCACATCGCGGATTTGCGCCTCTTGCCGGCGCGGTTCTGGGATGTCGGCGACTTGATCACAAACGGCAAGGAGGTGGTAGGCGAATGCCGCTTACCCAGGAGCAGAAGAGCGAACTGATTGCCAAGTTTGGGGCAAATCAGCAGGACACCGGCTCAACCACAGTGCAGGTGGCATTGCTCACTCAGCGGATTACCGAGCTGACCGAGCACATGAAGACCCACCCGCACGATCATCACTCGCGACGCGGCCTGCTCAAGATGGTCGGCCGCCGCCGCAGGCTTCTGACGTATATGCAGAGGCACGACCTGGAGGGCTATCGCGCCCTCATCAAGGAACTCGGTCTGCGCCGATAGGACGCGGCCGATTCACGGAGGATGGCCCCCGAAATGGAGGGGCCGGAGGAGACAGAGAATGAGTATTGCAGTCGAACCGGGAGCGACCCGTGTTGCCGCCACTATCGGCAACAAGGAGATCAGCTTCGAGACCGGGGCCGTCGCCAAGCAGGCGCATGGCGCGGTGCTCGTACAGCAGGGAGATACGGTGGTACTCGCCACCGCGGTGGGACGCACCGAGGGACGTGAGGGAGCCGATTTCTTCCCGCTGACGGTCGACGTCGAAGAGAAGATGTATGCCGCCGGCAAGATTCCCGGCGGGTTTTTCAAGCGTGAGGGACGCGCCGGCGAGAAGGCGATCCTGAATGCACGCATGGTCGACCGGCCGATCCGGCCGCTGTGGCCGAAGGGCTACAAGAACGAGGTGCAGCTGATCATCACCACGTTCTCGACGGACATGGTGAACGGCCACGACCTGCTTGCCATCAACGGCGCCTCGGCCGCGCTGATGCTCTCGCCGATGCCCTTCCTGGGCCCTGTCGGAGCCGTGCGCATCGGCCGCCTGGAAGGCGAGCTGGTGGTCAACCCGACCCTGCCTGAGCTGAAGCAGTCGAGCCTCGACCTGATCGTGTGCGGCACGCCCGAGGCGATCACCATGGTCGAAGCCGGCGCGCAGGAGATCGGTGAGGAGGATCTCATCACCGCGCTCGAGATCGCCCACGTCGAGATCAAGAAGCTGTGCCAGGTACAGATCGACCTTGCGTCCCAGGCCGGCCAGCCCAAGTGGGCCGACGGCGCGGTCACCGAGTCGCTTCGCCAGACGCATGGTCAAGCGCTTCAGGCCGCCATCACCGGGGGCGGCCTGGCTGCGCTTCAGCCGACTGCCGACGCGATCCTGAAGGACGAGACGCCCGCAGTCAGCGGCAGCTCGACCGAGACCGATCTGCTGCAGCGCCAGCGCGCCCAGTTCGCATTTGCCGAGCTGGTCGTCGAGGCCAGGGAGCAGGCGGTGTATCCGGCTGTGAAGGCCGCAGTACGGCGAGGCCGTGAAGGCGCTGACCGATGCCGAGCAGGACTCCAAGGAGCTCAAGTCGGCCAAGCGGGCCGCGCTTCTGGACGACATCGTCGCCGGCATCGACCTGCCCTTCCCGGCGCGCACCGAGCCTGACGCCTCCGGCGCCACCACGCTCGACCCGGCCGCCCGGGCCGCGGTTTCGGGGGCTGTGGACAAGCTCTACAAGGAAACTGTCCGCACCAAGATCGCGGTCGACAAGCGTCGCCCCGACGGGC
Source organism: uncultured Actinomycetes bacterium (assembly GCA_963811675.1). Taxonomy (GTDB): domain Bacteria; phylum Actinomycetota; class Thermoleophilia; order Gaiellales; family JAICJC01; genus CAVPTL01. The sequence goes on along the minus strand of CAWESH010000004.1, from coordinate 107,485 downwards.
GCTCCGAGACGGAGCTGCGGGCGATCCATGCCTCAGTCGGAGTGATGCCCCGAACGCACGGCTCAGGGCTCTTCACCCGCGGCCAGACGCAGGCGCTGACGCTCTGCACGCTGGGTACGGGCAAGGAGGAGCAGCGCATCGACGATCTGTCGCTGGACGACACCAAGCGCTACATCCACCACTACAACTTCCCGCCGTACTCGGTGGGGGAGACCGGGTTCATGCGCGGCCCCAAGCGCCGCGACATCGGCCATGGAGCACTCGCCGAGCGCGCCCTGGTACCGGTCATCCCCAGCCAAGAGGACTTCCCCTACACGCTGCGACTGGTGTCGGAGATTCTCGAGTCGAACGGCTCGTCGTCGATGGCCTCGGTGTGCGGTTCGACGCTGTCGCTGATGGACGCCGGCGTGCCGATCAAGGCGCCGGTGGCGGGTATCGCGATGGGCCTGATCAAGGAGGGTGACGACTACGTCATCCTGACCGACATCCAGGGCGCCGAGGATCACCTCGGTGACATGGACTTCAAGGTCGCGGGCACCGAGCAGGGCGTCACCGCGCTGCAGATGGACATCAAGATCACCGGTGTCACCACCGAGATCCTGCGAAACGCGCTGACCCAGGCCCGAGAGGCCCGGCTGGTGATCCTCGGCAAGATGAGCGAGGCACTGTCGGCTCCTCGCGAGCAGGTTGCGGCACATGCGCCGCGGATCATCTCGACCAAGGTACCGCCGGACTACATCGGCATGGTGATCGGCAAGGGCGGCGAGACGATTCGCGGGCTCGAGGCCGACTACGAGGTGCAGATCGACATCGAGGAAGACGGCACGATTCGCATCTACGGTGCCAACGGTGAGCTGGCCGAGGAGGCTCGCAACACCATCGACGCGATGTGCAAGGACGTCGAGGTGGGGGACGAGTACACCGGCAAGGTGGTGAAGATCGCCGACTTCGGCGCCTTCATCGAGCTGCGCAAGGGCGTCGACGGACTGCTTCACGTCAGCCGCATCCTGCCCAAGGGAAACCGGCTGCAGTCGGCCGCCCAGGTGATGGATCGCGGAGACGTGGTGCGCGTCCAGGTGGTCGAGGTCGACAAGGACCGCGGCCGCATCGGCCTGACGCTGGTCGCCAAGCTGGACGGCGAGAGTGAGATCACGCCGGAGCAGTTGATCGAGGTGGCAGCAGCCACGCCCGCCCCGGAACCGCGTGAAGAGCGGCCCCGTGGCGGCGGTGGCGGCCGTGACCGAGGACGCGACCGCGGCGGTCGTCGCTAACAGACGCTCATTCATGGGGGCGGCCCAGCCGCCCCCATGAATAACGGTGCCAGGCACCGTTATTCACTGCGCGAGGCGATGACTGTCTTGATCTGGGCTGACAAAGGGAACGACCTTCCCCATAACTTGATCTCAGATCCGTGGAGAACGGTGCTCTTGGTGTTGCTCGCGTTCCTGCTGGCGTGGCTGGTCGCGCGGTGGTCGAACCGGCTCGCCACCTGGATCGTCCGCCGCAACGAACGTAAGCACCTCAACCGCGACGAGGCCGACACCGGCGTCTTCCGCGGTCTGCAGCGGCGCGAGACCGCGATCTCGCTGCTGCGAACCACGCTTCGCTACACGGTGTTCGGGATCGCGCTGTTCTACGCGCTGGCGCAGATACCCGGTGCCGGGCGAGTCACCACGGTCGCCGGCGCATCGCTGATCGTGCTTCTGATTGCCTTCTCCGGCCAGCGATTCTTGACCGACATCCTGGCGGGATGCTTCATGTTCTTCGAGGGCTGGTTTGCAGTCGGCGACAACATCACCATCGAACCGTGGGCGCTGGAGGGCATCGTGGAGGAGGTGGGTCTGCGCTCGACCCGCCTGCGCACGGTCACCGGCGAGGTGATCCGCGTCAACAACTCGGCCATCTACGCCACTCGCGTACGGCCCACCGGCGCCCGCGAGCTGGCACTGGAGATGTACGTCTCCGACGCCGGCAAGGGCCGGGCACTGATCGAAGACGTGGCCTCGATCGTGCCCAAGGGCGCCACCCAGTTCGTGATCGCACCGTGGGTGGAGGAGACCGAGCAGCTCGCCGACGGCCTGGTGCGAATGCGGGTGCGTGCATCGGTCGCCTACGGCCGCGAATGGCTGGCCGAGCAGTTCATGCCCGACCTCTTGAAGGAGCGGGCGCCGGCCGGCCTGATCATGCACGGCCCGGTGGTGATGCACCTGGACGAGGGCGCCACCCAGCGCTTCGAGCGCTCGCTGGCGCTCAGCAAGCGGCGCTAGCGGCTGCCGGCGGGTACTACCCCTTCTGGGGGACGAGATCCCCACCCTTGGTTGGTAGCATGCGCCGGGCATGCAGCGCTATACAGTCACAACGCTCGACGGCGGCGAGCGCATCGTCTCCGAGCGTGTGGCCAGCGTCCGATCGATCTCCATCGGCATCTGGATCGGCGCCGGCTCGCGAGATGAGACCACCAACCAGGCCGGGCATCTCGCACTTCATCGAGCACATGCTGTTCAAGGGCTCGTCCCAGTACTCGGCGGTCGAGATCGCGGAGATCTTCGACGGCCTCGGGAGCGGAGCTGAACGCCGCCACCGGCAAGGAATTCACGGTGCTGCACGCCCGGATTCTGGACGCGCATCTGGAGCGGGCGCTGGACGTGATGTGCGACATGCTCTTGGCGCCCACGTTCGATCCCGCCGACATGGCCTCCGAGCGCGAGGTGGTGCTGGAGGAGATCGCGATGTATGAGGACGCCGCGCAGGACATGGTGCACGATCTGATCGCGCGGGCCGTGTTCGCCGACCATCCTTTGGGGCTGCCGGTGATCGGCTCGGCCGAGATCGTGTCCAGCGTTCCACCGGCTGCGGTTCGCGCCTACCACGAGTCCCGCTACGTCGGTCCGAATATCGTCGTGGCCGCCGCCGGCAACCTCGAGCACGAGCCGCTCGTGCACGCCATCCAGTCACGGTTTGCGCCGCTCTCGCGGATGCCCGATCCGGCCGTGGGGGTGCGCTCGCCGTGGATCGCCGAGTCCAAGCCGCGGCTGGTGTTTCAACAGCGCGAGCAGGAGCAGTTCCATGTCTGCCTGGGTGGTGTCGGCCTACCACGATCCGATCGCCGTCGCTTTGTCGAGTCGCTGCTCGACTCGATCTTGGGTGGATCGGCATCGTCACGGCTGTTCCAGCAGATTCGCGAGCAGCGCGGCATGGCCTACTCGGTGTACTCGTTCACCTCCCAGTACGCCGACACCGGCATGGTGGGGATCTATGTGGGCACCCGCGAGGACAACCTGGCCGAATGCCTGCGGGTGATCGACGACCAGCTGCGACGCGTGGGCAGCGGCGACATCGGCCCAGTCGAGCTGACTCGAGCCAAGGAGAACCTCAAAGGCCGCATCATGCTGGGTATGGAGTCGACCTCGAACCGTGCCGGCAGGCTGGGAAAGTCGGTGTTGACCGACACCGAGCTGCTGTCCCTGGATCGGGTGTGTGCCGAGATCGACGCGGTCGAACCCGATGCCATCGCCGCATTGGCCCGTCAGCTGTTCGACCCGTCCCGGCTCTCGATCGCAGGTATCGGACCCAGCCGCGAACGCTTCGACGAGGCCGTGGCCGCGCTCGACCTCGAGTTCGTCACCTGAGCCGCGAGCCGATAGGCTCCCCGGCGATGCTGGCACACACACCCCTGGTCGCGTTCGTCGCGGCCACCGACCTCGAGCAGGCGGGAGACTTCTATGGAAGCACGCTTGGCCTGCCGGTGGTCGGCCAGTCGCCGATTGCCCGGGTGTTCGACGCCAACGGCACGCAGCTGCGAGTGACGCTGGTGGAGCGGCTCGATCCGGCTCCCCACACCGTGCTTGGCTGGAACGTCGCCGACGTCGACCGACGCCGTGTCGCAGCTTTCGGCGGCTGGGGTGGAAGCGCTGCGCTATCCCGGTATGACCCAGGACGAGTCGGGTGTGTGGGACGCCCCCAGCGGCGCCCGAGTGGCGTGGTTTCAGGATCCTTCGGGCAACGTCCTGTCGGTCTCCCAGACCGGGGAGTCGCCGTGACTCGAGTGATCCTCTCGGGTGCGACCGGCCAGGTGGGAACAGCACTGCAGCCGGCCATCGAGGCAGCATCAGACATGGAGCTGGTGGGAGTGAGCTCCCCGACCCTTGGCATCACGCTGGCCGACGCGCTGGCGGCCGCCGACTGCGATGTGGTGATCGACTTCACGGTGCCGGAGGCCGCCGCCGAGGCCTGTGCGCTGGCCACGTCCGCGGGGGTCTCGCTGGTGCTCGGCACCACCGGGCTGGCGATTGCCGCACAGGCCGACATCGACGCCGCGGCCCGCAAAGCCGGAGTCCGGATCCTGTATGCCCCCAACTTCGCGGTGGGGGCGGTGCTGATGATGCGCATGGCCGAGCAGGCTCATGAGCTTGATGCCCGACGCCCACATCGTCGAGCTTCACGGCAGCAGCAAACGAGACGCGCCGTCAGGCACCGCGCTTGCCACCGCCGCCCGCATGGGCGGTGACGTTCCCATCTCCAGCGTCCGGCTGCCGGGGTTGATCGCCCACCAAGAGGTGATCTTCGGCGGCCTGGGGGAGACGCTCACGATCCGCCACGACACCAGCTCACGAGAGGCATTCGTGCCGGGCGTGCTGCTTGCGGTACGCCGCATCGCCGGCCTCCAACCGGGACTCACCGTCGGCCTTGACGCGGTGCTCTAGCGACGCTTTGGGACCGGCATCGCCGAATAAACCCTCTAGAATGACCGAGTGAGTACGGGCCTGGGAGCACTGCTGACCGCGATGGTCACGCCGTTTGGCAGCGATGGCGCTGTCGATCACGGAAGTGCCCGTCGATTGGCGCGTTTCCTGGTGGACAACGGCTCCGACGGCGTGGTCGTGTGCGGTACCACCGGCGAAGGCCCGACCGTCTCTGACCGAGAGAAGCTCGACCTGCTGGAGACGATTGTGAGCGAGGTCGGCGGGGCTGCGACGGTGGTCGCCAACACCGGCAGCTATGACACGCATCACTCGGTCGCGCTCACGCGGTCTGCGCTGGCCACCGGCGTGGACGCGGTGATGGCTGTCACGCCGTACTACTCCAAGCCACCGCCGGCAGGCATCCTGGCCCATTTCTCGGCGATCGCGGAGGCCGCCGACGGGCGGCCGGTGATCATCTACAACATCCCCCAGCGGGTGGTGGTGAATCTCGAACCCGACCTGTTGGTCGAAATCGCCGAGATCCCGAATGTGACGGCGGTCAAGCAGGCCACGCCTGACCTCGATCAAGCCCAGCGGATCCTGGCCGAGACCGACCTCACCCTGTACGCCGGAAACGATGATCTGGTGCTGCCGTTCACCGAGATCGGCGCGGTCGGCGGCATCTGCGTGGCCTCCCATCTCGCCGGTCCCCAGATCCGGCGGATGATCGAACTGGTGCACTCTGGCGACCTCGACGGCGCCCATGTGGTCGACCGATCGCTGCGACCGCTCTACGATGCGCTCGCCGTGACCACCAATCCGATACCCCTCAAGTGCGCCCTGAATCTGCTCGGGCACGAAGTCGGCGGACTCAGGCTGCCGCTGGTCGACGCGTCCGAGAGCGAGGCCGCCGAGGTTAGCCGCGCGCTTGGCAGCATGGGCTTGCTACCGGCGGCGACCACCTGATGGCGCCAGATCCGGTGCGGATCATCCCGCTCGGCGGGTTGGGTGAGGTTGGCAAGAACATGACGGTGTTCGAGTACCGCGACCGGATGGTGCTGCTGGATACCGGACTGACCTTTCCCCGCGACGACATGCTGGGGATCGATATCGTGCTGCCCGATTTCAGCTACGTGGCCGAGCGGGTGGACAAGCTGGACGCGATCGTGCTCACTCACGGGCATGAGGATCACATCGGTGCGCTGCCGTACCTGCTGCGGGAGATCGGCACCGCCGCCGAGGTTTGGGGCACCCGGCTGACCCTGGGGCTGGTGAAATCAAAGCTGGACGAGCACGGCCTGTCACCGCACGTCGACCTGGTCGAGATCAAGCCTGAAGGCGGAACGGTGCAGGTGGGCCCGTTCACGATGGAGTTCATGCGGGTCACGCACTCGGTACCCGACGCAGTGGCGGTGGCGTTCCACACCGAGTTCGGCGCAATCGTGCACACCGGCGATTTCAAGCTCGACCCAACCCCGATCGACGACCGGCCGACTGAGCTGGGTCGGCTGGGTGCACTGGGTGACGCCGGCGTGGCACTGCTGATGGCCGACTCCACCAACGCCGAGGTGCCGGGGTCGACCGCCTCTGAACGTACCGTGGGCGCGTCGCTGCGCGAGATCATCGGCAGCTGCACCCGGTCGGGTGATCATCACCACCTTCTCCTCGCACATCCACCGTCTGCAACAGGTGGTCGACGCGGCCACCGCCAACGGCAGGGTGGTCGCGATCGTGGGGCGCTCGATGAACCGGAACTTCAACATCGCGCGCAACCTGGGCTACACCGAGGTTGCCGACGATGTGATCATCAAACCCCGGCGCCTGGACGAGTTCATGCACCACCAGATTGTGATCATCTGCACAGGCAGCCAGGGCGAGCCGATGTCGGCCTTGACCCGGATCGCAGGAGGCACCCACCAGTCGGTTCAGGTGCACTCAACCGACACGGTCGTGATCTCGGCCCGCGCCATCCCCGGAAACGAGGGCAAGGTCAACGAGACCATCAACCGGTTGTGCCGCCAGGGCGCTCGGGTGCTGACCGACAGTTCCGACTATGTGAACGTGTCTGGTCACGCCTCCGCCGAGGATCTGCGCACCATGATCGAGACGGTCAAGCCGCGCAGCTTCATGCCCGTGCACGGCGAGTACCGCATGTTGCAGGCGCACGCCCGTATCGCTGAGGAGGCCGGGGTGGCGGCGCACGCAGTGCGAATCGCCGACAACGGCACAGTGCTCGAACTGGACGCCGACGGGTTATCGGTCGAGGGTCAGGTCGAGACCGGGATCGTGCTGGTGGACGGATTCAACATGGGCGACCCGCAGGATGTGGTGCTGCGTGACCGCCGTCATCTGGCCAGCGACGGCGTGGTGATCGTGGTCGCCACCATCTCGGCCGAGGACGCCGAGATTCTCGCCCCGCCCGAGGTGATTCTGCGTGGTCTGGCCGCCCCCGATGAGGACGACGAACTGCTCGTGGAACAGGCGCGGCTGGCGGTCGACCGGGTGTTGCAGGACTGCCAGGAGCATCGCACGACCGAGGTACACCTCGTCCAGCAGCAGTTGCACGACGCACTGGCTGAGATGGTCTCGCGGCTGACGGGTAAGCGGCCGATGGTGCTGCCCATCGTCGTGGAAGTGTGAGCGACCCGCTCGAGCGGGCCCTCGAGCGCTACGCACGGGAGCGAATCGCCGCCGGCGACACCCCCGGCGTGTCACTCGCGCTGACCGATCGTGACCGGCCGATTTTGGTGCGAGCCTACGGCGAGGCCCGCGCGGGGCAGCCGTGGACTCCCGACATCCGCGGCCAGATCGGGTCGATCCACAAGTCGATCACCGCGGTCTGTCTGGTGGGCTTGGTGGAGCAGGGACTGCTGGAGTTGGACGCGCCGGTGGAGCGCTATCTGCCGTGGTTTCGGTTCGGTCGGCCGGGGGCGATCACGCTGCATCACCTGTTGACCCACACCGGCGGTCTTCCCATCGGCACCGAACCTGGCCCGCCGTCTCGCGCCCCGATCGCGCTGCTGGCCAGCATGGAGCCGTGCTGGGAGCCGGGTGAGCGGATGTGGTACTCCAACAATGGCTACTGCACGCTGGGGCTGGTGATCGAGGCGGTTACCGGCCAGACGGTGGCGCAAGCGGTCGAGCAGCGGGTGCTTCGGCCGCTGGGCATGACCTCCGCATCGGCGGTGATCTCCCACGCGCTGCGCCCGTCACTACCGGACGGCCACCTGCAGCTGGACGCCAACAGGCTGTGGGTATCGGGCGATCCGCTGGCGGTGGCACCGTTCATCGTGAGTGAATCCGCCGACGGCTCGGTGGTGGCGACCGCCGAGGAGATGACCCGGTTCATCCGACTGCTGCTGGCCGGAGAGGCCGGGGGCGTGGTGTCGAGCGACGCGTTTGCGTTGATGGTCGAGCGCACCGAGTTGGACGAGGATGGGCAGCCGTATGGATACGGGCTCGGTGTCGAGGTCGCCGAAGGCACGCGTGAGTTGTCGCACTCAGGTGGGATGGTGGGACAGCACGCGATGATGATTGCCGACGTCGGCCGCGGACTGGGAGCGTTCGTGCTGATCAACGGGCCGGAGGGAGCGATCCCGATCTGCGAGTACGCAATGGCGCTGCTGCGAGCCCGTCACGACGGCCGCGCGTTGCCGGAGCCCCCGCCGATCAAGCCGAGCACTCCGCCTCCCGCCGGCGATGATGCCGCCGACCGCTACTGCGGCCTCTACCGATCGCACAACCCCTGGTCGCCGGCCGCGGTGATGGTGCAGGAGGACGGCGCGCTCGCTCCCCGGCTGCTGGATATCGGAATCGAGCGGCTCGACGAGATCGGGCAGCACCGGTTCCGCGGGCGAGATGCACTCGGGCCGATCCCGGAGTATTTCAACTTCGACCTCGAAGTCGAAGACCGTATGCAGCGCTTCAACTGGAACGGCCTGGACTTCTTCCGGGCGATCTAGGGAGCCGGCGGCAGCGTGCGATACAGCGCGATTCCCTGACGGTTGGTGGCACCGATGCGGGTGAAGTAGCCACCGAAGGCAACCGCGCCGGGGGCATTTGCGATCGCCAGCAGCCCGTGGACGGAGTTGGCGCCGGGGTTCCAGGAGCTGATCACCGACCCGGTTGTCGCATCCAGCGCGGCCACGTGGTGGCGAGTGGTGCAGAACTGCAGCTGGTTCGGCTGGCAGTTGAATCCGGCCACGTTGAAATGCCCCCCGATGTAGAGGACCCCGGCGCGCAAAGCGCAGCCCGGCGTGTCGCCGTCGTCCTGTCCCCGGAAGCCTGTGATCAGCGCGCCACTGGTCGGGTTGAACGCCGAGACGTTGAACGACCGCAGCGAGCCGTTCACTTTCCAGTAGCCGCCGCAGGTGTAGACCCGGGTTGCGGTGGGGATGATGTTGTACACGCGGCTGGTCTCGGGGGTGGTGCAGAGGGGGCAGTTGGCGTCGGCATAGATGTTCGGGTTGAAGGCCAGCGTGGTGCCGCCGTTTGCCAGCGGCACGGCGGCGGCCTCGTTGCGCGAGACATCGTTGACGAGCCCGAAGTGCCCGCCGAAGTAGACGGTTTTGCCGTTAGGCGACATCCCGATCGTAAACACGCTCGGGTGGCAGCGCGGGGGACAGGCAAAGCCGCTGATCTGTCCGACCCTCGGTGCCCAGCCGGTCACCTTGGACGCCGGGGTGACCTCTGCCAGCCGGGTGCGGGCAAGCCCGGCGACGCGCGAGAAGTCGCCGCCCAGCAGCACGTTCCCAGCCGGGTGTGGCTTCCAGCGCGCGCACCGATCCATTGGTGTTGGCATGCCAGGCCGTGGGCTTCCCGGCGGCGGGTCCCACAGCGGCCACGTTGGCATGTGCCTTGCCGCCCACGGCCGTGAACAGTCCACCCAGATACACGCGGTTTCCGATCATCCGCAGTGCGTCAACCCGGCCGGCCACGTTGGGGTTCCAGGGCAGCAACTGGCCGGTGGTGGCGTTGACCGCTGCCGCGTTTCGGCGAACCACCGCCCGGCTCGAACCCAGGGGAGCGTTGGCGGGGCGCATGGTCGTGAACTGCCCGCCCAGATAGACGACTCCATGAGCGATCACCACCGCCCTCACCGTGCCGTTGGTCTGCCACGACTGGTGGGGTGGGTTCTGGGCAAGCGCCTGGGAGGCACTGAGGCCTACGATCGCGCCCAGCGCGGCCACGGTCATCACGAGCGTTCGGAGCATTCGCGGCCAAGCTTACCCGTTATGGATCGCAGCCAAACCCAGGTGCCGGCGTGCCAGGGCCACAGCGGGGATTGCCAGTCGGCCGTGGCGGCGATTGCCAATTGGCCACAGCCGGGATTGCCAATCGGCGGGGATTGCCGATTGGCCACAGCCGGGATTGCCAATTGGCCGTAGTGGCGATTGCCAATTGGCCACAGCCGGGATTGCCAATCGGCCGTAGCGGCGATTGCCAATTGGCCTGCCGAATACCCGTGGACGCCGCCGGTATGATGGCGGCATCGCCTTGCGCACAGCATCCATGGGCCGCGCGCCGACCGAGAACACCTCACCGCGCCCCCTTCCGGGGCCATGGTTGCGGCTGTCGGCGATCGGCGCGGCCACCTCGACCGCTCTGGTGATCGCGACCGCTGCGCTGGGCATGGGTGGCTCACACGATCTGCTCAGCCTGATCGCGCTGGCGTTCCTGTCGGCGGTGGCGATCGCCGCGGTGATCTCCTACCCGTCCCTGAAGACTCCCGTGGCTGTGGCGATGGCCGCCATGCTGGCCCAGATCGCTCTCGGCGGAATCATCGCCCTGACCGGGTCGAACGCGGCACTGCACGTGGCCCACATCGCTTTAGCGGCGGTGGCCTTCGCCGCCACCCTGACGGTGGCGGTGCGGGTGCGCTGGGATCACACGCCGCAACCCAGCAGCGCCCGCGACTACATCACCCTGACCAAGCCGCGGATCATGTCGCTGCTGCTCCTGACCGCGCTGTGTGGCATGTTCGTCGCCGCTCAAGGCGTCCCGCCGGTGGGATTGATGATCGCCACCATGGCTGGACTGGCGCTGGCCTGCGGTGGCGCCAGCGCGCTGAACCACTACATGGATCGCGACATCGACGTGCATATGAGCCGCACCGACGCCCGGCCGGTGGCGACCGGGCGGGTCAGCCCCGAGCGGGCCCTCGAGTTCGGGCTGACGCTCTCGGCGCTGTCGTTCGTGCTGCTGGCCTGCACCACCAACCTTTTGACCGCATGCCTGGCGATCGTGGGCGATCTGTTCTATGTGGTCGTCTACACCGGCTACCTGAAGCGACGCACGGCGCAGAACATCGTGATCGGCGGAGCGGCCGGCGCGGTCCCGCCGGTGGTGGGGTACGCGGCTGTGAGCGGGCACGTGACCGTCACCGCGGCGCTGCTGTTCTTGATCGTGTTCGTGTGGACACCGCCACACTTCTGGGCGCTGGCGATGCTGATCAAGGGGGACTACGCAGCCGCGGGGATCCCGATGCTGCCGGTGGTACGTGGTGATGCCGAGACGACCCGCCAGATCGTGCGCTACACCGTGGTCATGATCGCGGTGACGCTGCTGCCGGTTGCCACCGGCTCATTGGGCTGGGAATACGCGGTGGCGGCGGTGCTGCTGGGAGCCGTCTTCCTGTGGATGGCGCTCGCGCTTCGCCGGACCGTCTCCAAACACGCCGCCAAGGTGCTGTTTCACTACTCGCTGCTGTACCTCGCGCTGCTGTTCGCCGCCATGGCGGTGGACTCTGTGATCTGACCGCGCGAACCTGCCGCAGGCGTTGAAGGAATCGGTAACGCGAAGGCGAATTGCACCGTCGATGGCCAGAACAACGACGCGAAGACCCCATCGCGCCGCTGGTACAAAGACGGCTCGGCGTCCGCGCAAGACCCCCCTCCGCTCAACGACCCCCCAGCGGAAACGGACGCCGAGCCGAAACTCTTTCCAGCATCGCCCGGATCTGATCGGCGCTTCATTACTCGCGCTTGGAGTCTTCCTGGGCTTTGTGGAGTACATGGGTTGGGACGGCGGAGTGATCGGGGCGAAGGTCGACGGCGCACTGCACCTGACGGCCGGTCGGGTGGCTGCGGTGGCACCGGTGCTGCTGGTGATCGCCGGAGCGTCGGTGTTCCTGCGGTCGCGCCTGCTGCACGTGCGCCCGCTGCGCACCGGGGTGGCGCTGCTGCTGTTCGGCGCGATCCTGGCGTTCTCGACAACAGACACCACCACGGCCGAGCGCCACGGCGGTCTCACCGGCGCCTACGCGCGCTCCATCCTGCAGGGCCTGATCGGCCCGGTGGGAGTCACCATCCTGGTGGTGCTGTGCCTGGTGGCAGCGGTCATCCTGATCACCGGCGGCTCGATCGGCCTGGCCATGCGCTCCTCGGGACGCGGAGTGGCACGGGCGGCCGGCGCCGGCGCCCGGCTGTCGGAGGAGGTCGTTCGCATGTACCGTGAGCGTCCGGCAACACGGCCGTCATTGCGGGCGGTGCCGACTGCCAAGACGCCCAAGCAGGCCAAGCCGTTGGACGGAGAGGCCGCCTTCTCCGACATCTTCGCTCCCATCGAGGAGCAGCCGGTGGATGAGCCTGCCATTCCAGAGCCGGCGCTGGACGACGTCCTCCCCGAGCATGTGGCCGAGCCGGAGCAGCAGTCGCTGCCGATCGTCCCGGTTGACGAGTCGCCCGCCGAGGACGACATCACCGCTGCACTGGGAGTCACACTGGCCGCCGCCGATCGCGCTCCCTACCGGTTGCCCGCCCCGTCGATCCTGCAGAAGAGCAAGACCACCGGCGCCAAGGTGGATCACGCCCCGGTGGCACGGCAGTTGGTCGAGGCGCTCTCCAGCTTCGGCGTGGACGCCCGCCTGGTGGGGATGGTCAACGGCCCCCGGGTGACCCGGTTTGAGCTGCAGCTGGCGCCCGGCACCAAGGTCAGCCGGGTGTCGGCCCTGCGCGACGATCTGGCATACGCACTGGCCACCACAGAGATCCGCATCCTGGCGCCGATCCCGGGGAAGCAGGCGGTGGGAGTGGAGGTGCCCAACACGTCCTCCAACATGGTCACCCTGGGCGATATCTACGCCACACCGCCGGAGGGTTCGAGCCCGCTCACGGCATGGCTGGGCAAGGACATCACCGGGGCCGGCGTGGCCTGCGATCTGGCGCGCATGCCGCACCTGCTGATCGCCGGTACCACCGGCGCGGGCAAGTCGGGATGCATCAACGCAATTCTCTCCTCGATCCTGCTGAGGGCGACGCCCGACGAGGTGCGCATGATCCTGGTCGATCCCAAGCGGGTCGAGCTCAACCACTACGAGTCGATCCCGCACCTGCTCACCCCGGTCGTGACGAACATGAAGAACGCGTCGCTGGTGCTCCAAAACGTGGTGCGCGAGATGGAGAGCCGGTACGAGCTGATGGGCGCGGCCAAGGCCCGCAACCTGGTCGAGATGAATCGCGGCCGGCTGAAGCGGGGCGAGGACACGCTGCCGTACATCCTGGTGGTGATCGACGAGCTGGCCGACCTGATGATGGTCGCCCCGGCAGAGGTGGAGGACGCCATCATCCGGCTCGCCCAGAAGTCTCGCGCCGTCGGCATTCACCTGGTGCTGGCGACCCAGAGCCCGCGGGTGGACGTGATCACCGGAATGATCAAGGCCAACGTGCCGTCCCGGATCGCGTTTGCGGTGTCGTCTCAGACCGATTCCCGAGTGATCCTGGACGTCAACGGTGCCGAGGCGCTGCTGGGGCAGGGCGACATGCTGTACAAGCCGCTGGGCACGTCCAAGCTCAACCGCGTCCAGGGCGCCTACATCTCCGAGGAGGAGACCCGCCTGATCGTGGAGGCGTGCCGCGGCCAGGCCCAGCCGGCCTTCGAGGAGGAGCTGCTGGAGCTGCCGTCAGACGTCGAGCCCGAGCGGATGGAAGCCGACGAGGATCCCGTGCTGGAGGACGCCATCCGGCTGGTGGCACAGCATCAGACCGCATCGGTGTCGCTGATGCAGCGTCGGCTGCGGGTGGGATATACCCGTGCCGGCCGTCTGATCGACATGCTGGAGCGGCGTGGAATCGTGTCCGGCTACGAGGGCTCCAAGGCCCGCAAGGTGTTGATCACCGAGGCCGAGCTGCCGCGCATCCTGGGCGAATCACGCCAGGCCGAGGAGCCGGGCGAGGACACCCAAGCAACCTTCTGATCCGTCTCTCCCGGTTACAGTCCGGTGGTGATCGAGGACTGGTATCAGCGGTTGCAGGACGACGATCTGATGGACGCGCTTGCGCCCTACACGCCGGTGATCGTCGGCAGCTACCCGCTCGCGATCGCCGGCCCCGATGATCCGGTCGAGATCGTGTGCCGAGCCGTCGACCTGCCGGCGTTTGCGCGTACCCTCGAGCGCAGTCATGGCGATCGGGATGGGTTCGTGCTGCACGGAGGCTCTCTGGACTACGAGGATGCCGTGTTCGCGGAGTTCTCGCTGAACGGCATGGCGGTCGAGGTCGCCGCTCAGCCCGAGCACGTCCACCAGCGCCTGGGGCGAGCCACGCTGGGAATCGATCACGTGCTCACCGAGTCGGGGGAGCTCGCCCGAAACCGGCTGCGGGGCCGGGTGGCCAACGGCCAGGACTGGCTCGACGCGGCCATGGAGCAGTTCGATCTGACCCGGGCCGCGCTGGAATCGCTGTCCACTGCCAACCCCTCGCTGGTGCGGCAGGTGATGGGCATCAAGGGCCCTCGCATCCCGTGGGCCGCCTACGTCCTGCCGATCACAATCGGGATCGCCGCCGACCTGCTGATCGTGCTGGCCGGCGCCGCCCGCGGCTCACAGCAGTACACCGGCCTGATGCTGTTATTGCAGGCATGCCTACTGGGATTTCTGTTCGGTGCCCGCCTGGGTTTGGTGGCAGCCCTGACTCCGCTGGTAGCGATCGGGGTGTGGCTGTTGGCGCCGATTGGGCTGGGAACCACCAGCGGATGCGGGCCTGACTGCGGCGAGACGATCGCCGGATACGTGTTCGTATTGCTGCTGGTGGCCAGCGCCGCCGGCCTGGTCGGCGCACTGCGCGACCGCTACCGGCCGTTCGACACCCCGGCCGGCCCGGCACGATAGACTCAGGCGGTCTACGACCGGCTGGGGCGAGCACGGGCAATGTTTGAGATTGGTCCTTCACTGCGAGAGGCACGCGAGCGCCGCGGCTTGGCCTACAGCCAGGTTGAGGCCGACACCGCGATCCGTTCGCGATACGTGCGGGCGCTCGAGGAGGAGGAGTTCGACATCCTTCCGGGCCCGACGTACACCAAAGGCTTCCTGCGGTCATATGCCGAGTATCTGGGGCTGGACGGCGAGCTGTTCGTGGACGAGTTCAACTCTCGCCACCACGACCCGCGACGAGAGTCTGACCAGCCGATCGCGTCCCGCCCGCGGTCGCGCCCGCACCAGCACCGCCGTCGCCGGGAGTCGCATCTGGTGATGATCGTGCTGGCGGCAATCGTGGCAGTCACCTCGGTGATCTTCCTGGTAGCGCTGAAACAGCCGTCCAACCGAGCCCCGCTCTTGACGACGCCAAGTTCCCACACGACGCCGAGCACCGGCCAGGGGCTGACCACCGGCCCCGGTTCCACCCAGAAGGCCGACACCCACGCATCGCACAAGGCCGCGCACAAGCAGTTCACGGTCGTGCTGACAGCGTCTGCGCGCTGCTGGGTGGCGATCACCACGGCTCCCTCAGGCGGCGACCCGGTGATGTCGACGCACGGCACCGATCTGTCGGGATACCCCATCGATCCAGCCGTGGACGCCAGCGTCACCTTCAAGTCCAAGGCGCCGGTGTACATGAGCGTGGGTGCCCCGGGGAGCCTGCAGGTGTCGATCAACGGCAAGTCGACTCCGCTGCCCTCCGGTGCGGCCGCCGGAACCCCGATCCGCGTCTCCCGCACCGGCCTGTCACCGGCTTGACCGAGCGCACGGCCCGCCCAACCGCCGCCATCCTGCTTACGGGCAACGAGCTCCTGCGCGGCGTGATCTCCGACCTCAACGCTTCGCACCTGGCCCGCAGCCTCGAGCTCCACGGATTCTCGGTCGAGCGCTCGATGACGGTCGGCGACGGCCTCGATCCGATCGAGCGGGGGCTGGGGGAGCTGGTTGAGGGCCACGATCTGGTGATTACCTCCGGAGGCCTTGGGCCGACCCATGACGATCGCACTGTGGAGGCCATCGCCCGGCTCGCCGGCGTTGATCTGGTGGTGGATCAGGACGTGCTCGACCGGGTCAACCGGTGGACTGCCGAAGTGGCGGCCCGCAACGGCTTCGACCCCAGCCGATTTGACGCCGGCAACCTCAAGCAGGCGCACATCCCTGTCGGGTCAGACGTGCTGGGTCTGGCCGGCACCGCTCCCGGTTTGGTGCTCGACGTCGGCGCTGCCGCCGTGGTGGTGCTGCCGGGGGTTCCGTCAGAGCTGCGCCGCCTGTGGGAGCTGGCGCCACAGCACCCGCGCCTGGCGGGGCTGTTCGCCCGAGCCCGGCCGCGGGCGCGCACGCTGCTTCGCACCTATGGGATGGGTGAATCGCATGTGGCGGATATCTTCGGCGACCTGGGCGGCGATCCCGCCGGCGTGGAAACATCGATCTGCGCCCGCAGGTTCGAGGTCGAGATCGACGTCCGCGCCGACCAGGGTGCCGAACAGCGCGGTTCGGAGTTCGCGGCCGCCCTGCGGCGCGAGCTGGGCGACTACGTGTTCGCCACCGACGAGGCCCCGGTGGCCGAGATCGTCGCCGATGCGGTGGCAGACCGCGGCTGGACGCTGGCCACGGCGGAGTCGTGCACAGGCGGCGCGATCGCCCGCTTGATCACCGATATCCCCGGCAGCTCGAAGGTGTTCGTGGGTGCCATCGTGAGCTACTCCGACGACGTCAAGCACGATCTGCTGAACGTGCCGGAGGCGGTGCTCGAAGCACACGGCGCGGTCAGCGCCGAGACCGCTGCGGCCATGGCGGCCGGAGCCCGGGCCTCGCTTGGAGCCGACGTGGCCGTCTCGGTGACCGGTATTGCCGGCCCGGGAGGAGGCACCCCCGAAAAACCGGTGGGTCTGGTGTACCTGCACCTCAGCTCCCCGCTGGGCGAGGTGGGCGCACGGCATGAGTTCATCGGCGATCGCGCGATCGTGCGAGAACGGGCCACCACGGCCGCTCTGCACCTGATCCTGGCGCATCTCGGTGCAGGGTCGAAACACCTCGGCGCTTGAGTGCGTCCGGTGGGGCGTCTAGGATTCTCTGCATCGAACGCGTGTTCGTGTCCGCATGGTGATCCGTCGGATGCGGCTCGTACACTTCGTCCCCCTGCGTCTCGGCGCACAGTGCGGCCCAGGAAGGTGATCACATGGAGAAAAAAGCAGAAGCATTGGATGCGGCGGTAAGCCAGATCGAGCGGCAGTTCGGCAAGGGCGCGATCATGAAGATGGGCGATGCGTCACCGGTCGACATCGATGTCGTTTCTACCGGCGCATTGTCACTTGACCTTGCGCTCGGAATCGGCGGCCTTCCCCGCGGGCGCGTGGTCGAGGTGTTCGGCCCCGAGTCATCGGGCAAGACCACGCTCTGCTACCACGTGATCGCAGAAGCACAGCGTAAGGGCGGCTTGGCCGCGTTCATCGATGCCGAGCATGCGATGGACCCAAGCTATGCCCGACGCATCGGCGTCAACGTGGACGATCTGCTGCTGTCCCAGCCCGACAACGGTGAGCAGGCGCTGGAGATCTCCGAGATGCTGATCCGCTCGGGGGCGCTGGACGTGCTCGTGATCGACTCGGTTGCCGCCCTGGTGCCGCGAGCGGAGATCGAGGGCGAGATGGGTGACTCCCACGTCGGCCTGCAGGCCCGGCTGATGAGCCAGGCGCTGCGCAAGATCGCCGGTAACCTCAACCGCACCGGCACGATCTGCATCTTCACCAACCAGCTGCGCGAGAAGATCGGGGTGATGTTTGGATCGCCCGAGACCACGACCGGTGGCCGCGCGCTCAAGTTCTACTCGTCGGTCAGGCTGGACATCCGTCGCATCGAGACGCTCAAGGAAGGCACCGAGGCGGTCGGAAACCGCTGCCGGGTGAAGGTCGTCAAGAACAAGGTGTCCCCGCCGTTCAAGCAGGCGGAGTTCGACATTGCCTACGGCGAAGGCATCTCCTGGGAGGGCTCGGTACTGGACGTCGCCCTCGAGAAGAAGGTGATCACCAAGGCCGGTTCGTACTTCTCCTTCGGCGACGAACGGCTGGGCCAGGGGCGCACCAACGTCAAGGCCTTCATGGTCGAGCACCCCGACGTCACCATTCAGGTATTGGAGGGCATCCAGGCGGCCATGCCGGACACGGTCGTGCCCATCCGAGAGCCACGCGTCAACAACAACCCACCGTTGGAGATGCCTGCCGAGACAGCGGAGTCGGCTGAGCTGCCCGAGGATGCTCTCAGCTCTGCCGAGGATGCTCTGAGCTCTCAGAACTCCAACTAGTGGTTTGACCGGTGGAGGTCACGGCACTCCGGCGCGCTCGATCGCACCCGGCGATGGTCGATGTCTGTATCTCAGACGGTGACCGTTGCCGGGTGCACGAGCGCCGGGTGCTGGAACTGGGGCTCACGGTCGGCACCCAGATCGAGGACGACACCCGCACGGTGCTCGGCCGGTACGCGCAGGTCGACGCCGCCGAGCAGCGGATGCTGCGTCTGATCGCCCGTCGCGCTCGATCGCAAGCGGAGCTGCTGGCACGTCTACAGACGCTCGGCCTCGACAGCTCAGCATGCACAGGAGACGGTTGAGCGACTGCGGCGTGTGGGCTTGGTCGACGACCAGGCGCTGGCGGCCAGCGTTGCGGAGCGCACCAGGGATCGCGGTCACGGCCACCTCCGCGTCGAGCACGACCTGCAGCGCCTACTGGTCGATCCAGGGTCATCCGCCGAGGCGCTGGCCGAGCAGCCCGACGAGGAGCGGCGACGGGCACACGCTGTCGTGGTCAAACGGTTCGGGGCGATACCGACCGAACCCCGCCGATCTGGGCCGAGCATCTGCCTACCTTGGCCGTCGCGGCTACGACGCCGACACGGTGGCGACGGTGCTCCGACTCGACCTCGACTGAGCACGCGACCCTGAGCTTCTCGTCCGCCACGAGATTGCACCGCGACCTGGTAGGCGGGTACCATGGTTCTTGAGTGTGAACATCGGTGAGTTGGACGCTGCCGGGTCGAGGCCCGGACGCTATCCCGGCTTCACTCGTCGCGGTTCGCGTCCCAGCTTCGTTCGCGCGGAGCCGATGCGAGTTGTGACCGGTGGATTCGGGCAACAGTCGGGGTTCACACGCGTTTTTTCTGACTTCCCGCCCGCCCGCATGGGGGCACACAACTCGAAGGAGACGCGGTGGACGCTCTTCTCATCCTCCTTGCGCTGGCCGCGGGGTCGTCGTGGGCTACTTTGCCCACGCCCGCATGGGTGCAGGCCGGCTGGCCGACGCCCAACGTGAGGCCGATCGAATCCTGCAAGACGCCGGCCGCGAAGCCGAGGCGCAAATGAAGGAGGCTCGCGTAACCGCACGCGAGGAACTCCTCGCCCAGCGCTCCGAAAGCGAGCGCGAAATCTCCGACCGACGAGCCGAAGTGGCCAAGCTCGAAGAGCGGCTGGCTGCCCGCGAGACCGCGGCGGAGTCCAAGTCCGAGGAGTTGGCCCGGCGGGAGCAGTCGATTACCGACCGCGACGTCCACGCCAAGCAACTCCAGGAGGAGCTCAAGATCGCCCGCGACGCCGAGCTGGCAGAGCTCGAGCGGGTGTCGAGCATGACCGCCGCCCAGGCCCGTGACCTGCTGATGGAACGCACCGAGGAGACCAGCCGAAAGCAGATGGCCAAGCTGGTGCGAGCGGTGGAGGAGGAGGCCAAGCTGGAAGCCGACCGCCGCGCCCGAAACATCCTGTCGGTGGCGATCCAGCGCACCGCCTCGGGACACACAGCCGAGACGACCGTGTCGGTGGTGCAACTTCCATCCGACGACCTCAAAGGCCGCATCATCGGCCGCGAGGGGCGCAACATCCGCGCGCTCGAGAACCTCACCGGCGTCGACATCATCATCGACGACACGCCCCAAGCGGTGGTGCTGTCGGCCTTCGACGGCGTCCGCCGTGAGATCGCCCGGCTGACCATCCAGAGCCTGATCGCCGACGGCCGCATCCATCCCTCCCGGATCGAGGAGATGTACCTGCAGGCCAAGGCCGAGATCGAGCAGAAGATGATCGAGGCGGGCGAGCAGGCATCGCTCGAGGCCAACGTCCACGGCCTGCATCCCGAGTTGATCAAGGTGCTCGGCCGGCTGCACTACCGCACCTCCTACGGCCAGAACGTGCTGAAGCACTCAGTCGAGTGTGCGCATCTGGCCGCGATCATGGCCGCCGAGCTGGGAGCCAGTCAGAAGACCGCCCGGCGGGCCGCGCTGCTGCACGACCTGGGCAAGGCGGTGACCCACGAGGTCGAGGGGCCGCACGCCGTCATCTCTGCCCAGCTGGCCAAGCGCTACCGCGAGAGCCCCAGCGTCTGCCACGCGATCGAGGCACACCACTACGACGTGGAGCCCCAGACCGTCGAGGCGGTGCTGGTGATCGCCGCCGATGCCGTATCCGCGTCTCGGCCCGGAGGCCGCGGCGAGAGCCTGGAGGGCTACATCCAGAGGCTGGAGGCGCTGGAGGAGATCGCCACCTCGAAGCGAGGCGTGGAACGCTGCTATGCCATGCAGGCCGGCCGCGAAATCCGGGTGATGGTCAAGCCCGAGGAGATCGACGACGACACCGCCGCGCTCATGAGCCAGGAGATCGCGCGTGAGATCGAAGACAACCTCGAATATCCCGGACAGATCAAAGTCACCGTGATCCGAGAGTCGCGCGCCGTCGATATCGCCACCTGACCGCCGAAAATCGACTTTACAGAAGCCTTACAGGCGCGCTGTAGACGTCTCCGCAGCCCTTCCACATGATGAGAGGTATGAAAAGGGTTCTCTGTGGGGTGGTATGTGTGGTCGCATTCGGCACGGCGGCCACCGTCGCATCTGCCGCAACCGCCAAGCCGTCCTGCAGCCACTGCGGCTACGTGTGGGCGAAGGGAACCGGCACCGTCACCGAGGACTCCGCCAGCGGTGCGAGTGTCGCCAGCATCAAGACCGGCTCGATCGCCGTGCGCGGCGGCAACACCACCGTCAGCGGCGCCTCCAGCCACCACTGGGACTCGAATCTCAAGGCCACCGTGTACAAGGGAAACACGATGTGCCTCAAGGCCAGCGGTGACTTCTGGGTCAAGATCACCGGCACCGTCTCCAACTTCAGCTCGACGGCGCGGGCCAGCGTGACCCTCAACGGATCAGGCGACTACACTGTGAACAACGGGCCAAAGAAGAAATGGTCTTCGTCGTCTCACCCGCTTTCGATCCGGTGGTAACCCTTGGCGGAAAAGATTCTGATCGTCGAGGACGAGCGGAATATTGCCTCGTTCGTCTCGATGTATCTGAAAAAAGAGCGGTACACCGTCGACATCGCCCGTGACGGGGCGGAAGCGCTGGCCAAGTTCGAGAGCACCAAGCCTGACCTGATGGTGCTCGACCTGATGCTGCCGGATATGGACGGCCTCGAGATCTGCCGCCAGATTCGCTCCAGCTCAGACGTTCCCATCCTGATGCTGACCGCCCGTGACGACGATGTCGACAAGATCGTCGGACTCGAGGTGGGCGCCGACGACTACCTCACCAAGCCGTTCAATCCGCGCGAGCTGGTGGCCCGCATCAAGACGATCCTGCGGCGCTCAGCCACCACCGCCCGGCGGCCCCAGGAAGCCGCCATGGAGCACGGCAACGTGCGCATCGACGCGGGCCGGCGCGAGGTGACCGTGCGCGGCGAGCAGGTGCAGCTGGCGCCCAAGGAGTTCGACCTGCTGTGGGAGCTGCTCGACCACCGTGGATTGGTGCTGACCCGCGACCAGTTGCTGGAGCGGGTGTGGGGCTACACGTTTGCCGGCGATACCCGCACGGTGGATGTGCACGTGCGCCAGTTGCGGCGCAAGCTCGGCGACGATTGTCCGGTTGCCACCGTCTGGGGCGTCGGATACAAGGTCGCTGACGATGCTACGGTCACTTAGAGCCCGACTGGCATTCCTCTTTGTGGGAACGCTCTTGCTGGCCACGGTGCTGGCCGGTGTGGTCGTCGTCAGCCTGTACCAGTCCTACAGCCGCGACCAGACGGTGAAGACGCTGCGGAAACAGGTGGCAGGGGTGGCCCAGTACTACAACCGCGCCCTGAACCATTACTACAGCATCGGCGATAACACCAAGCTCCAGGTAGTGACGCCCAGCGACTTCGAAGCCGCAACCGCCGCCCACCTGTACTACGGCGGGCCGCCGATGTTCCCCGAGAATCAGTCTCTCGACCTTAACCCGCACCAAGGGCGGATCCCACCCAAGGTCCTGGAGTCGTTTGAGAACGACAAGCGACAGGTAGTGGAGTTCACGCCGATGCACGGCTCTCACGAGCGACTGATAGGGGTGGCCGCGCCGGTGCTTGTGAAGGGCGTGCCTCTCGGCACAGTGGTGCTTGCAAAGCCGTTGACCGACGTCAACAACGCCTGGAAGAACGTGATCGGCCTGGTCACGATCGGGACGGTCATCGGCTTGGTGGTGGCGTTCGTGCTGGCCACCTTCGTGTCGCGCCGGATCACCCGCCCGCTGACCGTGATCGGGACCGCGGCCGACCGGGTGGCCCGCGGCGACCTGGACGTGAACGTCGTCACCGAGAGCACCTCCGACGACGAGCTGGGGGCGCTGGCCACCCGGTTCCAGGGGATGGTCGACCGGCTGCGTGAGATCGACGAGCTGGAACGAAACTTCCTGATGCGCGTCACCCACGAGCTGCGCACCCCGCTGACGGCCATCTCCGGGCACGTCCAGGCGGTCTCGGAGGGCGTGGTGGAGCCCGAGGACATGGACGACTCGCTGGCCGCGGTCAACGAGGAGGTGCGGCGGCTGGAACGACTGGTCAACGACCTGCTCGACCTGACCCGGCTGGAAGCCCACCAGTTCCGGGTGGTGCAGGAAGAGGTGGGGCTGGAGGCGCTGCTGGAGCAGGCCGCCGCCGGCTTCCGCGAGATCTCGCGGGCCAACGAGGTCGAGTTCGACACCACCACCGCCGCGGCTCCCACGGTCATCACCGACGGCGACCGCGTGCTTCAGATCGTCAACAACCTGCTCGACAACGCGTTTCGGTGGACACCTCGGGGCGGCACGGTCAAGCTGGCCTGCCTCACATCCAGCGGCGTGGCGGCGATCACGGTCACCGACACCGGGCCGGGCATCGCACCGGCCGATCACGAGGCGGTGTTCCACCCGTTCTACAGCCGCCGGGGCGAGGGCGGCACCGGCCTGGGGCTCTCGATCGCGCGTGAGTTGGCATCGGCGCTGGGAGGCCGGCTGACCGTCACCAGCGAGCCGGGCGAGGGATCGACGTTCACGCTGTCTCTGCCCCGCAAGCGACGGCGACTACTGCGCTGATCCGACCCCGAGCGTCTCCGCGGCTGCTCGGTACACGACCAGATCGGCCTCGCTGAAGAGTACGAACCGGACCCGTGCGAGCCCGGGTGCGCGCTGAGCCGCAGCCCAGGACGCCGCCACAGCGACCGGAGCGGCCCGCGCAACGGGATAGCCGTAGATTCCGGTGGAGATCGCCGGGAAGCGCCACCGACCGGCACCCCAGGTCGGCGGCGATCTCGATCGCTCGCCGATGTGCCGAGGCCAGCAGCTCCGGTTCGCCGTCCTCACCGCCGCGCCACACCGGACCGACCGCATGGATCACGTACTGAGCCGGCAGCGCGCCCGCCCCGGTCGCCACCGCCTCGCCGGTGGGGCAGCCTCCGAGCGTTCGGCACTCCGCCAGGATCTCCGGCACCGCCGGCCCGCTGGATCGCCCCGTCGACTCCGCCGCCGCCGGCCAAGGCGGAGTTGGCGGCATTCACAATGGCGTCCACCGGCTCGGTGGTGATGTCGCCCCGCACGAACTCGAGCTGCATGACCGAGGTCTATCAGGCCGGGCCGGTGGAGTCACGTACCACCAGGGACGGTGGAAACTCGACCGCGGCAGGGCGGCTGCCCTCGAACGTGCGGTTGAGGATGCGAGCAGCGGCCACAGCCGCCCTGGGCGTATCCCAGCCGACGGTCGTGAGCGCGGGGTTGAGCAGCGCCGACAGCGGATGGTCGTCAAACCCGGCGACACTCACGTCGGTGGGCACTCGCAGGCCCAGGTCACGACAGGCGGCGTACACCCCGCAGGCGATGGTGTCGGTGAGGGCAAACACGGCGGTGGGTCGCGCACTCCCACCCAGCGACTCCGATGCCACCCGAGCTGCGTCGGCCGCCGAGAAGCCGCACTCCACGAACGTGACTGCCTCCGCCGCCGGCAGCGTGTGCACACCGGGCGTCAGCACCAACACCTGTTCGTGGCCGAGACCGCGGAGATGCTCCAGCATCAGCCGGATCCCCGCAGCAGCTCCGAACCGCACCGTGCTGGCGGGATGGGGGAGCGACGCGCCCACGGCCACGGTGGGAACCCGCCCGACCACGTCGCGCCAGTCACCGGAATGGGTTTCGACCGGCAGCACGACCAGCCCGTCGACGCGGTGATCGAGCAGATCGGCGGCGATCTCGATCTGCGTGTGATGGCTGCCGCCGGCGTCGACCAGCACCATCTGGCGACCGTCACGGCTCAGCTCCCGGCCGAGCTCGGAGGCGAAATGCTGGTGCCAGTAGTCGTGCAGACTGCCGCCCACGACCCCCACCAACCCGCTTGACCCGCCGCGTAGCGCCCGGGCTACGGGATCCAGCCGAAACCCGATCCGGCGGGCCTCGGCCCGCACCCGCTCGCTGGTGTCGGCCGACACCCGCTCGCCACGCAGCGCGTAGTGGGCGCCGGCGGGTGACAGCCCCGTCAGCTGTGCGAGGTCCTTGAGGGTCGGTCGCTTGCGTGTGGAGGACACGTCGGGCACAATCTGTGAATCGTTTCACAAGACTCTCGGAGGCGCAAACATTCCACGCGTGGATATCCATCAGCACCTGTGGCCGGAAGCGCTCATCTCGGCGCTCTCTGCCCGCACTTCGGCGCCCTGCCTACGCGGCACCGGGCCACGGATGTACTTGGAGACTGGGATGGGAGCCGGGTTGTCACATCGACCTGCGAAACCACGACCCGCAGCGGCGGATCGCCGAACTCGATCGCCAGCAGATCGACTCGGCGGTGATCTCGATCTCGACACCGGTGGGCTGCGAAGCGCTCCCGGCCGAGCAGGCCGCCCCGCTGGTGGAGGCGTACAACACCGGCATCGAAGCAGGTGACGCGCGAGTCCGGGGGGCGCTTGCAGGCGATGGCGGCAGTCGTCCTCGACGACGTCGAGGCATCGCTCGGATCGGTCTCCGACCTGCTCGATCGCGGCTTCGCCGGTGTGACCGTGCCGTCGGAGGCGCTGGCGACCCCCGAGGCCGTCAATCGAGTCCGGCCGTTACTGAACCTGGTCGAAGGGCGCGGCCGGCCATTGTTCGTCCACCCAGGCCCGGCCCCGTGGACACCTCGAGATCCGGCCCCCGGATCGCTCCCGGGATGGTGGACGTCGGTGGGGCAGTATCCGGCCTGGTCGCAGAGCGCGTTCTTCACCTGGCGGGCGGTGGGGCGAGAGCTCCACCCGCAGCTGCGCACCGTGTGGGCGATTCTGGCCGGCGGCGCCCCCGTGCTGGAACACCGCTGGCGCGTGTTCAGCGGCGAGCAGGGATCGATCGATCCCAACCTGTTTCTCGACACCGCGAGCTCGGGTCGTGAAGCGCTCGAACTCGCGCTCTCGACCTATGGAGCCGAACAGGTGGTGTACGGCAGCGATCACCCGGTGATCGCCTGGGAGCCGACCCGCAGGGCGGTGGAGGCCCTCGGCTCGGGGGCGGTCGATCTGCTGCTCGAACACAACCCCGCCCGTCTGCTCAACCCGATCGGAGGTACCCAATGACTGAGCTCAGCGCCGGCATCGACCGATGGCTGGCCGAGCGCGAGACCACGGATCGCGACCTCGAGGCACACGAGCTGGAGGCACTGGCCGACGCCCTGGCCGAACGCCCCGAGCTGTGGCGCGATCTGGAGAGCACACCGCCGATCAGCGCCACTACGTGCGATTGGGCCGTGATCACCACCTGGAGTTGTGGCTGATCTGCTGGATGCCCTCCCAGGACACCGGCCTGCACGACCACGATCTCTCGTCGGGAGCGGTGCGGGTGGTGCGAGGCAGGATCGCCGAAGAGCGACTGGCGGTCGGGCAACCCGAACTGACCGTGACCGAATACCCGGCCGGCGCAGGCTTCCGGTTTGACGCCTCCCGCATCCACAACGTGCGCCACGCCGGAGCCGACGCAGCCACGTCGCTGCACCTGTACTCGCCGCCGCTTTGGCGGATGGGCTACTACGAGGGTCGAGGACGGGTCGCTGGCGCGGCGATCGGCCACCTATGTGGAAGAGCTCGGCGCCGGCCGCTAGTTGCTAGGCTCCCGCCCGATGCTAGCGGCGGTACTGCGAGAGCCGAACACAGGTTTCGACGTGGTCGAAGTCGACCTGGCCCCGCCCGCACCCGGCGAGGTGTGCGTGCGACTGCACCGAAGCGGCGTTTGCCACAGCGACTGGAACACGGTCACCGGCGATACCCCCAGCCCGCTGCCGGCCGTGCTCGGGCACGAAGGCGCGGGCGTGGTGGAAAGCGTCGGAGAAGGCGTCACCACGGTCGCCCCGGGCGATCACGTGGTGCTCTCGTGGCTGCCCGCCTGCGGCCGCTGCGGACCGTGCGTAGGCGGTCGGCCGAGCCTGTGCGAGAGCGCGACGCCCGCACTCCTGGCCGGGACGCTGCTGGACGGCACCACCCGCCTCTCGCTGGACGGCAAACCGATCTACCACTACTCATTTCTCTCGACGTTCGCCGAGTCCACGGTCGTGCCCGAGGCAAGCTGCGTCCCGATCCGGCCCGACGCACCGTTCGATATCGCGGCCCTGGTGGGATGCGCCGTCATGACCGGCATCGGCGCGGTGCTGAACCGCGCGATGGTGCGCACCGGCAGCTCGGTGGTGGTGTTCGGGGCCGGCGGCGTGGGCCTGTCGGCGATTCAGGCCTGCGGCCTGGTCGGCGCGTCCACCGTGATCGCCGTCGATCCGGCTGAGGAGCGCCGCCGGCTCGCGATCGATCTGGGAGCAACACACGCGCTCGACCCCACCGAGTGCGACCCGGTGGCGGCCGTGCGTGACCTGACCGCGGGCAGAGGCGCCAACTACGGCTTCGAAGCCTCAGGCGCGCGGGGCGTGGCCACCACCGCCTGGCAGGCCGTCTGCCGAGGTGGCACCCTGGTGTGCATCGGCATCCCGCCGCTGGGAGCAATCGTGGAGCTGCCCGGAGCCGAGCTGGTTCGCGACGAGAAGATCGTGACCGGAAGCCTGTACGGCTCATGCCGGCCCCACCTGGACATGCCGATGGTGCTCGACCTGTACATGGATGGCCGACTCGATCTCGACCGGTTGAAGGGATCGAGCTACCCGCTGCGACGGATCAACGAGGCGTTTGGCGATATGCTGGCCGGCCACGGCGCTCGCACGCTGATCGAGCTCGGCTAGCACGTGCGGCGTCGCCAGCGTGCGAGATTCCACCCTTGACACGAGTTCGGCAGTATGAAAGAGATTTCGGATGTGGGCTGTAGTCGACGAGACGATCGCGACCTGTGAACTGACCCGCGTCGTCCCCAAAAGAAGCAGGTGACCATGGAGCGGAACCCCCAAAAGCTCGACGAGTTGCGCCACAACCGAAGCGAACTCGAAAACCACGTGATCGACGAGTATGTGGCCGGCCACATCGACCGCCGCGAGTTCCTCAAGCGAGGGTCGATCATCGGCATCTCGATCCCGCTTCTGGGAGCGATCGTGACCGCCTGCGGCGGTGCCAACTCCAGCGGTTCCACCGCGTCCTCCAGCTCCGCCGCTGCGGTGAAGCCGGCAGCCGGCGCGACGCTGCGCATCGCCGGTGTCGTCCCGGCGGCTGAGATCAACCCGCTCAGCGTCGCCGACGAGGGCGGGCTGACGATGCTCCAGCAGACCGGTGAGTTCCTCAGCTTCAACGATCCCCAGACCAACATCCTCAAGCCGATGCTGGCCACCAGCTTCAAGCCCAACACCGATGCGTCGGTGTGGACGTACAACCTGCGGCCCGGCGTGACCTTCAACGACGGCACGCCGATGACCGCCGACGACGTGGTCTACTCGTTCCAGTCGAACACCGACCCGAAGGTGTACGTGAACGCGGCGTCGGCCTTCACCGGCGTGCTCATCAAGGACGGCGTCAAGAAGATCGACGATCAGACGGTGGAGTTCAACCTCGAGGGCCCCGTCGGCAACTTCCCGTACCTGATCTCGTCCGACAACTACAACATGATCATCGTGCCCAACGGCTCCGACTACACCAAGTGGGTCAAGACCTTCCCCGGAACCGGGCCGTTCAAGATGACCTCCTACCAGACCGGCCAGGGAGCGACCTTCGCTCCCAACCCGCACTGGTGGGGCGGCAAGGTGCTGCCGGCCAAGCTGCAGCACATCTTCTACGACAAGCAGCAGCCGCAGATCCTGGCGCTGTCCGGCGGCGACGTCGACATCGTCAACCTGATCGTGCCCCAGGGCGCCGAGGCGGTGCTCAACAGCCCCGACTACAAGCTGTGGGTCGACCAAGTCCTCGCAGCACCGCGAGCTGTCGATGCGAAACGACCAGAAGCCGTGGAACGACAAGAACGTGCGCGTGGCGATGGCACTGGCGCTGAACCGGCCGGAGATCTCCCAGGCGCTCTTCAAAGGCTACGCGCAGCTCGGCAACGACAGCCCGTTTGCGCCGATCTTCCGCTCGACCGACCCCAACGTGCCGCAGCGGGTGCAGGACCTCGACAAGGCCAAGCAGCTGCTGTCCGACGCCGGCTACCCCAACGGGTTCACGACCGACCTGTACGCCGAGATCTACCAGGAGATCTCCGACCTGGCCCAGATCGTCAAGGAGGCGGCGGCCGCCATCAACATCACCATCAACCTCACGATCGAGGACCAGCAGTCCGACTACTACGGCGACAGCGTCTACGGGAAGTCCGACTGGCTGGACGGACCGATGAGCCTGGTCGACTACGGGCATCGCGGCGTTCCCAACGTGTTCCTCAACGCGCCGCTCAAGTCGGACGGCACCTGGAACGCAGCCCACTTCAAGAACCCCCAGTACGACAAGCTCGTCAACCAGTACGTGGCTGCGCATCGATCTCTCGACCCAGCGCAAGTTGGCCGGGCAGATCCAGACGCTGCTGCTGGACGAGACCCCGCTGATTCTCGCCCTACTGGTTCGACGCGATCAGCGTGTCCAAGGCAGCCATCGGGGGAGTCGTCACGACCGGCATGGGGCAGATCTTCCTCAACGGCGCAGGCCCCGCCGCGGCATAAGCATCATGACGTGCCGGTGGCGGCCTGCCCGCCACCGGCTCGATCTCGGAGGACGAGATGGCGGTCTACATCCTGAAGCGCTTGGGTCTGGCCCTGGTCACGCTCTGGATCCTGTCGATGATCGTGTTTCTGGCCGGGCAGAAGCTGCCCGGGAATCCCGGCCGGGTCGATCCTGGGAAATCTCGCGTCGCCGCAGGGCGTCGCCCAGCTCAACCACCAGCTGGGCGTCGACCGGCCGATCGTGACCCAGTACACCGACTGGGTCACCAACCTGCTGCACGGCGACATGGGCACGTCGTACTCCTACCACGAGCCGATCAGGCCGTTGATCACCACCGCGCTCGTAAACTCGCTCAAGCTCGCGCTGGTGGCGTTTCTGATCTGCGTGCCGCTGGCGATCCTCTCGGGGGTGATCGCGGCGCTCAAGTCGGGCGGCTGGGCGGATCGCACGATCAGCGTGCTTCGGGCTGTCGCTGCTGGGCCTGCCCGAGTTCGTCTCCGGGGTGTTTCTGATCATGATCTTCGGCATCTGGCTGAACGTCCTGCCGGTGGGAGCCACCGCTCCTGACGGCGCCGGGCCGTTCACCCAGATCTTCCACCTGATCCTGCCCGCCATCGCGATCGCGTGCGTGCTGTTCGGATACATCATGCGCATGGCCCGGGCCGGCACGATCGAGGCGCTCGATGCCGACTACACCCGCACCGCGGTGCTGAAAGGCCTGCCGACCAAGACGGTGGTGCGCCGGCACGTGCTGCGCAACGCGCTTTTGCCAACGATCACGGTGGTCGCCACCCAGGTCGGCTACCTGATCGGCGGTCTGCTGGTGGTCGAGTACCTGTTCCACTACCAGGGCATCGGCTCGCTCACGTACAAGGCCGCCCACGACCACGACTTCCCGATGCTGGAGGCGGCCGTGCTCACGATCGGCGTCGTCTACCTGATCGGCACGCTGTTCGCCGACATCGCCTACACGCTGCTCAACCCGCGGCTGCGAGCCGGGGGTGACAAGTGAGCGCGGTCAGCGCCGACGAGCCCGCGGTCGCCGGAGCCGTCGATTCGGACGCCAAGCAGGTACGTCGCGAGCAGCTGCGCGAGCTGCGCAAGTCGAAGACCTTCATCGATCGGCGCGGCGATCCTGGGGTTCTGGATCGTGTGCGCCGTGATCGGCTATCGCATCGTCCCCTACACACCCTTCGAAACGGACCTGCTGCACACCGACGCCGGTCCCTCGACGCACTCACTGGTTCGGCACCGACCAGATCGGCCGCGACATCTTCTCCCGGACGATCACGGGCGTCCGCGCGGTGTTGATCGTGGCGTTCGTGGCGACCGTGCTGGGCACCGTCCTGGGCACGCTGATCGGACTGATCACCGGCTACATGCGCGGCTGGGTGGACGAGGGCATCAGCCGATTCGTGGACGCGCTGCTGGCGCTGCCGCTGGTGATCACCGCGGTGGTGGTGATCTCGGCCCTGGGGCCGTCCAACATCACCGTCACCATCTGCATCGGCTTCATCTTCGCGCCGCTGATCGCACGCACCGTGCGCACCGCGGTGATCCAGGAGCGAGAGCTGGACTACATCACCGCCGCCCGCCTGCGCAACGAGAACGGCTTCTACATCATGATCTCCGAGCTGCTGCCCAACGTGCTCTCGCCGGTACTGGTGGAGTTCACCGTGCGGCTGGGATACGCAGTGTTCACGGTGGCAACGCTGTCGTTTCTGGGCTTCGGCATCCCGCCGCCGACGCCCGACTGGGGTGATGACATCTCCAACAACATCTCGGTGGTGCAGGCCGGGTACTGGTGGGAGGTGCTGTTCGCCGCCGCCGCGATCGCCTCGCTGGTGAT
Organism: uncultured Actinomycetes bacterium; assembly: GCA_963811675.1. GTDB lineage: Bacteria > Actinomycetota > Thermoleophilia > Gaiellales > JAICJC01 > CAVPTL01. The sequence continues at coordinate 76,426 of CAWESH010000004.1, read as the reverse complement.
CGCGGTCAACCTCATCTCCGACGCGATCGAAAAGGTGGTGGACGAATGAGCGCGGCCGAGCTGCCGGTCGAGAACGCCGCGCTGGCAGTCGACCAGCTCGAGATCTCCTACCGCGTCCGCGGCAGCGACCGGGCGGCGATCCGCGGTGTGTCGTTCGAGGTCGGCCGGGGCGAGTCGTTCGGCCTGGTGGGTGAGTCCGGCTGCGGCAAGTCGACGGTCGCACTCGCGCTGGTGCGCTACCTGCCGCGAAACGGCAGCGTGACCAGCGGTTCGATCCTGATCGACGGGCGCAATCCCTACGATCTGAGCGATTCCGAGCTGCGCCAGATGCGCTCCAACAGCGTGTCGATGGTGTACCAGGATCCATCCCGGGCGCTCAACCCCTCAATGCGGATCGGCCGGCAGGTGGCCGAGGTGTTCGAGGTCAGCGGCACCGGCTCCAGCGAGGCCAAGGAGCGGGCTGAGGACGCGCTCAAGCGGGTGCGCATCTCCGACCCGGGCAATGTCATGGATCGCTACCCGCATCAGCTCTCCGGCGGGATGCAGCAGCGGGTCGTGATCGCAATGGCGCTGGCGGTCGAGCCGGCGCTGCTGATCCTGGACGAGCCCACCACCGGCCTGGACGCGACCGTCGAAGCCGAGGTGCTCGACCTGGTGTCGGCGCTGCGCGAGGAGCTCTCGACGTCGCTGCTCTTCATCAGCCACAACCTGGGCGTGATCGCCAAGATGTGTGACCGGGTGGGCGTGCTGTATGCCGGTGAGATGGTGGAGCAGGGGCCGGCGCTGGAGGTGTTCGAAGAGCCCCGCCACCCCTACACGGTCGGGCTGCTGCGCTGCATCCCGCGCAGAGGGCGATTGAAAGACGAGGGATGGCTGGACACCATCCCCGGATTCCTGCCGGCGCCCGGCGCCGACATCCCCGGTTGCATCTTCGCCGACCGCTGCGGCCTGGTCCAGGATCGCTGCCGCACCGAACCGCCGCCGATGTATCCGGTCACCGCGCTGCGAGGATCCCGCTGCCACTTCCATGAGCAGGCACCGACCCTGCCGCACGTCGAAGGCGGCGACCTCACCGCCGTCGCCGAGCGCACGTTCGCGCCGCTGCTCAGCGCCAAGGATCTGAGCAAGACGTTTCGGGTCTCGGGCACCGACATCCACGCCCTGGCCGGCGTGGACATGAGCATCCGCGCCGGTGAGACGCTGGGGCTGGTGGGCGAATCAGGCAGCGGCAAGACCACGCTGGCCAAGGTGCTCTTGGGAATCCTCCAGCCAGACTCGGGCACGACCCTGGAACTCTCCGGGGCGCCGCTTGCAGGTACCACCAAGAAGCGTTCTGGCGACCAGGTCAAGGCCATCCAGATCGTCTTCCAAAACCCCGACTCGGCGCTCAACCGGCGGCACACGGTGCGCCGCCTGGTGGGCCGGTCGCTGTCCAAGCTGGCGGGTCTGCGAGGCCAGGCCAGGGATGACCGACTGGTGGAACTGACCCGGTCGGTGCGGCTGGCCGACCGGTATCTGGGCATGCGGCCGGTGCAGCTCTCGGGTGGACTCAAACAGCGGGTTGCGATCGCACGTGCATTTGCCGGAAACCCCGACCTGGTGGTCTGCGACGAGCCCACCTCGGCGCTGGACGTGTCGGTGCAGGCAGCGATCCTGAACCTGCTGTACGAGCTGCAGCGCAAGGAAGGGGTGGCCTATCTCTTCATCAGCCACGACCTCGGCGTGGTGCGGTACCTGTCCGACCGGATCTGCGTGCTCTATCTGGGGCGGGTGATGGAGCTCGGGGATGCCCACGCGGTGTTCTCGGCGCCGCACCATCCCTACACCGAGGCGTTGCTCTCGGCTGTGCCCAGCCTGGACGGCAGCGAGGGCGATCGCATCCGGCTCGAGGGGGAGCTGCCGAGCCCTGCCGACCCGCCGCACGGGATGCGTGTTCCACACTCGCTGTCCGCGCAAGATCGGCGACATCTGCGAGACCACCGAGCCACCGTTGGCCGAGGCCGAGCCCGGCCATGCCCTTCGCTGTCACATCCCGCTCGAGGAGCTGCGCCGGATGCAGTCCACTTCCTCGTCGCCGACCGCCGTGGGCGACTAGCGTGCAGCAATGAACAGCCGGCTGGAAGACATCGACGGACGCATCGGCGAAGCCTGGTCGGGAGACGTGCCCAACGGCAGTCACATCAACGTGGTGATCGCACGGCGTGGCTCAGCCACGGCCGCGGCCGCCACCGCCGGGTTTGCCGTCCCCGGGCCGGGCCACGCGCCGGTGCTGTGCTGCCTGGGGGCGGGGTATGCGGTGCGCCCGCCCACGATCGTCTTGAACAAGGCCACCGCCACCGAACCGACCCACCAGCTGATCACCTGGGGCGCAGCCCAGCTGGGGATCGGCGCCGGTGTGATGGACGCGGTGGCCGACGGGCTGATCGAGCGGGATCTGATCGACGAGCTGGTGCTGCTGGTGGCTGTGTGGGTCGACCCCAAAGCCGACGACAAGGTGGCTGTGCGGGCGGCCAACCGCGATGCCACCCTGCGTGCGCTCAGCGACGCCCTGGCGGCCGACCGCAACCGGCGCGTCGATGAGCTGATTGCCCTGCGCGACAGCGCCACCAACGCCTTTTACGACGCCGGCTGACCGCGTGCGCATCACCGCTGTCGAGACGCGCAGGTACCGCCACCCGATCGATCCTCCCCTGAACGCTGCGTGGGATCCCGAGCCTCGCCGCTTCCAGGAGGCCACCCTGGTCACCGTCATAACCGACGAGGGCGTGACCGGCACCGCCAGCGGCGACGCCCTACCCGACCGCGAACTGCTGGAGCAGCTGCTGGTGGGTGTCGACCCGTTCCGCACCGAGCTGGTGCGGGAGCTGTGTGAGACGGCAGATTTCCACGGCAGCCGGCCGTGGACGCTCGAGGCGGCGGTGTGGGACCTCGTCGGCCGGGCGCTCGACCGGCCGCTGTGGCAGCTGCTGGGGGGCCGCCGAGAGCGGATTGCAGCCTACGCGTCGGCCGCCCACATGGTCGACGCGGACGAGCGCGCACGGCGCGCAGTGGCGCTGCGTGACGCCGGTGTGGGCGCGATCAAGCTGCGGTTCGGATTGGGCGACTGGCGGGCGGATATCGACGCCGTCGCTCAGGTGCGCGACGCCGTGGGGCCGGGGATGGAGATCATGGTGGACGCCAATCAGGGGTGGCGGATGCCGGGAGATGTGCGACCACGCTGGGACGTGGCCGAGGCCGCTCAGTGCGCCCGGGCGCTCGAGCCGCTGGACGTCTACTGGCTGGAGGAGCCCCTGGCGACCGACGACGTCGACGGCTACGCCGCTCTCCGCCGCCGTACCGACCTGCGGCTCGCGGCCGGCGAGATGGTGCGACAGGCGCACGAGGCGCGCGACCTGATCGTCCGGGGCGGCGTCGACGTGATTCAGACAGACGTGGTGCTGGCGGGCGGTATCGGCGGCTGCCGGCGGGTCTCGGCGCTCGCGGATCTGCACCGGCGAGCGTGGTCGCCGCACACCTGGTCGAACGGCTATGGGCTGATCGTGAACCTGCACGCCGCCCTGGGATTCTCGACTGCTGCCTTCCTGGAGGTGCCCTTCGACCCTCCCGAGTGGAGCGCAGCTGCACGCGATTGGCTTCTGCCCGTGCCGGTTGAGATCGCCGCCGACGGCACCATCGCCCCGCCGCCGGGACCCGGCCTTGGCGTCGATCCCGACTTCGACCGGCTGGAGCAGTGGCGGGTGGCGTGAGCGAGCCGATCCAGATCACCGCAGCCGTGCTGCACGAGGCCGGTACCGCGCTTGTCTGTGAGCAGCTCTGGCTGGCGCCGCCCAAAGCCGGCGAGGTGCTGGTGCGGGTGGCGGCGGCCGGGGTGTGCCACTCGGATCTCCACCTGGCCGACGGCCATCTGGGGAGTGGCCGCTGGCCGATCGTGCTCGGTCACGAGGGGGCTGGAGTGGTGGAGGCGGTCGGCCAGGGGGTCACCCACGTAGCACCCGGCGACCCGGTTGTCTTTTGCTTCGTGCCGCCGTGCCGAACCTGCTCGGCATGTCAGGCCGGGCGATTCCACCTGTGCACCGTGGCGGCCGACCACGCCTGGCGGGGGACGTTGCTGGACGGCACGTCTCGCTTGAGTCTGGGCGACGGACGCCCGGTGCAGCATTTCAACTTCGTGTCCTGCTTCGCCGACCGGTGTGTGGTGCCCGCTGCCGCCGCGCTCCCGCTGTCGGCGCCCCTGCCTCTGTGGCAGGCGGCCCTGCTGGGCTGCGGGGTGGTCACCGGCGTGGGGGCGGTGCGCAACACCGCCGGTGTGCGGGTGGGAGAGAGCGTATGCGTGATCGGCTGTGGCGGAGTCGGCCTGCAGGTGATCGCGGGCGCCAAGCTGGCCGGCGCCGGCCGCATCATCGCCGTCGACCGCTCCGCGGACAAGCTCGAGCGGGCGGTACGGCGGGGAGCGACAGACACCGTCGACGGATCGGTTATGGACGCGGTCTCCGCGGTGATCGGCCTGGTTCCCGGTGGTGTCGACTACGCCTTTGAGGTGGTGGGGCTTCCGGCCACCATCCGCCAGGCGTGGGACATGATCCGGCCGGGCGGATCGGCCGTCGTAGTGGGACTCGCACCCAAGGGCGCGGAGGTGTCGCTGCCGGCGCTCGATCTGCTCAGCGAGAAGAAGCTTTTGGGGTGCTACTACGGGTCGTCCAACGTCGCCGCCGAGATGCCGGCACTGATCGGCCTGGCGGCGGACGGCCGGCTCGACATGGGCGACGTGGTGTCCCATCTGATCGAGCTGGATCAGATCAACGAGGCGTTCGACCGCCTGCGCAGCGGCGAGGGCGCTCGCTCGGTGATTGTGATCGACTCGGATACCGCCGGCGTCTCTGCGGGCGCTGTGATCTAGAATCCACGTCCATGTGGATTGTGTGGGCAGCTCTGGTGGGGTTGATTGTTGGTGCGATCGCTCGTCTGATCGTCCCCGGCGACCATCCCCGTGGCGTGTTGGTGACGGTGGTCATCGGTGTGGCCGGCGCCGAGCTTGCAACCCTGTTCGGACGGCTGGTCGGCTGGCACGGCTCGGCCGGCCTGATCGGCTCCATCATCGGCGCCGTCGTGCTGCTGCTGGCGCTCCAGGCCCTCAGCGGACGCTCCCGCCCCCACCGCGCCTGAATAATTGGTGCCAGGCACCAATTATTCACTCGGTTAGAGTGCGGCGATGCGCACCTACTCGGTAACGACCTTCGGCTGCCAGATGAACGTGCACGACTCCGAGCGGATCAAGGGTCTGCTGGAATCGTCGGGACTGGGGGAGGCGGTCGACAGCGATGAGGCCGACGTGCTGGTGTTCAACACCTGCACCATCCGCGAAAAGGCCGACGAGCGGCTGGTGCAGCACCTGATGAACGCTCGGGGGGCGAAGCAGCGCGACCCCGACAAGCTGATTGTGGTGGGGGGGTGCTGGTCGGAATCGATGAAGGACTCGCTGTTCGAAGAGTTCCCCTTCGTCGACTTCGCCTTCGGCCCCGGCAACATCCACCGGCTGGGCGAGTACATCACCGCCGGCGGAGCGATCCCTCGCGGGCACTTCTCGACCTTCGACAACTTCGCCGGATCGCTGCCACTGAAACGGGATCGCCCGCACCAGGCGTGGCTTCAGATCTCCACCGGGTGTAACTGCAACTGCGCCTACTGCATCGTCCCCAGCGTACGCGGCCGGGAGCGCTCCAGGCCACCTGCCGAGCTGGTCGCCGAGGCCCGCGCACTGGCTGACGACGGAGTCATCGAGCTCACCCTGCTGGGCCAGAACGTGAACGCCTACGGTCGGGATCTGCGACCGGCAACGGACACCAGTTTTGCCCAGCTGCTGCGTGATCTGGACGCAGTCGACGGGATCGGCCGGATCCGTTACACCAGCCCGCATCCCAAGGACATGCGCGCCGACGTGATCGCCGCCATGGCCGAGTGTGACGCCGTCTGCGAGCAGCTCCACCTGCCGGTGCAGTCGGGCTCCACCCGCGTGCTCAAGGCGATGCGGCGAACGTATTCCCGCGAGCGGTATCTGACGGTGGTCGCAAACGTGCGCGCCGCCATCCCCGAGATCGCGCTGACCACCGACATCATCGTCGGGTTCCCCGGCGAAACCGACGCCGACTTCGACGAGACGTTGTCGCTGTACGACCAGGTCGGCTACGACCATGCGTTTACCTTCGTGTTCTCGCCGCGGCGGGGCACGGAGGCCGCCAAGATGGAGCAGCAGGTGCCCGACGCGATCAAGAAGGAGCGCATCCAGCGGCTGGTCGATCTCGTTCAGCAGCACGCCGCCCGCCGCAACCGTGAGCTCGAAGGCAGCGTCCAGGAAGTGTTGATCGAGGGGCCCAGCCGCACCGACCCGTCCGTGCTGCGAGGCCGCTCCCGCGGGAACAAGGCGGTCAACTTCACCGGGGCGGGGACTCCGGGCGAGTTGGTGAACGTCGTGATCGACTCGTCCACCAGCCAGACGCTGGCAGGTCGCCGGCGTTCCGCAGCCGCCGCCTGACAATGCTGCCGGCGGTGGCGATCTTCGGCCCGACGGCATCGGGCAAGAGTGCGCTTGCGCTCGAGTTGGCCACCCGCCTGGATGGCGAGATCGTCTCCTGCGACGCCATGCAGGCGTATCGCGGACTGCCGATCCTGACCAACCAGCCGTCGCCCGACGAGCTGGCCGCGGTGCCCCACCACCTGGTCGGGGTGTGGCCACTCGAGCACGCCGGCTCGGTCGCCGAGTTCGGCCGGCTGGCCCACGCCGCCGTGGACGATGTGATCGCCCGCGGGCGCCGGCCGGTGATGGCCGGAGGCAGCGGCCTCTACCTGCGCGCGGCGGTCGCTGAGCTACGACCCAGGCCGCAGCCCGCGACGGGTGAACGGGAACGCTTTGCGGTCTTCTATGACACCGATCCAAAGGCCGCCTACCAACGGCTGAGCGAGCTCGATCCGGCCGCCGCCCAAGCGATCCACCCCAACGACCGCCGCCGGGTTGTGCGCGGCCTCGAGCTGCATGCCGCGGGCAGTAGCCTCGCGCCCGAGTCCGACAGTCTGTGGGACGCCCACACGCGCGTGCCGACGGTCATCGTTGGGCTCGATCTGCCGGCGTCGGTGGGCGACCAGCGAATCGCAGTCCGCACCGAGTCGATGTTCCAGCGAGGGGTGGAGCAGGAGGTGCGCGAGGCCCGGGCGCATCACGTGTTCTCCCACACCGCCGCGCGCATTCATGGGCTCCAGGACGTGACCGCAGTCCTGCACGGCGAGATCGACCGCGACGAGGCTATTCGCCGCCTGATCACCCGCACCCGCCGCTACGCCAAACGCCAGCGCACCTGGATGCGCCGGCTTGCGCACATCCATTGCCTCGATGCCGACCGGGAGCCCACAGACGTGGCCGACGCGGTGGAGCGGCTGCTGTGACCCGCCGCCGCGAGAGCGACGCCGTGCGCGAGGCCCGCGACGCCTTCGTGATCGTGGCGGCCTGTGCCCCGATCGCGCTGGTCATCTCCGCGCTGGTCGGCACCGCCGGCGATCAGGTGATCCTGTGGCAACAACGGGTGACCGCCCCGGTGGTGGTGGCCGCGCTGCTGCTGGCCACGCTTGCCTGCGGCCTGGTGCTGGCCGACCGGGCGGGGCGCAAGGTGTTGCAGCTGCGGCCCCATCCGGTCCACCGGGTGCCGCTGATCATCGGCTCGCTGATCGCCGGAGTTGTGCTGGTGGCAGGCGTTCCCACCACCTGGCCGATCATCATCGGCTGCGCGATCGTGTGCGCGGTTCTGGGGGCGATCATCGTGTTGGGATCCCTGTTTCAGGGCTGACACGGGTATCCTCCGCCGTCATGCGATTTGAGAAGTTTCAAGCCGTCGGCAACGCCTACCTGGTGATTGAGGGTGAGGGGCCTGACGGAGGCATCCCCGAGGCCGATGTTCGCCGCATCTGCCACCCGGACTTCGGGGCGGGCTCGGACGGCATCCTCGAGATCCTGCCGTCGCAGCGGGCCCACGCCCGCGTCCGGATCTACAACCCCGACGGCGGGCAGGCGGAGTTCTCCGGCAACGGCAGCCGCATCGCGGTTTCCTACCTGTGCCGCCGCGACAACCTCACGACGGTCACGATCGAGACGGTCAAGGGTGTGGTCAGCGGCACGGTCGACGGCACCTCGGTCACCATCGACGCCGGCCGCGCGTCGCTGACGGGGGATGACCACGCGCCCGGTGACGGCCCGCCCCCGGCACCGGCGTACACATTCGTGAACGTCGGCAATCCCCACTGCGTGATCCCCGCCGACGACGTCGACGACCTCGACCTGGCAGCGCTCGGACCGCCAATCGAGCATCATCCATGGTTCCCCAACCGCGTCAACGTCGAGTTCTACCGTCCGCTGGGGCCAAACGCCATCCGCATGCGGGTGTGGGAGCGCGGGGCGGGGGAGACGCTGTCCTCTGGCAGCGGGTCGACCGCCGCCGCGGTCGCGGCCGTCACGGCCGGCGACGTGGCTTCCCCGGTAACGGTGCACACCGATGGAGGGACACTGGTGATCGAGATCGACGATCAGCTCAACATTCGCATGACCGGCCCGGTCGAGCCCGTACTCGCGGGCAGCTTTGATCCACTCTTTGTGGCCGAGCTGGAGGCGCTCTAGATGCGGCTCGCCAAGCGTGTCCAGGATCTCCCGCCGTACCTGTTCGCCGAGCTGGAGCGAAAGATCGCCGAGCGCAAGGCTGCAGGCATCGACGTGATCTCGCTGGGCATCGGCGACCCCGACTTGCCCACCCCCGACGTGGTGGTGGCAGAGGCCCAGCGACAGGTGGCGCTGCCCGACACCCATCAGTACCCGTCCAACCGCGGACGAGCCCAGTTTCGTGAAGCCGTGGCCACGTTCTATCAGCGGCGGTTCGGCGTGTCTCTCGACCCCGACACCGAGATCCTGCCGCTGCTGGGCGGCAAGGAGGGCGTCGCCCACGTGTGCTGGTCGATGCTCGACCCGGGCGACATCTGCCTGGCAGCCGACCCCGGCTATCCCGTGTACGTCGGCTCGACCACCCTGGCCGGTGCCGAGCCGGTGTTGATGCCGCTGCGCGCCGAGAACCGGTTTCAGCCCGACTTGGAGGCGTTTGGCCCCGACATCACCGATCGCGCCAATCTGCTCTTCTGTAACTACCCGAACAACCCCACCGGAGCGGTGATCGAGGATGACTTCTTCGAACGCCTGGCCCGGTTCGGGCTCGATCGGGGGGTTCCGATCGTGCACGACAACGCCTACTCCGAGCTGACCTTCGACGGCTACGTGGCGCCCAGCTTCCTGGAAGCTCCAGGAGCAAAGGACGCCGGCATCGAGATGTTCTCCCTGTCCAAGGCATACAACATGACCGGCTGGCGGGTCGGTGCCGCGGTCGGCAATGCCGAGATGATCGCCGGGCTGTGGACGCTCAAGACGAATATCGACTCCGGCATGTTTGACGCGATTCAGATGGCCGCCGTGCCCATGCTGGAGGGGCCACAGGACTTCGTCGCCGACATGCGCGCCGTGTATCTGCGGCGGCGCGACCTGGTGATCGCAGCGCTGGCGGCGGTCGGCATCGACGTGCCTGCTCCCAAGGGCACCATCTACATCTGGGTGCCGGTTCCCGAGGGACATACCTCGGTGTCGTTCGCAGAGCTGGTGCTCGACCAGGCTGCGGTGGTCGTCTCGCCCGGCTCGGCCTACGGACCCAACGGCGAGGGCTACGTGCGATTGTCGCTGACGCTTGCCGACGACCGGCTGCGCGAGGCGGTCGGGCGGATCGAGCAGCACCTTCGGGTCGGCTGACCCGACTCTATACTTGCTCGGTGGCAGATCCGATCGACCATCGCAGCCAAAACGCTCCCGAGCGTGCGGTGGTGATCGCGACGGTGGCCTCGGCGGAGCCCAGCGACGCCCATCTCGACGAGATGCGCGAGCTACTGCGTACCGCCAGAGTCAAAACCGTCGGCACGATGATGCAGCGACGTGCCCGTCCCGACGCCGCCACCTATCTGGGCAGCGGCAAGCTGGACGAGCTGAAGGAGTACTCCGACCGTGTCCGCGCCGAGGTGATCGTGTGCGACGACGAGCTCACTCCCCGCCAGCAGCGCCATCTCGAGGACCGGCTGGAGATGCGGGTGGTCGACCGCACCGCGGTGATCCTCGATATTTTCGCCCAGCATGCGCACACTGCGGAGGGCAAGCTCCAGGTCGAGCTGGCCCAGCTCCAGTACAACCTCCAGCGGATGCGGGGTATGTGGAAGCATCTCGAGCGGCTCGGCGGCGGCGTCGGCACCCGTGGCCCGGGTGAGTCCCAGCTCGAGACCGATCGTCGGCTGGCACGACAGCGAGTGGTGCTGCTGCGCGCCCGGCTCAAGGACGTGGCCGGCCATCGCGAGTTGATGCGCAGCCAACGCACCCGCCGTGCAGTGCCGACCGTGGCACTCGCGGGATACACCAACGTTGGCAAGTCGACGCTTCTGAACGCCCTCACCGGCGCCGAGGTGAGCGTCAACGACCGGCTCTTCGAGACACTCGACCCGACCACCCGCGCCTTCCGCGAAGACGGCCGCTCGTACCTCGTCACCGACACCGTCGGGTTCATCAGAAAGCTCCCGCACGGCCTGGTGGAGGCCTTCGCAGCGACGCTCGAGGAGACGCTGGCAGCCGATCTGGTGCTGCTTGTGGCCGACGGGTCGGGCGGTGAAGACGATCTGGTCGACCAGCTCACCGAGGTGCGCAACGTGCTGTCGGATATCGGCGCCGATGATCTTCCCCAGATCATGGTGCTGAACAAGATCGATCAGCTGGACGAGGTCGCCCGGCGGAGACTGGGAAACCGCTTCTCAGGCGCAGTCCAGGTGTCGGCCGTGACCGGTGAGAACCTGGATGAGCTGAAGCACCGGATCGCCGAGTTCTTCCAGGACCGGTTCGTGGACGTGCGCCTGCTGATGCCCCACCAGCAGGGGGCCGAGCTTTCGGCGCTGTACGCCAGCGGCGCCCCGATCACTGCCCGAGAGGACAGCGAGGAGGGTGTGCTGGTCAGCGCCCGGCTGCCACGCGAGCTGTTGTCGCGATACGACGACTATCGGGTGGACGAGTAACTCACCATGGACGTGCAGTTCGTTCTCGACCACCCCGACGCGGTCTTACCGGCGTTCGCCCATCCTGGCGACGCCGGCATGGATCTGCGAAGCGTCGAAGCAATGGCGATCGCACCGGGAGCGCGGGCACGGATCGACACCGGACTAAAGGTTGCCATCCCCGAGGGGTATGCGGGTCTGGTGGTTCCTCGCTCGGGCTTGGCCCACAGCCACGGAATCGGCGTCACCAACGGCCCGGGGCTGATCGACGCGAGTTTTCGCGGACGTGTCGGCGTGTTGCTCCTGAACACGGATCCGAGTGAGTCGTTTGTGGTCGCCGTTGGCGACCGGATCGCCCAGCTGGTGATCATTCAGCTTCCAACGGTACGCAGTGTCCGGGTGCGGGCACTCGACGAGACCCGGCGGGGGGAAGGCGGCTTCGGGTCATCGGGAGTCGGCTGACCTCGAGAGAATACTCTGGTCATATTGACCAATCTGACCATATTGGCTGTTAGCCCGTGGCTCTCGAACCAGCGATCGAAACTCACCCGTTCACCAGGGCTAAGGCCACGCTGTCTCAGATCGTTGTGGAGGTACACCTGGGCGAAGGCGCGGGCCGCGTCCAGAACGTCGTCGATAGCGTCGTCTCCCGCGGCCGGAAGGTTCAGCGTCATCCTCAACCAACAGCTCGAGATCTCAAAAGATGATTTCTGGGAGGCACACGGGAAGCTTCACCTCTCGGCTGACGTGATCTCAGAGCTCAGTAGGGAGGACGCGCCGGCACTCGTCCACGAGTACCAATCGCGCCCCAAGGCGCTGTAGGGTTGGTGGCGTGATCGCACCCAGAATCCGAGTGGCCGCTCTGCTCACGCACGGTGACTCGGTGCTCCTCTGCCGCCAGCGCAAGGACGGTCGCGCCTACTGGCTGCTGCCCGGGGGCGGGGTGGAGGTGGGGGAGTCGCTGCACATCGCACTGGCCCGAGAGCTGATGGAGGAGACCGGGCTCGAGCACGTCACCCTGGAGGGGCCGATCGCGATCGCCGAGTCGATCTCGCCGGCTCGCCAGGTTCCGCGCAAGCATGTCGTCCACATCCTCTTCTACGGCGATCTGTCGCACCGCAGCCTGGAGGAGGTGACGTCCGCCGACGACGCCGTTGACGGGCATCAGCTGGTACCGCGCTCCGAGCTGGGCAGCGTCGACCTGCGGCCTCCGATTCACCGATTCCTGGAGCGGTGGCGGGCCGGCGACCCCTTCGTCCACCTGGGCGAACTCTGGGCCAGGTGAATAACGGTGCCAGGCACCGTTATTCACCGACCGGCTGCGACGCGCTGAGCCTCCAGCTCCAGGGTGTCGTCCAGGGGCTCTAACTCGACCGGGCCGTTTCGGCGGGTGAGCGCCTCGGTGATGATCAGGTCGGCCAGCCACGGGTTCTTGGGCAGCAGCGGTCCGTGCACGTAGGTGCCGATCACGCGGCCGTCGCGGACGCCTTCGCCGCCGTCCTGGCCGTTGTTGCCACCGCCCCGGATCACCCTGCCCAGCGGTTTCAGGCCGGCGCCCAGGTGGGTGCGCCCGGCGTGGTTCTCAAAGCCCACCAGCGTGCGCAGGCCGCCGTCGTCGAGGTCACACTCCAGGGTGATGTTGCCAATCATGCGGTCGTCACCGGCGACCGTCTCCAGGTCGACCAGCCCGGTACCGGGCATCTCGTTCCCGTGGTGCCCGCGGTAACGATGGCCAAGCAGCTGATAGCCGCCGCACACCGCCAGTACGGCCGCACCGCCGTCGACCGCGGCGCGGAGATCACCGGCCTTGCTCTGAAGGTCGTGTGCGACCAGCATCTGATCGCGATCCTGACCGCCGCCGAGGTAGTACAGGTCGGCGTCGGGCAGCGCCTCGCCCAGGCCACAGGCGCTCACCCGGCACTCGATCCCGCGCCACTCGCAGCGGCGCAGGAACACCTCGATGTTGCCCCGGTCGGCGTAGATATTGAGATGCTCGGGATACAGGTGCCCGATCACCAGGCCGGTCACGCAGCCTCCCAGTAGGGACGCACCACGCCCCGCTCGGCCAGGGTATGGCGAAGGTCGAGCATGGCGGTGTAGGTGGCGAGCAGATAGGCGGTACCGCCCTCGCCCGCGACCACCGTGTCAAACGCCGCTCCGAGATCGGACACCACCTCCACCCGATCACCGGGCTGGCCGGCATATTTGAGTCGCAGCGCCATCTCGGCAGCGCGCGTGCCGCTGGTGACCGCATGCTCGAGCTGGCCTTGGAACAACTCGAAATCCACGTCCCAGATCCACGACACGTCGCGCCCATCGGCGATCCGGTCATTCAGCGCCAGCAGCACCCGCTTGGGCTCGCCGTCGCGGATCAGCGTGCGCACGACCTCGTTTGCCCCCGCCGGATTCTTGACCAGCACCAACACCGCGTCGCGACCGTCCAGGTGAAGCCGCTCGAACCGACCGAAGGCGGGATCGAACCGCTCCAGCCCGGTCACGATCCGCTCGAGCGAGACAACGCCCGTCGCACAGGCCGCTGCGGCCGCGGCCACCGCGTTGTAGACGTTGTAGAGGCCGGGCACCGGCAACCGTACCGGCGCACTCCCCAGGGGAGTGACCAGCTGGAAACGACAGGCTTCGAGTCCCTCGATCTCGACCGCGGTGGCCGCCACGTCAAGCGCCGGTCGACGCGTGTCGCAGTTGGGGCAGCTCCAATCGCCCAGATGGCCCAGGTACACCGCCGCGTAGTCCAGCCGCTGTCCACACGAGGCACACCACTTGGAGTCGGAGGCGTGTTCCATGCCGGCCAGTCCCACCGCCGGATCGTCGATCCCAAAGCCGATCACGCGCGCTGCTCCGGGATCGAGCGACGCCACCAAGGGATCATCGACGTTTCGCACCAGCACCCGATCTGAGCTGAGGGTCGCGGTCAGATCGTTCCAGCGCTCTGCGATCGCCTCCAGCTCGCCGTAGCGGTCGAGCTGGTCGCGGAATAGGTTCCCCAGAACCATCACCGTGGGTGCAAGCTCGCGCGCGACGTGGGGGAGGGCGGCCTCGTCGACCTCGAACAGCCCGGCGTCAGCTCGGTCTCGCTCGAGCAGCGCCGACGCCACACCAGACGCCAGGTTCGCACCCGCCCGGTTGTGACTCAGCCGAAACGGTGGTGCCAGCATCCCGGCCAGCATGCGCGCGGTGGTGGTCTTGCCGTTGGTCGCCGATACCACCACCGATCCCCGCTCCAGCTTGCCGCTCAGGCGAACGATGGCATCGGGCGAAAGCGCCAGCAGCAGCCGTCCCGGGAGCGTGGTGCCGCCACCGGTGCGGGTGAAACGGGAGAGTCGCGCCGCGGCCCGGGCCGCGGCCACCTTCGCCCCGAACAGCACGCCTCAGCCGTCGCTCGAAAGCGCGTGCATCAGCTCCTGGTCGATCGCGGCCAGCCGCTCCTGCAGGCGATTCCAGGCTTCCGGCTCGTCGTCCTGGTAGGCCTCGGAACCGCGCGTGTGGTCGAGGTACCCCGTCCACGCCCGTGATCGCATGCGATCGGCGGTCTGCATCAGATTGCAGAACCGCTCGTCGGTGCGGCTGGGGCTACGCAACTTCATAATCGCCTGTGATCTTATCGCGTCTTGCTCGAGGGGACCACCGCGTCCCGGTCGACTTGCGTTGACGCCGATACCATCACACGGGTGTGCGCTTGCACCTGCTCACTGGTTTGTTATAAGCTCGTGACAGCCACACACTGTCCACGGAGACGGAAATATGAGGCGAAAAACCGTGTACAGCGCCATCGAGGGTATCGACAGGGGGAACTCGAGGCGTTTCAGACGGGTATGCGAAAGCGGTACTCGGATGAATACATCCTCGACGAGTTGCGAACCTGTGCGAAACGCTTAGGGCGCTCACCGACCATGCGCGAGTTCGAAGCGGACCCGGAGACCACCGTCCATCCACAGACGGTGATCGAGCATTTCAAGTCCTGGAACCGCGCCAAGCGGCTGGCGGGCCTGGTCCCGCGGCGGTTTGCAACTCAGGAAGAGCTGCTGCGTCTGCTCAAGGACCTGGGTGATGAGCTAGGCAGGGTGCCGACTGCGAAGGATATTGAGGCCCGCAAGGGCTCGATGCCCTCCAAGTCCCTGTACTGGCACACCTTTGGCTCCCTCAACAACGCACTCAAGCAGGCCGGTTTCGATGTCCCGGTGGGGGAGGAGCGGCTGGATCGTGCGATCGACCAGGGTGCTGCCCTGGCGGTGCGCAGCGGCCGGCTGCCCAAGTTCGCCGACTGGGCGCAGGCCCGCCGGACGGACCCATCGATGCTGACCGAGTGGCAGGTGTATCGAATGTTCGATGCCCGCCGCGGGGCGTGGTCGACGTTCCAGTACCTGATCCGCAAGCGGCTCGACTCTCAGGGCATCACGGTGTCACCCGAGGGTCGCGTCGTCTGAGCAGCGCTCAGACGTCGTCTGAGCCGTCAGAACAGAATGGGCACAGCTCCGGCTCGAGCAGGTCGAGCCGTGCCAGTTCCTGCAGCGCGTCGGTCATCAGCGTCGCCCACACGCCTGAGCACACGTCCTGATCGAGCAGCTTGTGCCAGGGAATCGTGTTGACACCGACCGAGACGCCCGCCCGGGCGATCGCGGGCGCGCCGCGCTCCGCCGGTTGAGTTGAGGTCAGTTCGATCGGTGCGGTCAGTGTGATCGCCGCGGAGACACGCTCAGCGTTGATCCGCAAGAGGTAGAAGGGCGCGGCCTCGCCGCCCACGTCGATGTAGCGGTACCCGCGGATTGCCGGGCTATCGGGAACATAGGTGTGCGAGCAGCTGCGCTTGATCCGCAGCAGATCTTCTGGGTGCAAAGCGGCCGTGCCGCTGAGAGCAGGGTGATTCATACCGTCGTGATCGGTTGCGGGGCCCGGGGCATCCATCCCCCAGCGGCGCTAATGCACATCGGCAGACTCGCAAACGACTGCCGCCAGGCTGTCAAGAACGCGATCGGGGGCGGCCGATACTGGCGTTAACGCTGGAACCCCTCAAGACACGCGGGCTGAACGCCGATCTCAAGGCAACAGGCGTGCGATTGCCGCCTGAAACCCTCCCAGGAAGCAGCGGCCATCACGTGAGCCCCGCACCGATCGACGACAACACCCCGGCCGCCTCACCGGATCCGGGCGGCTTGGACGAGCCCGAAAAGCTGGAAGAGCTGGAACTCGACCTGACCGACGCACCGGCGCCCGCAGTCGACCTGCTGCACACGTATGTGCGCCAGATCGGCGACGGAGCGCTGCTCACGCACGCCCAGGAACTGGAGCTGGCGCGACTCAAGGACATGGGCCACCAATGGGCGAAGGATCGCCTGGTGGAGGCCAACCTGCGGCTCGTGATCTCGATGGCCAAGGCCTACTCGTCGAGCGGCGTGCCACTGCTGGATCTGATCCAGGAGGGCAACATGGGCCTGATGCGGGCGGTCGAGAAGTTCGACGCCAGCCGCGGCTACAAGCTTTCGACGTATGCAACCTGGTGGATTCGTCAGTCGATGTCGCGCGCCATCGCCGACCAGGGCCGCACGATCCGCCTGCCGCTGCACGTGCTCGATCAGGTACGCAAGCTGTACCGCGCCAACCGCAAGCTGACCCAGCAGCTAAGTCGCGATCCGCTGCCCAGCGAGCTGGCCGCGGAGCTTCAGCTGCCGGTCGAGCGGGTGATGGAACTGCAGCGCATGACCGAGGATCCGGTATCCCTGGAATCGCCCGTGGGTGACGGTGAGTCGAGCTTCTCCGACGTGGTCGAGGACACCACCACCCGGCGACCGCACGATCAGGTGGCGGGCACCGAGCGAGAGCAGCTGCTGCGCGACGCTCTGGCCGGCCTCAACGACCGAACCCGGCATGTGCTCGAGGCCCGTTTCGGCCTCGGAAACCGGGAACCGGCGACGCTCGAGCAGGTTGGCTCGGAGATTGGTGTCACCCGCGAGCGGGTGCGCCAGATCGAAACCCGGGCTCTGCGTGAGCTCGAGATACGTAACCCCTCGCTGCGCGATTTCCTGCGCGGCCACGACTGAGTTGCGCCAGAGAACCCTGGCACACTACGGAGTGTGAACTCGCTTCAGAGTTTCTGGCATGCAACGGGGGTGTTCTCCGACCGGCTGACCGACGTCCGCCTAGGCGCGCTCGCAATCGCGCTGGCGTTCGGCTTCTCCAATTTGCTGCTGCGCTCCACGGCCTGGCGCAACATCCTGGCCGCCGCCCACCCAGAGGTGCGCGTGCGCTGGCGCAGCATCACCGGGGCCTACCTGGCCGGAGCCGGCGTGAACGCCGTCGTACCGGCCCGTGGCGGTGACGTCACCAAGATCTACCTCGCGCATCGCTCGATCCCGGGCTCGGCCTACACGACGGTGACTTCGAGCTTGATCGCCGAGACGCTGATCGACCTCTTGATCGGGCCGCTGCTGCTGCTGGCCGCCTACTCCACCGGTCGTTTGCCGCATCTACCCGCGATCGGCCACCTGCCGGCGTTCGAATGGTCGTTCATGGAGGCCCACGGCCGGGTGTTCGTGCTGCTGTTGGCGGCCATCCTGATCACCGCCGGAGTGTTTTTCACCTACATCGAGCACCACGTCAACTCGTTCTGGTCACGGATTGCCGACGGGGTCGCCATCCTGCGAACGCCCCGCCGGTATCTCACCACGGTCGTGTCGCTGCAGCTGGTGGGCTGGTGTTGCCGGGCGATGGCCATGTACTGGTTCTTGCAGGCCTTCCGCATCCCGGCCTCGGCGCTGGACGCCTTGCTCGCCCTCAGCGCTGCCAGTGCCGCCACGCTGCTGCCGCTGACGCCGGGCGGTATCGGGCCCCAGCAGGCGCTCCTGGGCTACATGTTCCGAGGCGCGGCGCCGGCGTCGGCGGTGTTGTCGTTCAGCGTCGGCATGCAGTTCTCGATCACGCTGGTGAACGTCATCATCGGTGGGCTGGCGCTGTCGCTGATGCTGCGCCGGATGCCGTGGAACGCCCGGGTGCCCAAACCGCCCGACCGGCGGGCCACCGCGGCTTCCTGAGCCTTCCCCCGCCCACGCACGATAATGCTGGTTATGTCAAGTTGAAGAAAAACGCCTGCCACGGCGCCTCTCTCCCACGGCCGAGTGATGTGACGACTACCCGGCCAACGGGTGGGACGGATCCCACGGGCCTTCGTAGGCCGTGCGCCGCTGGGCGTCGGTCAGCCGCTGAACGGCCACGCCCAGCAGGTCGTTGCCGGCCTCGTTGAGCTCCGAGAACCCGGCATGCCCGCAGGCCACACCGGCTGCGGCGTACTCGCTGGCGGCCACGGCTGTCTTCACGCGCCGGTAGGCCGATCGCGCTTCGAATGAACCTGCGCGTGGCAGCAGCAGCGCGAACCTTCCTGCGCCGAGGTGTCCCACGATGTCGTTGGAGCGCACCGCCGAGCGGGCCAGCGCACCCACATGCGCGACCATCTCGCTCTCGTCCACGCCGGGGCCGTGGGCAACTCCTTCGACGTCGAATACCGCCAGCGACGCATCGTGACCGCGCCAGCGAGCGGCGGCAGTCACCCGATCCAGCTCAGCGGCGAAGCTGCGGGCGTCAAGCAGCGAATAGGCCGCGCGGGCGGATGCGGCGCCTGCCAGCGTCACGCACTCTGCCAGCACCGCCACAAACGCCTCCTGCTCGGGTCCCGGCGGTTCCAGCCACGAGACCTCAAGGGCACCGTCAGAGAGGCGGAGATCGCATTTCAGGCCCGCCTCAGCGGGCACCTGCTCGAGCAACCGCTCAACGGCGCCGGGAGCCGCTCCCGGGTCGGACAGCGACGCGGCGGCTCGGGCCAGAATCTGCATGAGCTGAAGCGGAGACATTGCCTGACCGTTATCGGGAGCCGACCCGCCGGGCTTAAGCGGCGATGTCGCGCTGGTCGAGTTCTGGCTCTGCAGGGGCGAGTTCGGCGTGCTCGGTGGCCGCCGCTTCGAAGTCCTTGAACCGCGTGCCCAGCCGGTAGCCCTCATCGGAGCGCTCCAGCACCGCCATGAAGGCATCCACCACGTGCGTCTCGAACTGCGTACCTTTGCCGCGCACCAGCTGGTCGATGGCCTCCTCGGGCGTCATCGGGCCGCGGTACGGGCGGGCGGTGGTCATCGCATTGTAGGAGTCGGCCACCGCGATCACGCGCGCCAGCACTGGAATCTGGTCGCCTGCGATCCTGTCCGGATAGCCGGCTCCGTCCCAGCGCTCGTGGTGGCTGCGCACCACCGTGGCGATGTCGTCGTAGCCTTCGACCTCTCGCAGAATCTTCTCGCCCTCGGCGGAATGTTCACGCATCAGCGCCCACTCGTCGTCGGTCAGCGCCGAGGTCTTCTGCAGGATCTCGGACGGCACCGCGATCTTCCCGACGTCGTGCACCATCCCCACCAGGTGTACCCGCTCGCAGATCTCGGCGTCCCACTGCAGCTCGCGGCAGATATCTCGCGAGTAGGCGGCCACGGCGGTCGAATGGTTGGCGGTCCAGTTGTCGCGGGCGTCCAGCGCGCGCACCATCGCGCGCGTGAAACTCAGGTTGACCCGGCGCAGCTGCATGTTCGACTGTTCCAGCTTCAGATTGGCCTCAGCCAGCGCATCGCGGGAGCTCGTCAGGTTGGCCAGCGCGCGCAATGTCAGGTGTGCCGCGGCGGTGGGGATGGCGAAGAACGCAAGCACCCACTCCCCCGCTCCCAGGTAGGCGTAGGCAAACAGGGCCGTCACGGGGATGTACAGCGCCACGGCCACCATCACGGTGCCGCGCATGTTCCGCCAAAGCGCCCGCGGGCCGATCACACCGCGCAGCCAGCCCACTGCCGAGTTGGTGACGAAGTCGACCACAGTCCAGGCCAGGCTGGCCGCCGCGGCGGCAACCAGCAGGCGAGGTAGCGACACGGCTGTGGAGCCGGCCGGAATCACCATCTGTGCGCCCCACCCCGCTGCCGCTCCGCCCAAGGCCCGCGCGGAGGTGAACACCGTGAACTTGTCGATCGGCCACTCCCGCACGTAGCCCAGCATGCTGCAGCCGGCCACGATCCCTGCCACCGCCGGGCCGAACAGCACGGCCGCCAGGGCGATCGGCAAGAACGACACCGACATCTCCACCGTGGCCGACACGCGCGGTGCCAGTCGCTCGGCAATTGCTGTGACAGCGGCCAGCACAATTGTGACCGGCCAGTTGGGTACGCCGGTGTGCACGAACGCCACGCCGATCACCAAAACGGCAAGCGCTGCCTGCGCTCCGATGTAGATTCGAAGCCTAAAAGCTTGGGTGTCGGCGGGAGTGAGCGACATTTGTCAGGACTTGACATCACCCATCCAGGGGTGTACAGTGTCCCCCGATCGGGGTACTAACACCACATGGGGAGCGACGACATGTCCGTACGGGTCTGGTAGGCACAATTTCTTCTGACATCCGTGAATCGACAAGGCAGCGGTAGTACATGAGCCCTTTTCGATCACGAGGTCGGCACGGCCGGCCAATCGAACGCCGATTCGGCCTGTGCGAGGGTCAAAGCGCCCCTGCGAGACTGGCTCCCCCGCCTGCTCGCCAGGGGCGCTTTTTCTTCCCGGCTGATCCCGGCTGGTGACCCGGCCAACGGCACTCAAGCCATGGCGGCTCGCGGCCGATAGGAGGCTTGAGCGGATTGCGCCCGCCCAGCGCATGCCGGCGGGTGGTTTTCCGTCAGCCATCCGTAGTTCCCCAGCCGATCAGAAGAGGTCACGCAGCCATGAGCGATGCCGACGCGCAGCCCGAACCCCAGGAGCCGGTAAGCGGCCTGCGACGGGCAATGGAGGATCGCATGCAGAACCTCCGCGACGCGGAGGATCGTCTGCAGCGAGAACAGTCCGCCCTGCAGGAGCAGGCAAAGGTTGTGTTCGCAGAGCGTGAGGCCCGGCTGGCCCGGCGCGAGCGCGAGCTGGCAAAGCGCGAGGCGGCGCTGGCCGTCAACGAGGGCATCGCCTCCGGCGACGGACCGTCGAGCAGCAACTCGGGCGACATGGAGCGGATCAGCTCGCTCGAGGCCGAGCTGGCCGACATGGAGTCGACGTTGCAGTCCACGCGCGCCGAGCTGCAGAGCGCCGTTGCAGGCCGCCGAGCAGAATCGGCCGGCGGACGGTTCAACCGCCGACCCGGCCATGGAGCGCGAGCTGGCATCGCTGCGCGAGTCGGTCGAGACGCTCTCCGCGCAGGTGGAGCACGAGCGCGAGCAGGCTGCCCGGATCGAGAAGGAACGCGATGAGCTGGTGGCTCAGATGCGCGACAGCGGCGCCGAGGGCTCGGCCCAGCTGGCCGAGCGCGAGGCCCGGCTGAACGCGCTCGAAGCCGAGCTGACCGACCGTGAGCACCGCGCCAAGAAGGTCGAGAAGGTGCTCACCCAGAAGGAACTGAACATCGACGGGACGCGCGCGGACATCATGCAGCGCGAGTCCGGGATCGCCGAGATCGAGAAGCGCCTGGCCGAGAGCGAAGCCGCAGTTGCCGCCCGCGAGGCGGCGCTGACGAGTCGAAGGCCGAGATCGACGAGCGCCTGAAGGCGGCCGAGAGCCGCGAGGCCGAGCTGGCCAAGGCCTTCGACGAGCTGTCCTCCGCGCAGGCGGCCAACTCCGAGGAAGCCAAGTCGGTCGAGGCCCGCGCCGCCATGGTCGAGGCGTCCGAGAAGAAGCTCACCGAGCGCCGCACCGAGGCCGAGCGGCACGTCGCCGACGCCGAGGCCCAGCTGGCCAAGCTCGCCCGCCGCGAGAGCGAGCTGCAGCAGCTGGAGACCAAGATGGCGGAGTTCGAGACGCGCGCCAAGGAAGTCGAGGCCAAGGAGTCCGACGTCGAGCGCCGCGAACGCGAGCTGGCCGACCTCGAGCAGACGCGTGTCCAGGCCGAGACCGCCAAGCAGGAGGCGGTGTCCGAGCGCGAGAAGCTGGAGGCGATGCGCGAGGATGCGGTTGGTCGCATCGAGCGCGCCGACCAGCGCACCGCCGAGCTGGCCGACCTCGAGCGCGAGCTGGTCGAAGTCAACAAGAAGCTGGCCGAGTTCGACGTGCGTCAGCGTCAGCTGACCGAGCTCGAGCAGGATACGACCCGCCAGCGCGCCGAGTCCGAGACGCAGGCGCGTGAGGCCGACCGGCTGATGAAGTCGGCCGAGCGGATGATGGCCGACGCCGAGGCGCGCGCCGCCAACGAGTTCGAACGGCTGGCCGCCGACCTGCGTGAGCGCGAGGCCCGCCAGTCACTCGCCGAGGCCGATCTGGAGCGCCGCGAAGGCCGGCTGGATCGTCGCCAGGACACCCTGGACGAGCGCGAGCGCGAGCTGGACGACCGTCACGACAAGCTCGATCTCCGTGACGGCCAGATCAAGGAGCGCGAGGCCGAGGTGGCGCGCTTGACGGTGCGCGCCGACCGGGTCGAGGCCGAACTCGAGAACCAGCGAGCGGCGCTGCAGGACTCCGAAGACGCCGTCAACCGCGAGCGCGCGGTGCTGCAACGACGCATGTCCGAACTCGAGGAGAAGCGCGCGGTCGCCCGCGAGCAGCGCGAGACCGAGGTGCGCGACGCCGTCGAGCAGTCCGGCAAGAACCGCGGCCTGCTGCGCGGTGGCGGCAGCAGCACCAAGGCGATCGAGACGCTGCACGACTCGCTGCGGCAGAAGGAAGTCGAGCTCGAGAACCTGCAGCGCAGGTTGGCCGAGCAGACCGCCGCACTGCAGCGGCGCGAGGCCGATCTCGACACCTACGCCCGCAAGCTGCAGCGCACCGGCAGCCGTCCCCCGGGCGGATCCACGACTCGCCCGGGAGGATGATTCGGCTGCCGAGCGGCCGTCGCTGCAACGGCGCGCACTCGAAGGACGACGACGACGACGACGATCCCACCCGCAAGCGCCTGCAGTTCTGGTCGCGCTGACCTGATCTGACGTCCGAGCGAGTGGCTAGCGTGTCCTCGTGCCGGGGGCCCGCGAGCGCGATCGACTGCGATTATCTGCTGCTGCCGCGGCGGTGATGTTCTACGCCGCGTCGTGGCCCGTCCCCCCTGGGCTGCGACCGGCAACGGCAGCACTGGCGGTCACGCTGGCCTCCGGCACCTTCGGCCGCCTGGGAGGCGGCGTCGCGGCCGCGGCGGTGATGTTCACGCCGCTGCCGCTGCCCGTTCGGCTGGCGCTGGTGGTGGTCGCGCTGGTGGGCGGCGAGCTTCGCCATCGCACGCTGATGGCCGGCCGCGCGATGGCCGTGCGCTCGTTCACCGACCGGCTGACCGGGCTTCGCAACTACGACTACTTCTGCGAGGCGCTGGCGTCCGAGCTGGCCAGGGTGCGCCGCTACGGCG
The DNA here is from genome assembly GCA_963811675.1 of uncultured Actinomycetes bacterium. GTDB lineage: Bacteria > Actinomycetota > Thermoleophilia > Gaiellales > JAICJC01 > CAVPTL01. The sequence continues at coordinate 52,998 of CAWESH010000004.1, read as the reverse complement.
GGTGCACCACGCTGGTACTGCTCGATCTCGACCGGTTCAAGGCCTTCAACGACCGTCACGGCCACGCGGCCGGCAATCGCGCCCTTAGCGCAGTGGGACGCATGATCGCCCATCAGAAGCGCGACGCCGACGTGGCCGCCCGCTTCGGCGGCGAAGAGTTTGCGATCCTGGTTTCGGGGCGAACCAGCGACGGCGTGGTGGTCGCCGATCGGGTGCGGGACGCGATCCGCGACCTCGCCTCCACCAGCCTGCGTCGCCACATGAGCGCCGACGTGATCACCGCCAGCGCCGGCATCGCGACGTTTCCGGTCGATGCCCGCGATGCCGATGAGCTGATCGAGATGGCAGACCGCGCGCTCTACGCCGCCAAACATCGCGGCCGTGACTGCCTGGTGACCGCGTCGGAACTCGAAGCCGCGGCCGTGGCCGTGTAACCGGTAGGCCGCGTCGGGCAGATCTGAGCGGGCGGCGTCAAACCGGGCTGAATGCAGCCGGTCGCGGAACTGCTCGAGCGTGAGATCACGGGCGTCGCCGAACGGCCGCTCGACGAAGTGCACCACCCGGTCGTGGAAGAACGGAATGTCCAGATGCGGCTCGCTGACGAGATTCAGGGTCGTCTGGCCGCAGCTGGGGCAGTTCATCGCCACGCCCACCAGGTCGCCGTGTCCGTGCGGCAGCACCACCGTCAGGCACGACGGGAACACCGGCTTCAGCCGCGCCTCGTTGCTGCAGTACAGCCGCCACGGCCAGTTGCCGCGCTGCACCTGCGACCGCGCCACCTCGGCCAGCTCATCCCCCACCGGCTCGGTGCGGCCGGTCAACAGGTTGCGAAACTCGACCTCCACCGGCGCCAGCGGCCCGTAGTCGAGATCGCTGTGGGACACGAGCCCGAGATGGACGCCCCCGCAGGTGCAGTCGTACTCGACCCGGTAGACGGCTGGATGCACTGCGCCGGGCAGCCGATCGAGCCGCCGGAAGGCCGAGAGCGGAATCCGTGTGAACTCGCCCTCATCCCGATTGGGGCAGTGGAATCGATAGGTTGCTCGTAACACATCGTACATGTGCTAACCTCAATTATCGGCGAGAGCGCGCTCGGGTATGAGGGTGGTCGACCCACGCAGTGTGGTTACAATCGCGGGCTGTGCCGGTCGACCTTCGATCCTATGTGCGTGACGTCCCTGATTTTCCCAAGCGGGGGATCGTCTTCAAGGACATCATGCCCCTGCTCTCGGACGCCCAAGCATTGCGGCAGTCGGTCGACGACCTCGCGGCCTGGGCCGAACCGCGCAAGATCGACGTGGTCGTGGGCGCCGAGGCCCGTGGCTTCATCCTCGGTGCAGCGCTCGCCTACAAGCTGGGCTGCGGCTTTGCGGCTGCCCGCAAGCCCGGCAAGCTGCCGTATCTGACGGTGGGCGCGAAGTACGCCTTGGAGTACGGCTTCGACGCGCTGGAGATGCATGTCGATGCCATCCCCAAGGGAGCTCGAGTGCTGATCCACGACGATCTGCTGGCAACCGGCGGCACCGCCCGCGCCAAGGTGGAGCTGATCGAGCAGCTGGGCGCCACGGTGGTCGGAGCGGCCTTCGTGATCGAGCTGGGCTTCCTCAACGGCCGCGACAAGCTGTACGGCTACGACGTCCACTCGCTGATCACCTACGACGCAGAGTGAGCCGTGAATAAGGGCCTGGCTCCTTATTCATCTGGACCCAGTATGCACCGCAGGTGATAACGTGCCTGGCAGATGCACGCAGGTGCATCAAAAGTTGCCTGGCACCCTCACGCTCAGGACCGCAGACAGTCGTGGCACGCGTGAATAACGGTGCCTGGCACCGTTATTCACCACCGACGCTGGATGATAATTGGTGCCTGGCACCAATTATTCAGCGGACCAGCTGGCGGAGGTCGCGCACCAGCAGCAGGTGGGCGAGCTGGCTGGTGAGGTCGGCCAGCGTCTCGAGTTCCTGCAGCCCGGCCTCGCGGCGATCCGGGTTGGACGAACGCAGCGCCGGGGCCAGAATCTGCTCGAGCAGGCCGGCCTCACGTCCCACCGCGGAGCGGAATGCCCGCAGGTTGCGGGCGGCCACGCCATAGCGGGCGAGTCGCTGGCACAGCATCACGATCTCGGCGTCGGCGCGGGTGTAGGGCTTGCTGCGATCACGGTTGGCGGCCTCCAGCAGGCCGAAATCATGCAGCTCGCGCACAAACTGCTGCTCGGCATCGGTCTCGATCAGGAGCTGGTCGAGCGTCAGGCCCTCGTCGGGATTCACGATCCGCGGCCGGCGGGCTCCCCCACCCCCCTGCGTGATCACCTGACGGATCACCCTCAGCGGCAGGAACTCGTCGCGCTGCATGCGCAGGATCGTGCGCAGCTGCTCGACGTCCTCCTGCGAGTACAGCCGGTATCCGCCCGGCGTACGCCGGGGCGTGATCAGCTTCTGATCCTCCAGGAACCGGATCTTCGAGATCGAGATGTCCCCGAACTCGTCGTTCAACATCTTGCACACGGTGCCGATGGTCAGCCGTGATTGCGGCGGCGGGCGGTTGGCTGGGTCGACCGCCACGTCAGCTCTTCTCGATGTAGGTCAGCCGGTACTTGCCGATCTGCAGCTCATCCCCGTCGGAGAGCCGCGCCGTCTCGATCCGCTCACGGTTCACATACGTGCCGTTGAGGCTGCCGAGATCGGTCAGCTGCGGCCCGTTGGGAGTGCGCTCCAGCCGCGCATGCGAGCGTGAGACGGTGATGTCGTCCAGGAACACGTCGGACTGCGGCGCCCGGCCGATGGTGGTGACGTCGGAGCGCACCGCGAACTGCTCGCCGGCGCGGCCACCGCCCACCCGGATCACCAGCGTGCCGGCGTCAACGGCGGCCGGTTCGTCCTCGGCCAGGCCGGCGTCGATCGCAGGCAGCGCTTCGGTGGGCTCGCCGGCGTCCGCCTCCAATAGGCTCGCTCCGCAGCGCCCACAGAACCGCGCACCCTCACGGTTGTGATGTCCGCACTCCGAGCAGTACATGGCCCTCAGCCGTCGTCGAGCACACCCGCGCCGTCGGCCAGGTCGGCCGGAGGCCCGCGGTGCGCGAGAATCTCGGTCAGCCGCTCGATGTCCACGTCGGAAATCGGCGACTCTTCGCCACGGCGCCGCTTGACGCGGTCAACCAGCTCCGCTCGCAGGATGTCGATCTTTCCGTGCAACAGCCGACGGCGATACGACACCTCTTCCTCTTCGTGCACATACCGGTCGATCAACTGCTTCAGATCGCCGTCGCTCAGGGTCGTAAAATCAGGCAGAACGTCCATTTCGCTCATCCCGGTTTGGGGTCAGAAGAAGTGTACTTGCCCACCGCGCCATGCTCAAGCTCAACTAGAGGGTTGTACCGCCGCGGCCTCGGTAAGCATCAACCTGTACTTTTGCTCTAGACGCTGGGATTCCTCTTCGCTCGACCCTTCGGCGAACAGATGGATGACCGGCTCGTCGGGGTCGGGGATGATCTGCGCCCAGCCGCCGTTGTCGGTCACCTTGATGCCGTCGGTGTGGTCGACCTCCATCCCCTTGACCGCCTCGATCACCTGGCGCATGGCCGCGCCCTTGCGCGACCACGGGCACGCCACCTCCTGTGACACCAGCGTCGAATGCGGCAGCCCCGCCACCAGCTCGGACACCTTGCCGCTGCCTGAGTGGGCGATCAGCTCGAGGATCTTTCCGATCGACATGACAGCGTCGTAGGTGGTCAGAAACTCGGGGAAGACGTAGCCGCCGCCGGATGCTCCGGCAAACAGGGCGTTTCCGGTCGCGGCTTCGGCCAGCAGTGCCTGCAGGGATGCCTTGGTGCGGCGAACACGACTGGGATCTCCCACCACCCGCTCCACCAGATGCGTCTCGGTGATCGGTACCAGCAGGTCACCGGACCGCTCCGACGAGGCCAGCTCGCGCAGCAGCATCAGAAGCGTCGTACGGCCGTCGATGGCGGTGCCGGTCTCATCCACCAACCACACCCGCTCCGCCCCGTTATCCATCAAAAGCCCCATGTCGGCACCCATCGCGGTCACCACCCGGCCGAGGGCCGCCAGCGACTCGCGGCGATCCTCACCCCGGGATTCCGGCGTCGACTCCACAAACGCATTGAGGGCGACCATCTCCACCCCCAGGTCACCGATCAGCGCCGGCATCACGACCGACGCGGGAGAGTAGTGGTAGTCGAGTGCGATCCGGAAGCCGCGGGCCGCGATCGCGTCGGTGTCGAGCGAATCGAGCAGCTCCGAGATATAGGCCTCGGTAGCGCGGGTGGGATAGGTCAAGGCGCCGATCTCGGATGCACCCACCCGACGGAACTCCTGCCGTGAATAGCAGCGCTCGACGCCCTTCAAGGTCTGGTCGGACACCAGGATCCCGGGTGGCTCGAAGAACTGCACGTTGATCACGTCGGCGTCGGCACCCGAGACGCTCACGTGAATCCCGTGCGCCCGCTCGTCGACCTTCATCTCGTGCCGGTTGACCGCGGGCAGCGCCACCCGCAGGTCGGACACAGCACTGCCGGACGCCACCAGGCCGGACAGCATCGCCCGCTTGATCATGCGCGACGCCGGATGCGCGTCTCGGCTCGCGACCACGCGCGCGCCTTTTGCCAGCACCGTGCCAAATGCGGTACCCAGCCGGGCGGCCACGTCCGGTGTGATGTCGACGTTGACCAGCCCCGAGACGCCGTCTCGGCCGAAAACGGTGGTGATTCCCCGCGACTCCCAGATCAGATTGGAGCGAATCGCCGCTCCCGCCTCGATCGTCTTGAACGGGTACACCTTCACGCCCGGGCTGAGCACGGCCTCCTCGCCGATCGAGCACTCGTCGCCGACCGCCACGCCGTCGTGCAGCACCGCGTGTGCCCGCACGTCCACCCGCCGTCCCAGGATGGAGCCCTCGATGCGTGCACTGCGGCCCACGTAGTCACCCGAGTCGAGCACGCTGCGAGTGACCACCGCCCCCTCCTTGACCACCACGTTATTGCCCAAAAGCGCGTGTGGACCCACCCGCGCCCCGGCTTCGATCTTGCAGTAGTTGCCGATGTAGGCAGGCCCCTCGATCTGGTCGAGCTCGGGCAGCTGCACGCCCTCGCCCAGCAGCACATTGGCCCGCAGCCGGATGCCCGAGAGCGACAGCTGCACCTTGCCCTCGAGCGCGTCGAAGTTGGCTTGGCGGAACTGGTCGAGATTGCCGATGTCCTGCCAGTAGCCCTCGGTGACGTGGCCGTACATCGGCTTGCCCTTCTCCAGCAGCATCGGGAACAGCTGCTTGGAGAAGTCGTACGGCTCGCCCTCGGGAATCGACTGCAGCACCTCGGGTTCCAGCACGTACACGCCGGTGTTGATGGTGTCCGAGAACACCTGCCCCCACGAGGGCTTCTCCAGGAACCGTTCGATGCGACCGTCGGCATCGACGATCACGACCCCGAACTCGAGCGGGTTCTCGACGGAGCGCAATGCGATCGTGGCGATCGCGCCGCGCTCGCGATGGCGCCCGACCAGCTCGGTCAGGTCGAAGTCGCACAGCGCGTCGCCGGAGATCACCAGGAACGTGTCGTCCAAAAGCTCTTCCGCATTCTTGACGCTGCCGGCCGTTCCCAGCGGCGTCTCCTCGACCGAGTAGTGCAGGTTCACGCCCAGCGACTCCCCGTCTCCGAAGTACCCGCGGATCACCTGCGGCAGGTAAGCGACCGTGACCACGATCTCATCCATGCCGTGCTGTCGCAGCAGCTCGATGATGTGCTCCATGCAGGGTTTGCCGGCCACCGGCACCATCGGCTTGGGTTGGTTGGAGGTCAGCGGCCGCAGCCGCGTTCCCTCGCCGCCGGCCATCACGACGGCTTTGATGAGAGACTCCCCTCGGTGCGCATCCGCAAGAGGTAGTGGCAGGCGGCCGCCAGCGAGATCACCAGACCCGCCGTGTACAGCACCACCGGCCACACGGCGGTGGTCAGCATCATCATCAGCACGGCCAGCATGATCGTGGCTGTGGCCCACTTGCCCGCGCGGTTGACGCGCACCTCCGTGGCCACACGGCGGCGCTCGAAGGTGATCAGCAGATACACGTCGCGCAGCAGCAGCGGTGCCGCCAGCCACCACGAGAGCCTGTTCTCGTAGGCCAGCAGGATCACCGCCAGGTTGATCAAGAGCCGATCGGCCAGCGGATCGGCGATCCGCCCGAAACGGGTCGATGCGTGGGCATGACGGGCGATGTAGCCGTCCAGGAAATCGGTGGCTGCGGCGGCGGCGAAGATCACGGCGGCGGCCACGCTCTGGCCGTCGTCTGATCCCGCAAGCAGGATGCAGAACGGCACCAGCGCCACCAGCCTGGCCGTGGTCAGGACGTTAGGAACACTCGCGAGCATCGCATTTAGTCTACCGACCGCCCCACACGCAGCCCCAGCCGGAATCACGCATCTACTATCCCGCCGGATGTCCTGCCCAAACCACCACATCAGCAGCCTCGGTCGCAGACGCGATCCGCACCCGCCGCACGCACAAGCTGTTCGGCTCCGAGCCGGTGCCTGCCGAAACCCTGGAACAGCTGTTCGAGCTGTGCCGGTGGGCACCCAATCACCGGCTCACCCAGCCGTGGAGGTTTCGGGTGGTCGGGCCGCAGTCGCTGGCGCTTTTGAAGGCCGCCGCCGGGGAGCCGGCGACCGGTGGGAAGCTCGACCGCGCGCCCACACTGGTGGTGGCGAGCGTCGTTCAAGGCGATGATCCGGAGACGGCACAAGAGGACGCCCATGCCGCGTCCTGTGCGGTCTACATCATCCTCCTGGCCGCCCACGCCAGGGGCCTTGCAGGCTACTGGCGCACCCCCGAGGTGTTGCGCACCGAGGCCGGACGAGCGGCGGTCTCGCTGGAGCCAGACGAGATGGTGCTGGGGCTGATCCACCTGGGCACCCCGGTGCGGGAGCCGGAGCCGCCCGAGCGGCAGCCGGTCGCATCGTTCGCAACCGTGCTTCCGTAGGTGGGAGTGGCATATCCCCCGTTTTGCGCTGCCCGCGAGCGCTGCTGCGTCCGATACAGAGGGTGAGGGGCTTGGGGGCCTCTCGAGGGTCTGCATCTCATCAGGGGGGTCAATACCATGGCGACATTCGCACCACCGGCACCGGACGATCTGGCTTCGGCTGTTTCCACGCTCGAGCCCGCAGAACTGGAACCCGTGATCACGATCTCGAGTGACACGGCGCTGGTCACCTACAGTCATCCGCACCAGCTGATCACCGACGTCTGGGTACGCCGCGAGGCGGCCTGGAGACGGGTGGGCCGCTGGGAATCGGCGATCTGATCAGCTTCCGGCCAAGCCGCGGCGGCGCATCTTGCCCCAGCCGCGCTTGCGCCGGATCAGATCCCACAAGCCGGCCAGCCGGTACGCATCCACCAGCTGGCGGAAGCAGATGTTCTCGAGCGCGGCCAGGATCAGCATGCGCACGAGTTCCCGCACGCCCTGGTAGTAGCGGTAGGCGCGTTCTTCGAAGAAGCACGCGGCCAGCGTGACCAGCGTGCCGAACACCGCCTGGCACAGCACCCAGGCAAGCACCAACCGGGCGTCGACCAGGCCGAGCGCCAGGCCGATCGGAAACGCGATCCAGGCCGCCACCACAAACACCGGGCCGAGGAACTCGAACACCAGCATGTACGGCAGGCCGATCATCCCGACCACGCCGTAGCGCGGTCGCAGGAACATCCCGCGATGGCGCCACAGCGACTCCCACAAGCCGCGATGCCAGCGCCGCCGTTGCTGGCCCAGCGTGGCCACGTCTGACGGCACCTCGGTCCAGCACACCGGGTCAGAGGAGTACGTGATCCGGTAGGGCCGCCCAGCGTCGCGCAGCTGTCGGTGGATCCGCAGGGTCATCTCCAGGTCCTCCCCCACCGTCTCTGTCCAGTACCCGCCCACCTGTTCGAGCAGGTCACGCCGAAACAGTCCGAACGCGCCGGACACGATCATCAGCGATCCGAGCCGGTCCCAGCCCGTGCGGCCGAGCAGAAACGCGCGCAGGTACTCGATCATCTGGAAGCCGGCCACCGCCCCGCGAGGCACCCGCGGCTCGATCATGCGGCCGTGCTCGATGCGGGAGGAGTTGCCCACCCGCACGGTGCCGCCGACCGCCGCCACCCGATCGGGATCCTCCAGGAACGGGCGCACCATCACCGCCAGCGCGTCGGGGTCGAGGATCGAGTCGGCGTCGGTGATGCAGACGTACGGGTGGCGGGCGACATCGATGCCGCAGTTGAGGGCATCGGCCCGACCGCCGTTGTGTTTTCGCACCAGCGTGATCTGCGGATCGCCGGTGCTGCGCCACATCTCGACCAGCGGCAGGTAGGGAACGCTACCGCGGGCCACCGCCGCCACCGGGTGCAGCCCGTGGGCGGCGATCACCGTGCGGGCGGTGGAGTCGTCGGAGCCGTCGTCGACCACCACCAGCTCGTACAGCGGATACCGCTGAGACAGCAGCGACTCGATCGATTCAAGCACCACCGACTGCTCGTTGTGGGCGGGAACCACAATCGAGATCCCGGGTGTCTGCGGGGACGCGAACGCCTCCTCATACCACGACCACTGACGCTGGCGCATGCGCTGCCCGATCCCGATTCGCGCGAACGGCCACAGCACCACGTAGGACAGGTTCAGACCCAGGGCATAGAGCGTCGAGACGACCCCCACCACGGTCAGCGCCAGTCTCATCTCGTGGACGCCTCCACCAGGCTCGCAGCGTGCTTGAGTGCGGGGCTCGCGGCCGGATGCCGGCCGACCCGCACCGTCAGGTCGGGTGCCACCGCGGACACCGCCTCGGCAGCGGTGACAGCGACATCGTGCTGGTCGTGTTGGGCGACGCGGATCAGCGCCGTCGCCACCGAACGGTCGCCCACCATCGCCAGTGCAGCCGCCGCGGCCGCCCGCACGGCCGCGTCGGAATCGTCGAGCATGCCGACCAGCTCGTGGGCGTGCGTCTCATCGCCGAGCCGGCCCACGGCCTGGCAGGCCCGGGCCCGGACGGCGGCCACTGGGCTTTCCAGCGAGGCTTGCAACTGCGGCATGTCCTTGCTCGATCCCAGCTGACCCAGCACATCGACACCGATCTCGACCCGGCCGGGGTCATCCGCGGCGACCAGCGCGCGCACCACCGGAAGCGCCGCTACCCCGATCGCCAGCAGCGATGCGGTCGCCACCGCCCGGGGCACCGTCCCCGCCACCAGCGCCTCGGCCAGCGGCTCGGCGGCCTCCCGCGACCGCAACCGGCCGAGGCTGCGGGCCGCCGCCAGCCGCACCTCGGAGTGTCCGTCGCCCAGTTTCTCGATCAATGCCGGCTCGGACCGCGCATGGCACATATCTCCCAGTGCGGCAGCGTGCGCTGCCCGCGCCGGCCAGCGCCGGTCGCCCAGCCCGGCGATGGCGCGATCCAGCTCGCCGGTGGACAGGAAATAGTCGGCGATCGCCTGCCGCGACTCGCCGGTGATGGTTGGGGCCATTCCGGTGAGAAGCTCGTTGAGCGCGGCAGCGTCGTCGGCACGCGGCAGCACCGCATCGCCGTCCAGGAGTCCCAACGCGAACGGCTCGACCCGTTCCAGCGCACGCCTGCGGCGGCCCAGCCGGCGAGCCTCACGGCGGTGGCGCCATGTCAGCAGGCGGGCGTAGCCGAGCATGATCGCAAGCAGCACGCAGACAGCAACGACGGGGGGAGTCATCGACCCGGTGATCGACCCTCACAGCGCCAACTGTACTAGCGCCGGCTCGCAAATCCTTGCCGCTTCATGGTGCCCCAGCCTTGTTTGCGACGAACCAGATCGACCATCCCCATCAGCCGATAGCAATCCACCAGCTGTCGGAAGGCGAGGTTCTCCAGCACCGCCAGCATCAGCATCCGACCGAGATCTCGCGCGCCGCTGTAGTAGCGAAAGCCGCGCTCCTCCAGCGAGCACGCCGCCAACGTGACCAGGGTGCCGAATACCGCCTGGCACACGATCCATCCCAGCACCAGCTGAGGGTCGATCATGCCCAGCGCCAGACCGATGGGGAAGCTGATCCAGGCGGCGGTCACGAATACCGGCCCCAGAAACTCAAACACCAGCATGTACGGCACGCCTACCACGCCCACCAGCCCGTAGCGCGGTCGCAGCATCATGTCGCGGTGGCGCCACAGCGACTGCCACAAGCCCCGATGCCAGCGACGCCGCTGCCGCCCCAGCGAGCGGGCGTCGGCGGGCACCTCGGTCCAGCACACCGGGTCGGGGTTGTAGACGATCCGATAGGGGCGACGGTGGTCGCGCATGTGGTGGTGCAGCCGCAGGGTCAGCTCCAGATCCTCGCCGACCGTCTCCACGCAGTACCCGCCGACCCGCTGGAGCAGCTCGCGGGGAAACAGGCCAAAGGCGCCCGACACGATCATGACTGCCCCCAGCCGGTCCCAGCCGGTGCGTCCCAGCAGAAATGCGCGCAGGTACTCGATCAGCTGGCAGCCGGCCATCATGCCCCGCCGGCACCCGCGCCTCGAGCAGCCGGCCGCCCTCGATCCGGCAGGAGTTGGCAACCCGCACGGTGCCGCCGACCGCCACCACCCGACTGGGATCCTCCAAGAAGGGGCGCACCATCATCATCAGCGCGCCCGGGTCGAGGATGGTGTCGGCGTCGGTCACGCACACGAACGGATGGCGGGCGTGGTCGATTCCGCAGTTGAGTGCGTCGGCTCGGCCACCGTTGGTCTTCCGCACCAGGGTGATCTCATCGGTACCGGCCGCCTGCCACACCTCATGGACGGGCGCATACCTCAGCCCGTCGCGCGGCGCCTTTTGCACCTGCACCAGCCCGTGGGCGTCGATCACCAGCGCGGCGGTGGCGTCCGCCGATCCGTCGTCGACCAGCACCACCTCGAATCGGGGATAGCGCTGGGCGATCAGCGAACGGATCGATTCCAGCACCACCCGCTGCTCGTTGAAGGCCGGCACCACGATCGAGATTCCCGGCGTCATCGGCGAGGTGAACGCCTCCTCGAACCATGCCCAATGCCGCGCCCGCATGTGCTGCGTGATGCCGCTGCGCGCAAACGGCCACAGGATCACATACGACAGGTTGAGACCGAGGGCGTACAGCGTTGAGATCACTCCGACCGCGGTCAGTACGTGCCTCATGTCCTGTCACACCGGCCCAGCAGGGTGACGGGTTGAGACATTCACTCAAATCATCGGCAGACGCTGCCTCGAATCAACGACGATCTGGCCGCTCTGGTTTACTTAGCGCTCAACCAGATTCGAATGACGCCTACCACCCCCTCCTCCCCCGGCCCCGATGCCGGCGACTACGCCGAGCCGGTGATCTGGAAGCCACAACGGCCGCGCTTCCACGTCGTCCCGTTGTTGATCTCATGGATCGGCTCGGCGGTGGGCCTGCTGGTGGCTGCCTACATCGTTCCCGGCGACAGCGTCAACGGATTCCTGGGCGCGCTGCTGGTGGCTGCGCTGGTGGCGATCCTGAACGCGATCGCACCGCCGATGATCGCCGCCATCCGGCTGCCGTACACGGTCGGGCTGGGCTTCATCCTGGTGCTCGCGCTGGATGCGCTGATGCTGCAGGCCGCATCCGCAATCGCACCCCAAGCGATCCAGATCGACTCGTTCGGGTGGGCGCTGGCGACCGCGCTGCTGGCGGCGGTGGTATCGATGGCGGTCGACGTCGCGGTCGGCACCAACGATGACGACACCTACACGGTGCGGGTCACGCAGCGGATCGCGAAGCGTTCCGGGGAGCGAGTGCAGACATCGGTGCCCGGCATCATCTACCTCGAGATCGACGGTCTGGGACTGCCGGTGCTGCGGCGGGCGATGCGCGACGGAAACACTCCCAACATGGCTCGCTGGCTGGCCGACGGCTCGCACCAGCTGGTGGAATGGGAAACCGACCTGTCGTCCCAGACCGGGGCCAGCCAGGCCGGGATCCTGCTGGGCTCCAACCACGACATTCCCGCGTTCCGATGGGTCGAGAAGGAGACCGGGCGGGTGATGACCTGCTCCAAGCCCGACGACTGCGCCGAGATCGAACAGCGTCTGGCCACCGGCATCGGCCTGCTCACCAACGGCGGTGCCAGCCGTGGCAACCTGCTCTCCGGTGAAGCCGACGAGGTGATCCTGACTGTCAGCCGGATCAGCGCCGAGAAGCAGGCCAACCCCGGATATCGCGCGTTCTTTGCCAACGGCTACAACGTGACCCGGTCGGTGGTGCTGTTCGGATTTGAGGTGGTGCTCGAGATGCTCGCGTCGAACCGGGCCGCCCGCCGCGACGTGCAGCCGCGAGGGCATCGCGGGGGCATCTACCCGTTCCTACGGGCTGCCATGTGTGTGATCGTGCGCGACCTGATCGTGTACGGCGTGCTCACCGACATGATGAAGGGGCGACCCGCGGTCTACGCCACCTTTTCGAGCTATGACGAGGTTGCCCACCACTCCGGGCTGGAGCGCGCCGACACTCTGGAGGCGCTACGCAAGCTGGATCAGCAGTTCGGCAGAATCGACCGTGCCCGCCGGTTCGCGGCCCGTCCGTACAAGATCGTGGTGCTGTCTGATCACGGCCAGACTCAGGGCGCGACCTTCAAGCAGCGAAACGGCTACGGCCTGGCCGACCTGGTGGAACGGTCACTGTCGCAGGGATCGGCTTCTGATATGGCCGGAGGCGACGAGCAGAAGGCCATGGTCGGCCTGGCAATGTCGGAGGCGACCCGCCCCAAGGGTGACGGCAAGGACAAAGACAACGACGGCTCCGACGGCGATGCCATCGTGATGGGCTCCGGCAACCTCGGGTTGGTGTACCTGATGCAGGAGAACCGGCGGTTGACGCTGGAAGAGCTGGAGGCCGCACATCCCCGTCTGATCACCGAGCTGCGAAACCATCCCCACATCGGCTGGATCCTGGTGCGGTCGCAGGAACACGGCGCGATGGTGCTGGGGGGCGACGGTTCGCACCGGCTCGCCGACGGACACGTCGAGGGCGTCGATCCGCTGGCGCACTTCTCAGCCGGAGCTCCGGCGCATCTGCTGCGGACCGACGGCTTCCCCCACGTGGCCGACATCATGGTCGGCAGCTTTTACGATCCGGTGATGGACGAGGGCTGTGCATTCGAGGAGCTGATCTCGTTCCACGGCGGCATCGGCGGCTCCCAGACGCAGCCCTTTATCCTGCATCCGGCTGAGCTCGAGGTGCCCGACGGGCCGATCGTGGGGGCCGCCTCGGTGCATGGGATCCTGCTGGGCTGGCGGCATCTGCTGCAGCCCTCGCCCGAGTCCTAACGACGCTCGGGCACGTCCGGCCGCCTCAGTAGTCTGACCCGGTTATCCGGTTCACGATTTCAGGGGGCGAGATGCGGCGACGGTTGATGATCACAGCGGCCATCCTGACCACGGTTGCGGCCGTGGCGGTGATCGCCGGGGTGGTCTCCTCTGCGCGCGGCGCCGGCCCGCCGGCGCTGCGGCCGTGGGGCTTGCAGCCGGGCACGTCCGCCCCGGCCGCTCAGGGAATCCACCACCCGGGCACCCTCATCCTGACCCTCACGAGCCAGCAGCAAACGGGGATTGACAACGACCCCACAGGGGGCAGCCAGGGCGATGAGATCATCGTCACCGGGCCCCTGTCTCGTGAAGGAAAGCAGGTGGGTGTGCTGGACGCTCACGGCGTCATGACGATGGTCGCCCAGCAGTCCGAGCGGATTCAGTACACGTTCACAGCCTCGCTTCCCGGCGGCCAGATCACGTCGGTTGGCGTCCTGCGCCTGTCCCGCAACGTCACCGGGTTCCGGGGCGCGGTGGTCGGAGGCACGTTGCGGTATCGCAACGCTCGGGGACAGGTGTGGCTGACGTTTGGTCAGAACGGCTCGACCCTGTTCACGTATCAGCTGATCCCCTAGCCACAGGCGATGCCGCTTCCCGGAGATCAGGAGTTCGAGGCGGTGGTGGGAGAGTCTCGCTGGCCGATGGCCGGCGCGGTGGTGGCGGTGATCGCACTGACGCTGGTCATCCCCGGCACGATCGAGATCAGCAGCAATATCCGGGTGCTGCCGCTGTTGGAGGCGGTGCTCCTGGTGGTGCTGATCTTCGGCGATCCAGGTCGCATCGACCGTCGCTCCAAGGCGCTGCGGCGAGCGTCAGTGGCACTCGTGCTGATCCTCGTGGCGGGCGCGCTGATCCAGACGATCGTGCTCGCCATCGGGCTGATAAACAACGACAGCACGTTCCGGACACCGCGGGCACTGCTCGAGGCCGCGGCGGCAGTGTGGGTGGCAAACAACATCGCCTTCGGGCTGCTCTACTGGGAGATCGACTGCGGTGGGGCGGCGGCGCGTGTGCATCGCCTGAAGCCCCACCCCGACTTCGCCTTTCCGCAGCAACTCAGCCCCGAGGTCGCCCCAGAGGGCTGGCGCCCGCGGTTCGTGGACTACCTGTACCTGGGGTTCACCAACGCCACCGCGTTTAGCCCGACCGACGTGATGCCCTTGACGCCGCGAGCCAAGTTCCCGATGCTCCTGCAGTCACTGGCGTCCCTGATCCTTTTGGGACTGGTGGTATCCCGAGCGGTCAATGTGCTGGGCGGCTCATAGCGGCTCGGGGGCTCGGGCCGAGACGATCCAGGTGGAAGCCATCGCAGCGATCGAGCCGTCGCCGGTGACGTACTGGGCGAGCCCGGCCCGCAGCTTGTTTCGCACCGGCTCGTGAAGGTCGGCGGCCCGATCTCCCTGCAGACGCAGGATCTCGCCGGCGGGCCCCAGCGCCATGGTCAGATCGATCGCGTGCTCGAGATCGTTGCCGACAGTGATCGGCAGCTCGCACCGACGCAGGTCGATGTCGGTAAACCCCGCGTACACCAGGATGTCGGTGACCGTGTCGGCATTGGCCATCGAGAACGGCCCGGGGCCGCAGGTCGGCTCGTCGTAGGTCTCCGGCCGGGCGACCATGCTCTCCACGATCTTCTGGGCCTCGTACATCCACGGATTGTCCTCACGCCGACGCCACACCACCATCACCAGCCGGCCGCCGGGTTTGAGCGCCTGACGCACGTTGCGAAGCGCCGCCACCGGACTTGCGAAGAACATCGTGCCGAACCGTGAGTAGGCGCTATCGAACAGTTCGTCGAACCCATTCAGCTGAACGTCGGATACCAGGTACCGCGCGTTGGCCGCGCCTGCCGCGGCGGCCTCGGCCGTCGCCGTCTCGATGAACCGGGGAGCAGCGTCGACACCCACCGCTTCCCCGCTCGCGCCCACCAGTGCCGCGATCTGCAGGGTGGTGTCGCCAAAGCCGCAACCGACGTCGAGAATCTTCTCACCAGGCTGCGGGGCGAGGACATCGAGGGCGGCGTCGCCGTGCACCGCCAACCCGCCGCACAGAACCTCGCGAAACTCGACGAAACGGTCGAACAGCGGCCCGTTCCAGGCATCGATCGCCTCAACATTCTCGGGTGCTTCCGGCTCGGTCCTGGCAGCGCTCATTCAAACCTCCAGTGGTGACTCTCTAACACGATACTCGCGCCAAGGTCACTGGTGAGCGTGATGATGGTGCGCGCCCAGCCCTACCAGGCGTCCCGGGTCGACCCGTCCGCCCACGAACAGCAGTGCCACCACCAGACCGGCAAGAGCAAGGGCAGCGTCAAAACGGAAGGCTGCCTGAACTCCGTCCACCAGCGTGTCGGAGACCACGATCGCGGTGTTCAGACCGAGCCCGACGGAGCCACCGGCGATCTGGCACATGTACACGATCCCACCCGCCAGGCTGGCCCGCGCCGGGTCAAGTGCGGTCACGGCCGCGGTTGTGATCGAGGAGTAGAACAATCCCACCCCGATTCCCAAAACGACCATCCCGGGGATCAACTGGGTGTACCCCCACGAGCTGGACACTAACGACAGCAGAAAGATGCCGACGCCGAGCACTCCCGCGCCGGCGGACACCATCACCTTCGGGCCCACCCGCGAGTACAGCCGGCCTGCCACGAACGACGTGACTGCGAACGTGCCCATCATCGGCACCAGGCCGGCACCCGCCTTGAGCGCCGAGTACCCGAAGCCGACGGTCATCAGCTGCGGCAGGTAGAGCAACGCCGCGAAGAAGATCGCCGACATCAGCAGCACGGTGGCACAGGCAGCCATGAAGGCCCGATTTCGCAGCACATCGCGGGGAATCAGCGCACGCTCCCCGGCCCGCCGCTCAATCACGACGAAACTGGCCAGAAGTACCGCCGACACTGCGAACAACCCCAGGATCACGGGGTCGGCGAAGCCCCAGTCGCAGCCCTGATCGAGTGCCAGCAGCAGACATAGCAGCCCGGCCGACAGCGCCCCGACACCGAGGTAGTCAAACTGGTTGTCGTGGCTGAGGGTCTCGGAGAGATGCACGTTTCGCCAGGTGACATACACCGCGAAGGCCGCCACCGGAACGTTCAGAAAGAAGATCCAGCGCCAGTCTGCGGCATCCGTGAGCAGTCCACCAAGGAGTGGCCCCACGGCGTTCCCGAGCCCCGCCGAGCCGAGAATCAGACCCGCCGGCCAATCCAGCCTTGTCGGCCGGCAGGATGGCGAACGTCATGCCCAGGATCGCCGGCCACATCAGCGCGCCGCCGATGCCCATCACCGCGCGGGCGAAGAGCAGCACCTCGATGTCCGGTGCCGCCCCGCCGATCACCGAGAACACGGCGAACACCCCGGCGCCGACGAAAAACACCCGGCGCCGCCCTAGCATGTCTGCCAGTCTGCCCCCGGACACGATCAGCACCCCGAACACCAGGGCATAGCCGTTGATCACCCACTGAGCCGTGGTGAGATCGACGTCGAAGTCCTTTTCGATCTGCGGCAGCGCCACGCTCAACGCCGTGAAGTCGTTTGCCACCACGAACACCGCCACGGCCATGGCCACCAGCGCCATCACGGTCTTGTGGCTCAGACCACCGTCGGATGCGATTGGTTCAGCCTCGCCCATCCCACGCTCCCGCTTGAGTGCGGATCGGCACGAGCCTACACCCCTGAGGTGAATAACGGTGCCAGGCACCGTTATTCACCCTACGCTCACGGCAAGCCCAGCTCGGCCTTCATGTCGTTCGCGGTCGCCGCGTTCCCCAGCAGGGGCAGATTCAGCAGCTCCTCGGTCAGGCGCAACGTCGAGTAGTGGTTGTAGGCGCCGTTCAGCGTGATCCCGGAGAACCGCGGGTTCACCAGCACCGTGAAGATCGTCTGGTTGGTGCCCACGCCCTCATCCCAGGTGAGCACGATCAGCGTCGAACCATTCAGATACGCCGACTGGCTCATGAGCTGGCCCATCAGGCTCTTCAGCCAGTTGTCGGCCACGATCGGATCGCCGGCGGCGCCGAGCGATCCATGGGCATTGTTGTTGTTATTGGGTGTGATGAAGGTGTAGTTGCCGGTGATGGCCGGAACGGCGTTGATGTTCAGCGGGAAGTCATTGGTGGCGCAGGTCAGCAGGTCGGTGAAGTACGGCGCCGGGGCGTGATGCACGACGTAGGGCTGCTTGTCGGCCTTGGCGCAGTTGGTCGGCATCGACTCGGCCCATCCCTGCCAGCTACCTCCCGTGGCCTCGAGCTGGTGGAAGATGTTGTCCTCGGGTGTGGCACACAGGTTGGTGTTGGTGCCACAGTCGCTGGCCGCACCTTGGGTCGACCCACTGAGGACGGCGAAATAGTTCGGCAAGCTCGGATGCTGCTGGGCGGTGTAGTGCGTGGTGTGCGCATAGGTGGTGCCGAGGCCGGTCAGATACGGCATGTACATGGAGCCGCCGGGGGTGGTCACCTGGGCCTGGGTGCGGTTCTCGTCGAACAGCACCATCACATGACTGATCGGTTGTAGCGCGCCGCCGCCGCCGGTGGTGATCGCGGTGACGGGGGCCGACTTGGCGCTGGTCAGGCTCAGGTCAAACGCCTCGACCGTGTAGGTGTGTGGGGAACCGGGCTGGAGTCCGGTATCCGCGAAGGTGGTGCCTATGGCCGCGGGGGTGAGCTTCGTTCCGTCGCGATACACGTTGTAGCCCTGGATCGTGCCGGCCTGGTCGGTTGACGCCGTCCACGACAGGTCGATCTCGGTGTCGCCGGCCACGCTCGCCTGCAGGTTGGTGGGCGCCGTCGGCCCGGTTGGCGGTGGCGGCGGTGGTGGCGTGGTGGGACACAACGACTTCGAAGGCGCCGTTACGGTGGGGCCGGCCAGCAGCGTTCCGGTGGCGTTGCGCACGGCAATCTTGACATTCCAAAGCTCGGAGGGGACGCAGGTCGGGATCGTCTTGGTCTCGGTGGTGCCGCTGGTGGCAGCGGTATAGGGGCTACCCGTGCCGAGCGTGCCGTAGGCCTTGCCGGTGGTCACATCGAGCGCGTCGGTGTAGACGTTGTAACTCCCGGTGAGTCCGGTACAGCTCACCGCCCACGTCCACGAGACCTTCTTCGGGGCCGACTGTGTTGGGGGCGTCTGGGTCGTGATGGTGCACGATGCGGCCGCCTGAGCGGTCCCCCCACCGCCGACGGCAACGGCCACCGCGGCGGCCAAAACCACAACCATGAGCAGTCTGATCGCTTTCACGAATCCCCCGTTTCCTGTGAAAGGCGAGGCCGAGACTCGGAGCAGCTGGAGCCGGTCATCGACATCGAACAATGGGGGCCAGAGCCTTGGCCCGCTTGGGCACAATACCAGTGGCGTCGGAACATGTCACGTCCGGGGTCACCCGCCCCGGGAGTGACTACTCGACGATGCGGCTGGTGCCGGAGGCCATATCTGACGCGATCTGCTGGAACACCGCGGTCAGATTGTTGGGATCCGGATCGGGGTAGTAATTCCCCGGGCTGGCGATGGCCTGCATGGCCGTCCACGGCTGCTGGAACGGCACCTCGTTGGCTCCGGTGTAGTCCTGACAGGAAATGCCGCCCGACTGGTCACCGTAAAGGACGGTGTAGATCAGAACACCCTGCGCCTTGTAGGTGGCGGCGTCGTTGACCGCTGACTGGCACGGCTGAATACAGTGGGGCTTGGTGTCTTTGACCTGCTTGCCGTTGACGGTCTTTGTGACGCAGCTTTGGCCATAGTTGGCCGCGCCGTCAGAGAGCAGCACGATCACCTTCTGCACACCCCGCCCGTGGAGGTTGAGCTCGTTGTAGGCAGCGGTCATCGCGTCGGCATAATCGGTACCCCCGCCGGGCTGCATGCAGTTGATATCGCTGACCAGCGGCGAGGCCGGAATCAGGTTGCCGGAGCCGTCCATGTAGGAGTTGGAGAGCGGCACCACCGTATACGTCGGTGTGGCGCTGTCGTAGTTGTTGCTGCTGGCCGCCCGGCACACATCGTTCGTGCCGTTGACGTCAGGTGGCAGCGTGGTCAGACCGACATAGTCGAGACCCGAGTCCAGACCCGGCAGGAAGCCGTTTATCAGTCCGTCCTGGAGGTTCTCCCACTTGTTCTTGCCGTTGGTGGAGCCGCCGCTTGCAGTCATCGATCCGGTGCGGTCAACGACCAGTTGAATGTCCAGCGGCACCGAGTTGCACGGCGAACAGGCCTTGGCGCTCGCCGACACGTCGATCGTGTTGAACCCCAAGACGCTCAGGAAGTACGTGGGCACCGAGGCGGACTGCTTCACGCTGACGGTGTTGGCGTTGTTACAGGGCAGGTTGGTGTTCGACGAGTTGCAGCTGGTGGCGACGGTCACGCTCACCCCCACCGCGGGCACGCCTGCGATCGGGTTTCGGCCGCCGGTCGAGGACGAGAAGTTCTTGGCCTGGTTGATGGCGTTGGCGGTACTCGGCGGGTACTGCAGGGTCAGCTGTCCGGCGCCCGCGGCGGCCGCGGCGTCTGTCGACGCCTGCAGCGCCTGCTGCACCCGGTAGACGTTACCGACATCGATCACGAGACCGGCGAAGGCGATCACGACCAACATGAACACCGCGATCAGCGGCAGCACCTGGCCACGCTCGGAACTCTCCCCCGATATGCGGTCACCACAACGGCGACCCACCCGCGCAAAGAAACGACCCATACCCGAACCTATAGGGTCGAGCGTCCGCTTTCGCGATCACCCTTTCCGGCAGACTGTCACTCCGGCCGGGGTACCCCATCTACTCCACAGCCTGATAGAGGCGCCAGCGGTCGGGTACACCTTTCAGCTCGTGCTCGCCACGATCGGTGAAGACGATCCCCGACCCGGCGGTGAGATCCTTGATCGTCTGGGTGGCCAGCACCTGTGACGGCCCGGCGAGCGCGCCCACGCGCGCCCCGATCGCGACCGCGATGCCCGCCACATCGTCGCCGTCCAGCTCGATCTCGCCGGTGTGCAGCCCGGCCCGTACCTCGATCCCCAGCTCGCGGGCGCCGGCGACGATTGCCTGGGCACAGCGCACCGCCCGAGCGGGACCATCGAACGTCACCAGGAACCCATCGCCCATCGTCTTCACCTCTCGCCCGCCGAAGCTCGAGAGGTGGGTGCGCACCAACTGGTCGTGGCGCTCCCGAGTTGTCCGCCAGCCGTGATCCCCGGCCGCGGCTGCCTGTGCAGTCGAGTCGACGATGTCGGTGAACAGCACCGTCGCCAGCACGCGATCGAACACCGCCTGCCGATCGGCCGGTCGGTAGCCGACCACGAAACGGCCCACGGCCGCCACGATCTCGTCAGCCGGCCCATACCAGTGCAGGTCGCCGTGGCTCGCGTATGTGACCAACTGCGCCCCCGGCACCATGGCGGCGATGTAGGGCCCGTTCTCCTGCCACCCCGGCGAGTCCGTCGAGTTGGCGATGACCAGCGTGGGCACCTGGATCGTTGGCAGCACTTGGGCGGTGCTGCTTCCCAGAGCGCGGCGCTCCTCCGCGATCATCGTCATGGGGGTGCAGGACGCCCGCTGCATGCGCACGAACCAGTCGGCCTCCTCCTCCCCGCCCGCCCGCCGAGCGCTGCCGTTCACATCCCAGTCTCGTCCCCATCGCCGCTCGTAGGTCTCGAACATCGACTCCCACCAGCGACCGTCGGGCATCCACGGGGTGTCTTCCGTGGATGCGATCGCCACCCACGAGTCGAGCAGGATCAGCGAACTGACCCGGTCGGGATGCGCAGCCGCAAACACCTGGGCGACCATCCCGCTCTCCCAGCTCGCCATCACCACCGCCCGCTCGCTGCCGACAGCATCCAGGACGGCTCCCAGGTCGTCTCCCAGATCCTCGAGCGGAGGCACGTCGGTGGGTGAGAAGCGCTCAGAGCACCCCCACCCGCGACGGTCAGTGATGATCAACCGGGCGTGCTCTGCCAACCCATTGAGGAAGCGGGTCATGAATGGGCTCTCCCACTGCACGTCCAGATTTGCGAAATAGCCGGGCACGTACAGCAGGTCGGGACGCCCCTCGCCCACCACCTGGTAGGCGAGCGAGACCTCGCCGTTCATCGCATAGCCAACGGGCGGCCGTTGCATCCCCCGAGTATCCCACGCCGGTTACGCACCGGCGGATGCGGTTATCCGTGTGCGCGCAGGAGGATGCGGCAACCGTGGCCGGGCGTGAGCACGACGCTCAGAAACATCGGCCCACCGTCCGGCAGGGAGACGGTGCTGTGACAGCGGTCGGTCGCAGGGTCAAGGTTGCTGCAGTTGCCGTCACACGGCCGCTGCCAGCTGGTGATCGTATAGCGGCCCGGCGCAAGCGGCTTTGAGAACACCGGGTGCTGCGGGATTCATCACCACGTACTCGACGGTGGTGCTGCCGCCAGTTGCGGCCGCCACCGTGAGATACGACTGCGACCCTTCGGTGTACATCGCACCCCCTGCCCGGGTCTGATACAGCACCAGGCGACTCGAACCACTCACGAGTCGCTTCCCGTCGTGAGCCGAGGGTGAACTCCCGCCGTGGAGGTGGACGGCGAGACCCACGGCGCACACTGCCGCCACCGTCCCGGCCACGAGCCACAAAAATCGATGTTTTCGCATGGTGATCAGACGACTCCCCGGCGCAAAAGGTTCCCAGCGACCGAAGCGTCAGCGTTGTGACCGGAACCAGAGCGTGGCCTGGCTGGGCTCGAGCGCGTCTCTGACAACGGTCAGCACCTCGGCGTGGAGGGCATCCAGGTCGATCTGCTCGCGCAGCCGCCCACTGAACGCGTCGAGCGTCACCGAGGCGTCGTACTTGGCCCGGTAGAACCGGTGGTCGACGACGCCTTGGATGCGAGACCGCAGCGGCTGGAACGCCGCGGCCACTGCCAGGGTGGACACGGTCACCGCCAGCGCGCCGGATTGTCCTGTGAGCGTCTGAAGCAGGTCGCCGACGACATAGATGCCGCCCAGGTAGACGATCGCGAGCGTTGCGATCAGCGTCGTATAGACGAGCGTCCTTCGGATGATCACGTCGATCTCGTACAGCCGGTAGCGGAATACCGCGAATCCGATCGAGATCGGGATCAGGGCGAAACTGAGCAGCGCCAGATCTTGCATCACCAGAAGCCATCCCGGGACGCGATCGTTCGACGCGATTGTTACCGACAGCACCTCGGTGACCCCGTAGAGCACTGCCACGAACGCTGCGGAGGCCGCCAGCCACTTGAGTTGCAACCTGTCAGCCCCGTGCGCGGCGCGGTAGCGTGAGACCAGGCTTGCGGCTGCGCCGAGGATCACCACCGGCAGCAGGATGATCACGAGGTGACCGACGTCCAGCAGCGTGGCGATGGCACCGATGCCGATCGGGTTTACCGCCGTCGGATACGAGCTGTCGGTCATCGGCCCAGGGTTGAACAGGATCACGACCGATCCCAGCGCGATCGTGAATCCTGCCACCCATCCGACCCACCGCCACCGCCGGCTCGGCAGATGCCCGTCGGGAAACAGCAGGATCAGGAACGTCCCGATCAGCCCGACGCCGGGAAGCCACAGCATGCCGTCGACCGCCGCGGCATACCCTGCGATCTCGCGGGAGCCGTGGTGAAGGGAGATCGCATCCGTCGCATATCCGGACACCACTCCTTCCAGGCCCCACACGAACCCAATCGCGAGCATCAGCCATCCAATCGCGTTCTCCGGCCGGCGAACCGCGATCACCACACCCACCAGCGGGAACATGAACGTTGTCAACCCCAGCCCGAGGGTCGACAGCAGCCCGCTGTTGCCCCAGCTGTTGGAGTCGTGGTAGGCCCGTGTCTCGACGCTGTAGTACACCGCCACCAGATTCAGCAGGACGACCAAGCCGAACAGTGCCCACGCCAGTGGCTTCAAGCGAGTGTTCACCCGCCCAGTGTCGCAAATTCGCGTTCCGGAATCGTTACGACCCAGCACATTCGCCCCTACGCCTGACCGATCACCTCGCACACATCGACGCTGATGAACATCGCAGGTGAGTCGGGCATGGCGCGCAGCGTGTTGAAGGTCGCCTCTGCGGCTCTGGCATTCGCCTCGTTGTCGAACAGCCAGAAGGAATGCTGAATCATTTCCTCTGCGTCCAGACTCCGCGCCCAATACCCTCCCGCTGAGCCCGCCATGCCGTGGAGCATCGCCACACCATGCTCACCGATCATCGCGAGCGTCTCGTCCTCCCGCCCCGGCTTGATCCTCACCCGTCCGATCACCACGTGCATCGAGACCCTCCTCGCCAGCCGCTTCGGTCGTGCCCCTCACCATAGTATGCGACAAACGGCACGTAGGCTTCGCCCGGACTCTACTTACCCGGTCCCGCGAGCACCGGGGCCAGCCCGGTTGTCCCTGCGGGGTTTCCCGCGGTGCATGCGAAGTCACATCAAGAGCGTCCGCTCCGAGTCCACACGTCGTGGACGTCGGCCCATTCGCACATTCGCGCGATCGTGCGCGTGAGCACCCCAGGCCGGTCGGCCTGACAGCCCTCGAGCACGCCGAGCGCGCAGCTCAGCCTGGGCCTCATGGGCGCTCATCTTGGGGTCGCAGCCAAAGGCTTGCCTGACTGGGCTGGAGCGTGTCGGCGACCACGGCCAGCACCTCGGTATGAACCGCATCGAGGTCGACCTGCTCCCGCATGCGGCTGCTGAACCCCTGGAGCGCCTGGGCGGCGTCGTACTTGCGGCGATAGAAACGGTGATCGACAGTGCGCTGGATGCGGGATCGGAGTGGTTGGAAGGCGGCTGCGACGGCGAGGGTGGAGAGAGTGACTGCCAGGGCGCTGGATTGGCCGGTGACGGAGCGCAGCACCCAGGTGGTGAGTGAGACGCCGCCCAGGTAGACCAGTGCCAGTGTCGCCGCCAGCGCCGCGTACACGAGTGTCTTTCGGATGATCACGTCGATCTCATACAACCGGTAGCGGAGCATCGCGACGCCCGTCGCGGCAGGGATCAGCGTGAACGCGGGGATGAACAGCGCGTTGCCGAAGTCGCGATTCCACGCCAGGTTGATCACGATCAGCAAGACGATCACCATGAGCAACGTTGCGATCGCGGCCGCAAACCACTTGAGCTGGGCGCGTTGGGTGCCGGAGGAGCGGTGGAATCGCACGATCGTCGATGCTATCCCGGCAAAGAACGCACCGACCGTAAGCGCCCCAGAGACGTTGTAGAGCCAACCGACGATCGAGCCGAGCGCCCCAGTCGCCACAAACGGATTTTGAAAAGCGCCCAGAGGCGGATCAAGTTGGAAAGCCGCAAACGCGTGAGCCGACCCGAGAATAGCGCCGACGACGGCGCACCACACCGCCACCCGCCAACGCCGCGTGAGTGGGCGCCCGTCGGGAAACCACAATAAAAGCAGCGTCATAACGAGCACGAAGACCGAGTCACCCGCCTGAGAACCCAGCCACAGCGCGGCACTGGTCCCCGGAAGCCCGGTCGGGTAGACGACCAGGGCATAGACCGCGTATTGGAGAGCCACCCCCTGAGTGATCAGCTCGAACAACCCGATTGCGAGAAACAACCAGCCGATCGGATTCCGCGGTTCGCGCGACGCGATCAACGCACCCAAAAGCGCGTAGCCCACACACACGACCACGAAACCGACCTGCGGCCACGGACCAGACGCGGACCGGTTCGCCACCGCCAAAGCGACCGCGACCACGCCGATCCCAACCGCCACGCCAAAGCCCGCCCAAGCCAGCCTCCCACGGCGACCGCTGGAGGTTGGCAGGCGCGTCACCCGCGACCCCGATGACAGTAACCACGACCCACCGCAACAGCCGCACTGCGCTCGCCAGTCGGCCGACAGTGGCCGTGCAGAGCCATTCTCAAGATGATCATCAACCGAAGTCTCGCCCAAACGTGTTCCGAGATCGTTACGACTCACTGATGAAATGGTGGATCTAGCCCGCTGGCTCAGGTCGCCTAACTACTGGATCCCTCCGGGATTCTCCCGGCATGTTTGGAGCGATCCGCGCGACCCCGCTCTTCTCCACACTTTCCAGGGTTTCCTGGGGGAAATCGCCATCGTGAGTTCGGCGAGCCGGCGGCCGGCTCGAGCGGCTCGAGCGCCGCGCGCATCTCGACTCCGTGGCCATCGCGGTCGGTGCGCGGCGCACTCACCTCGGCGCACCCTCGCGGTTTGACTCCGCAAGTGGTCTCGCCGTAGTCGGGGCGGCAGGATTTGAACCTGCGACCGCCCGGCCCCCAGCCGCATCCGACCCGCGCTGAGAAGGGCTCACCCAAGCCAATTCCACGCAACCACACGGCAACCATCATTCATCGCTGATCCCACTTTGCACTGGTTTGTCGCCTTCGAGGGACATCCGAGGGACGCGGGTTAACACCCCACCGGCACTCGTTACGCGCCCTCCCGGTCGGTGGGTGTCCTCTCGTCGGGCACAGGGTTGGTACTAGTTGTTGCGCACGGCACGTGCTGGCTTTCCGGTCGGGTACGGCTTCCGCCGTGGAGGATGCGGTTGCACACTGCCTTGCGAGCCTGGGTGTCCGTTTGAGTTGGCCGTTGATCCATCTTGGGAACGTGGTCGATCGGAATCAGGGGGCCTGGGACGATATCGGGCGGGGCGAGGAATCGTCTTACGAGCGGGTGGAGGAGTGGTGGCCGAAGTTCGTTCACCGTTTCAAGCCGGCTGAACGAGTCTGGCAGCGCGAAGGGTCGGTGATCCTTCAGGCAGACGATGGAGGGCGCGAGTTTCGTGCGGTATTGGCGGCTAGGGATGATCTTGCCGAGCAGGTTTTGGATGCCTGGAGCGTGGGTGGTGGCGACAAGGGCCCTTGGCCGGCTGAGAAATGGGCGGCTCTTGCTCGGAAGCAGGCGCGAGCCGCACGACCTGCGACCATCATGACCGCGCCAGTTTTTCCCGAGCTGCTTGATCCAGCCCGGGTGCTATACGAGCGAATAGACGCTTTCTACGACATGGCACGCGAGCGCACCTCCCGAGGGGGTAACAAATGGCTACGACGACGCTCGGTGTGGAATCAGGAGTATGCCGCCTGGGACGGACTCGCGTGGAATCAGGGCGGCCCACAGAGCCCCGGTCACGGCTGGGGCAGCTGATACCGGTTGTGCTCCTTTCGTGAAACTTGCAGAGTCAGGCACCTGAGCCACTGCCGATTGTTGCTTCCGCGGCCATTGGGAGCGACTCTTTTGGTCAGGCCGCAGCTACGTCGGAAGACTATGGTTTGGCGATGGATGCGGAGGCTGAGGCGCTGTGTCGGAGGCTTGAGGAGCGCTACGCCGCCGATGAGCGTTTCGCTCGTTCAAGGCCGGATCGCTGGCGTGCGACGCCTTTAGCGGATATGCCGGGGTGGGTTTCTATGGGCCCTGTTATGGATTCGGGGGAGCACTATTTCCTGTTTGTGGCAATCTTTGTTCGCTTGCGTGATGGGGCTGAGTTGCTAGTCGGGTCCTCCGGGCACCGATATCACATGGATGAGGTCCGGACGGTTGTGTGTCAGATCGGCGAGACGGCAACACCGGCGGAGATTCTGGGTGAGATAGATTGCAGGATGGCTCAGCGCTTTGAGCGTGATCGGCTTGCCCGACAACCGGCACAGCGCTGGTGGCGCCGGGTCATCCCGATCCGATCACGCAAGTGAACTGCTGACGTAGGCCCCAGTTGCTGGACCGCGTTACAACCTCGTCCGAGGGTTCCGCCAGAACCGTGGAACGTGTACTGTACCGGGACGGCGGATGGCTCTGCCCAACGCCCGACCTGGCAGCGTGGGACGCGACCCTCGCCGAGGCGAAAACCGTCGTCAACGCCTACACCGTGTTTCTGCTCGCCCTAACGAGTGTCGAGCGCGCAGCAGAGGTCGCATCGACACTCTGCCACCCCGACCCACCCACTCTGCGAACACTCCTCAAGCACGGAGAGTTACTGGTCGCGGTCAACTTCGCCGTCGGTCAAGGCGACACCCACGGTCTCCTGATTGCCTCGACCACTCCGATCCACAGACCCCCACTACTCCCACCACCAACCCCCGGCAAGTAGCCGCGATCTGACCGAACACCGGCCACTAGATGGATTGATTTGGGCCACCATGGAGCAGGCGTCCGAGTCCACAGCCCGGTTACTCCAGCCGGTAGGGCACGTTGGCTCGGTCGAGAAGGTCGAGGAGATTATCGAAGAACGGCTCGCCTTCGTTTCCCCCCTGGGGGTAACTCACCTCCAGCAGGTCGCGGGACTGGTCGTGATGCTTCCAGACAAGCACCGCGTCGGCTCGTGGCCGCCAGTTCGCTTCCAACAGGTCGGCCACCGCGTCCCACTGAAAACCTTGGTAACGCGGCGGGAGATCACGCCAGTAGGCCCAGTCGGCCGGGTCTTCCAACGCGCACATGATTGCGTAGAAGAAGGCCCCGCCCGAGTCGATCATCCGGCCGTCGATGACGTACTCTCGCGGCGTGCGGGCATCCAGGACTGCACGTTCGGCTCTCCATTCCTCCCACCGCTCGATCTCGGCGGGCGTCGCCCACGGCCCCTGATGCGGAGTCCTCCAGTAAAGAGCTACACGGCGGAACCCGGCTTGGCGGTGCTGGTGGTACAACCGGTGAGCCCCCGGTTGCGTGCTTCGCGGTTTAGCTTTCGGTAGGCGTCCGCCCACTGAGAAGCAGCCTGGCGAATCTCGGTCTGGTCGCCGTCAGCGACAGCGCGACGGGTCGCCCTGACTGCTTCGACCGCTTGTTGGTTGTCGGTGATCCACGCGTCGAGCAGGTGCTCTGAGCCAGCGGCTGGGGGCTGGGCGCGGATGTCGCGCATGAACTGCATGGCGAGTGGATCAAAGCGATCAAGCCACACCAAGCAGCTCCGCCGGTGACTGCGGCTGTGGAAGCAGCGCCTCGGCGGCGGACGTGCTGTAGCAGAAGAAGTTGATCATGCCCAGGTATTCCTTGCGGTTTTTGGGAATCGCGATGGTGTCGGCATCCACAACACACTCGTGCAGGCCGTAGG
Source organism: uncultured Actinomycetes bacterium (assembly GCA_963811675.1). Lineage (GTDB taxonomy): Bacteria > Actinomycetota > Thermoleophilia > Gaiellales > JAICJC01 > CAVPTL01. The sequence continues at coordinate 24,671 of CAWESH010000004.1, read as the reverse complement.
CGGCGCCCACGGCGTTCGCCTTGGCAGCGGCGGCCCACTCGATGCCGATGGCTCGGTTGATACGAACGGTGTCTCCGCTCATCTGCGCCCGCTTTGCCTGGACAAAGGACGCCCGTTGGGCCCGCGTCAGTGCCAAAAACCGCTGCCACGAAGCGCGGTCGTCAGGCGGTGCCGCGAGTCGCGACACGCGCCGGAGGGTGTCGTCGAAGCTCGCGATCCACCGATCCCACCCGGCCCCGACGGCAGCCGGATCGCCCGGGTCCACGCCATTCATCGACTGGTCGCCGGTGTGGTTCCCGCTCGCGCAGATCGCGTCGGCCTGCCGGATCAACTCGGCTTTGCTCAGTGCCGGAGCAGACGAACCCGCCGCTGAGGAGCCCGCCGAACCACCGCCACCCGCACACGCCGCCGCGCCCGCCAACACCACCAGCGCCGCCACACCAGCGACAACACGCCTCCACCGATAGGCACAGAACTCGCTTGCCGAGGCAGTCGGGACATCCCCCTTGGTCTTCTGGTTCATATTCGTCCTCATAGTCGTGTGTGCGGGTTACCCCACTGCCAGGTAGTGCCATAACCTACAAAGTCCCCCGGACGTCCCTCCGATAGCAAGCGCCGCCGTCGGCAGGCTCATCGCCGTGGTTTACCATCACGGGTCGATCATCTTGTAGATGTCTGCGGTGTGGCGGTTGCAGTAGATCTTGGTGAAGTAGATGTCGGTTCCGCTGGTCGGGTCTGGAACTACGTCGGGCCACCCGTAGTCGATGCCTTGGCTGAAGCTGTTGACCACGGTCTCGGGCTGGCCGGGAGCCTGCTTGACCAGCTTGACGTGATCGCCGCAGTCGCTGCCGGAATGGGCGTAGTAGGTGGTTCCGTCGGCGAGCACCGACGGGTAGTACTCGTAGCGAGCCGGCGGGAGCGTGTTCACCAGCTTGGTGGTCTTCTTCCCGGCGATGTCCCGGCGAAACACGCTTTCCGAGGTCGGCCCAACTATCCCCCAAACGGCCCAGTTCCCGCTGATGCCTCCGGGGTAGACGTAGCTCTTGGTGGAGTTGACGTCGGCCAGCACAAACGAGGTCTTGTTGGTCAGGTTTCGCAGAATCACTTGGGTGTGACGGCGGTTCGGCCCGCTTTCGCGGCCGAACAACAGCCAGTTTCCCGAGATCCTTGGCGCCCACTCGTTCGCCGGGGTATTGACTCCTGCGGGAGGTGCGCTACGCACGTGGGTGACCGCGTCGTACATGCGGATGTTGCCCTGGCCCGCCCCCGACAGCGCCTATTCCTGATACACGATCGTCGTGCCATCGATGCTGGGATTGAAGCCATATGTCCTCGGCGGGTTGATCTGGGTGATGGTGGTGCCGTGTCGCATGAACACGTTGAAGTGGTGCGGTCGCGGCGTCGAGTTCTGATCCCACACCAAGTAGCTGCCAGCTACCGCCGGAGCCTCCTCAATCCGGTTCGTCGACTCGTACCGGAGTCTGAGCCAGATTCGCCCACACCTCACCGCCCGCGACGAGCACCGCGATCAGCGCGGCGCCCACCCCAACCAGTCGGAACCCTGTTCGCTTGGACACGCCGTGACCACCTTCCAGTTCGAGAACGAGAACGCTGCGGCGGAACCCGGCCGCCGCTCCTATCTGCTTTTGGTCGCACTTACTGGGTGATGCGGAAGAAGCGCCAGCCGGACTTGCCGGCTTTGTGGTTGGCGTCCCCCGGCGAGCTTGTGTTTATCCGGAAGCTCTGCCCGATCGCACTCGAATTGCGGTAGGTGATGAATACCGTGACACGGCTTTTCGAGCTGAGCTTGAAGGGCGTGTTGAACACGGATTCCCATCGACCTGAGACGCGCACCTGGAGGAGCATGGTGACCTTCGTTCCCGTGTGGAGCGGCGACACGGCGGCGTTGATGGTCGGGCACCCGCGGTGGCTGGTGGTACACGCGGTGGTGTAGTGGTAGAGCTTGTACGGGGTGCTGGAGCCGTAGTAGCCGGACAGCTTGGATGTAACGCGCGTCCTCGACGAAGACGTTCTGCTTGGTCGTGGTCGCTGATGCGTAGCTGACCCCGGCGGGTGACTCGGCGTCGTAGGACGTGTTTCGCATCGGCCGCACGAGGAGGGTGAGGTTGCCGCTCTTGCCCGGGCGACCAGACGCGAGCAGCCTCCGCGAGAGTCCCGATGGGTTGGCGTAGATCCGGATTCGCGAGTCGGGGGCGACGTGTGTCAGGTGTGCGGTGAGGCGCACCCTGGTGCCGACTGTGATGAAGCGGTGTTCGCGGGTGAGGGTGAGTGTGACCGGCGCCAGTGCGGGGCCGTCGAACACCCGCAGATCCGCGTCGATGTCCTCCGGGAACCCGTCATGGCCACTGACGACGAACAGTCGCCGCCCGTCGGCTGAGAGTGCGACGCCGTGGTTGTGTATGAGTCCGGCTTTGACGCTCCGAACGAATGGCCCGCTGGTCACGAACGAGTACACGCTGGTGCCACTGGACGCTGCGGTGTACAGACCGGACGGTGTCAGCGCAACGTCATAACCGCCCATGGGCATGGCGATGCCGTTGACGGGGGCTTTGAAGAACTTGGTCACCGACAGGTCGCTGGGATCAACCAGCACGGTCGTCGTGCTGGTCAGCGCCAACCGACTTCCATCAGTGCTCAGGCTGGCGTCGTAGAAGTTCCCATTCCCGTACCCGCCAAAGTCTGGGTGGCCGCTGATGTGCAGCTGCGGCGACCCTCCCGACAGGTCATATACCCGCACCGCAGGAATCCCACCGTTCCCAATATCAACGACGGTGTCGGCCAGCACAAGCCGCGAGCCGCCGGCTGTCAACAGCTGCGCTGAGAACGTCCCCAACGCGGGATACGTCGCCGACACATGCGGCGACGCTTCCGTGACCGACGCCAGCAACCCGCCATCGGTGACAAACCAGATACGCCCGTCGGCCGCGGCAAGCTGGCACGTCCCACCGATGACCGCGCCACTGTCAATCGTCTCGGCCACATCGAGTGCCACCATGTCGATCGCAGCCACCCCGGCAGATCCGCACTCGGCGACGTAGATCCGATCGCCGCCTCGCACCAGCCCCGACGCTCCAGGCACGCCAGGGATGACCTTGACCACAGCCCCGCCAAAACCGGTAACCGCGACAGAGGAGTCCCCCAATGCGGGACTCCCGGACACGAACACGTGGCGGCCGCCGTCGTCGACAGCGATCGAGCGATAACCGTTCAACGGAAGCTGCGTCGCCACGGTCGCTGCACCCGTCTGGCCTCCAGACGCCACCAACCCGAGAGTGACGAGCGCCGCCAGCAGCACAAGCCGCGAACCTCCAAAGCGAGCATCGAGCACCGAACGGCCTCCCTCACACGATCGTGGCACTAGCAACAAAGAGCACTCCCGGTAAATACGCCAGCCTTTGCAGAACCCCTGCGTACCTCGGTGCCACAGGATCACACCTACACGAAAACGGCCCGGGAGTCCCACTCCGAGGCGACCGCCTCCTGGCACAGCACGAGCTTGGGCACTGGTTCATCATGTCTCCCAGGGTATGCCCGCCTCGCCCATGCGACATCGGCCTGCTCATGCTTTTCGCGCTCGACTCGTTCGCCAGCAATCGCAGCGAACCAACCCTCACCGCGTCGGATTGAGGCCGACCTCCGGCCAAACCTTCAACGGCCGCGATGTGAAGGACTGGCTCGCGTCCTGAGTGGTGTGTCGTCCGCGCAAGGTTCTACGCTTTTTTGTGCGGATGATGACAATCCGATCAGGCACTCCTGTAGTCGCTGTCGCGCTCGGCGTCCTTTTGGCGGCGTGTAATGGGAACTCGAGCGACGCGCCGAGCTACTCGACCGAGCCGATCGGTAATGCCGAGACGGGCGGTACCTACCACTCGGCGGTTGGCCACTATCGTTTGCGGTTCCCGGCGGGGTGGGTGACCGTCGACGCGCGCGGGGTGAGTGACAAGGCGATCGAGGCGCTGATTCAGAAGAATCCCGAGGCGGCCGACGATATCCGCCGGTGGAGGCGCTCGGTGACTCAGCCGGGGGCGCTATCGGCCCAGGACTTTTCGGCGTTCGGGCAACGCGTGCGGCGCGCGGACGCTTTTGTCCCGAACGTCAGCGTGTTTTTTATCCGGGTACCGAAGTCGATACCTGATCGCCAATCTCTCAGAGTGCTGTTCGACCACATTGTGAACGACTCAGCGCCCGGATCCCCAGCGGGCTCGGGGCGGGTCAGCCGCGAAATTCTCGCCGGGCGACCGGCCCGGCGACTCGCCTTCACCGGGACACTGAATGGGGCCGCCGGCCCGATCAAGACGGCCTCCTTCGCGAACGTGGTGGTGCGTGACCACTCCGCGTATGAGATTTCGTGCTCAGCGCCGGCGACGTACTGGTTTCGGTACCGACCGGTCTGCAACTCCATCACGCGGTCGTTTACCCTCGATGGTGGCTGACCACCGACCCGCTCCGGGGTTGACCGGTGTGGGGTTTTTTGGCTAGGTGGACTATTGTCTGGTGATATGAACGCCGACGGGTCAGATCGGGAGGGACCTGACATCCTTGTGCATCCGCCCCTGCTCTTTGTGGGGCCTTTGTTGGGCGGCTTTTTGCTGGATCGCTTTGTGCCGTTGCGTGACATCCCGCGGGGGACGCGTCGATGGGGATATCCGATTCTGGCCGCTGGGCTGGCTACCACCGGCTGGTTTCTGCAGACGATGCGTCGGGCTGGGACGCCGGTTGATCCGCGTGAGGCCTCTACGGCGCTCGTTACCGATGGTCCGTTCCGGTATTCGCGGAATCCAGGGTATCTGGGGCTTAGCCTTGTGTATGCAGGCGTGTCGCTTCGCTGTAACGGTCGCTGGTCGCTGGTGGCGTTACCAGCCGTTTTGGCGGCTGTCGACCGCGGTGTGATCCGTGGCGAGGAGCGTTACCTCGCCGATCTCTTCGGAGAAGATTACGCGGCGTACCGCCTTCGTGTGCGGCGCTGGGTGTGAACACGAACCCAACACCGTTTTTGGGGTCTGTCGGGCGACTGTCCATGTGTGGCCTGGTTAGGCGAATCCGGAGTCGGTGGCACCGCTGATAAGTACCGACGTTGCAAATCAGCACGCCACAATCGGCTCATTCCTCAACTATCCGTCGGAGTCCCACAACGGGGGACGACTTTTCTACCCAGGTCTCGGCGGAAATTTCCTGGTGAGTGACACGTTGTGACACCCTAGTGATACCGTTAGTACCCCTAGAAACGGCTTGGTTAAGCCGAAGTTAGGGGATATTGGTGGGGGTATTACTGATTCCTTTTAGTTATCACTAGCCGATGCCTACGTCCCATCGCTCCAACTGACGGCGAAGCTCACAGAGGAACGCGAGTCTTTCACCAAGGTATCGCTGTTGCCAGGCGACGAGCCCGGCGCGGCTGCGTAGCCAAAGTGGGGCGGCGGTGAGCTGCTGGTGACGTTGCTTCCATTCGCGCGATGTGGCTCCGGCGGCGTCGTGGATCCTGCTATCCCAGGCGATGAGTACCTGCCAGTCGTACGGTTCCGCTGTGCGCTCCAGCCGCTCCACCCAGTTTTGACCGATCTCCTCCAAGGATCGAAGGTACCCTCGTCGGTCGGCTTGATGGAACTCGGAAACCAAGACCGGATCGTCCTCAGACCGCGCGTCAACCTCCGCATGAGACGCAGCCGCCTGCCCCAACTCTTTGGGATTTGCGACGTTCCGGTGGAGCCAGCCTCGCACCGATCCACTGATCTCGGTTTTACCAGGCATGGCCATTTCATTCAAGGATGCCAGCCGGGTTCCTGTCCGTCACGCGTGGGACGACACCGGTGGCACATGTCCGTACCTCCCCTCCTAGAGACCGAGTGTCGCGCTCAGCGGAGCAAGAGGCTCCGATCCGTGCACCGCGTGGTTCGTTTGGTTCACGGGTCGATCATCTTGTAGATGTCAGCGGTTTGGCGTTTGCAGTAGTACTTGGTGAAGTAGATGTCGGTTCCGCTGGTTGGGTCGGGTACTGCGGTCGCGTTGATGTAGTCGATGCCGCGGCTAAACGAGTTGACGACCGTCTCGGGCTGACCGGGAGCTTGTTTGACGAGCTTGACGGTGTTGCCGCAGCCGAGGCCGGAATGGGCGTAGTAGGTGGTGCCGTCGGCGAGCACTGCCGGGTTGTATTCAAAACGGGCCGGTGGGAGCGTGTTGACGAGCTTGGTGGTCGTCTTTCCGGCGATGTCGCGCCGGTAGATGCTCGCAGAGTTGGGCCCGAAGACTCCCCAGACAGCCCAGTTTCCACTGATGCCTCCGGGGTACACGGTGATCTTGGTGGAATTGACGTCGGCGAGCACAAACGACGTCTTATTCGTCAGGTTTCGGAGAATGACTTGGCTATGCGCTGAGTTTGGGCCACTCACTCGGCCGAACAACAGCCAGTTTCCCGAGATCCTGGGTGACCACTCGATAGCCGGGGTATTGACTCCCGCGGGGGGCGCGCTGTGGACGTGGGTGACCACGTCGTACATGCGGATGTCGCTTTGTCCCGCCAGCGACCGTTGCTGGTAGACGACGGTGGTGCCGTCGATTCCGGCGTTTAAGCCGTATGTCTTGGGTGGGTTGATCTGGGTGATCGTGGTGCCGTGTTGCACAAACAGGTTGTGATGGTTGGGTCGAGACGCCGAGTTCTGGTTCCAGACGAGGTAGCTACCCGACACAGCCGGATTCGCCTCGTATCGGTTCGTGGCTCGCACCGGAGTCTGAGCGAGATTCGCCCACACCTCACCGCCAACAGCCAACAGCGCCACCACGACCGCAGCTACACCAACCGCTCGGAACCCTGTTCGCTTGGACACCACCGTGACCACCCTTTCAGCCTGGGATGGGTACCTCACCTTGATCATCCGACGCCGCCGCTTGGTGACGCCGTCTGCTCCACCATAGATGGCTTGAGTGGACGCAGTACTGCCTGGGGCATTCGCCACCCCAACCCGAGCCCCTCTCCCGCTGAAGGGCTGAGCCCGATGTTCCTGGGCAGATTGGCGTCGGGCTGGAGTGTTGTAAGGGGTTCGTCATCGTGTCCTTCACGATACGACCCTTTCTCCAGCGTCCGTCGGAGTCCCGAAACGGGGAACGACTTTTTCGCCCTTGCTATCGATACTTCGGATACCCATTGACACCCTATGGCTAGCCTTTAAAGGGCAGAAACGGCTTGGTTGAGCCAGATCTGGTGGACGCTTGGATACTTCGGATACCTTTGGATACCCCTATGGACACCCCCAAACAGCGTGGAAACGGCTTGGTTGAGCCAAATTTGGGCATGGTGCCGGCAGGTTTTACTAGTTCCTTTTAGTTGTCCATAGCCGGTCTCCCTGGCTTTATTCCACCACCAGTCGTCGGAGTCCCACAACGGGGGACGACTTTTTCCCCGGTGGTAGCAATCCTTCGTGGCTGCTCACCGACACCACCTCCGGGGGAGACTTTCTTTCTGGGGTAGGAGTCGTAGGCAGTTTCGGACCTTGGAGTTTTAGTGATACCCCTTGATGTCCGGAATCGGCTTGGTTGAGCCAAATCCGGGGGACTATCCGATACTTCCGATACCCTTGTGATACCCCTATTGACACCCTTGAATGCCCAGAAACGGCTTGGTTAAGCCAAATCTAGGGGGATGGGTGGGGGTATCACTAAGTCCCTTTAGGTATCAATAGCCGATGCCTGTGGCTCCTTCCTGTCAAACCGGTGAGGGGAAGGTAGATAGAGGGCTTACCGGTCGGACTAGCCGTGACATGGCCGCTGTGGCGGCGGTCACTTGCCCCTGCCACACGTCGGCCCTCGGACAGGTGCTAGTGGAGGTAGGTTTGCTGTTCGCTTGGGGTGAGTTGGCGGGTGACGCGGGTGCTTGCGAGGGCGAGGAGGGCGGTGGGGTTTTGGCAGTCGGTGCAGGCGTCCCAGATGCGTATGAACCCGGAGTTGTCGAGGGTAGCGATCGACCGGCTGTTTCCGCTGAATCCGATCCGGTACACGGGATCGGGGTGGTCGAGGGTACGCAGCAGGCGTCCGCTGCCCGCGTCCCAGACGCGGACGGTACCGTCGGCGCTGGGGCTGACATACAGGTTTCCGTCGGGGCTGAAACCCTCGCCGTAGATCGGCTTGGTCTGGCCGGTCAGGATTCGCACTGTGCGCCCCGCTGGCATGCCCAGCATGGTGGTATCGCCGGGAGCGGGCACATTGACTATCGCCAGTTCGGCGCCGTTCGGGCTAAAAGCCATGTCTGCCTGATCAGAGGCATACCGGCCGGGAACAGTGCGGCTGGTGGGGCGCCCACCTGCAATGTCCCACACGCGCAGGCGGCCGCACTTGGTCAGACCCGCCAGCAGCGTGCCGGTGGGACTGAACGCGGGCGTGTTCCAGCCCGCCGTGCAACCAGTCACAAAGAGGCGCTTATCTTGGCCGCTGGCGACGTTGATCAGGTCAAGAGCGGATCGGTGTTTGGTTGACGTGTAGTACGCGGTGAGGCTGGCCGCAAGCGGGCCAGTGACTGCAAGCCATGACCCGTCGGTGTTCGTGGACAGGTCGCCGGGGAGCATCTTGGGCGGTTCGACGAGGGCCGCCGACTTCCGGCGAGAGCCCAAATCCCAGGCCAGGATCCGGCTGCCGACGCTGGAGGTGGCCACAAACGCAGTGTGGCCGTCCGCGCTCATCGTCGCCCCTGCGGGCCCCGCCGGCCCGAGCACCAGCGGTTTCGCTGCCGCCTTGCCACTCCGCGACCACTCCTTGACGACGGCATCGTTCGCAAGCGGCCCGGCGGTCGGCTCGGTGAGTTCGAGAATACTGCTGCCGTGAAAGGCCAGATCCCGCGAACGACCCCAGCGTCCCGCCGGTCGCAATGACGGTGAGCTGGGCCGCGCCGGTCACTCCCCAGATGCGGCCGGTGCCATCGCTCGACGTGGTGGCAAGCTCCTGCCCGCCGGGCGAGTAGGCCATCGCCGCCACCGCCTGAGTATGCCCGGGAAGGAACTCGACCTGGTGCGTCTGCACGGAGTACACCCCGACGGTGCCATCGTAGTAGCCGAATGCCACCCGCCGGCCGTCTGGGCTGACCGCCACCGTGTCGCTGAAGCTCGCGCTCCGATATAGAGCAGGCGAAATCTGCTTTAGTGTGCGCGGGTCGACCAGAAGCGTCCGTGAGTACGCGTTACGAGCACCGCCCCATCCCTCGGCCAGGGCCAGCTTCGACCCGTCGTGGCTGAAGGCCAGCGAGTTGACGTCATAGTCGGTTTCCGCCCTCGCGACCACACGCCCGGTCTTCACGTCGAACTCGACCAGTCCCGGGCTCGCGCCCACCACCAAGCGCCCGCCGTCGGGACTGAAGCCGATACCAAGGAACGGCGCAGGTGCACCCGGGGTGTTGCCGATCGCACCAAGATGGGTCGCGGTCGTCAGCGTTCGCAGCCGATCACTGCGGATGTCCCACAAACCGATCCCCCCGTTACCAGGAAGCCGGTAGTCGTCAACGGCGACCGTCGTCCCGTCGGGACTAAACGCGATGCTCTCCGGCCCCACCGGCAGCTTGAGGGTAGCGCGCATCTGGCCGGTAGCGGGATCGAGCAGCAGAACACCTGTGAAGGTACCAACAGCCAGGAGCGATCCGTCGGGGCTATAGGCCACCAGCGGACTCTGACCACCGATGTGGATACGGCGCTCGACCCGGCCGGTGTGAGCATCGAGAATCAGCACGCTCCCGTTCTGAGAACCCTCTGCCAGATGCTTGCCATCGCTGCTATAGGCAACACCCGGCCCCCATAGGTAGGCGGGTTGTGACCCCAAGTCGGGCAGCCGAGCGCGGATCGGGGAAAGATCAATGGCGCGTCGCAACGCGTACGTCGCATCCGGTGTGGGCTGGGCGCGTACCGCCGCCACAGCCAGAAGGATCGACCGCTCCGGATCAATCGACAGCTGTGTCTGGCTCTCCGCCGCCAGCGCCCGCGACTGCGCATTAGCCCTGGCATCGACGGCCTGGTTTCGGCTGATCAACGCGACCACGGTCAAGTCCCACGGCGATCACGACAGCGACTCAGGCTCGTGGCCACGACCAGGCGTTGGCGGCGGCTGGCCGCGGTACGGCTGGTGTAAAGTACTCACGCTGCAACACGGTGGGAGCCGGCTCTGCATGGTCACCGACCCCGGCGAGCCACGCCTCGGAGGCGGCCAGTTCGCTGCCACGCAAGCAGGAAGCTCCGATCGCGATGCTGCGAGTCCCAATCAAGCGCCCGCACCAGCCACCGAGTGTGCGCGTGAGCGTGCTCGAGATCGGTGTCCAACGCGGCAACCAACCGTTCCGATGCTGCTTGCGCGTCCACATCGGGCGTGTAGGGGATCCAGTTACGCACCCGAATCGCTTCTGGCAACCCATCATCAGCGACCAGCTCGCGCAACACCGGCACAACCCGCTTGTTCAACTCGAGCGCATACTCGACCTCGTTCTCGCAATAGCGCGACGCGACCGACTCAGGCGTGATCACAAAAACGAAAGCGTCGGACTTCTCAATCGCACGGCGGATCGCATCCGGAAACACCTCGCCGTCACCGATCCCCTGCGTGTCAATCCAAACGCTCTTACCACGCGCCTCCAGGTCGGCCGCCAGGGCGTGCACGAACTCGCCATCACGACGCGAATACGAGACAAACACGTCAGGCATGGCACCTCCGGTCGATCAACGAGGTGGTTGATCCAATCGGTACAAACCGATTCTACCCCGACACACGACACATGTGGAGCGCGACGCTCGTAGACGGGCGACATGGCCAGGCTTTTAGAAGCCTCTGATAACGCCGTACCTGGCGTCGGGCGATGGCGTGAGTATCGCCCGATTTTCGATGTCACTCAGCGGAGGATCGTGCGGGCGACCGCAACCCCGTTCGCCATCGAGCGGCCAGCGTCTTGCTAAAGCAGACCCGTCAGCCCCCCACAAGATGGGCGGGTGCCGATAGCCGCGCTCCACGGTGTCCGACTTCCTCCAATCCCATAACCCGTGGATAGAGGGATTTGGTCGGACTAGCCGTGACACGACGGCTTCTGCACGGGGCGGCCATCGGCGGGCCTTTGGGGAGGGTAGACAGAGAGTGAAACCTCGCAGACCGTTCACGGAGCTTGCCCCATGCCCGCACGTCTCCCTGAGGCCGTTGCTTAGTGGAGGTAGGTCTGCTGTTCGGCTGGGGTGAGCTGGCGGGTGATGCGTTTTTGCGCGAGGGCGAGGAGTGCCTGGGGGTTTCGGCAGTCGGAGCAGGCGTCCCAGGTGTTGATGACCCCGGCGTAGTCGAGGGTGGCGAGGGTCTTGCCACTGGGGTTGAAGGCGATGGTGTAGAGGGCTGTGGGGTCGTCGAGGATGCGAAGTGGTTGTCCCGTGTGGGCGTCCCAGATGCGGGCGGTGCCGTCGAGGCTGGCGGTTGCTAGCAGTGTGCTGTCTGGGCTGAAGGCGATGTCTTGGATGCCTTTGGTGTCGCCTGTTGTGGTGGCGAGGGTGTGGTCGGTGGTGGGGTCGACGATCGTGACCTGTCCGACGTTGCCGGAGTTGGCGACGGCGAGCAGTTTGCCGTCGGGGCTGAACTTGATTGGGCCGAGGTTGCATGAAGCCGGTGAAGCGGAGTTGGTGGCCGACCAGCCTCCCGGTGGCGGTGTTCCAGACGTCCACTTGGCCGCAGTATGTTGTCGCTGCGACGCGGCGATTGTCGGGACTGAAGCTGAGGTGCTGAAAGCCGTAGCATTTGGTCGTTCCCAGGCGGCGGGTGAGACCGGTCGACACGTTGATGACTTCGAGCGTTAGGGCGGGCTTGGTGGCTTGGAAGACGATCCAGCGCCCGTCGTGGCTAAACACAGGGCAGCATTGGGCGCTGATCTTGTCGGTTGCGACGATCCGTTGGTCGGCGACGCGTCGGATCGTGAGCCTGGGGATGACGCCACCGGGGGATTGAGGGCCGCTCATGACCCGTCGACCGTCCGGGCTGAGTCGCACGTAGGAGCCGACCGCAGCCCCAACCCGAAACGCACGGCCCGGCTTGCCCGTGGCCGTCCAGCTCTGCACGATCTGGTGCCCCACGTCTGGCCCGCTGGTAGGCGCGGTCCTGGTGACCAACCGACTGCCGGCATAGGCCAGGTCGGCCAGCGCCAGCCAGGCATTGTCCGACGGGTCCAACGTGCTGGTCGTGATCGACTGCAACTGGTTTCCGGCGGCCCGCCAGATCAGTGCCTTGCCGTCACCGGCAGCTGTCGCCACTTCCCGCCCGTCGGGTGAGAAGGCGACCTGGTAAATGTTTGTGGTGTGACCCGGGAAGGACACCAGCTGGTTGCCGGTGCGCAGGTCGATCACTCCGGCGGATCCCTCGTTGGTGCCGAACGCAAGCCTCCCCCCGTCCGGGCTGAACCCAAGTGCCGTGTATGCATCGCCATTCAGATGTCCCAGCGTTCGCAGCGGTTTCAGGGTGTGAGCGTCCAGCATCAGCAGCCTGCCCGCGGCACGTTCCGGAGGACAGCACCGGCGAGTCGGTGACAGCGATCTGGTTTCCGTCCGGACTGAGCGCAAGCCACCAGACCGTCGGGATGCTGGTATTGGTCGCAAGCACCCGACCGGTGCGCGCATCAATCACCGCAACGCCCGGCAATCCTCCCACCACCAACCTCCGCCCATCCGGACTCACGGCAGCGAAATACAAGCCATACACCGAGCCAACACCACGAATATTGCCGGTCGCGAGGAACCGCACCCGGTTGGTACGAAGATCCCAGCGAACCACGTTGGTGGCGTCGCTGAAATACACCACCGACCCCGACGGACTGAACGCGAGATTGTTCGCGACGGTCGGCATGGGGTCCCAGTACCCGGGCACCTTGGCCACCACTCGAGTGAGGCCGGTGCTTGGGTCAACGATTCGCACGTCCTTGACGCTTGCCACCGCCAGCACCCGCCCGTTGGGGCTGTACTGGACGACCGGCGCCGGCGACCCGATCACGATCCGCCGAACCAACCTCCCCGTCGTGGCGTCGAAGATCCGCACCGAGCCATCCTGACTACCCTCTGCGATCCGCGTCCCGTCGGCGTTGTAGGAGACACCCGCCCCCCAATACACCTGCACCGCCGACTGCGACCCAACACTCGGAAGCCGCAGCCGAAGCGGCGACACATCCAACGCCCGACGAAGCGCAAACACAGCGTCTGGGGTCGGCGACTCACGCACCGCCGCCATCGCCAACAAGATCGACCGCTCCGAATCCACCGCCAGCTGCGCCGTACTCTCCGCCGCCCACACCCTCGACTTCGACTGCACCGCCTCTGTCTGCGCCTGGTTTCGACTGACCAAGGCGAGCACCGCCAGCGCCAGCGCGACCACCACAGCAACCAAGCTGGCACCCACGACGAGGCGTTGCCGACGACTCGACGCAGTCCGACTCGTGTAGATGTAGTCACGTTGCAACGCGGTAGGGGCCGGCTCCACCGATCGCCCAAGCCGGCAAGCCACGCGTCCGCAGCCACCAACTCGTTGCCACGCAACAAGAAGCTCCGATCACGGGCGTGCGAGTCCCAATCCAACGCTCGCACCAACCAATGCGTATGCGCCCGGGCATGCTCCAAATCGGTGTCCAACGCGGCAACCAGCCGCTCCGACGCCGCTTGCGCGTCTACGTCAGGTGTGTAGGGAATCCAGTTGCGCACCCGAATCGCCTCAGGCAGCCCATCATCGACGACCATCTCGCGCAACACCGGGACCACCCGCTTCTGGAGTTCCAACGCGTAGTCCACTTCGTTCTCGCAATACCGAGACGCCACCGACTCGGGCGTGATCACAAATACGAACGCGTCTGACTGCCTCGATCGCATGGCGAATCGCATCCGGAAACACCTCACCATCCCCGATCCCCTGCGTGTCGATCCACACGCTCTTGCCACGCGATTCAAGATCACCGACTAGGCCATGCACAAACTCGCCATCACGCCGCGAGTAGGACACGAATACGTCAGGCATGGCACCTCCGTCCGATTATCAAGGTGGTTGATCCAATCGGCACAAATCAATCCTAACTCGATCCAGAAACATGTGAGTGCGAGGCTCGTACACAGGCGACATGGCCAGGCTCTTTCACGGAGCTTGCCCCCATTCCCGCACGTCTCCCCTGAGGCCGTTGCTTAGTGGAGGTAGGTCTGCTGTTCGGCTGGGGTGAGCTGGCGGGTGACGCGCCTTGAGGCGATTGAGAGCAGGCCGCTCGGGTTGGTGCAGTCGGTGCATGCGTCCCAGATGTTCATGATGCCGGCGTAGTCCATCGTGGCAAGCTGCGCTCCGCTGGGAGAGAACGCGACGTTGTCTAGCGCGCTTGGGTCGTCGTCAATCCGAAGCAATTGCCCGTTGCGGGCGTTCCAGAGTCGCGCGGTCGAGTCAAGGCTCGCGGTGGCCAGGAGCGCACCGTTCGGGCTGAAGGCCAGGTCTTGGATTCCCTTGGTGTCCCCGTGCAGAACGGCAATCGTTCGGTCGGTGGCGAGGCTGACGATGCTTACCTGTCCGACGTTTCCCGAGTTTGCGACGGCCAAGACCCGGCCGTTGGGGCTGAATCGCACGGGGCCGAGGTTCATGAATCCGACAAAGTTGAGTGGGTGCCCCACCACCCGGCCAGTGAGCGCATTCCAGACCTTGACCTCGCCGCAGACCGAGCTCGCCGCGATTCGGCGAGCCTCTGCGCTGAAGTCGTAGAACACCCAGCCACCGCAGCGCGATTTCCCAAGGTGGAGCATCTGGCCGGTTGCGAGACGCTCAACCTCGAGGGCGGAGTTTGGGGTCTGAAACGCCACGTCTCGGCCGTCGCTGCTGATCACGGGGCAACAGACGGCGGTCATCGTGAATCGCCGTACTGGGCGGTCCGTGATCGTGTCCCAGATAGTGGGCCGCTGGATGATCCCAGTGGCGGGCGGCGAGGCTACGAGCGCGTAGCGGCCGTCGCCACTCAGTCTGACATACCCCCCCGACCTCGGTCCCAGCGGCAGCTCGCTAAGGCGCCGGCGTTGGTCGACTCGTTGGATTACCTCAGTTCCCGTATTGGGGCCGCGGATAGGCTCGAATCTGGTGACGAGGCCCGACCTCGTGAATGCCAGATCAGAGTTCACCCAACCGTCGCCGGCGGTGCTGAGTCCGTTCGTCTCGATCGACCGGAGTTGGTCACCAGCCGCGCGCCACACGAACGCCCGGCCATCGCCCGCAGCGGTCACAACCCGGCGACCGTCAGGGGAGAACTCCATTTCGTAGATGTTGGTCGTGTGCCCCGGGAACGACACCACTAGGCTTCCGGTACGCAGGTCGAAGACCCCGGCGGACCCCTCATTCGTGCCGTACGCGAGGCGTCCGCCGTCGGGGCTGAACGCCAACGCGGTGTAGGCATCGCCGTCCAGCCGTGGGCCGATCGTGCGCACCAGTCGCAGCGTAGGCGCACGCAGGAGTTCGATCGATCCGCCGACCCCACTTGACGGCCATGCGGGAGAGTCGGTGATGGCGATCTGCCGACCATCCGCGCTGAGCGTCATCCAAAAGACGGCCGGGATACGCGGGTCGGCCGCCACCACCCGGCCGGTGTTCGCGTCGATCGCCGCCACTCCGGGCCAGCCGGCTACGAGTAGCCGTTGGCCATCTGGAGTGACCCGGACGAAATAGAGGCCGTTCACGCCGACACCATGGATGTTTTCGGAGGCGAGAATCCGTACGCGGTGTGAGTCGAAGTCCCAGCGGACAACGTTGTGAAAGTCAGTGAAATAGAGCGACTTCCCATCGGGACTGAACGCGAGATCACCTACGCCGTAGTCGACGTATCCCGGCACCTTGACGACGTGCAGAGTGCTACCAGTGCGGGCATCGACGATGCGAACGCCGGTCTCGGTCGCGATTCCCAGCAGCGACCGTTGGGGCTATAACGCACGATAGGAGCGTAGGAGCCGATCACGATCCGCCGTACTTGCTGTCCGCTCGCCGCGTCGAAGATTCGCACCGACCCGTCCTGGCTGCCCTCGGCGATCCACGCCCCGTCCGGACTGTATGACACGCCCGCACCCCAGTAAGAAATCGATGCCTGCGATCCCACGTCGGGCAGTCGCAGACGAAGCGGCGAAACATCCAGCGCACGACGAAGCGCGAACAACGCATCCGGGGTCGGCGACTCCCTCACCGCGGCAACTCCCAATAGGATCGAACGTTCTGGATCCACCGGAAGCTCGGAAAGGCTTTCCGCAGCCCACACCCTCGATCGAGCCTGCACCGCCTCGGTGGTCGCCTTGGCCTGCGCGGTCTGGGCATGGTTTCGGCTGATCAGGGCGACTATCGCCAGGGCCAGCGCGACCACGACAGCGACCAGGCTGGTGGTGACGATCACACGCTGGCGGCGGCTGTTGGCGCGCGGCTGCTGTAGATGTAGTCGCGCTGCAGCGCCGTGGGTGCGGGCTCGGCGTGATCGCGGACGCCGGCCAGCCAGGCGTCCGCCGCGGCCAGCTCACTACCACGCAGCAAGAAGCTTCGATCCCGTCCGTGCTCGTCCCAGTCAAGCGCCCGCACCAGCCAATGCGTATGCGCACGCGTGTGTTCCAGATCGGTGTCCAGCGCCGCGACCAGCCGCTCAGAGGCCGCTTGACTGTCCACATCAGGCGTGTATGGAATCCAGTTACGCACCCGGATCCCCTCCGGTAGGCCATCATCAGCGACCAGCTCGCGGAGCACCGGCACGACCCGCTTTTGCAACTCCAGTGCGTACTCGACCTCTGACTCACAGTAGCGAGACGCAACCGACTCAGGCGTGATCACAAAGACGAATGCGTCTGACTGTTCGATCGCGTGGCGAATCGCATCCGGGAACACCTCGCCATCGCCGATCCCCTGAGTGTCGATCCAAACGCTTTTTCCGCGTGACTCGAGTTCGGCCGCCAATGTGTGCACGAACTCGCCGTCACGCCGCGAATACGAGACAAACACGTCAGGCAATGCACGCTCCGATCAAGTCACCGGCGATCGGACTCTCGATCTTGACCCCGAGCGGATCGTCGCCGCCTCGATTTTCACTACCGACTCGGGTCGCGGTGCATTCGCGGTCCGCGCCGTACCGCAATCCCTCCCATAGCCTGTACATCCGCATCCGGCCGTACTCCTTTGCCGCAGGAATGTGACCGACATAGTCACACGAAAACCGGCTCTCGGCCAGTGTCAGCGCCGCCGCGAACGGCTCGGTCACATAGACCGCACCCGGTGGCGTAACCGGCTCGACGCGAGCAGTTCTGCTGACGTGCGCTCCCATGAACGCTGGCGCGCGGATCACCGGGTCGTGGATCGGGAACACCGGGCCAACGTGGCAGCCGAGCCGGAGCGCCAAGTGCGGCGGTAGCCGCACGGCGTCGAGGTCGAGTGACCGCATCGTGGCCTGCAGGTCGAGCGCGCAGGCTGCGGCGCTGCTCGCGTCGGAGAGGACCACGTACAGGGCATCACCCCACGAGTTGCGGTGCGAAATCGCGTCGGCATGTCGGTCGAGCACCTTCGCAAACGCTCCTAACACGTGTTCGGCAAAGCGTGGGAGCTGCTCGTCAGTCAGCCTCGAAAAGCCTTTGACGTCGGCAAAGATCATCGCCCGAATTACGCGTCCGCTCGCGGCGCCGGTCGCTAGCGGCTCTGCGGGTGGCACGGTCCCGCCGCCACCAGCCGCAACCAAGGTGAGCGGGTGGCCGTGGCGTGCCCATGTGGCGATGTCCGTCGCGGTGCCCGCGATGCCCGAAGCTGGGGCTGGAGTCCCAAACCGCGAGCTGCTGAACCGAAGAGTCGAGGAAACGTGCGCGCAGCAGGGCTAGACCCATCGCGAGTTCCGACGCGTAGTGGTACAGCACATCATCGCCGAGGTACGCGTCATCGGTGGCGTGGGTGATTGATGTGGCCGCGCCGAGGCAGCTATGGAAGCGATCCACCCACGCTGCTCCCGAATCGGCAACCGACGTCTCGATGAACTCGTCGGTTGCGAACGGCAGCACCACGTGGACTTCAGCGTCCCGCTCGAGTCAACGCCTCGGCCCACATAATGTCGGCGCCGCTTGCCAGTGAGCCGTAGGCGAAGCCGGGAGCATCTCGATCGAGGACCTCAGCGATGCGTGCTGCGACCGTCGTCTCGGCGGAGGCGGGGAACCGTGCATGGTCACCATCGTGGATCCGATGCCCGCAGTAGTGCACCACGGAAGGGCCGGCGATCTCGGACAGCAACCCATCGTCAATCCCGGAGATCTCGCATATGAGGCGTAGTTGCCGGCGGGTCGTCGCCTGCGCCGCGTGGTCGCCCGCGTTGAGGGCCGCCGCGCGCGCCAACGCACGACGGGCCTCGTCCGTGCGCCCTAGCACCAGCAGACTCTCGGCCTCGGTTGCGGCGGCGTAGTAGGACTCGGCCTCCTCGTGCCTCACCAGCGTGAGCACCTGTTCGGCCATCCTGCGTGCGGCCCGAGTGCACCCCGCGACGAGCATCATGGTGGCGGCGTTGACACCCGGGTAGTAGCCGCCGGTGCGGTCATGGATCTCCCGGTAGAGATCGGCGGCTCGCGCCGCCGCCGTGCTGCGATCGGGCCCGAAGGTGGCAAGAGCCATGTCCTTTGCGATCCGCGCTCCCAGGGCCTGCACATCCTCGCTGTCCACCGCCGCGAGTCCGTACTCCTCGAATCGACGCTTCGCCTCGAGTGTCGAGCCGGCGCGGCAGAGCGCCAGCACCGCGCGGTGCCGCAGCCAGACGTCCTGGGGGTAGTCGTCCAATCCACGTTCGGCCAAGTCGAACGCTGCCAGCGGCTCGCCACGCCGCTCCGCTGCCCCGACGGCGTCGATCCACGACTCGACCGGCTCAGCCATATGGTCAACGTTACTCCCGCACATACAATCGTGTCGTGAGTCACATGTCCCACAGCGGTCGTCAGGGAATGGACGTGAAAGCCCGCGTTCCGGGGTGGGCGAAATACGAGTGGGTGGCGCTCACCGGAGTGGTGGTGCTCGGTATGGGGCTGGCAGTATGGGGCGGCGCGGGGTCTGCCTGGGCTCGCACGAGCGATGGGCTCGAGTTGCTCTATCCGCACTTCCCTCCGGCTGCGAGCGCCGGCACGTCGTCGCAGATGATGGTCGCCAGGGTGCTGCTGCCGTTGGTGGCGTTGTATGCGACCGTGCGGTTCGTCGTGTCCTTCTACGCGCAGCGGCTGCGACTGTTCCGCCTGCGTCGCCTCGACGGCCACTCGGTCGTCTGCGGACTGTCCGAATCGGGGCGGCGGGCCGCGCTGACCATGTGCCGGGACGGAGCGCAGGTGGTCGTTGTCGACGAGGACAGTCTCAGCCGGTCGGCCGCCTCGGTGATTGCGGCCGGCGCCAGAATCCTGGTCGCGGATCCAACCAGCGCGGCGGTTCTGGAGGCGGCGGCGATGCGGAGGGCGAACGCGCGTGGTATGCACGCTCCGAAGTGACGATGAAAACCTCCGGCTGGCGCTGGCAGTTCGAGCCCGCACCGCCCGCGCCGCTATCCATGCGCGGATTGCCCGCCCGGCGCTCGTCGACGTGGCGGCTTCGGCGGGTGTGGAATGCTTCGACCTCGACGACATCTGGGCGAGCAACCTGCTCGAGGCCGGTCCCATGGCGCGGCCGCCGGCGGAGCGCGCGCCGAGGCTTCTGGTCTTGGGTGACGGTGATCTCGCGCGTGCACTGGTCTTGAGTGCGGCTCGCCTGTGGCACTTCTTCGCGCGGGAACAACGCTCGAGCGAGCTCCTGCACGTGACCGTCGTTGCACCCAGCGCCGGCGCGCCTCTGCGAGTCGATCCGGTCGGCCAGCCGGCGGTCGACCGCACGTCGGAGTTAGAGGTTGCCCAGCGTGAGCCGAGTGCGCACGAGCTCGCCGTGGTGATCCGCGAGACCAACCCGGATGCCGTCTATATCTGCCTGCGTGACGAGGCTCTGGGCCTCGGGCTTGCCCGCGCTGCCGCCCATGACCTCGTCGGTCTGGGGGACGTGGTGGTCGCCGTGTCCGATGGGTGCGCACCCGATGCGACGGGGGCCGGTGTGACAGCGGTTGCTCCAAGCCGGTCGGAGGACACGCTTCGGTTCGAGCGGTTCGGGACTCGCGAGGAGCTTGCGCGCGCGGTGCACGGTGTCTACCTGAACGCGACGCGCGATCACTCCGGACGTATCGCGATCGCACCGTTCGACCAGATCTCGGCGGCCGACCAGGACGCCAACCGCGAACAGGCCGGTGCGATCAGCCGCCAGCTGGTGGCGGTGCTGTGGCGCACGACAGGCATCGGCGACTGGGACGATCTTGCCCAGCTGCCGCTGGAGGACGTGGAGGTGATGGCACAACTGGAGCACCTCCGCTGGGGAAACGCGCGGACCGCCGCCGGGTGGCGGTACGGCAGTGTGCGCGATGACTCCGCCGGGCACCACCCGGATCTGGTGCCGTGGGGCGCGCTCTCGGACGAGTCGCGTGACATCAACCGCGCCTTCGTTCGGGCGCGACCTGCGCTGCTTGGACGTGTCGGGCGCGGGCTGGAGCCTGACCCTGCGCGCGAGGCGCTGGCGCGCGCGTTTCACCTTCGGTATCTCTCGTGGGTGGGGGTGGTGGAACCCCCGCCACCGTGGGCGTCGGTGGCGCGAGGCCGACAGGCAGGCGAGTCGGGCGCTGGTCGCGGCACTTCCAGGCGCACTGCTAGCAATCGACCGGCAGATCGTCCCTTCGACATCAGCGCCTGTGTCGTTCGACCACGAGCAGGTCGAAGTTCTGGCCCGGGCTGCTCACGCCAGTTGGGCTGCGAACCGTGTCGGTACAGGCTGGCGGCACGCGAATCACCGTGACGATCTCGCCCGCACTCATCCTGACATGCTGAGTTGGGACGACCTAGCGGAGGACCGGAGAGAGATCGATCGGATACTGGTGCGCGCGATCCCGGAGATGCTCGCCGAGCGGGCGCTCGGAGTCGCCGCGATCGACGTCAGCTGCTGGGAGGTCGCCGGAGCGCCCGACGTTCGCAGCCAGGGATCAGGACATGTCCGCGGTGGCACTCGTCACCCACGATAGGCGGAGTTCAAACCGTGCGACAGGTTCTTCTGCACGCGACTCACTGCCTGGAACGCCTCCTTGAGATATGTCCTGACAAGCGGTGTGAGGTCGGCCGGGTCGATGAAGCAGTCCGGCGGCACTCCCGACCGAAGCTGCTGCACCTGGTGCTGCATGCGCAGGTCTGTCACCAGCTCGAAGGCGTCGAGCAGCACCGCCACGTCATCGGCGGGGATCACCCCGCCCGCCGCCGCGGCTCGAAGCCGGGCTGGGCGTAGATGCGGACGACACGCCCACCGCCATCGCCGCCGACCTGGCCAGGTCGACAATGGGAAGCAGCCCGCCCTGCTTGATATCGAGCATTCCTTGATGCTCGCCATCGTGCTCAACTACGATCCCGCCCCGAAATCCCGTCGGGGGCTTGTGCGCGAGGGCGAAGGTATCGAGCATCCGAAGCAGCCGCGGCCTGTCCTTGGCTTTCGAGAACGTCGCCCGCATCGGCGCGGCCGCGGCGTCCTCACCCCAGACGGCTCGGCCGTCGATGACGAGGCTGACGAGAATCAGGGCCTTCTCCTGGTCGGGATCATCGAGCCACGATCCTGCCACCCGCTCCCAATCCGCGATCGGCCGTGCGAAGAGACCCTTGGCCGCCGTTGCGCCCTTGTCACAGGCGGGAATACCGGCGTCCTCGATGCGGTCCACCACACGCGTCGCAAAGGCGGCCATCCATGCGGTCTGCTCCGGGTCGCGTACCGGACCGTCCCACGCGAGCGCACTATCCTGATCGGAGTCGGGGATGCCTCGGTCGCGGTCGGTGATGCCCGCCGACGCCGTCGGTCGAGTAGAGGAGCTGGCCCAGGTCCTTCCAGCGCCAGCGGATGCCGGGCCACCAGCGGTGCTCGGCAGCCGGTGCAGGTCGATCAGCGTCAGCCGTCGCGACCGGTCGAGCGGGTTGCGATCAGGTCGAGAAAGAAGTGGCAGAGATAGAGGTCCTTGTGGAAGACCCGCGCGCCGTGCAAGGTCGCGGTCGTGCGCGGCCATCTCGCGCACCAGGCCGCGCTTGAGCGCTCGAAAGTCCCGGCGTCGAGGCGGGCTGCAGCGTCGGGAAGCGCCTCGTGCAGCGGCAGCGCAGCCGGTCAGCTCGGCGACCATCAGGAAGCTCTGCGAGCTCGCCCCACGGGCCGATCCGCTCGCCGGCCGCGACGACCTCGGGAACCGCGACTCCCAGGCTGCCGGACCCGTTCCAGGTGGGCCCATTCGGCCGCGCGCCGGGGTGTGCCGGCCGCCCGGGATCACGAGCGCGGCGAGCCGCGCCGGCCAGGGGAGGCGGTAGTGCCGCTTCAGATAGACCGGCACCGGCCCGCCGGGCCCGTGGAAGACGACCCGGGCCGTCGATCGGCCTTGCTTGGCGTGGAGCCGGTCGCGGGTCTCGAGCGCCATCACGGTCGCGTCGAGGTCGGCCGGCAAGGCGGCGCGGTACCGCTCGGTCGAGCCAGGTCCAGCGCGTGCCGCGGGCGAGGCGTTGCCAGAACGACCCGTGGCTCATGGGCGCAGCCCCTCCCACGACGCGGGCCGCGGTAGCGGTAGACCCAGCCCCCACGTCGTGCCCCCGGCCGTTCGCCGTTCGGGGAACGTCGCGACCGGTTCGCCGCGTAGGCGAGCACTGCGCGCAACGTCTCGCCGCGGCGGCTCGGGCGGCGCAGCTCGTCGTCGCCCACCACGACGTAAGCCAGGTGCGAGTCGGTGAGCGCCTGGCGGACGTGCCAGTAGTCGTAGCCGGGAGGCCGGAGACGAACTGGGCCCAGCCGCGGGTGTCGAGCACGAGCTCGTCGGCGGCCGGCATGTCCGGCAGCCAGCGTCCGGCCGCCCAGTGACCCGAGCGGCTCAGATGATTCAGATGGCTCGGCTGCATCTGCACCACGATCGAAGCCGCGACGGTGAGACCAGCCTGCCAGGATGGCGGCCCGCCGGCCGACCTTTCGGTCCAGCGGAGCTTGACGGCGATTCCGCGTGCGCAGACGAAAGCTGCCGGCCGCCGCCCAGGGAAGCGACACGTAGACGAGCGGCATGATGTGGCGGCCCGACAGATAGCCGAGCAGCACGCTGTGCCGCACCAGGACCGAGGATGAAAATGACGGCGATAGATGAGCGAAGAGCTTCCTTCGCCCGAGCTCTGTCGCTCCGGGTCGCGATCGAGGCAGAGGCCACGAATGTAGCGATCGCGGGCGATGCCCCAGACGCGTCATGACCGCGAAGAGCCAGCAAAGCTCTTCCCACCATTGCCGAGGATGCGGCCGACGGTGCCGGTGTCGCGCCGTGGCATCGGGATTCGCTCGCCTTCTTCCTTGGGAGAGAAATCCCAGCGCGGGTCGTCGAGCCCGCGGGGAAGCCGCTGGGGGCACCTTGCGGACGGTGCACTTGATTTGGGCCCAGGCGAGGCGCCGAGAGCCGCAGGGCGAGCTTCTCGGAGACCTCGCCCTTGACGAGGGCGTACGACCCGACCAGACGAGGAAGGCCACAGCCGAGGAGGCGGACGAGAGTGCGCAGGCGGCGACCCAGAGCGGCCTGGCGAGGCTTCGAACCAAGGCTGCCAGGTCAGGCGATCGCGAATGCGCACGGCACGAGGAGGACCTCGGGCCGAGCGAGGTAGCCGAGCGCCGGCCACGAGCCCGGAAGCGACGCGGTGCGTCGAGTCGTCGCGAGCGAAGGGCGTCTGCGCCGAGCCAGAGCGCGAGCAGGAAGGTGCACATGAGGCCGAGGCTGTCGCTGAGCGTGTCGTGACCGAGCTCGGCCGGAACGGGAGCAGGACGAAGAGAGCGCCGCCAGCGGCAATCCGGCGTCGAAGAGCGAACGGGTGAGGCCGTAGAGCGGCAGCATCAGGACGATCGAGGCGAGGCCGCCACGAGCTGCGCGGCGATTCGCCAGGTCGTCGGGCCGTCGCCGGTCGCGAGCGCAACGCTGCTCGGCACCGCGACCAGGGCAGGATAGAGCGGGTGCTGGTCCGAGCCGCGCACCACGTCGGCCCAGGGTGCGTCTGGAACTCGCGGGCGATCCGGATGAACTTCAGGCCGTCCTGGGCCGGGAGCAACGACTGGCGATGGCAATCGCGTGGAGAATCACCGCCAACAGGACGACCGCGTGCAAATAGCGGCGGCCGGCCATCGCGATCCTCCTTGAATCGACCGGCTCAGCGGTCGCCGCCGCCCGTGGACGAGACCGAGCAACGGGTGCAATCCCCCGTCACTTGGCTGTTTGCTTGTGGCTTGGCGGCGAAACAGACAATCCCTGTCTTAGTGCCGCATTATACGAGGGGAAGGGGGGTGGTCAATGGCAACCAGACGGGCCTCGAGCGGTCAGCCAAAGATCCTCAAGGCTTTGCTCCCAAGGGATTTCCGGGCTCCAGCCGGTGTGGTCGACGATCCGGTCGATGCACGCTCGAGAGTCGGAAGGGCCCGGGCGGCCGGCGAGCGCAGGAATCATGCGACGCGCACCTCGCGACCACTGAGGGCGATCAGGCGATCGAGGCCCTCACGGACACTCCACGACCGCCCGCTGCCGACGTTGTACACTAGCCCCGCTTGGCCCGATTCCGCAAGGGCGATGAGCGCAGGGCCAC
>CAWESH010000003.1:0-76246 GCA_963811675.1 uncultured Actinomycetes bacterium | reverse complement strand
CGGCCAGCAGCTGCGACACGGTGACGAACCGATAGCCCTCTTCCGCCAGCCGCGGAAGCGCCAGCCGCAGCGCCGCGATGGTGGGTGTGCGGTCGCGCTCGGTCGACGTCACTCGCGGCCAGCCGTCGTGCAAATCGATGATCGCGCCGGGTGCGGCCTCGGTCTCCATCACCCGCGCGATGGCAGCCGGGTCGCGCTCCAGAAAATCCTTGGGGTCGATCGACCAAAGCGCCGTGGTCGGCAGTCCCCGGCGGGCGGCCAGGCGCGCGGTGCGCACCGGATCCTCGCCGTAGGGCGGGCGCATCACCACCGGCGCGGCGGCCGCCAGCACCCGCTGGCAGCGGCCGATGTCGTGCTCCAGCTCGCCGTCGTCGAGGTTGAGCGCGTGGGGGTGGCTGTAGGTGTGGTTTCCCACCTCGTGGCCCTCGGCCATGATCCGCCCCAGCACCTCCTCCTTACCCTCCACCCGCTCGCCCAGCACGAAGAAGGTTGCCAGGGCGCCGTGCTCGCCCAGCACGTCCAGAATCGCCGGAGTCTGCCGGGACGGGCCGTCGTCGAAGGTCACCGCGATCAGCTTCTCGGTCAGCTCTGGTCGATGGCTGACGATGCTCACTGTTTGAGCGACTGGAGCGTCTGTGAGAGCCCCTCGGCCAGCGACGTCTCGGGCCGCCAGTCCAGCTCGCGTGCCGCCCGCGTGCAGTCCAGGCAGCTGCGATCCAGCTCACCCAGCCGCGCGGGAGCGGTCTTTGGTTCCACGCTGGTGCCGGCCGCGGCCTGGCAGGCCGCCAGCAGATCGACCACGCTGGTCTCGGTCTGGGTGCCGATGTTGAAGGTCGTCTCGGGCCCGCGGTAGTCGAGCGCCGCCAGGTTGGCATGCACCACGTCGGGCACCGCCACATAGTCGCGCGTCTGGGAGCCGTCGCCGAAGATCACCGGCGGCACTCCCTCCAGCAGCCGCCCGAAGAAGATCGCGACCACCCCGGCCTCGCCGTGTGGATCCTGGCGCGGCCCAAACACGTTGCCGTAGCGCAGGATCACATGCTGCGTCTCGTACAGGCGGTTGCTGAGCAGCAGGTACTGCTCGGCGCAGTACTTGGAGATGCCGTACGGCGCCATCGCAGCGGCCGGCGTCGACTCGGGCGAGGGGATGGTGTCGACCTCGCCGTAGATCGCACCGCCGGTGGATGAGAACACCACCCGAGCGCCGTGGGCACGGGCAGCGTCGAGAATCTCGATCGTGCCCACCACGTTGACGCCGGCGTCCAGCACCGGGTCATCCACCGACACCCGCACGTCGGCCTGCGCGGCCAGGTGGAACACCGCCTGGGGGCGCACCTCATCGAACACCGCCCGCACCTCGTCGCGGTCGCGAATGTCGACCTCGCGCAGCTCCGCCCCGGCAGGGACTCGCTCCCGGCGGCCGCTGGCGAGATTGTCGAGCACCGTCACCTGGTCGCCTCGGGCCAGCAGCCCGTCCGCAACGTGCGAGCCGATGAATCCGGCTCCGCCGGTGACGATTGCGCGAATGGGCATAGCCGGCTTCAGGATAACGCGGCTATTGAAGTTCGATCACCACATACCGGGTGATGGTCACGCCGCCCTCAGGCTTCACCAACCCGTAGTGGTCGTACAGCCGGTGCTCCTCGCCCTCCGTCAGGTGCTCGTCCACCTTGACCTTGGGGGCGGCCAGCACGGTCTCCTTGTCGAACGCGATCTTCACGTCTTCGCCCACCATCTCGGCTCCCGCGGTGGGAACGAAGTGCAGATGGTTTCCCAGGATGCCCTCGCGCACGAGCGCGAACTCGGCGTGGCCGGTGGCGTCGTTGGTGTAGATCCCGTCCAGCTTGCCGACGCGGGCCCCGGTGGAATCCAGGACGTCACGCTCGTGCCAGGACTGCAGTTCGGTGGCTGATGGCATTGATGCTCCTCCGTCTCGGTGACAGGGCAACACTACCGTGGAACCCGCCGTCTAGGCGGCCTTCGTCACCTCGTCGGCAGCGGTCTCGGTGCCCTCGCCCATGTCCTCGCGCTCGACCGCGACCGTCTTGTCCTCCTGCAGCACCAGCCGGCCTCGGAACGGGCCCTTGCGATCCTTGAAGTCCATCCAGTCGGTCTTGCCGGCCTCGATCACCTGACGGGCCTCCTCGATGGAGATCTGGCGGCCCTTGGTGGACTTCCAGATCACGAATCCACAGCCTGGATCCTTGCGGCTCTTCCACGACGAGCAGCCGTAAGCACGGGAGTTCTCACGGATCTCGCCGTCGCACTTGGGGCACTGCGCGATCGTCTCGCGCGGCCCGGCGGGAGCGTCCAGCCGGGTGCCGTCCTCGGCGATCAGCTGCACCTTGCCCTCGACCAGCACCAGCCGGGCGCGGCTGGGGCGCGTCTTGAAGCCGTCCAGCAGCTCGGTCTGGCCGTTCTCCAGCAGATCCTTGGCTTCGCTGGCAGAGATCGAGCGGCCCTTCTGCGACTTCCAGATCACAAATCCGCAGCCCGGCTCCTCCTTGCTCTGCCACGACGAGCAGCCGTAGGCGACGCGGTTCTCGCGGATGATGCCGTCGCCGTTGGGGCACGGCCCGATCTCGGCGCGCTGGGCGCGCACCTCATCGGCGGTCAGCTCCCGGAAGTACTCGACGATGTCGGTGGTGAAGCTGCGGATGTCGGTCATGAACGCTTCTCGCCGCTCGGTGCCGCGCTCGATCTGGGACAGGCGCTTCTCCCATGTCCCGGTCAGCTCGGCCGAGGTCAGGGCGTGCTGCTTCAAGAGCCCGATCACCTGGCGCCCCTTGGAGCTGGCACGCAGCTGGCGGCCGAGTCGCTCGACGTAGTCGACGCGGATCAGCTTCTCGATCGTCTCGGCACGCGTCGCCGGTGTGCCCAGGCCGGCCTCCTTCATGGCCTCGCGCGCCTCTTCGTCCTCGATCTGGCGCCCGGCTGTCTCCATGTCGCGCAGAAGCGAGGCCTCCGAGTAGCGCGGCGGCGGCTTGGTCTGCTTCTCCAGCACCTCGGCGACGGTGCAGGTACCGGTCTCGCCCTCGTCAATCTTGGGCAGGATCTGGGGCCCGTCCTCGTCGTCTGCAGGGGGCGGCTCCTCGGCCGCGGCCTGCTCACCGAACGCCGCTGCGCGCCAGCCGGCCACCACCAGCCGCCGGCCCTTGGTGCGGAACCGCTCGCCGCCGGCCTCGGTGACCACGTCGGTGTCCTCGAACACAGCCTCGGGATGGAACACCGCGAGGTAGCGGCGCACCACCAGGTCATAGATGCGGGCGTCGTCGCCGCTGAGTTCCTTGGTGGCCATCTCGCCGGTGGGGATGATGGCGTGGTGATCGTCGACCTTGGCGTCGTTGACCACCCGCGCCAGCGGCAGCACGTCCAACCCGGACACATACTCGGCGGCCTTGCGATGCACCGGCAGCTTGCCCAGGTTGGCGGCGATCGTCTTGAGCTGGCCGATCATGTCGCTGGTCAGGAACTGCGATCGGGTACGCGGGTAGGTGAGCAGCGCCCCGGCGCTCGAGCCCTCGTACAGTCGCTGTGCGGCCTGGAGGGTGCGCGAGGCCGAGATTCCGTGGCGGCTGTTGGCGTCTCGCTGGAGCGTGGTCAGGTCGTACAAGAGCGGGGGACGGGTCTTGCGCTCGGTGCGCTTGACCGTCTCGACGGTGGCGGGCTTGCCCGAAGCCGCCGCTGCGACCGCGTCTGCCTTTTCTCGCTCGGGAGTGCGGTCAGCCTTGCCCTCAAACCAGCGTCCGCGGTAGCCGCGGTCGCCGGAGAGTGCAAACTTGGCGTCGATCTGGAAGTAGGTCTCGGGCTCGAAGGCGTCGATCTCGAGATCGCGCTTGACGATCAGCGCCAGCGTTGGTGTTTGCACCCGGCCCAGCGACACGACGCCGCCCAGCGCCCGGCCCCTGACGGTGGCCGCGCGGGTGGCATTCATGCCGACCAGCCAGTCGGCCTCCGAACGGGAGCGGGCGGCGGCCTCGAGATTGGCCATCTCCTCGCCCGGCCGCAGGTGCTCGAAGGCATCGCGGATCGCCGATTTGGTCATCGAGTTGACCCACAACCGCTGCACCGGCTTCTTCGATTTGGACTGGTCGTAGATGTAGGCGAAGATCAGCTCGCCCTCGCGCCCGGCGTCGCAGCCGTTGATCACGTCGTCCACATCGTCGCGCTTGAGCAGCCGCTTGATCACGTCAAACTGTTTGCGGCCGCGCGCCTCGGGGCGCAGCTTGAAGTGCTCGGGCAGCACCGGCAGCGTCTTGATCGACCAGCGCTTGAGCGCCTCGTCGTAGTCCTCGGGCTCGGCCAGCTCGACCAAATGGCCGATCGCCCAGGACACGATCTGGTCGCTGGATTCGAGGTAGCCCTCGTGCTTTTGGAAGGAGCCGCCCAGCGCCTTGGAATAGTCCTGACCGACGGACGGCTTCTCTGCGATGATCAAAGTCTTCCCCATCGCCGCGGGAGGGTAGCACGAGGTCGCCGACCGGTAGCATTGCCTCATGTTCATCTCGTTCGAAGGACTCGACGGTTCTGGCAAGACCACCCAGGTGGAACTGCTCGCCCAAGCGCTGATCGCAGACGGCCGCGAAGTCACCCGAGTCCGGGAGCCCGGCGGCACACCTGCCGGCGAACGGATCCGCGAGCTACTGCTCGATCCCGGCGCCGAGATCGGCCCGTGGACGGAGGCGCTTCTGTATGCCGCGGCGCGCGCGCAATTGGTTAATGCGGTGATCCGTCCGGCGCTCGAGCGTGGAGGGGTGGTGATCGCCGACCGCTACATCGACTCGTCGCTGGCCTACCAGGGCTGCGCCCGTGGCCTCGGCATCGATCAGGTGATGAGCGTCAACATGACCGCCACCGGGGGGCTCCTGCCCGATCGCACGATCCTGCTGGAGCTCGATCGGGCCGACGCCGCCCAGCGGGTCGGCGAGAGCCGCGACCGGATCGAGCGCGAGCCCGACGCCTTTCATCACGCGGTCGCGCAGGGCTTCGACGAGGCGGCCGAGCGGTATCCCCAGCGAGTGGTGCGGGTGAGCGCCACCGGCAGCCGTGCCCAGGTGGCCGAGCGGGTGCGCGGGCAGGTGCCGGCATGAGTGCCCTGGACGGCCTGCCCGATCAGTCCCGCGCCCGGGAGCTGCTCGACTCGGTGCTGACGCGACCCGGCCATGCCTACCTGTTCGCCGGCCCGTCGGGCTCGGGCAAGCGCGTTTACGCCGAGGCCTTCGCCGCCGAGCTGCTCGCCACCGACCTGCACCGCGTGCAGACCCGCACCCATCCCGATCTGTTCGTGCTCGAGCCTGAGGGCGCCGGCATCCTGATGGAGGACGCGCGCCGGATGCGCCGTGACCTGCATCTGCGCCCGTTCGAGGCGGAGCGCCGCATCTACCTGATCCTGGACGCCCACCTGCTGCGCGACGACAGTGCCAACGCGCTTCTGAAATCGCTCGAGGATCCTCCTGAGTACGCCGTGTTCGTGCTCGTCTCCGACCACGTCCGGCGAATGCTTCCCACCATCCGCTCGCGGGTGGCGACGATCCCGTTTCGGCGGTTCACCCAAGGCCAGCTGGAGGCCGAGGTGGGCGACGCCCACGCGGCTCGGGCGGCGCTGGGGAGCCTCACCCGAGCGCGCGAGCTGGCGTCCGATCCCGAGGCGGCCGAGCGGCGCCTGCAGTACCGCCGGCTGGCGGCCGCGGGGGCTACCGATCCCAGCTTCGACCCCGCGGCGGCTGCCGCCACGGTGCTGGCCGCGGCGTCCGGGCGGGCCAAGCGCGAGTCGACGGTGGTGGCCAAGCAGCTGACCACACTGCTGCAGTCGATCGACGATCCCAAGCAGGAGCGGGCACTGCGAAAACGCTTCGAAGAGCGGGGTAAGCGCACGGCGCGCAGGGCGGAGTGGGACGAGTTGCGGCTTGCCGTGGACACGGTTGGGCTTTGGCATCGCGATCGCCTGGCAACGGCGGTTGGCGCGCCGGACACCGTGCTAGACTCGGAACCAGCTGGCGATGGGCCCGAGACGGGCGTATTGAGCGGGGCGGCACCTGCGGCAGCTGCGCTCTCGGTCGTTTTGGACGTTCGCCGGTCACTCGAGCTTAACCTTCATCCGGGGCTCGCGCTGGAGGCGATGTTTCACCGTCTCAGCCTGGCCTCGGTCGATCATCTGGAGAACGGAAACTGATGATGACCAACGTCGTCGGCGTCGTATTTCAGCCGGGCGGCAAGGTCTACTCGTTCGACCCTGCCGGCCTCGAGCTGCGTTGGGACGAAAAGGTGATCTGCCAAACCGCCCGCGGCCGTGAGCTGGGCCGCGTGGTGCAGCCCAACCACGAATCCGACCTCGAGGTGCCGACCCCGCTGAAGCGGGTGGTGCGTCGCGCGGATACCGCCGACCAGCAACAGGTGCGGGAGAACGCGCTGGAGGCCAAGCGCTCGATCCGGGTCTTCCGTCAGCTCGCCCGGCAGCACAATCTGCGGCTGAAGCCGATCTCGGCCGAGATGGTGTTCGACCAGAGCCGGATCGTGTTCAACTTCGCCTGCGAGGACAAGGTCGATACCTCCAATCTGCGATCCGACCTCAGCTCGGCCCTGCATCGCCGCATCGAGTTGCGCCAGGTCGGGCCCCGCGACCAGGGCCGCTTGTGTGGTGGCCACGGGTTGTGCGGGGGCAAGATGTGCTCCAGCCGCTACCCCTGTCACGAGCAGCCGATCACGCTGCGAATGGCCAAGGATCAAGAGCTGCCCATGAACCCCGGCCGCATCACAGGATTGTGCGGACGTCTACGCTGCTGCTTGGCGTTCGAACACCCTGTGTATCGATCGTTTCGAGATCGTGCACCGGCAGTGGGCCGCCGGGTGATCACGCCGCACGGCGACGGAGTCGTGCGAAGCTACGAAGTGCTGAACGATGCATGCATTGTGGATCTGGAGGGGAATACAACGGTGGAAGTCAAGTTGGATGAGTTGCACGAGGTGGCCGGATGAGCGATTTCGGATTCAGTGGGCCGGGCGACGGCACCACCGCGCTGGATGAGTTCACGGCGGCGTGGAAGGCCGAGTGGCTGCGTCGCGGGTATGACTTCTCCGACGGCACCGACCCGACGTCGGCCGTGGTGTTTCATTTCATCAACCCCGCCAAGCCCAAGCCGTTTCGCCGGCGCCAGCGCTCCACGTATGTGGTCGCGGTGCACCACTTGGACAGCCCGCCGGTCGACGTGCTGCGAAACGAGTATCCGATCCTGGTGCGCGCCCTGGCAAACATCGCGATGCTGATCGTGCCGGGGGATGCCTGCTACTTCGTCACCCCCGAGCAGGGCAACTACTCGGTGCCCGATCCCGGCAGCATGGACGAGTGGGTCAAGGCGCTGTTCGATCGGCTCGAGCCGCTGGCCACGTCGCGGCTGGTGATCGACAACCGCTTCGACACCGACCTCGAACCCGAGCTGTGGGACGGCGACGAGCTGACCGCACAGCTGCACGAGGCCGGGCACCGGCTCGACAGCCTGGGACTGCTTCCGGCCCCGTTCCCGCTGGACCAGATCGTCGGGCCCGACGACCTGCGCTGGATCAAGCTGGCCTACGGCATCGGCGGTCTCTCCTACGGAAACATGTCGGTGCGCAAGGATGCCGAGCGGTTCTGGATGAGCGCCTCAGGCGTCGACAAGAGCGATCTGCGCGAGATCGGCCGTGACGTGTTGCTGGTCAAGGACTACGACCGCGAGGCTCAGGCAATGGTGCTCTCGGTACCTCCCGGCGTCGAGCCGCGGCGGGTGTCGGTGGACGCCATCGAGCACTTCATGATCTATCGCGAGCACCCCACCGTGGGCGCGATCGTGCACGTACACGCCTGGATCTCGGACGTCACCGCAACAGAGTTCAACTATCCCTGCGGCACGCGCGAGCTGGCCACGGCGGTATCCGACATCATTCGCGAGGCTCCCGACCCCGGCCGCACCATCGTCGGGCTGAAGAACCACGGCCTCACCATCACCGGCCCGAGCCTGCAGGAGATCTTCGAGCGGATCGAGCCCGTGATCGAAGTCCAAGTTCCCATGAGTGCGTAGTGAATAAAAGGTGCCAGGCACCTTTTATTCACACCGATGGCTAGCATCATGAAATGAGCACGCTGGCCGTCCGCATCCGCCCGCACTATCCGTGGGTGGTGGTGGCGGCCACGTTCGTGGTGCTGGTGACCGCCGCCGGCTTCCGCGCCACCACCGGCGTGCTGCTGCTGCCGCTGGAGGACACGTTCGGGTGGTCGTCGGCGCTGATCGGCGGCGCGGTCGCCCTGAACCTCTTGGTGTACGGCCTGGGCGCGCCGTTTGCCGCCGCGGTGATCGAGCGCTTCGGCGTGCGCCGGGTCTGCGCGGCGGCGCTGATCATGGTCGCGATCGGCTCGGCGCTGACCACCGTCATGACCCAGCCGTGGCAGCTGTACGTGCTGTGGGGCCTGGTGATCGGATCAAGCACCGGCGCGGTGGCCGTGCCGCTGGCAGCGATCACCGCCAATCGCTGGTTCGAGCGCCGCCGGGGTCTCGTCACCGGCCTTCTGACCGCCTCGAATGCCAGCGGCCAGCTGATCTTCCTGCCCGCCCTGGCCCTGATCGTCACCAGCTACGGCTGGCGCTGGGCGGCCGGCACGGTGGCCATCGTGGCGGTGCTGCTGGTCGCGCCGATCGCGCTGATCTTCCTGCGCTCGTATCCCGGCCGACGTGGGCCTTGCGCCCTACGGCGGCGAGTACATCGAGCCGCCCCCGCCGACCCAGAATCCGGTGCGAAATGCGTTCTCGGCGCTGCGCGAGGCCTCCCACGTGCGCGACTTCTGGCTGCTGGCCGGCGCCTTCTTCATCTGCGGTGCGACCACCAACGGGCTGATCGGCACCCATCTGATCGCCGCCTGCTCGGATCACGGGCTGAGCGAGGTCAAGGGCGCGTGGCTTCTGGCGGTGATCGGCATCTTCGACATCGCCGGCACGATCGGCTCGGGGTATCTCACCGACCGCTACGACCCGCGGGTGCTGCTGTTCGGCTACTACGGCCTGCGCGGCCTGTCGCTGCTCGGCCTGAACGCCGCTCTGGCACATGCGGGAGTGCCGCTGGTTGCCTTCGTGGTCTTCTACGGCCTCGACTGGGTGGCGACGGTGCCGCCCACGGTCGCCCTCTGCCGCGACATCTTCGGGCGCGAGCGGATGGGGGTGGTGTTTGCGTGGGTGTTTGCCTGCCACCAGTTCGGCGCG
This sequence comes from uncultured Actinomycetes bacterium, assembly GCA_963811675.1. GTDB lineage: Bacteria > Actinomycetota > Thermoleophilia > Gaiellales > JAICJC01 > CAVPTL01. The sequence continues at coordinate 67,019 of CAWESH010000003.1, read as the reverse complement.
GCGTTCGCCGCCTGGGGCGCGGGCGCCAGCCGCACCTGGCTGCACTCCTACGAGCCGGCCTTCCTGATCGCCGGCGGCCTGGGAGTGGCCGCGGCCTGCATGAGTCTGGTGGTCGGCCGGCGGGTGCTGATCCGCCCGGCCCGCGCCTAGACGGTCAGTGGTGGTGGTAGCCGTCGGCCTTCAGCCAGGCCGCGGTATCCAGGATCGTCTCGTCCAGTGGCCGAGTCGTGAATCCGAGCTGTTCACGGGCCTTTGCTGAGGTGTAGAACCACCACCGTGCGCTCGAGCGAAGCTCGTCGGCGTCAAGCGGGAGTGGCAGCCGAAGCTTGGTGCCCGCGCGCACCGCCGGCATCAGCATGCCGAGGGACATGTGCACCTGGCGCCGGCGCTTGTGGCAGACCCGGCCCACCCGGGCGAAGAAGTCGGCGTGGGACAGGTTGCCCTCGTCGCTGGTGAGGATGTATCGCTCGCCGGCCTTTCCGTGCTCCTCGACCAGCAGCTGCCCGACCGCCACATCGCGGCAATCGACATAGCTCAGCCCGCCGGTGAGGGTGAAGCGCAGCCGGCCGCGCAGGTACTCCTCGATTGGCCATGAGGAGACGCGGTTGACGTCACCCGGCCCGATCAGGAATCCGGGGTTGGTGATGACCACGTTGAGGCCGGCCTCGGCCGCCTTGATCGCCTCCAGCTCGCCGTGGGCCTTGCTCCGGGCATACAGGAAATCGGGACGCCCGTCATCCCCGTCGATCATGAAGGCGCCCTCGTCACGCGGATGCTTGGGGCTCGCCGCCGGGCCCATCGCGCCCACGCTCGACGTGAACACCACCCGTTCGAGGTTTGCCCGCATCGCGGCGGTCAGCACGTTTCGGGCACCGACCACGTTGACCTCATGCAGCCGCTGCTCGTCGCTGGCGCGGTGGCCGACCACGCCGGCCATGTGAAAGACCGTGTTCACGCCCTCCAGCGCCGTCGGCAGCGTCGACTGCTCGGTCACGTCACCGCGCACGACCTCCACGCCAAGACCCTCCAGCCGGGCGGCCGCCGCGTCGGAGCGCACCAGCGCCCGCACCTGCCGGTCGCGTGCCCGCAGCTCGCGCACCGTTTCGAGCCCGAGGTAGCCGCTGGCGCCGGTGACGAGGGTGAGCATCGCCGGGAGCCTACAGATCACGGCCGCCATCGGTACTCTCCCCGGAGATGGAGCTGGGTCTCTACACCTTCGCCGAGCGCACCCCCGATCCGCACACCGGCCGGTCGGTGAGTGCCGCCGAGCGGCTCAACGATGTGATCGAAGAGGCCGAGCTGGCCGACCAGCTGGGGCTCGACGTGTTCGGCGTCGGCGAGCACCACCGCCCCGAGTTCGTGGTGTCGGCGCCGACGGTGGTGCTGGCAGCGATCGCAGCGCGCACCAAACGGATCAAGCTGACCAGCGCCGTCACCGTGCTCAGCTCCGACGACCCGGTGCGGGTGTACGAGCAGTTCGCGACGCTCGATCTGCTCTCCGGCGGGCGGGCCGAGATCATGGCCGGGCGGGGGTCGTTCATCGAGTCCTTCCCCCTGTTCGGCTACAACCTGGACGACTACGACGACCTCTTCGCCGAGAAGCTCGACCTGTTGCTGGCCCTGCGCCAGAAGCGAGCGGATCACCTGGTCGGGCGTGCACCGCCCGCCGCTCGACGACCTCGGAGTGTTCCCCCAGCCCGAGCGGCCGATCCCGGTCTGGATCGCCGTGGGCGGGACACCCGCCTCGGTGGTGCGGGCGGGCACGCTGGGGCTGCCGATGGCGCTTGCGATCATCGGCGGGCTGCCCGAGCGGTTCGCGCCCATGGCCGAGCTGCACCGGCGAGCGGCCGAGGAAGCCGGCCACCCCAAGCTCGAGCTCAGCATCAACTCCCACGGCTTCATCTCCGACACCCCCGAGGCGGCCATCGACGACTCGTTCGCATCGGTGGCATCGGTGATGGACAAGATCGGGCGCGAGCGCGGCTGGCCGCCGATGACCCGCGAGCAGTACGAGGCCTCGGCCACCCTGCGCGGCGCCAACTTCCTGGGCAACCCCGCGCAGGTGATCGACAAGATCCTGTTTCAGCACGAGATCTTCGGCCACGACCGGTTCATGCTGCAGCTCACGGTCGGATCGATGCCGCACGACAAGGTGATGCACGCGATCGAGCTGTACGGCACGGAGGTGGCTCCGGCGGTTCGCGCCGAGCTGGCCCGTCGCGGGTATTCTCCGGCCGAAGCGCCGACGTAGCTCAGTTGGTAGAGCACATCACTCGTAATGATGGGGTCCGGGGTTCGACTCCCCGCGTCGGCTTTTTCTGATCTCGATGTGAAGCCGTACCGTCGAAACGGGCTTTCTCCAGGAGGGGTTCATGCACAACCTGTTCCGTCGCTTCGCTCAGACCACGTCGGCCGCGGTCGGCTCGCCGTGGGCGTTCGCACTCGCGGTCACGGCGATCGTGGTGTGGGCTCTGACCGGCCCCTCGGTCGGGTTCAGCACCACCTGGCAGCTGGTGATCAACACGGGCACGACCATCGTCACGTTCCTGATCGTGTTCCTGATCCAAAACACTCAGAATCGTGAATCGCGGGCGATTCAGCTCAAGCTGGATGAGTTGATCCTGGCCTCCAGCGCCAACAACCAGGCGCTCGACCTCGAGGACATCAGCGACAAGCAGGCCGCCGAACTCCTCCGCCAGTTTCACCGGATAGCATCGCGAATCCAGCCCGACCAGTGAGTTGCCCTCACCGCATCCCAAACGTCGAATGACCGCCGTCGAACAGGAAGCTAATCGCGGCCAGCTCTCGCACAACAGCGTCGGCAGAGCCGACCGCGACCGTCGACGGAGCGGTCTGGAGCAATGCGATCAGCCGCAGCATGGCGCGGCCGCTGACCGGGTCAGGCGCTTCGAGTCGCTGCGCCAATCCGGCGTAGGCGGCGAGGATGCCGGGGATCACGCACTCGCTGACGTGAGCGAAGGCCGCGGGCAATCGAGCGACGCATCCGCGGCGAGGTGAGGCGGCGAAGCCGTCGATCAATGCCGGGACGCCGGCGGGCACCCGGCCGCTGACGATCAGCCGGTCCAGCCCAGTGCGATAGCGTGCCAACGCCAACCCGCCCCCGATCGAGGCGAAGGCGGCGGCCACGACCAGCCCCGCCAGCGCCAGCGTGTCCCAACCCCCGGCCAAGCCGGCGACGCTCATTGCTGTGATCACAGCCACGTGCTTCGCCGTCGTCCGCGCGAGCGCGCGGGCGGCGCTCAGCGGGTGGTCGTCCGGCAAGCCCAGCCGGGCCAGTGAATGACTCGAACCGGTGAGCGTCTTGGTGTTCATCCCATCGCTCCTTGGTAGGGGTTTCGGGATGAGCATCACGGTCTCCGCTCACGGTCGGCTAACGGTTTGCCAACAACGCCGCTCAGGGGCGGATAATGCAGTGATGACAGTGGTTGGACGTCGCCGCAGTTCGAGTTTCGGGTGCTCGGCCCGCTGGAAGTGCTCCGAGACGATCACCCGGTTGCGCTGGGAGGAGATCGCCAGCGCCAGCTGCTCGCGCTGCTGCTCCTGCACCCACGAGGTCGCTCCCTCGCGACCGGTTTCGGCTGCTGTTGTGGCCGACTGGGAGATGAACGAGGGGCCGGGTGCTCAGACGATGGTCGACAGTGGTCCGGATCACCTCAATGGTGCGATCGGATCAGGCTTGACCAGCGAGGTATCGGCCACCGGCGCGGTGGCGTATCGATGGGCGACCGTGCGTCCCACAGATCCGCCGATCAAGCCGAGCGGTTGGTGCAGGTCGCCATCGACCCGCTCTGGCCGCCAAGCCGATGCCCTCGAGGTGTACGCCCAGGGCGTGGAGGTATTGCGAGACGAACTTGGGCTCGATCCGGCACCCGAGCTGCAGCAGCTACCGCAGCTGATTTTGCACCACGATCCGTCGCTCGAACTGCGGTCGGATCGATCACAGGCCAACGCCGACCGGCAGCTCGTCTGTCCGTACAAAGGCCTGGCGTACTTCGAACGCGGCGACTTCGAGTACTTCTACGGCCGCGAGCAGGTAGGTGTCGGATGTTGTTTCCCGGATCGTCGATAGCACGCTCGTGGGACTCGTCGGCGCCTCGGGAGCCGGCAAGTCATCACTCCTGCGTGCGGGCGTGATCGCCGCGCTGGAGACAGGCGCGATCCCCAGGAGCGACGGCTGGCAGGTGGCACTGTTCCGCCCGGGGAGGACCCGATAGCGGCGCTGAGTCAGGCTGTCGGGCACCGTGACCTGAGCGAAGCCATCGCAGCACTTCCCGCCGATGGCCGGCTGGTGATCGCCCTGCGACCAGATGCCACCACTCAGACTGTGAGGCCGTGCAGTCCCCGCCGTGTCGAGCGATCGGCAACTGGCGCATCGTCACCTGCACCCGCAGCGGGAACAGCATCTCGCTCACAGTCGACGGCGATGTCGTGGCCACTGCGTCGGGCAACACCGGCACGATCTCAAACACGCGGCCAATCACGATCGGTGGCAAACTCAACTGCGACCAGATCACCGCCACCTGTGACTATTACACCGGCGACATCGACTACATCCACATCGACAGTTCTGCTACCCAAACCGATGTTCACCGACCCGACCGTCACCCAGGCACCGAAGATGATCGTGGCGCTTGGGGCGACGCTGGCGGCCAAGGCGGTACCCACGCACGTCGGGTTTGAACAGCCACCGATGCCGGCGGCATCTGCTCGTACTCGCTGCAGCAGAGCGTGGCAGGGGAGCCGTATCAGGCGGTCAAGCTGGCCACGCCGCTGACGCTGTACGGCGCCCGTCAGATACGCCCGAGCGGCTACCCACCAGTTCCAGGTGACGGCGACCGACTGCGCCGCACCAGTCGAGTTACGCTCGTGGCCTTTCAGCGGTGCGTATGACGCGTTGTCAACGAATCGGTTACGCTCCGGCCCCTCATCGATGCTGTCTGCCTACCAGAACGGCAGCGCGTCGTCGATTACGCCTGGCAAGTGGAGCACGTCCAACGTCTCCGGCACCTACGGCGGAAGTATCCGCTCGACCTCCGCCGCAAATGCGTCGGCTGTGCCCACGAATGCGACGCGAGCCTCACGTTCTCCGGTCGCGAGGTCACCTGGGTGGCATCCAAGGCGGCCAATCGCGGCGTTGCCAAGGTGCTGATCGACGGTCAGCAGGTGGCGACGGTCAATACGTACGCAAAGACGACGGTGCGGCGGCGGGTGGTGTTCACGCGGTCGTTCGCCACTGGCGGCACACACACCATCAAGGTGGTGTGTTCGGGTACCAAGACCACCCGCTAATCGACGTGGACTATTTTTTTTTTAAAGGCCCGCCTCGCTAATCGACGTGGACGCGTTCCTCGTCGTCGAGTGTCTCCTTCGACTCCTCGATCAGCTTCTCGAGGCTGACGAACCGACCCACGTCGTATCCACCCTTGTACAGGAGGAGCAGCGTCAGCAGGCGTGACATGCGGCCGTTTCCGTCGCTGAAGGGGTGAATGACGAGAAAGTCGAGGATGTAGCACGCCTCGAGGAGCAAGGGATGGAACCGCTCACTCTGGGAGGCAGCCCGAAACTGCTCGTGAAGCCCGTCCATGGCTTCTCTCGTCTGCCACGCCGGCACTGGAGTGAATCGGAGAGCGGCCGATGCGTCGGGGCGCGCATCGACAACCTGGTTGTCGGCGGTCTTGAAATCGCCGCCTCTTCGCGGACTCCACTCGTACAGCATCTGATGGAACTGGAGCACGACATTGACCGTGAACGGAACCGCGTCGGCGTTGCTCGAGTGGATCAAGTCGAGCACTTTGCGGTACGCGGCGATCTCCTGTTCCGGGCGGTTTTTGGGTGTCGCTCGGTCGGCAGCAAGCGCCTTGACGCGCGCGTGCGGTGCTGTGATCCCTTCGATTGCGTTGGACGCTTCGATGCTCTGCACACGAGCGACGTTCCGCAACGTGTTTAGTCGCTCGTGGGTGCTGGACACTGAACGCTCGGGCCTCCCCTTCAGCCCGGTCGATTCGTCGCAGCATCGTCGTCCACTCGGTTGGGATAAGGCCGAGCGTTTCGTCGATCCGATCAAATGTCGGCATCAGGAGCCACTCTATATACATACTAATCCGATATAGTATCACTAAATCGGAAGGCAGTATCGCATTGAGCCGCACTCGCCGCGAAGGATCGACCCGTCGGCGAACTACCCTTCTTCGATGGCTGAGTTCGCCATCTCCATCCCGCAGTTTGCCCCCGACGGCACGCTTCGACCCCGCAGCAGTTTCGAGGACACCTGGAACGAGCCGAAGCGCTGGGGTTCGAGAGCGCCTGGACGCAGGAGCACACCTTCGGTTCGGCGCCGGTTTTGAGCTCGCTCGAGACGATGACCTTCGCCGCCGCCTGCACCACCCGCATCCGCCTGGGGTGCGCGGTGTTCGTGAGCCCGGCGCGCAATCCCGTGCAGCTGGCCAAGTCGGTCAGCTCGCTCGACCAGCTCAGCCGCGGACGAGTCGAGATCGGCCTGGGGGTGGGCGGCGGCAAGGGCCTCGGGGCGTTCGACGCCTCACCGGACACGCGAGCCGCGCGCCTGACCGAGGGCCTGCGGCTGATGCAGGCGCTGTGGACGCAGCCCGAGATCACGTTTGACGGCCGCTTCTGGCAGCTGGACGGCGTCTCGATGGAGCCCAAGCCGTTCCAGAAGCCGCACCCACCGGTGTGGATCGGTGGAAGTCACCGAAACGCACTGCGGCGCGCCGTGCGCATCGGTCACGGCTTCTTCGGGGCGGGCAGCCGCACCACCGAGGTGTTCGCCGAGCAGGTGCAAACTCTTCGCGCCGAGCTGGTCGCGCGCGACCGCGACCCGGCGTCCTTCCCCATCGCCAAGCGCGTCTACATCGCCGTGGAAGACGACGCCGCTGTGGCTCGGCGGCGGATGGCCGCAGCGCTCGAGCACCTGTACGGCACCACCGGTCTGGAGGCGGTGGCGGTGACCGGCCCGCCCGACGCCTGCATCCAGGGCGTCGCTGAGGTGATGCAGGTCGGTGCCGGTCGGATCCTGCTCAACCCGCTGTACGACGACGCCGAGCAGATGGAGCGCCTGGCCGCCGAGGTGGTTCCGGCGCTCTAGGGCCCCATCCCCAGGGTGGAGGCCCGGTTCTGGTCCCACACCCAGCTCAGCAACCGGTTGACGACGCACACCACCGCGAAGCCGATCGCCAGCTCGTGCCGCCCCGCGGCGTAAAGCGCCACCGCGGCCACGCCCGCCATCACGATCTCGAAGCCGAGATGTGCCGGTGCCGACAGGTTGATCCTCGCTTTGGGAGACCCGAACAGCGCCCACAGAGCGATCCACGCGGCGGGAGCGGCGATCACCAGCAGCCAGCGCCACAGGCCGCTGTGCGAGTGCCAGCCCCAGTAGCCCACGGCGAAGATCGCGCACACCTCGAGCACGAACCGCAAGGTCAGGTTTGCGGCCTTGAGTGCCGCCATCAGCGGGCCTCGCCGGCTGCACATCGCGCCATGACAGCGATCCTACAGACGCTACGCTCGAACAATGCGGGGTCTGCGACTCTTTCTGATCGTCGACGCGCTGGCGCTGGCGGCCGGCTCGTTCTTCTCCGATCGGATCATCGGCGGGGTCGTGATCGGCCCGGCGCTGCTGGTCGGGGTGATCGTGGCGATCGCCTGCCTCAGCGCCGACCTGGTGCGGCCGCGACGCCGAGTCGACGTGATCTGCTCGTCGCTCACGATCGTCGCGCCGTTCCCGTTCCTCTTTCTGGGCTATCCGCTCGGCCCGCGGGTGGCCGCAGCCGTGGTGATCGCACTTCAGGTGATCCCGCTGGTGCGAGGCGGGCTCGCGGCTCGCCCCAGCGGCGCCGTGCCCGCAGGGTTTCGGCGAGTGCTGGCCGCACTCGTGATCACCACCGCGTTGCTCCTGATCACCGTGGTCGTGCTCGTCTGGTACGGCTCGACGTATCTGCTGCGGCCACCTGAGGCCACCTTCACCCGCGCGCCCTACCTCACTCGCGTCACCACCACCCACGCCGACTTCGCGTGGAAGCTGAAGGCGGGGGAGGGGCCGGTCAGCCTGAGGGCGCTCGCCCCCGACGGCACCGTCGTCCACGGCGCGGTCGGGTTCACCAACCTGCGACCCGGCACCAGGTACGTGTGGACCGCCAACATCGACGGCCGCTCGGCGGCGGCGGGCGCGTTCACCACCGCGCCCACCTCCACCGCGACGCCGATCACGCTGGTGTCGTTCGGCGACTACGGGTCGGGCAACGCTCACGAGTACGCGGTCGGCCGATTGGCCGCCGCCCAGGACCCGGCGCTGTTTCTGTCGTCCGGCGACAACGCCTACCTGCTGGCCATTCCGCCGCTGCTCAACCGCGCGATCTTCGATCCGCTGCGCGACCTGCTGGGCGAGGCCCCGATGGTGGCGGCGCTGGGCGAGCACGACCTGGCCTATCGCGACGGCGCGGCGGTGATCTCCGCGCTGCACCTGCCTGGGCACCAGTACAGCGTGCAGTACGGCCCCGTCCAGGTGGTCGTGCTGGGGCTGCAGGCCGACTCATCGGCGCTTGCCTACGCCGCCAAGTCGCTGGGCGTGTGCCGACGGCCCCTGCCCGGTGCGGTTCGTGCTCACCCACCGCCCGATCTCGGCTGACAATCCGATCATGCCGCTGCTGCGCCGCCGGCACGTCGCCGCGATCCTGGCGGGCCATCTGCACCGGTACGAGCGGCACGTGCGCGCGGGAGTGCTCCAGTTCACCGTCGGCACCGGCGGCGAGGGGCCCGGCAACGAGGCCAACACGCTGGCGACTCCCGATGCCCTCGTCTCCTTCCTGGCCTACGGCTTCCTGCGCATCGGCATCGCCGGCGATCACATCAGCTACCAGTTCATCGACGAGGCCGGCCGCGTGCGCGATCAGACCGAGCAGACGATCCGATGACAGCGGTCGATCCCCTCCAGGCGACACTCGCCAACCACCGCTCCATTTTTCGCCGAAACGCGCTGGCAGCCGGCGGGCGGGTGGAGCAGTTCGGCGCCGTTCAGCTCACCCACACCGGCCGCGCCGGCGCGATCATGTTTCCCCGCTCTGCGGACGAGCTCGACCCGGTGGTCGACACGCATCCGGGCGCTCGGTCTGCGCGAGGTTGGCTGCTGGGCGCGGCGGCCGGCTCCCGAGCTCGGCGCGTTTGCGGTGTCGCGGGGGTTCCAATGGGGCTGGCAGCCGCACTGGATGTCGCTCGACCTGGCCCGGTTCACCGCAGAGCGTCCTCACTACGACGTGGTCGACCGGCCTTCCCCCTATCCGAGCAGCCTGCCCTACGCGGATGCAGGCCCGGATCCCACGGCGGTCTCTCACCTGGCGGTGTGCCAGAACGGACAGCCGGTGGGCCACGTCGTCGTCAACCCCTGGCGCGGCGTCGCCGGCATCTACGCCATGGGCGTGGCCGACGATCAGCGGCGCCGGGGAATCGGCCGGGCGCTGGTGATCGCAGCCTGCCACCGGGCAATCCACCTCGGCTGCACGCGTTGCCATCCTCAATGCGACCGAGCAGGGTGAGCAGGTCTATCGCGGCGTCGGGTTCGAGTCGGTCGGCCACGGCCAGACCTGGTGGCTGGCCCGCGGGCCTGTACCCACCGCTCGGATGGCGGCCCTGGCGGTGGCCATCGGAGGTGGCGACCGCGATGCCTTGGATGCGCTCGAGCCGTCGCCGGAGGAGCTGGCAGCCTCAATCGCCGGCGACACCGGCGCGGTCAGGCTGGCCATCCTCACCGGCCACACCGAGCTGGTCGACTGGATGCTCGACCACGCCCCTGCGCTGACCCAGCAGCGCTTCCCGCCCCACGGCGGGACGCTGCTGCACCTGGCCGTGGAAGCAGGCGATCCGCACCTGGTCGGCCTGGCGCTCAGCTGCGGGGTCGACCCCGCTCAGCTCGACCGCGCCTTCGGCGCCACCGCCCGCGGCTGGGCCCAGCATTTTGGCCGGGATGATCTGGCCGATCTGCTGCCGGTCGATTAGGGTAGCGGCGGTGGCAATCAGTGAGACAGAGGCACGGCTGGCGGCGATCACCGTGGAGCAGCTGGACGAGGATCCCTACCCCATCTACGCCTGGCTGCGCGAGCACGCCCCGGTCGCGTGGGTGCCGGGCGTGGGGCTGTGGCTGGCCACGACCTGGGAGGCCGTCGAGCAGGCAGCCGGCGACGCGGACACCTTCTCGGCCGGCGTCACCCCCTCGCCGCTTGACCGCACCATGGGGGAGGGCAACATCCTGCTGATCGACGGGCCCAAGCAGAAGGCGTTGCGGCGCGCGCTCGACCCGTCGCTTCGGCCCCGCCAGGTCGAGCAGCGGGCGGTACCGATGATCGCGCCGCTGGTGGACGACTACCTCGGCCGCATCCTCGACCGAGGCCGCGCCGACCTGATGGCCGAGTACTTCGAGCCGATCTCGGTACGCAGCCTGGCGCTGGTGCTGGGACTGGCCGAGGTCGACGACGACACGCTGCGGCGGTGGTTCGCCGAGATGGCGATCGGTGCCACCAACTTCGAGGAGGATCCCGAGAAGGACCGGATCGGCATGGCGGCCAGCGCCGAGGTCAGCGCGCGGCTCGAGCCGATCATGCGGCGGATGTTCGCCGAGCCCGACGGCTCGACCATCTCCGACATGTTGCAGGCCGCCGAGGGCACGCTTCGAGGAGCGGTTCGCCTGGATCGTGCCCAGCATCAAGATCATCATCACCGGCGGCATGCAGGAGCCCGGCCATTCCGCCGGATCGACGGTGCTGGGCCTGCTCACCAACCCCGATCAGGCCGCCGAGATGGCCGCCGACCCGGCCGGGCTGGTGCGTCCGGCGGTCGAGGAGGGTCTGCGCTGGATCTCGCCCATCGGCACCCAGACGCGGCGGGCGACGCGCGACACCGTGCTGGCCGGGGTCGATGTGCCGGCCGGCGCCAACATCGGCCTTTTGGTGTCGTCGGCCAACCGCGACCAGGCGGTGTGGGGCGCAGACGCCGACCTCTACAACCTCCACCGGCCCAAGCGCCCGCACGCGGCCTTCGGCTTCGGGCCGCACTTCTGTCCCGGGCATCACCTCGCCCGCATGCAGGAGCGGCTCGAGATCCAGGCGCTGTTCGAACGCTGCCCCAACCTCAGGCTCGACCCCGAGCGGCCGCCCCGGCTGCGCGGCTGGGAGTTTCGCGCGCCCGCTCACCTGCACGTCGTGTGGGACACATGAGTGAGCCGGTGTGGCACGACGCCGCCCCTGACGACGACGCCGAGGACGGCACCCTGGTCGAACTGATGGTCGACGGCGAGGCGGTGCTGCTGGCTCGGGTCGCCGGCGAGTGGCGGGCCGTCGCGGGCGACTGCACCCACGATGAATGCCCGCTCGTGGACGGCGAGGTGATCGACGGCGCGATCCACTGCATGTGCCACGGAGCGGCCTTCGACCTGGCCACCGGGGCGGTGGTGGAGCCGCCTGCGACCGAGCCGCTGGCCGTGTATCGGGTGCGATCCGCCGACGGCCGGCTGCACATCTCGCTGGACGGCATCAACTAACGTTCCAGTGTGGCCGAAGCTCCCACAGACGCGCTGAATTCCGACCCGATCCGGGTTGCCGTGGTCGGTTCCGGCCCGGCCGGGTTCTACGCCGCCGGCCAGCTCCTGACCAAGGGCGCCGAGGTCGACATGTACGAGCGGCTGCCCACCCCGTGGGGACTGGTGCGGCTCGGTGTGGCGCCCGATCACCCCAAGATCAAGGCCGTCTCGCGGGTGTTCGAGAAGATCGCCGATCGACCCGGATTTCGCTTCTTCGGCAACGTCGAGATCGGCCGCGACCTGTCCCGGGACGAGCTTCGCCACCACTACCACGCCGTGGTGTGGAGCGTCGGCGCACAGCTCGACCGTCCTTTGGGGATTCCCGGCGAGGATCTGCCCGGCTCGCTCTCGGCCACCGCGTTCGTGGCCTGGTACAACGGCCATCCCGACTACCGCGACCTCGAGATCGACCTCGATACCGAGCGCGTGGTGGTGGTCGGAAACGGCAACGTCGCGGTCGACTGCGCACGCATGCTGGCGCTCACACGGGAAGAGTTCGCGGTCACCGACACCGTCGACCACGCCATCGATGTGATCGCCGCCTCGCCCGTCAAGGAGATCGTGGTGCTGGGCCGGCGCGGTCCCGCCCAGGCCGCCTTCACCAATCCGGAGCTGCTGGAGCTGGGCGAGATGGCCGGCGCCGACATCGCCGTTGACCCCGCCGATCTCGAGCTCGACCCGATCAGCGAGCAGTCGCTGGCCGCGGACGGCGCGACGATTGCCCGTCGCAACGTCGAGGTGCTGCGCGAGTACGCGACCCGGCAGCCGGAGGGCAAACCGCGGGCGGTGACGCTGCGGTTCTGCGTGTCCCCGGTGGAGCTGCGCGGCGCCGGGCGGGTGGAAGAGCTGGTGGTGGGCATCAACCGGCTGGAGGCCGACGACTCGGGTCGGCTGCGGGCGGTGCCGACCGGCGAGACCGAGGTGATCAAGACCGGGCTGGTGCTGCGATCGGTGGGCTACCGCGGCATGCCGCTCGAAGGAGTGCCCTTCGACGAAGGGCGTGCGGTGATCCCCAATAGCGGCGGACGCGTGGTCGACGGCGACGGGCGAGTTGGTGGTGGGCGAGTACTGCGCCGGCTGGATCAAGCGCGGGCCCAGCGGCGTGATCGGCACCAACAAGAAGGATGCCAACGAGTCGACCGAGCTTCTGTGGGAGGACGTCGAGGCGGGCCTGCTGACGGCGCCCGAGCAGACCGACCCGGCCGTGATCGAGGCGCTGGTGTTCGAGCGCGCCCCTGAGGCAGTCGAGTACGCCGGCTGGGCAGCGATCGACGCCCACGAGCGTACGACCGGCGAGCCGCACGGCCGTCCCCGGGTGAAGCTCTCGAGCTGGGACGAGCTGCTGCACCATGGCCGGCGCACCAGCGCCGCCGGCGCCTAGGCCTCGGTGTCGCGCGTCCCCACATTCGCCCTCGGCCTGGCGGTCGCGATGGTGCTGGCCGACTCGTCGATCGTGATCCTGGCGCTGCCCGAGATCCTGGTGCACTACGACGTCTCCATCAACGACGTCGCCTGGGTGCTGACCCTGTTCAACCTGGTGCTCGCGATCGTGGCCGTGCCGGCCGCCCATCTCGCCCGGCGGCGGGCGCCCGCCGCCTTCTGCCGCGTCGGTCTGATCGTGTTCGCCGCGGCCTCGCTGGGCTGTGCCGTCGCTCCGACCTTCGGCTGGCTCCTGGCCTCGCGCGGTGTCCAGGCCATCGGCGGTGCCGCCGCCATCTGCGCCGCGCTCGAGCTTCTGCCTGCCGCCACCGGGAGTGAGCGGCGGGCGATCGCAGTGTGGTCGGCGGCCGGAGTGATCGGCGCCGCCGCGGGGCCGGCGATCGGCGGCATCCTCACCGACACGATCTCGTGGAAGGCGATCTTCGCCGTCCAGGTGCCGCTGGCACTGATCGCGCTGGTGCTTGATCCCGCGTTCCGGCGAGCGCCAGCCGGTGACACCGGCCGACCGGCCAGACGTGCCCGCCAACGTCGCGCTGGGGCTGGTCTCGGCGTCGCTTACCGCTGCGCTCTTTCTGATCGTGCTTCTGCTGATCAACGGCTGGGGCAACTAGCCCGCTGCAGGCCGCCGCGGTGGTCACCGTGATGCCACTCGCCGCCCTGGCCGTGTACCGCCTGCTGCCGTCGGTTGGCACACCGTGGGCGCGGGCGGTCGGCGGCTCGATCCTGATCGGTGGCGGGCTGCTGTCGCTGGCGGTGCTGCCGGGAGCCGAGTGGCAGTGGATGATCGCGCCCCAGATCGTGATCGGCGCGGGGCTGGCACTCGCCATCAGCGCGCTCACCGCGACCGCGCTGGCCGGCCGCTCTCCCCTGGGAATCCACGGCGGCTGGACGATCGCCGCCCGCCACGCCGGCATCTGCATCGGGCTTCTGATCCTCACGCCGATCTTCACCAACCAGCTCGACAAGCAGTCGGCGGCAGCTGAGGCGTCGGGCACCAGGCTGGTGCTGGAGTCGTCGCTCAGCCTCACCGACAAGATCGCTCTGGGTGGACGGCTGGCCGACCTGGTGGGCACCGCGCCGGTCACCAAGCCACCCAACCTCGACTCGGCGTTTGCTCCCCTGGGTAACGGCGCCGACGTGCAGGCGCTGCACGAATCGGTCACCGATCAGATCGAAAAGGCGGTCACCAAGGCCTTCTCGGTACCCTTCGCGCTGGCCGCGGGCATGGCGCTTCTGTCACTGATCCCGCTGGCGCTGATCAGAAAGCGGGTCACGTGATCGGAGATACCCGCTTCGCCGCTTTGGCCTGCGTGGTGGCGCTCTCGCCGGTCGCACTCAACCTGGCCGCGGGCGGTCTCGACTACAAGCCGACCGCGTCGGGCGATCCCTGCCAGTCGCGCACCTGGGCGCCCACCCACTCACTCGACGATGTGCTCAGCCAAGCGGCGCTGTCGGCGCTCGACGGCGCCGCCTGCAAGCTCAACGTCTCGTCCGAGACGCTGGGTCTGGCGCTCACCAGCGACGCCGAACTGAACCAGTTCCAGCGCGACAATCACCTGACCAAAGCCGAGATCGACGATGCTGCCCGGGCCGGTCTCAACCAAGCCGTTGACGACGGTGAGAACAGCGGCCGGATCAACGGGCTGGAGGCCTTCGCGTTGCGCCTGGCGGTCAGAGGGGTGCCGGTCGATCGGCTCCTGCAACTGGTACGAGACCACCTGTACGGATGAGCGCCATGCATGACATCGCAGCCGCCGCGGCCTCGCCGGTATTCGGGGTGCCGCTGTCGGTGCTCGACGTCGCCCCGGTGAGTAGCGACCGCTCGCCGGTGGAGGCGCTGGCCGACTCGACTGCGCTGGTGCAGGAGGCCGAGCGGCTTGGCTATCACCGGCTGTGGTACGCCGAGCACCACAACATGCCCGGCATCGCCAGCTCGGCGCCAGAGGTGCTGATCGCAAACGCGGGGGCGCGCACCTCGCGCATCCGGCTGGGGTCGGGCGGGGTGATGCTGCCCAACCACGCACCGCTGGTGGTGGCCGAGCGGTTCGGGACGCTGGAGGCCTTGTTCCCCGGCCGGATCGACCTCGGCATCGGCCGCGCCCCCGGCACCGACCAGCGCACCGCCGCCGCCCTGCGCCGGCTCGGTGCTAGCGACGATCTGCCCCAGCTGCTGCACGAGCTGTACGGCTTCTTCGAGGGCTTCGAGCCCGGCGAGGACTACCGCGGGATCCGCGCCATCCCCGGCTACGGCGGCGACCTGCCGGCCATCTGGCTGCTCGGCTCGAGCGGCTTCAGTGCCCAGGTGGCGGGTGCGCTGGGACTGCCGTTTGCCTTCGCCCATCACTTCAGCGCCCACAACACGGTGCCCGCGCTCGACCTCTACCGCGAGCAGCTTCCTGCCGTCCGAGATCCTGGACAAGCCCTACCCGATGGTGACCGCGATGGTGGTGTGCGCCCCCGACGACGAGGAGGCAAACCTGCTGGCCTCGGCGATCGCCCTGTCATTTGCCCGGATGCGCTCGGGATACCCGCCGGCGCGGTTGCCGACGGTCGCCGACATCGAGGCCCACGAGTGGACACCGCAAGAGCGGGCGTTCGTCGAGAGCTGGCTGGCGCCGCAGGTGATCGGCAGCCCCGAGACGGTGCGCCGGCGCATGACCGAGCTGCTGGCCGAGACCGGCGTGGCCGAGTTCATGGCCACCACCAACGCACCCTCGGCTGCGGCCCGCACGCGCTCCTACCAGCTCTTGGCTGAGCTGGCCGAGCTGCCGCCGGGCTGACCGGATCGGAGCTGCGACGCTAGCTCGTGCGCGCCCTCACCAGGTCGGCCGACTTCTCGCCGATCATGAAGGTGCCGACCACCGGGTTCACCGTCGGCATGCTGGGGAAGATCGAGCCGTCGGCGATGCTGATGCCCTCGAGGCCGCGTATCCGCAGCTCGGGGTCGACCACGGCCAGCTCGTCGCCCGCGTCGCCCATGCGGCACGTGCCCGACGGGTGGTAGACGGTGTGGTGCACCGCCCGCCCGTACTCGGACAGGCCCTCGTCTGAGGTGATGTCGGGGCCGGGTGCGATCTCGCGCTCGATCCAGTCGGCGAACGGGCCCTCGGCGGCCACCTGGCGGGCGATCTTGAGCCCGTCCACGATCGTCTGCTCGTCGTAGCCGTCCTCGTCGGTGAAGTACTTGAAGTCCAGCGCCGGCTTGATGTTGGGATCCTTCGAAAGCAGGTACAGCCGGCCCTTGGAATGCGAGCGGGGGATGTTGGGGGTCATGCAGATGCACCAGCGGTCGTCCGGCACCTCGTAGCCCAGCCGCTCGGTGTTGAAGGTGAACGGGAGCTGATAGGTGTGGTACATCAGGTCGGGCCGCTCGTCATTGCCCAGCCGGTTCACAAACAGGGCGCAGTCGGCGTCCATGCAGCCCTCGGGGCCCATCGGCCGCTTCAGCTTCCAGATGATGATCGACTCGGGATGGTCGATCAGGTTCTCGCCCACGCCGGGCAGGTCTGCGACCACGTCGATGCCGAAGTGCTCGAGCTGCTTGCGGGGGCCGACGCCGGAGTACATCAGGAGCCGCGGGGTGTCGACAGAGCCGCAGGCGACGATGATCTCGCGGCTTGCGGCCACCCGGTCGATGCCGCCGTCGCTTGTGCTCGGTGTGCACCGCCACGGCGCGGTTGCCCGAGAACTCGATCCGGTGGGCGCGGGTGTCGGTGCGCACCTCCAGGTTGGCGCGCTTACCCATGATCGGGTGCAGGTACATCACGCTGGAGGACGAGCGCACGCCGGTGGCGTCGTTGTAGCCGACGTCCAGGAAGCCGGCGCCGTCGTGGAACGGGGCGGCGTTCCAGTCGGTGTTGCGGTCGACGCCGAGGGCGGCGCCGCAGGCCTCGATCCAGTCGTACAGGATCGCATTTCGATCCTTCTCGGCCACGACCTGGTGTGGGCCGGGGATGCGCTGGTAGTACTGCTCCATGCCCTCGGGCTCCCAGCCGGCGCAGCCCTGGTCGACCCAATCCTGCCAGTCGCCGGGAAACGGCTTGAACCAGATCATGGTGTTGTGGGAGGAGCAGCCGCCGAGCACCGCGGCGCGCGAGTGCACGATGTGGGCGTTGCCGCGCGGCTGCAGGGTGGTCGTGTAGGCCAGGTCGATGGGGCCTTCGAGCAGTCCCAGCCAGTGCCGGATCTGGAGCACGTCTTCGAAACCGACGTCGGTGGGGCCCCACTCCAGGATGCACACCGACACGTTCGGATCTTCCGAGAGCCGAGCGGCCACAGCCGCCCCTGCGCTTCCGCCGCCCACCACCACATAATCGAACGTGTCTGCCATGACGACTCCCGTGTCGAAGATTGGGCGGTCATCCTCGCACACGTACCCGGGTGAATAAAAGGTGCCAGGCACCTTTTATTCACCGTATTGCCGTATTACGGTAGATGCGGTTATACTGCGACGCATGGATCGATCCATTTGTCACCCTTCAGGCCCGTGGCGTGCTTTCGCTGCCTGCTGATGTCCGTCGCCGGCATGGATTGGATCGCCCGGGAGCCCAAGTTGAAGTGGTCGAGTGCGAAGACGGCGATCGCTGCTCCGTCCACACGTTCCGATTCCTGCGGGACCAGGCGTGGTTCTGGACGGATCGCTGGCCAGCGGATGGAGCGCGAAGCCGACGACGACATCAAGGCCGGCCGCGTCGTGACGTTCGAGAGTGGCGACGATTTCCTTGGCTCCCTCGATGACGAGTGAAGTACCAGCGCACGGACGCGTTTATCCGCGACTACCAGGCGGTTGTCCAAGCCTGATCAGGCCCTGGTGAAGGCTGCGTTGCCGCTCTTCATCACTGCCGCTGAGAGAATTGTCCGCCGAGGCCGGGGACGCCGTGGCCGGCAGCTCTGCGAGTCAAGTCGGTCGAAGGCGCGAAGGGGGTCTGGGAGATGACCTGGTCGTTTTCCGGCCCCGATGGCCGAGCCACGTTCGAGTGGAGTCGGGTTGGAGACGAGGTGTGCATCAGATGGCGTCGAATTGGAAATCACGCGATCTTTAGCGACCCGTAACCGACTGAGTGGGCCATCTGTCGGCAGGAACCGTGCCCACCCGTGCCGTAAACTGCCTGCATGCATTCCTCTTACGCGCTCTCATCCGATGATTTCAGCGTCGAGCGGGGCGATTCGGTCTCCACGCTCGCCGATCTCTGGCCCGGCGGCTGGACTCCGCAGGACCGGCTCGGCGTGGTCATGGCCAACCCCATGGACGGCGTCGGCTGTTCCAACCTGATCTGTGCCACCACCACGCTCTTCTACGACCACCTGCGCGAGACCAAGGGCACCGGCAACTTCTTCCGCTACGCCGACAACTTCATGATCGGGATCGGGCTGCGAGCCGGGCGACTTCAACCAGCTCGACGTGTGGCCGCTGCACAAGTTCGTGACCATCATCCAGCCGACCGCCGAGGCGCTGATCGAGGCGATCACCGATCGCAACATCACGCTGCTGGCGATCCCCGAGACCGGCGCCCGCTGCCGCGGCGAGGTCGTGCTCTCGACCTGGAACACGTATCTGGAGACGGTGCGCTGCGTGGTCACCTACTCGGCGCTCACCGGCCGTGCCCGCGACGCCGACCTGTCGCTGGTCGGCAACCGGGTGGTGGAGTCATACGTCGAGCAGGCGATCTTCTCGACGCCCGGCGATCGACGCCGGCCTTCAGGCCCGGCTGCGGCGGCTTCGCCGAAACCTCGACCGCGCCGAGAAGCAGCCGCGTCGAGCAGTACCGCACGCTCCCCAACCCGGCCGCCGCCCGCGCGCTGCTGGGCGTCACCATGGTGCTTCCGCCCGGCCATCAGGAGCTGACCCGCCGGCGCCACCCCGACCACGATCATGCCGGTCGAGGTGCCGATCGCCGCCGTCGGACACCTTCGCACCCCCTTTTGACGGCGCCGCCGCCGCGGCCATGATCGTCGAGCGAGCCGGCCCCGTCCGGCGTGTACCCGGACGGCATGCTGCGCACCGGGTTCGATGCCATCCAGCGGCGGCTGGGCGGCACCTTCGGCGAGTTCGAGGGCTGGGAGTGGATCTCGGACTTCGGCGATCCCATCGCCGAGCACCACGCGGTGCGCGAGGCGGTGGGCGTGTGGGACGAGTCGCCGCTGCGCAAGTGGTTCTTCAAGGGCAAGGACGCGCTGGCCGCCGCCGACCACATCTTCACCAGCGACATGGCCGCGCTGGCCGTCGGCCAGTGCCGGCTACGGCGCCGTTCTGCGACCGCAACGGCAAGATGCTCGGCGACGGCGTGGTGTACCGCGGTGAGGACGACGAGAGCGTGTTCGTCGTGACCGCGCTCGAGTCCGACGCCGACCACTTCCGCCAGGCGTGCTCCCACCTCGACCTCGAGATCGAGGAGCGCACGTTCGAGATCCCCCACCTGCAGCTGCAGGGCCCGCGCTCGCGCGAGCTGCTGAGCCGGCTGACCGATGCCGACGTGGAGGGGCTCAAGTACTTCCGCTGGTTCCCGGAGCCGATCAAGGTCGGCGGCGTCGACGGCTGCTACGTCTCGCGCACCGGCTACTCGGGCGAGATCGGCTATCGAGATCTTCGTGCCGCGCGAGGGCGCCGAGCGGGTGTGGCAGGCGGTGCTCGACCAGGGCGCCGACGTCGGCATCCGCCCCTACGGGCTGGCCGCGGTCGAGTCGCTGCGGATCGAGGCCGGGCTGATCTTCCTGGGCTACGACTACTTCCCGGCGGTGACCTCGCCGTTCCACGTCAACCTCGATCGCATGATCAAGCTGGAGAAGCCCGACTTCGTCGGCAAGGACGCGCTGCGTGGCCGAGCAGGAGGCCGGGATCACGCATCGCACGGTCACGCTCGTGATCGCCGGCGACGAGGCGCCCGACTACAACACGCCGGTGTTCCAGAACGGGCGCGGCGTGGGCAAGCTGACGTCGCCGTCGGCCGGACGCTCGCCCACCGTCGACAAGCTGATCGCGATGGCCACGATCGACGTCGAGCTGACGACGCCGGGATCGCAGGTCGAGGTCACGCTGCCCGACGGCCGGTTGGTGCCCGCGATCGTCGACACGCTGCCCGATCTACGACCCGCAGAAGACCCGGCCCCGCAGCTAGCCGCGAAGACGACGATGGATCCCGACGGCCCCATCGGAGTGATCGCCTCGGGAAGCGGTGCGGCGGCGCTGGTGGCCGATCTGCGCCGGCGGATGCCGCACGAGGACGTGATCTCGATGTCCGACGACGGCCATCCGGCCTGGGCGCGGCTGCGGGGCACGTTCGTGCAGGAGCGGGTGCGCGCCATCACCGTCGACCTGTGCAACGCGGGGGCCAAGCTGATCATCCTGGGCTCGCTCCAGGGCACGCTGGACGGGCTCGACGCGGCCCGTGCCGCGACGCCCGCGCCGGTGATCGGGATCGACCTGCGGTTCGCGGTCGATCGCGCGTTCGCGCTCTCCCGCGGCGGGCCGGTTGCGATCGTGGCCGGCTCGCAGACGGTGCGGATTCCCCAGCTGCAGGGCGCGCTCAAGCGCCTGCGGTCAGGCGGGCTGCCGCTGATCGACCCGCGGGCGGGTGAGTTCGGCGGCTATCGCGGCCTGGTGCTGGCCGGCGGCCCGGCCTCGTCGACCGGTGCGCGGATCGCGGCCGCGGCCGACCCCGGCGCGATCGTGGTCGACACGGCCGCCGTGGCAGCCGCCCAGGCCCACCGGCTGCTGGCCCGCTCGGCCGGCCTTGCCCACCGCCGTCGCGCCGGCCGCCAGCTCCGGCAGAGCTCCTACCCCGCCGCCGCCCCGAGGTGAATCAACGGTGCCAGGCATTGAATAATTGGTGCCTGGCACCATTATTCACGTCTTCTTGCCGGGGTTCATCAGGTTCTTGGGGTCGAAGGTCTGCTTGATGCGGTTGTGCAGCTCGACGGCTGTCGGGCTCCACTGAAGCCCGAGCCGGCCGCGCTTCATCCAGCCGATGCCGTGCTCGCCCGAGATCGATCCTCCCAGCTCGGCGGCCAGCTCGAACAGCTCGTCACAGGCCACGTGCGCGCGGCTGATCGCCTCGCCGTCGTGACTGTCCAGCAGGAAGCTCGAATGCAGGTTGCCGTCGCCGGCGTGGCCCCAGCTGCAGGCATCCAGCCCGTGCCGGGCACCGATCTCGAGCGTCCCCGTCACCGCCTCGGCCAGCCGGTCGAGCGGCACCACCACGTCCTCCGAGAGCTTGCCGCCGAGATGGGCCGTGACCGCGATCGAGACGCCGTCGCGCCATCGCCACAGGGCCGTGATCCCCTCGGCGGTGTCGAAGCGTGCCACCCTCAGCGCGTCCTCGGCCAGCACCGCGGCCAGCTCTGCGGCGAGTGCATCAGCCTCTGCGGCCGACCCGTCGGCTTCGGCCAGCACCATGAAGCCCGCGCCCGCAGGGATCTGCCCCGGGAAGGCTGCCGCTGACAGCTCGATCGTGCGCGCGTCGAGATACTCGAGCGCGGCCACCTGCAGGCCGTTTCCCAGCACGCTCTCGAGCGCCCGGCAGCCGGTGGCGACGTCGGCGTACACCGCCGCCACCGGGATCGCCGCCTCGGGCGCGGGAATCAGCCGCAGCCACGCCGCGGTGACGATCCCGAGCGTCCCCTCCGAGCCGATCAGAAGGCTCTTGAGGTCATAGCCGGCGACGTCCTTGCGCATCGCGCCACCGACCGAGATCAGCTCGCCCGGCGGCACCACCGCCTCCAGGCCGGTGACCCACGCGCCGGTCACCCCGTACTTGAACGCGTGCGGGCCGCCGGCGTTGGTGGCGATGTTCCCGCCGATCTGCGACTGCTCGGCCGCCCCCGGGTCGGGCGGGAAGGACAAGCCGCTCTCGCGCACGATCCGGCGAAGCTCGGAGGTGGGCAGGCCGGCCTCGACCTGGATCCGCCACAGCAGCGGATCGAAGCTTCGTATTCGCACCATCCGGGCCAGGTCGACCACCACGCCGCCGGACACCGGCACCGCGCCACCGGCGAACCCGGTGCCGCCGCCGCGCGGCACGATCGCGACCTCACGCTCGTAGCACCAGGCCACCACCGCAGCCACCTGCTCGGCGTCGCGGGGAAGCACCACGGCATCGGGCATGCCCTCCAGCCCGGCGCGCCTCGGTGGCGTCGGCGCGGTACAGCGAGGGCGGCGGGTCGAGCACCGAGTCCGCCCCAACGACCGCGGCCAGGTCATTGGAGAGAGTGCTCATGGGGCGCGTACGATACCAACCTTGAAGCTCGCGACCTGGAACGTCAACTCGATCAAGATGCGGTTGCCGCGCGTGCTCGAGTTCCTCGAGCAGCATCGCCCGGACGTGCTCTGCATGCAGGAGACCAAGTCCGAGTCGGCAGCGTTTCCACACGCCGAGCTGGCCGACGCGGGCTACGCGGCCGTCGACCAGTCCGCAGGACGCTGGGCCGGCGTCGCCATTGCCGCACCCGTCGAGCACCCGCTCACCGCCATCGCCACCGGCCTCCCCGGCGAGGCCGAGCCAGACGAGGCCCGTTGGATCGAGGCGGATGTCGCCGGCCTGCGCGTCTGCAGCACCTACGTACCCAACGGCCGAGAGCTCGGCACCGAGGCGTTCGCGTCCAAGCTGACCTTCCTGGAGGCCATGGCCGAGCGGGTGCGCACGCATGCCGGCGCGCCGCTGGTGGTGATGGGCGACATGAATATCGCTCCCACCGACCTGGACGTGTACGACCCGGAGGCGTTCATCGGCTCGACCCACGTCTCCGACGACGAGCGCAGCAGGTTGGCCGAGATCCTGGCCGCCGGCGATCTGGTTGACGCGTTCACTGAGTGCCATCCCGGTGAGGTGGGATACACCTGGTGGGATTATCGCCAGGGCCACTTCCATCGCGGCATGGGTCTGCGCATCGATCTTGCGCTGCTGTCGGCAGGGCTGGCCCCCCGCATCGTCGAATGCGGTATCGACCGGAACTACCGAAAGGGCCAGAAACCTTCCGACCATGCTCCACTGCTTGTCGAACTTCGCGACCCTGATTAAACATCCGAGAGCCGTGGGGCTGGCGGCGCTTGGCCTGCTCCTGACTCCGGCTCTGGCTGTGTCAGCCGCCGGACACCCGGAGGGTGGGCCCGGAGCCTCGGGCCTGGCCAACCCGCCGGCCCGCATCGGGTCGGGGCCGCTGCCCGCGGCGTCCCGGCCGCACGCGACTACCCCCAGGCGTTGTGGGAGCCGGCCTCGCCGCACAACTACACGATCTCCGACCGGCCGGTGGACATCCCCATCCAGCGGCTGATCATCCACGTCGCCGAGGGCGGCTTTCGCGGCACCTACCAGTGGTTCAAGAATCGCGCGGCCGAGAGCTTCGGCCCACTACGTGGTCGGGTCGGCCGGCCAGATCGCCCAGATGGTGCCCGAGCGAGACATCGCCTGGCACGCCGGCAACTGGCCCTACAACGAGACCTCGATCGGGATTGAGCACGCGGGATTCACGAATCGCACGGTCTTCCCCGACGTGCAGTACCGGGCTTCGGCTCGGCTCGCGGGGTATCTCGCCCACAAGTATCTGATCAGGCCCGACCGCCAGCACGTGATCGGCCACAACCAGGTGCCCGACCCCAACCACCGCGGCCAGTTCGGCGGCTTCGCCCACCACACCGACCCCGGCCGCACCTGGAACTGGCCGCTGTACATGGCCTACCTGCGGATGAACGCGAACGACACCTACCAGCAGATCGTCGACTCAACCACGCCCAGCGAGGATCACGCACCAGAACTCGAAGTGGCAGTACCGACTCGATCTGCCCGACACGCAGAAGTACGACCTGTTCATGCGCTGGCCGTGCGGCGGCTCGCCCAAAGCGGTCACGGTGAGCGTTGCCACCGCGGGTGGCTGCTCGCGCCGTGCACGTCGACCAGACCCGGTACTGCAGCCGCGGCTGGAACCGGCTGGGGACGTTCGCGATGGCCGCCGGCGATGCGCCCAAGCTGGTGCTGTCCGGCTCGCCGACCGCCAACCCGATGCGGGTGGTGGAGGTCACCGATCCGGAGCTGCCGACCGAGCCCCACGTGTCGATCGACCCCCAGCCCGGCGCGCTGCACGTGTCGTGGACGAAGGCCAGCGACAACATCGGCGTGGGCGGGTATCAGCTGTGGGTCGGTGGCGTCAAGATCTTTCAGGGCACCGACCTCGAGGCCACCGCCACCAAGCTCTCGTGCAGCAAGACCTACTCGGTGTCGGTGCGGGCGCTGGACATGATCTCGAACCGCTCGCCGCGCGACCTGGTGTCGGCCACCACGCCGGACTGCCCGTCGAATCCCACCGATCTGCTGGTATCCGACATCACCAAGACCACGGCCACGCTCTCATGGTCAGACGCCGGCGGCACCGGCACCGGCTTCGATACCTACCTGGACGCCGTCCATCGGGCCTCGGTCGACTCCACCTCGTACACCTACACCGGGCTCAAATGCGGCACCACGCACGTGCTCGGGGTGGCCTCGCACGACGCCGTCGGGCACATCTCGACACACGTGCACCTGTACGCCACCACGGCGCCCTGCTAGCCATTCGAGTACCGGCGAATGCGTCTGCATCACGCGGTCGGCTGAGCGGAGGCTGCGAATGCTGCCCCGGCCGCGCTGTTCGAGGTGTGTTGCCAGCGCCAGAAACACCTGCGCTGTGGTGAGCGCGTCGCCGAGCGCGTGGTGGGGGCGGTGGGTGGGCAAACCGAGCGCCTCGGCCACGTCCCCCAGCGACCGGAAGCCCGGGTCGGGCCGGCCCCGCTCGATCTCCCACAGCCGGTAGATCTGGGCGGTGTCGAGCAGCTTGCGCGGCAGCCGCGCGCCGAGTGATCGCAGTGGCTTGGACAGAAACCCGCGCTCGACCCACTCGGCGTGAGCGATCACCTCCGCCCCTCGAACGATCTCCGCCAGCGGCCTGAGAGCCTCGGGTGCTGTCGGAGCCTCGAGCAGATCCTGCGGCCGGATGCCGTGGATCACGATCGACTCGGCCGGCAGGTCGCGCTGCGGATTGACCAGGCCGTACACCGCGTCACCGGACACGATCCGGCCTTGGACGATCGGTACCGCCCCGAACGAGATCACCCGGTCGAGGCGAGCATCGAGCCCGGTCGTTTCGACATCGACCGACACCAGCCGCGCCTCTCGCCACGGCCCGCGCTGCATCATCGATCCAGGCTCATCACTGACTCGACTCCGCGCTGGATCCGGGCGACGGCGCGGAACGCCTCCTTCAAGTAGGTGCGCGTCAGCGGTGACAGCGCCCGCGGGGCGATGTGGTCGTCCGGATCCTGGCCGTCCTCGAGCTGGGTCACCTGGTGCTCCATCCGCAGGTCGGTGAAGAGTGCGAATGCGTCGCGGAGCACCGCCACATCGGAAGCTGGGAGCGTGCCCGCCGACTCGGCGGCGTCCAGTCGCGCCGAGGTGGAGGCCGCCGCCACCCCAGCCTCCATCCCCGCTGCCCGGGCGAGGTCGGTGATTGGGAGCAGGCCGCCGGTCTTGAGGTCGAGCTGGCCTTTGTGGCCGCCGTCGTGCTCGACCACGAACCCGCGTACGAATCCCAGTGGCGGGCGGTGTCCCAATGCCAGCGACCGCAGCAGCCGCAACATCTGCGGGTGCTTGCGGGTGCGTGCGAACACGGCGTTCAAACGTGGCTCGGTCAGGCGTGAGTTCCATACGCCGCGGGCATCAACCACGACGCTCAGCAGGATCACGGCCTTCGGTTGCCCGGGGTTCTCGAGCCACGAGTCGACCGCGTTCTCCCACTCCGAGATCGGCCGCCGAAACAGGTGATGCGCGGCGGTGGCGCCCTGCTGGCACGGCGGTGTGCCGGTCACGGCGTGGCCGCTGATGACACGTTGGGCGAGCTGCTCCAGCCACGCGTCGGCGCCCGGGTCGGCGCCGTCCCAGGCAATCGCCGAATCGGAATCCGAGCTGAGCACGGCTTCCCGGCGGGCGTAGCTGCCCAGTGCAAACCAGGTGTAGGGGGCGGGCGGCGATCCCAGCTCGGCCTCGGCCAGCTCGATCAGGCGGCGGGTGAGGGCATCGCTGACGGTGGCCATCACGCGCCCGAGCGCCGGCGCCGGCGCCCCCGCGCGATGCAGGTCGATCACCATCGGGCGAAGCTGGCGGCCGGCTTCGATCACCTGCTCGCGGGTGGCGGCGGCGCCGATGGCCGCGCGCACGTGAAACGGCCAGCGGGCTTCGACCGCCATCAGGTCGGTGTCGGCCACGACCCCCACGAGTGCCTGCTTGGCATCGATCACCGGGAAGTGCCGGACGCCCCGGTCGAGCATCTCGAGCAGCACGTCGCCGGCGGTGCGATCGGCGCTAACGGTGCGGGCGGGGGCGGTCATGATCTCGCCCAGAGTGGTTTCCGGACCTGCACCGGCGGCCACCACGCGAGTGCGCAGGTCGCGGTCGGTAACGATCCCGAGGGTGTCGCCCAGGTCGACCAGCACCGACGAGGAGTGGGCACCCACCATCTGGCTGGCGGCCTGTTTCACGGTGGTGGACGGCGGACACACCACCGGTGCACCCCGCACCAGGTCGCCCACCCGGCGCTGCCCGAGATCCACACGGTCGCGGGCCTGGCGGTGGCCGTCTCGAAGCTCGTAGCTGCCGCCGGCAGAGTGCACCAGGTAGCGAAGTGCTGCCGGCCGGCCCAGCACCTCTCGGATCACCGACCCAGGCAACCGATAGCACAGGGTGTCCTCGTGTGCGCGCACGGCGACCCCGACCAGACCGCCGGTGAGCATCGTGTTGTGCCCGAACATCTCGTGCTCACCCAACTGGTCGACCACACGGCCGTTATCGACCAACTCGACGACGCCGCGGCGCACGATCCAGACATGCTCGGGAGGCTCGGAAGCTTGCAGCAGGATGGTGCTGCCGGCCGGGTGGAACTCGATCTCGCAGGAGTCGGCGACGCGCTCCAGCTCGTTTTGCTCCAAGGTGTCGAACGGCGGGGTGTTCGCGAGGAACTCTGCGACTTCGTGCACGGGGTGATCTTCCTCCGGCGAACGCCCAAGTGCAATGGCACTTGACCACGAAGTATGTGACTGCTAACTTATGCCAGATGGCGATCGACATTCAGACCAAGCGCGACGCCCGCTCCAGCCGAATGCCGGCTGCGGAGCGTCGCCAGCTGATCATCGAGGCCGCCGCGATCGAGTTCGCAGCCCGCGGCCTGCACGGCACCGCCACCGAGGACATCGCCAACCGGGCGGGCATCACCCAGCCGTATGTGTTTCGGCTGTTCGGCACCAAAAAGGCGCTGTTCATGGCGGTCGTGGAGCACCACTTCGATGAGGTGCAGGGGGCGTTCCAAGCCGCGATCGACTCCGTACCGGAGCCCACCACCGAAACCTTGATGAAGGTGATGGGGGAGGCCTACGCGGGACTCCTGCGCGACCGCACGGTGCTGATGATGCAGATGCAGTGCTACGCAGCCTGTGGTGACGACGAGGTGCGGGCCGTGGTGCAGCGCCGCTACGGCGGGCTGTACCGGTGGGTGGAGGAGGTCACCGGCGCTGACGACGTCGAGATGCACAAGTTCTTCTCGACCGGAATGCTGATGAACGTGGCCGCCGTGGTGGATCTGGCAAGCGTTGCCGAGCCGTGGGTTGCCAACTGCCTGGGCGCTCCTGGCGCTCCTGATGCGAGCTGAGCCGCCGAGTTTTTTTGTTCTGCGAAGTTAGTAACCACTTACGTTCTTAGGGGAGGGAAGCATGACCGCCAAAACACAAACCATCTGGACATTCGTGATCGTGTCCCTGGCGCTGTTCATGACCACGCTCGACAACCTGGTCGTGACCACGGCGCTGCCGACGATCCAGCGCGACCTGCACGCAACGGTGTCGCAGCTCGAGTGGACCGTGAACGCCTACACGTTGACCTTCGCCGTGCTGCTCATGACCGGCGCCGCGCTGGGTGATCGGTTCGGCCGCAAGCGGCTGTTTCTGATCGGCATGATGATCTTCACCGCAGCGTCGGCGGCCGCAGCGGTGGCGCCGTCGATCGACGCGCTGATCGCTGCTCGCGCGATTCAGGGTGTGGGCGGAGCGATCGTGATGCCGCTGACGTTGACGCTGCTCTCCGCTGCGGTTCCGGCTGAGCGCCGCGGCATGGCGCTGGGAGCCTGGGGTGGCATCTCCGGGCTGGGCGTTGCGTTGGGCCCGGTGATCGGTGGAGCGATCGTGCAAGGCATCTCGTGGCAGTGGATCTTCTGGGTCAACGTCCCCTTCGGCTTGATCGCTCTGCCGCTGGGCTTCCGGTTCCTGCGTGAGAGCTACGGGCCCGCCAAGTCGCTCGACCTGGGTGGCGTGGCGCTCCTGACCGCGGGCATGTTCGGGATCGTGTTCGGCCTGGTGCGTGGCAACAGCGCCGGGTGGACAAGCCCCGAGATCGTTGCCTCGCTGGCAGCCGGGGTCGTGCTGACCGTGGCCTTCGTGGCCTGGGAGCTGCGTACTCGCGAGCCGATGCTGCCGATGGGCTTCTTCCGCAGCCGGGCATTCAGCGCAGGCAACGCATCCTCGTTGATGATGTTCTTCGGGATGTTCGGGTCGATCTTCCTGTTGACCCAGTACCTCCAGAACGTCCAGGGCTACTCGGCGCTCAGTGCCGGGCTGCACATCCTGCCGTGGACGGGTATGCCGATGATCGTGGCGCCGATCGCCGGCGTGTTGTCCGACCGCATCGGCGGACGGCCGCTGGTCGCCACCGGGCTGGCGCTTCAGGCAATCGCCCTGGCGTGGCTGGCGGCGGTGCTGGAGCCGACCGTGGCCTACAGCGCGATCGTGATTCCGTTCATGCTTGCCGGTGTCGGCATGGCGCTCTTCTTCGCGCCGATGGCATCGGTGGTGCTGGGATCGGTCGGTCGCAGCCACGCCGGTCAGGCTTCGGGTGCCAACAACGCCATTCGTGAGCTGGGCGGCGTGTTCGGAGTTGCCGTGCTGGCCTCGATCTTCACGCATGAGGGCGGCTACGGCTCGGCCCAGATGTTCACCGACGGGATCACGCCCGCCCTCTGGGTCGGCGCCGCGGTGGTCGGGCTGGGGGCGGTTGCCGGCGCGTTCATTCCCGGACGTCGCGGCACCACCGAGGCATCAGACTCCAGCGCCATCGCCGTCGAGGCCGCTGCCTGATCTCGCGAAACGCTCTGGGTGAATAACGGTGCCAGGCACCGTTATTCACCCAGGCAGCCGCTCCTCGATTAGCCCGCCACGGCCTCCAAGGCGCGTTTTGTGAGCACCTTGACCAGGTGCAGGCGGTACTCGGCCGACCCGGCCACGTCGCCGGTCGGAGTGAGACCCTCCGCCGCCAGCTCCGCCGCCTCGGCGGCGTTGGAGCCGTTGAACGCCTGCTCGGCGGCGGTCGCCCGCACCGGCCGCAGGTCGGCGCCGGTGATTGCGATCCGTACCGACCCGCCGTCGCGCACCGCGCACACACCGACGATCGCCCAGTCCTGGGCGCGCCGGTTGAACTTGACGTAGGCGCCGCGAACGCCGGTCGGCACCCGCACCACTGTCAGCATCTCACCCGGCTCGAGCGCAGTGGTCAGGAACCCCTTGAACAGGTCGGCCGCTGCGATCGTGCGCCCGCCGTCTGGCCCCTGCACCTCGACCGACCCGTCCAGCGCAAGCAGCACCGCCGGGAGGTCGCCGTGAGGGTCGGCCTGGGCGATCGCACCGCCGATGGTGCCGCGCGCGCGCACCTGACGGTCGCCGATACCTGCGGCGGCCTCCGCCAACACTGGGCAACCGCGGCGCACGATCTCCGACGCAGCCACCTCGTTGTGGCGGGTGAGCGCCCCGATGGCGATCCCGTCGGGGGTCTCGCTGACGCCTCGCAGCTTCGAGATCCCGCCGATATCGACCAGCACCTCGGGAGCCGCGAGCCGCAGCTTCATCATCGGGATCAGCGAGTGACCGCCCGCCAGCAGCCGGGCACCCTCGCCGTGACGCTGCAGGGCGCCGACCGCATCCTCGACGGTCTCCGCCCGCTCATACTCAAACGCCTGGGTAATCACGCCCCACCCCTTTCACTCAGCGCGCGCCACACCGTCTCCGGCTGCAGCGGCATATCCAGGTCAGGCACCCCGACCGCGTCGCAAACAGCGCTGACCAGCGCCGCCGTGGCAGCGATCGTGCCGGCCTCGCCGATGCCCTTCACGCCCATCGGATTGACCGGCGACGGCGTCACCGTGCGATGCGTCTCGATCACGGGGATCTCCACCGCCGAGGGAATGATGTAGTCCACCATGGTCGCCGTTTGCAGCTGGCCCTCGTCGTTGTAGACGGCCCCCTCATACAGCGCCTGGCCGATCGACTGGGCGACACCGCCGTGCACCTGACCGTCGACGATCATCGGGTTGACCACGTTGCCGCAGTCGTCCACTGCGATGTACCGCACGATCTCGACCTTGCCGGTGTCCTTGTCCACCTCCACCTCGGCACCGTGCGCGCCGAAGGGGAACGTGAAGTTGGGCGGATCGTGAAACACCGTCTCGTCCAGCCCCGGGTCGTAGCCTTCGGGCATATCGAAGCCCTGCCACGCGCGGAAGGCGACCTCGCCGATTCCCAGCGACTTGTCGGGACTGCCCTTGACTCGGAAGGTGCCGGCGTCCCACTCGAGGTCATCGGGTGAGGCCTCCAGCATGTGGGCCGCCACCGCCTTGGCCTTCTCCCGCACCTGGCCGGCGGCGCGATACACCGCCGTGCCGCCCACCGCCAGGCTGCGGCTGCCGTAGGTGCCCAGCCCGTAGGGGGCGAAGGCCGTGTCGCCGTGGATCACCTCGACGTCGTCGAAGGGAATGCCCAGCTCGGACTCGACGATCTGCGACCACGAGGTGGCGTGTCCCTGACCGTGCGGCGAGGTGCCGGTGATCACCGTGACCTTGCCGGTCGGATGCACCCGCACGGTCGAGGTCTCCCAGCCGCCGGGCGTCAGCCCGATCGCATGGGTCACCGCCGACGGCGCCAGGCCGCAGATCTCCACATAGGTGGAGATGCCCCGGCCCAGCAGCTTGCCGCGCGCTGCGGCCTCCTGCTTGCGGGCCTCGAACTCCTCCTGCGAGCCGCGCAGCTCCTCCAGGCGGTCGAGCGTCTTGGTGTACTCGCCCGAGTCGTAGATCAGGCCCGTCGGTGTGGCGTGTGGGAACTCGGTGATGAAGTTGCGGCGCCGCACCTCCTCCCGGCTGATCCCGACTTCCGCTGCGAGCAGATCCATGATCCGCTCGATCGCATGGGTCGCTTCGGGCCTTCCGGCGCCGCGATAGGCGTCGGTCGGGGTGGTGTTGGTGAACACCTCGGTGACGGTCAGGTCCACCGGTTGGATGTCGTAGGCGCCCCCTGCCATGAACAACGTCAGATGCGCGATCGTTGGTGTCAGCAGCTGCAGGTATGACCCGCAGTCCTGCACGTAGTGGGCACGCAGTCCGAGCACCTTGCCCTCGCGGGTGGCCGCGATCTCCATATGTGCGTCCTGCGCACGGCCGTGGATGGTGGCCGTCATCGACTCGGAGCGCTCCTCGATCCACTTCACCGGGGCGCCCACCTTGCGCGAGACCGCCGCGGCGATGAACTCCTCGGCATAGCAGTTGAGCTTGGAGCCGAAGCCGCCACCGACATCGGGAGCGACCACTCGCACCTTGGCCTCGGACACGTTGCAGCAGATCGCCAGGAACGTACGCACGAAGTGGGGGATCTGAGTGGAGGTGTACACGGTCAGGTCGTCGCTGGACGGAATCCAGTGGGCGACCACGCCGCGGGGCTCGATCGGCGTCGGGATCAGACGCTGGTTTCGGAACACCTGCTTGACCACCACGTCGGCCTTGGCGAACGCCTCATCCACCCCGTCGGTCTTGTTCTCGATCACGACGCAGGTGTTGTCGGGGTACTCCTCATGTACCCGTACGGCACCGGGCGCACGAGCGTTCTCGACGCCGATCACGGCCTCCAGCAGCTCGTACTCGACCTCGACCGCGTCGACCCCGTCACGGGCGGCGTAGCGATCGGTCGCCACCACCACGGCAACCGGCTCACCCAGATGCCGCACGCGATCGGTGGCAAGCTGCGGACGGGCCGGCTGGCGCACCTTGCCGGTGGGATTGGACGCGCAGGGAACGCCGGCTGCGAAGCTCAGGTCGGCGGCGGTGATAACTGCGGTCACGCCCTCGATGGCGAGCGCCCCCGAGCCGTCGATCGAGGTGATCTTGGCGTGCGCGTGAGGGCTGCGCACGATCGCCATATGCAGCATCCCCGGCAGCTTGATGTCGTCGACATAGCGGCCCTCGCCGGTGAGCAACTCGGAGTCCTCCTTGCGCAGCACCGCCTCGCCGACGCCTTTGAACTCGGTCGCACTCATGCCGGCACCCCCTCAGCCGCGGCGCGTACCGACGCCACGATGTTCTGGTATCCGGTGCAGCGGCACAGGTTGCCTTCCAGCCCCACCCGGATCTCCTCGTCAGTGGGGTTGGGGTTGGCCTCCAGCAGCTTGATCGCCGACATCACCATGCCGGGTGTGCAGTAGCCGCACTGCAGCCCGTGCTGCTCGTGGAAGGCTTCTTGCATGGGGTGCATCTCGCCGCTGGCCGCGATTCCCTCGATCGTGGTGACCTCGCCACCCTCGGCCTGGACGGCCAGAATGGTGCAGGACTTGACAGCGTCGCCGTCCAGCCACACGGTGCAGGCGCCGCAGTTGGACGTGTCGCAGCCGACGTGTGTGCCCGTAAGGTTCAGCTGCTCGCGGAGATAGTGGACGAGCAAGGTGCGCGGTTCGACCTCCGCGCTCCGATCCACGCCGTTGACGGTGAGGGTTACTGTGCGTGCCACCGACACTCCTTTCGTGTGAACAGGGTGGGACGGTCATATACCTTTCGGTGGGGAAACACAAGAAACCGGTGCAACTACACTCCTGAAGATGGCGGATTCCAATCCTCGCGCCGCCCGCAGCCCGGGCTCTGACAGCAAACCCCCGTCCCGCTGGAGGGTCGAAGGGGTGCCTGGGAAGCCCGGCGGTTCCGGACAGGGTCGCCGGCGAGTTCCGTTCGGAGTGGCCTTCTGGGTGTTGCTGGCAGTGCTGCTGGGCGTCAACTGGATCGTGTCTTCGCACTTCAACGAGCCGCCTCCCCGCCCGACCGTCTCCTACACCTTCTTCATCGAGCAGGTGAAGGCCGCCAACGTCTCGGAGATCAACGCCACCGACCTCACCGTGCAGGGATCGTTCAAGGAGTCGACCAAGCTCCCGGCAGGCACCTCGGACAGCCCCTCCACTCGCTTCCAGACGGAGATACCCACCTTCGTCAACAACGACGCATTGAACGCGTTGCTGGACAAGGAGCACGTGGTCATCAACGCGCACCCGACCGATTCGGCGCCGCCGTTTTGGGAGCAGCTGCTGCTGGGCTTTGGCCCCACCATCCTGCTCGTCGGGCTGTTCATCCTGATCGCCCGCCGCGCCAGCGCGGGCTCTGCGCTCGGCTCCTTCGGGCGGTCGCGGGCCAAGCGCTACCAGGAGGGCGAGAAGCGGGTCACCTTCGCCGACGTGGCCGGCATCGACGAAGCCGAGGAGGAGCTGGCCGAGGTCGTCGACTTCCTCAAGACGCCGCAGAAATACACCGCGCTTGGGCGCGCGCGTCCCCAAGGGCGTGCTGCTGTCCGGGCCGCCGGGCACCGGCAAGACGTTGCTGGCACGCGCCGTCGCGGGCGAGGCGGGGGTGCCGTTCTTCTCGATCTCGGCCTCGGAGTTCATCGAGGCGATCGTGGGTGTCGGCGCCAGCCGCGTGCGTGACCTGTTCGTGCAGGCCAAGGAGGCCGCTCCCGCGATTGTGTTCATCGACGAGCTGGATGCCATCGGCCGCTCCCGCGGTGGGGGCGCGTCGTTTGGCGGTCACGACGAGCGCGAGCAGACGTTGAACCAGATCCTGACCGAGATGGACGGCTTCACCGGCACCGAGGGCGTGATCGTGATCGCGTCGACCAACCGCCCCGAGGTGCTCGACTCTGCGCTGCTGCGCCCCGGCCGGTTCGATCGCCGTGTCTCGGTCAGTCCTCCCGACCAGCAGGGCCGCGAGAAGATCCTGGAGGTGCATACTCGCGGCGTCCCGGTGGCGCCCGGCGTGGATCTGGGAGCGATCGCGTCGAGCACTCCCGGGATGGTGGGCGCCGATCTCCAAAACCTCTGTAACGAGGCCGCGCTGACGGCTGCCAGGCGAGGCCACAAGACGGTGGAGACCGCCGACTTCACCGACTCCTTGGAGCGGATCGTGCTGGGCGCCGAGCGGCGGATCATGATCTCGCCCGAGGATCGTGAGCGCACCGCCTACCACGAGTCGGGCCACGCGCTGGTGGGAATGGTGATTCCCGGCGGCGATCCGGTGCGCAAGATCTCGATCATCCCGCGCGGACGGGCGCTGGGTGTGACGTTCCAGAGCCCCGACGCCGATCGGTACGGGTACACCGATGAGTTCCTGCGCGGCCGCCTGGCGGGAATGCTGGGTGGGCGAGCGGCCGAGGAGGTGATCTACGGCGATCTCACCACCGGGGCCGAATCTGACCTTGAACAGGCAACCCGGATCGCCCGCCAGATGGTGGGCCGCTGGGGCATGTCCGATCAGATCGGGTTGGTGTCGGTGCTGCCCGGCCCCAACGACGCGCCGACGTTGTTTCCCGGTGGCAACGACGGCATCTCGGAGCGCACCCGCCAGCTGGTCGATGAGGAGGCCCGGCGGATCATCGAGGAGGCCCACCGCACCGCGATCGCCACCCTCAGCCAGCACCGCGATCAGCTCGAGGCGCTGGCGCGCGCGTTGCTCGAGCACGAGACCCTGGACGAACTCGACGCCTATCGCATCGCCGGCATCGTGCGCGACCCGATTCCGGCGCCGAGCCTTTGACATGGCTCGCACGGCGATCCCCGAGCTCGAGGTCGCCTCGGACCCGGTAGGGCCGGGCGACCTGGTGCACGGGTGGGTGTCGCCCGGCACGCAGGAGGCGCGCCTGATCCGCTATGAGGCTTCACCGGGAGGCATCGTGCCGGTGGTGCTGGCTCGGACACCGCCGGCCGAGGACGGCAGCTTCGCGCTGGAGCTGCCGCGCAATGCTGCGCCGACGTTTCACAGCACCAGCTGCAAGATCACCTACGGCGTGCGAGCGGGCTCGAAGCGGCGATCACGCAACGATCCTGTGGTCGATGTGCTGGTGATCTCACCGCTCGTGCATGTGTCGCTGTCCGAGGCCGGCCCGTTACACGACCGGATGATCGCCCGGTTCGACGCGCGTCACTTTCACCTGGAGCTGTCGGAGGCCGACGTGCAGGGTGGCGGCCGGGTGGCCGGCCGCGTGCACCTCGACCGCGGCGATCCACCTCCGGTCGTGACCGTGACCGCCCGATGCGAGGAGGTGTGGCGGATCGATCGGATGTCGCTCAACCTGAAACGCCCGCCGCTGTGGCGGTATGAGGGGCTCTGGCAGGAGCGGCATGAGCTGGAGTGGCCGGTCGATCAGCGCTGGATCGCCTTCGCGTTCGACTATCCCGATCATCTGCCTCCCGCCGTTGAGGGCAGTTCGATCGCGTGGCGCTACGAGGTCGAGGTCTCGCGTCCCACTCGCTTCTCGATGCAAGAGCGCGCAGTCGCCACCCCGATCGGCTTCGAACTGGTGTGAATAAAAGGTGCCAGGCACCTGTTATTCACCGAGGTGGCGCTCGAACCAGGCGCGGATCCGGCG
Source organism: uncultured Actinomycetes bacterium (assembly GCA_963811675.1). Classification (GTDB taxonomy): domain Bacteria; phylum Actinomycetota; class Thermoleophilia; order Gaiellales; family JAICJC01; genus CAVPTL01. The sequence goes on along the minus strand of CAWESH010000003.1, from coordinate 31,257 downwards.
GGAGCCGTCCAGGATGTGCTCGCGTTCGGTCCAGCCGTGCCCTTCGCGGGGGTAGATCACCAGCTCGGTGGGCACGCCCTCCGCCGCCAACGCGGCATAGAACTCGCGTCCCTGGGACAGCGGCACGCACAGGTCGAGCTCGCCGTGCATGACCAGCGTGGGAGTGTCCACACGACGCACGTGGGCCACCGGCGAGCGCGACAGGTAGGCGCCGCTGAGGTCGTACGGATCGGCCTGGAGGAACAGCTCGTCGAAGCGCGCGACGTTGGTGGTGTTGTGAAACGACAACCAGTCCGTGACCGCCGCGATCGCGACGGCGGCCTTGAACCGGCGGGTCTGCGTAACCGCCCACGCCGACATGAAACCGCCGTAGCTGCCGCCCATGATGCCGACTCTGGATGACGTCGACCAGCCCGCGTTCCACCAGCGCGTTGATCCCACTGAGAATGTCGCCCAGATCGCCTCCGCCCATGTCGCCCAGGTTGGCCTCGGTGAACTCGTTGCCGCGACCGACGCTGCCGCGCGGATTGGGGAGAAAGAGGGCATACCCTGCCTCGCTCGGCCACAGCCAGGAGTAGCGCGGATAGGCACCGCCGTATGCCGCCGTCGGGCCGCCGTGCACGTTCACGATCAGGGGAATCGGACCGTCCGGATGGCGTCCGAGGAGTGACCAGGAACCCCTCCAGCTCCAGCCCGTCGGAGGCCGTCCATGTGAACGGCTCCCGGTGTGGCAGCTCGATCGCGGCGGCGGACCTGTTCAGAGCCGACAGGTCGCGCCAGCCCTCGCCCGGCCGGGCGACCGAGAGCGCGCGCAGCTCCGGCGGATGCTCCCACGACGAGTGCGCCGCCACCAGCGTGGCACCGTCGGGTGACAGCACTGTCAGCGGAAAGCTGTGGCTGCCCAACTCGGCGTCACCGCCGAAGATCGTGGTCACGGTGCCGTCCAACCCCAGCACCGCCACCGCATCTTCCAGGTGGTCGGCACCGGCGCACAGCAGCCTGTCGATCGTCGATCCAGCTCACCTCGGCCACGTCGAACCCGGGAGCGAGCTGGGACGGCGTCCCAGCGGCATCGATCAGGGTCACTTCCTGGCCGTACAACACCCCACGGTCGGAGGCCAGCGCCTCCACCAGTGCGATTGCGCCCGAGCCCGGTGCCAGCCGCACCGAGGCGACCTGCCGCGTTGGAGTGAACACCGTGGTGACGCTGCCGTCCGCGATCCGCACCACCCGGGCGTCATACCAACCGCTCTCGGACGGGTCATCGGACACAAGCGCCACGACGTCTTCGCCGTGCCAGTCGAACTCCCACACGTTCAGGCCGGGGAGCGGCACCGGGGTTGCCTCCCCGGTTGCGACGTCGACCGTCCACAGCCGACGCCATAGCTCTGCCGGTCGCACCACCTGAGGGTCGTCTGCCACCGCACCGATGGTGGTGGCCGAGTTAATGCCGGCGGCGTCTGAACCGAGGTCGGCCGCGAGCGCCATGATCGTCGCCCCATCGGCTGACCAGCGCAGATCCTCGACCGAGCCGTCCACCGTTCCCAGCGGACGGATCGAGCCGTCCGATGCGAGCAGCTGGATCCCCGCCACCTTGGGCGAATCGCGGTCGGACGCGAAGGCCAGCGTGCGACCGTCCGGCGACCACACCGGCGAGCGGTCGCTGCGCGGGCCGTCGGTGACCTGCTCCGCGCCCGACCCGTCGGCGGCTGCCACCCACACGCGGGCGGCCTTGCCCTGGTCAGGCAGCGAGAAGGCTGCTTCCACGGTGAATGCCACTCTGGTGCCGTCCGGGGATATCGCGGGCTGGCACGGGTGGTGCAGGTCGAGCACTCGGTCCGAACTCATTGCCGTGCGATTGTGTCACCGTCAGCGGCCTCCGGGCGCTGTACCCCTTTCAGGCACTAGGCAGGTTTTCGCATGGACGTAAGCTGCAGGTATGCCCAGAGTGATCGCCGCAGCCTTGCTGCTCGCGGTGTCCGGCGCGGTCGCACTCCCCTCGACCGCCAGGAGCGCACCCGAGTGCACCTATCAGAGCGCGTCTCGCACCATTGACGTGGGCCTCAGCAACGGCGACGGCGCCACCCGGATCGAGATCGCCTCGGACGGCCGCATCCGAGTCGGCCCCTCGAAATGTGGCGCCGCCTCGACGTCCAACACCGACACGATCAACGTCGACGGCACCGACGGTCCCGACCAGGTCGATATCTCGCTGCGAGACGCTCCGTTCACCGGCATCGTGTTTCACCTCGCGCTCGCCGGCGGCCGAGATCAGCTGCGGGTGTTCGGCACCGTCGGCCCCGACCGCATGATCGTCGGCAGCGCCGGCCTCGATCTGGATGCCCTCACCCATCCCGGCCCAGACGTCACTCTGAGCGGTGTGGAGTCGGTGCTGCTCAACGGCCTTGCGGGCAAGGACGTATTTTCGGGCCAGGGCGGGGGCGGCAACGGCGGTCCCACCAGGATTCCGCTGAACCTGATCGGCGCCGGCGGCAACGACCACCTCACCGGTGGCGCGGGGCCGGACATCCTGTCGGGCAACGACAACACTGACGTGCTCGACGGCAAGGGTGGCAACGACCTGCTGTTCGGCAACAAGGGCTCCGACACGATTCGCGGCGGCAGCGGATTCGACGCCACCTTCTATCAGGGCCGCTCCACCCCGGTGATCGTGACTGAGGACGGCCGGCCCAACGACGGCAGCCCGTCTTCGGGTGAGCGTGACAACGTTTCCGCCGACGTCGAGAAGATCGTGGGCGGCAACGCCGGCGACCGCCTCATGGGCGGCCCCGGCCGAAACGTGCTGATCGGTGGCCCCGGCAATGACTACCTCGACGGCGGCGGCGGGCGCAACAGCTGTAACGGCGGCCCTGGGGTGGATCGCTTCGTCCACTGCTGACCGGGTCGCGTGTGACCCGGTAGCATCGCCCGCATGAGCGAGTCGGGCACCGCGGGGGACGACACCAAAGGCACCGTCGATGTCTCCCGCCACGGCGAGGTCGCGTTGGTGCGGATCAGCCGCGAGCGCAAGCTGAACGCGCTCTCGAGCCACATCGAGGCCGAGCTGATGCGCGCGTTCATCTCCGACCAGGTGACCACCAGCCGGGTGGTGGTGATCACCGGCGTGGCCCGCGCCTTCTCTGCCGGTGCGGATCTGTCGGAGCTGCCCAACCCCACGCCCGCTCAGGTGATGGAGTACTACCGGCGCACCGGCGACATGCACGAGCGGTTCGCCTCGCTGCCCCAGCCGACCATCGCCGCGATCTCGGGCTGGTGCCTGGGCGGCGGGTTCGAGCTGGCGCTGGGAGCCGACCTGCGGGTCGCCCACGGCGACGCCAGTTTCGGCCTGCCCGAGGTCGAGATCGGCATCATCCCCAGCTCCGGCGGCACGCTGCGACTGGTGCGGGCGGTGGGGCCCGCCAGGGCCAAGGAGCTGATGCTTCTGCGCACGCGTTTTACCGCCGCCGAGGCGTTGCAGATGGGGCTCGTCACCGAGGTGGTGGACGACGTCGAAGCCCGGGCGATGGAGATGGCCGCCCAGGTCGCCCAGCTGCCGCCGCTGGCAGCCTCGATCGCAAAGCAGGCGTGCGATCGCATCCCCGAGGCGGGTCGCGACGCGGCCCTCTTGATCGAACGCCTGGCCTACGCCGCCCTGGCCAAGACCGACGAGTCACAGGCAAGCGGCGAGCGCTGGAGTTCGTAGGAGATGGCGCGGGATCCCCGTTTCGATGTCCTGTTCGAGCGGGTAGATATCGGTCCTGTGACGCTACCCAACCGCTTCTACCAGGTACCGCACTGCACCGGCTTCGGCGTCGAGAAGCCGCTGTCCCAAGCCGCGCTGCGGCGAGTCAAGGCCGAGGGCGGTTGGGGCGGTGTGTGCACCGAGTATGCCGCCGTCTCGCGTGATTCCGACGAGAGCCCCTACGTGTCTGTGCGGATGTGGGACGAGGGCGACGCCGACGCCCTGCGTCTGACCACCGAGGCGGTGCACGAGCACGGCGCGCTGGCGGGGATCGAGCTGTCGCATACCGGGGTCCACGGCGAGAACTCCGAATCGCGGCTGCCGCCGCTGGCGCCGTCCCAGATCGCGGGCGACTTTGCTCCGGGCGCGATGCCCAAGGCGATGACCATCGCCGACATCCGGCGTGTGCAGGACGACTGGGTACGGGCGGCCGAGCTCAGCCGCGACGCCGGGTTCGACATCGTGTACGTGTACGGCGGCCACACCTATCTGCCCGGCCAGTTCCTGTCGCCCTACTACAACCGGCGCGACGACGAGTACGGCGGGTCGCTGCGCAATCGCGCCCGGTTCTGGCTGGAGACGCTGGAGCGGGTGCGCGCCGCTGTCGGTGAGCGCTGCGCCGTGGCCTGCCGGGTGGCGGTGTCGCGGGCCGAAGCGGCCGCCGGGATCGATCTGGATGAGGGCCTCGAGTTCGTGCGCATGGCCGACGACCTGGTCGATCTGTGGGACGTCAACATCGGCTCGATCGCCGAGTGGTCGCAGGACTCGGGGCCGTCGCGGTTCTTTGCCGAGGGCTGGCAGCTCGAGTACACCGGCCGCGTGCGCGAGGCGACCTCCAAACCGATCGTGGGCGTCGGCCGCATCACCGATCCGTACCTGATGGAGCGAATCGTGCGCAGCGGCGCCTGGGATCTGATCGGAGCCGCCCGCCCCTCGATCGCCGACCCGTTCCTTCCGGCCAAGATCCGCGACGGCCGGCTGGACGAGATCCGCGAGTGCATCGGCTGCAACATCTGCATCTCCAAGGCCGATGATCGCCGTCACCTGGGCTGCACCCAGAACCCGACTGCGGGTGAGGAGTACCGCCGCGGGTGGCACCCCGAGCGGGTCGACCCGCTCGAGCATCCCGACCGCGAGGCGCTGGTGATCGGCGCCGGACCGGCCGGCATGGAGTGTGCCGTGACACTGGCCAAGCGCGGCCTGCGGCGGGTGCGGCTGGTCGACTCGGCGGCCTTGGTGGGTGGGCACCTGCGCTGGGTCACGCGCTTGCCGGGGCTGGGTGAGTGGGGGCGGGTGGCCGCCTATCGCACCGTTCAGGCCCGGCGACTCGAGAATCTCGAGATCGAGCTGGGACACCGCTGGTCGGCCGCGGACGTGGCCGCTTCCGCGGCGGACATCGTGGTGGTCGCCACCGGCTCGCAGTGGGCCGCGGATGGGCTCAACTCGGCCACTCGCGGCCCGATCCCCGGCGCCGACGCGTCACTGCCGCATGTGCTGACGCCCGAGCAGATCGTGGTGGACGGCAAACGGCCGCCGGGCAGCCGGGTGGTGGTGTACGACTGCGACGGCTACTACGCGGGGCCTGCGGTGGCCGAGCTGCTCGCCGGTGAGGGGCTGACGGTGGAGCTGGTCACCTGCCACGAGCAGGTGGCGCCGTTTGCCGCAGAGACGCTTGAGGACGCGCTCACCCGCGAGCGGCTGCACGCCGCTGGGGTATCGATGTGGCGCTCCACCACGGTGATCGCGATCGATGCCGGCGGCGTGGATGCCGAGGGTGAGTTCGGCGATCCGGTGCGGATCGACGCCGACGGCGTGGTGCTGGTCACCCAGCGTCTCTCTGACGACGCGCTGTGGCGCGAGCTGGACGGCAGGCCCGGCGTGTACCGGGTGGGAGACTGTGTTGCGCCACGGCTGATGGCCGAGGCCATCTTCGACGGCCACCGGCTGGCCCGCGAGATCGAGGGTGCCGACCCGTCGGTTGCGCTGCCGTATCTGCGCGAGCGGCCGGGTGATCTGCTGGAGCTCGGCCCCAATCCGGGCGCCGCCGCGCCCACCTGGCCGGCGGCGGCTCCGCGCACCCGCGAGGTCGAGTTGGTGGCGGGGTCGGCGGCCGAGGTGGCAGCCCGCCTGGCGCCGATCTTGCGTGACGCAGGCGGCGACGTCGTGATCGCTGCCGGCCGTGGCGCGGGCGGCGATCTCGCTCCCTACCGGCGGCTGGCCGATCGCTACGGCGGCCGCTTCGCGGTCACCCGCCCGCAGGTTGAGGCCGGCCGGGCCACTCGCGCGGAGCTGGTGGGAGCCTCGTCCGAGACGGTCGCTCCGGCGGTGTATCTCGCGCTGGGAGTCGGCGGAGCGGTTGCACATGTGCTGGGGATGGCCGAGAGCGCGCGGGTGATCGCCGTCAACCTCGATCCGGCCGCCCCCATCTTCGAGCACGCCGATCTGGGCGTCGTCGCGGATGCCGGTGAAGTGGCCCAGGCCCTGGAGCTGGCGTGAGCGGCGCGGTGGTCGTGCTGGGCGGCGGTTCCACCGGGGAGGCATTCGCCGGGGCGTTGCGGGGATTTGAGCCCGGGACGGACATCACCCTGATCGAGGCTGAGCTGGTGGGCGGCGAGTGCTCCTACTTCGCCTGCATGCCGTCCAAGGCGCTGCTGCGCCCACCCGAGGTGTTGGCGGCGGCGCAGCGCGCTCCCGGGGCCGCCGAGGCGATCACCGGCGGGCTGGACGCCGAGCGGGTGTTCTGGCATCGTGACCAGGTCACCGCCGGCGGCGATGACAGCTCTCAGGAGGAGTGGCTCGAGCAGCAGCGGGTGTCGCTGATCCGCGGCCGGGCGCGGGTGCTGCGGCCCGGTGTGATCGCGGTCGGTGACCGGGAGGTGCCGTACGAGCGCCTGATGATCGCGACCGGATCGCGGCCGTCGATTCCTCCCATCGACGGGCTCGACACCGTCGAGTACTGGACGAACCGTGAGGCCACCACAACCCAGGCGGTGCCGGCCCGCTTGATCGTGGTCGGTGCCGGCCCGGTGGGGTGTGAGCTGGCCCAGTTCTTCCGGCGGATGGGAAGCAGCGTCACCATCGTGGACGTGGCCGACCGCTTGATCCCGCGCGACCATGCCGACGCGGCCAAGCTGCTCACCGATGCCTTTACCGAGGAGGGCATCGAGCTGCGCCTGGGAGCGTCGATCGAACGGGTCGAGCCGGGCGTGCACATGCACCTTGCAGGCGGCGAGACGCTCACCGCCGAGCGGCTCTTGATCGCCACCGGTCGTCGAGCCAACGTGCGCGATCTCGGCTTCGAGCAGCTCGGGCTCACCATCTCCAAGCGCGGGATCGAGGTCGACAGCCGCATGCGTGCGGCCGAGAACGTGTGGGCGGCGGGGGACGCCACCGGGATCGCGATGTTCACCCACGTGGGCAAGTACCAGGCCCGCGCCGCGGCGGCGGACGCCGCCGGCCGCCCCGCGCAGGTGGACTACTCGGCCATCCCGGCGGTCACGTTCACCGATCCCCAGGTGGCCTCAGTGGGTGACACCAGCGGTGAGGGGGTGCTGGTGGGCGAGCGCACGACGATCGCTCGGCTCTCCACCTACGAGCGGCCCAAGCGGCCGATCCTTTTGAAGGTGTTCGCCGATCCGCAGCGGCGGGTGCTGGTGGGGGCGGTGGCAGTCGGGCCGGAAGCGGGCGAGTGGCTGGGCCAGCTCACGCTGGCGATTCGCGCCGAGGTGCCGATCGAGATCGTGGCCGACACCATCCAGCCCTACCCCACCTTCAGCGAAATGATCCACTTCGCCGTCGCCGCCCTTGAATAATTGGTGCCAGGCACCAATTATTCATCCCCGAGCGTACGGGTGAATAACGGTGCCAGGCACCGTTATTCACCAACGGCGATGCGGAAGGCGGCGGCGTGTGATTCGCCCGGAGCCAGCGCCTGGAGCCCGTCGCCGGTCTTGAGCGCATTGGTGGGCGCGGTCATCGGCTCGAAGCAGATCAGCTGTCCCCCCGGCGGCGTGTAGATCTGGGCGTAGCGGTAGCCCTCCAGGAAGGTGACGGTGATCGTTCGCCCGCCGCCGGACACACTGAACGCGATCCCGTCGTCCACCGGGCCGAACGCGTCGTCGAAGCTGCGCCCACCCAGCGGCCCCCCGTCGATGTGGGCCGGGTGGCTCGCGCCGGTCGGCAGCATGCGATCGTCCAGCACAAGCTGAGGCATGTCCGGCACGGTGATCTCCCAGGTGCTGCGATCGGCCCCCGGCGGGCACAGGTAGGGGTGGTAGCCGAACGCGACCGGCACCGGATCGCCGAGAGCGTGCAGCGTGGTGTGGATCGGTCAGCTCCGAGTCGGTGACGTCCGCGGCCACCTCCAGCCGATGGGGGTGGGGGAACACCTCAAGCGCCTGGGGCGATCGCTCGGTCGTGTACTCGGCGACCACCCGATCGGGCGACTGCTCGAGCAGGTCGAACGGCAGCGCCGAGGGGTTCACTCCGTGGATCGGGATGCCGTTGGGATCGGGGTGCAGCAGCGGCGAGCTGAGCGGGATATCGAGCCGGTTGGCCCACGGGTGGAGCAGCGGGATGCCGAACGTGGAGGCGCGATCGCGGTAGCCCTCCACGCCGTGGCCCATACCCAGCAGCTCCTCCCGCCGGTGTGTCAGCGACGCGCCCACCATCGCCAGCTTGGGGACGAAGGTGGCCTCGAGTTCCCCGGAGGTGATGGTGACGCTCATCGCAGGCGCTCGGGCACGATGTCGCGGGCGAACACCTCGGCCACCGTCTCGGGGCGCTTGATCCACTCGGCCTGATCGCCTCGCACCAGCACCGTGCCGGGTCGAGGCAGAGCGTTGAAGTTGCTGGCACAGGCGTCCTGGTAGGCGCCGGTATCCAGGAACGCGATCACATCGTTCACCTCAACCTCCGGGAGTTCGGTCTGCTGCGCAAGCACGTCGAAACCACACGACATGCCCACGATATCCGCAGTCACGACGGCGGGCTGATCGGCGCGGGAGGCGACCACCGGGCGGAAGTGGGCGTGCTCGATCAGGAGGTCGGCCATGAACATCTCGGTGGTGTCGGTCTCCACCCACGCCCATGCCACCGGCGCTCGCTGGTGTTTGAGCCCAAGCACCGAGGTCAGATGCACGCCGGCGTCGGCATGGAGCGAGCGGCCCGGCTCGACCTCGAGCGCGATCCCGGCCGGGTCGAGACCGCCGGTGGACAGCTCGTCGGCGAGGGTGCCGGCAACTGCGGTGGCGTAGTCCCCGATCGGTGCTGCCGCGGCTCCGGTGGGCGAGGTCGGGTCTCGCGGGGCGGGGAAGCCGCCGCCCACGTCGATCTCCTGGGGTCGCCACCCGTCCCACGCCGCGGACACTCGCACGATCACCTCGGCGAAGCTCGCCGCCATTCCGCGCCACACCTCCAGATCCGCGCTGTGACGGCCGAGGTGGGCCATCACGCCGGTCAGATTGACGTGCTCGGAGGCGATCGCAGCGGCTCCCGCCGCCAGCGCTTGCTCGGTGGGGATGCCCGGCTTGTACCGCTGCGCTGCGAGCCGCACGTCGGCGTCGGGGAAGAAGTCCGAGCGCTCGGTCAGCCCGTCGTAGTCGGGTCGCAACCGCAGGCGCACGTGTGCGCGCGTGCCCAGCCGGGCCGCGGTCGCTTCCACCAGATCGAGCTCTGCGGCGCTGTCCAGGGTGATGCGCGCGCCGGCGGCGACCGCCTGCTCGATCACCGCCGCGCTCTTGGTCGAGCCGTTCACCGAGATCAGCTCGGCCGGGACACCGGCGGTGAGCGCCGCGTGCAGCTCACCGGGGCCGAACGTGTCGCAGCCGGCGCCGGCTCGCGTAAGCACCCTTCGCACAGCCAGCGAGAGGTTGGCCTTGATCGAGGGCAGCACGCGTACATCGCCGTGCGGCCAAGCCGAGCGAAACGCCGCTGCGATGGCATCCAGGTTGCGGATCAGCTGATCCTCGGAGATCACGTACAGCGGCGTGGAGAAGCGCTCCGCGATCTCGACCAGATCGCACTGCTCCAGCCATAGGTGTCCGTCTCGGACGCTCAGTCCGGCATCGGTCGGTACCCCGGTCACCGCCGGAGTGTACGCGTGTACGCTCACAGCGATGCGTCGATCGGCCGCAGCCATTCTCGCGCTCCTGTTCATGGTCGAGTTCATTCTGTTCGCGATCATCCCGATCATCCCGCTGTACTCGGACCAGCTCGACCTCTCCAAGGTGCAGGCCGGCGCGCTGCTGTCGGCCTCGGCACTTGCGGTGACGGTGAGCGCGATCCCCGCCGGCGTGCTGGCCGATCGCGTCGGCGCCCGGCGGGTGACGATCGCGGCCGCGTTTCTGCTGACGATCTCGGCTGTACTCCAGGCAGTGGCGGGCTCATTCGAGACGGTGATGGCGGCGCGCATGCTGTTTGGCGTCGCCTCCGCGTTCGTGTGGACGGCGGGGCTCTCGTGGCTGTCCGACCTGAGCACCGAGAAGTCGCGAGCGGCCGCGCTTGGGTTCACGGTGGCGGTCGCCGGCATGGGCAATCTGGCCGGCCCGGTGCTGGTGGGATATGTGGCGGAGCGCTCCTCGATCGAGACAGCCTTCCTCGGCTACTCGGTGTTCGCCGGCCTGGTCGCCGTCTGGTTGTGCTTCATTCCCGCGGGTATTCCCCACGCGGTCGACACCGTTTCGCTGCGCCGAACCGTGCGGGTGATGACGCGCAGCCGCGTGATCACGGGCGCTGTTTTGATGATGCTGGTTGTCGGGTTCGTGGATGGTGTGGTGAACCTGCTGGCGCCGCTGGAACTGGCCGCCGACGGGTTCTCCTCGGGGCCGATCGGGTTGGTGTTCTCGGTTGCGGCGGCGATCTTCATCGTTGTCAGCACCGCTGTTTCTCGCGGCGGCTGGGCGGCGTCGTCGCGGGCTGCCGGCTGGGCGTGCCTGGGCCAGGCGGTGACGCTGGTGCCGGTGATGTTCTCGCTGACCTCCGCCGCGGTGGTGCTGATGGTGCTTGCGCGCGGGCCTGCCAGCGCCGTGGTGTACACCGTGGCGCTGCCGATCGCGGTGATCGCCGCTCGCCAGTACGGCCTCGGCACCGCCACTATCACCGGCGTCACGATGATGTCGTGGGGAGTGGCCAGCGTGATCGGATCGCCGGTGGCCGGGCTGATCGCCGACACCCTCGGCGACGCCACGGCCTACGGGTTGAGCGCGGCGCTCTTGGCCGGCGTCGGCGTGTGGCTGCTGTGGGCGGTGCCCGACCCGCAGTCCGATCCCGAGCCGGCACCGTCACCGCTGTGATCCTCTCGATCGATCAGGGAACGACCGGCACCACCTGCCTGGTGGTCGACGACCGGCTCGAGGTGGTCGGTCGCGGCTATCGCGAGCTGTCCCAGAGCTTTCCCCAGCCCGGATGGGTCGAGCACGATCCAGCCGAGATCTGGCAGGCGGTGCTGGTCACCGCCGAGGCCGCTCTGGCCGATGCCGGGCGACACGCGCGTGACCTGCGCGCGATCGGCATCACCAACCAGCGGGAGACGACGGTGGTGTGGGATCGGATCACAGGCCGGCCGCTGCATCCCGCCATCGTGTGGCAAGACCGGCGCACGGCCGCAGCCTGTGCAGCGCTTCCCGCAGAGCTGATCCGCGAGCGCACCGGGCTGGTGCCCGACCCGTACTTCTCGGCGTCGAAGCTGCGCTGGCTGCTCGATCGCGTTGGCTCGCCGGAACTCGCGTTCGGCACGATCGATAGCTGGCTGGTGTGGAATCTGACCCGCGGCGGGGTGCACGCCGTCGATCGCACCAACGCCTCGCGCACGCTGCTGTACTCGCTCCGGGCCGGCGACTGGGATCCCGATCTGCTCGACCTCTTCGGCATCGACCCCGACATCCTGCCGAGGATCGTGCCGTCTGCGGGGCACGTCGGGGACGCCGAGCTGCTGGGCGCGACCATCCCCATCTGCGGCATCGCGGGCGATCAGCACGCCGCCCTTTTCGGGCAGGGCTGCGTGGTCGCGGGGCAGTGCAAGGCAACCTACGGCACGGGCGCGTTTGTGCTTACCCACACCGGCGATGACTGTGCCCCGCCGCCGTTCGGGCTGCTGCGGACGACAGCGGCTCAGCCAGACGCGTTCGCCCTCGAGGGCGCGGTGTTCGTGGCCGGAGCGGCGCTGCAATGGCTGCGCGACGGGCTGGGTGTGATCGACTCGGCGGCGGAGTCAGAGGCGCTGGCCCGGTCGGTTGACTCCACCGAGGGTGTCGCCTTCGTGCCGGCGCTCACCGGACTGGGATCGCCGTGGTGGGACGCCGAGGCGAGGGGCATGATCTCGGGCATCACCCGCGGCACCACCAGAGCCCACCTGGTGCGGGCCGGGTTGGAGGCGATCGCCCACCAGGTGCGCGACGTGATCGATGCCGGCGGCGAACCACCGAGTGTGATCCGCGCCGACGGCGGGGCGGTGGCCAACCGCTTCCTGATGCAGCTGCAGGCCGATCTGGTGGGAGCGCCGGTGGAGGTCTCGGCCGAGCCCGAGATGACCGGCATCGGCGCTGCCGCCCTGGCCGGGATCGGCGCAGGTGTGTGGAATTCGGCCGCCGAGGTGGCGACCCTGCACCGTTCCGGCGAACGCTTCGAGCCGACCATGCACCGCGACCATGCCGACGCCCTCCACGACGCCTGGCTCACCGCCGTCAGCCGAGCCCGAGGTGAATAACGGTGCCAGGCACCGTTATTCACCCATGAATAATTGGTGCCTGGCACCAATTATTCATGGCGTCGGCTAGCGTTTGCCGGCCATGGACTTCGAGCTCACTGAAAGCCAGCGGGAGCTGCGGGATCGCGCGGCCAGGTTCGTGGACGAGGAGTGCATCCCGCACGAGGTCGCGGCCGAGCTGAACCATGGCCCGCTCGACCCGGCCATCGTCAAGAGCATCCAGGATCGCGCCCGCGAGGCCCGCCTGACCGGGGGCAATCACAGCGCCGAGCACGGCGGGCAAGGCTGGAATGCGTTCGAGCAGGTGCTCGTTCAGGAGGAGCTGGGCCGCAACACCAACGGCATCTGGTGGGTGATCGGGGGCGGCTACAACGTGCTCTCGCGCGGCACCCCGGAGCAGGTCGAGCGCTACCTGCTGCCGACGCTGCGGGGCGAGCGAGCCGACGCCTACGCGGTCACCGAGGGCGGCTCGGGTTCCGACCCGGGCGGCATCAGCACGACCGCCGAGCGCACCGCCAACGGCTGGCGTATCCGTGGCGAGAAGTGGTTTGTCACCTCCGGCGACGTGTGCGATTTCGACATCGTCATGACCAACGTGATCGATGGCCACAAGCGGCTGCCCACGCTGTTTCTGGTGGATCGCGACCGGCCCGGCATCGAGATCGTGGACGACCCGCCGTTCACCCACAACTACCCCCACGGCCATCCCACCGTCCGCTACGACGTCGAGGTGTCCGAGGACGCAGTGCTGGGCGGCCCCGACGCGATCGGCCGCGGCGACGAGCTTCAGAACGAGTGGTTCGTCGAGGAGCGCATCCACATCGCCGCTCGCTGCGTGGGTGCGATGCGGCGGCTGCTGGCCGAGTCGGTCGATTGGGCGATTGAGCGCGAGCAGTTCGGCCAGCGCATCTACGACTTCCAGGGCGTCAGCTTCCCGCTGGCCGACTCCGCCGTCGACTGCGCCGCCGCCCGGCTGCTGACCTATCAGGTCGCCCAGATGGTCGATGACGGCGCCGACCCCAAGCTGATTCACGGCCGCGCCGCCATGGCCAAGCTGTTTGCCTCCGAGGCCGCGTACCGCTGCGCCGACCGGGCCGTCCAGACCTTCGGCGGCCGTGGGTACATGCGCACCACCACCGCCGAACGGTTTCTGCGTGAGCTACGAGTCGACCGGATCTGGGAGGGCACCTCCGAGATCCAGCGGCTGATCGTTGCCCGCGGCCTGGAAAAGCGCGGCGTGGAACGGATGCTCTCGCCACTGCGCGAGGTGTAATCGCGGCGGTTGATCGGTGACCGGCGATTGCGTAATGTATCCATCATCCAACAGCCGGTTCGACAGATTCAGATCGCAAGTGTGGTCGATCAGGTTCACGCGGTACTGCGTGAGCAAATCCTGACCGGCGCGCTGCCGCGCGGGTCACGTCTGCCGCAGGAGACGATCGCTGCCGAACTCGGTGTGTCCCGCACGCCGCTGCGAGAGGCGCTTCGGCGGCTCGCCGGCGAGGGCCTGGTGACGCTCCAGCCCAACCACGGCGCCACCGTCAGCGGGGTGGATTTCAACGACATGAATGCCGCCTGGGTGGCGCGGCTCGCGATCGAGCCGTTCGCCGCCCGGCTGGCGGCAGAGCGGCGTGACGCAGGGGAGCTGGAGCGGATGGCCACGGCCATCGCCGAGCAGCGCGCAGCGCTTCACCCCGCCGACGCGCTCGACTCAAACCGCGAGTTTCATCTGGCCCTGGTGGCGGCATCGGGAAACGATCACCTCACCCACTTTGCCGAGCTCCTATGGGTCACCCGCATCAGCTTCGCCATCTACGCCGCTCAGGCCAGCGAGTCGGACGGCGTCGAAGCGTGGGCCGGCGAGCACGAGCACATCCTCGGGGCGATCACCACAGGCGATGCCGACCTGGCAGAGCAGCTCACCCGCACCCATCTGCAGCGCCACCCACCGTTGGAGCACTCGGACCCGGCGTGACGCCGGGTCCGAGTGCGTCGCCGCGGCTAGATGATCGAGTCCGGCGGGGCCGGGGTGAAGTCGAGGTTCTCGTCCAGCGGTGCGACACCGTGGTGGCTGGCCGCGTGCGCCGCAGCGTTGCGCACCCTGTCGGGTCGCAGTGCCCGCATGGCCACAAACCAGATCAGTGACAACACGATCAGGCCGATCGTCCAGTAGAACGCGACCCAGTTGTAGTTAGAGCTGTCGTGGGGTGCCGGCTTCAGCGCACCATAGAAGCCGAGAATCGGAGTCACGATCGCTACCGCCACGATCAGGTACTGCCATGGCTTGCCGCCGTGTTTCATCAGCAGCCCGATCGCAGCGATCGAGAGGATCAGATACACGAGTTCGATCGCGAACGATCCCACGGTCGCTGCCATGATGAAGGTCGCGAACTCGTTGTTGGGGAAGAGGGGAATCACTCCGCCCTTTCCATCGGGGATCACGAACTGCGTGAAGTAGTTGTGGAAATAGGTGAGCAACATCAGGCCGCCGCCACCGACCAGAATCAGCAGGTTGCCGACCCACGGCGTGTTGTGCCTCGACGTCTTGGCGAGTGCCGACGGCAGCAGGCCGTCTCGCGCCAGGGCAAAGTAGCCGCGGCCGATCGTGACGCAGATCGCGAGTGCAAGCGCAGTCGCGTCGAGAATGACCACCAGGTCGAGCAGGGCCGCGTACCGCTCCCCGATGTACTTGGTGGCCATTTCGTCCACCGCGCTCGGAGAGAACGCCCATGCACCCTTACTGACGGCCTCCTTGCCGTAACCGATCGAGAACGCGTACGCCATGAACACGAAGAACGTTGCCGACACCGCGACTGTCCAAAGCACAGCGCGTGGGATCGAGCGGTGAGGGTCCTTGGATTCCTCGCCGATCGACGCGGCGGCCTCGAATCCGACGAACAGCAGGATGCCCAGCAGCACGCCGCCGAGCACGCCACCCCCGGTGACACCGAACAGCGATGTCTCGCCGGGGTTGAACATCGTGAGCGTATTTCCGTCCGCCCCGCCCTTGGCGATGATCACGACGGCCAAAAGCAGCATCGGGATGAACGAGATCGCGGCGAAGGTGAGCATCACCCGGATCGCGATGCGGACACCGAGATAGCACATGTAGAGCACCAGCCCGAGCATGATCAAACCGAACACCCACCACGCAGGCGCGTTGGACGCATCGCCGATGTGGGCGGCCCAGAATCCGTTCATGAGAATGCCGAGACCGAGATAGATGCCGCCGCCGCCGAGGAACAGCGTGCCGAGGAAGAACACGCCGGCGGTGAAGATGCCCACTGAGGGGTGCGCGCCTCGAGTGAGGTACTCGTACACGGCTCCGGCGCCTGCGAACCTGCGCGCAAAGAGCGTCAGCGAGTAGCCGATTGCCATCACGCCGAGACCGGCGATGAGTACCGCCAGCGCCGCGTTCCAGCCTGCACCGATGTCGGGCCGCGAGACTCCTCCCAGCACCAGCGCGACCGAGAACATCGGCCCGATCGCCAGCGCCTGAGCCACGGCGTGGATGGTGGACAGGTTCTTTTCGCCCAGCTGTGCGTCAGGGGCGGGTGCCTCACTGGCCATGGAGCCACTCCCTTCTCACCGATAACGATGGGCACGCCGATCGGCGTGCAGAAGAGTGGATACAGTATTCAGTTCGGCGATCGACGTCAAGAGCGCCGACCGGAATGGAGCCTGCCGCTAGCGCTCGAACTCGACCGGGTTGGTGAGGGTGCCGACCCCCGCGACCGTGACCGCGACCACTTCGCCGTCGCGCAGATAGCGCGGGGGAGTGCGCGAATCGCCCACGCCGGCAGGCGTGCCGGTCGAGATCACGTCGCCCGGTTCGAGCGTCATCCCCTGCGACAGATACTGGATCAGTTCGACCACCGAGAAGATCAGATTCTTGGTGTTGGAGCTCTGCACCGTCTCGCCGTCCAGCGTGGTGGAGATGTCGATGTCATCGAACTCGAAGCCATCGGCGGAGGCCACACACGGCCCGAACGGCCCAAACGTGTCGAAGCTCTTGCCGAGCGTGAACTGGCGCAGCGGTGTCTCCAGCTGGGCCCGCCGACCCGACACGTCGTTCATGATCGAGATGCCGCCGACCGCGTCGCGGGCGGCCAGCTCGTCGGCGCGGTAGGTGCGCCGGCCGATCACGACCGCCACTTCGCCCTCCCAGTCGGGCCGCGTCTCCTCACGAGGGATCACGATCGCAGCTCCCGGCCCGATCAGCGCCGAGGTGTACTTGGCGAACAGCACCGGTACCTCGGGGATCTCGAGACCGGACTCCTCCGCGTGGTCGCGGTAGTTGAGTCCGACTCCGAGGATCTTCTCGGGGACGGTGGGGTGCAGCAGCGTGACGTCGCTGAGCGGGAAAGCCTCACCCGCCGCCGACTCAAGCGCTCCCCAGTTCTCGATCGAGGGGATGAAGCCGCGCACGTCGCTCCCGCCGGCATCCACCACGGTGTCGGACTCCAATCGCCCGATGCGGGGCGCACCCTCGGCCCCGACTCGATACCTCACTGCCTTCATCGACCTTCCTCCGTCCTCAAAACCTTGAGCGCATTTATCGCGCGCGGAACGCCAGCATACGGGGTTGTCTGGAGGATCGTCTCTTCGATCTCACTGAAGGGGACGTCAATCGCTCTCAGGGCCTGGATATGCGCGGCCACCTGAGGCTCGCATCCGCCCAGGGTGGTGAGGCAGGCCACGATGATCAGCTCACGGTCGCGGGCGCTCAACTCCGGGCGGGTATGCACCTCGCCGAACGTCCAGTCCACCAGCCAATCGGCCATGGGACTCCCCATCCGCTCCAGAAATGCATCACCGCCGGGGTGATCTCCCAGCTCCGCCAGCCGGGCCAGACCTCGCTGGTGCCGTTGGTCAGGGTTCATGTCGCTCCCTCCTTGACCTCCCGGCACGGATCGCATACTGTATCCAATCGTGTCGAGGGGCCGCGTTTGTGTGCAGGTCGACGGCGCCCCGAAGTGGGGCCACCTCGATGCTGGGCAGATTTCGCTCGACGCCGGCGGGAGCCTGGAGGCCGCTACCGCGCGGTTCCTGGCGCCGGTCGAGCCGACCAAGATCATCGCCACGCATCTCACCTACCGTAGCCGGGTGGAGGAGTACGCCGCCCGGGTGCCGCCCTACCCGTCATATTTCATGAAGCCGCCGACGACGCTCAACGGCCATGGCGGTGTGCTCCGGCGGCCGGCCGGCTGCCGGTTTTTGAACTACGAGGGTGAGGTCGCGGTGGTGATCGGCAGGCCGATGCACGGAGTCCCCGAGGAGCACGTGCTCGAGTACGTCGCCGGCTATGCGCCCTGCAACGACGTCGGCCTGCACGACTTCCGGCATGCCGATCGCGGATCGATGTTGCGGGTCAAGGGCCAGGACGGGTTCTGCCCGATCGGCCCGGCGGTGGTGCCGGCCGCCGAGTTCGACCCGACCGACTTCAGCTTGCGAACGCTGCTCAACGGCGAGGTCGTCCAGGAGGGATCCGCCGCCGACCTGATCTGGCCGATCTCCTATCTGCTCGCAGACCTGTGCCGGCTGATCACCCTCGAGCCCGGCGACATTGTGCTTTCGGGCACCCCCGCCAACTCCCGGCCGATGGAGCCGGGCGACGTGGTCGAGGTCGAAGTTTCCGGGCTCGGCCGGCTGACCAACACGGTGGAGGAGTGGCAGGTCGACCTGTCTGGCCCCGGCGACCAGCCCGAGGTTTCGGCCAACACCTTGCACGTGGCGCTGGCGATGCCCGAGGACGAAGCCGAGCGCGTGGCGGGCACGTGATCGCCATCCGCCGTATCGACCACGTGTGCCTGCGGGTTGCCGACGTGGACGAGGCGGCTGCCCGCTGGAGCGTGCAGTTCGGGCTGACCGTGGCCGAGCACAACCCCGATCGCGCGCTGCTGCGGTGCGGCTATGAGCCCTACTGCCTGGAGCTGGTCGCGGGTGAGCCGGGCCACGACCACACCGGCTTCGAGCTTCGTCGCAGCGTCACGCTGGATCGGGCGGCCGATCACCTCGAGGCCGCCGGGGTGGAGTTTCAGCGCGAGCCGGACCTGATCTGGCTGGCCGACGTGGAGGGCAACCGGATCGAGCTGATGCCCTACCGCGACGAGCACGACCGCCGCCCCGACATCGCCCGCTCGACCACCACTCTGCCGGGATTTCGACCGCGCAAGCTGGGCCACGTCAACTTCCTGACGGCCGACCTGCCCGCCCAGACCGCCTTCTACACCGACGTGCTGGGCATGGGCCTGTCCGATCGGCTGGGCGCCGACGGCGCCTGGTTTCATGTCAACTCCGAGCATCACGCGGTGGCGTTCGTCAACAAGGGCTACGCCCATCTGCACCACCTGGCCTTCGACATGGTCGACTGGAGCATGCTGCGGGTAGCCTTCGACCACCTCGGACAGCACGGCCGCTGGCTGGGCTGGGGGCCGGTGCGGCACGGCATCGCCCAGAACATCTGCGGATATGTGCGGATCACCGAGGAGCCGATGTTCGTCGAGCTCTACTGCGACATGGAGCAGCTCGAGCCCGAGCACCAGCCCCGCGACTGGCCCGACGACCGGCACTCCTCCAACACCTGGGGGCCGCTTCCGCCGCGCTCCTATTTCCGGTTTGACCCAGAGGCGATCCGCTTTGAGCGCGACAGCCTCGAGATGCTGGGGGAGAAGCTTCCCCCGTTGGAGGTGACGCCCTGATGGCGACGACCCAGCCGGCGGTGGCTGCCCGCACCGGGCAGCAGTTCCTGGACGGCCTGCGCGGCGACGCCCGCGAGATCTGGCTGAACGGCGAGAAGATCACCCACCCGCTCGAGCATCCCGAGCTGGAAGCGGCCGCTCGGTCGCTGGCGCGTGTGTATGACCTGCAGCACGAGCACGC
Organism: uncultured Actinomycetes bacterium; assembly: GCA_963811675.1. Lineage (GTDB taxonomy): Bacteria > Actinomycetota > Thermoleophilia > Gaiellales > JAICJC01 > CAVPTL01. Next base: position 11,929 of record CAWESH010000003.1, on the reverse strand, counting down.
CGACGAGATGCTGGCGCCGTCGCCCGACGACGGCCGGCTGGTGAACGTCACCCACCTGATTCCGCGCTCGCGCGAGGACCTCGAGCGGCGGCGACGGGCGATCGAGCTGACCGCCTCGGTGACCGCCGGCATGATGGGCCGCACACCCGACTACCTGAACGTCACATTCGCCTGTTTTGCAGGCAGATCTGACGTCTGGGCGCGGCGCGACAACGAGCAGGGCGCGGCCAATATCGTGGCCTACCAGCGGGAGATGCGCGATCGCGACCTGTCCACCACGCACTCGATCATGAACCCGCAGGTCGACCGCACCAAGCCCGAGGCCGAGCAGGCCGCGGGTGAGGTGGCGCTGCACAAGATCGGCGAGACCGAGAACCACATCACCGTACGCGGCGCCCGCATGCTGGCCACCCTGGCGCCGTACGCCGACGAGCTGACCATCTACCCGGGCTCCGACATCCGCCCCCAGGACGGCCGCTACGCGCTCTCGTTCGCAATCCCGATGGGCACGCCGGGGCTCAAGTTCATCTGCCGCGACTCCTACTCCAAGCAGCGCGATCCGTTCGACTATCCGCTCTCCTCCCGCTTCGACGAGATGGATGCGGTGGCGATCTTCGACGACGTCGAAGTACCCAAGGATCGGGTGTTCCTGGACGGTGACACGGTTGGGTACTCGGAGGTGATCTCAGACACCGGCTGGCGCGGCCACATCATGCAGCAGGCCTTCACCCGCGCCTACGTCAAGCTCTCGTTCGCCTTCGGGCTCGGCCACCTGCTGGCCAACACCACCGGAGTGGTGCGCTTCGACCACATCCAGGAGAAGCTCGGGCGGATCTCCAACATGGTCGAGCTGACCCGCTCCGGGTTGGTGTCGGCCGAGGCAGGCTCATTCCTGGACGAGGGCGGGGTGTGGTATCCCGACGACCGGCCGTTCCTGGCGCTGCGCGGTGAGATGCCGCGCTGGCTTCCCAGCATCAACGAGCTGCTTGCAGCTGATCGGCGGTGGCGGGTTCATGGCGACCCCCTCGCGGGCCGACCTGGACGGGCCGCTGCGCGACGAGATCGACCGCTACTACCAGTCGGCCGGCGCCGACGCCGAGCGCCGCATCCAGCTCTTTCGGCTGGCGTGGGACTACATCGGCTCCGACCTGGGCGGCCGCGGTGAGCTGTACGAGCGCTTCTACCTGTCAGACTCGTGGCGTATGACTGCGCTTGCCTACAAGCTGGCCGACAAGGCCTTCCCCGAGTCGCTGGTGGAGCAGTTCCTGGGAGAGACCCAGTGATCCACGGCTACTCGCTGCCGCTCTCGCCCGGCGGCCGGGCGTCGCTGGTACCGGCGCCTCCGTGGCACTACGTCGGCGACTTTCTGGTGGTCGAGTACTGGGCCGATCCCGACGCGGTGGCGGCCGTGCTCCCGCCGGGGCTCGAGCCGTACGCCGATGATCCGGGCCGGGCGGCGGCGCTGTTCGTCGACTGGCAGTCCTGTTCAGATGCGGGCGGGGAGCTGATCGACCCGATCCGCAGCCAGTACAAGGAGTTCTTCATCGTCGTCAACGCGATGCTCGGTGACGAGCTGGTGACGAGCTGCCCGTACATCTGGGTGGATCGCGACTTTGCGCTGGTGCGCGGCTGGATTCAGGGGTTCCCCAAGAAGCTCGCCTCGATTCAGATGACGCGGAGCTTCGGGCTCGACTGCAAGGCCGAGGGTCGCACCTTCGCCGGCACCGTCCAGGCCGGTGATCGCCGCATCGCCGAGGGCACGGTCACGCCCGAGCGGGTGGCCGAGGCCGGGCCTACTCACAACGATCCGCCGCTGATCAACCACCGCCACTTCCCGCGCCTGGCGGCCGGTCACCACGACGATCCGGCGGTGGACGAACTGGTGCGCGCGCGCAGCCGCGACCGATCGATCTCGACCATCCATGAGGGCTCGGCGACGCTGGAGCTGATGCCGTCGCCCGGGGACGAGCACACCGCGCTTGCGCCGGTGCGGGTCGGCAAGGGCTTCCGCTTCCAGTTCGCCTACACCGTGGACGATCTGGAGACGGTCGAGTCATGAGCACGGTGGGCGCCGGCATCGAGGTCTCGCCCGACCACCTGATCGGGAACCGGCGGGTGGCGTCCGAGTCGACCTTCACCGACATCTCGCCGATCGACCAGTCGGTGCTGGCCGAGGTCGCCCGCGGCGGGCAGCGCGAGGCCGATCTGGCGGTCGCCGCGGCCCAGCGGGCCTTCCCCGAGTGGGCGGCTCTCGGGCCGGACGGCCGCGCTCCCTATCTCCGCCGTCTGGCCGACCTGATCGACGCCTCGATCGACCGGATCGCGACGGTCGAGTGCCTCGACATGGCGATGCTGCAGCGCTCCCTTCAGGCCCGCGTGATCGGCCGCGGCGCCCGCAACTTCCGAAGCTACGCCGACCTGGCCGAGGGCTACACCGAGCGGGTGTGGTCGTCGGGATCGACCGACAACCGCGTGATCCGGATGCCGTCGGGGCCGGCCGCGGTGATCACCCCCTGGAACGCGCCGTTCATGCTGTCGACCTGGAAGACCGCGCCGGCGCTGGCGGCCGGCTCGACGGTGATCCTGAAGCCGCCCGAGTGGGCGCCGCTGTCCTGCTCGATTCTGGCCGAGCTGACCGTCGAGGCGGGATTCCCGCCCGGCGTCTTCAACGTCGTCCAGGGCATCGGCGAGGAGGCCGGAGCGGCGCTTGGTGGCAAACCCGGGACTGCGCCGGATCAGCTTCACCGGCTCACCCGAGACGGGGCGTTCGATCGGCGCCTCGGCGGCGGCCAACATCGTGCCGTTCACCGCCGAGCTGGGCGGCAAGGGGCCGCTGATCGTCTTCGCCGACGCCGACATCGAGGCTGCCGCCGCCAAGGCTGCGGGCCAGTACGACGACGCCGGCCAGGTGTGTCTGGCGGGCACGCGGCTGCTGGTGCAGGAGTCGATCGCAGACGAGTTCCTGGAGCGGTTCCATGCCGGAGTGGACGCCCAGGTGCTGGGCGATCCCCGCGATGACGCCACCACCATCTCGCCGCTGATTCATCCCGACCATCTGGCTCGGGTGGAGGGCTTCGTGGAGCGGGCGCGGGCAAACGGCGACCGCATCGTCCGCGGCGGCAAGCGCTCCGACCTGGGCGGGCTGTGGTACGAGCCGACCCTGATCGAGCCGAAGTCGAACGATTCCGAGATCGTCCAGCGCGAGGTGTTCGGGCCGGTCTTGACGTACCAGACCTTCCGCGACGAGGATGACGCGGTGGCGCTTGCCAACTCCACCGCATACGGCCTGTCAGCGATCATCTACACCGGCACCAGCGAGCGAGCCGAGCGGGTCGGCCGGCTGGTGCGCGCGGGCACTGTGTGGGTCAACACCTTCCTGGTGCGCGACCTGACCGCGCCCTTCGGCGGCACCGGCATCTCGGGGATCGGCCGCGAGGGCGGCGATCACGCGCTCGACTTCTACTCCGATCTCAAGACGCTGCAGATCTCGCAGGGGACGACGGCGTGAGCATCACTCCGGCCGAGGTGCATCTCGATAACGACGCCTTCGCCGAGCGGGTGCCACACGAGCTGTTTGCCCGCATGCGGGATGAGGCGCCGGTGCTGTGGTACGACTGGGAGTACGGCAACGGCTTCTGGGCGGTGACCCGCTACGACGACATCGTCACGGTGCTCAAGGACTGGCGCACCTACTCGTCGGAGACCGGCGGCACCGCGCTGGAGGATCTCGACGACGATCAGGTCAAGGCGCGCAAGTCGATGCTCGACGCCGATCCGCCTGAGCACTCCAGCCTGCGCGCGATCGTGAACAAGGGGTTCACGCCCCGGGCGGTCGCGGCCTATGAGGAGCTGCTGCGCGAGCTGACCCGCGCGATCCTCGACGAGGCGCTGCCCAAGGGCGAGTTCGACTTCGTCGAAGAGGTCGCCAAGCAGCTGCCGATCCAGGTGCTGTGCCGGATTCTGGGCGTGCCGCTGGAGGACGACGAGCGCATGATCGATCTGGGCGATCGCATGATCGGAAACACCGATCCCGACTCGGGTGGTCTTCATCCCGGCAGCCCCGAGAGCGACCAGTACCGGCTGCTGCCGTTCCGCAGCCCGTATGCGAAGGAGCTGTTCGACTACGGCCACGAGCTGGCGGCCCAGCGCCGGGAGGATCCCCGCGACGACCTGGTGTCGAAGCTCGTGACCTGGGAGGACGACGAGGGCCGGCGGCTGACCGAGCAGGAGTTCGACACCATGTTCCTGCTGCTGGTGGTGGCCGGGAACGAGACCACCCGCCAGTCGATCGCCCATGGGTTGCAGGTGCTGATGGAGCATCCCGAGGCGATGCAGCGGATGCGATCCGACCCCGAGGTGATGAAGACCGCGGTCGAGGAGATCATGCGCTGGTCGTCACCGGTGATCCACTTCCGCCGTACCGCCACCGTCGACACCGAGCTCAACGGCGTGTCGATCAAGGCCGGCGACAAGGTGGTGGTGTGGCTGATCTCGGGGAACTACGACGAGCGCCAGTTCGAGCATCCCTACACGTTCGACATCACCCGCAAGCCCAACCGGCACGTCACGTTCGGGCGGGGCGGGCCGCACTTCTGCCTGGGGGCGCACCTGGCGGTGCTCGAGACCCGGGTGATGTTCGAGGAGCTGCTGCCCCGGATCGCCTCGGTCGAGCCGACCGCGCCGCCGCGGCGGCTGGAGTCGAACTTCACGAATGCATTCAAGTCGATGCCGGTGCGCGTGATTTTGGAATGACAGGAAGGACGGGTACATGACCGACTCATCGCTGCAGCTTCTGATCGACCAGGGCGTCACGACAGTGCGCCTGGCCTATCCGGATCTGCACGGGATCGCCCGCGGCAAGGAGTTTCCGGCCGGCTATTTCAAGCATCTGATGCACGATGGCGCGCCGCATTGCGAGGCGATCATGACCGTCGATCTGCAGCACAACGTGATCTCCGGGTTCGAGCATGGGTTCCAGGACATCGTCGCCCGCCCGGTGGAGTCCACTCTGGCGCGGCTGCCGTGGGATCCCGAGGTGGCGTGGATGCTGGGCGACCTGGAGCGGATGGACGGCTCGCCCTACGGCGTCGACTCGCGGGCCGCGCTGAAGCTGGCGGTTTCACGGTTCGTCGAGCGCGGCTTGTCGCCGGTGATGGGCCCCGAGCTCGAGTTCTACCTGTGCGAGCCGGACGCTTCGGCCCCGCAGGGCTACCGGCGCTACGTCGACAACCCCAGCCACGTGTACACGGTCGGTGCGGTTGCCGATCCGCGTGGGATTCTGCGGCGGATGCTGCACGCCGCGGTCGAACTCGACCTGGGCGCGTTTGCCGCCAACCACGAGTTTGGCCGGTCGCAGTTCGAGATCAACCTGACCCACAGCGACGCGCTGGACGCGGCCGATCGCGCGTTCATGTTCAAGACGATGGTGAAGGAGATGGCGGCGGCCGAGGGCCTGCTGGCGACGTTCATCGGCAAGCCGTGGAACGACGACGAGGGCTCGGGCTTCCACCTGCACTTCTCGTTCGTGGATGCCGACGGCACGAACCTGCTGGCAGACGAGAGCGGGCCGGATGGGCTGTCCGAGCTGGCGCTGCAGTTCCTCGCGGGGGTGCTCGAGCACGGCCAGTCGCTGATGGCGTTCCTCAACCCGACCACGAATGCCTACCGCCGGATCACCGAGATGGCGCAGGTGCCGACCCTGGTCAGCTGGGGACATGACAACCGCCTGTGCATGGTGCGCGTGCCGCGTGAGCGGGGTGCTGCTACTCGGCTCGAGGTGCGCGTCGCCGACGGCTCAGCCAACGTGTATCTGGCGACCGCAGCGGTGTTGATGGCCGGCCTCGACGGGATCGAGCGCAAGCTCACGCCGCCCGCCGGCCCTGGAGGGGCTGATCTACGAGCAGCCCGAGGCCGAGAACTGCGCGCCGCTGCCGCGCTCGTTCGACGCCGCCATCGCCCACCTGGCTGAGGACGCTTACCTGAACGAGGCCATGGGCGAGGAGCTGGTGCGCGTCTTCCTCGAGATCAAAGGCGCCGAACTGGCCCGCGCCAACGCCTACACCACTGACTGGGAGTTCAACGAGTACACCCACCACCTCTGAGGCTGGCCCGTTGAGCCTGTGGCGGCGTCCCACGCGGTGGTGCGGTGCTCAACGTGGCTCTGTCGCGGGCGAATAATTGGTGCCAGGCACCAATTACTTCACTCAGGCGGTCGGTGGTGAATAACGGTGCCAGGCACCGTTATTCACCAGGGTTGATGAAGCTGCCGTTGCCGACGATCACGGCGCTGCCTCTCACCGCGACCTCGGTGATCGCGTCGGGTGAAGTCGCCGCTGGCGCGTGCGTAGAGCGTGCTGGGGCGGCCGATCTCGGCGCCCTGGGAGATCGTGATCTCCGTGCCCAGATCGACCAGGCCGTGCCGCACCGCGTGGCAGGCCAGCGGCCCGGCGGCCGACCCGGTGGCAGGGTCCTCGCCCGAGATCTGGGCGGGGGCGAACATGCGCGTCTTCCACTGGGTGCCCGATCCGGCGAAGCAGTTGAAGCCCGAGCCTTCGTTTCCGGTCGAGACCTGCAGCCGGGCGAGGCCCGCTACGTCCGGGTCGAGTGCCGCCACCGCCTCGGGTGAATCCAGCACCACGTAGATGTGTGCCATGCCGTTGTCGTACACCTCGACCGGGAGCTCGGAACGCTCCAGCCCGAGCACCGCAAGCAACTCCTCGGCGTACGGGAACGGCGCGACGCTGGGGATCGGCTGGAGCATGGTCGCGTAGCTGTCGTCCACCGAGATCTCGATCGGACCCATGCCCGTCTCCAGCACCAGCCGGTCGAGGCCGCGCTCGGTCGCCAGCACGATCGCGGTTCCGATCACCGGGTGGCCGGCGAACGGGATCTCGGCGGTGGGGACGTAGATGCGGATGCGAGCGGTGTTCGCGGGATCGTCCGGCGGATACACGAACACCGTCTCGGAGAAGTTGATCTCGCGCGCGAGCGGCTGCTGCAGCTCGTCCGGCACCGAGGCACCGTCGCTGAACACCGCCAGCTGATTGCCCTGCAGAGGCTTGTCCGTGAAGACGTCGCAGATCGTGAAGTCCATCGCTCACCCCGAATTGCTGTGACACTTTTGTGACATTTCCAGCCGGGATTCCCCGGGAATGCGGCGTATCGTACCCACGGTATGTGGAGCGCAGTACGCCATCTCGCCTCTCGGGGACACGCAACGGTGAAGGTGTGGCTGCTGCTCTCTGCCTTCACCTTCACGATCTCCGTCGTGCACATCGCGTTCTTTCCCGACCGCGACTCGCTGCTCGTCCTGCTCGCTACCTCGGTGTACCTGGCCGTCTTCGGCTGGCGGTACCTTGGCGAGCGGCGGGCTACGATCAACGACCGGCTAGCGTCCACGCAGCCTCATACGCGCCGCGCACATCCGCCTCGTTCCAGTCCAGCGGATCGACGCTGAGGCAGTAGTCGTCCAGCGCGGCCGGCACCATCGCGTCGATCAACCCGCGGTCCAAGTCGAGCGAGCCGCACGTCGGAAACTCCACCTCGGCCAGGATCCGCCGCACCGCGCTGACGGCTCGCGCGCCGTCTCCGCCGCCGCCCGCCGGCTCGCCGAGGGCGTCGGCCACCCGCTCGAGCGCGGGCGCACACACGCGCCGGTTGGTGTCGAGCGCCTCCGCCAGGAACAGGCCGACCGTGAGACCGTGCGGCAGGTGCGCCAGTCCTCCCAGAGCGTGTCCCAGGGCGTGGTCGGCGCCGCAATCCGAGAGGTTCATCGACAGTCCCGCCATCAGGCTGCCCAGGCTGGTCTGGGCGCGCGCCGCCCGGTCGTGGCCGTCGGCCACCGCGGCCGGCAGCCCGTCGGCCAGATACCGGCACGCCTCCAGTCCCAATGCGACCGAACCGGGGTTCCCGTTACGCACGATCACTCCGCCGATCGCCTGAGCGAGCGCGTCCACGCCGCAGTCACGGGTGGGCGCGGGCGGCAGATCGAGCGTCAGCAGCGGATCCACCAGCGCGTGCTGCGCGCGCATCAACGGGTGGGCGGCGCCGCGCTTGCGCGTGCCCACCGTCACCACCGCGCCGCCCGAAACCTCTGAGCCGGTGCCCGACGTGGTCGGCACCGTCACCAGCGGCAGTGCCGGCTCGGTCACCGCCACCTCGAAGCGGGTGAACCGTTCGAACGGCTCGCCCTGCCCGAACTCCAGCCGGGCGGCCTTGGCCATGTCCATGGTCGAGCCGCCGCCGATCGCAACCAGCGCGTCGGGGCGGACATCATGCATCCGCGCCGTGAGGCCGGCGATCATCTCGAAGGTCGGTTCCCCGGGCGGCTTGAGGTACATGCCCCCGCACACGCTCACCGCCTGCGCGACCGCCTCGATCGCGGCCACCGGCTCCTCCACCACCGCCAGCGCGTTGGTCGAGCCGAGCTCCTCCAGCACCTCCGCCAGGCCACCTACCGACCCGTCGCCGAAGGCGATCCGGATCGGTAGGTGAAACCCGAACGGTTCGATCACGCGGAGACCGGCTCCGCCGCCTCACCCTCGGTCAGCGCGTACTCCGGCGCATCCCCGCGCGGGATGAACGCCAGTGTCAGCACGAACCCGATGGCCGAGATCAACGCGCCCACCAGGAACGCGATCGAGTACCCGTGCACCGACGCCTGCGCCTGCAGCAGCAGAGGGACGCCGCCGGCCGAGGTTCAGGGTGGCGTGGTCCTTGACGTAGTCAAACGCCGCCGTGAATGCGACCGTGGACAGGATCGCCGTGCCCAGCGCCCCGCCGATCTGCTGCGAGGTGTTGAGGATGCCCGAGGCGATACCGGCCTCGTTCTGCTTGACCCCGACCAGGGCGGCGATCGACACCGGCACGAACGAGAAGCCGAGACCGACGCCGGTCAGGATGAACCCGGGCGTGAGGTCGATCAGGTACGAGCCGCCCACCGACACCTGGCTGAAGTACACCAGGCCGAGCGCCGTCAGACCCATGCCGACGGCGAGCACCGTGCGTACGCCGATCTTGGTCACCAGCGCCTGCGACGCACCGGCCGAGACGATGATCATGCCCGACACCAGCAGGTATCCGATTCCCGTCTTGAGCGGCGAGTAGCCCAGCACCTGTTGCATATAGAGCGTCAACAGGAAGAACATCGAGAAGATCGATGCCCCCAGCATCAGCGCCACCCCGTTGGCCGCCGACAGCGACCGGTTGCGGAAGATCTGCAGCGGCATCAGCGGCGCCTTCACCCGCCGCTCGGTGGCGATGAACCCGGCCAGCAGCACGAAGGCGGCGACGAACAGGCCGATCGTGCGCGGCGCCGACCAGGAGTGGTCGACCGTCTGCACCAGCGCGTACACCAGCACCGACATGCCCGCCGTCGCCAGGATCGCACCCAGCAGGTCGAACGAGCGGGTGGCGCCCTCGACCTTGCTCTCGCGCAGGTACACCGGAGCCGCAGCGATCACGGCGAGCCCGACCGGCACGTTGATGAAGAAGATCCACGACCAGTTCAGCTCCTGGGTCAGGATTCCACCGAGCAGCACACCGGCCGCTCCGCCGGAGCCGGCGATGGCTCCCCAGATGCCCAGTGCCTTGTTGCGCTCGGGCCCTTCCTCGAAGGTGGTCACGAGGATCGCGAGCGCGGCCGGCGAGACCATCGCCGCGCCGACGCCCTGAATCGCTCGGGCGATGATCAGGAACTCGTCAGAGTTGGCAAATCCGCAGGCCGCCGAGGCCACCGAGAACAGCAGCAAACCTGCGATGAAGATGCGTCTGCGACCGAGCAGGTCGGCCGCCCGCCCGCCCAGCAGCAGCAGGCCGCCGAAGGTCAGCGTGTAGGCGTTGATCACCCACGAGAGATTGGTCTCGCTGAAGTGCAGCGAGTCTTGAATCGATGGCAGCGCCACGTTGACGATTGCGATGTCGAGCACCACCATGAACTGCACGAGGCACAACAGAAACAGTGCCATCCCTTTATGCTCTTTTACGTCGGGCATTCCCGAGCCTCCCCTGCCTTAATTGAAATACAAGACTGTGGTGTATCATTAGTCGCGATGGATGTCAAACCTGAACCACCCCGGCCGCGAGGCCGTCCCCGGAACCCCGATTCCGACCAGCTGATCATCGCCGCCACCCTGCGGCTGCTGGCCGAGCACGGCTACGACCGCTGCTCGATTGAAGCGGTCGCAGACGAGGCCGGGGTGACCCGCGCCACCGTGTACCGGCGGTATCCGACCAAGGCCGACCTGGTCACCAATTCGGTGTGCGCCATGGAAAAGCTGCCGGACGGCTCGCATATGCCCGATACGCGCGCCTGCCTGGCCTGGATGTTGGGCGAGTTCAGAGACGGCATCACTCGGGCCGACGGCCTCTCGATCGTGTCGTCGCTGTACGTGCAGCGACGCGAGCACCCCGACATGCTGGCCAGATTCCGTGACCAGGTGATGCTTCCCGGCCGCGAAAAATTTCTCGCCACGCTGAAAGCCGGTGTCGAGCGCGGGCAGGTGCGCGCCGACGCCGATCTGGAGCTCGTGGTCGACCAGCTGATCGGCGCCTATCTCACCCGGACGTTCGTGGGTGCCGAGTTCGAAGACGACTGGGCGGAGCGGCTGATCGATCAGGTGTGGCCCGGTCTCCAAGCTGCTTGAATACGGGCATGTGCAGAAACATCCACACCCTTCATAACTTTGAGCCGCCGGCGACCGAGGAGGAGATTCACGCCTCCTCGCTCCAGTACGTGCGCAAGGTGAGCGGCTTCACCAAGCCGTCTCAGGCCAATCGGGAAGCGTTCGACCAGGCGGTCGCGGCGGTGGCCAAGGTCACCGCCGAGCTGCTCGATCAGCTCGTCACCAACGCACCGCCCAAGGATCGCGAGATCGAGGCGGCCCGGGCTCGGGAGCGCGCGGCCAAGCGGTACGCGTCGCTGCCGCAGTCAGCCGCCTAGGCGGTTTCGGCCGCCATCTGCTGCAAAATCCGGGCCAGCGTCCGCTGGTCGTCGGGCGAAAGCCGGGCGAATTCCGCGGGCGGCTCGGCCATGCGCTCGAGCATCGTTGCCCGCAGCCGCTCGCCTTCGCGTGTGACCACCAGCACCTTGACGCGGCGGTCGCCGGCCCCCGGCCGGCGCTCGATCAGGCCACGCGCCTCCAGCCGATCGACGATGCCGGTGACGTTGGACGCGTCGCAGGCCAGGCCGCGTGCGAGACGGCCCATCGGCACGCCCTCGCCGGGCTCGATCAGCCGCAGGACGTAGGCCTGCACGGGCGACAACTCGAACTCGGCGGCGATTGCCGGTACCCGTGCCCGCTGGGACATGAGCAGGTCGAAGAGGCATTCCCATGAATTCATGAGACCAATCATAGTCGATTTCCTAGATATTTGACAACCTCAACTATCTGGTGGCAGAATACGAGCATGGCTAACACACTCCTTCTCATCCCACTGGACGACACGGTCGTCTTCCCGAATATGTCTGTCACCCTGCCGATCGACGTCGGCAGCGAGGAGCGAGTACTGCTCGTTCCCCGGCACGAAAACGAGTTCGCCAAGGTCGGCGTTGTGGCCTCGGTGGACGAACACGTGCGGCTTCCGCGCGGTCTCCAGGCGGTCTCGCTGACCGCACTGCACCGTGCCACCATCGGCGCTGCCCAGACGGGCACCGACGGTGAGCTGCGCGTCACTGTCGAAGAGAACCCCGACGAGCCTCCCGCTCCGGTCAAGACCCGTGAGCTGGAGCGCGAGTACCGCGCCGTGGTCGAGGAAAAGCTCGAGCTGCGCGGCGATGACGGCCGAGTCTCGGCCTTCCTGCGCTCGATCAGTGACCCCGGCGCTTTGGCCGACACCTGTGGCTACTCGCCCGATGTCAGCTTCGAGAGCAAGGTGGAGCTGCTGCAGACCCTGGATGTGGTCGAGCGGCTGACGCTGGCGCTCAAGCTCC
>CAWESH010000002.1:0-46981 GCA_963811675.1 uncultured Actinomycetes bacterium | reverse complement strand
TGCACATCGGCACCGGCTACTCGAACGAGTTCGACCACCTGACGCTGCGGGTGGATCTGGACGAGCCGTGGCTGGTGGACGTGGGGTTTGGTGAGAACTTCACTCGCCCCTTGCGGCTCCAGCCGGGCATCGATCAGCCTCGCGACGGCCGCGTGTACCGGCTCGACCCCGACGGCGAGCGGCTGGCCATGAGCCACGACGGCGAGCTCAACTACCGCTTCGCGCTGACGCCGCGCGAGATGTCGCAGTTCGAGGGGAGCTGCCGGTTCCTGCAGTCGGCCGCTGGGTCGTTCTTCACCCGTGACCCCGGCTGTTCGCTTGCCACCGAGAACGGCCGGATCACGCTGGCGGGCATGCGGCTGATCGAGACGACCGCCGGCGATCGTACAGAACGGGTGCTGAAGACCGAGGATGAGCGCCGCGCGGTGCTGCGCGAACGGTTCGGCGTGGTCATCGACGGCCCGTTCCGCTGAATAAAAGGTGCCTGGCACCTTTTATTCAGCGGATGTCCGTAGCCCCCGTGGCCTACGGAGGAATCTGTACACAACATAGATGATGAGCACGTCTATCGCGATGGCGACGGAGCTACCGATCCACATGGCTGGCGAGAGTTCGATGTGCGTTGTCCGCACGAGTTCGATCACGGGGTGAACCGGCCGTCTTCGAGCCTGCAAACCATCAACCCGACCTCTCGGACCGGCTACGGAGGAACAGCCAGAGAACGAAGCCAACCATCGCGAGGATGAACACGATGCCACCCACGGTTGCTGCGGCGAGCTGGGGGGTCAGCCCCACGCTTGTCGTCGTATTAATGATCACTTGCACACCTTCTACCGTCCGAGGATTGCCACGAGCGGCCTATTCGGCCTTGTTCGCGCACCGTCACGAGACGTACACCGTGCCGTCACCGTGGAGGAACACCTGCGCCTGGATCTGCTGGTGTGACATGCCGCAGCCCCATGGGGCGAAGTCCGACAGCGTGCCCCAGTTGTACACACGCATCGACCACCCCTTGGTGTACCAACCGTTCCCACTCTGGGTGGAACTCCAGCAGTACTGTGGGGCTGCCCAGTCGTCGAACTCAGGGCTTGAAACGGAGGTGACCTTTCCCCGGTCCCAGCACCATCGCACTTTGATCGAACGCCAAGCCCAGGTGATTCCCAACCCCTGGACATCCCACTTCTGGTTGGTGGTTCGACAACCGCGAGGCGGTATCCGGGCCGTGGGGTGCTGAACCCGGCGTATCGTTAGTCGGGACGCGAGGCCGTCCAGTGGTCGGCCCGCGCTCAAAGTGGAGTTCGCCTTTGCCGACGTCGACGACCCTGCCACCAGGATGGCGAGGGCCGCCACAGTCGAAGCGAGCATTGATGTTCTGAGACATTTCGAAACTCGGTGCACTTCGATAATCCAATCCGGAGCCAGCGTGCGAGTCACTTCGGAAGAGGGTTTACACGATACCCAAAAGCTATCGAAATATCTTGAAACGCACAAATTGCAATCGGCCGTGACTACTCGGCGGCCTGTTCAGGCGGCGGGCAGCGACACCGTAAAGCTCGCGCCCTCGCCCGGCGGGCTCTCGACCGCGACAGTGCCGCCCATGGCCTCGGTCAGGTGCCGCACGATTGCGAGTCCGAGGCCGGTGCCGGTCTTCTGCTCGCCGCGGTAGCGGTCGTGCAGGTAGAAGCGCTCGAAGGCGTGCGGGATGTCGTCGGCGGCGATCCCCGGCCCGGTGTCGGCGATGGTGGTGGTTGTGCCGGTCGCGGTGACGGTGACTGTGCCGCCGGCGTCCGTTACCCGCAAAGCGTTTTCCACAAGGTTCGAGAGCACCTGGGCGACCCGGTCGGGATCGGCCATCGCCTCGCCCGCGCCGTCGGTGTCTGCGGTGATGGTGACTCGCTGCTCGGCAGCCCGGGCGCGGAAGGCATCTGCCACGTTCTGCACCGTGCCTGCCAGCGCCACCGGCTCGGCCCGCACCGTGAAGTCCGCGTGATGGGCGCGTCCCAGGTCGAGCAGGTCGCCCACCAGCCGCTCCAGCCGCGCCGACTCGCGCCCGATCACCGCTCCCGCTTCGGCTGGCGGCACGGTGCCGTCGATGAGCGCCTCGCCGTAGCCGCGCAGCGCGGTCAGCGGCGTCTTCAGCTCATGGCTGACCGACAACAGGAAGTCGCGCTCGGCGCTGCGTGCCCGGTCGAGTTCGCTCGCCATGTGGTTGAACGACGTTCCCAGTGTCACCAGCTCGCGCGCACCGGTCTCGGGCACCGGCTCCGGCCGCTCGCCCTCCGCGAGACGCTTGCTGGCCTCGGCCACTCGGCTGATCGGCTCCGCGATCCGGCGCGACACCAGCCACGCCGCCAGGGCAGCCAGCGCCGCACCGATCAGCGCCGACCAGAAGAAGATGCGAAGAAACGGCCGCCAGGTCGATCCCGGCAGGCTGGCCGCACGGGTGGCCACGAGCACCTGGCCGCCGGACGGCCGGGCGGCATACAGCACCCGGTCGGAACGCGGCCCGGTGGTGCCCGAAACGGCTTGACCGTGGGCGACGTCGGTGGCGGCGTCCGCGGGGAGATACCGGCCGGCGTCACTCGGCGGTGGTCGTGATCAGCGTGATCCCCTGACGCTTGAGCGCCGCCTGGGTCGAGGCCAGCGTGGCCGGAGCGGTCACCGACGGCTGAGCCAGCACGGCCAGCTCGCGACCCAGATCGGCTGACTGGTTGGTGTCCAGCTGGCGCCGCACCAACGCGCCGCCGGCGACCAGCGCCAGCACCAGGGCGGCCAGCACGGTGGCGATGATCGTGAAGAAGAGGCGGCGGCGAAGCGGCATCGGCTCAGCCGTCCATCCGATAGCCGGCGCCGCGTCGGGTGGTGATCGCGTCGGGCCGTCCGAGCTTTCGGCGGATTCCGGCCACGTGCATGTCGACGGTGCGGGTGCCGCCGGGGTAGTCGAATCCCCACACCCGATCCAGCAGCTCGTCGCGCGAAAGCCAGCGCCCGGGGTGCTCCATCAGGCACTCCAGCAGCTCGAACTCGCGCTCGCGCAGATCGATCGCATCCCCGCCGACCGTGACCGCGCGCGACGCCCGCTCCAGCCGGATATCGCCCAGCTCGAACACGTCCGACGGTGGCATCGCCCGGGTGCGGCGAAGCACCGCCGCCACCCGCGCCATCAGCTCGCCCGGTGAGAACGGCTTGCCCACGTAGTCATCGGCCCCCGCCGCCAGGCCCTCGATCCGGTCGCGCTCCTCGTCGCGGGCGGTCAGCATGATGATCGGAACCCCCGAGCGTGAGCGGATCTGGCGACAGACGGTGAAGCCGTCGCTGTCGGGCAGCCCCACGTCGAGCAGCACCAACGTCACCTGCTCGCGGGCCAGCGTGTCCAGCCCTGCCTGGGCCCGTCGCTCCCAGGCGACCTGGTAGCCCTCCTTGACCAGATAGGCCTGCACCAGCTTGCCGAGGCTGGGCTCATCCTCGATCACCAGCACCGTGTCGTTGGCATTGGAACTCATGATCTGAAAGTAACGGCTGTCGAGCGCCGGAACGTAAACGCGGCGTAAAACGCGCAGGGTGAATAACGGTGCCTGGCACCGTTATTCAGCCAGGCGGTGGGGCGCGGTTGGGTTCGGACTCCGACTTGGGGAAGTGCGGCGGCCAGGGCGCATCCTGCAGGCCGGAGGCCTCGTCGGCGTGGGCCAGCGCCAGCAGGCTCTCGAGCGAGCCGGCGTGGTCATCGATGTCGGCCGACGGGTCGCCACGCTCGGCCACCCGCTGTGGCACCGTATCCAGCCGTAGCTGGTCGGGCTCGACATCCGGCACCTCGTCCCAGGACAGCGGACACGACACGCGGGCATCTGCAACCGGCCGCACCGAGTAGGCGGAGGCCACCGTGCGGTCGCGGGCGTTCTGGTTGTAGTCCAGGAACACGCCGGTACGCTCCTTCTTCCACCACTTGCTGGTGGCCAGCCCTTCGGCCCGCCGCTCGATCTCGCGGGCCACGGCCAGCGCCGCCCGCCGCACCTCGACGAAGCCATGCTCAGGCGTGATCCGCACGTTGATGTGGATGCCACGCGACCCCGACGTCTTGGGGTACCCGGCCAGGCCGTGCTCCTCCAGCAGCTCCTTGACCATCATCGCCACCGTGCGCACGTCGGCGAACGGGATCCCGGGAGTGGGGTCGAGGTCGATCCGAAGCTCGTCGGGATGATCCAGGTCGGCCCGCCGCACCGGCCACGGGTTGAAGTCGATCACGCCCAGGTTGACTGCCCAGGCCAGGTGAGCGGCGTCATTTGCCACCAGCTCCTCGGCGTTGCGACCGCTGGGGAAGTGCACCACCGCGGTCTGCAGCCACTCCGGGGCGCCCTTGGGCACGCGCTTTTGGAAGAAGAACTTGCCCGCGGCGCCGTCCACGTACCGTTTCAGCGTCGTCGGGCCGCTCCTGCAGGTGGTTGACCACCTGGTCTGCCATCGCCACGTAGTACTGCACCAGATCGAGCTTGGTGTGCCCGGCCTCGGGGAAGTACAGCTTTTGCGGGTTGGAGACCCGGATCGTGCGCCCCGCCACTTCCAGTTCGATCGCTTCGGCCATGGGGAGGGAGTTGGCGGGCGAGGTGCAACTCCCTGCCGGGGGCTTATGTGCTTTGTGTTACGCGCCGATGGAGTCGACATGGCGTTGGATCCGTCAGGACAGGCCGAACCGAACCCCGGCCGGTCGGGCAACACCGTCGACGTGCTCCGTCGGGTTGCCGCGACCGCTGCTGTGCACATCTACGAGATGGAGTATCTCGAGGACGGCCGCTACGTCTGCAACGAGTTCATCGGCGAGGGCCTGGAGAGCCTGCTGGGGCCGATCCCCGAGGGCGCCGATGAGGAGCAGGCCTGGGAGGACGCCGTTCATCCCGACGACAACGCGCTGCCTACCTCGCCTTCAACGACGCACTCCGCCAGGGCCGGCCGATGGAGCTCGAGTACCGGCTGCTGGGATTCGACCGCCGCACCCGGTGGGTGTGGGATCGTGCCCGTCCGCGGTTCACCGATGGGCGGATACTGGTGGAAGGCATCGTCACCGACGTGCACCGATCGCCACGAGGCCGGCGAAGCCCTGGCCGACGCCCAGCGAAAGCTCGCCCACCTCGCCTATCACGACGCGCTCACCGACCTGCCCAACCGCTTGAAGTTCTCCGAGCAGCTGGAGCGGGATCTGGCCGAGGCCGCCCGCACCGGCTCGGCGGCCGCGGTGCTGTTCGTGGACATCGACGATTTCAAGCTGGTCAACGACAGCCTCGGGCACGCCGTCGGCGACGACCTCCTGCGGGTGCTGGCCGGGCGGCTGCGCCAGGCGGTCGCGGCCAAGGACATCGTGGCCGGCTGGGCGGCGACGAGTTCCTGGTGCTGCTGCCGATGCCCGGGGAGAGCGATCCCAGCATCGTTCACTCGGTGGCCGAGGAGACCGCCGCGCGGATCCGCTCGATCGTGTCGCGTCCGGCCGAGCTGGACGGCGTCGAGCTGTTCGTCTCTGCCAGCGTCGGGATCGCGCTCTACCCGTTCGACGCGACCGCCGGAGACGAGCTCCTGAAGCACGCCGACATCGAGATGTACCGCGCCAAGCAGGCGGGTCGCGAGATGTCGAAGACGGCAGTGCTCGACTCCCACGAGGCCACCGACCGGCTGGCCGTCGCCGGTCGCCTGCGCGGAGCCGTCAAGCGCGGCGAGCTGGTGCTCAACTACCAGCCGATCGTGGCCCTGGATTCAGGCGCGATGATGGGCGTCGAGGCGCTGATCCGCTGGAACGACCCGGTACGCGGCCTCGTGCAGCCCGCCGACTTCATCCCGGTGGCGGAGCGCACCGGCGAGATCGGCGCGATCTCCGACTGGGTGGTCGAGACCGCCTGTGAGCAGGAGCGGGCTTGGCGGGCCGCCGGGCTCGACCTGTTCGTGTCGGTCAACCTGCCGCCGATCCTGTGGCGGCCCAAGTCGATGCGGCGCGTGATCGACACCATCGAGTCGTTCGGGCTCGATCCCAGCCGGCTGATGATCGAGATCACCGAGACCGCGGCCACGGCCGACTCCGAGGGCGTCGAGCCGATGCTGGCCGATCTCCAGCGGCGCGGCCTGGGGATCGCCATCGACGACTTCGGCACCGGCCACTCATCGCTGGGCCGGCTCAACCGCATCTCGGTCACCACCATCAAGATCGACCGGTCGTTCGTGGCCGGCCTGCCGTTCGAGGCCAACTCGGTGGCGGTGGTCGACAGCGTCATCAAGCTCTCCCGAAACCTCGGCCTGACGCCGCTGGCGGAAGGAGTCGAGACCGAGGGCCAGCGGCGGTTCCTCGCCGCCCACGGCTGCGTGCTCGGCCAGGGCTTCCTGTTCAGTCCGGCGGTGCCGGCGGATGAGATCGAATCGCTCGTGCGGCGGCAGCGGCCGATGGCGGCGTAAGAACCTACCGAACGCGCGGAGGGCAGTGCTTGGTGAGAAACTCGCTCACCCGCTGCAACCGGTGGACTCGCCGGTCGGGTCGCATGGTGGCCATCATCACGTGTTTGCCGCTGGGGTAGAGCACCATCTCGACGTCGTGACCACGCTCCCGCAGGGCCACGAACAGCTGCTGGTTGTCGTCCAGCGGGCAGATCCGGTCGGCCTCGCCCTGCAGCATCAGCACCGGCGCGGTGATCGCGTCGGCCAAACGCAGCGGCGAGGACGCCCACAGCTGCTTCTGGCGGGTGATCACCGGGCCGTACCCGATCGCGCGGTCATATCCCGGCCCGATGCTCGAAACCCCGTGGGCGGTGGACATGCTGGCGACGCCGTTCTCCGAGACGATCGCGCAGAAGCGGTCGGGGTGGGCTCCCGCCAGCCAGTTGACCGCCCAGCCGCCGTAGGAGAGCCCCATCGCCGCCACCCGCTTGGGGTCGGCGATGCCGGCGTCGACCGCCCAGTCGAGGCTGGTCATCAGGTCGTCGGAGTCGGGGCCGCCCCACTTCCCCTGGATCGGCTTGATCCAGTCGCGGCCGTATCCGCACGAGCCGCGGATGTTGGGCAGAAGCACCCGGTAGCCCAGCTCCACCAGCGCCCAGCCGTCCAGCTCGGGAGTCGGCCCGTGGGCGCCGTACGGCCCTCCGTGAGGCGAGAGCACCAGCGCGCCCCGGCGGGCGTCCGGGCGGGCTCGAGCAGGAATGAAGGGATGCCGCCGGCGTCCACCTCGGTGACCGTGGGCGCGCTGTAGCGGCGAAGCCATGCGCCACCGTTTCGGGTCAGCTTGCGCAGCCCGCCGTCCTCGACGGCGAACACCTCCGGCGGGTAGGCGTCGTCGCAGGCCGTGGTGATGACCCGGCCGCCCCCGGCGCTGATGCCCGTGATGGTGGTGTCGCCGCTCGAGATCGGCGTCGGCTCGCCCTCCAGCGGCACCCGCCACACCTCGTCGCGGCCACGTCGGTTGATCACCGCCAGCAGTGAATCGCCGTCCCAGATGGGACCGCCGCTGGAGTCGGCCAGCCAGTCGTGCAGATCGGAGCAGAACCCGATCGTGACCGGCAGGTCGAGCTTGCCGGTGAGGCTTCGCAGTTCTCCTCGGGCGGTGCGGATGTACAGCTCGGGCTCGGCGTAGTCCGGCGCCCACGGCGTGTCCACGCCGACGAATGCGAGCGTGCGTCCGTCCGGCGACCAGGCGGGTGACCCGGCGGTGCCGGCCAGCTTCACCAGCTCGCGCGTGGCGTCCGCCCTTGACGCTGATCTGATGGATCGACGAGTTGGGGTCGATGTCGGAGTCGTCGCCGGTCGCGGCGACGAACGCGAGCTTTTGCCCGGACGGGTGCCAGGCCGGCGAAGACACGTCGAAGTCACCGTGGGTCAGCTGCCGCGGGTGGGCGTCCTCGCGCACGTCGACCACGTACAGATGGCCGCGGTGGTCGAGGATGCCGCTGTCGTCGCGCCAGTCGGCCCGCCGGATCACGCGCGCCACCTCGTCCTTGGGATCGCCCGCCCAGAATCGCTCCGGGCCGCCGTCGGCGATAAACGCGATCGAACGCCCGTCGGGCGAGAACACCGCCGAGTACATCGACTCGTGGCGGGCGCCGCAGATTCGCATCGCGTCGCCGCCGTCGATGCGCATCGCGAACAGGTGGTCCTCTTCGTCGGGGCCGCGATCCGAGAAGAAGGCGATCGTGCGCGAATCGGGTGCGAACATCGGGCAGGTGTCATTGCCGCGTGAATGCGTCAGCCGGCGCGGCCGCCCGCCGCGGTAGGGCACCAGCCACAGATTGGTCTGGTACCGGTCGGCGACGACGCTGCGGCGGGTGTACACCACCCACTCCCCATCCGGCGAGATGACGGAGCTGCCGATCGCCACCTGCCTGCGGGTGATCTCTGATCCGAATCTGGGCACGACGAGGGATGCTACCGATCCAGCCGGTCTCGGCGCGTTCGCTACCGTACAGACATGGACATGGTTCTGACGGTCACCGAAGACGCGATCGAGAAGATTCTGCTGGTGCGCGATCGCGAGGACGACGCCTCGGATCTGTCGCTGTGGATCGAGGTCACCGGAGTCGACGCGCTCGGCCGCTTCGGCTACGACCTGTGGCTGGCGCCGTCCAGCGACGCCGTCGACGGCGACGTGGTCGAGACTCACAGCGGAGTGGTCTTCACGATTCCCAAGGCGAGCGTCGAGGCGCTGCGCGGGGCGACCCTCGACCGCCAGGGCGATCTCGCCACCGGCGGCCTGGTGATCCAGCCGGCCCACCCGCTGGGCGCAGGCACCGAGGGCGGTGCACCGCCGGCCGAGCTCGACGGCGACACCGCCGCGCGGGTGGCCTGGGTGCTCGATCACCACATCAATCCGGCCATCGCCGCCCACGGCGGCACGGCCAGGCTCGACCGGGTCGAGGGCACCGTGGCCTATCTTCAGCTGGGTGGCGCGTGCCAGGGCTGCGGCATGGTTGCGGCCACGCTCGGTGACGGAGTGCGGGCGGCGTTGCGTGAGTTGGTGCCGGAAATCACAGAGATCAGTGACGTGACCGACCACGCCTCGGGCACCAACCCGTACTACGACCCGTCGCACGCCTAGAGAGTCACTGAGCGTCCGAACGCGGACGTTCGGTTAAAGAAACCCCGCCAGGTGGCCGATGCGAGTGTGGCCATGCCTTCTCATCATCGCTCCCAGGCGTTGTTCGAACTCGCCCGTGCACTGCAGTGCGTGCGCGACCCGGGGTCGGTCGCGACCGTGTTCGCCGCCCGCGCGCACCAGTTCTCCAAGGGGCAGATGTCGATCTGGCGGTGGGATCGCGATCGCAGCGTCCTGATCGGACGCAGCCCCGAGTTCGAGACCGAGCGCGCCGTGGAGCAGTTTCCGGCGCGGCAGCGGGCGCTCGACTCCTGCCGTCCCGTTCGCGCTGAGGGTGTGCTGCTGTTGCCGCTTCAGGTCGGCGGTCGGGTGCTGGGCCTGATCGAGGTCGAAGGCGCGTCCGACGGCGAGATCGCCTCCGGTGGGATGCAGCCCTGGTACGCGCTGGCCGACGTGGTCGCCGCGCGCACTCGACAACGCCGAGCAGTTCGCGCGGCTGCAGGAAACCGAAACCCGCTTCCGCTCGCTGGTCGAGCAGACTCCCGCGGTCACCTACCTCGACCAGGCGATCACCGGTCAGCCGGTGTACGTCAGTCCCCAGCTCGAGGAGCTCTTCGCCGTGCCCGCCCACGAGTGGCTGGAGGGCGACGACGGCTGGAGCAAGCGCATCCACCCCGATGATCGCGAGCGCACCGTGGTCGGCTACGACGAGGCGGTGGCCACCGGCCTCCCGTACCAATGCGAGTATCGGCTGGTCGGCACCGACGGCGTCGAGCGGTGGCTGCGAGACGAAGCCGTCACCGTCGCCGACGACCGCGGTGAGCCGGCGCTGGTGCAGGGCGTGATCTACGACATCACCGAGCGCAAGCTGGCCGAGCAGCGCTACCTGGAGGCGGAGGAGCGCTACCGCATCCTGATCGAGCAGCTGCCGCTGGCGATCTACATCGATGCGCTGGACGAGAAGGCCACCTCGCTCTACAACAGCCCGCAGAGCGTGGAGATCAGCGGCTACACCCACGAGCAGTGGGAGGCCGACCCGGACCTGTTCGAAAAGACGCTTCACCCCGAGGATCGCGCCTGGGTGATGGAGGGCTTCGACCAGGCTCGGCTGCTGGGAGCGCCGTTCACCGCCGACTACCGGATCGTCAGGCCGGACGGCACGATCGTGTGGCTGCACGACGAGTCGGTGGTCGTGTCCGGCCCCGACGGAGCGCCGCTCTACCGGCAGGGGTATCTGCTGGACATCTCACCGATCAAGGAGGCCGAGGAGCGGCTGTCGCACCTGGCCTACCACGACGCGCTCACCGGTCTCCCCAACCGCGCCATGTTCCGTGAGCACCTGGACATCGCGCTGGCCCGCGCCGAGCGCTCTGGACGCGGCGTGGCGGTGCTGTTCGTCGATCTCGACGACTTCAAGCTGGTCAACGACAGCTTCGGCCATGGCGCCGGGGACGAGCTCCTGATCGAGGTGGCGGCCCGCCTGCGGGACGCGACCCGCGACACCGACGTGGTCGCCCGCCAGGGCGGCGACGAGTTCCTGATCCTGGTGGCAGATCTGACCGTGGGTGGGGCGGACGAGGACTTCGACATCGCCGAGCTGGCCCTGTCGGTGGCCGATCAGCTGCGAAACGCGCTGTCCCAGCCGTTCGAGCTGGTCGACACCGAGATCTACTGCTCCGGATCGGTTGGCATCAGCCTCTTCCCGGTGGACGCCGCCGACAGTGAGAGCCTGCTCAAGCACGCCGACATCGCCATGTACCGGGCCAAGGAGCTGGGCCGCGACGGCCACCAGCTGTATGAGCGCGAGGGCGGCGACGCGATGGCCCGCCTGTCGATGGCCGGCCGTCTGCGGCGGGCGATCGATCGCGAGCAGTTCGTGCTCTACTACCAGCCGCTGGTCGACCTCACCACCAACGACATCGTGGGTGTCGAGGCGCTGATCCGATGGGTCGACGGCGAGCGTGGCCTGGTCATGCCGGGCGCGTTCATCCCGCTGGCCGAGCGCACCGGCATGATCGCGCCGATCTCGGAGTGGGTCATCAACGAGGCCTGCCGTCAGGGTGCGCTGTGGCGCAACATGGGACTCGACCTGTACGTGTCGGTCAACCTCCCGCCGGTGTTCTGGCAGCCGACCGCGATGCGCACCGTGCTGGAGACGATCGAGTCGTTCGGGCTGTCACCAGACCGGATGATGGTGGAGCTGACCGAGTCGGCGGTGATGCAGAATCACCGCGCCTCGGAGCCGATCATCGCCGAGCTGCACGAGCGCGGCCTGCGGCTTGCGATCGACGACTTCGGTACCGGCCACTCGTCGCTCGGCCGGCTGCATCAGATGGCCGTGACGACCCTCAAGATCGACCGCTCATTCATCTTCGACCTGCCCAACGACCACAGTGCCGACGTGTTGGTCTCCACCATGATCGCGCTGGCCGACGGGCTCGGATTGCAGGCGCTGGCCGAGGGTATCGAGACCGACGCCCAGCGCCGCTGGCTGGTCGACCACGGCTGCCCGCTGGGCCAGGGATTCCTGTTCTCACGCCCGGTGCCGGCCGAGCAGATCGCCGGCCTCTACCATCGCTTCAGCGAAGCGGCCTGATCACACCGGCAGGGCGGCGTCGCGCTCGACCAGCTGGGCGTAGCGGCCACCGGCCGCCACCAGCTCGGTGTGGGTTCCCCGCTCCACGATCTGGCCCTTGTCGAGCACCAGGATCAGGTCGGCCTCGCGCACCGTCGAAAGCCGGTGGGCGATGGTGATGGTGGTGCGCCCGCGGCTGAGCGCCTCCAGCGCATCCTGGACTGCACGCTCGGTCTCGACGTCGAGCGCGCTGGTGGCCTCGTCCAGCACCAGCACCGGCGGGTCGCGCAGAATCGCCCTGGTGATCGCCAGCCGCTGCTTCTCGCCGCCCGAGAAGCGGTACCCGCGTTCGCCCACGATGGTGTCGTAGCCGTTCTCCAGCGAGATCATGTGGTCGTGGATGCGGGCGGCCTTGGCGGCCGTCTCGATCTCCTCGATGGTGGCGCCGGGCTTGGCGAACTCGAGGTTCTCGCGCACCGTCCCGTGGAACAGGTAGGTCTCCTGGGAGACGACCCCGACCACGCTTCGCAACGAGTCGAAGGTGAGGTCGCGGAGGTCGGTGCCGTCGATCCGGATCGACCCGTCGGTGACGTCGTACAGGCGCGCCGCTGAGGTATCCGAGCGTTGTCTTGCCCGATCCGGTCTCGCCGACGATCGCCACCGAGGCGCCCGGTTCGGCCACGAATGAGATGTGCTGGAGGGTGGGGGTGTTGGGCTCGTAGGCGAACGACACGTCCTCGAACACCACCTCGCCGGTGACCCGCTCGCGGTCGAGCGTGACCGCGTCGGGCTTCTCGTCGATGTCGATCGGCAGGTCGAGGTATTCGAACACGCGGTCGAACAGCGCCAGCGATGTCTGCACGTCGGTCTGGACGCTGAGCAGTGACGACACCGGGAAGAACAGCCGGGTCTGAAGGGTGGTGAAGGCCACCAGCGTGCCGATCGAGAGTGCGTTGTTGCCGTTGGCGAGCAGGTGGCCGGCGATGCCGTAGACGATCGCCGGCATGACCGCGAAGGTGGCCTGGATCGACGCCATCGCCCAGCGTCCGGCCATCCGCTGGCGCAGCTCCAGGTCGGCCAGGCGCTCTGACTCGGTGCTGAACCGCTCGGTCAGCTCACCGCTTCGCCCCATCGTCTTTGCCAGCAGCACTCCCGACACCGAGAGCGACTCTTCGACCAGCGACGAGATGTCTGCCAGCGAGCTCTGGGTGGTGGCTGCGAGCGCCCGCCTGAGGCGCCCGATCCGGCGTGTGATCAACACGAACACCGGCAGCAGCGCGAACGCGGCGGCGGCCAGCTGCCAGTCGAGCAGGATCATCGCGACCGAGGTGGCGATCACCGTGGTCAGGTTGGACACGATCGAGGTGGCCGTGGTGGTGACCACGCTCTGGACGCCGCCGATGTCATTGGAGATCCGCGATTGCACCTCGCCGGTGCGGGTGCGTGTGAAGAACGCCAGCGACAGCCGCTGCAGGTGGCTGTAGACGGCGGTGCGCAGGTCGTGCATGACCTGCTGGCCGACCAGGTTCGACTGCCACGTCTGGGCGACGCCGATGGCGCCGGTGATGATCGGGATGGCCACCATGCCCGCGATCAGCAGGTTGAGCTCGGTGACGTTCAGGTTCTTGCCCTGGCTGAGCACGTTGTTCAGCAGGTCCTGGAGCAGGAAGGCGGGGATGATGCCGAGCCCTGCCGCCAGGATGATCAGCGCGAACAGTCCCAGCAGCCGCTTCCGGTACGGTCGGAAGAGCCTCAGGATCCTGCGGCCGTTCTTTGGTGTGCGGTTACTCACAAAGATTTAAACGCGGTCGGATGCGAGATTACTCCCAAGTTCGCAAATAGCGTGACTTTCGTGGTTGCACCGGCTGCGTCACTCCCCTACTGTCTCTTTTGCGCCGCCCAGGGCAGCCAAGTAGGACGAAACCGGGCGGAGGGATTGTAGAGGCGACTCGAAAGTTCCTTCGGCCGGCGGACGAAAGGTCAGCCGGGGCGGCGAATCTTTTTAAGATGAATAAAAGGTGCCAGGCACCTTTTATTCACTGGTTGAGCAGGTGGATCCTTGGGTAACGGAGAAGGATGCCGTCAATGGCGACTTCCGAGTTCCTGATCATCGTGCTGGCCGTGGTGTCGGCGCTTCTGTGCGTGCTCGGCTGCGCCGCGCGGTTCGGCCTCAGCCGCCAGGCGATCATCGCCGAGCAGCGGCAGGCGGATCCGGAGCACGACCGGGCCGAATCGGAACGCCGAGCGGCCTAGGCGCTTAGCCCAGCGCCTGCTCGAGGTCGGCGATCAGGTCGCCCACCGCCTCGATACCGACAGACAGCCGCACCAGGTTTCGCGGCGTCGCAAACGGCGCGTCGGCGGTGGAGGCATGGGTCATCTGGGCGGGGTGCTCGATCAGGCTCTCGACTCCGCCCAGGCTCTCGGCCAGCGACCACACACGCGTGCGCGCAACCAGCGCCACAGCCTCCTCCTCGGTGGCGCTGAGGAACGACACCATGCCGCCGAATCCGTCCATCTGGCGCACCGCCACGGCGTGACCGGGGTGATCTGTCAGCCCGGGATAGAGCACCTTCTCCACCCGCGGATGGCCGCTGAGAAACTCGACCACCGCGGCCGCGTTGTCGCAATGCGCGCGCATCCGCACCGCCAGCGTCTTCAGCCCCCGCAGCACCAGCCACGAGTCGAACGGGCCGGGAATCGCCCCCAGCGAGTTTTGGAGAAACCGCAGCCGCTCGGCGATCTCGTCGTTGCCGGTCGCCGCGAAGCCGCCCACCAGATCGGAGTGGCCGCCGAGGTACTTGGTGGTGGAGTGCAGGACGATGTCGGCTCCCAGCTCGGCCGGTCGCTGCAGGTACGAGGATGCGAAGGTGTTGTCGACCACCAGCAGCGCCCCGACCGCGTGCGCGGCCTCGGCCGCCGCCTGGATGTCGACCACGTTCAGCAGCGGATTGGTGGGCGTCTCGATCCACACCAACCGCGTGTCGGGGTCGAGGTGCGCCGCCAGATCGGTGTTGCAGGTCTCGGCGTCGAGATACTCGAATCGCACTCCCCGCGGCTCGTACACCTTCGAGAACAGGCGGTAGGTGCCGCCGTACACGTCGTTCACCGCCACCACCCGGTCGCCGGGGCCGACCAGGTGCATGACGGTGGTCGCGGCCGCCATCCCGGATGCGAACGCGACTCCGTGGGCGGTCGACTCGAGGTCTGCCAGGCACTCCTCCAGCGCTCGCCGGGTGGGGTTGGCGGTACGCGAGTAGTCGTAGCCGTCCTTCAGCTGACCCACGGCTTCCTGGACGTAGGTGGAGGTCTGGTAGATCGGCACGGTCACAGCGCCGGTCGACGGATCGGGCTCCTGGCCGGCGTGGATGGCGCGTGTCTCGAACTCCATTCCGGCCAGTCTACTGATCGCTAGGCCACGGTCAGGCCAAGCGTGCGTGCCAGCCGGTCGAGCGCCCGCTCCAACGGCTGGGTACTGCGAAAGCCGCGCTCGGGGTGGTAGGCCAAGAGCCGGATGCAGCCGGCCTTGCGGTCGGCCTTGAGGTCGGCTCGGCCGACGATCCTGTCGCCCGCCACCAGCGGCAGCACGTAGTAGCCGAACTGGCGCTCCGGGGCCGGCTTGTACACCTCGATCAGATGGTCGAATCCGATCACCCGGCGGGCGAACGGCCGGTCCCACAGCAGGTTGTCGAACGGGCGAGATCAGCACCGCCGCGGTGGGGTTGGCATCGAAGCTGGTGCCCGGCGGCACCAGCACCGGCGCGCCGCCGTCATCCACCTCGTGGCGGTCGAGCAGCCCCTCCCGCACGAGCGCGTCGACGTGCGGCCGGATCCGGGCGACGCCGCCCTTCAAACGGGCATGCTCGACCACTCCGCTCTCGGTCAGCGCTCCGCGCGCCGTCACCGCCCACACCGTCACCTCGCGCAGAAACTCCTGCTCAGTCGGGATCGGCGCCTCCAGGTACTCGGCGGGAATCACCCGCTCGCTGAGGTCGTACAGGCGCTGGAATCCCTGGCGGCCGGCGACGGCCAGCACGCCCGATGTCCACAGCGTGTCCAGCATCGTCTTGGCCGGCTTCAGGTTCCACATGCCGCCGGCCGTCCTGGCGCCCTCGAAGTGGCGCGATCCCAGCGGGCCGCGCTCGCGGATCTCGCCCAGCACCAAGTCGGCCAGCTCGGGCTTCTCGGCGACCACGTCACCCCACCAGGGGTGCACCTGGAACTCGTCCATCCGCCGCTTCCACATCGGCCAGCGATCGGTGGTCATCAGGCACGCTTCGTGCGCCCAGTACTCGAACGCCCGCCCGCCTCCCAGCAGCTCGTTCACGGCCTCCGCCGGGTATGACCCGATGCGGGAGGCCAGCGTCAGGCGGTGGCTGCGGTCGACCGTCGAGATCGAGTCGAGCTGGACGGCGCCCAGCCGCCGGATGGTGGCTTCCACGTCCGCCACGTCGGAGGTGCGGCGCCGGCCGGTATACCCCTGCGCCGCGATCACGTGGCGGCGCAGGGCCTCCACCGAGATCATGGAGTACCCGGGCTCCGCTGCGCGGCCAGGTACTCGAGCAGGTCGGAGCGGGTCAGCATGCCCGCCGGGCGACCGCCCTCGGCCACCACCACCGCCGGGCTGCCCGCGGTCAGGTCGGCGAACACCCGGTCGATCGATTCACCGGCGTCGACCACGTGCAGCGGGGGCTGCATGGCCTCGGCCACCTCGTGCTCGAGCGCGCCCGGGTCTTTGAACACCCGGTCGAGCAGTCCGCGCTCCTGCAGCGAGCCGACCACATCGTCCAGCTCGGCCGGGTCGCGCCGCACCACCGGCAGCTGCGAGATCGAGTAGCGCTGCATCAGCGCGATCGCATCGCCCACCTGCTGGTGCGTCTCGATCACCACCAGCTCGGGCAGCCCGTCGTGGTGGCCGCGGTGATACCGCAGTACCTCGCCGACAGTGGGCACCGCTGTGGTGCCGCGGTCGAGGAAGCCGTGCTCGAGCATGTAGTTGTCGTCGTAGAACTTGCTCAGGTAGGCGCGGCCGCTGTCGGGGATCAAGGTGACGACGGTGGCATCGGCATCCAGGCCGCGCGCGGTCTCGAGCGCCGCGTACACCGCGGTGCCGCCCGAGCCGCCCACCAGCAGGCCCTCCTCGCGCGCCATCCGGCGGGCGGTCACGAACGAGTCGCGGTCAGACACGGTCACGTACCGGTCGATCAGCGAGAGATCCATCGTGGCCGGGAAGAAGTCCTCGCCGATGCCCTCCACCAGGTAGGGGTGGACGTCGTCGGGCTGGGAGTAGATCGAGCCTTCCGGGTCGGCCCCGACGACCACCAGGTCGGGCTTTCGCTCCTTCAGATAGCGGGAGATGCCCGAGACGGTGCCGCCGGTTCCCAGGGCGATCACGAGGGCGTCCAGCTCGCCGCCGGTCTGCTCCCAGATCTCGGGGCCGGTGGTCTCGTAGTGGGCCTGCGGGTTGGCCATGTTGGCGTACTGGTTGGGCTTGAAGCCGCCGGGGATCTCCTCGGCCAGCCGGTCTGACACCGAGTAGTAGCTCTCGGGCGACTCGGGCTCGACAGCGGTCGGGCAGATCACCACCTCGGCGCCGTAGGCTCGCAGCAGCGAGATCTTCTCGCGGCTCATCTTGTCGGGCATCACGAAGATGCAGCGATAGCCCTTGATGGCCGCGGCGATCGCCAGGCCCACGCCGGTGTTGCCGGAGGTCGGCTCGACGATGGTGCCACCCGGGCGCAGGCTGCCGTCGCGTTCGGCGGCCTCGATCATGCGGATGCCGATGCGGTCCTTGACCGAGCCGCCCGGGTTGAGGTATTCGAGCTTGGCAACGACCGTGGCGGAGATGTCTCGGGTGAGCGCCTGCAGCCGCACCAGCGGCGTGCCCCCGATCAGCTCCACCACGGTGGGATAGGTGCGGGTCACTCCGGCCACACGTGCGAGTGGAAGAACTTCGTCCACGCCGACCACCAGTCGTCGCCGCGGGAGACCAGCAGCCGCGAGTCGCGGATCTCGACCTCGGGGCGGTGGCGGTACTGCTCGGAGTGGTCGGAGCTCGCCAGCTCGACGGTGATCTCACATGGATGGCCTGGGTCGTACGGCTTCACGGCCGAGAGGTCGGTGAGCGCCTGGCGGGCCGCGTCCTCGATCAGGTCGCGGGCAACCAGGGGTGATTTGTGGCGGGCGCTGTAGCGGCCCAGGCTCTGCTTGACCACCGCGGTGGTCAGGCCGTCGCCGAGCAGCTCGGTCGACTCGCGGCAGACGGCCTCGTCGCCGGTGACCAGCAGCACCGGGCAGTTCCAGGTGCCGCACAGGGCAGCGTTGACGCCGACTTCGCCGACCTCCACCCCGTTGAACTTGACCGAGCGCCAGTGGGTGCTGGAGACGGTGTGGTTGAGGCCGCCGTCGGCGGTTCCCGCACGGGCGTGCTGGCCCACCATCAGCGCAGCATCGCAGCCTTGCTCCAGAAACTCGGTGTAGTCGGTCCACTCGGACTGGACGACGAACTCGCAGCGGGGATCGAGTTGGTCGGGCACCAGCGAGTTGAACGACCAGCCGTTGCCCGCTCCGTGACAGTCCATCACCACCACCTCGGTGGCGCCCGCGGCGATGCTGCCGCGCACGGCGGCGTTCATCTCCTCGGTGTACAGCACCCTGCGCCTCGAGGAACATCGTGGTGCCGCCGTCGACCTGCTCCCAGGTCGTTATGCCCGCCACGCCCTCCATGTCACCGATGATCAAGACCCTCATGCGCCCGTGACTCTAGATCATCATCTCGGCGCGCCGCGGGAATTTACGGAAGTCCGCAAACTGCGGAGAATTCGTGGTTGCACAGGCGCTTTGGATCCCGTACCTTGACTTCTGCGCCGCTGAGGGCAGCCAAGTAGGTTGAAACCGGGCGGAGGGATCGTAGGGGCGACTCGAAAATCCTTTCGGCCGGCGGACGAAAGGCAAGCCGGAGCGGCGAATCCTTTTAACCGATGAATAACGGTGCCAGGCACCGTTATTCACGGGCCTCTATACTCGCCCGGCAATGAAGATGCGAGCTGCGGTTTTGGAGGAGTTCGGGGCGCCGCTGGTGGTGCAGGAGATCGATCTTGCCGATCCCGCCGCCGGCGAGGTGCTCGTGCGCCTGGTTGCCTGCGGCGTCTGCCACACCGACCTGTACACCGCCTCCGGCGCCGATCCCTCGGGCTACGCGCCGACCGTGCTGGGACACGAGGGCGCGGGCGTGGTCGAGGCCGTCGGCGAGGGCGTGACGCTGGTCGCCCCGGGCGATCACGTGGTCACGCTGTTCTCGCCCCAGTGCGGTGAATGCATCCACTGCCTGAGCCCCAAGACCAACCTGTGCCTCGCCATCCGCGAGCAGCAGAACCTCGGCTACCTGCCCGACGGCACCGCCAGGCTCTCACGCGACGGCGAGCCGATCCGGCACTTCATGGGCACCTCCACCTTCGCCGAGTACACCGTGATGCCCGAGATCGCGCTGGCCAAGATCTCCCCGGAGGCCCCGCTGGAAGGCGCCTGCCTGTTCGCCTGCGGGCTCTCGACCGGCCTGGGCGCTGCGATCAACACCGCCAAGGTCGAGCCCGGATCGACCTGCGTCGTATTCGGTGCCGGGATGGTGGGGCTCGGGGCCGTGGCCGGCTGCCGGCTGCAGGGCGCCGAGCGGATCGTGTGCGTCGACATGTCGCAGGAGCGGCTCGAGCTGGCCCGCGGTCAGGGCGCGACCGAGGTGATGATCGGCGGCGACGACGCGGTCGAGCGGATCGTCGAGATGACCGGCGGCTTCGGCGCCGACTACACCTTCGAGGCCACCGGCAACGTGAAGGTGATGCGCCAGGCGGTCGAATCCGCGCGGATGGGCTGGGGACTGGCCACCGTCGCCGGCGTCGCCGGCCGGGGCGAGACGCTGGACGGTGATCCCGCGGTTTCTGATCACCGGCCGCCGCATCGCCGGCTCCTCCTTCGGGGGAGTCAAGGGCCGGGTCGGCGTGCCCCAGCTGGTGCAGCGCTGGCTCGACGGCGAGATCGATGTCGATCCCTTCCTGTCACACCGGATCACGCTCGACGACGTCAACCGTGGCTTCGAGCTGATGGAAGCCCAGGACGGCATCCGCAGCGTGATCGAGTTCGGCTAGACCGAGCTAGGCTTCGGCGGCACTGAGTCGCCGAAACACCCTGCGCCAGCCGCCGCGGCCGTCTTCTTCGATCGCCGAGACCATCACCATGCCGCGCAGGTTGCCGACATCCAGTGGCGTCTCGTCCTCCGCCGTTCGCCGACCGCCGCGGAGGATGTGCTCGATCCGCTGGCGGTTGATGCCGTCGATCGCCACGAACCGCGCTCCCACGATCATGCGGCCCGGCTGAGCGCTCTCGCGCAGCGATGCGATCCGCACCTCGGCGTCGACTTCCTCGGCGAAGAACCGGCCGTGGAACATCAGCTCGTCCCCGACTCGCAGCACCCGATTGGTCGCAAACCCGACGCCGGTCAGCGAGAGATCGGTCATGGTGCCATCGACCCGGTCGCCGTCCACGATGTCTCGGCAGCTCAGCGACGTCAGCCACGCCATCCCGCCCGCCGGCTGGCGCACCGTGGTTCGCCGAGTCGTGTCCAGGCCGACTCGTTGTGCCCGCAGCTCGACGCGTGCCAGCGCCTGGGAGTGAAACTCGGCCCGCTCGATCTTGAGCGCCACCATCCACGGCCGCTCGTCGTCGTCGATCACGCGTCCGATCAACGCCATCCCGGCCCGGGCCTTGAGCCTGGGCGTGAGTGCGACCACCCGGGTGCGGTCGACGGCGGTGATCTGGAGCTTCATCGTCAATCCGCCCTCACCCTCGACTTCGAGTTCGATCACAGGGGTCGAGAAGAGGCGCGCCACGGCCTGCGTGGGAGTGAGACGGGGCATCCGGTTGTATCGGCCGCAAAGCCGCTCCGCATGAGCCTGACAGCGGTTGTGAGGCGGTTTGGCCGAAGCATCTCCGACGGCGACTGTACTATCGGGACGTATGGTCGATCACCAGTGCATGTCGCCCACCCCGCCGACAATGGTCTTACCAATAAATTTTCGCGACGGTGCAACGATGCAGACCGTTGACCTGACCTTTCGCGCGGTCGAGGAGATGCAGCCCGGGGCCCGCTGGCAGGCGCTGTTCGAGTCGATGTGGCCGAGCTATCGCACCTGGTATCTGCAGGCCGGCGACGCCGCCCGTCCCGCCTACGCCGACTCGGTGCGGATGCTGCGCACGCACATGCCGGAACTTTCGGATGTGTACGAGCGGCTGGTGGAGCTCGCTGGGGGCGGCGACCTCGCGGCCCGGATGCTCGCTCTGTACGACCCGCCGCCGTATCTCTCCGGCTGTTCACAAGGAGTTTTGCGTCAGTCCAGTCCGCTACTGGTGCGCAACTACGACTACGCCCCGGACCGGCTCGAGGGTGTGATCCTTCACACCGGATGGACGAACCGGCGCGTGATCGGTATGAGCGACTGCCTATGGGGTTTGCTGGATGGCATGAATGACGCCGGGCTGGCTGTGTCGCTTACCTATGGCGGTCGGCGTGTGCTCGGACACGGGTTTGGTATCCCGCTGGTTCTTCGCTATTTGCTGGAAACGTGCGACAACGTGCGCGACGCGTCACGGGTGCTGAAACGGCTCCCGTATCAGCTGTCGCACACGCTCACACTCGCCGATTCGACCGGGGATGCGGTCACCGCATACCTCTCACCCGATCGCGGCGTGATCTTTCGCAGCATCCCGATTGCCACGAATCACCAGGGAAAAGTGGAGTGGACAGAACATGCTGTTGTGACGCAGAC
This sequence comes from uncultured Actinomycetes bacterium, assembly GCA_963811675.1. Classification (GTDB taxonomy): domain Bacteria; phylum Actinomycetota; class Thermoleophilia; order Gaiellales; family JAICJC01; genus CAVPTL01. Next base: position 25,539 of record CAWESH010000002.1, on the reverse strand, counting down.
TGTGGAACGGGAGGAGTGCATTCTGCGCATGGTTGACGATCCCGAACTCGCTGCAGATGCATTTGTCGAATCGTTCTTGCGTCAACCGCTTTACAACACAACCTACTCACGTGGCTTCGGAACTCTCTACACTGCCGCGTATCGCCCGGTGGAGGGTCAGGTTGAATACCTGTGGCCGGGCAAAGCATGGAAGCACTCGTTCGAGCAGTTCGATGTGGGGACTCACACCGAATCTCTCGTCGAGCAGGCCGTTGCCTGAACCACCCTCCGGATCTCGGAACCCCTAACCACACAAACATTCCGAGAATCCACCTGTCGGCTGGAAGCAGGAGGCCCTCCCGTCGGCAGTGCTATTGCTGTCAAACAAGGAGACGGGGCCCTGAAACTCGTAATTATCGCCGTAGTAGCTCTTGCGGCACTCACGTTCTCGGTATCAATCGCTTCAGCTTCAACAACCTCAAAGAGCACCACCAAAGTTAGTCCCGCACGCAAGGCACGACTCACAGCCTTGCACAAGGAAATCCACCGTTTGCAGGTGGTTTCGGTACGTCGAGGACTCTGGCTCGGACGATTCGTCACACACGGATCAGGTGGTCGAACCAGTTCTGACATCAAGTACCTGCGTTGGATCCACAACGGTTGGATCAAGCGCGCCCGTGCGTACCGCCTGGCGATTGCCAAGCGGGCACCGGTGTATCAGGTGCTGAACTGCATTCATCACCATGAAGGTGCATGGAATGCGTACAACGGTGCCGGCCCCTACTACGGGGGCTTGCAGATGAGCCCGACGTTCATGGTTCACTACGGTAGCGCGGCGGTCAATCGACTGGGGGACGCGCGAAATTGGCCTGTCGGAATGCAGATGGCTGTTGGGTATCGCGCGGTGCAGCAAGTGGGCTTTTCACCGTGGTCGACCAGCGCCGCAGCATGCGGTAGATAGGTCTCATTTACAGCGGCTTTGTGGTATCTCGCCGTGCATGGCAACGCGTGCGCGCGGCCATGCACGGCGGGTCCGGTTTGACAGGCTAGTGAGTCTTCACTAGCCTGCAGTGCTTCGTTATGGCTACCGACCGCATCCGCGTCTCCGCCGAAGATCGGCGCTCGATGATTCTCGAGGCCGGTCGGCACATGTTCGCTCGCAAGGGCTACCACGGCACCGGCACTGCCGAGTTGGCCGCCCGCGCGGGCTGTTCCGAGCCGACCCTCTACAAGTACTTCCCGTCCAAGCAGGCGGTGTTCGCGGCGGTGCTGGACGACGCCACCCATTGCATCAGCGAGCGGGTCGCCGAACTCACCCGCGACGCCGACGATCCGCTGGTCATGCCACTGCTGGCGCTCGCCCAGCGGGCGGCTACCGACGAGCTGATCGTCGAGGTCGTGCGACTGCGGATGCTGGCGGTGTCGCTGGTCGAAAACGACGAGATTCGCGACGCCCTGGAGCGTAGTGCCGAGACGATGCGAAACGGCATGGTGGCCAGGCTGGCTGAGTCTCGCGCCCGCGGTCGCGTGCGGGGAGACATCGACCTCGAAACCGCCGCGTGGCTGTGGCTGGGGCTGACCCTGGCCGGCGGCTTCGCCTACGCCCTCGACCCTGAGCAGGCACGCGAGTTGGTGCCGCGGATGGCCGACACGTTTGTCACCATGCTTCGCCCGATCGCTGAACCACAGGAGATGTGATGACCATCACCGAGGACAACCACAAATGGTGGACGCTGTTTGCGATGTGTTTCGCGCTGTTCATGATCATGCTCGACAACACGATCGTGAACGTGGCGCTGCCCTCCATCCAGCGCGCCTTGCACACCAGCTCCGGAGAGCCTCGAGTGGACGATCAACGCCTATGTGGTCAGCTTCGGAGCGCTGATTCTGCTCGGCGGCAAGCTCGGTGACAGGTTCGGTCGCCGGCGGATCTTCCTGGTCGGGCTGGTGGTCTTCACGCTGGCATCGGCGGCCTGCGCTCTTGCCCAGACCGACAACCAGCTGATCGGTGCGCGGATCGTCCAGGGCTTCGGCGGGGCGCTATTGAACCCGCTGTCGCTCTCGATCTTGGTGGCAGCGTTCCCGCGCAAGCAGCTTCCCACGGCGATTGGCATCTGGGCCGGGATCTCGGGGCTGGGTCTCGCGGTGGGGCCGCTGCTGGGTGGATTCCTGGTGGAGCAGTACTCCTGGTCGGCGGTGTTCTGGGTGAACGTGCCGGTCGGCATCATCGCCTTTGGTGTGACCGCCTGGGCGGTGCACGAGTCGCGCGACCCCAACGCCCACAGCCTCGACGTGGTCGGCACTGTGCTGGTGACGCTGTCGCTGTTCCTGCTGATCTGGGGGCTGATCAAGACCAACGCGCACTCGTGGATCTCGGCCTACACGCTCTCGTTCATCCTGGCTGGGGCGGCGCTGATGGTGGCCTTCCTGATCTGGGAGAGCCGCCATGCCGAACCGATGATCCCGCTGGGGTTCTTCCGGATCACGGCCTTCACGACCTCGTGTGTGGTGGTCGCGCTGGTCGGTGTCGGCCTGTTCGGAATCATCTACTACCTCACCCTCTACTTCCAAAACGTGCAGGGATTCTCGCCGCAGGAGGCGGGCGTGAGGTCGCTGCCGATGACGATGATGATTCTGATCGTGGCGCCGATCGGGGGTCGGCTGAATGCCCGCGTCGGACCCAGGGCGCTGATGACGCTCGGCATGCTGATGGCGTCGGTGGGGCTGTTCGCGCTGTCGCGGCTCGGCGTCCACTCGTCCTACAACGAGATCTGGCCGTACCAGATCCTGATGGGCGCGGGCATGGCGTTGACGATGCCGGCGGTGTCGTCCACCGGGATGTCTGCGGTCGATCACACTCGCGCGGGCATAGCGTCGGGCGTGATCAATGCCTCCCGCCAAGTCGGCGGCGCCTTCGGCATCGCTGTGCTCGGCAGCGTCGGGGCAACGCTCGCGGCCAACAGCTGGACGGACAAGGTGGCGGTGCTGCCCACAGCGCTGCAGGCCAAGGCTGATGCGCTGACGCCGCTGGTACAGGGCGGCCAGGGCAAGCTGATCACCTCACTGACAGGCCGGCCGGCGGTGGGCCAGGCCGCCCTCGACTCGTTCCAGCACGGTGTGCGCGGCGCGTTCTTCGTGGGCGCGTGCCTGCTGCTGGTCGCTGCCGCCGTCTCGTTCTTCGGCCTGCGAAACCTGCGCAGCTCTCCGGCGCCCGCCTCCGGGTCCGAGGCGCCTGCGCAAGTCCCGATCGAGGTCTGACAGACTTGACACCGTGCCACCGCGGTGGCATGATTAGGTGATGGCAGACTCCCGGTATCGTTCGCTGACCGTCCGCATCCCGGAGGATCAAGCCGCGGCGTTGGACGCGGTTGCGCAGGTCGACGCTATCCCGGTGGCAGAGGCTGTCCGACTTGCGATCGATGAGCACATCGATGCGCGTCGGCGAGACACAGAGTTTCAGGCTCGATTGCGCGAGATGGTCGAACGCAATCGGGCAGTGCTTGATCGTCTCGCGCGTTGACACGCGAGGAGGCGCTCACACTTGCCGACTATCTCGTGATCGCCGAAGCGGTCACTGGACTACCCGCAGAGATGCTCGCACAGAGCGCCAGAACCGGCGGGGCCCTATCGGCTTGCCGGCGTGACGTTCTACCCGTCGCCGTTTGAGCGAGCGGCCGTGCTCGCCACTCGCGCGGCGCTCGTCTCGATGCTCGAGCACCTTCACCGGGAAGGATTCCCGTGGCCGTATCGCGCCATCTCACCGAGCAGCAGTTGCAGGCCTGGATCGCAGCGCAGTACCGCGGTGAATGACGGTGCCTGGCACCGTTATTCACCACCAGCCTCCGCGTGAATAATTGGTGCCTGGCACCAATTATTCACAGGTGCGGCCGAACACCGGGGTGTGCTGTCAAGAAGAATAGAGCGCGTTGTTGTGCTGGCCGCGGTTGCGTGTGCGCTCGCGGCTACCGTTGGCGCTGCGCCTGCGGGGGCGGTCGACATCCTCACGGAGTCGGGCACCGGGGCCACCGCACAGAACCCCAGCTGGTGGTCGCTCTTCAAATCCAGCTACACCGGCAGCTACCTAGCGGGCACGTGGCCGTGTTTGACGGCGGGGACGAACACGACGCAGGCTGGCATTCCGGGATGCAACAATGCCACCCCCGACTCGGTTGGCTCTGGGGTGATCCGAATTGACGCGCTGCTAGGCCAGGGGTACCAAAACGGCTATGTGATCTCTTCGCCGCTGCTGCCGTCGGCCGGTCTGAAGGTCACCTTCAAAACAGCCGAGTGGGGTTCGGGCGGCGCCGAGAGCCACGCGAGCTTCGTTCTGATCAACGGCGACGTTCCAGTGAGCGTCAGTTCCAGCGCGTGGCTCTACGGTGGGTACCAGAAGTACACCGGGGGAACCACCAACGGTCTGCCGAACGCCCTTGCCGGTGTCATGATGGATCCCACCGGGGCCGCGTCAGCCACCGCCAATGAGTCCGGCTGTACCGGTGCCCCCGGCACCCGGAACAACGCTCTCGTTCTGCGCGGCCCGGGATACACGCCTGCCGTCGGCTACTGCTATATCGCCGGCACGGCCGCCAATACGGTCACCTGGTACGCGACCACCCGCGCGGCTGCCACCCACACCGTCGAGGTGGACGTGTCGCCGACCGGCGACTCGAATCCACGGTTCATCGTCAAGGTAGACGGTACGCAGCAGATCAACGTGGCGTTGTCGTCGCTCTCACCGGCAGGGTTCACAGGCGCGACGATCAGCAACGTGTCGACGTACCGGTTTGGGTTCGTGTCCGCCAACGGCACCGGCGGCGTCGACGATCACGCCGTGTGGAACATCCAGGCCGACTCCCTGTCGACGACCCCGCCGTCGCTTTCGGTGGCGGCCTCTGGCGGGGCTCTCGGCCTCTTGGCGCCGGCTAGTCAGACGGTTGTGATCTCGAATGCCGATTCCGAGCTGGCCGAGGCGACGCCGGTGACGGTGACATCCGCGTTGCCGACGGGAGTGGTGGTGCAGTCGGCGCCATCGGGGACCGGCTGGGATTGTTCCGCCACGGTGGTCGGTTCCTCCAGTGTGAGCTGCACTCAGAGTCTCACGACCGCCACGGCGGTGATGCCGGGCTCGTCGCTGCCGGCGTTGACAGTGCCCCTGACGCTCACGTCGGCTGCCGCACCCGGGGCGACGACGATCACCTACAACGTCACCGATCAGAAATTCGACACCGGCATCCAATAGCGTTTCGGAGACGGTGCAGGCGTACCTTCCGAACGCTGCACTGACGGTGACCAAGTCGGCGGGAAGCACGACCTACACCGCCGCCGGGCAGTCGCGAACGTTCACCTACACGGTCACAAACACCAGCTCGTCGACGGTGACCGGGATCACGGTCACTGATTCGTTTGCGGGTGCATCCACGCCCTCCTGCCAGGCGACGACACTGGCGGCGGGCGCGTCCACAACCTGCACGTCGTCGTATTCGACCACGCAGTCGGATGTGGATACGCGCCGCCTGCTGTCGGGCTCGGCCACCGCCGGCGGAGTGCAGAGCGGCTCCTCGTTTCTATCGAACCCGTCCAACGTCGTGGTTGTTTCCGCCGACCCCACCTCGGCGGTGAGCGTCTCCACCACATCCTCGCCCACCGGCTTCACCGCAGCAGGGAACGGCCTCACACTCACTCACACTGTCACCAACACGGGCGCGACCACGCTGTCGAGCCTGGCGGTGTCCCAGTCGCTCTCGGGCGCGTCGACGCCGTCGTGCGGAGCAACCACGCTGGCGCCGGGTGCATCCACCACATGCACCTCGACCTATACGACCACCCAGGCTGACGCCGATGCCGCGGCGGTTGTGGACATCGCCACCGCGACAGCGTCGAATCCGCAGAGCACCGCCGTCTCGGCCACCGGCGCGCAGAAGACCGTGACCGGCACCCCCGCCTCGTCGCTTGGCCTGGTCACCTCGTCGCCGACCGCATCGTTCTCCGCAGCCGGGAACACGGTGGCCTACAGCTACGCGGTCACCAATACCGGTGCGACCACGCTCAGCTCGATCGGCGTGTCGGACAACCACGTCGCCGGCGGCGGCGTGTCGTGCCCGCAATCGTCGCTCGCCCCCGGGGCCTCCGAGACCTGCACCGCCTCCTACCACGTCACGCAATCGGAAGTTGATGCCGGATCGGTGACCAACTCGGCGACTGCGTCGGCCTCCAACCCCAAGGGCAGCTCGGTGGCATCGTCGGCCTCGGGAGCGACCGTGACAGCCGCGCCGGCCTCGTCGCTCGGTCTCACGGCCTCGTCGCTGGCGTCGTCCTATTCGACCGCCGGCACCGTCATCGCCTACCGCTACCTGGTTACCAACACTGGTCAGACCACCCTGCACGGCCTGGGAGTGACAGACAGCCGCGTAAGCGGCGCAAACCTGACCTGCCCCCAGACCACGCTCGCCCCCGGCGCGTCCATGACCTGCACCGGCACCTACCAGGTGACACAAAGCGACGTCGACTCGGGCTCGCTCGCCGGCAGCGCCACCGCCGCCGGCCTCAACCCGGGCAACTCGGCGGTGTCCTCGGCGGTCTCGTCGATCACGGTGACCGCCTCGGCCACGCCGTCGCTGTCGCTGATCGTCCAGGCCGGGCCGGGCGGCTACACCAAGACCGGCGACACGCTGTCGTATCGCTACCTGCTGGTCAACCTCAGCCCGGTGACGGTGCATGGGATCTCGATCGGGGACGATCACGTCACCGCCGGCAACCTCTCCTGCCCCCAGTCGACGCTGGCTCCCCAGGCCTTCGAGCTCTGCACCGGCAGCTACACCACCACCGCGGGCGACGTCACCGCCGGCGCGGTCACCAACGCTGCCACCGCCAACGGCCTCTCGCCCGCCAACGCGGCGGTCGCGTCCACACCCTCCAGCGCCACCGTGACCATGACTCCGGTCGCAGCCCTCACCATCGCGGCCTCCGCCACCTCGAGCGGCTTCACCGTTGCGGGTCAGACGCTCACCTACCACTACCTGGTCACCAACACCGGCAACGGCACCCTCCACAACGTCGGCGTCACCGACGACCACGTCTCGGCCGGCAGCATCTCCTGCCCCCAGCCGACCCTCGCCGCCGGCGCGTCGGAGACCTGCACCGGCACCTACACCACCACCCAGGCAGACACCGACACCGGCGCGGTCACCACCACCTCCACCGCAGCCGCGAAAGACCCCAGCAACGCCACGGTGTCATCGGTGTCCTCGACCGTGACCGTCTCGGGAACGCCCTCGTCCACGATCGCGCTGACGATGTCGTCCACATCCAGTGGATACGCCTCCGCCGGTGACGTGCTCGGCTACCACTACCAAGTCACCAACTCTGGCGCCACCACCGTGCGCGGCGTGTGGGTGGCCGACGGCCATGTGGCCGGGGCGGGCGTCTCGTGCCCGCAGACGGTGCTGATCCCGGGCGCCTCCGAGACCTGCACCGCCTCGGTGACCGCGTCGCAGGCCGATGTGGATGCCGGTTCGATCACCTCCACCGCCACCGTGGCCGCCCTCGATCCCAAGGGCGTGGCACTCTCGGCGGCCGCGTCCAGCGTGACGGTCACCGCGACCACCTCCGCGGCGTTGACGCTCGCGATCAGCTCGCCGTCGAACGGCTTCCACGCCGCCGGCGACGCCCTCGGCGTCGTCTATCTGGTGCACAACACCGGCTCGGTGACGGTGCACGGCCTCTCGGTATCGGACGATCACGTCACCGCCGGCAACCTCTCCTGCCCGTCGACAACCCTCGCTCCGGGTGCGTCGATGGCCTGCTCCGGCACGTATCTGGTGAACCAGACCGACGCCGACGCCGGCGGGGTCACCGCCGTCGCGACCGCCGTGGGTCTCAAGCCGGGCGGCGCGGGAGTTTCCTCGCCGTCGGCCTCGGTCACGGTGACCGGCACCCTGGTGTCGTCCCTGGGTCTGGCCGTCTCCTCTCCGACCGCCGGCTACGGCGTCGCCGGTGACACCGTGGCGCTGCGCTACCTGGTCACCAACACCGGCGCGACCACCGTGCACGGGATCGGGGTGACCCACAGCCTCGCCGCTGCGGACCTCTCCTGCCCGCAATCGACACTGGCTCCCGGCGCGTCGCAGACGTGCACCGCAACCCACAGCATCACCCAGGGAGACGTCGACGCAGGGTCGGTGACCGAGACGGCCACCGCGTCGGCGCTGAACCCCCATGCCGGCGCCGTGTCGTCGGCCCAATCGCGAGTGACGGTCTCGGCCTCGCCGGCGTCTGGGCTCTCCATCTCGGCCTCGTCCAGCTCGCCGCCGTTCCAGCAGGCCGGGGATGTGATCGCCTACAGCTACCACGTGGCGAACACCGGCGCGACCACGCTCCAGAGCATCACGGTCGACGACACCCGCGTGGCCACGGCCGACGTCGTCTGCCCCCAGTCGCAGCTCACACCGGGAACGTCTGAGACGTGTACCGGCACAGCTGTGGTCAGCCAGTCGGAGGTCGATGCCGGAGCCGTCACCAGCACCGCCACCGCCACCGGTAGCGACCCGCACGGAGTCACGGTGTCGTCGGGAGGGTCGACTGTCACCGTCTCGGGCAGCCTGACCACGTCGATGTCGCTCTCGGCCACCGCCCTCACGCACAAGTACACCGCGGCCGGAGACGTGCTCGCCTTCCGGTACGTGATCACCGACACCGGGGCCACGACCCTCCACAGCCTCACGGTGGGAGACGATCACGTCGCCTCTGCCGACCTGTCCTGCCCCACCGCCATGCTCGCCCCGGGCACCTCCACAACCTGCACCGGCACCTACACCGTCACCGCGGCCGACGTGGACGCGGGATCGGTGACCGTCACAGCCACGGCTGCCGGCAGCTCCATCGCGGGAGTCAGCGCGTCGTCGTCAGCAGTGCAGGCGTCGGTCACCGGTGCGGCCACAGCGGCGCTGTCGATCGTGGCGTCCTCCACCTCGACCGGGTTTACGGCCGCCGGGAACCAGCTCGACTACCAGTACGTGGTCACCAACAACGGCGCGCTCAGCCTGCACAACCTGGTTGTGTCCGACGACCACGTGGCCGCCCAAAACCTGTCGTGCCCGGGAACCACGCTCGCGGCCGGACACTCCGAGACCTGCACCGGCAGCTACCACGCGACCCAGCAGGACGTCGATACCGGAACGGTCACCGAGACCGCCTCCGCGTATGCGGTCGGCCCGCTCGATGTGGCCGTGCTGTCACCGCCCTCGAGTGCGATCGCACCCGGGGGCGGCGTCCCGTCGCTGGGGCTGCAGGTACTGGTCACCACCGGTCGGTTTACCACCGTCGGAGCCCGGGTCGGGTTCTCGTACGTGGTCACGAACACCGGCGCGATCACGCTGCACGACGTGACGCTGAGCGACAATCGGCTGGCGGCCTCGGCGATCTCGTGCCCCGCATCCGTGCTCGCTCCCGGCGATGTCATCACCTGCACCGGGGAGTACACCATCACCACCTCCGATCTTCGCGCCGCCGTGGTGTCCGACGTGGCGCTCGCCAGCGCGCTGGATGCGCACGACGTGGCCGTCACCTCACCGACCGCGGCGGCGGTGGCGGCGGGCCCGCAGTTACCCCGGCTCGCGCTCTCGGTGTCGATACCCACGCCGCATTTCCGTGAGGCGGGCGACCCACTGGTGTTCGCCTACCACCTGCGCAACAGCGGGTCGACCGCCATCGGCGGAATCACCGTCAGCGATGCCCGAGTGACGGCCCACAATCTCAGGTGCCCCGGAGATGTGCTTGGCCCCGGCAAATCGATGACTTGCATCGGCAGCTCCACCGTGACGTCCCAGGACGTCGCCGTAGGACGTGTGCGGGACAACGTGGCTGCGTGGGGGACCGAGCAGCTGCGCGGGGTGCTGGTGACTGCTCCGTCGGTCACGTTCGTGATCACTGCCACCGGCCGGCGGCCCCAACCGCAACCGCAGCCGCAACCGGGCCCCACCCCTGTGCCACCACCGAAGCCGGACAGCGGCCCCTCGGCGCCGCCGCCGGCAGGCAGCCTGATGCTGGTGGTGTCCTCGGCGGCCGGCCGGTTCGAACGCGCGGGCGAGACGGTCACATTCCACTACCTGGTGCTCAACACCGGCTCCGCGGTGGTGACTGACCTCGGGGTCACCGATCGAGGCGGCGATCAAGCTCCGACCTGTCCCCAGCACACGCTGCGGCCGGGAGCCACCACCAGCTGCACCATGTCGCACGTCGTGTCGGCGCGGGACGTGGGGCTCGGGTCGGTGCACACCGTCGCCGAGGCGACCGGTCACGGGCTGCATTCGGCGGTCTCCCGCGCGACGGTTCCGATGGCAGCCGTGCCCTCGCTGGGGCTGGCGATCACCGCAGGCGCCACGGACGACAGGGTCGCCTACCTGATCACAAACACCGGGGGGACGACGGTCGAGCGGCTGCATGTGATTGTGGCCGGCGGGCGGGGCGGGGACGTGGTCTGCCCGGATGCGGCGCTTGCCCCCGGTCAATCACTGATCTGCGGCGGCAACCGATCGGCACAGTCGGCGCTTACGGCATTCGCCACCGGTCGGTGCGCACCCACCTGCAGCGTCAGCTCAGAGGTCGTGAATGTGGCGGGAACCGGCATAAAGTCCGATCGCCGCGCGACGAATACCGGGCCATGATCACTTTCCGAACCACCTTCGCCACGGCTGCTGCGTCGGCCTTGATCGTCGCTGCTACCGCCTGCGGTGGACATTCGGCCGCGCCTGCATCCGCTCCCGCCTCCACCGACGGATCACAGTCCGCCGTCCCCGTCTTCCACGCAGATCACAACGCCCGCAAGGCTGTCACCGTGCGTTCCTGCCTGGCTCACCCGGCGGGCAGCTGGACAATGGCCGGTTCGGTGTCGAATCAGACCGGCTCGAGCCGGAAAGTACACGCTGGTGGTCGACTTCGTGACCGTCCCCGGAAACACGGTCGTGGACACCTCGGTGGTGCATCTCAGCGACGTCGCACCCGGTGCCTCTGCGCACTGGCAGGCCGAAGGCGGCCGTGCCAACCAGCGCCTGGCCTGCGTGCTGCGCTACGCCCAGACCAACTGAATAAAAGGTGCCAGGCACCTTTTATTCATTAGCTGACGTGAGCTACGGCGGCGGCGCGGCGGGGAGCGGTGCGAGGAGCCGGTTGACGGTTGCCGCCCGAGTGGTTGGCGGGTAGCTCCGGCTCTTCGGCGGTGGCAGGCAGCGGCACCAGCAGCATCGGGCACTCGGCCCGCTCTTCCAGCCGGCGCAGGGTGGAGCCGTGCAAGAACCGTGAGACGCGGCCGTGGCGGCTGACACCGATTACCAGCAGCCCAGCGCCGTTGACCTGGGCGGAGTCCGCCAGCACGTGCGCGGCCCTGCCCACGGGGGCGGCGTGCAGTTCGACGCGGACGTCAATGCCCTCGGCGCGCAGCTGATCGGCCACCTGGTCGAGCTGAACCTCAAGCGACTTCTCGTCGACATGCATCGGTAGCCGCATGCCGCCCGGCTGATGCTCGGCGACGTGGATCAGGAGCATCGGTGCCCCGTAGGTGCGCGCCAGATCCCGCGCAGCGGCAACCAGCATCGGCTCAGGGCGATCGACTGCAACCATGATCATGTTCTTTTCAGACCTCATTACCCCAGGGTAACTCGGCCACTCGAAGAACGCTGCCGGTGCTTAATCTGGGCTAAACGTTGGCCATCTCGTCGGCGGCCTGGAGCACTGCCTGGGCGATCTTCTGATAGCCGGTGCAGCGGCACAGGTTGCCCGAGAGCGCCAGTCTGACCTCGTCCTCGCTGGGGCGAGGATTCCGATCCAGCAGCGCCTTGGCTGAGATCAGCATGCCCGGCGTGCAGAAGCCGCACTGGACGCCGCCCTGGTCGAGGAACGCCTGCTGCAGCGGGTGCAGCGTCTCGCCCTCGGCCAGGCCCTCGATCGTCGTCACATCGTGACCGTCGGCCTGGAGGGCAAGGTAGGAGCAGGAGTTGACAGGCTTGCCGTCGATCAGCACCATGCAGGCACCGCACTCGGAGTCGTCGCAGCCCTCCTTCGGTCCGGTAAGACCAATCTCGGTGCGAAGCACCGAGAGCAGTGACCGGCTGGGCTCGACGTCGACCTCGTAGGGAACGCCGTTGGTCATGATGGTTGCAGAGTGTTTCATCGGTGCTCCGTCACTCGGTGGCGCCGTGAAGCGCCGGGCTAGCGGGAATGGGAATGGTCGTACCATGAGCACGGGCGACCGCGGCCGTGATCGCGCGGCGAGTGATCACCGCGGCCATCGCGCGCCGGTAGGCGTCACTGCCTCGCACGTCTGAAATTGGCTTCGAAGCCGTTGCCGCGGCATCCGCAGCCGCTCGGGCAGCATCTGCGCCGCCGTCCGTCCCGACCAGCGCGGCCTCCGCTTCCGGCACCCGCCGGATCGTGGGCGCCAGGGCGGTGATTGCGATCCGCGCATGCGAGATCGTGTCTCCGTCGAACGTCACAACCGCAGTGGAGCCGACGATTGCGATCTCCATCTGGCGGCGGTACTCGAGCCGGACATAGCAGCTACCCGTGTTCGCAGGCTGGGCCGGCAGCGTCACCGACGTCAGCAACTCGTCGGCATTCGCGACCGTCTTGCCCGGTGCGGTGAACAGCTCGTCCACCGCGACGACACGCTCGCCACCGGTCGAACGAAGTGTGACCGTCGCACCCAGGCACATCAGCGGGCCGCCCGTCTCCATCGCCGGCGAGGCGTTCATGACGTTGCCGCCGATGGTGCCGGCATTGCGGGTAGCGTGGGAACCGACAATGGCCGAGGAGTCGGCCAGCGCCGTGTAGGTCGAGCGGATCAGCTCGTGCGCGGTGATCTGCTCATGGTTGACCAGCGCTCCCAGAACCAGATCGCCGCCGGAGTCGGTGATCGTGCGCAGCTCGTCCAAGCCGTGGATCGCGACCAGCTGTTCGGGCAGGGGAGCCTTGCCGCTGCGGTGCCCCACCACCAGGTCGGTGCCGCCCGCGATTGGGCGGGCGCCGTCAGCCACGGCGCCCAGCGCCTGCTCGAGGGAGGTAGCGGCGACGTACGTGGCGGTCATTCGTCCACCCCCAACGTCGCCTCCCACACTCTCGTGGGAGTCATCGGCAGCCGTTTCACCTGAACCCCCGCGACCTGCGTGATCGCGTTTGCGATCGCACCGGGCGTGGGCACACACGGCGGCTCGCCGATGCCTTTGCCGCCGTAGGGCCCGTCGGGATCGACGATATCCACGAACCGCTGCTTGATCGGCGGCGCATCCGACATCGTCTGCAGTTTGTAGTCGAGCAGGTGGGGGTTGATCTGGTGGCCTTCGGCGCTGATCTGGGTGCCTTCCAGTAGCGCCATGCCGATGCCCATCACCACTCCGCCGTCCACCTGGCCTTCGGCTCCGATCGGATTCAGGATCGTGCCCACATCGTGCGATGCGGCCACGTCCAGCACGCGCACCACTCCGGTCTCGCGATCGACCTTGCAATGTGTGATGTGAGTGATGAACGTGGGGGCGATCCACGACTCCAGCCCCAACCGGCCGACACACCCCGAGCCGTCCACCTCCGGCGGCTGAGCCGGTGTGCCCGAGCCCTTGCCGATCAGCAGCTTGCCGCCTTGGGCGGTCGCCGCCAGGTCGGCGATGCTGACGCTTTTGGTGGGCGATCCCTTGACCCGCACCGTGCTCTCGGCCAGCTCCAAGTCATCCCGGGATGCCTCGAGAGCTTCCTCGGCCAGTTCCAGCAGCTGGTCGCGCACGTCGGTGGCGGCCTCGATCACGGCCCGGCCGTTGTTGAACGTGGTCTGGCTGCCTGACGCCCCGCCGTCCCACGGGCCGGCGTCGGTGTCCTGATAGAGGATCGAGAAGTCCTCCGGCTGCATGCCCAGCACGTCGGCGGCCAGGATCGCCAGCCCCATCACCGCGCCGGTGCCGCACTCCTGGGCACCGGTGATGATCTGACCCGACCCGTCGCCGTTCAGCTTCAGATGCGCACCCGAGGGCTGCGCAAACGTCGGCCACCAGCCGCAACCGATGCCGATCGCCTCGTCCTCGGGCAGATCCTTGCCGTAGCCGATCATCTCCATCGCGTGCTCCAGGCTCTCACGCATCCCGATCTTGTCGAACACCTGGCCGGCCGGGCCCTCGTCGCCCTCCACCACGAGGTTCTTGAGCCGGAACTCGGCTGGGTCGATGCCCACCGCCCGGGCGACCTCATCGGTGTGCTGCTCGACCGCCCAGCACACCTGTGGCGCCGCCGGCGCCCTGACCGAGCCCGAGGGCTGCGTATTGGTGTAGGCCAGGTCGGCGCGCAGGTCGACATTGGGGATCCGATACGGACCGTTGGCGTGCATGATCGCCATCTGGGGAAAGAACGGCGCGTCGGCCGAATAGGCGCCGTTGTCCAGCACCAGTCGCGCCCTCCGGGCCACCAGCGTGCCGTCGTTCATGACACCGGTCTCCAGCTCGATCACCATGCCCTCGCGGCGATGGTCGGGCGCGATGAACTCCTCCCGGCGCGAGAACACCAGCTTCACCGGCCGGCCTGCGGTGCGGGCCAGCGCGGCGATGTGAGCCTCGTAGTGGAACTCGCACTTGCCCCCGAACCCACCGCCCAGATACGGGACGATGATGCGCACCTGGTTCTCCGGGATCTCGAGCGTCTCAGCCACCCCGGAGCGGGCGATGAACGGCACCTGGGTGGACGACCACACGGTCACCTTCGAGCCCTGCCACTGGGCGATCACGGCGTGCGGCTCGATCGGCACCGCGTGTGACATGTCGGCCACATAGCGGCCCTTGACCACCGCGTCGGCGGATGCCATCGCGGCATCGGCATCGCCCTTTGTGATCGACGAATGTGAGGCGTCGTTGCCCTTGCGCACGACCTCGTCCGCCGCGGAGTACGACTCCCAGCCGTCGTGCACCAGCGCGGTGCCCTCCGCCAGCGCGTGCTCGATGTCGACCACGGCCTCCAACGGCTCGTAGGTGACATCGATCAGCGCCGCGGCCTGCTCGGCGATCTCAGGCGTCAACGCGGCCACCGCTGCCACAACATCACCCTCGTAGCGGACGGTGTCGACGGCGAACAGGGTGCGGTCCTGGATGAACGCGCCGTAGCGGACAGCGGGGACGTCCGCATGCGTGATCACAGCAAGCACTCCGGGCAGCGCTCGGGCGGCGGCGGTATCGATCTTCACGATCCGCGCACGGGGGTGGTCGGCGAACCGGAACTTGGCGTGCAACATGCCGGTCAGGTTCATGTCGGCGGTGTACCGCCCCGCGCCGGTGACTTTCTCCTTGCCGTCCTGCCGAATATGCCGCGTTCCGATAACCGTCGCCAACGTTGCCTCCTGCTTGACCGTGAGAGTTGCAGGAGTCTACCGACGCTTTCGCCGCTGCGAAAGCCCTCAGAGCGTTTAGGCGGCGATCTGGGAGGTACCGCTGGACTTGGCGATCACGCTCACCAGGGCGTCCACCACACGTGAGTCATAGATCCGCCCGGCGTACTGGCGCAACTCCTCGACGGCGTCACGCATTCCCAGCATCTCGCGATAGGGCCGCTCCTGGGTCATCGCCAGGTACGACTCGCAGGCCAGCAGGATGCGTGCGCCCAGAGGGATGTCTTCACCGCTGAGACCGCGCGGATAGCCGCTGCCGTCGAGGTGCTCGTGACTGGCGCGCACCACCTCGCGCACCGGTTCCAGCGACGCGCCGGCACCGAGCATCTCGGCGGAGCGCTCCGGATGCTGCTTGATCACGGTCCACTCCTCGTCGGTCAGAGGACCGTCTTTGGTGATGATCGAGTTGGGCACCATGGCCATGCCCAGGTCACGAAAACGGCTGGCAGTGGTCAGGCGCGACAGCTCCTCAGCACTCATGCCGAGTCGCTCGCCCACCTGGCGCACAAGCTCGTCCATCTCCGTGTCGACCGCGCTCTGGGAGCGCTGCTCGAGCTCCTCGGTGACAACCACTTCAGGAGGCTCGGTGGTCACCGCCGCAGCGTTCAGCCGCTTCAGCCGTGAGATCACAAACGAGGCCGGAATCCACTCCTCGGCGTTGCGGGTACTGAAGGCAAAGCGCAGTACCAGGTCGCCGTCGATCACGAAGATGCCGCCCTGGCGGCGGGTGCGACCAAGCTTGCGCTCGGTCAGGTCAAGGCGCTGAAACGCCTCACCACCGTCGTTCAACCACTGCGCGATGCCGGCAGCCTCCAGCTGGCGACCGGCGCCGCACTCACCGTGCGACACGACCACCAGATGCCCGCCGTAGTCGGCGGCCGAACGACCCAGCTCCCGCAGCATCGGCAGCCGCGGGTCGGGGGACGTGTCGGCCTCCATCATGGCCAGCACAAGCAGGCCGGGCTCGACCAGCGAGTCGAGTCCGACCGGCTCACCGTCCGGCCGTTTCAGGCCGAACGGCTGGAGTGCGGAATCAAGCTGCGGCATCTTCAGCGTCATCGAGCTCGACGTCGGAGTCGGCGTCTGTCTCCGACTCTCCCCGGGCATCGGTGATGATGCTGCGAAGTGACGAGCCCTGCGAGCGCTCGAAGCCGAACACGTCGACGTCGTCGCCCTGCTCGTCGGACTGCTCGGTGGCCTCGGCGTCGGTGTCAGCGGTGAGCTCGGCGTCGGTGTCGACCTCGCCCTCCACGACCTCAGCCTCCTCGGCTACGGCTTCGACTTCGACCTCGGTGTCAGTCTCGAGCTCGGGCTCGACGGTCTCGTCTGCGACCTGCACCGGCTCGGGCAGCGCCAGGCTGGCCCGGGCCTGCTCGATGGCACCCAGCACCTGGGACTGAACCTTGTTGGCATCGGCGACCAGCGCGTCGGCTTCCCGCTTGCGCTCGTCGGCCTCGGCCAGCACCTCGGCGACCCGCGCCTGTGCCTGCGCGTCGCGGTCGGCAAGAGCCTGCTCGAAGCGCTCGCGCTCGGCCTGCAGTTCGGCTTCCAGTGCCTGTCGCAGCTGGTCACCCTCGCCCTGAGCCTCCTGCACGATGTGCTCGCCGCGCACGCGCGCCTCGTCCAGGTGGGACTTGGCGGCTTCGCCGGCCTCTTCCAGCAGGCGCTCGCGCTCGCGGTGAATCTCCTCCACCTCGAGGTTGGAAGCGGCCTTGACCTCGGCCAGCTCGTTCTGCACGAACTCGTCCAGCGAGCTGATGGTGCGCTCCACGGCGTTCTTGAGTCCGTCCAGATCGGCGGACGGGCGCTCGGTGGGCTCGGACAGGGTCTGCTCGACCGGCTGCTCGATCGGAATCTGTGCGACCACGGGCTCGGGAGCCTCGGCCACAGGCATCTCACTCAGCTGATCGGCGAGATCAGCAAGAAACTGATCGACCTCCTCGGGGTTGTATCCCGTGGGGGTGAGAGTGAATGACGCATTTCTGATACTCGCAAGATCGACCATGGAACTGCCTCCTGAAGGGAAACCGGGCGCGGGTGAGGACGGGGGTGCTTCCCGTATCGGCGTCTGGCAGCACAGCTTTAGCCCGGGTTCCTCTCACCGGCGATCCCGGCGGGGTAGGCTTGCGGGTCGATGAGCAGTACCACCGAACGCTCCCGGATAGCCGTGATCGGCGCCGCTTTGGATCTCGGATCGGGACGCCGCGGGGTCGACATGGGACCCTCCGCGATCCGTTACGGCGGGCTCGAGGAGCGGTTGGGCGCGCTGGGGCTGGATCGCTATGACCGGGGAAACGTGGGCGCCCCCACGGTCGAGCGGCTCGACCAGGGCGACTCGTCCACGCGCTACTGGGATTCCATCAAGCAGACCTGTGAGGAGCTGGCCCGCGAGGTGGCGGATGTCGTCGCTGCCGGCGAGGTGCCGCTGGTGCTGGGAGGCGACCACTCGATCGCAATCGGGACGCTGGGCGGTTTGGCCCGCGCCCACGGCGCACCCGGCGGGGTGGTGTGGGTCGACGCCCATTCCGACATCAACACTCCGGTCAGCTCACCCAGCGGGAACGTGCACGGGATGCCGTTGGCGGTCACGCTCGGGCTGTCGGACGACGAGCGCTTCAGGAGCGA
Source organism: uncultured Actinomycetes bacterium (assembly GCA_963811675.1). Lineage (GTDB taxonomy): Bacteria > Actinomycetota > Thermoleophilia > Gaiellales > JAICJC01 > CAVPTL01. The sequence goes on along the minus strand of CAWESH010000002.1, from coordinate 7,529 downwards.
GGCGTGGCCGATTCCCTCGGTGCTGGGCGAGCACACCGTGCTGGTGGGGGTGCGCAGTATCGATGACGGCGAGCGCGAGCATCTGCGCCGTGCCGGGGTGACCGTGTTCAGCATGTTCGACATCGATCGCCACGGGATGCATCACGTGATGGAACATGCGGTGCGGGTGGCGTCGGGCGGCGCCTTCATGCACGTCTCCTTCGACATGGACGTGGTCGATCCCGATCAGGCACCCGGCGTGGGCACACCGGTACGCGGCGGCATCACCTACCGCGAAGCCCACCTGGCAATGGAGATCCTCGCCAGCCGTGACCTGATCACGTCGCTGGAGATCGTCGAGGTAAACCCGGTACTGGACGAGCACAACGCCACCGGCAGCCTGGCAGTTGAGTTCGGCTTGCTCCGCCTTCGGCAAAAGAATCCTGTGAATAAAAGGTGCCTGGCACCTTTTATTCACAGGACGTCGATGTACGACTGACGCCCTGAGGCGAAGGCCGTTGGGTCTGTGGCAAGGATCGAGCGGTGGGCGGAGCGGAGGCGTGGCAAAGCCACGTTGAGCACCGCACCACCGCGTGGGACGCAGCCACAGACCCAACGGACCAGCCTCAGTGGTAGCGGCGGTTCACGAGCTCGTCGGGCATGTACTGCTGGTCGGCTGCGGCGGCGGGGTCGCTGGGCGGGTAGCGATAGCCGACGCCGTGGCCCAGGGCCTTGGCCCCCGGGTATGAGCCGTCGCGCAGGTGCGGCGGCGGCCGCAGCGCGCCGCGCTCACGCACATCGTCGAGCGCGGCCGAGATCGCTTTGTAGGCCTCGTTCGACTTGGGCGCCCGGGCCAGGTAGGCGGCGCACTGGGAGAGGTTGATGCGACACTCGGGGAGGCCCACGAACTCGACTGCCCGAGCCGTGGCGACGGCCACCTCGAGCGCCTGCGGGTCGGCGTTACCGACGTCTTCGGAGGCGAACACGATCATTCGCCGGGCCAGGAACTTGGGGTCCTCGCCGCCCGCGATCATGACCGCCAGGTAGTACACCGATGCGTCGGCATCGGAGCCGCGCATGCTCTTGATGAACGCCGAGATCGTGTCGTAGTGGCGGTCACCGCCCTTGTCGTACAGCAGCGGTTGCTTGCGCGCCGCATCTGCCACATCGGCGTCTGAGACCGTGCCGTCGGTGGCCACGGCGGCGGCCGCCTCGACGATGTTGAGCGCACTTCGGCCGTCGCCGCCGGCGGCCGACACGATCGTCTCTCGCACGCCGTCGGCCAGCGACACACCCAGCTCTGCAGCGCCGCGCTCCACGATCCGGCCCAGCGCGTCGCGGTCGATGGCATCCAGCTGGTACAGCTGGCAGCGCGACAGCAGCGCCGAGTTGACCTCGAAGTAGGGGTTCTCCGTGGTCGCCCCGATCAGCGTCACCAAGCCGGACTCGACCGCCGGCAGGAGGCCATCCTGCTGACCCTTGTTGAAGCGATGGATCTCGTCCAGAAACAGGATCGTGCGCTGGCCGGAAGCGCCCAGCCGCTCGTTCGCCTGGGCCAATACCCGCCGCACATCGGCCACACCGGTCTGAACCGCGGACATCTCCACGAAATCCGCCCGGGTGGTATGGGCGACGATGCGCGCCAGGGTGGTCTTGCCGCTGCCCGGTGGGCCGAAGAAGATCATCGACGGAACGCGATCGGCCGCGATCGCGCGGCGCAGGCCGCTGTCCGGCCCGACCACGTCGGCCTGGCCCTCGAACTGGTCGAGCGTCTGCGGTCGCAGACGCTGCGCCAGCGGGGCAGCTGTGGCCAGTCGCACCTCGGCCGAATCTGAGAACAGGTCGCCTGAGATGGGCTAAAGCCTATACTCGGTCCCATGATCACCACCGACTTGCGCAGCGACACCAGCGCCCTGCTTTCGTCGCTGATCCGCATCAACACCACCAATCCGCCGGGGAATGAGACCGCTGCCGCCGAGCACCTGGCGGCCTACCTCGCCGAGGCGGGCGTGACCGCCACGCTGGCCGGTGACGACCCCCAGCGCCAGAACCTGGTTGCCCGCATTCCCGGGCGCGGCACCGGTCCCTCGCTGCTCTTGCTGGGTCACACCGACGTGGTCGTGGCCGACGAGAACGAGTGGTCGGTACCGCCCTTCGGAGGCGTCGACCGCGACGAGTACATCTGGGGCCGTGGTGCTCTCGACATGAAGGGGCAGGTGGCCGCCGAGACGGTGGCGTTCGCAACGCTCGCGCGCGAAGGCTGGCAGGGAAACGGCGACCTGGTGCTGTGCGCGGTCGCCGACGAGGAGGTCAGCGTCGGCATCGGAGCGTCCTGGATCGTCGAGGCCCGGCCGGAGCTGGTACGCACCGACTACGTCCTCAACGAGGGCGGTGGCGAGCGGCTCGAGCACAACGGCAGGATCGTGTACAACGTCGATGTCGGCGAGAAGATGTGCTCCGCCTTCGAGATCACCGTGCACGGCCGCAGCGCCCACGCCTCCGGTGCGTTCATCTCCGACAACGCGCTGCCCAAGATCGTTCCTGTGATCGAGCGGATCGAGCGGATGCCGCGGCCCGTGCATGATCTGCCCGAGCTGCGCGCCTTCCTGGCGGCGATCGGGGCGGAGGGCGCCGACGCCACCGCGCTGGCGCGCCAGTCTCGAGGGTCGAACCGCGCCCTGACCGAGGTGCTGGGGCCGATGCTGGGCGCGGTGATCACTCCCACCGGGCTGGAGGCCTCGCCTCGCGCCAGCCTCAACGTCGTCCCTGGGCGATGCGTGCTGCGCTGCGACTGCAGGATCCTGCCGGGCCAGACCCAGGAGCAGCTGCGGGCCGCAGTGGCCGCCGCGCTGGACGGCATCGAGCACGACTTCGCCTTCGTCGAGAGCGTCGGCGGCACCAGCTCACCGGCAGATACACCGCTGTTCGAGACGATCCAGGCGTTCGTGCCCACGATCGTCCCCGGCGCCGTCGCAGTGCCCACCATCTCGTCGGGGTTCACCGACAGCCACTACTTCCGCGAGGCCTTCGGCAACATCGCCTACGGCTTCATGCCCAAACGCACGGATCCGCTCGAGACCTGGCCGCTGGTGCATTCCGGCGACGAGCGGGTGTCCAAGGACGACCTGGAGCTGGCCACGTCGTTCTTCCTGCATGCCGCGCGCACGATCGGGGAGCTCGAATGACAGAGGAGCCCAAAGACAAGGTTCGCCTGGGCGGAATGGCGCTTCGCAACGGCATTCTTGTGCACAGCTTCGACCACTGGGCCGCGGCGGTGCGGACGCCTGCCGGTGAGATCAAGATGGCCTCAGGCCGAAAGCCCGACCTGCCCGAAGTGCTGGTGGGAACGCCGGTGGTGCGAGGCGTCGCGCGGATGGCCGAGGTGGCGTATCTGCTTCCCACGATGCGGCGGCGGCTGCCGGAAGCACGGCTGCCGTTCGAAGCCCCCGGCATGGGAGCTGCGCTGGCCGCCTCGGCGCTGATCAGCACGGTCGCGCGTCGCTCGAAGCTGCCGGTGGCGGCGGCTGAGGTCGTCGCTGTGGGAATGTCGCTGGTGCCGGCGCTTTTGGCGATCCGCGGCTCCCAGGTGGCCGGCTATCACGGCGCCGAGCACAAGGCCATCGGCGGCTACGAACAGGACACCGACGCCATCGACGTGACCAAGGAGCACGAGCGCTGCGGCTCGCACATGGTCGGCCCGATGCTGGTCGCGACTGCAGCCGGCAGCACCCTGGTCGCGCGCATGCCGGCCAGCCGGCGGGGGCCGGCGCGGCTGCTGACCGGCATGGCGGCAGTGGGTGTCGCCGCAGAGACGTTCTCGTGGATGACGCGGCATCCCGACAACCGGCTGGCCCGTACCCTCAGCCGGCCCGGCTACGAGCTCCAGCGGGTGGCAGCCACCCGGGAGCCGACCGCCGAGGAGTTGGAAGTCGCCAAGACTGCGCTGGATGAGGTGTTGCGGCTCGAGGGCGCAACACCTGAATGACCTAGGCACGTCTTGTAACTTGTCCAGTTGATCGTACGCTTGCAGTGATGCTTTGGATCAACCTCAACGGTTGGCCGGCAACACTCTTGGACGCGTTGCACCACTTCCTGGTCGAGTGGGGCATCTTCATCATCTTCGGGTTGTTGGCCTACTTCTCGTGGAAGCTGGTGCGGTCGATCCCGTCCACCAAGCCCCACACCATCGACCCCCGCGACGATACGCGGGTGCGGTGGGCGGACGTTGCCGGGTTGGAGGAGCCGCGCATGGAGCTCGAGGAGATCGTGGAGTTCCTGTCCGATCCCGCCCGCTTCGAGAAGCTGGGCGCGCGCGTCCCCAAGGGAGTGTTGCTGCACGGCCCTCCCGGTACCGGAAAGACGCTTCTGGCCAAGGCCGTCGCCGGCGAGTCGGGTGCCAACTTCTACTTTCAGAGCGCCTCGGCGTTCGTCGAGATGTGGTCGGGGTTGGGCGCCGCCCGCATCCGCAAGCTGTTTGCCACCGCTCGCGAGAACCAGCCCGCCATCATCTTCATCGATGAGCTGGACGCGGTCGGCTCCAAGCGGATCGGCGGCGGCAACAATCGAGAGCACGACCAGACCCTGAACCAGCTGCTGGTAGAGCTGGACGGATTCGACGAGCACGACCGGCTGGTGGTGGTGGCCGCGTCCAACCGGCTCGAGGATCTCGACCCGGCCCTGCTGCGCCCCGGGCGTTTCGATCGGCATGTGCTGATCAGTCCGCCCGACCTGGTCAGCCGCGAGCAGATCCTGGGCGTTCACACCCGCAACAAGCCACTGGCAACGGACGTGCGCCTGGGTGAGCTGTCACGCCAGACCGCCGGTCTGACCGGCGCCGACATCGCCAACATCTGTAACGAAGCCGCCATCTCGGCCGGCCGTGCGGGACGTGACCGGCTGACCTACGCCGACTTCTCGCATGCGCTCGAGCGGGTCGTCGCCGGCCTCGAGCAGCGCAAGCTGATCACCGAGAAGGAGAAGCGGGTGATCGCCTACCACGAGGCCGGCCACGCGCTGATCGCCCACCTCACCAGCGAGGAGATCCACAAGGTCACCATCCTTCCCCGGGGCCGCGCCCTGGGGATGATGATGCGCCTGCCCGAGGAAGACCGCCACATGGCCTCCGAGGATGAGCTGGAGGACTGGCTCAAGATCAGCCTGGGCGGCCGGGCCGCCGAGCAGGTGGTGTTCGGGCGGATCACCAACGGTGCCGCCTCCGATCTCGATCACGCCACTGCGATCGCGCGCATGATGGTGTTCGACTGGGGCATGGGCGCGACCACCCGCTCGCTGCAGATGCGCGCCGACGACGTCACGCTGTCGGAGGAGACCAAGCAGATGCGCGACCGCGACCTGCGCGAGATCACCGAGCGGGCGCTGATCTGGTCGGTGCGAATGGTGGCCGATCACCGTCCACAGCTCGACCGGATCGCGCAGGCGCTGCTCGAGCGCGAGACGCTCACGCGCACCGACCTCGAGGAGCTTCTGAGCGATCTTCAGCCGGTGTCGGACGCGTCTCGCCAGATCGGCGTGGAGATCGTTCCGGGCGAGGTCGTGGCGTCGCCGCCGCAGCTCTTGCCGGCGCTGCGGATCAGCCCTTCTACCGACGACACGCCCGCCCCGAAGGGCTGATTTAGGGCGCGGGATCCTCCGCGGGGAGCTCCTCTGCCACAGTCTCAACCGGCTCGTCGTCGTCTTCGTCATCGGCGTCCGTATCGCCCCTCAGCTCGGTGATCTCGGCCACCTTCTCGTCGATCTGGCGGCGAAGATCCTCGATCTTGGCGGCGGCGCCGGCCAGCTCACCGGAGCGCTCGGCCAGCGCGTTTTGCGCGTACAGGCCATAGGTGGTGCGGCCGAACTCGGTGAGCGCGTCCTTCTCCTCACCCTTGAGCGTGCGCAGCTGCATCTGCAGCTGACCGGTCTTGGCCGTCTCCTGCGTCTTCTCGGCAACGGTGGTGGCGACGTCGATCGCCTGCACCTTGAGTTTGTCCAGGAATTCCATCTACCCCCCTGAGAATCGGAAGTCTCGTAACATGCGGGCGCGATGCACCCGCTCTGCGTTCATCATATCGGGCACGCTGTGACCGACCTCGACACCGCCATCGGCACCTATCAGCGCCTGCTGGGGGCGGTTCTGGAGCACCGCGAGACGGTGCAGGAGCAGGGTGTGGAGGCGGCCTCGATGCGGGTGGGGGACTCGCGGATCGAGCTGCTCGCCCCGCTCGGTGCAGACACTCCGGTCGGCCGGTTTCTGGAGAAACGGGGCCAGGGGATGCACCATGTGGCCTTGGAGGTGACCGATCTGCGAGCGGCGCTGGCGGATGCCGCTGCCGCCGGGGCTGAGCTGATCGACAGCGAGCCGCGGGTGGGGCTGTTCGGTCTCGAGGTGGCGTTTATCCATCCCGGGAGCGTCGACGGAGTGCTGGTGGAACTGGTGTCCCAATCGAGAACTGGAGCAGAGCATGGCTGACGAGGTGACTCGCATCGAGATCGGCTTCGAGGGTGGGCTGATCGCGGGCTTCAAGCTGACGGAGGAGGAGTGGTCGAAGCTGTCGGCAGGGCTGCCTGCGGGTGGGCTGGTGACGGTCACGGCCGACGACGGCACCGACGTGTATATCGATGTCTCCAAGGTTGCCTACGTCAAGCGTGAGCCGCGGCTCAGCAAGGTCGGGTTCTGAGCCGGCCGTGGCTCGACCGCACGGCCGTGGCCTACACCACCGCCGGCAACTACGGCGTGTGCTGGGTCATGGCCGGGGCGCTGGCAGGTCGCCCGGTGCGCGCCGCCGCGACCGTGTGGGGGACACTCGCCGCCAACTACGGCATCAAGCTGCTGGTCGGCCGCGAGCGGCCGGTCGGTGACGTCCCCGCCATGATCAAGCGGCCCCGCTCCCCGTCGTTTCCCTCCAGTCATGCCGCCACCTCGGTGGCCGGCGCGAGGAGGCTGGAATTGAACAGGCTCGCAGGGTCCGGGAGCGAGGCCGCCCTTGGCGAACGTCAGCTTCACGGCGTTCTTGTACGTCTCGCCGGTGCAGATGATCCCGGCGTGCGACCACACCGGGACGCCCATCGGGTTCGACGGCTTCCTCCACTTCACCTCCTCGACCACTTCGGGGTCGGCCTGCCTGATGAGGGCGCAGCCGGCGAGCGTATCGCCCCGCCAATCACTCGGCTCCCCGATCCTCGCGTCGATCAGATGAGAAGGAGAGCCTGCTCCTTTTTCTTCCTTCGAGTCGCCCTTCTTCTTCATGGCTGTCCCCTTCAGTCCCTGGCGAATTTGAGATGCGTCACGGCGCGGGGTCGCGACCGTGCGGATGAGGCGCAGGCCGTGGAGGTCGCTCACGCCGTCGAACAGCCGCTCGCCGCTCCCGAGCAGCGTCGGCGCGAGGTTGATCTCCATCTCGTCCACGAGGCCGGCCTTCAGGTACTGCTGCGCCGCCTTCGCCCCGCCGCCCAGCGACGACGTCCTTGCCGCCCGCGGCCCGCTTCGCCTGGTTCGAGCGCCGCCTCGATGCCCGTCGGTGACGAAGTGAAACGTAGTGCCGCCCTCCATC
>CAWESH010000001.1:0-15882 GCA_963811675.1 uncultured Actinomycetes bacterium | reverse complement strand
TACGGCAGCTTGGCCGCCTGGTTGGCGACCTGGTCCATCGACACGTAGAAGAACGAGCCCACCATCAGGTCGACCACCGGCCTGAGGCCGACCGCGGCGGCGCCGATGCACGCGCCCACGAAGGTCGCCTCCGAGATCGGCGTGTTGCGCACTCGGGTGGGGCCGAACTCGTCGATCAATCCTCGGTGGCGCCGATGATCGAGCGGTCGACGTCCTCGCCGATCACCACCACGTTCGGTCGTCCTCGGCCATTGCCTCGCGGATACCTGCCTGCATCGCCCGGATGAAATAGTCGTCGGTCATACGCTCCTCACTGACGTCACGGCACCCTCCGAGAAGCAGTGCAGCAGCGCCTCGTCGGCGTCAGGGAAGGGGCTTTGGCCGGCGAACTCGATCGCCGCCTCGACTCGCTGGGTCTCCTCGGCGTCGATCTCATCGGCCCGCTCGGGCGTGAACGCGCCCCACTCGGCGGCCCGAGTGCGAAGCGACGTGATCGGGTCACGCTCGCGCCACTCGGCCTGCTCCTCGTCTGGGCGGTACTTCCCCGAGAAGGCCTCCTCGCCCTCGTTGTGGCCGTGGTGGCGATAGGTCATGCACTCCACGAAGCTGGGGCCCTCTCCGGCCCGGCCGCGGGCGACCGCCCGGCCGATCGCCTCGTGCACGGCCAGCACATCGTTGCCGTCGATCTGCTCGCCGGGGATGCCGAACGGGGCGGCCCGGTCGGCGATCCGCCCGGCCGTGATCGTGGCCGTGGGCGTCCACTCGGTGTACTGGTTGTTCTCACAGCAGAAGATCACCGGCAGCTTCCACACCGCCGACAGGTTGAGCGCCTCGTGCAGCACGCCCTGGTTGGCGGCGCCGTCGCCGAAGAAGCACACAGTGACCGAGTCACGGCCGAGGTGGCGATCGCCCCAGGCGGCCCCGGTCGCGATCGGAATGCCGCCGCCGACGATGCCGTTGGTGCCGAGCACACCGATCGAGAAGTCGACCGCATGCATCGAGCCGCCCTTACCCCGACTGACGCCGTCCACGCGTCCGAACAACTCGGCCATCATGCCGTCGACCGAGGCGCCCTTGGCGATCAGGTGACCGTGACCACGATGCGTCGAAGTGATCCTGTCCCGCGACTCGAGTGCGGAGCAGGCACCGACCGCAACCGCCTCCTCACCGATGTAGAGGTGCACGAAACCCGGCAGCTTGCCGCGCTTGAAAAGCCGCGCCAGCGCCTCCTCGAATCGGCGGATGCGGATCATCATGCGCAGCATCAGCTCGAGCTCGGCGGGATCGGGACGGGCCGCGATCATCGACCGGCCTCGGCTTCCACGAGCCGCAACGGCTCGCGGGTGCGCGACCGCGCCTCGATCAGCACCGCGTCGCGATCGGCGGCCGTCCAAAACGGGCCGCGCGGCCGTGACCACCAGTCGGCTGCGCTGCGCTCCACAGCCCGCCTGGCCACTGTCATCACTCCCGGGCCATCCAGGCCGTAGTAGGCATAGCAGTGGCTGGGCGGCCCGATGATGCAGTACTCGTCGGGCACTCCGTGCTTGACCAGCGGCACCCGGGCGCCTGCCTCGGCGAGCGCCTCGGACACCATCGTGCCGAGCCCGCCTTCGGTGTTGTGCTCCTCCACCACCACAGCCAGCGGATGCCGCGCCACCAGCGCTGCGATCACCTCGGCCGAGAACGGCTTGAGCGTGTGCACATCGATCACCGTCGCTGACAACCCATCGGATGCGAGCGCGTCGGCGGCCTCAAGGGCGGCCGAAACCATCAGCCCGGTCGCCACCAGAACCACATCGCTGCCCTCGCGCAGGACGTACGGATCTCCCGGCGCATACCCGTCCGGCGCCTCGATGTAGACGGAGGGTTCACGGCCGCGCCCGAGCCGGATATAGATCGGGCCGGGGTGGTCGACGGTGGCACGAATCAGCGCCGCCGCGGCCTCACCGTCGGGTGGCGACAGCACCATCAGATCGGCAACCGACCGCAGGGCCGAGATGTCCTCGGTGGCGTGGTGGGAGGTCGAGAAAAAGCCCATCGAGATCCCGGCGTGAGTTGCCAGCACCCGCACCGGCACATACGGATAGGCCAGGTCTGTGCGCATCGCCTCATAGCCCAGCAGCCCGGCGAAGCTCGCAAACGTGGACACGTAGGGGATCAGCCCGCATGTCGCCATCCCGGCCGCCGCTCCGAACATGTTGCGCTCGGCGATGCCGAACTGAAAGAACCGCTCGGGATGTCTGTCCTCGAACTCCGAGATCAGGGTGGCGTACTTGAGGTCGGCGCTGCCGGTGACGATCCGCGGATCGGAGTCCGCCAGATCAGCCAGCTCACGGCCGATCCGCACCAGCTGAACCGCCTGTCGCCGCGTGTCCCACGAGTCAACCGATTGCTCGCTGAGAAAGCTCATGCGGAGGCCCCTTCCAAAAGCTCGCCATGGACGGCGCGGATCGTCTCTACGGCTGCGTCGACATCGGGCCCGTGCAGATACCCGACGTGCCACGCCGCGTCACCTTCGATCGGCGGGATGCCCTTGCCGGCCACAGTATGAGCAAACACGATGGTGGGCGTGCCGACCGGCTGCCGCGCAGCATCCAGTCGTTCCCAGGTTGCGACCAGCTCGGCCAGATCGTGGCCGTCGACCTCCACCACGTCCCAGCCGAACGCGCGCCACTTGTCGGGCAGCGGGCCAATCGGAAGCGTCTCCTCGGTGGTGCCGTCGACCTGAACGCCGTTTTGGTCGCACACCGCCATCAGGTTGCCGAGCCGGCGTGCGGCGGCATACCCGGCCGCCTCCCACATCTGACCCTCGTTCTGCTCGCCGTCGCCGATCAGCACCACGGCCTTGCCTCCCAGATCCTGCAGACGGATCGCCTGCGCCATGCCAACGCCGACCGAGAGGCCATGACCGAGCGAGCCGGAGGAGAAGTCGATTCCAGGCACCTTGCGCCGGTCGGGATGGTCGCCGAGCATGCTGCCCAGGCGGGTAAACGCACTGAGTTCGGCCAGGTCGAAGAAGCCCATCTCGGCGAGCACCGCATACAGGGCCGAGCAGCCGTGCCCCTTGCTCAGGATGAAGCGGTCACGACCGGGCCAATCGGGCTCGGCGGGGCGCACGCGCAGCGAGCGGTGGTACAGCGTCACCAGCAGCTCCACCAACGAGAGACTGGAGCCGTAGTGGCCGGCGCCGGCGACCTCGACCTGCTCGAGCACTCGCAGACGCACGTTGGTGCACTGCCGGGCCAGTTCCCTCAGATCCGCTTGGGACACGCGGGGCTCCTTCTTTTGGTCGACGGCCTTCGACGCTATTGGATCCAACTAGGAGGTGTCAAGTCGGAATCTCTCTGATTGGATCCACAATGTAGCGTAATCACGGCCCTTGACCTTGATTGGATCCAATGTTATTGTCGGCCACCAGTGCCGAGGACGGACGCTGTCCGACCAGGCTCCCCCGAAAGGAGTGCCGAATGGAGCATCCGAAGGACAGCTCGCCCGCCGACCGGTACAAGCGACGCCAGTTCCTCACACGATCGGCCGCGGTTGGCGCGGTCGGCGTTTCACTGCCCGCGATCCTGGCCGCATGCGGCGGCAGTTCTCGCGCCGGCTCGACTGCGGCATCCTCCACCACCGCGGCGGTCGCCAAGAAGGGCGGCACGCTGGTGTTCGGCGTCGACGCACTCACCGGCACGTTCGATCCCGCGCTGTTCTCGACCTTCGCCGACTGGATGTCGGTCGACATGATCTCGCGCGGGTTGACCCGAACCGACTTTGGCACGGCCAAGGTGATGCCGGAGCTGGCCTCCTCGTGGGACGTCTCGAGCGACGGTCGCACCTACATGTTCACGATCCGCGACAACGCCACCTTCCACGACGGCTCACCGGTCACGGCCAAGGACTTCGAGCGCACCTGGCGGCGGATGTGGGATCCCAAGGATCCCTCCATACCTCCGGGCAGCTACGGCGCGCTGCTGCTGGGCGCCCCCAACACCCACTCCTTCAAGGCTCTTCCCGACGGCCGCTTCCAGGTCAACCTGGTTCGCGCCGACGTGTCGTTCCCGGCCAAGGCCGGAGTCCAGGCCGGCGCGGTGCTGTCGGCGGCGCAGATCGAGAGAGACGGCAAGAAGGTCGGCCAGAAGCCGATCGGAGCCGGCCCGTTCAAGCTCGGCACGTTCACCGAGGGACAGAACGCGACGTTCGAGGCCTACCCCGGCTTCTGGGCCGGCGCTCCCCTGCTCGACAAGATCATCTTCCAGGTGATCTCCGATCCCACCGCACTCGCCACCGCGGTGCAGACCGGCTCGGTGCAGGCGTCGGTGTTCGTTCCGCTCTCGAGCCTCAACAGCATGGGCAGCAAGGTCGTCGTCCAGCAGGGCAAGCCGTATGTGTCGCACTTCGCCTTCCTGAATGTGTCCGCACCGGCGCTGCAGGACAAGCGGGTTCGCGACGCGATCAACCTCGCCCTCGACCGCTCCGCCATCACCAAGTCCGGTTTCAGCGGCTACGCACAGGAACCGGCATACGTCATCCCCCCGCCGGACATCGGCTACGAGAAGTCGCTCGAGTCACTCTCGACCCAGGACGTGGCCAAAGCAAAGTCGCTGGTGAAAGAGGCCGGAGCCGAGGGGCGCGAGATCAAGATCGTCTCGTCCAACGCACGATGGTGGCCGGCAGTCGGTCAGATCATCGAGCAGAATCTGAACGCCGTCGGCCTGAAGGCCACCGTCGAGTATCTCGACCAGTCGGCGTTCCTGGCCAAGACCAGCGATCCCAAGCAGCACGAGATCGCGATTGACACCTACGCCGCGATCCTGGCCGACCCGGACGACGCCGCCTACTCGATCTTCAAATCAGACCAGTTCTATGCTGCGGCGATCACCGCCACCGACACCCTCAAAGGCCCATCCAAGACGATCGACCAGATGGTCGCGCAGGGACGCGAGGAAACCGATCCGACCGCCCGCGGCCAGATCTACGTCGACATGCAGAAGACAGCCGCGGCAGAGATGGCCGGAATCGCCATGCTCGCCCAGAACGCAGCGCCGGTGGCACACGCGACCAACGTGGTCGGAATCGATCTCGACGGTCTGGGTACCTACCGGATGTTCCCCGAGAAGCTCGGCCTTGCCTGAACTGGTCGCCGCCCCGAGGCAGTACAGCCGAAGGGCGCGTGCACGCAAACGGTTGCTGGGGCCCGGCGGGTCACTCCGCCGGCCCTCAACCGTGATCGCGTGGGGATTCATCGTGGTGTGCCTGGTGCTGAGCCTGCTTGCGCCGGTACTCGCTCCCTACAACCCGACCACCCAATCGAATCAGATCTTGCTCGCGCCCGGTTCCTCACCACACTGGCTGGGCACCGACAACCTCGGCCGCGACCAGCTCTCGCGCGTGCTCTACGGCGGCCGGCCGCTGATTCTGACGAGCGCCGTGGCGGTGATTCTGTCAACCATCGTGGGGGTCGCCATCGGGCTCTCGGCGGGGTACCGGAAGGGCTACACCGAAACCGGCCTGATGCGGTCGATGGACGCCTTGCTGTCCTTTCCGCTGGTGCTCTTGGGACTGATGATCGTGGCCGGTCTGGGGACCGGGATCCGCAACCTGATCCTGGCCATCGCGATCGCCCAGACACCGATCGTGGCCCGGCTGGTGCACGGTCTGGTGCTGCGCGAATCAAGCCGCGAGTACGTGCTGGCAGCCCGCGCGGCGGGAATGAAGCACACCCGCATCATGGTGGGCGAGGTGCTGCCCAACATCATTGGTCCGGTGATCGTCCAGGCCACCTCGATGTTCGCGATCGCGGCGGGCTTCGCCACCGCCCTCTCGTACCTCGGCCTGGGCGTCCAGCCGCCCGACGCCGACTGGGGCCTGATGGTTCGCGACGGCCAGGCTTACATCTCGAGTGCTCCCGACCTGGCGCTGATCCCCGGCATCCTGATCACCCTGCTGCTGGTGGCGGTCACGTTCGCGGGTGATGATCTGCGCGACCTGCTGGATCCCGATCGCCGGCTGGAAGGGGGCATCGGCAAATGAGCCGGGCACGGAGGCTGGCAGCGATCCCGATCACGATCTTCGTGGTAGCCACGATTGTCTTCTTCGTCCTGCGGGTGATCCCCGGCGACGTCGTCAATCAGCTCGCGGGGGTATACGGAACGCCTGAGCAGCGCGAGCAGACGCGGGCGGCGCTTGGCCTCAACCACTCGATCCTGTACCAGTATGTGCTCTACCTCAACAACCTCGTGCACCTCAATTTCGGGCACAGCTTCGTGAACGGTCAGCCGGTTTCGGACATCCTGGTCAACACCGTGCCCGTGACGATCGAACTGGTGGTGGTGGCGGGGATCATGATGGTCGTGTTCGGGATCACCACCGGCGTGCTCGCGGCGGCCACTCGCGACAGCGCCTCGGATTCGACGCTGCGCGGAATCGCAGCGGTGCTGTTCTCGATTCCCTGGTTCTTCGCGGGGGTGCTGCTGCTGATCATGTTCACCTCGATCTGGCCGATCCTGCCGAGCTTCGGCCGGCTGCCACCGACCACGACCTACAACCCGACCACCCATTTCGTGTTGATCGACGCGGTCATCCAGGATCGCTACGACCTGGTGGTGCCGTGGGCAGAGCACATCATCCTGCCCGCGGCCGCGATCGGGCTGACGGCGGCCGGCTTCATCACCCGCATCACCCGCGCGTCGATGATCGAAACGATGGGGCAGGATCACGTGCGCACCGCACGCGCCAAGGGCGTCTCCTCGACACAGCTCTACCGCAGCCACATCTTCTCCAACGCCGCTCTGCCGATCACGACCATCGTGGGCCTATCGATCGGCGGTCTGCTGGGCGGAGCGGTGGTGGCCGAGGTCGTGTTCTCATACCCCGGCGTGGGCAAGGAGCTGATCGATACGATCGCCCAGCGCGACTACCCGGTGGTCGAGGGAGCGGCGATCGTGATCGCCGTCGCCTACGTGATCATCAACGCGCTGACCGACGAGCTGTACACCGTCCTCGATCCCAGGATCAAGCGATGACCGCCGAACCGACGCTTGCAATCGACGGCCTCGAGGTCACGTTCGACACCGACGACGGCCCCCTGCGGGCGGTGGACGGAGTCGATCTGGAGCTGGGCGCCGGCGAGATCGTCGCCCTGGTCGGCGAATCGGGATCCGGCAAGAGCGTCACCGCCCTGTCGGTGCTGGGGCTCAGCCGCAGTCGCGGCACTCACTTCGGCGGCGAGATCCGCTACGGCGGGCGAAATTTGCTCGACCTCAGCGAGAACGAGTTGCGCAGCGTGCGCGGCGCCGAGATCGCGATGGTGTTCCAGGATCCGCTGACCGCCCTCAACCCGGTGCGCAAGGTGGGATGGCAGATCGAGGAGATGCTGTTGCTGCACCGCCCGATCTCGAGCAAGGAGGCCCGGCGACGGGCGGTGGAACTGCTGGCCGAGGTCGGAATCCCCGATGCCGAGTCCCGTGCCGACCGCTACCCTCACGAGTTCTCGGGCGGTATGCGCCAGCGAGCCATGATCGCGATGGCGATGGCATGTGAGCCCCGCGTGCTGATCGCCGACGAGCCCACCACCGCCCTGGACGTGACCATCCAGGCGCAGGTGCTCGACCTGGTGCGACGGCTGCGCGACCGCCACGGCACCTCGGTCCTCCTGATCACCCACGACCTCGGGATCGTGGCCGAGATCGCCGACCGGATCGCCGTGATGTACGCCGGTCGCTTGATGGAGACCGCCGGCCGCCACGAGCTGTTCGCCCAACCTCAGCACCCGTACACGTGGGGGCTGTTAGCGTCGATTCCTCGCATCGATCGCCCACGGGTCGAGCGGCTGCGCCCGATCGACGGCCAGCCACCGCGCCTGGTCGACCCCCAGCCGGGGTGCCCGTTTGCCCCCCGTTGCCACTATCGCTTCGACCAGTGCGACCAGCGCCCGCCGCTGACCGAGCACGGTCGCGCCGACCACCTCGACGCCTGCTGGCTGCCGGAAACCGATCGGGCACGGCTGCGCGCCGAGACGCTGGAGCCGGTGTCATGACTGCACTGGTCGAAGTCGAGAATCTGGTGATGCACTATCCCTCCGGGCCGGCGGGTGTACGTGGCCAAAAAGAGGTGGTGCATGCGCTGGACGGCGTCTCGTTCACGGTCGAGGACGGCGAGACATTCGCCCTGGTGGGCGAGTCGGGCAGCGGCAAGTCCACCCTCGGGCGGTGCATCCTGGCGCTCGAGACTCCCACCGGGGGATCGGTGCGGGTGAGCGGCCTGGACGTCAACCACATCTCCAGCGGTGACCTGCTCGGCCTGCGCCGCGAGATGCAGGTGGTGTTCCAGGATCCGTACGGCTCGCTCAACCCACGCAAACGGATCAGCCGCATCATCGGCGACGTGCTGCGGGTGCATCACTACGGCGACCGCGAGGCCGTCGCCGCTCGCGTGGCCGAACTGCTCGAGTTGGTTGGTCTGGCACCTGAGCAGGGACAGCGGTACCCGCACGAGCTCTCCGGCGGTCAGCGCCAGCGAGTCGGAATCGCGCGGGCGATCGCGCTCCAGCCGCGACTGGTGATCGCCGACGAGCCGGTTTCGGCACTGGACGTCTCGATCCAAGCCCAGATCCTCAACCTGCTCACCGACCTGCAGAAGTCGTTCGGCCTCACCTACGTGCTGATCGCCCACGACCTGGGAGTGATCCGGCACACCGCCGACCGGGTGGCGGTGCTTTACCTCGGCAAGCTGGCCGAGGTGGCCGGGTGCGAGCAGCTGTTCGCGCGCCCCTTTCATCCGTACACCGAGGCGCTGCTGTCGGCCGTCCCGATCCCGGATCCGGTGCTGGCCGAGACGCGCGAGCGGATCATGCTGCCCGGCGACCCTCCCAGCCCCACCAATCCACCGTCGGGCTGCCGCTTCCACACTCGCTGCGCGTTCGCTTCGGAGCTGTGCACGACCGCCGAGCCCCCCATGCTTCGCTATCCCGACGGACGCCTGGTGGCATGCCACCATCCCCGCAACGCATCCCCGGACGAGATCGCCGCCGCGATCGCACCGTCCCCTCCCACCCCGGAGCCATCTTGACCGATCACCGCGCACTCGACGTCCTCGGACACCACCCAGACTCGGCCCCGGCGCTAATCGAGCCTGAATCCGGACGCTCGTGGACGTTCGCGGAGCTGCGCGACCGGGTGGACGCGCTGGCCGGCGAGCTGGCCGGACACGGAGTCGGGCCGGGCGACACGGTGGCCTTCTCGCTGCCCAACGGCCCCGAGATCGTGGCGGCGTTTCTGGCGGTGGTGCGCGCCGGTGCCGCGGCGGCGCCGCTCAACCCGGCATATACCGAGGGCGAGTTCCACGCCTATCTGGCCGATCTCACACCCCGCGCGATGCTGTGGCAAGACGATGCGGCCGAGGCGGCACTGCCCGCCTGCGCCGAGCTTGGCATCGAACGTCTGGAGCTGACCGGACTACGCGCCGCGGGGCCGCTGCCGGCCCGAGATCCGGACGCAGTGGCACTGATGCTGCACACCAGCGGGACGACCTCGCGGCCCAAGGGCGTGCCGATCCGTCAGCGCAACCTGGCGGCCTCGGCGGCGACCATCGCCGCGACGTACAACCTCGGCCCCGACGACGTCTCGCACTGCGTGATGCCGCTGTTCCACGTCCACGGCCTGGTCGCCTCCACCCTCGCCCAGCTCCACGCCGGCGGCGCCGTGGTGGTGCCGCGGAAGTTTTCGGCCGGCGCATTCTGGGAGCACAGCCGCCGCCACGGCGTCACCTGGTTTTCGGCCGTGCCCACGATTCACGGGATCCTGGCGGATCGAGCCGGGCCCGAACCGCCCACAGCTCACGAGCTGCGATTTGCCCGGTCGTGCTCGTCATCGCTCCCCCCGGCGTTGCTGGAGCGGTTCGAGACGCTCTTCCAGGTGCCGCTGGTCGAGGCCTACGGCATGACCGAGGCCGCCCACCAGATGGCGTCCAACCCGCTTCCACCGGGAGAGCGGCGAGCCGGTTCGGTCGGTGTCGCCACCGGCACAGAGCTGACGATCATGCCCGACGGAGAGGTGGCTGTCCGCGGGCCTGGAGTCGTCGACGGGTACCGGGACAACCCGGAGGCCAACGCGGCGGCCTTCCACGACGGATGGTTTCGCACGGGGGACTCCGGCACGCTCGATGGCGACGGCTATCTCCACCTCGCCGGCCGCATCAAGGAGCTGATCAACCGCGGGGGCGAGAAGATCAGCCCCCACGAGGTCGAGGAAGTGCTGCTGCGCCACCCGTCGGTGCGCGAGGCGGTCGCCTTCGCGCTGCCCGACGCGAAGTACGGCGAGGTGGTCGGCGCGGTCGTGGTGGCAGACGGCGACGCCGAGCAGTCGGTGCTGGCGTCGCACTGCGCCGAGCGGCTGGCGTCGTTCAAGGTACCGACCCGGATCGTGGTGATGGATGCCATCCCCAAGGGGCCGACCGGCAAGATCCAGCGCCGCCTGCTGGCAGAGCAGATCGGATCGATGTGAAGATCGCGGTGCTTGGAGCCGGGGCGATCGGTGCCTACGTGGGCGCAGCGCTCGATCGCGGCGGCGCCGACGTCTCGCTGATTGCCCGCGGCGCCCATCTGGAGGCGCTCAAACGCGACGGGGTGCGGGTGCTCTCGGCGCGGGGAGACTTCGAGGCGCATCCGCCCGCCACGTCGGATCCGAGTGAGATCGGCCCCGTCGACGTCGTGTTCCTCGGGCTCAAGGCCTACTCCTACGCCGCGTCCGCACCGCTGTTGAAACCGCTGATGCATGAGCACACGGCGGTGGTCGCGGCCCAGAACGGAATTCCGTGGTGGTACTTCCACGAGCTGGGCGGCCCCTTCGAGGGGCATCGGATCGAGGCGGTCGACCCCGGCGGCGCCACCAGCCGCACCATCGAGCCCCGGCGCGCGATCGGCTGCGTTGTCTACTGCGCCGCCGAGGTCGAGGCGCCGGGCGTGATCCGTCACGTCGAGGGCACCCGATTCTCGATCGGGGAGCCCGACGGCACCGTTTCCGAACGCTGCACCGCATTCTCTCAGGCCATGGCCGCCGGAGGCCTCAAGTGCCCGATCGAGACCGATATCCGAAACGACATCTGGGTGAAGCTCTTGGGGAATGTCGTGTTCAACCCGCTGAGTGCACTGACGCGCGCCACCATGTCCGACATCACCGGCTACCCGCCGACCCGCGAGCTCGTGCGAACGATCATGATCGAGGCCCGCGAGGTGGCCCGGGCGGTCGGCTGCGAGCCCGCCGTCGAGATCGAGCGCCGGCTGCAGGGCGCCGAGCGGGTGGGGGCCCACAAGACCTCGACGCTGCTCGATCTGGAGGCCGGGAAGACGCTCGAGCTGGGAGCGATCGTCACCGCGGTGATCGAGCTGGCCGATCTCACCGGCGTCGCTGTGCCCAGCCTCAGGGCGATCGCGGTCAGCACCGAGCTGCTCGCGCGGACGCTGGGGCTGTCGGAAGCATGAGCTCGCACGCCGAGGGTGCCACGATGGCGGTTTCCGCGGGCCACCCGGCGGCCATCGCGGCTGCCACCACGATCGCCAAGGCCGGCGGAAACGCGGTCGACGCGGCGGTCGCGGCGGCGTTCGCGCTGGCGGTCGTGCTGCCGGACGCGTGCGGTCTCGGCGGTGACGCGCTGCTGACGATCCGTACGGGTGACGGCCAAGCGACCTCCTTCAACGGCGTCGGAACGGCGCCGGCGGGACTCCAACTGCCCCTCCCAGGCGACGGCGCCAAGCTGGCCACCGTGCCGGGGTTCGTGGCCGGTCTGGCGGATGCGCACGCCCGGTTCGGAACGCTCGGGTGGGATCAGCTGATCGCCCCCGCCGTCGATCTGGCGGTGACCGGTACCGAGGTGAGCCAGAGCCTGGCCGATGGCGTTGCGGATCACGCCGACCGGCTGCGCCGCGGCGGGGGCGAGAACTGGCCGTGGCTGGGTGATCGTCCACCTGCAACGGGAGCGGTGGTGCGCCAGCCGGGGCTGGCCGATGCGCTGCTTCTGATCGCACAGCACGGAACCGAAGGGTTTGCGACCGGCCCGGTGGCCGCTGCGATCACGCGGGCCGCAGCCCGGGAGGGCGGGACGCTGACTGAGACAGACCTCGCCGCGCACCGCACCGTGGTCCTGGAACCGGTATCCGTCAGATTTGGCGATGCCACCATCCTGCTACAGCCGCCCTCTTCCCAAGCGATCCTGCTGGGAGTGGCGCTGGCCGCGCTCGAGGGACGAGCCTCGACCGGTGGCGCGGCGGCGGTGCATGACGCTGTCGAGGCGATCGTGGGGGCGTTTGCCTACCGCGATCGCGTGCTCACCGACCCGCCGGAAGCGCTGCTGGAGCGTGGCCGCTCGATGGTAGTGCCCGAGCGCGGAGGCGAGCGCGTCGGGCCGGCCGGATACAACCACACGACCGGTGTCTGCACCGCCGACGCCGGCGGAGTGGTGGTGTCGATGCTGATCTCGGTGTTCGACGACTTCGGCTGCGCTACCGTCGTTCCGGAGTACGGGTTCCTGCTCAACGACCGGCTGCTGGGAGCCGCGTCGGATCCGGAGTCGCCCAACGCTGCTGCCCCCGGCCGCCGGCCGGTGCACACGCTCGCACCGATCGTGGTGAAGCGCGCGGGATCCGCACTCGCTTTGGCGACACCCGGCGCGGACGGACAGGTGCAGGTGCTGCTCCAACTCCTGCGTGACGTGATCGAGCAGGGCTCCGATCTGAGCAGCGCGCTGGATGCACCCCGGTGGCGATCGGTGGGTGCACAGCTGGCGGTGGAGTCGACCTACCCGCAGGATCTGACCTCAGACCTCGAGGCGCTCGGGCACAGCATCGATCGCCGCGACTTCGGCGACGGCCTCTTCGGTGCAGCGTGCGCCGCCGAAGCCAAGGGTGGACAGGTATCCGCGTGGGCGGATCCACGCAGGATGGTGGCATGCGCTGCCGTCTGAGACACGATCAGGAGAGTGAATGAGAGTCGTCACCAGCACGCCCCACCCCGCCGATCTCGAGCCGCTTCGCAGCACGCTCGAGTTCCACCGCGGGCTCGCGGGCTACGAACGCACACCACTGGTGGACGCCGAGTCCATGGCGCGCGAGTTGGGATTGGAACAACTGCTGGTCAAGGACGAGTCGTCTCGGTTCGGGCTGCCCGCATTCAAGTTCCTCGGCGCCTCATGGGCGATCGCTCAGCTGCTCGGCGGCGGGTCTGACCTGACCGCGCTGCGGCGGGCCGCCGACAAGCAGGGCATCCGGCGGCTCACCACCGCGACCGACGGCAACCACGGTCGTGCCGTCGCGCGCATGGCCGCCACGCTGGGTCTGGAGGCGACCGTCTATGTGCCCGCCGCAATGGCTGAGGTGCGGCGATCGGCAATCACCGACGAGGGCGCGACCCTGGTCGATGTTGCGCAGGGCTACGACGAGGCTGTCCGCACGGCCGCAGCCGACGCCGCCGGCGATCCCGGCTGTCGAGCCGTCAACGATGCCGACCTGGACGGCTCGAATCCGGTCGCCCGCTGGGTAATCGAGGGCTACTCCACCCTGTTCGCAGAGATCGACGAGCAGACAGGCGGGGCCGACGTCGATCTGGTGATGCTGCAGACCGGGGTGGGCGCGTTCGCGGCCTGCGGGACATGCTGGGCCGCAGCCCACACGGCGGCGGCTGTAGCGGTGGATCCCAGCGGCGCCGCGTGTGTTGCCACATCACTGGCCCAAGGTCTGCCGGCGACCATCGAGACCACGCCCACCACCATGGCCGGGCTGGACGCGGGTACCCCGTCGGCAACGGCTTGGCCGTCCCTCCGAGCGGGCCTCTGGGGCGCTGTGGTGGTCACCGACGAGGAGGCCGACAGCGCGATGCGCTCCCTTGCAGCCGAGGGGATCGAGTCAGGCGAGTCGGGAGCAGCCGGACTGGCCGGGTTGCGTGCGCTGCTAGGCGATCCTGCCTGCGCGCAGCTGCTGGCACAGGTTGGCCGGCCACGCTCGGTGCTCATCGTGGTGACCGAGGGAGCGACCGACCCCGACCGCTACCGGCAGGTGCTGGCCGGCGACAGCGGAGTGGCGCAATGAGCCCGCTGCGCGCGCACCACGTGGGTATCACCGTCAGCAACTTGGAAGCAGCCATCGAATTCTTCACCCTGCTCCTCCAGCGTGAGCCCGACCTGACGTTTCATCGCGTCGACATGCCGTTCCTGGACGAGATCACCGGATATGACGATATCGACATGCGTTTCGCCTTCTTCACGCTGCCGGGCGACGGCGTGCAGGTGGAATTGATCGAATACCGTCGACCCCGGCCGGGCACCGTCGATCAGGAGACGTTCAACGTCGGCAGCACCCACATCTGCATCCAGGTCGACGACATCGACGCCGAGTTCGAGCGGCTGGTGGCCGCGGGCGTGGAGTTCCGGTCGACCCGGCCGGTGGAGACCCCGCCGGGGGCGCTGGGCGGCTCGCGCTGGCTGTATCTGCGTGCCCCTCACGACAACTACACCATCGAGCTGTGCGAACTCCCGGAAGACGGCTGAACACCCAACGTTAGGATCGCACCATGCGGACACTCATCCGAAACGCCACGCTGATCGACGGCTCGGGCGAGCCCGCCCGTGAACGCGTTACTCTGGTGATCGACGACCACCAGATCGCGGGAGTCATCCCCCGCCCGTCGCCCTACTATGACCGTGCCGACGAGATCATCGACGCCCGCGGCGGGTTCGTCATCCCCGGCGTGCTCAACCACCACGTGCACGGCCTTACCCGCGGCCCGCTGATGATCTCGGGAGAGCCGGCGTTGAGCGACCAACGGGTGCGCTTTAACTGCGACGTGCTGCTGTCGCAAGGGGTCACCCGCGCCTGCAACGTCGACGGCTTCTGCCTGGTTGAGGAGGCGGTCGCCTCCAGCCGCTTCCCAGGCCTGACGGTCCGGGTGTCGTCCCTGCAAACGCCTGCCCACTACGCCTGGACGGTGAACGGCGATTTCCCGCTGGGCGGCATCCTGCCGCGTCATCACACCACCGCCCAAGCCGAGCTGGAACGCGGGGCGGTGGCGATCGGCGAGATCGGCCCCGGAGTGGATACCCACTGGGCCGACTACACGCTGCTGCCGCTGGCACTCGAACGCGAGCAGGGCATCAGCATCACCCGCGGCGAGGCCCGCGCGCTGCGGCTGGACGCCGAGCGCGGGGACGTCGAGGCGGTGGGCACCGGGCTGGAGCGGCTGGGGTCGTCGTCAGCATTCGCCGCGCGTTTCGGCGAGATCGTGCGCGAGACGGTGCGCTGGCAGAACCAGGCAGAGGCGGCCTGTCGGGAGGGAATAACGCTCGCCCAGGCGACTCCGGACGCCGCCGTCATCCTTCACCACACCCCGGGCACGTACGAGCTGGCGCTGGAGGCGGCCGAGCAATTGGGCGGGCGCATGATTGCAGCTCACTCGAACTTCCAGATCGCGGATCCCGAACTCGCCGTCGAGCACGCCCGCGCTCTGAAAGATCGAGGGGCGGTGGTCGACATCATGAGCGGCGACGCCTGGGGGGCGCGGGAGTTCCATCAGGACTTTTCGGTGACGCTGGCACTGCTCGAATCCGGGGTGGTCGACGTGATCTCAACCGACTACGCCGGTGGATTCTGGGACCCGATGCTGCTGGTGGTGGAGAAGGCGGCCGAGCATGGGGCGATCACACTCGAGCAGGGTGTGCGAATGGTCACCTCGCGGGTGGCCGAGGCCCTGCCCAGGTTCGCACCCGATCGGGGGACCCTGGCCGAAGGGATGGTGGCCGACGTGGTCGTGACAGCGCCGGGCGTACTCAGCGACGTGCGGGAGGTTTTGGTCTCGGGCGTACGCGTGAACTTACCCGAGCTGTAAGCGGTTCCCGCGATACCTC